>CAVPNH010000008.1:0-427133 GCA_963706755.1 uncultured Gammaproteobacteria bacterium
GATGGAGAGGGTACGCGCGTCATACAGCCTCACCTCATCGTTGTACTCGTAAGTTGCACCGAACATCTCTCCGCTGGGATGGAAGCAGACTTCGTCGACCAGGCTGGGCGTACCGTCGTTCGGTATCAGGTTCGACAGTGCGAACATGGCGTGCGTCTTTTTATTATGGTTGTGGAGAGGGTCCCGGGGCTGTGCCCGCTGTGCACAGGGAGGATAGGCTCCCCCTGCGCCGCGCGTCAAAACCGGCCTCCAATGGCTGAGTTGAGCCGGATTATGTAGAAAGCGAAGGGCGTCAGTTCCGTACCCAGACCGACTTGCCTTCCTTGATGGTTTCGAGGACCTGGATCTTGTTGATGTCCTTCGGATCGATCGTGACCGGGTTGTCGGAGAGGATGACGAAGTCCGCGAGCTTTCCTTCCTTGATGGAACCCTTGGTGGCCTGTTCGCCGAACTGCTCGGCGCCCCAGATCGTGATCATCTGCATCGCCTCGTAGGGCGTCACGCGCTCGTCGGGACCGATGACCTTGCCCGAACGCGAAGTGCGGTTCACCGTCGCCCAGGCGACCTGCATCAGGTTGGGCAGCGCAACCGGCGCGTCGGTGTGGCTGGTGGCGTGCAGCCCGGTGTTCAGGATCGAGCGCATGGGCGAGATGCGGGCGGCCTGTTCCGGGCCGACGATCTGCTCGTACCAGTCGCCCCAGTAGAAGGTGTGCATCGGGAACATCGAAGGGAAGATGCCGAGCGACTTCAGCTCCTGCACCTGGTCCGGGCGGATGAACTGGCCATGGACGAGGATCGTCTGCCCGGGCTTGACGCCATGTTTTGCGACCACCGGGCGCAGCGCCGCGAACAGCTGATCGATGGCGGCATCGCCATTGGCGTGGACCTTGACCGGCCAGCCCTTGGCATAGGCCTCGTCAAGATAGGCCTCGACCTGCTTGGTGTCCGGGATGGCGGGATAGCCCTTGTAGCCCGGCTTCTGGCCATCGGGCGGGATCAGATAGGGGACGGTGCGCCAGGCGGTGCGGCCCTGCGGGGAACCATCGAGCGTGATCTTGAGGCCGCCGAGCCGATAGTGATTCGAATAAGCTGGTGCTGAACGCCTTGTCGAGCTCGGCCCGGCCGGTGTAATCCATCCAGCCGATGAGATCGATGTCGACCAGCCCGCGATTGGCGGCGTCCGCCATGACGGCGTGCATGGGGCCGAACATGCGGCCCTCGTTGGCGGTGGTGTAGCCGAAGCTCTTCGCCATCTCGAGCCCGCGCTTGAGGAAATAGTCCTTGCCCTCCTGCGTGGCGGGCGTGAGCGCCGTCAGCATGTGGGGAATGGCGGCCAGTTCTTCGAGAACTCCGTTCGGGGTCTTGCCGTCGGCCTCGCGGCGGATGACGCCACCTTCGGGGTTGGGGGTCGCGGCGTCGTAGCCGATCATCTTCAGGCCGAGGCTGTTCACGGCCGCGAAGTGGCCGGAGATGTGCGTCGCCATGACCGGCACCGTGGTCGACACCTTGTCGAGATCTTCGCGGGTGGGGTGGCGACCGAGCAGCGCGTCGTCGTAGCCGACGCCGAAGATCCAGCCGGTGCGCTTCACGTCAGGGCTCTGCGCGAAGGTCTTCAGCTTTTCGACCACGTCGTCGATGGTGTTGACGGTGCCGTCGGGCGGAGCGAGCAGGTTGGCGCCCACGGCCTGTGCGCCGAACTGCATGGCGTGGGCGTGCCCGTCGATGAAGCCGGGCATCAGGGTCTTGCCGGCAAGGTCCTTGACGACGGTTCCGTCGCCCTTCCGCTTGAGGGCATCGACCTTCGAACCGACGAAGACGATCCTGCCGTCGTCGACAACGAGGGCCTCGGCGGTGGTGGGCTCGGCGCCCTCCATGGTGAGGATGGGGCCGCCGGTGATGATGAGATCGGCGCCAGCGCCAGCGCCAGCGTCCGCGACTGCAGGAGGTTTGCTGCAGGCAGCGAGGGCAAGCGTAGAAACCATCAGCAGGCTGGCGACGCGGCGCGAGATCATGATTGGTGCTCCTTCCCCTGGTGCCCCGTATCTTGCCATGCCGGAAATCGCGAGTCAGCACGTCAACGGCATCCAGGGACAGGAAATCCAACCGGTCTTTTTCGCAGCGGGACAGGCGCTACGACCTGAGCGCAGGCCAGCCGGACCTGCCGTATCAGGAAGCCGTGATACTCACGGGCGATCTCGGGAGAGAGTTCCACCTCTCCCAGGCGGGGCGCCGGGTTGCCATCCGCATCCGTCACCAGCTCCATGATGAGGACGCCATCGAAACAGCCGTGCGGCTTCGGCACGCGCACTCCGGCGGCGACGAGCTGATACAGCGCGTCCACCTCGGCATTTTTCCAGGCGGCTTCCTGTTCCGAGCGGCCGAACGTCGTGCTCTTGCTGATGGCACGGGCCTGCCGGCTGCCGCGGACCTTGCGCCCCTCCTGGTACTGGGCGCGCTTCTGGAAGCTGCGCTGCGCCATGTTTCGATAGACCTTGGCGCAGCGCATTTGCGTGCCCGAGCGCACCAGGTAGACCGTCGCTTCCTTGCCACTTTTCAGTGAAAGGATGACTTCGTCGATCACGCCGTCGTCGATCAGGGGTTGCAGTGCTGCAGGTGTTTTCATTGATTCCGTCGTCGCGGTCCGAGGGACCGCGAAGCTCGATGCCTTGGGCGCAGCAGTCAGGGCCTCCCCCGGGCACGCCCGAGGCAAGCCGCCGGGTCATGCCCCTCAGGCGGGATTGAACTGCGCTCGCAGCGCGTGCCGACGCAACGTGAGGCGGCGCGCGCGGTTCATCCGCCGGCTGCGCAGCACCTTCTCGAATGCGGCCCCCACCGAGCGGTAAAGGTCGCCGTCTACATCGCTGCCGACGATTGACGTGCCGTCGGTGAACTGCGCGCTCACCAGGCAGCCCTTGTCCGGCCCTCCGCGCAGGCCGTTCACGTCGAACAGCCTTACGGACACCCGCGTGATGCCGCCTCCGAGCGCCTGGGCCAGGCGGCCGATCTCGCGATGAACGGCATTTCGCAGTGATTCGGTCAGCGTGAAGCGGCGGGCGTGGACGTCGACTTTCATGGCGGCTGCTCCTTGTGATGTTGCGGAGCGATCGTACGCAGGACGAGAACCAGAGAAAATGAGAAAATCCGTTCACCAGACATCGAGAAAACCTGATGAACGCACGATCCCCGGGACGCATCAACCTGAAGCACCTGCACTACTTCCACGAGGTCGCGCGCGAGGGCTCGCTCGCGAGCGCCGCGCGCCGGCTGCACCTTGCGCCGCAGACGCTGAGCTCCCAGGTACGCGAGCTGGAGCAGTCGCTCGGCCGGAAGCTGCTGGAGCGGTCCGGCCGGCGCCTGGTGCTGACGGCCGACGGCGAAGTGGCGCGCGACTATGCACAGTCGATTTTCGCTCTCGGCACGGAACTGCGCAGCGTCATGGCTGGCCGCGCCGAACCGCGCCGGCTGGCGCTGCGCCTCGGCGTCACCGACGGCGTGCCGAAGCTGCTGACCGCGCGGGTGCTGGCGCCGCTGCTCGAGCGTCACCGCGACCGTATCGAACTCGACTGTGTCGAGGGCACCGTCACCGGGCTGATCGTACAGCTCGGCGCGCACCAGCTGGACGCGGTGCTGGCACAGCAGCCTGTGCCGCCGAGCCTGGCACGCTCCTTCCGCGGCCGACTGCTGCTTCGGTCGGGCCTGAGCTTCGTCGCTGCGTCGCGCGTACGCAAGGCGCTGCGCGGGGCCTTCCCGGCCTGCCTCGAGGGCGCACCGCTGATCGCCAGGCCCGCCGATTCACCGGTCGGCATTGCCATAGATGCGTGGCTCGCCGAGCGCGGGCTGACGCCGCGTGTCGTGGCGCGCTGCGACGACAGCGCGCTGATGAAGGTGTTCGCGCAGCACGGCCTCGGAATTGTCTGTGTGCCGACCGTAATCGAGTCCGACGTCGCCAGGCAGTTCGGGCTGCGACGCATCGGGCACGTGCCCGAGCTGAGCGAGCCGCTGTACCTGATCCGTCCGGCCGGTCGCCATGCGCATCCGCTGCTCGACGAGGTCGAGGCGGGCGCGGCCGCTGGCGCGCCATGGCCGACGGCAGGCACCATCGGCCGATGAGCGACGTTGAACACCGCGAAAGCGATCAGGCGCCGGCAGAACCCGCGCCGGAACTGCTTGCGGGCGGCAGCGCCGCCTACGCCTGCATGTGGCGCCTGGTGCGTCAGGCGCGGACCGCGGTCGAACTCGAGACGTACATCTACGAGGCGGGTGCGGTCGGCGACCGGTTCCTGGCCGAACTGACCAGCGCGGCGCGACGCGGGGTCCACGTGCGGGTGCTGCTGGACGCGTACGGTTCGGACACGCTGCGCCAGGATTATTTCGCGCCGCTGATCGCCGCCGGCGGTGAACTGCGCTGGTTCAACCCAAAGCGACTCCTGCTCCTCAACTTCCGCAATCACCGCAAGCTGCTGCGTGCAGACGACGAGGCCGTGATCGGCGGCCTCAACATTGCCGACGAGTACGACGGTGACGGCCTCGAGGCCGGCTGGCGCGACTTCGCCGTGCGCGTAGACGGGCCTGTGGTGGACGCCCTTGCCGAGAGCTTCGCCCGGATGTGGGATCTGTCCGCGTTCGGCCGCCGTGAGTTCCGCCATTTCTGGCGCAGGGCCCCGCGGCTTGCCGCCGGCACATGCGAGCAGCCTGAGTTACTGCTCTCCGGGCCGGGCTGTCCCACGGCCGAGCTGCGCCGGCGGCTGCTGCTCGACATCCGTGCCGCGCGGCGGATCCAGGCCTGGGCCGCGTACTTCCTGCCGTCGCGGCGCATCGGCGCTGCGATCCGGGACGCTGCCCGCCGTGGCGAGGCCGAAATCATGCTCGGCGAACGCAGCGACGTGCCGGTCTCGCGCTGGGCCAGCGAACGACTGTTTACGCGTTTCCTGCGGGCCGGACTGAGAATCCACTGTTACCGGCCGCAGATTGTCCACGCGAAGGCGATGGTGCTCGACGACGTCGTGTACGTGGGCTCGAGCAACCTCGACGTGCGCAGCCTGCTGATCAACTACGAGATGCTGCTGCGCCTGCCGTCCGCTGCGCTCGCGGCCCGCATGCGCGCCGAGTTCGAGGCTGACCGCCGGCATGCCGACACGCTGGACCCGGTACGCTGGCGGCGAGGGCGTCGCTGGTGGCAGTCGCTGCGATCGTATCTTGCATACCAGCTGCTGGCACGTCTCGACCCCTACCTTGCGACTCGCAGCCTGAGGTCGCTGCGCTGACGCCAGGCGCGGGTTCAGGCGCCAGAGTCCGGCCGGTCCGATCGTGAAGTAGACTACGGATTCCGTTACCCGACCGAACCGGCCGCCGTCATGCTGAGCCACGCGCTGTTCTTCCTTCTTGGACTCGCAGCCTTGATCGCCGGCGCAGAGTCGCTGGTACGCGGAGCCTCCAGGATCGCGTTGTCGCTCGGCATCTCGCCCCTCGTCGTGGGCCTCACCATCGTCGCGATGGGCACGAGTTCTCCCGAGGTGGCCGTGTCAGTGGGCGCCGCCCTGAGCGGCAACACCGACATTGCCGTCGGCAACGTGGTGGGCAGCAACATCTTCAACGTGCTGTTCATCCTCGGCATCAGCGCGGTGATCACGCCACTGGTCGTGCACTCGCAGATCATCCGCCAGGAGGTGCCGATCATGATCGGCGCTTCGGTGGTGCTCGGGATCATGATCCTCGACGGCACGCTCGGACGCTCGGAGGCGGCCCTCCTGCTCCTGCTGCTGGTCGTCTACGTCCTCTTTCTGGTGCGCCAGTCGCGCGCCGAGACCGCCGAGGTCCGCGACGAGTACGCCGGCGGCATCCGCCACGCGGGTGAGTGGGACAGCCACTGGGCCGTTCAGGTGCTGCTGATCGCGGTCGGCCTCGGCCTGCTGGTGCTCGGGTCCAGCTGGCTGGTCGACGCGGCGGTGGCCTTCGCGCGGGCCCTCGGGGTAAGCGACCTCGTCATCGGCCTCACGATCATCGCCGCGGGCACGTCCATGCCGGAGGTGGCCACCTCGATCATGGCGGCGATCCGTGGCGAGCGGGACATTGCGGTTGGCAACGTGATCGGCAGCAACACCTTCAACATACTGGGCTGCCTCGGAATGTCGGGAGTCGTCAGCCCGACCGGTCTCGGCATTGCCCCTGCGGTGCTCAACTTCGACATCTGGGTCATGATCGCCGTGGCGATCGCCTGCCTGCCGGTGCTGCTCCTCGGCCGGCAGATCGGCCGCAAGCGCGGCCTGATGTTCCTCGCCTATTACGCTGCCTACGTCGTCTACCTGATCCTCGGTGCGCAACAGCACGACGCGCTCGACGAATTCTCGAACGTGATGGTGAGCTTCGTGCTGCCCATTACCGTCGTCACCCTGGTGGCGATGGTGGTGCGCCAGCAGGAGTTGCGGCCCGGGTCGGACGGCTGACGGGCTCTTGCCCAGCCACCACATTAGGAACCGACACTGCGGCGCAAGTCGAGCTGGACCATCTCGAAAAGGAAAGGCCCCGTTTCCGGGGCCTTTCTTCGTTCTGCAGCGACTGCGAGAGACGGGACAGTCCCCTGCGGGGACAGTCCCCGGGGCAGTCACTGATCACTAACCGCTTCTTACAGCAGCGGCACCAGCAGCAGCGCCACGATGTTGATGATCTTGATCAGCGGGTTGATGGCCGGGCCCGCGGTGTCCTTGTACGGATCGCCGACGGTGTCGCCGGTCACTGCCGCCTTGTGCGTCTCGGAGCCCTTGCCGCCGAAGTTGCCTTCCTCGACGTACTTCTTGGCGTTGTCCCAGGCGCCGCCGCCCGTGCACATCGAGATCGCGACGAAGAGGCCCGTGACGATCGTGCCGATCAGCAGCCCGCCAGTAGCGCGCATGCCGGCGCCAGGGCCCATCAGGAAGTTCATGCCGAACACGACGACGACCGGCACGAGGATCGGCAACAGCGACGGCACGATCATTTCCTTGATCGCCGCGCGCGTGAGCATGTCCACGGCCCTGGAGTAATCGGGCTTGCCCGTGCCCTCCATGATGCCCTTGATCTCCTTGAACTGGCGGCGCACTTCCACGACCACCGAGGCCGCGGCACGGCCCACGGCTTCCATCGCCATGGCGCCGAAGAGATAAGGCACGAGGCCGCCGATGAAGAGTCCGATGATCACGGCCGGGTCGGACAGCGAGAACGCGACCATTTCACGACCCGTGGCGAGCAGGTGACTCTGCAGGTTGTTGGTGTAGTCGGCAAACAGCACCAGCGCCGCGAGACCGGCGGAGCCGATCGCGTAGCCCTTGGTGACGGCTTTCGTGGTGTTGCCCACGGCGTCGAGCGCGTCGGTGATCTTGCGCACGTCCTTCGGCAGGCCGGCCATCTCGGCGATGCCGCCGCCGTTGTCGGTGATCGGGCCGTAGGCGTCGAGCGCGACGATCACGCCCGTCATCGACAGCATGGCGGTGGCGGCGATCGCGATGCCGTAGAGGCCGTCGAGCTGGAATGCGCCCCAGATCGACGCACAGATCGCGAGCACCGGCAGCGCGGTCGACTTCATCGAGACCGCGAGGCCCGCGATCACGTTCGTGCCGTGGCCGGTCTGCGACGCCGCCGCCACGTAACGCACCGGCGCGTACTCGGTCGCAGTGTAGTACTCGGTGATCACGATCATCGCCGCCGTCAGCGCGAGGCCGATGAGCGAGCAGTAGAAGAGGTTCATGCTGTCGGGGCCCAGCATCATCTTCGTCACGAAGTAGAACGCGACCGCCGCGATACCGCCCGAGACGATGAGACCGCGATAGAGCGCGTTCATGATCTTGCCGCCCTCGCGCGCCTTCACGAAGAAGGTGCCGACGATGGAGGCGACGATGGACACCGCGCCGAGGACCAGCGGGTAGAGAACCGCGTTCGGGCCGAGCGACTGCATCGTGAGGCCGGCGAGCAGCATCGTGGCGACGACCGTGACCGCGTAGGTCTCGAAGAGGTCCGCGGCCATGCCGGCGCAGTCGCCCACGTTGTCGCCCACGTTGTCGGCGATCACGGCGGGGTTGCGCGGGTCGTCCTCGGGGATGCCGGCTTCCACCTTGCCCACGAGGTCGGCGCCCACGTCGGCGCCCTTGGTGAAGATGCCGCCGCCGAGTCGCGCGAAGATCGAGATCAGCGAGCCGCCGAAGGCGAGGCCGACGAGCGCGTGCAGCGACTTGTCCGTGTCACCGCCGGTCAGGTTCAGCATCAGCATGTAGTAGGAGGCGACGCCGAGGAGGCCGAGTCCCACGACCAGCATGCCGGTGATGGCGCCGCCGCGGAACGCGACCTGCAGCGCCGGGTCGAGGCCGACGCTGGCTGCGTGCGCGGTGCGGACGTTGGCCCGGACCGACACGTTCATGCCGATGTAGCCCGCGGCGCCGGAGAGGATGGCTCCGACGGCGAAGCCGCCGGCCGTGTGCCAGCCGAGCGCGAAGCCGAGGACGGCAAACAGCACCACGCCGACCATGGCGATGGTGCTGTACTGGCGGTTCAGGTAGGCCTTGGCGCCCGCCTGGATGGCCGCCGCGATTTCCTGCATGCGGGCATTGCCGGCAGGTTGGGCGACGATCCAGCGTGCCGACAGCACGCCGTACAGGATTGCGAGCACGCCGGCGCCCATCGCGAGCAGCAGCGCGAAGTTAGTGGTCATTTCGAACCTCCAGACGAGGGTTTTCCCTAAGATCAACTCACGGCCGGGAGGGCTCTTTCGACCCTTGCCCGGCCGCCAAAAAAGGCGCGGGACTATACCACAAAGGGCTGTTTCAGCTTCTTGCGGACCGGTTTGTTACGCAGCACCACGTACTGGGGCAGGCCGTCCTTGTAGGGCGGGTAGTCCTCGCCCTTGATGAGGGGAGCCAGGTACCGCCGGCCCTTGGCCGTGATGTGGAACCCGTCCGCGGTGATGTAGTCGCGGGGCAGCATCTTCTCCTGGTTCGCCACGTCCTCGAGCTTCGCCACGCCGATCTTCCAGCGGTAGGGCTTGTTCGAAGTGCGGACGATGGCGGGCATGACGGCATGGTGGCCCTTGAGCGCGAGTTCCACCGCGGCCTTGCCGACCGCGTAGGCCTGTTCGACGTCAACCTTCGACGCGATGTGCCGCGCGGCGCGTTGCAGGTAGTCGGCGACCGCCCAGTGGTACTTGTAGCCGAGCCTGTCCTTGACGAACTGCGCCACGACCGGGGCCACGCCGCCGAGCTGCGCGTGGCCAAATGCGTCGCGCGTGCCGGCATCTGCGAGGAACTTGCCCTCGGAGTTCTTCACGCCCTCGGAGACCACGATGGCGCAGTAGCCGTACCTGTCCACGCACTCCTTCACGCGGGCGAGGAATTTCTCCTCGTCGAAGGTGATCTCGGGGAACAGGATGATGTGCGGCGAATCGCCGGCTTTTTCGGCCGCGAGCCCGCCGGCCGCGGCGATCCAGCCCGCGTGGCGGCCCATCACTTCCAGCACGAACACCTTGGTCGAGGTGCGGGCCATGGAGGCGACGTCGAAGCCCGCCTCGCGTATCGAGACCGCGACGTACTTGGCGACGGAGCCGAAGCCCGGGCAGCAGTCGGTGATCGGCAGGTCGTTGTCCACGGTCTTCGGCACGTGGATGGCTGTGAGCGGATAGCCCAGCTTTTCAGCGAGCTGCGAGACCTTGAGGCAGGTGTCGGCCGAGTCGCCGCCGCCGTTGTAGAAGAAGTAGCCGATGTCGTGCGCCTTGAAGACCTCGATCAGGCGCTCGTACTGCGCGGGGCTGTCCTCGAACTTCTTGAGCTTGTAGCGCGCTGAGCCGAAGGCGCCGGAAGGCGTGTGGCGGAGGGCGCGGATGGAGGCCGTGCTCTCCTGGCTCGTGTCGATCAGGTCTTCGGTCAGCGCGCCGATGATGCCGTTGCGGCCGGCGTAGACCTTGCCGATCCGGTCCCTGTGCCTGCGGCAGGTCTCGATCACGCCGCAGGCCGAGGCGTTGATCACGGCGGTGACGCCGCCCGACTGGGCGTAGAAGGCGTTGCGCGGATGGCTCTTCTTCGGCATACAAGCTCCAAAAGTGCTTTGTTATCTGTGACTTACGATACCCCGGAGACTTCCTAGCATACATCAAGAAGCCCTTCCGCCGCGTCCGGGAAAACGGGGACATTCTCCTTTTTCCATGGCGGAAAACAGTGACATTCTCCTTTTTTAGGGCTCGCGCGGAACTCGGCTGGCTTTGAACAGGAGAATGTCCCCCGGCGTGGCGCCGCTTTTCCCAATTGGCGGCGAGGGTGGATTTCGGTAGGGTGCCGGCCTCCCGCTCGACCCGTGGATGACCAAGATGAGACTCGTACTGCTCGGAGCACCCGGTTCAGGCAAGGGCACCCAGGCGCAGAAGCTGCGCGATGACCGGGGCATTCCCCAGGTTTCGTCCGGCGACCTGCTGCGCGATGCCGTTGCCCGGGGCACGGACCTGGGCAAGCGCGCGAAGGCGGCCATGGACGCTGGCGAACTCGTCTCCGACGAGATCGTGCTCGGCCTCATCCGCGAGCGGCTCGGTCGCCCCGATGCCGCGAAGGGTTTCATCCTCGACGGCTATCCGCGCAACGTGGCCCAGGCGGGCGCGCTCGACCGGCTCCTCGCAGAGATCGGACAGCCGATCGACGCGGTGGTCCTGATGGACGTGGACCAGAATGCGCTCGTTCGCCGGCTGACCGGGCGGCGCACCTGCCCCACGTGCGGCAAGGTATTCAACATCCATTTCTCGCCGTCCACCGCGGGCGACCGTTGCGATAACGCCCACGAAGGCGAGGCACCCGTGCTGGTCCAGCGGGCGGACGACAAGGAGGACGTAATCGCGAACCGGCTCAAGGTCTACGAGGGCCAGACACAGCCGCTCGTAGAGCACTACCGTTCGCGCGGCCTGCTCAAGGTCGTGAATGCCGACCAGCCGGTCGAGAAGGTCTACGCCGACTTCCTGCGCGCCGCGGAAAAATAGGTGCCGGAGAAAATAGGTGCCTGGCACCTATTTCTGGAGACGCTCATGGCGGCAACGCGGCTGCAATAGGTGCCAGGCACCTATTTTCTCCGGCACCTATTTCGCGGCCAGCAGCTTTTCCCCCACCACGCTGCGGCGCCAGCCGCGCAGCACCGCTGACTCGCCGCGGTCCTCGAACACCAGCGCCTCGACGTCGCGGCGCGTGGCAAGCACCTCCGGACTGACTTCCAGCGCCGCCGCCTCGTCGCGCACGATCTGCTGAAGCTTCGAGACGAGCGCGTTCTCCTGCGGCGTCGGGCGCCTGCCGGTCGCCTCGATTCCCGTCGCGCCCGCGGTCTCGAACGCAGCCGCGATCAGCGCCAGCAATTCCTCGCCGCGCTTGCGCGCCACCGCGGGCGGCAGCGACCGGATGGCCTCGAGATCGCCCATGGTTGCGGGGTGCCATCGTGGCCACCGCGTAGATCGCCTCGTCGGTCAGGATCCAGCCGCGCGGCTTGTCGGAATCGATTGCGCGGCGCTCGCGCCACTCGGCGAGTGCGCGCGCGGCCGACTGCTCGCGCGGCTTCAGTCGTCCGAGACCCTTGAGCCGGCGCCAGGCGTCGCCGGGCTCGGTGCGGTAGAGCGCAGCGTCCTCGAGTGCCGCCGCGTCCTCCGCGAGCCACGCCGCGCGGCCGCGGGCCTCGAGCGCCGTCGAGAGCTCGGCGTGCAGCGTGAGCAGGTGATGCACGTCGTCCGCGGCGTAGGCGAGTTGCGCGGGCGTGAGCGGGCGGCGCGACCAGTCGGTTCGCGTCTGCCCCTTGTCGATCGAGTGCCCGAGCTGGCGCGCCACGAGTTCCGCGTAGCCGGCCTGCGGCGGAAAGCCCAGCATCGCCGCGGCCACCTGCGTGTCGAAGATGGGCGCAGGCACCGGCCGGCCCCCGAGCTGCAGCACCTCGAGGTCCTGCCGCGCCGCGTGCAGGATCTTGAGCTTCGAGCGCTCGGCGAACAGCGCGTGCAGCCCGTCCAGGTCGAGGCCGGCGAGGGGGTCCACCAGGAAGCAGTCGCTGTCGGTGGCGACCTGGACGAGGCAGAGCTGCGGGTAGTAGGTGCTCTCGCGCATGAACTCGGTGTCGAGGGCGAGCCGGGTGGCGGCCTCGAGGCGGAACACTGCCGCGTCCAGTTGCGATTGGGTCGTGACCAGCGTGGCGTCGCGCATGCGTCTTGATACCTGCGTGTAGAATTGCGGCTCCCAGGCCGCCGCATTCCCATCGTGCAGCAGTTCCTCAGGACTTTCCTCGACATCGTACTCTGGCGGCGGGGCCCGCAGGACCTGCCGGCATCCAGCCTGCTGGTCGCGCTCACGCTTGCGGCCTATGTGCTGGTGGGCGCGGTGCAGCTCGCCCTGCTCGACGAAGCCGGCGTGACCTGGTTCGTGTTCCTGGTCGCGGACCCGGCGCTGCTCGCGGCGACGGTGTGGCTGCTGCTCAGGCTCTACGGCCACGTGGAACGCTTCCAGCAGACCGCCGCCGCGGTGTTCGGCACCGGCGCGCTGCTCGGCATCGCCCTCTACCTGCCGCTGCAGATCCTGGTGACCGGCCTCGGGTTCGGCCCGGCCTCGCCGGTCGCGCAGGCAGCGGCACTCCTGCTCGTCGTAGTATTCGCACTCGTCACGGGGCGCATCCTCAAGCTCGCGACGGGCTCGAACCTCCTCACCGGCGTCGCCGCCTCGCTCACGTACTTCATTGCCATGAACGCGCTGGTGAGCGCGGTGCAGGGCACGGGCGGCTGAACATGCACCTGCACATCATCGGCATCTGCGGCACGTTCATGGGTGGCATCGCCGCGCTCGCGCGAGCCGCCGGTCACACGGTGACGGGGTCCGATCGCGCCGTCTATCCGCCGATGAGCACGCAGCTCGCCTCGCTCGGCATCGACGTGATCGAGGGCTATGGTGCGGACCAGGTCGCGCTGAACCCAGACGTGTTCGTGATCGGCAACGTGATGAGCCGCGGCAATCCGTTGATCGAGGAGATCCTGAACAGCGGTCGTCCGTACGAGTCCGGTCCCGAATGGCTCTCGCGCAACGTGCTCGCGGGCCGCTGGGTGCTCGGGGTCGCTGGTACGCACGGCAAGACCACGACCTCGAGCCTGCTCGCGTCCATCCTCGAGCACGCCGGTCTCGAACCCGGTTTCCTCGTGGGCGGCGTGCCGCTCGATTTCGACGTGAGCGCGCGGCTCGGCGCGGGCAGGCATTTCGTGGTCGAGGCGGACGAGTACGACACGGCGTTCTTCGACAAGCGCGCCAAGTTCGTGCACTACCGTCCGCGCACCGCGATCCTGAACAACCTCGAGCACGACCACGCCGACATCTACCCGGACGTGGCCTCCATCCAGCGCCAGTTCCACCTGCTCCTGCGCACCATGCCGGGCAACGGCCGCATCGTCATGAATGGCGCGGACCGGAACCTCGAGCAGGTGCTCGAAATGGGCTGCTGGACGCCGGTCGAGCGCTTCGCCTCGGACTCGACCTCGACGGCGGACTGGCGCATCGACGCGGATCCGGCCTCGGCCTGGGCGCGGTTCTCGGTGCACCACGCCGGGCGCCACGTGGGCGACGTCGAGTGGGGCCTGCTCGGCCGCCACAACGCGGAGAACGGCCTCGCGGCGCTCGCCGCCGCGCACCATGCGGGCGTGGACGTGCAGGCCGGGATCGAGGCGCTGTCGCGCTTCCGTGGTGTGCGCCGGCGGCTCGAGGTGCGAGGCACCGTGGACGGCGTCGTGGTCTACGACGACTTCGCGCATCACCCGACGGCGATCTCGAGCACGCTCGAGGGCGTGCGGCAGAAAGCGGGGGCGGGGCGTGTGATCGCGGTGCTCGAGCCGCGCTCGAACACCATGAAGCTCGGCACGCACAAGGCGGCACTCGCCGACTCGCTGCGCGGCGCGGATCGCGTGTTCGTATACAAGTCGCCCGAGGTGAAGTGGGACGTGGCGGACGCCATGCAGCCGCTCGGCAGCCTCGCTGTGGTGCACGAGCGGCTCGATGCGCTGGTCTCGGCGCTCGTCGCCGAGGCACGCCCGGGTGACCACTTCGTGCTCATGAGCAACGGTTCCTTCGGCGGCCTGCACGAGCGGCTGCTGGCCGCACTCAAGGCTCGAGCCGCATCCTGACGAGGCACAATGGAATCGACAGGGCCGCAGGCGATGTCGGGGCAGCAGGGCAGGGTGGCGCCCGACCGGCCGCGCTACCTGTTTTCCCCGGTGTCCGGCCCGAACGGCGCCGGCGAGCTGATGCGCTGCCTGATCATCGCGCGCGAACTGGTGCGTGCGCAGCCGGAGGCGGAGATCCATTTCCTCGTGAGTCGGACGGCGGTGTTTCGCGAGGCGGTCGAGTTTCCGATCCACGACTGCGACGCGTCACCGACGCGCAGCACCGCGCAGGTGCTGGCCGCGATCCGCGAGTTCGCCCCGCACGTGGTCGTCTTCGACAACTCGGGTCGCACCGCGCAGCTCAAGGCGGCGCGCGAGGCGGGCGCCCGCACGGTATTCTCGAGCCGCGCGCCGCACCTGCGGCGCAAGGCATTCCGGTTGAAGTGGATGCGCCTGCTGGACGAGCACTGGATCGTCTTCCCGGTCTTTATCACCGGCGGGCTGGGCTGGTACGACAGGCTCAAGCTGCGCTGGTTTCCGCGCTACCGGCTGCGCTGCCTCGACACCCTGTTCCCGCCTTCCGATCCTGGCGCGCGGCTCGACTGTCTCGCCCGCCACGGCTTGCAGGCGGGGACCTACACGCTGTTCGTTCCGGGCGGGCGCAGCGAGGCGAGTCGAGTCACGGAGCCGACGGAACTGTTCATCGCCGCGGCCCGCGAGTACGTGGCCGATGCCGGGGAACCTGCCGTCGTGCTGACCGGTCGCCCGGAGGCGCCGTCGGTCGTCGGATCGGCTGGCCCGAGACTCCTGCCGCGCGTTGCGCTCGAGGAGGTGCAGCACCTGCTGGCCGCCGCGAAGCTCGTCGTCAGTAATGGCGGGACGACCATGGTGCACGCGCTCGCCCACGGGCGGCCGCTCGTCGCGGTTCCCCTCGCGTCGGACCAGACGCGCCGCATCCGGCTCGCGGTGCAGTTCGGCGTCGCCGCGACGGCGCCGCACTCCCCGCAGGCGATTGCGACGGAAGCCGCCGCGCTGCTCAGGGATGCGCCGCGTCGCGCGCAGATGACCGGGCGCATCGCCGAGCTCGGCATCGCGAATGGCGTGGCCGAGGCCGTGGCAGCGCTGATCGCGCTCGCGCGTCGCCCCTAGGCCAGGTCGAACTGCGCAAGTCCTGCGGCCGTGAGGTCCGCGGGCTGCGCATACCGCCGCGTGTCGGGCCCGCGGAAGCTCGGATCGCCCTTGCGCATGCAGTCGAGCAGTTCCTGGTACCAGTAGTACTTGCGGCTGCCTCGAACGTAGGCACCGGATTCGAGTGCGTAGGCCACCCGCCTCGACAGGTCGCAGGTGAACTTCATGTGCGCGAGGCCGAGCAACGCGCGGTTCGTCGGCGGGACGTTCGCCCAGTGCGAATTCGCGTACTCCACGCCGGCATCCCAGCGTACGACCGGCGTCTTCGACACCGACGGGCCCGGGTATCGATACGGGAGCACCCGTTTCAACCAGCGCGGCGCGCGCATCAGGGCATCGGGCACGTCCCGGATGCCGTGCTTGCGGCACAGGCGCGCCGTGGAGGTCTCGTTCACCCGCCGTGGCCATGCGCTGTCCGGCCGCCAGGCGAGGAGTGGCACGGCGTCGAAGTACGCGTGCGCGCCGAGCATGTCCTCCGACGCCGGCAGGTCGCGGGGCACGTCCATCTCCGTGACCGTCGCGGGAAAGAAGTCGACCAGGCTCGCCGCCACGCTCGCCACGTCGTTGCGCGCCAGCACGTCGAAGAGCCCGGCGACCGTGGCAATGCCGGGCGGCAGGACCAGGTACTCGTCGGCATCGAGATAGAGCGCGTAGCGATTGGCCAGGAACCGCTGCGGGATGAGCGACTTGAACAGGATCCCGGCGCGCTCGCGCCGCTCCGGGCTGGACCCGGGAACCACTACCTGTTCCCCGAACCCGAACGACGATTCGAGGACCAGGCAGTCGGGCTGGGACAGCAGCAGTTCACGCGTGCCGTCGGTGGACTGGTCGTCGAGGATGATGAACTGGTCGATCCCGAGCTTGCGGTGGTGATCGAGGAACGAGCGAATGTAGTACGTCTCGTCCTTGACGATGGCGAAGGCCGTGGCCTGCGCATCGCGCAGCCGGCCGTGGATGGTGCGGAACGGGTTCGCCAGGTCACGCATCAGGCGGTCCAGCGGCTCCGCTGCGGGAGCCGGGAGCGGCGTCCGCCCGGCTCCTGCGCCATTCCTCGAACGCGGCGAGGGCCGACCGGTACTCGCGATCGCCCATCGCGCCGAACTGCAGCGCGTCCCAGTCGACTGCGGGGAACAGGTGGTCCAGCGCCGGGTCGCGGTACTGCCGCATGAAGGACTCGAGCGACTCGCGCGATGGCCACAGCGACCGCGGCTTGCCGCCCGGCTCGGGCATCCAGCCCGACAGGGAAAACTCCAGGACCTGCAGCCTGTCCGCGTGGGTCAGGGCGTGCTCCGCGGCCAGTCGATCGAGGAACAACGCCGCGGTGTTCGTGGCGCTCTGCCGGACCCGCTCGCCCGGCCTCGGCTGCGCCGGCGGCGCGACCCCGATCAGCCCGCAGAAATGCTCGATCAGGCCGGCCCTGCGCGCCGCGTCGTAGGACTGGAGGCTGACTGGGCCGAGGTGCTGCCCGAGTTCCTGCGCCTGGGCGCCATAGTCGAACAGGGCCTTCTGTTCGCGCAGGAAATCCTCGAACAGGAATCGGCCCGTGTACGGCTTCCTGAACAGCTGTTCCTTGTACATGGACTCCGCGAACTCGTCGACGCGGCGCAGGTAGAGCAGGACCCTGATGTCGTAGTCGTCGGCAAACAGCGCGCGCAGCCGACGCAGGAAGGCGATGCGACGCTCCCTTTTTGCGGGCGTGTCCTGCGCCGGAGTTCTCGAAGAACTCGTAGCCGATGCGGTAGATCTTCTCGGAACTGAGGATCGTCGCCTTCGTGCCGCGTGCCTGCCGCCGCACCCTGGACGCGAGCCAGCGCGCGCGCAGCCGCGCGCGCAGGCCGTCCGCATAGACGACGCGCACGAGCTTCGAATGCTGCAGCTTCGAGTGTGCCGGGCCCGAGCTGAGTACCGGCCAGCAGACGCCTTGCCTGCGCAGCTCGCTCGATCGCGGCCCGCAGGGCCTGCTGGATCGCGGTGGTGCCGGTCTTGTGCGATCCGGCGTGGATGTAGAGCACGGGCTTGTTCACGCGGCCGCCACTCCCGCTGTCGATCCTTCCTAGTCGCGGATCTTCGCGAAGACGCGCCCGGCAGCGGCGACCGTCGCGTCGATCTCGCGGTCCGTGTGCGCGGCCGAGACGAACCCCGCCTCGAACGCCGAGGGCGCGAGGTATACGCCCTCGTCGAGCATGCCGTGGAAGAAGCGCTTGAAGCGCTCGACGTCGCAGGCCGTCGCCTCGGCGTAGGAGGTGACCCGGGCGGCCCCGGTGAAGAAGAGGCCGAACATGCCGCACACGTGATTGGTCGCGAGCGGAACGCCGGCGGCACGCGCCGCCTCGCGCAGTCCCGTCACGAGACGCTCCGTCGTCACTGCGAGCCGCGCGTGAAAGCCGGGCGCCGAGATGCCGTCCAGCGTCGCGAGTCCCGCGGCCATGGCGACCGGGTTCCCGGACAGCGTGCCGGCCTGGTAGACGGGCCCGAGCGGTGCGATGTGCTGCATGATCTCGCGACGGCCGCCGAACGCGCCGACCGGCATGCCACCACCGACGATCTTGCCGAGCGTCGTGAGGTCGGGGCGGATGCCGTAGAGTTCCTGCGCGCCGCCTCGCGCGACGCGGAAACCGGTCATCACTTCGTCGAAGATCAGCACGGCGCCGTGGCGCGTGCACTCCTCGCGCAGCGTCTCGAGGAACCCCGGCACCGGTGGTATGCAGTTCATGTTGCCTGCGACCGGCTCGACGATCACGCAGGCGACGTCCTTGCCGATCTCGGCGAAGGCCGCCCGCACCTGTGCGGCGTCGTTGTACTGCAGGGTGACGGTGTGCGCCGCGAGTTCCGCGGGCACGCCGGGCGAGGTCGGTACGCCGAGCGTGAGCATGCCCGAGCCCGCCTTCACCAGCAGCGAGTCGGAGTGGCCGTGGTAGCAGCCCTCGAACTTGATGATCTTGTTGCGGCCCGTGTAGCCGCGCGCGAGCCGGATCGCGCTCATGGTCGCCTCCGTGCCCGAGCTCACCATTCGCACCAGCTCGATCGACGGGACGAGTTCGATGATGCGACGGGCGACGACGGTCTCGAGCGCGGTCGGTGCGCCGAAGGAGAGTCCGTTCTCCGCGGTGTCCTGTACCGCGCGGATCACCTTGGGGTCCGCGTGGCCGAGGATCATCGGCCCCCAGGAGCCCACGTAGTCGATGAACTTCCGGCCGTCGGCCGACCAGACGTGCGGACCCTTTGCCTTCGCGAAGAAGATCGGCTCGCCGCCGACGCCGCGGAATGCGCGCACCGGCGAATTGACGCCGCCGGGGATGACCATGCAGGCTTCGGTGAACAGGCTCAACGTAGGACTCCAGCGTGGGGTGGCGGCTGCGTAGTCTAGCAAGCGATCCCTCCGTCCCCGTACCATCCCGCATTGCCCGAGTCCGGAGGACCGCGTGGACGCCCCGACAGGAGCCGATTGCATGCTGATTCTCGCCGGAGCGGGGCGGCAGTGACCGTCCAGCCGCTCGCCTACCTGCTCGCAATGCTGGGCAGCGCGCTCGGCGGCGGCGCGCGCCTCTACGTCTCGACGCTCGTGTCCAGGGGATTCGGTACGCAGTTTCCCTGGGGCACGCTCATGGTGAACCTGCTCGGCTGCCTCGCGGTCGGTGTGCTCGGCGCCATGTTCGCGCCGCCGGGGCGGATCCACGACCTGCAGGACCTGCGGGTGTTCCTGGTCGTCGGCGTGCTCGGCGGATTCACGACGTTCTCGGCGTTCTCGCTCGAGGCATTGATGCTCGTGCAGCGCGGCGCCGTGGCCGCGGCGGCGGGCTACGTCGCGGCGTCGCTCGTCGGGTGCCTGCTCGCGGCGTGGCTGGGCTTTTCGCTCGCGGGTGCCGCGCTGCGCTGAGCAGCGGGAGCCGGCGTGACGCCGCGGTCGTGGCCGCGGCGAGTTGCTACTGCTGCGTGACGGTGTAGCCGCGCTTGCGCAACAGGTCCACGACGCTCTCGGGGCCGACGAGGTGCAGCGCGCCCACGACCACGAGGTAGTCGTCGTGGTCGTGGAGCAGCCCGGCGAGCCGGCCAGCCCAGGCGCGATTGCGATCCACGGTGAGCCGCTTGTACAGGTCTGGGAACTGCTCGTATTCCGTGGACAGCAGCCGGGCAAGTTTCTCGGCATCGCCCGACTGCCATGCGCGCACGAGTTCCGCGATCTCGCGGTCGAGCTGCGCCGACTCGTCCAGCGTCATCATCAGGAACCGCTTCTGCTGCGGCAGCGGCATGCTCGCCAGCATCTCGAACTGCTGCGCGGCGGTCTCGAGCCCCTCGATGGGCTTGTGGTCTTCGGCGGCGCGCGCAGTGAGCGTCTGCTCGATGCCGAATTCCGGCGAAAACCCGCGGCTGGCGAGTTCCAGCTCGAGGAGCGACATCGCGACGAACCAGGGCGCGTAGGCGTCCATGTCGCCGAGGTCCAGGCCCGCCTTGCGCGTCCGGTCGTTGACCGAGGCGTAGTCGCTGCCGAGCACGCCCCGCAGGGTCTGACCCTCGGGGAGCAGGGCGGCCTGCATCATTTCCGCACCCATCGCGAGCGGGTCGGCGTCGGCCTCGTCCATGTCTATTTCCATGACCAGCCGCTCTGCGTCGTCGAACGCGTGCTCTGCCGCGGCCGGCAGGGTCGCGTCGCCCGGCCGCAGCACGTGAACGGATCCCAGCAGGTAAACGGTATTCTGCCGCCCCTGCACGGCCCAGAGGATGTGCCGGTCGCCGGCGTGGACCGCGGGAGGCAGGGTCAGCGCGAACGCAGCGAGGAACAGTGTCGAGACTGGTCCCGATGCTCGTCCGGTCGCATGAAGGGGTGGGCGCGGCATGTCCGCATTGTCCACGTTCCGGGCCGCGCGGCGAACGAATTCGGCGGATCTGGGCTGCGGGCAGGCATTACGATGACGTCGTCGCACGGCCGCGCGCGCGCCGTGCGTCTGGCGCCGTCTCCTGGGAGGACTCATGTCGAATCGTTCCATTTCGCTCACCGACTCGCTGTACGCCTACCTGCTCTCGGTCTCCCTGCGCGAGTCGGATCTCCAGCGCCGGCTGCGCGAGGAAACAGCAAGGGACCCGATGGCACGCATGCAGATCTCGCCGGAGCAGGGGCAGTTCATGGCGCTGCTCGCGCGGCTCATGGGCGCCCGACGCTGCATCGAGGTCGGTGTGTTCACCGGCTATTCGTCGCTCGCAGTGGCGCTTGCCCTGCCCGAGGACGGCCGCATCGTCGCCTGCGACGTGAGCGAGGAGTGGACCTCGGTCGCACGCCGGTACTGGGCGGAGGCAGGCGTCGCGCACAAGATCGAGCTGCGGCTCGCACCGGCGCTCGAGACGCTGGATGCGTTGCACGCGAGCGGAGCAGCCGGGACCTTCGACCTGGCGTTCATCGACGCCGACAAGGTCAATTACCTGGATTACTACGAGCGCGTGCTCGCGCTACTGCGGCCGGGCGGGCTCGCCGTCGTGGACAACACGCTGTGGAGCGGCCGTGTCGCGGACCCCGAGGTGGCGGACGCCGACACCGTCGCGCTGCGGCACTTCAATGAGCAACTCTACCGCGACGAGCGCATCGACCTGGTGATGCTGCCCGTCGGCGACGGCCTCACCCTGGCCCGCAGGAAATAGGGGACATTCTCCGTTTCCGTCCCGGAAACGGAGAATGTCCCCATTCCGCGGCGGGTTCAGGCGTCGAGCGCCTCGCTCGATCGCCTGTAACCCGGCGCTGGCTTCAGTATTTGTAGTGGTCCGGCTTGTACGGCCCCTGCACCGCGACGCCGATGTACGCCGCCTGCTCAGCCGTGAGTTCGGTGAGTGCAGCGCCGATGCGCCCGAGGTGCAGCCTTGCGACCTTCTCGTCGAGGTGCTTCGGCAGCACGTAGACCTGCTTCCCGTACTTCTCGCCATGCTGGAAGAGCTCGATCTGCGCCAGCACCTGGTTGGTGAACGAGTTCGACATCACGAACGACGGGTGGCCCGTGCCGCAGCCGAGGTTCACGAGCCGGCCCTCGGCCAGGATGATCAGCCGGCGGCCGTCCGGGAAGATCACGTGGTCCACCTGCGGCTTGATGTTCTCCCACCGGTACTGCCTGAGCGAGGCGATGTCGATCTCGCTGTCGAAGTGGCCGATGTTGCAGACGATCGCCTGGTGCCTCATGCGGCGCATGTGATCGTGCGTGATCACGTTCAGGTTGCCGGTCGCGGTGACGAAGATGTCGGCCTTGTCGCAGGCCTCTTCCATCGTGACGACCCTGTAGCCTTCCATCGCCGCCTGCAGCGCGCAGATCGGGTCGATCTCGGTGACCCACACCTGCGCCGACAGTGCGCGCAGCGACTCCGCCGAGCCCTTGCCGACGTCGCCGTAGCCGCAGACCACCGCGACCTTGCCCGCCACCATCACGTCGGTGGCGCGCTTGATGGCGTCCACCAGCGACTCGCGGCAGCCGTAGAGGTTGTCGAACTTGGACTTCGTCACCGAGTCGTTGACGTTGATCGCCGGGAACGGCAGCGCGCCGCGCTTCGCGGCGTCGTAGAGGCGCTTGACCCCGGTCGTGGTCTCCTCGGTGACGCCCTTGATCTCGGCGAGCCGCGTCGAGTACCAGCCCGGCTGCGCCGCGAGCCGCTTGCGGATCGAGGCGTAGAGGAAGGTCTCCTCCTCGTTGGTCGGCTTCGCGACCAGCGACGGATCCTTCTCTGCGCGCGAGCCGAGCATGAGCAGCAGCGTCGCGTCGCCGCCGTCGTCCAGGATCATGTTCGCCAGCCGGCCCTCCGGCCACTCGAAGATGCGGTGGGTGAACTCCCAGTACTCCTCGAGCGACTCGCCCTTGTAGGCGAACACCGGCGTGCCGCCCGCGGCGATCGCCGCGGCCGCGTGGTCCTGCGTCGAGTAGATGTTGCACGACGCCCAGCGGATGTCGGCGCCGAGCGCCTTCAGCGTCTCGATCAGCATCGCCGTCTGGATGGTCATGTGCAGCGAGCCCGCGATGCGGGCTCCGGCGAGCGGCTTCGTGCCCTCGAACTCGCGGCGGGTCGCCATGAGCCCGGGCATCTCGGTCTCGGCGATGGCCATTTCCTTGCGGCCCCAGTCGGCGAGCGACAGGTCGGCCACCACGAAGTCCTGGTTCTTTGCGGAAGTAGCAACGGCGTTCATCGTTCGGTCCTCTCGTTGACCGTGAGGGCCCGGGCCGGGAATCGGTGTGGATTCGCTCGCCCGACCTGCACGGAGGTCAGCGAGCGCGGTTGGGATGGTCCCAAGTGCCTGAGCCTGGCGGGCGGGGTGCCCGTTGCAGCGCTCCTCAGGCGAGGACGCGATTGTGCCCCGAGGCGATCCGCGTAGCAAGAAAGGGAGTCCTGCGGGACTGGGATCGCATGCGCGGCGCAACCGGACCTGGGTCTGTCCCGGCTTCGCCCGGAAATATGCTCGCCGGAACAGGCCCAGGTCCGGCCGCTACCACGCGCCATCCGCAGCGACCGACGGGACGCCGGCCGGATCCTGTTCCGCGAGCATGTTTCTTCGCGAGCAGGAACAGGATGCGGGCGGCGTCCTGTGCCGGCTAGACCGCCGCGTCTTTCCTGAGCGCCTCGGCCTTGTCGGTCCTCTCCCAGGTGAAGGCGGTGAACGCCTCGCTCTTCTCGACCTTCTTCCCGCCGATGAATTCCTTCCACTTGTAGGTCATGTGGACGGGTTCGCGGCCGAAGTGGCCATAGGCCGCGGTCGGGCGATACATGGGGTGCACGAGGTCGAGCATCTTCACGATGCCGTAGGGCCGCAGATCGAAGTGCGCGCGTACCAGTTTCTCGAGGCGTGCCTCCGGGACCTTGCCGGTGCCGAAAGTCTCGACCGTGATCGAGGTCGGCTCGGCCACGCCGATCGCGTACGACACCTGGATCTCGCAGCGGTCCGCAAGGCCCGCGGCGACCAGGTTCTTCGCGACGTAACGCGCCGCGTACGCGGCGGACCGGTCCACCTTCGACGGATCCTTGCCCGAGAACGCGCCGCCGCCGTGGCGGGCCATGCCACCGTAGCTGTCCACGATGATCTTGCGTCCCGTGAGGCCGCAGTCGCCCACCGGCCCGCCGATGACGAAGTTGCCGGTCGGATTGATGTGGAAGCGCGTGTTCTTGCCGAGCCACTCCTGCGGCAGCACGTGCTTGATGATGAGTTCCATCACCGCCTCGCGCAGGTCCGCGAGCTTCACGTCCGGGTCGTGCTGCGTCGAGAGCACCACGGCGTCGAGGCCGACGACCTTGCCTTTCTCGTAGCGACAGGTCACCTGCGACTTGGCGTCGGGACGCAGCCACGGCAGCAGGTGGCTCTTGCGCACCTCGGCCTGGCGCTCGACGAGGCGGTGCGCGTAGCAGATCGGCGCGGGCATGAGCGATTCGGTCTCGTTCGACGCGTAGCCGAACATGAGTCCCTGGTCGCCGGCGCCCTGTTCTTCCGGATTCGCGCGGTCCACGCCCATGGCGATGTCGGGCGACTGCTTGCCGATGATGTTGAGCACGCCGCAGGTGCGGCCGTCGAATCCGACGTGGGAGGAGGTGTAGCCGATGTCGGTGATCACGCCGCGCACCAGGTCCTCGAGGTCGATCCAGGCCTCGGTCGTGACCTCTCCGGCCACGATTGCCACGCCGGTCTTGACCAGCGTCTCGCAGGCGACCCGTGCCTTCTTGTCCTGCGCAAGCATGGCGTCGAGGACGGCGTCGGAGATCTGGTCGGCGACCTTGTCCGGGTGGCCTTCCGACACCGATTCCGACGTGAAGAGGTAACTGTCTGACATCGCTGGCATTCCGGTCACGCTGAGGGGGCGCGAAGTATCTGCCGCCGGGTACCCGATTGGCAAACCCGGCCGGCGCCGGCCGGAAAATCGGTGCCAGGCACCTATTTCAGGGGAATGCCCCCTGTCTGCGGCCATCCGCAACTTTGCAAACGTACCCCCCGGGGCGCGAAAATACGTGACTAACTCGAGGGTTCTTCAATATGCCGACCCGAAGGCAGCTCGCCAACGCGATCCGTGCCTTGAGCATGGATGCGGTTCAGAAAGCCAATTCCGGCCACCCGGGCATGCCCATGGGCATGGCCGACATCGCGCAGGTGCTGTGGGCGGACCACCTGAAGCACAATCCCGGGAACCCGTCCTGGCCGGACCGCGACCGTTTCGTGCTGTCGAACGGGCACGGTTCCATGCTGCTCTACTCGCTGCTGCACCTCACCGGCTACCCGCTGGCGATCGAGGACCTGCAGGACTTCCGTCAGTTCGGCGCGCACACGGCCGGGCACCCGGAGGTGGAACCCAAGATCGGCATCGAGACGACCACGGGTCCGCTGGGCCAGGGCCTCGCCAATGCGGTGGGCATGGCGCTCGCCGAGAAGATCCTGGCCGCGACCTTCAATCGCCCCGGGCACGACATCGTCGATCACCGCACCTGGGTGTTCCTCGGCGACGGCTGCCTGATGGAAGGCGTGTCGCACGAGGCCTGCTCGCTCGCCGGCACCCTCGGGCTCGGCAAGCTGATCTGCTTCTACGACGACAACGGCATCTCGATCGACGGCGAGGTGCACGGCTGGTTCACGGACGACACGCCGAAGCGCTTCGAGGCGTACGGCTGGCAGGTGATTCCCGGCGTGGACGGGCACGACGCCGACGCAGTGGCACGCGCCATCGCGGAGGCGAAGGCCGACACGGCGCGCCCGTCGCTCATCTGCTGCAAGACCATCATCGGCTGGGGGGCCCCGAACAAGCAGGGCACCGAGGCCACGCACGGCGCGGCGCTCGGCGACGCGGAGGTCGCGGCGGCGCGCCAGCACCTCGGCTGGCCCTACGAACCCTTCGTGATTCCCGAAGAGATCAAGCGCGCCTGGGACGCGCGCGCGCGCGGCGCGGCGGCCGAGCGGGACTGGACGGGGAGGCTTGCGGCCTATCGCAAGGCCCATCCGGACCTCGCGGCCGAGCTCGAGCGCAGGCTCGCCGGGCAGCTGCCCGAGGGCTGGCGCCCTGCACTGGACGAATTCCTGCGCGCGGCGCAGGAAAAGCCCACGGCCGTGGCGACCCGCTCGTCCTCGCAGCAGGTGCTGCAGGTGCTCGGCGCCGCGATCCCCGAGCTCCTCGGCGGATCGGCCGACCTCACGGGATCGAACAACACGAACCACAAGGGATCGAAAGCGGTCACGCACGACGACTTCACAGGAAACTACCTACACTACGGCGTGCGCGAGTTCGGCATGACCGCCATCATGAACGGCCTGTCGCTGCACGGCGGGTTCGTTCCTTACGGCGGCACGTTCCTGGTGTTCTCCGACTACGCGCGCAACGCCGCGCGCATGGCGGCCCTCATGAAGCAGGGCGTGATCCTGGTCTACACGCACGACTCGATCGGACTCGGCGAGGACGGGCCGACGCACCAGCCCGTCGAACACGTGGCGAGCCTGCGCATCATCCCGAACATGCGCGTGTGGCGGCCCTGCGATACGGTCGAGACTGCGATGGCCTGGGCCGACGCCCTCGAGCGCCGCGACGGCCCGACCAGCCTGATCCTGAGCCGGCAGGCCCTGCCCGCGATGGCGCGCAGCGCCGCCCAGGTCGCGGACATCGCGCGGGGCGGATACGTCCTCGCGGACTGCGAAGGCAAGCCCGACTGCGTGCTGATCGCCACGGGCTCCGAGATCGCGCTCGCTGCCGCCGCCGCGAAGGGACTGGCGGAACGGGCGCAAGGCGCGCATCGTCTCGATGCCCTGCACCAGCCTCTTCGACGTGCAGACGCAACAGTATCGTGACAAGGTGCTGCCCCCGGGCGTACCGCGCGTGGCCATCGAGGCCGGCGTCGGCGCGGGCTGGTGGCGCTACGTCTCCGGCAACGGGGCGGTCATCGGCTTGGACGGTTTCGGCGCCTCGGCGCCCGCTGCGAAGCTGTTCGAGCACTACGGCTTCACGCGCGACAACGTGATTCAGACAGTGGAAGGACTGCTTCAGTCCTGAACGGCGGAATTTTCTCCTGGGAGATCGAGACATGAGTATCAAGGTCGGCATCAACGGATTCGGGCGCATCGGGCGCATGGTGTTTCGCGCGGCAGCGCGCGATTTCGCGGACATCGAGATCGTCGGCATCAACGACCTGCTCGAGCCGGACTACCTCGCCTACATGCTCAAGTACGACTCGGTGCACGGGCGCTTCAAGGGCGACGTGTCGGTCGAGGGCAGCACGCTGGTGGTCAACGGCAGGAAGATCCGCCTGACCGCGGTCAAGGACCCGGCCGAGCTCAAGTGGGGCGAGGTGGGTGCGGACGTGGTCATCGAGTCCACGGGCCTCTTCCTCACCAAGGAGACAGCCGAGAAGCACCTCGCCGCAGGCGCGAAGAAGGTGATCCTGTCGGCGCCGTCGAAGGACGACACGCCGATGTTCGTCTACGGCGTCAATCACAAATCCTACGCAGGACAGGCGATCATCTCGAATGCTTCCTGCACCACGAACTGCCTCGCACCGGTCGCGAAGGTGCTGAACGACACCTGGGGCATCAAGCGCGGCCTCATGACGACCGTGCACGCGGCGACCGCGACGCAGAAGACCGTAGACGGCCCGTCGAACAAGGACTGGCGCGGCGGCCGCGGCATCCTCGAGAACATCATCCCGTCGTCCACCGGCGCGGCCAAGGCGGTCGGCAAGGTGATCCCGGAGTTGAACAAGAAGCTCACCGGCATGGCCTTCCGCGTGCCGACATCGGACGTGTCCGTCGTGGACCTGACGGTCGAGCTCTCGAAGCCGGCGAAGTACGATGAGATCTGCGCGGCGATGAAGGCGGCCTCCGAGGGCGCGATGAAAGGCGTGCTCGGCTACACGACCGAGAAGGTGGTCGCGACCGACTTCCGCGGCGAGAGCTGCACGTCGGTGTTCGATGCCGACGCCGGCATCGCGCTCGACGACACGTTCGTCAAGGTCGTGGCCTGGTACGACAACGAATGGGGCTATTCCTGCAAGGTGCTGGAGATGGCCAGGGTGATCTCGAAGTAGTCGGAGAAGAAGATGTTGCGCGTCCTACGCATGACCGACGTAGACCTCAAGGGCAAGCGCGTGCTGATCCGCGAGGATCTCAACGTGCCGGTGAAGAACGGGATCGTCACGAGCGACGCGCGAATCCGCGCCTCGCTGCCGACGATTCGGGCCGCGCAGGCCACGGGCGCGCGCGTCATCGTCATGTCGCACCTCGGCCGGCCGGAGGAGGGCGTCCCGGCGGAGGAGTTCTCGCTGGCGCCGGTCGCCGCGCGGATCTCCGAGCTCCTCGGCCTCAAGGTGCGCTTCGAGCGCGACTGGCTGGGCGGGGTCGATCTGCGAGCCGGGCGAGATCGTGCTGGTCGAGAACGTGCGCTTCAACAAGGGCGAGAAGAAGAACCGCGACGAGCTCGCGCAGAAGATGGCGGCGCTCTGCGACGTGTACGTCATGGACGCGTTTGCCACGGCGCACCGCGCCGAGGCGAGCACCCACGGCGTCGCGAAGTTCGCGCCCGTGGCCTGCGCGGGCCCGCTGCTCACGGGCGAGCTCGAGGCGCTCGAGAAGGCCCTCGGCAGCCCGAAGCGGCCGCTCATCGCGATCGTCGGCGGCTCGAAGGTCTCGACCAAGCTCACGGTGCTCGAGCACCTGCTCGGCAAGGTGGACCGGCTCATCGTCGGCGGTGGCATCGCCAACACCTTCCTCGCGGCCGCGGGATTTGCCATAGGCAAGTCCCTGCACGAGGCCGAGATGATCGACATCGCGCGCGGGCTGCTCGAGCACTCGAGGGCTGCTGGGGTCGAGATCCCGCTGCCGACGGACGTAGTGGTCGCCCGCGAGTTCTCGGCCACTGCGGAGGCAGACGTGAAACCCGCGTCGGCCGTCGGGCCGGACGAGATGATCCTCGACATCGGGCCGGACACCGCCGAGCGGTTTGCGGCCTCGCTGAAGGGCGCAGGCACCATCGTGTGGAACGGACCGGTCGGCGTGTTCGAGTTCGACCAGTTCGGCGAGGGCACGCGCGTGCTCGCGCAGGCCATCGCACGCAGCCCGGCGTTCTCGATCGCCGGCGGCGGCGACACCATCGCAGCCATCGAGAAATACGGCGTAGGTGAGGACATCTCCTACATCTCGACTGCGGGCGGAGCGTTCCTCGAGTTTCTCGAGGGCAAGACGCTGCCGGCGGTGGAAGTGCTGGAGGCGAGGGCGGCGCAGGGGACTGTCCCGGGGACTGTCCCCTCCTAGGGGACTGGCCTCCTCTGTCCGTCAGTGGGCTGTCCCCTGGCCCTAGCCACGCCCCTCTCTCTTCTTCACTATCCGCCAACCGCTGGTCACTAACCGCTTCCGGAATGCTTCGTCGAACCAAGATCGTCGCCACGCTTGGACCGGCCACCGACGCGCCGGGCGTACTCGAGGACGTCATTCGCCGGGGCGCGGACGTCGTGCGGGTCAACTTCTCGCACGGCACGGCCGAGGACCACCGCAAGCGCGTGGACGGTGTGCGCCGCGTGGCCGCCGCCGCGGGCAAGCACGTCGCCGTGCTCGGGGACCTGCAGGGCCCCAAGATCCGCATCGAGGGCTTTGCCGCGGGCCGCGCGGTGCTCGCTGAGGGCGAGCCCTTCGCGCTCGACCCGGCGATCGGCGCGAACGACGGCACGGACCGGGCCGTCGGCATGACCTATCCCGACCTCGCGACGGATGTCGCGCCCGGCGACGAACTGGTCCTCGGGGACGGGCAGATCGAGCTGCGCGTCGTCGGCGTCGAGGGCTCGAGAGTCGAGTGCCGGGTGCTGACCGGCGGCGAACTCTCGGACCACAAGGGCATCAACCGGCGCGGCGGCGGCCTCTCGGCGAAGGCGCTCACGGACAAGGATCGCGAGGACGTGCGCCTCGCGGCCTCCCTGGACGTGGACTACCTCGCGGTGTCTTTCGTTCGCCAGGCCTCGGACGTCGAGGAGGCGCGCGCGCTGCTCGCGGCCGCCGGCAGCGACGCCCGCATCGTCTCCAAGATCGAGCGCAGCGAGGCGATCCCGCGGCTCGACGAGATCATCAGGGCGAGCGACGCCGTGATGGTTGCCCGTGGCGACCTGGGCGTCGAGGTCGGCTACGCGCAGCTGACCGGCCTGCAGAAGCAGATCCTGCACATGGCCCGGCCGCCTCGATCGCGTCACCATCACCGCGACGCAGATGATGGAGTCCATGATCCACAGCCCGGTGCCGACGCGCGCCGAGGTGTCGGACGTCGCCAATGCCGTCATGGACGGCAGCGACGCCGTCATGCTCTCGGGCGAGTCGGCCGTCGGCAAGTACCCGGGCCGTGCCGTCGAGGCGATGGCCGAGGTCATCGAGGGCGCGGAGAAGTACCAGCTCGCGCGCGAGCGGGGCCGCGACCGAATCGAGGGCCGGGTCACGGAATTTGCCCAGGCCATCGCGCACGCGGTGATGTACACCGCGAACCACATGGACGTGAAGGCCATCGTCGCACTGACGGAGTCGGGCTCGACGCCGCTGTGGATGTCGCGCATCCGCTCGGACATCCCGATCTTCGCCTTCACGCGGCACGAGCGGACGCAGCGGCGCGTCGCGCTCTATCGCGGCGTCTACCCGATTCCCTTCGACGTCACGCACACGGACCCGGCGGCGCTGTACCGGGCGATCTCGAAGGAACTGCTCGAGCGCGGCCACGTCCGCCCGGGCGACGAGCTGATCCTGACGCTCGGCGAGCTCTCGGGCGTGTCGGGTGGCACCAACACCATGAAACTGCTGACCGTGCACGATTAGGCGCGCGGCTGTCGCGCGCGAGGAACGAATGTGAGCGGAAAATTCCAGGGTACGGAGCGCTACGTCGCGACCGAGGACCTGATGATGGCGGTCAACGCTGCCGTGACGCTGGCCCGGCCGCTGCTCGTCAAGGGCGAGCCCGGCACCGGCAAGACGCAGCTCGCCGAGGAGATCGCGCTCGCGCTCGGCAAGCCGCTGTACCGCTGGCACATCAAGTCGACGACCAAGGCACAGCACGGGCTCTACGAGTACGACGCCGTCTCGCGCCTGCGCGACTCGCAGTTGGGCGAGGCCAAGGTCCACGACATCGGCAACTACATCGTCAAGGGCCGCCTGTGGGAGGCGTTCGACAGCGAGGAGCAGGCCGTGCTCCTGATCGACGAGATCGACAAGGCCGACATCGAGTTCCCGAACGACCTGCTGCTCGAGCTCGACCGCATGGAGTTCTTCGTCTACGAGACGCGCGAGCTGGTGAAGGCGCGGAAGCGGCCGATCGTCGTGATCACCAGCAACAACGAGAAGGAGCTGCCCGACGCGTTCCTGCGTCGCTGCTTCTTCCACTTCATCCGCTTCCCGGACGCGGAGACCATGACCCGCATCGTCGCGGTGCACTACCCGCAGCTGAAGCGCGAGCTGCTGTCGGAGGCGCTGGACGCCTTCTACAAGCTGCGCGACGTGCCGGGGCTCAAGAAGAAGCCCTCGACCTCGGAGCTGCTCGACTGGCTGAAGCTCCTGCTGGCCGAGGACGTGCCACCCGAGGCGTTGCGTTCGGACGATCCCCGCAAGAGCCTGCCGCCGATGTACGGCGCGCTGCTCAAGAACGAGCAGGACGTGCACCTGTTCGAGCAGCTGGTGTTCCTGCAGCGGCGGCAGCAGAACCGGCCCTGAGTTCGGTCATGCGCCGGCGCCCGGTTGTCCGCCACGAGGTGCGCGCATGCTGACGCGCTTCTTCTTCACGCTGCGCGAGGCGGGCGTCCCGGTCTCGCTGACCGAGCACCTGACGCTGCTCGAGGCGCTCGAGGCGCGGGTCGCGGGCTACAGCGTGGACGACTTCTACTGGCTCGCGCGGGCGGCGCTCGTCAAGGACGAAAAACACTTCGATCGCTTCGACCGGGCGTTCGCCGCGCATTTCAAGGGCATCGAGAAGGCTTTTGCGGGGCTCGGCGGCGAGATCCCGGCGGACTGGCTGCGCAAGCTCGTCGAGCGCAACTTCACCGAGGAGGAGAAGGCGCAGATCGAGGCGCTCGGCGGCTGGGAGAGGCTCTTACAGACGCTCGAGGAGCGGCTGAAGGAGCAGAAGGGTAGGCACGAGGGCGGCAGCAAGTGGATCGGCACGGGCGGCACCTCGCCGTTCGGGCACGGTGGCTACAACCCGGAAGGGGTCCGCATGGGCGGGCCGGGCGGCAACAAGAGCGCGGTGAAAGTCTGGGAACGGCGCGACTACCGCAATCTCGACGACAGCGTCGAGCTCGGCACGCGCAACATCAAGATCGCGCTCAGGAAGCTGCGGCGCTTCGCCCGCGAGGGCGCGGCCGACGAGTTCGACCTCGGCGGCACGATCGACGCGACGGCGCGCAATGCGGGGCTGCTCGACCTCAAGTTCGTGCCGGAGCGGCACAACGCCGTGAAGGTGCTGCTGTTCCTCGACGTCGGCGGCTCGATGGAGAGCCACGTGCGCGTCTGCGAGGAACTATTCTCGGCGACGCGCAGCGAGTTCAAGCACCTCGAGTACTTCTACTTCCACAACTTCCTGTACGAGTCCGTGTGGAAGGACGGCCGGCGGCGGCACTCCGAGCGCACGCCCCTGCTCGAGATCCTGCGGACCTACCCGCCCGACTACCGCGTGATCTTCGTCGGCGACGCGAGCATGAGTCCCTACGAGATCATGCAGCCCGGCGGGAGCATCGAGCACTGGAACGACGAGTCCGGCGCGGTCTGGATGCAGCGCCTCACGCAGCGCTTCCACCGGTACGCCTGGCTGAATCCCGAGCCCGAGGAGCGATGGGACTACACGGCCTCCATCGGCATCGTCCGCCAGTTGCTCGGTGACCGGATGTTCCCGCTCACGCTGGCGGGCCTGGATCGCGGGATCCAGTCGCTCAGGAAATAGGGGACATTCCCCTATTTCATCAGGTGTCGGTGTGCAGCCCGACTGACGGAAGCCTGTGCGAAATAGGGGAATGTACCCTAGTTCTTCAGCGCTTTCAGGTCATCCAGCACGGCCTTCGAGTGACCATCCGGGTTCACGCTCTCGTAGTGCTTGGCGACGCGGCCCTTGGGGTCGATGATGAAGGTGTCGCGGCGCGCCATCTCCATGACGCCCATGTAGGTCTTGAGGACGCCGTATTCCTTCGTCACGGCCTTGGTCGGGTCCGCGAGCAGGGTGAAAGGCAGGCTGTGCTTCTCCGCGAACGCCTTGTGGTCGCCCACGTCGTCGACGCTGATGCCGAGCACCACGGCGCCTTCCTTGTCGAAGGCGAAGATGTTGTCCCGGAACGCGCAGGCTTCCGTCGTGCATCCCGGCGTGTCGTCCTTCGGGTAGAAGTAGAGCACCACCCATTTCCCCTTGTAGTCGGACAGGCTGTGCCACTTGCCTGCCTGGTCCTGCAGCTTGAAGGCGGGAGCCGCGCTTCCGACGGCGGGCGGGTCGGCGAGCGCCACGCCCGCGAAAGCGAGCAGGGCGGCGAACAGGATCGCGAGGCGGGTCGAGGCGGCGTGCGTCATGCGGTTCTCCAGTCTGGGCGGGACGTCGCCCCGCGCGTGCCATACTAAACTCCGACCCGAACCCTGTCAGCGAGGGCCGCAGATTGGATCCGTCGGAGACCGGGACCAACTACCTCTTCTACGAGAACCGCGAGGCCCTCATCCTCGCCGGCGGCGGCGCCCGGGCGGCCTACCAGGTCGGTGTGCTGCGGGCGATGGCTGACTGGCTCCCCGCGGGCGCGCCTTGCCCGTTCGAGGTCCTCGTCGGCACGTCCGCGGGCGCCATCAATGCGGCCACGCTGGCCGCCAGGGCCGGGAATTTCCGGGATGCGGTGAGCTGGCTCGAGCAGGTCTGGGCGGGTTTCCACGTCGAGCAGGTCATGCGCGCCGATCCGGCCACGACCGTGCGCGCGAGCCTGCACTGGGTGTTGTCCGTGGTCTTCGGAGGATGGCTGCTGCCGCCGCCTCGATCGCTGCTGGACACCTCGCCGCTGCGCGAGCTGCTGCTGCGTGCGGTTCCGCCTGGCCGGATCGCCGAAAGCGTTGCGGCGGGGCACATCCGCGCCGTCGCCGTGGCCACGACCAGCTACTCGACCGGACAGGCGGTGGCGTTCTTCGAGGCCGCGCCCGAGGTCCGCGAATGGTCACGCGCGCGGCGCGCGGGCGTGCGGCGGTCCATCGACATCGAGGTGCTGATGGCGAGTTCCGCCATCCCGTTCATCTTCCCGGTGGCGCGGGTGGACGGTGACTACTATGGCGACGGCGCGATGCGCCAGCTCGCGCCGATCAGCCCCGCGATTCACCTCGGTGCCAACCGGGTGCTGGTCGTCGGCACGCGCGCGGAGTCGGCCGCGTCGCCGGCCGACGGCTCGGTGGACACGCCGCCGAGCCCGGGACACCTGCTCGGTTTCGTGCTCGACTCGCTGTTCACCGACGGCCTGTCGATCGACCTCGAGCGGCTGCGTCAGATCAACGCGCTGCTCGCGCTTGACGGCATGGGGATGCGCCCGGATCGGCGCCCGATCGAAGCCCTCGTGATCCAGCCGAGCGACGACCCCACGGCGATCGCGCGACGGCACCTGAAGGCCATGCCGCGCAGCCTGCGCGCGCTGCTGCGAACCATTGGTGCGCTCGAGGCACGCGGCGGGTTGCTCGCGAGCTACCTGCTGTTCGAGTCCGCGTACACCACGGAACTGATGCGGCTCGGCCGGGCGGACGCGGAAGCGCGTCGCGAGGAGATCGAGGCGTACCTCGCCTAGCAGGGGAATGTCCCCTATTCGTGGCGGCGGCTAGCGAGATCGCGGTGGCGCACCAGCGCCTGTCCGCGGCTGGCGTTGAAGTGAGCCGCCAGTTTCTCCGCGAGGTACACGGAGCGGTGCTGCCCGCCCGTGCAGCCGACGGCGACCGTGAGGTAGCTGCGATTCGAGCGCACGAGGGAGGGTAGCCAGCGCTCGAGGAAGCTGGTCAGGTCCGCGAGGAACCGCGCGACCTCGTCCTGGCCGTCGAGGAACTGCGTGACAGGCGCGTCGCGGCCCGTCAGGTCCCGGAGCGAAGGCTCCCAGTAGGGGTTCGGCAGCGAGCGGGCATCGAACACGAAATCCGCGTCGTCGGGAACCCCGTGGCGGTAGGCGAACGACTCGAAGAGCAGCGACGGCCCGGTGCGCGGGCCCTCGACCACCCGCGCCTTCACCATCTCCCGGAGCTCGTGTACCGAGAGCCGGGAGGTGTCGATGGTGAGGTCGGCCGCGGTCGCAACCGGTGCAAGCAGCCTCTGTTCCTGCTCGAGCGCCTCCTGCAGCCCGATGCCGTCGCGACTTAGCGGATGCCGGCGCCGCGTTTCGCTGAAGCGCTTGAGCAGGACGTCGTTGCCTGCGCGCAGGAACACGATTTCGCAGCCGATGCCGCTGCGCCTCAATTCCGCCACCAGTCGCGGCACGTCCGCGAGGTCCTCGGGCCGGTTGCGTGCGTCCACGCCGACCGCCGTCAGCCGGTACGACGGTTCGCTGGTGCGCACCGTGTAGGCGATGAACCCGGGCAGCAACCCGGCCGGGATGTTGTCCACGCAGTAGTAGTCGAGGTCCGCCAGCATGTTGAGCGCCACGCTCTTTCCGGACCCGGACAAGCCGCTGACGATGACGAGGCGCATGGCTCAGACGGCGCCCGCCTGGCGCCGTTCGCTGGACGGGGCGAGGCCGAGCGCCTCGCGGTACTTGGCGACCGTGCGCCGCGCGACTTTCACGCCCTCCTGGGACAGGACGCCGGCAATCTGCGCGTCGCTCAAGGGCTTGCCGGGTCGTTCGTCCGCGATCAGCTTGCGGATGCGGGCGCGGATCGCGACGGAGGAGACGCCCTCGCCATCGGCGCCCGTGACGTGACTCGAGAAGAAGAAGCGGAACTCGAAGATTCCGCGCGGCGTGTGCATGTACTTGCCGGTCGTCACCCGCGACACGGTGGATTCGTGCATGCCGACGGCCTCCGAGACGTCGCGGAGGATCATCGGCTGCATCGCTTCCTCGCCCTTTTCGAGGAAGGCCGCCTGTCGCTGCACGATGGTGCGCGCGACCTTGAGCAAGGTCTCGCCGCGGATCTCGAGGCTGCGGATCAGCCAGCGCGCCTCCTGCAGCTGCGCGCGCAGCACCCCGTAGTCCTGCGAGCGGGACACCAGCCCCGCGTAGGACTGGTTGACCTTGAGGCGCGGCACCGACGCCGGGTTGATCTCGACGATCCAGCCCTGCGCGCTGCGCCGGACGAACACGTCGGGGACGATGTACTCGGGCGGCGCGGTCTCGAAGGCCGCGCCCGGGCGCGGATGGCAGGACGCGGATCAGCGCGAGCGCATCGTGGAGGGCGTCGTCGTCCACTCCCAGGCGCTGCTTGAGGCCCGTGAAGTCGCGGTCCGCCACGGCCTGCAGGTGCTCGCCCGCGATCCCGAGCGCGAGATCGCGGCCGGGCGTGGACGACCCGAGCTGCGCGAGCTGCAGGCAGATGCACTCGGCCACCGTGCGGGCCCCGACGCCGGCCGGGTCGAGCGTCTGCAGGAAGGCGAGCACCCGCTCGACGTCCGCTTCCGTCACCGGCAGGTCGGCGCTCAGGCTGCGCGCGATGTCGGCCGGGCTGTCCGTGAGGTAGCCGTCGTCGTTCAGCGCGTCCACCAGCGCCTCGCCGATCCATACCTCGCGCGGATCGAGCCTGCTCACCTCGAGTTGCCAGATCAGGTGCTGGTGCAGGTTGCGATCGCGGTCGTCGCTGAACTCGAGCGGCCGGTCGTCGTCGTCCTGCGCGCGGCCGTCGCTGGACGGTGTCGACGCCTCGGACCACGGGTCCTCCATCTCGACCACGATCTCGTCTGACTGCTGCGGGTCGGCGTCGCCGGCCTCCGCGTCCTCGCCCGCCGGCGCGGGCTGGTCGAGCGAGGCGAGGTCGATCTGCTCCTCCTCCTCGGCCTCGAGCATGACGTTGCTCTCGAGTGCCTCCTGCACCTGGGCCTGGAGTTCGAGCACCGGGAGCTGCAGCAGCCTGATCGCCTGCTGCAGCTGCGGCGTCATCGTCAGCTGCTGACCGAGCCTGAGTTGCAGGGACGGCTTGAGCATCCTGCTACAGCCTGAAGTCCTGGCCGAGGTAGACCTCGCGCACCTGGGGACTCGCGAGGATCTCCTGCGCCGAGCCGGAGGCGATCACGCTACCGGCGCTGACGATGTAGGCGCGGCTGCAGATGCCCAGCGTCTCGCGGACGTTGTGGTCCGTGATCAGCACGCCGATGTTGCGCGCGCTCAGGTGCCGGATGATGCGCTGGATGTCGTCCACGGAGATCGGGTCCACGCCCGCGAACGGTTCGTCGAGCAGGATGAAGCGCGGCTCCGCCGCGAGCGCGCGTGCGATCTCGACGCGCCGCCGCTCGCCACCCGACAGGCTCATGCCGACGCTGCTGCGAATGTGCCCGATGTGCAGTTCGTCGAGCAGCGAATCGAGGGCGGCCTCGCGCGCCGCGTCGTCGTCGAGGTCCTCGCGGACCTCGAGTATCGCGCGGATGTTGTCCTCGACCGAGAGCTTGCGGAACACCGAGGCTTCCTGCGGCAGGTATCCGAGCCCCAGCCGCGCCCGGCGGTACATCGGCAGGCGGGTGATCTCGCGGTCGTCGAGGAAGATCCGCCCCTCGTCGCAGGGCACGAGGCCCACGATCATGTAGAAGGCGGTCGTCTTGCCGGCCCCGTTGGGCCCGAGCAGGCCGACGACCTCGCCGGAGCTGACGTCGAGCGACAGGTCCGCGACGACCCTGCGGGACCGGTAGCGCTTACCCAGCGACTCGGCGCGCAGGATGCTCATTTCGGCAGCTCCGGCTTCGAGTCCGGGGGTTTGTCCGCGCCCTTGCCCGCGGGCTTATCCTGGCTCTTCGGGTTGATCGTGATGTGCACGCCGCCCGGGACCGAGCCGCCGGGGTTGGCCACGACCCGCTGCTTGCCGACGTCGTAGATCAACGTGTCGCCCTGGATCACGTTGTCGCCGTCGGTGAGCCACGCGGCGCCCGTGAGTTTCACCGTGCCGCCCTGCACGTCGTACTCGATCGTATTGCCCCGGCCCCTTGCGACCTGCTGGCTTTCCTTGAGCTTCTGCTGGAACTCGGCCGGCTCTCCGCGGATCACCGCGCCCGCGATCTCCTTGTCGCGGAACGTCACGATGGCGCTCGACGCCGTCAGGTTTCCGTCCGGCACGGTGATGCGGACGTCGCCCGTGAATGTCCACTCGGAGTTCTCGAAATTGAGCCCCGTGGCGCTCGCCTCGCGGGCCTCGACCTGCAACGGTCCCTGCGTGATCCGCACCTGCTGGAACAGCAGCCGGTTGTTCTTGTAGTCGAAGTCCGAGGACGCAGCGACCAGTTCAATCGGGTCCTTGGTCGGTTGCGGCAGCGATGGCGGCGCCGCCATCGCCGCTCCCGCGGCCAGGCAGCAGATGAATGCCACCGCGGCGCCCGTGCGCGCGGAATCAGGGAATGAAGCGGCCATTGACGTCGGATTCTAGCCTGAGGGTCCCGGTGTTCAACATTGCGCGCAGTCCGCGCGCGTGGATTTCATGTGCGCCGAATCTCACTTCCACCGGCTCCGCGGTCTGCACCACGCCGTCGTCGATGTCATAGGCGACCTTGTCCGTGTGGATGACGGCGCCGCCGCGGTCCTCGGCGCCCGTGATCGCGACGCCGCCGGACAGGAACAGCGACTTGCGGTCCTGCGGCATGCGGCCGTTGAGTGCCGTGACGTGCCAGTTGCCGAGGTCCTTGGCCTTGTAGTCGAGCGCGACGTCCGTGAAGAGCACGCTCTGGTCGCCGAGCTGCTGCTCGATCTGGCGCGCATGCACGATGAACCTGGGCCGCCCGTTCGCGCCCATCTCGGTCATCGTCGCGTCCGTCGCGAAATACCCGCGCGGCGCGGCGGCCGGCCCGTGCACGACGTCCGACTCGTCCCACCCCCCGAACAACCCGTACAGGAGCGCGAGGCCCGCCACAAAGGCCGCCAGCGCGACCAGGCGCCCGGTCAGGACGTGCGTGCGTTGATGAGCAGGTCGCATACTTCGCGCACCGCGCCACGTCCCCCGGGGGCGGACGTGACCCAATGGACCACGGGCCGGAGCGCGGCGTGGGCATCCCCCACGGCAACCGCGAGACCGGCGGCGCCGAGCATCGGCAGGTCGGGCGTGTCGTCGCCGACACAGGCTGTTTCATCGGGGGCGACGCCCAGTTCGCGGAGCAGCGAGCCAAGTTCGGCCGCCTTGTCGCCCACGCCCTGGCGGACGTGCCGTATGCCGAGTTCCGCGGCGCGCCGCGTCACGGCCGCCGAGTCGCGCCCCGAGATGATCGCCACCGTCACCCCAGCGCGCTGCAGCGCCACGAGACCGGAGCCGTCGCGCACGTGAAAGACCTTGAGCTCCTCGCCTGCGGGCGAGATGTAGAGCCGGCCGTCGGTGAGGACGCCGTCCACGTCCAGCACCAGCAGCTTGATCCGCTTCGCGCGCTCGAGCAGGGCATCCATCGCTACATCACCCCGGCGCGCAGCAGGTCGTGAACGTTCAGCGCGCCGACCAGCACGCCCGCGTCGTCCACCACCGGCAGGGCGGTGATGCGATGTTCCTGCATAAGGCGTACCGCCTCGGCGGCCAGCATGCGCGGCTTCGCGACCCTGCAGCCCGTGGTCATGACCTCGCGCATCGTGGTCGAGTGCACGTCGATCTGGCGGTCGAGCGCGCGGCGCAGGTCGCCGTCGGTGAAGATGCCGAGCACGCGGCCTCGCTCGTCGAGGACGGTCGTCATGCCGAGGCCCTTGCGGCTCATTTCCAGCAGTCCCGCGCCGAGCAGGGTGTCGGGGCCTGCGGAGGGCAGCTCCGCGCCGCGGCGCATGACTTCGTCGACGTGCAGCAGCAGGCGCCGGCCGAGGTTGCCCGCCGGGTGCGAGCGCGCGAAATCCTCCTCGGTGAAGCCGCGCGCCTCGAGCACCGCCACCGCCAGCGCGTCGCCCATCGCGAGCGCCGCAGTCGTGCTGGCCGTCGGGGCGAGGTTGAGCGGGCAGGCCTCGGCGGGGACGCTGACGTCGAGCGTCACGGTCGCGTAGCGCGCGAGCGTCGAGGCCCGGTTTCCCGTGAGCGCGATGAGCGGCGCGCCGATGCGCTTGATCAGGGGGAGGATGGTGAGCAGTTCGCCGGTCTCGCCGGAATTCGACAGCGCGATCACGACGTCGCCGGCGATGATCATGCCGATGTCGCCGTGGCTGGCCTCGGCCGGGTGCAGGAAGAAGGAGGGGCTTCCGGTGCTCGCCAGCGTCGCGGCGATCTTGCGGCCGACGTGCCCGGACTTGCCCATGCCGGTGACGACGGCCCGGCCCTTGCAGTCGAGCAGCAGGCGGCAGGCCGCCGCGAATTCCTCGCCGAGCCGCTCGGCGAGCGCGCCGACGGCCTCGGCCTCGGTGGCGAGCACGCGGCGTCCGCGAGCGATGGAAGGATCCGGAGGGCGCATGTCGCTCAGTGTACTATCCCCGGCCGCCGGATCCCCCACCGGCCCCGGTCCCGGGGGCCTCTTTGGCTACGGCTGTTCGATTGCCGGGTTAAACTGGCGCTTTCCCGAGCGAGCCCCCAGGCCATGACTGCAGACGAGGTGACCCGGTTGATCGAGGCGGGGCTGCCCGCGGCGCGAGTCCGCGTCCTGACGGACGACGACACCCACTTCGAAGCCGTCGTGATCGCCCCGCAGTTCGACGGCAAGCGGTCCTTGCAGCGTCACCAGCTCGTCTATGCGGCGCTCGGCGCGCGCATGGGCCGCGAGATCCACGCACTTTCCATCCAGGCCTGGACGCCCGCCGAGTGGCAGGCCGCACAAGGCCCGGGCTGACGGGAGCATTCCTTGGACAAGCTGCAGATCCGGGGCGGCGTGCCCCTCGATGGCGAAGTGCGGATTTCCGGCGCCAAGAACGCCACGCTGCCCATCCTCGCGGGCACCCTGCTCGCGGACGGCCCGGTGACGATCGGGAACGTTCCGCACCTGCAGGACGTCACGACCATGATCGAGCTGCTGGGTCGCATGGGCGCCAGCGTCACCGTGGACGAGCGCATGCGCATCGAGGTCGACCCGCGCACGCTGCGCGAGACCTTCGCGCCCTACGAACTCGTGAAGACCATGCGCGCTGCGATCCTGGTGCTGGGGCCGCTGGTGGCCCGGCACGGCTCGGCCGACGTGTCCCTGCCGGGCGGCTGCGCAATCGGCGCGCGGCCGGTGAACATCCACGTCGCCGGACTGCAGGCGATGGGCGCCGAGGTCCACATCGAGAACGGCTACATCAAGGCCCGTGCCGGGCGCCTCAGGGGCGCGCGCATCGTGCTCGAGACCGTGACGGTCACCGGCACCGAGAACCTCATGATGGCCGCCTGCCTCGCGGAGGGCCGCACGATCCTCGAGAACGCGGCGCGCGAACCCGAGATCGTGGACCTGGCGCTATTCCTGAACGCGATGGGCGCGAAAGTGTCGGGGTACGGCACCGACACGATCACCATCGACGGCGTCGAGTCCCTGCACGGCGGAAGCTACGACGTGCTGCCGGATCGCATCGAGGCCGGTACCTATCTCGTGGCCGGGGCGATCACCGGCGGCCGCGTCCGCGCGCGCGGCGCACGCGCGGAGCACCTGGATGCGGTGCTCGCGAAGCTCGAGGAAGCAGGTGCAGAGGTCATCCGGGGGGAGAACTTCGTCGAGGTGGACATGAAGGGACGGCGGCCCCGCGCCGTGGACATCCGCACCGCGCCGCACCCGGGTTTCCCGACGGACATGCAGGCGCAGTTCGCCGCGCTCAACACCGTGGCCGACGGCGTGGGGACGATCGTCGAGACGATCTTCGAGAACCGCTTCATGCACATGCTCGAGATGCGCCGCATGGGCGCGGAGATCAGGCTCGAGGGCAACACCGCCATCATCCGGGGCGTCCCGAAGCTCACGGCCGCCCCGGTCATGGCGACCGACCTCCGGGCCTCGGCGAGCCTCGTACTGGCCGGCCTGGTCGCGGAGGGCACGACCGAGATCGAGCGCATCTACCACATTGATCGTGGCTACGAGTGCATCGAGGAGAAGCTGCAGGGGCTGGGTGCGCAGATCCGGCGGCTGGGCCGGGGTCGGAAATAGTCAGCAGTGATCAGCGGTTAGGGGAGAAGAGAAGGGGGTAATGATCAGGGGGTAGTAGGATCAGGAAAGGGGTTCGTGACTGGCGGTTAGGGGTTAGCAGGACCCCGGTATCGTGACGTTGCCACGCCTCACTAACCGCTGACCGCTGATCATTCAACGCTTTCCTGCTCCTACTACCCCCTGCCCCCTAGTCATTACCCCCCAATTCCGGCACGCCCTCCGCCGGCCGCTGCCGACTCCCCGCGATCCGCTATAATTCCTTGCTGCCCACGGCGGTCTCCCGCGGCCCGCCCCGGCAAGCAGTCGAACTCGCCGAGGAGAGCGCTGGATGACCGAAGAAGTCGATACGGGCAGGCGTCACTTCCTGACCGTGGCCACCGTCGCGACGGGCGCCGTAGGCGCTGCTTTCGTCGCCGTACCCTTCCTGGCCTCATGGAAACCGAGTGCCCGTGCCAAGGCGATGGGCGCGCCGGTCGAGGTGGACGTGAGCAAGCTCGAACCTGGCGCCATGCTCAAGGTCGAGTGGCGCGGCAAGGCGATCTACGTCGTCAGCCGCACCCCGCAGATGCTCGAGGGGATCAAGGGCCACGACGATCGACTGCGAGACCCGGGCTCCAGCGAGTCCGAGCAGCCGGCGTTTGCCAAGAATCCCGCCCGCGCCCTCAAGCCCGAGTACCTCGTGGTGGCCGGCGTGTGCACGCACCTGGGCTGCGCGCCGCTCGACAAGTTCGCACCGGGCGACGCGACGGTTTCCGCCGACTGGCCGGGCGGCTTCTTCTGCCCCTGCCACGGCTCGAAGTTCGACCTGTCGGGCCGTGTCTTCAAGGACGTTCCGGCGCCGACCAACCTGGTGGTGCCGCCGTACCGCTACCTCAGCGACACGCGGATCCTCATCGGCGCTGAAACGGGGAACGGATGATGGCCAGCACGAACCAGACTGCCCGCACGGACGGCGGCCGCATCAAAGCGCTCGTCGGCTGGATCGACGACCGGTTTCCGCTGACCAAGCTCTGGAAGGAGCAGGTCGCGGAGTACTACGCGCCGAAGAACATGAACTTCTGGTACTACTTCGGCTCGCTCGCGATGCTGGTGCTGGTGCTGCAGATCCTGACCGGCATCTTCCTGACGATGAACTACAAGCCCTCGGCGGCCGAGGCCTTCGGTTCCGTCGAGTACATCATGCGGGACGTCGAATGGGGCTGGCTCATCCGGTACATGCACTCGACCGGCGCCTCGGCCTTCTTCATCGTCGTCTACCTGCACATGTTCCGCGCCCTGTTGTACGGGTCGTACCAGAAGCCGCGCGAACTGCTGTGGATCTTCGGGATGCTGATCTACTTCGCGCTGATGGCGGAAGGATTCTTCGGCTACCTCCTGCCCTGGGGCAACATGTCCTACTGGGGCGCGCAGGTCATCGTGTCGCTGTTCGGCGCCATCCCGTACGTGGGCGACTCGCTCACCGAGTGGATTCGCGGCGATTTCTACATCTCCGACGTGACGCTCAACCGCTTCTTCGCACTGCACGTGATTGCGATTCCCTTTGCGCTCGTGTTCCTGGTGATCGCGCACCTCATGGCGCTGCACGAGGTGGGCTCGAACAACCCGGACGGCGTCGAGATCAAGAAGGTGAAGGGCCCGGACGGCATCCCGCTGGACGGCATCGCCTTCCACCCGTACTACACGGTCAAGGACATGGTAGGCGTCGGCGTGTTCCTGATCCTGTTCTGCCTGGTCATCTTCTTCGCGCCGACCATGGGCGGCTATTTCCTCGAGCACGCCAACTTCGAGCCGGCGAATGCGCTGCAGACGCCGCCGCACATCGCGCCGGTCTGGTACTACACGCCGTTCTACGCGATCCTGCGCTCGGTGCCGAACAAGCCGCTCGGCGCCGCACTGATGGGCGTTGCCGTGGTGTTGTTCGTGTTCCTGCCGTGGCTCGATCGCAGCAAGGTGAAGTCCATCCGCTACCGCGGCCCGCTGTCCAAGTTCTTCATCACCGCCTTCGCCATCAGCTTCCTCGCGCTCGGCTACCTCGGCATGCAGCCGGTGACGCCGACCTACACGATGGCCGCGCGCGTCTTCGCGACGGTGTACTTCGCCTTCTTCCTGCTGATGCCGTGGTACACGAGCATCGACAAGACCAAGCCCGTGCCCACGAGGGTCACCTACCATGCGCACTAAGCTTCTCGTCCTCCTCGCCGCGCTGGCGCCGGTCGCGGCGTTCGCTGCGGGCGGCGAGGCGCGCCTCGATCACGTCGGCATCGACGTGGCGAACAAGCCGGCCCTGCAGCGCGGCGCGCGCAACTTCGTGAACTACTGCCTCGGCTGCCACTCGGCGAAGTACGTGCGCTACAACCGCATGGCCGCGGACATCGGCATCACCGAGCAGCAGCTGATCGACAACCTGATGTTCACGGGCGAGCGCCCGCACGACACGATGCGCATCGGCATCGACCCGGACCAGGCCAGGCGCTGGTTCGGCGTCGTTCCGCCGGACCTCTCGCTGATCGCGCGCGCACGCGGCACCGATTACCTGTACACGTTCCTGCGCTCGTTCTACGCCGACCCCGCCAGGCCCACTGGCGTGAACAACATCGTGCTGCCGGGCACGGCGATGCCGCACGTGCTCTGGCAGCTGCAGGGCGTGCAGGAGGCGGTCTGGGAAGGGCACCCGGACGCGCAGGGCAACGTGCAGAAGCAATTCAAGGAATTCAAGCTCGCGACGCCCGGCACCATGGCGCCCGAGGAGTTCGACGGGTTCGTGCGCGACACGGTCACGTTCCTCGAGTACATCGGCGAGCCGGCGCGCCTGCAGCGCGAATCGCTCGGCTTCCCGGTCATCGCCTTCCTGGTCTTCTTCACGCTGCTCGCCTGGGCGCTGAAGAAGGAGTACTGGAAGGACGTCAAGTAGGGGAAATAGGGGACATTCCCCTATTTTCCTGGAAATAGGGGAATGTCCCCTATTTCCCCGCACAGGGGGAATGTCCCCATCGCAGGAGAGCCCGCGCTTTGATGACGTTGTTCTCCCGTGGGGACGATCCGCGCAGCCACCGCGTGCGGATCGTCGCGGCGGCGAAAGGCCTCGAGATCCGGGTCGTCGACGTCGATCCGGCCCGGCCGCCCGAGGACCTGATCGACCTGAATCCGTACCAGGCGGTACCGACGCTCGTCGACCGCGACCTGGTCGTCTACGAGGCCGGAATCATCTGCCAGTACCTGGATGAGCGCTTTCCCGCACCGGCGCTGCTGCCGCCCGACCCGGCGGCGCGGGCGCAGGCGCGGGTCGCGCTGCACCGTGTCGAACTGGACTGGTACGCGCTCGTGCCCGCGCTCGAGGCGGCCGATCGCCGGGAGTCGCAGAAGGCCAGGCGACTGCTGCTCGAGAGCGTGGTCGCGTCCGAGTCGCTGTTCCGCGTGCGGCAGTGGTTCCTGTCGGACCAGTTTTCCCTGCTCGACGCGGCCGTCGCGCCCATCCTCTGGCGGCTGCCGCGCTGGGGCGTGGAACTGCCTGCGGCCGCGCTGGCCGTGGAGCGCTACGCGAAGCGCGTCTTCTCGCATCCCGCGTTTGTCGCGAGCCTGAGCCGCGACGAGCGGGAGATGAGGGCTTGAAGTCGCGCAGGCCCTACCTGCTGCGCGCCATTCACGAGTGGATCTGCGACAGCGACTGCACGCCGCACATCGTCGTGGATGCGGGCATGACGGGCGTGGACGTGCCGCGCCAGTACGTGCGCGACGGCAAGATCATCCTGAACGTCAGCTGGAACGCGACCTCGCAGCTCAAGATCGGCAACGATGAACTCAGTTTCAGCGGCCGGTTCGGCGGCGCCGCCATGGTCGTGCGGGTTCCCGTCGAGGCGGTGCTCGCGATCTACGCACGCGAGACCGGCCAGGGAATGATCTTCGCCGACGACGAAGGCGGGCCCGCGCCGACGCCTGAGGGGGCGCCGCCCGACGGCGCGCCGACGGAGCCGCCGCCGAAGCCGGCCGCGGGCAGGGCGAAGCTGAAGGTGGTCAAGTAGGAAAGCGGATAGTGGCTAGCGGATAGTGAAGAGCCTCCGACTCTTACCATCCGCTATCCGCTAGTCACTGTCCGCTTCCGCTTCACAGCCTGAACGCATCCCGGATCCAGTCGATTTCCCCGGCGCTGCCGGTCCCGCCGCTGATCGCGACGACGTCGAAGCGTGCCGGCAGCCGCCGGTACTCGGGGCGGGTGAGCAGCAGGTGCTTCGCCGCGAGCGCGACACGACGTTGCTTTCGGTGACCGACGCTCGCCGCCGCGCCGCCGAAGTCGCCCGAACTGCGCAGCCGCACCTCGACCAGCACGAGCGTGGAACCCTCCTGCATCACGAGGTCGATCTCTCCGCCGCGGCAACGGTAGTTTCGCTCGAGCAGCCTCAGGCCCGCGGACTCGAGGTGGCGCAACGCGGCGTCCTCGCCGCGCCGGCCGACGCTGGTCGTCGTCTCAGGGCTCACCGGCCGCAGGGATCGCGACCGGAGCGGCGGGCTGCGGTCTTCCGTTCACGATCTGCGCCCAGTCGAGGGCGCGTTGCACGCGTCCGTCGCCCCCGATCTCGAGGCGGCCCGTGAGCCCGTCGATGGACGAGGCCGTACGGCCCGACGCCATGCTCTCCGCGACAGAAGCGGCATCGTGCCCGAACGCGTAGAGCCGCATCCGCCCGCGCGCGTCTGCCGTCCACTCGTGTTGCAGCACGTCCCACAGCAGTGGTGCGCCTTCGCCACCGTGCAGGACCCACGGGAACTCGGGATACTCGAGCCCGTCCATGTCCGGCGCGGAGCGCACGCTCGGGTCCCAGGCGTCCGAGGTGGCGTAGACCGGCAGGGCGTAGACCATCTGGAATCGAAGCTGCGGGATGAGCGCGCGCGCGTTCGCCGCGCTCGCCGCGACGAAGGCGAACTGAGGGCCATCGCGCGCCTCCGCGGCCGGGTCGCGCCGTGGCGCCGGGTGGCGATCGCTGCGATCCCCGGCTCCTGCGTAGCGGCCCAGCGCAGCGCGCAGCGGGCCGGAGAAGTCACGCGATCCCGCCTCGTAGTACGCGGCGGACAGGAGCGTGACCCCGGTCGCCTGCAGTTCCGAGGTGAACGCGGCGTAGACGCGCTCGCCCCAGGGGCTGCGGGGAAAGAGCGCGACGCCGCGCGTGTGCCCGGCGGCCGCGATGCGCCGGGCGGCGGCGCGGGCTTCCTGCTCCGGATCCAGCGTGAATTCGTACATGAAGGCCGGGGCCGTGCCGGCGTAGGTATTCAGCGCGAGTGTCGCCACCGGCATCGGCCGGTCCGCCACGAGCGCGGCAACGTCTTCCCGCGTCAACGGGCCGACCACGATGCCGGCTCCTTCCGCGAGGGCCTTCTGGTACGCCTGTGCCGGGCCCAATGCCGCCGTGTCGTACACGAGTACCTTCGGCGCCGCTTCGCGCCGCGCCAGGATCGCCGCGATGAATCCGTCCCTGACCGCGGTCCCGGCCGACTGTTGCCGGCCGGACAGCGGCAGGATCAACGCGACCGTCGCCGTGCCCTGCCCCGGTCGTGCGACGGCCCCGGGCGCCGCCGCCACGGCGCCGTCGAGCTGCGGCAGGAGTTCCGCCCCTGGATGATTCGGGTGTCGCACCCGCCAGTCGGCCAGCCGTCGCGTCGCCGCAGCATCGTCGTCGTTCGCCGCAGCATCGTCGTCGTTCGCCGCAGCGAGTATCTGCGCGAGTTCGATCCAGCCGCGATCGCCAGCCGTCGCGCCGGCGGGCAACGTGGCGGCGACTCCGGGCCGTTGCAGTTCTGCGAGGAGCAGGCGGTAGTTCTCGATGCGGGCGTCCGCGGCGCCGACCAGGCGGCCGCGTTCCTCGAACGTGCGAATGCCGTCCAGCGTGCGGCCGGTGAGGAAGTCCGCGCGAGCCTGCAGCAGGAGGAGTTCGTCGGCCAGCGGCGCCGGCCAGGGCTCGGGCACCGTGGCGAGCGCGGCAAGCGCGGCGCCGCCGTCACCTCCTGCAAGCGCGAGCTCCGCCTGGATGCGCGCGAGCAGCACCGCGTCGTCCCCGCGCGCGCGTCCCTTCACCTGCGACAGCATGCGTTCCGCGTCCGCGCTGCGACCGGCCTCGAGGTACTCGCGCGCCGCGAGCAGCGAGAGACGCACGTCCGCCGCGCGGAACAGCCGCTTCGCCTGCTGCTCGTAGGCGCGCGCCGCCGCCTCGTGCTGTCCGCCCCGCGAGAGGCCCTCCGCGGTCACGGCCACGTCGCCCGGGTTCGCTGCGACGGGCGGCGGCAGGATTGCCGCCCCGGTCGCGAGTGCGACGAGGAGAATCAAGCCTCGAACTTGCCGGCCGCGAAGGCTTGCGTGCAGCATGGGGCCCCGGAGGAAACGAGTGGCGAAGGAAGCAAAGGATTCTATAGCGGGGCCGCGGCCCGGCGTACTGTTCCTCGTGGCGACGCCGATCGGCAACCTCGGCGACCTCGGCGCGCGGGCGCGTGACCTGCTGGGCGACGCAGACCTGCTGCTCGCCGAGGACACGCGGCACACGGCGCACCTGCTGCACGCCGTCGGCATTGCCCGGCCGGCGGGCGGGATCGAGTCGTTCCACGAGCACAATGAGCGCGCGCGCGTGCCTCGCGTCCTCGAGCGCCTGCAGGCCGGGGCGAGCGTCGCGCTGGTGAGCGACGCGGGCACCCCGCTCGTGAGCGATCCCGGCGCGCCGCTGGTTCGCGCCGCCATCGAGGCGGGCATCGAGGTCATCGCGGTGCCCGGTCCCTGTGCTGCCATCGCGGCTCTTTCCACGTCCGGCCTGTCGGCCCGGAGATTCGCGTTCGAGGGTTTCCTTCCCGCCCGTTCGGCGGCGCGTCGCAGGACACTCGAGTCGCTGGCCTCTGAGCCGCGCACGCTCGTCTTCTACGAGGCGCCGCACCGTCTCGGTGAAACGCTCGAGGACCTCGCGCACTGCCTTGGCGGCGAGCGGCCGGCTGCCGTAGCCCGGGAAATCACCAAGCGCTTCGAGAGCGCGTATCGCGGCACGCTCGCGGAACTGGCGCTCCGCGCCGGGCGGGACGCCGACATGAATCGCGGCGAGATCGTGATCGTCGTCCAGGGTGCGCCGGAGGCGGAGGAGGGTCCGGACGGCGGCGACTCCGACCGCGTGCTCGCCGCCCTGCTCGAGGAACTGCCGGTTTCGCAGGCGGCCCGTCTCGCGGCAAAGCTCACCGGCCGCTCGCGCAAGGAACTCTACGATCGGGCGCTCGCGCTGGCGGCGAAGGATTGAGGGCGGCGCGGCGGCGGCGGGCGTTATACTGCGCGCGGGAGTCGGCCAGGCAACCGCTGCGAAATTTCGCGGAGGAAAGTCCGGGCTCCATAGAGCAAGGTGCCAGGTAACGCCTGGGGGGCGCGAGCCCACGGAAAGTGCAACAGAAAGCAAACCGCCTATGTCGGCGCAAGCCGGCAGGTAAGGGTGAAACGGTGCGGTAAGAGCGCACCGCGTCGGTGGCAACATTCGACGGCACGGCAAACCCCACCTGGAGCAAGACCAAATAGGGAAGCGCGCGGGTCACAGGATCCGCACCCGCGGCTCGCGGAGGCTTCCGGGTAGGTCGCTCGAGGCGCGCGGCGACGCGCGTCCCAGATGGATGGTTGCCCACGACAGAACCCGGCTTATCGGCCGACTCCCACCTCTCTCGCCATTCACATTAGCGATCGTTTGTCAATAGCGCGTGGCGGGCCGGCCTGCTGCCGAGCCTGCTGCTGCGTCCACCGCGGCGTCTCCCACCTTTTCCCACCCGGCGCGGGGCGGTTGCCAGGCCGCCGCGCAGCGGAGTGTCGGCAGTGCCGTCCCACCCGCCGGTCCTTTGATTCCCTCATCCAATCAGGATCCGGCACCCGCGCCGAGCGGGGCACGACGTACCGGGCGTTCCTTCCCACGAAAGCCATTATCTAATGTTGTTTTCAGGAAGATCGGATAAACGATTGATTAAAATAGGGATAGTCCGAAAAAGCCATGAAGTGAGGTGAGGGTTCAGAGCGCTAAGTCGCTGTGCCTCATGGAAAAATCTTTTCTGCAGGCGTTGACTCCCCGCGCACTCGCGACCTATATTCCGTCGCGGTGGGACAAAGTGGGATGAAATGGGCCGTCGGCCCGTCAGTGACCTGAAATGTTTCGTGGCGCCAACAAAGTAACGCTCGACGCCAAGGGGCGGATGGCCATGCCTGCGCGGTACCGGGACACCCTGGTAGAGCGCAGCGAGGGCCGTCTCGTCGCGACCGTCGATCGTGCCGACCGGTGCCTGCTGATCTACCCGCTCCCGGACTGGGAGGAGATCGAGCGCAAGCTCATGCGACTGCCGAGCCTGAATCCTCAGGCGCGCCGGCTGCAGAGGCTCATGGTCGGCCACGCGACCGACCTCGAGCTCGACTCCCATGGCCGGGTGCTGGTGCCGCCGAAACTGCGCGAGTACGCGGGGCTCACGCGCCAGGCAATGCTGATAGGCCAGGGCAGCCGTTTCGAACTCTGGGACGAGCAGCACTGGAACGAGCGCCGCGAGTCGTGGCTGCAGGCGGGCGAGGAGACGGGCGACCTGTCTCCTGAGCTCGAGCAGCTCTCGCTCTAGGCGCGGCCGTGACAGACCACACGCCGGTGCTTCCCGACGAAGTGCTGGCCGGGCTCGCGGTGCGGGCCGACGGTCGGTACTGCGACGCGACGTTCGGGCGTGGCGGGCACACGGCGGCGATCCTGGGTGCGCTCGGCCCGCGGGGGCGAGTCATCGCCATCGACCGGGACCCGGAGGCGATCCGGGCGGGTCGCGTGCGGTTCACGGGGGAACCACGTCTCACGCTGGTGCAGGGGTCGTTCGGCAGGCTCGAGGAGCTGGTCCGGGCGGCGGGATTGGAAGGGGGGCTGGACGGCGTGCTGATGGACCTCGGGGTCTCCTCGCCGCAGCTCGATGAGGCCAGGCGCGGCTTCAGTTTCATGCAGGACGGGCCGCTCGACATGCGCATGGACAACGAGGCGGGACAAGGCGCGGCGCAGTGGCTGGCGCGTGCCAGCGAGCGCGACATCGCGACGGTCCTGCGCACCCTGGGCGAGGAGCGATTCGCGAACCGCATCGCGCGCGCGATCGTCGCGGCCCGCGCCGTCGAGCCGATCGAGCGCACCGGGCAGCTCGCGGCGATCGTCTCAGCGGCCGTGCCGACGCGCGAGCCCGGCAAGCACCCCGCGACCCGAACCTTCCAGGCGATCCGCATCCACGTGAACGGCGAGCTCGACGCGCTCGAGGCGGCGCTGCCGCAGGCGGTGCGCCTGCTGGTACCGGGCGGCAGGCTCTGCGTGATCAGCTTTCACTCGCTCGAGGACCGCATCGTCAAGCGCTACATCCGTCGCGAGGAGCAGGGCGATCCCGTGTATGCGGGCCTGCCGCAGGTGCCGCCGCACGCGCGCCCGCGGCTCGCCCGCGTCGGGCGCGCGAGTACGCGTCGGAGGCGGAGGTGGCGGGCAATCCGCGATCGCGCAGCGCGGTGCTGCGCGTGGCCGAGAGGCTCGCGGCATGAGCACGGCCGGCTGGCGCATCACCACCTTCCTGCTTGGCCTCACCGTCCTCGTCTCCGCACTGGGCGTGGTCTACGGCAAGCACCAGGCGCGCAGCCGCTTCAGCGAACTGCAGCGGCTCACGCGCGAACGCGACGAGCTCGACATCGAGTGGGGCCAGCTGCAGCTCGAGCAGAGCACCTGGGCGACGAACGGCCGCGTGGAGAACGTCGCCCGCGACGAGCTGCACATGGTCATCCCGCAGGCGAACGACCTGCGCATCGTGCAGCCATGATCCGCAACGCCAAGAAGGACCGCGGTCCCGGGCGCTGGCGCCACTGGCTGGTGCTGGCCGCGATGGGCGTGGCGGGCGTGACGCTGCTCGCGCGCTCCGTGTACCTGCAGGTCATCGACCAGGCTTTCCTCGAGAAGCAGGGCGACGCGCGCATCCTGCGCAAGGCGCGGCTCTCGGCGAACCGCGGCATGATCCTCGACCGCAACGGCGAGCCGCTCGCCGTCAGCACGCCGGTGGACACGGTCTGGGCCGAACCCCGCAAGCTGGCCGAGGCGCCGCAGGAGTTCCCGCGCCTCGCGAAGGCGCTGGACCGGGACCCGCAATGGCTCGCGCGCCGCGTGACGAGCAGCCTCGACAGCGAGTTCGTCTACCTCGTGCGGCACATGCGCCCCGGGGATGCCGCGCGGGTCAAGGCGCTCGGCATTCCCGGCGTGGACACGCTGCGCGAGTACCGGCGCTACTACCCCGCGGGCGAGGTGACCGGCCACCTGCTCGGCTTCACCAACGTCGACGACGTGGGCCAGGAGGGCCTCGAACTCGCCTACGACCAGTGGCTGGGCGGCGTCCCGGGCGAGAAGATCGTCATGCGCGACAGCCTCGGCCGCACCATCGAGGACATCGAGCGCCTGAGCGCGCCGCGCCCTGGCCAGGACCTGCACACCAGCATCGACCTGCGCGTCCAGTACCTCGCATATCGCGAGCTCAAGGCCGCGGTGCAGGCCAACAAGGCGCGCGCCGGCTCGATCGTGGTGCTCGACATCGCAACCGGCGAAGTGCTGGCCATGGTCAACCAGCCGGCCTTCAATCCCAACGACCGTGAGCAGTACGCGGCGTCCCGCTACCGCAACCGCACGACCAACGACTTCCTCGAGCCGGGCTCCAGCATGAAGCCGTTCATCGTCGCGGCGGCCATGGAGACGGGTCGCTACCACGGCGATACGCTGATCGACACCTCGCCCGGGATGATGCGGGTCGGCACCAAGACGGTGAAGGACCACAGCAACCTGGGGCTGATCGACGTGACCACCGTGCTCGCGAAGTCGAGCAACGTCGGCGCGGCGAAGATCGCGCTGTCGCTCAGGCCGCAGGAGATGTGGAGCACGCTCGACGCGCTCGGCTTCGGCCGCGTGACGGGGTCGGGTTTCCCTGGCGAGTCCGCCGGCATCCTCACCGGCTACGAACACTGGCGCGCGATTTACCAGGCGACGATGGCCTATGGCTACGGCCTGTCGGTGACGCCGCTGCAGCTCGCGCAGGCATATGCGGCGCTGGGCGCGGGCGGCATCCGCCGCCCGATCAGCCTGCGCAAGGTGGAAACGCCGCCGGCCGGCGAACGCGTGTTGCCGGAGGCGGTGGCGAAGGAACTGGTGCGGATGCTGGAGAGCGTCGTGAGCGACGTGGGCACCGCGCGTCGCGCCGCGATCATGGGATACCGCGTATCGGGCAAGACCGGCACGGCGTGGAAGGCGTCGGAGACCGGCGGCTATTCCACCAACAAGTACATCGCGATCTTCGGCGGCGTCGTGCCGGCCAGCAATCCGCGGCTCGCGGCGGTCGTGATCATCGACGAGCCGAGCGCCGGCGCCTATTACGGCGGCGACGTCGCGGCACCCCTGTACTCGTCCGTGATGTCGGGTGCGCTGCGCCTGCTCGCGGTCGCGCCCGACGACCTGCAGCGCATTCCGGCGACGACGCTGGTCCAGGCCCAGGATCCGTGGTGAACCATGGGCAGTCAGGGGGAATGAGCGCCGTGGCAGAAGCCGATCGCACGCCGCAGTACCGCGCCTCGCTCGCGTCGCTGCTCGAGGGCATCGTGCACCCGCTGCGCGACGTCGCGGTGACCGGCCTGACCCAGGACAGCCGGCAGGCGGAACCCGGCTGCGCGTTCCTTGCCTGCCAGGGTCGCAGCGCACACGGGCTCGCTCACGCGGCGGCCGCGGTAGAGCGCGGCGCGGTGGCGGTCCTCTTCGAGCCCGTGTCCGGGCTCGAGCCTCCGGCGCTGCCTGCGCACGTGGTCGTCCACGCGATTCCGGATCTCGGGCGGCACGCGGGCCGGATCGCCGATCGGTTCTTCCGCGAGCCGTCGTCGGACCTGGACGTCGCAGGCATCACGGGCACGAATGGCAAGACCACCACGGCCTACCTGCTTGCACAGGCCGCGGACGCGATCGGGCGCAAGGGCGCGTACCTCGGAACCATCGGCTTCGGCCGCCCGGGCGCGCTCGCCGGCGCCGGGCTCACGACGCCCGACTGCGTGAGCGTGCACCGCCGCCTGGCCGAGGCGCGGGACTTCGGCGCGAAGACCATGGCGCTCGAGGTCTCGTCGCACGCGCTCGACCAGGGGCGCGTGGACGCGGTGCGCTTCGACACGGCGGTGTTCAGCAACCTGACGCGCGACCACCTCGACTACCACGGCACGATCGAGGCCTACTTCGACGCGAAGCTGCGCCTGTTCCGCGCGCCCGGCCTGCACCGCGCGGTCGTGAACGTGCGCGACGAGTTCGGCCGGCGGCTCGCCGATGCGCTCGACCCGTCCGTGGAGACGGTGTTCTTCTCGACCTCGAACGACGTCTGGGCGCCTGCGGGCTCGGCCTGGATCCGCCTGTCGGAGCTGCGCGCGACGACGGCAGGGCTCACGCTGCACGTCGAGAGCAGCTGGGGTGCCGGGCACCCTGCGCTCGCGGCTGGTCGGGGAGTTCAACGCCGAAAACCTGCTCGCGGTGCTCGGCGTGCTGCTCGGCTGGAAGGTCCCGCTGCAGCGGGCGATCGCGGCGCTCGCGACCTGCGTGCCTCCGCCCGGGCGGATGGAGGCCTTCGGCGGCGGGGCGCAGCCACTCGCGCTCGTGGACTACGCACACTCGCCCGACGCGCTCGCCAAGGCGCTCGATGCCGCGCGTGCGCACACGCGTGGTCGCGTCCACTGCGTGTTCGGCTGCGGCGGCGACCGCGATCCCGGCAAGCGCCCGATGATGGGCGAGATCGCGGAGGCCCGCGCGGACGTGGTGATCGTCACCGACGACAACCCGCGCACCGAGGACTCGCGTTCGATCATCGAGCAGATCCTTGCCGGCATGCGCGAGCCGGGCGCGGCGCAGGTGATCGCCGACCGGGCCGACGCCATCCACCACGCACTCGTCGAGGCAGATGCGGGCGACGTCGTGTTGATCGCCGGCAAGGGCCACGAGGACTACCAGATCGTGGGCCGCGAAGTGCGCCCGTTCAGCGACCGCAAGGTCGTGCAGGACGCGCTGGGGATCGAGGCATGAACCGCGACCTCGCAGGGCTCGCGCGCGTGACCGGCGGCAGGCTCGAAGGCACGAACACCGCCTTCGGCGCGGTATCGACCGACAGCCGCACGCTCGAGCCGGGCGCGCTGTTCGTGGCGCTCGCCGGCGAGCGTTTCGACGCGCACGATTTCGTGCCGCAGGCCGCGGAACGCGGCTGCGCCGGCGCCCTGGTCGCCCGCCCGGTCGCGGCGGCCGTTCCGCAGGTCGTGGTGGACGACACGCTGGCCGCGCTCACCGCGTTCGCGAAGGCCTGGCGGCGCGACTACCGCGGCACCGTGGTGGGCATCACGGGCAGCAACGGCAAGACCACGGTCAAGGAGATGATCGGCGCGATCCTCGGCGCCTGCGGCCCCTGCCTGGTCACGCAAGGCAACCTGAACAATCACATCGGCGTGCCGCTGACGCTGGCGCGGCTGCAGGCGCAGCACCGCTACGCGGTGATCGAGATGGGCGCGAACCACCGCGGCGAGATCGCGCAGCTGGCCTCGGTGGCTGCGCCCGATGTCGGCCTCGTGATCAACGCGGGACCGGCGCACCTCGAGGGTTTCGGCGGCATCGAGGGCGTCGCGCGCGGCAAGGGCGAGATGTTCGAGTCGCTGGGCGTGGACGGCGCGGCGGTGATCAATGCCGACGACCGCTACGCCGCGTTCTGGCACGTGTGTGCGCGCGCGGCCGGTCGCGTCCTGACCTTCGGCATGCGCGAACAGGCCGACTTCATGGCGTCGGGCCTGGCCACTCGCGTCGCAGACGACGGCTTCGCCACTGACTTCGACCTGCACACTCCGCTGGGCGAGAGCCGCGTCTCGATCTCGCTCGCCGGCGAGCACAACGTGATGAATGCGCTCGCGGCCGCGGCCGCGGCCGCGGCGGCGGGCGCCGGGCTCGATGCGATCGAGGGCGGGCTCTCTTCGGTGCGCCCGGTCGCGGGCCGCCTGCGGCTGCGCGCGGCGCTGAATGGCGCCCGGCTGATCGACGATTCGTACAACGCGAACCCCGGTTCGGTGCGCGCGGGCCTTACCTCGCTCGCCGCCATCCCGGGCGAGCACTGGCTGGTGCTCGGCGAGATGCGCGAACTCGGCGCCGATTCGGGCCGGCTGCACGCCGAGATGGGCGCGCTCGCCCGCGACAGCGGCGTGAGTCGCCTGCTCGCCGTGGGTGACGAGTCGCGCTACGCCGTGGAGGCCTACGGCGCGGGCGGCCAGTGGTTCGCCGGCATCGAGGACCTGATCGCCGATGCACGATCCGGCCTGCGCTCGGGCGTGACGGTGCTCGTCAAGGGTTCGAGGTCGAACCGGCTCGAGCGGGTCGCGGACGCGCTCGCCGCGGACGGCGGCAACGCAGGCGGGGGAGTTCACTAGCATGCTGCGCCATGTCGCCGAGTGGCTGACCCACTACTACTCCGGCTTCAACGTCTTCGGTTACCTGACGCTGCGCGCAATCCTCGCGGCGCTCACGGCGCTCACGATCTCGTTCGTGGTCGGACCCGGAATGATCCGCCGGCTCGCGGAAAACCAGGTCGGCCAGCGCGTGCGCTCCGACGGCCCGCAGAGCCACCTTTCGAAGGCGGGGACGCCGACCATGGGTGGCGCGCTGATCCTGGTCGCGATCGTCGTGGGCACGCTGCTCTGGGCCGACCTGGCCAACCGTTTCGTGTGGATCACGCTCGGCGTGACCGTGGCCTTCGGCCTGATCGGATTCTGGGACGACTACCTGAAGCTCGTCGTCGGCGACTCCCGCGGGCTCATCGCGCGTTACAAGTACTTCTGGCAGTCCGTGGCCGGCCTCGGCGCCGCGTTCGCGCTCTATCTCACGGCGCACACGCCGGTCGAGACGACCCTGATCGTGCCCTTCGTGAAGCACTTCGTGTTTCCGCTCGGACCGCTGTTCGTCGTGCTGTCCTACTTCGTGATCGTGGGCTCGAGCAACGCGGTGAACCTCACCGACGGCCTCGACGGCCTCGCGATCATGCCGGCGGTCCTGGTCGCCGGCGCGCTCGGCGTGTTCGCCTACGCCTCCGGCAACGTGGTGTTTTCCGGCTACCTCGCAATTCCCTACATCGCCGGCGCGGGCGAGGTGCTGGTGATCTGCGCCGCGATCTTCGGCGCGGGCCTCGGCTTCCTCTGGTTCAACACCTACCCGGCGCAGGTCTTCATGGGCGACATCGGTGCGCTGGCGCTCGGCGCCGCGCTCGGCGTGATTGCCGTGATCGTGCGACAGGAGATCGTGCTCTTCATCATGGGCGGCGTGTTCGTGATGGAGACCGTCTCCGTCATCCTGCAGGTGGGTTCCTTCAAGCTGCGCGGCAAGCGCATCTTCCGCATGGCGCCCATCCACCATCACTACGAACTCAAGGGCTGGGCCGAGCCGAAGGTGATCGTGCGCTTCTGGATCATCACCGTGATCCTGGTCCTGATCGGGCTGGCGACCCTGAAGCTGCGATGACGACGCACGCGCAGAACCTTGCACCGCTCGAGCCGGGCTCCCGGGCCCTGGTGCTCGGCCTGGGACGTACCGGGCTGTCGGTGGCGCGTTTCCTGGATCGCAAGGGCCTCAAGCTGCGCATCGCCGACACGCGCGCCGAGCCGCCCGGAATCGCGGCGCTGCGCGGGCAACTGCGGGATGCCGAGGTTCGCACCGGCCCGTTCGGGCCGGCGCTGCTCGACGACGTGGCGCAGGTGGTCATCTCGCCCGGGCTGTCGATCCGCGAGCCGGTCGCCGTCGAGGCGGGCCGGCGCGGGTTGCCCGTGGTGGGCGACGTCGAACTCTTCGCGCGCGAGGTGTCGGCGCCGGTGGCCGCGATCACCGGCACCAACGGCAAGAGCACCGTGACGGCGCTGCTGGCCGAACTCGCGAACGCCGCAGGGTGCGCGGCGGTGGCCGGCGGCAATCTCGGTGAGCCGGCCCTCGACCTGCTCGAGCGCCCGGTCCCCGGTCTCTACGTGCTCGAGCTCTCGAGTTTCCAGCTCGAGACGACGTACTCGCTCCACGCGGCGTCGGCGACCGTGCTGAACGTCACGCCCGACCACATGGATCGCTATGACTCGGTCGAGGACTACGCGGTCGCCAAGGCGCGGATCTTCGACGGTTGCGAGGTGGCCGTGGTCAACGCGGACGACCCGGTGGTGCGCGGGATGCCGCGCCCGGGACAGCGCGTGCTCTCGTTCAGCCTCGAAGACCCGGGCGCGGATTACTGTCTCGGGGGCGGCGCGCAGCCGTCGCTCGCCTGCCGCGGCGAGCCGCTGCTGCCGGTCGCGGCGATGCGACTCAAGGGAATGCACAACGTGGCGAACGCGCTCGCGGCGCTTGCGATGTGCGAGGCGCTCGGGCTCCCGCGCGCGCCGGTGCTCGATGCGCTCGCGACGTTCGGCGGGCTCGCGCACCGCGCACAGTGGGTCGCGGACCTGTCCGGAATCCACTTCGTGAACGACTCCAAGGGCACGAACGTCGGCGCGACGGTTGCCGCCGTGACCGGCATGGAGGGGCCGATCGTGCTGATCGCCGGCGGCGACGGCAAGGGGCAGGACTTCGGCGCGCTCGCCGCGGCCTTCCGCGGCAAGGTGCGGCACGTGGTCCTGATCGGGCGCGACGCGCCAAGGCTCGCGGCCGCGCTCACGGGCGTCTGCAGCACGGAACCGGCGGCCGACATGCCGTCGGCCGTTCGCGCCGCGCGTGACGCCGCGCGCCCGGGAGACACCGTGCTGCTCTCGCCGGCCTGCGCCAGCCTCGACATGTACCGCGACTACGCGCAGCGCGGCGACGAGTTCGCCGCATCGGTGAGGAGCCTGGCCGCATGACGACGACGACCATGTCCTACGCGCGTTCCACCGGCCAGCCGCGGCGCTTCATGTTCGACGCATGGATCGTCGGTACCGTCGCGGCCCTGCTGCTCGTCGGCCTCGTCATGGTGGCCTCGGCCTCGATCGGCGTGTCGGATCACGAGTCGGGCAACCCGTTCTTCTACTTCGAGCGGCAATTGATGTACGTGGCGATGGGCCTGGTCGCGGCGCTCATCGCCATGGCCATCCCGACCAGCGTCTGGGAAAAGCACTCGATGGTCCTGCTGGTGGGGGGCTTCGCGCTGCTCGTGATGGTGCTCGTTCCGGGCGTCGGCCACGAGGTGAATGGCAGCCGTCGCTGGGCGCGGCTCGGGTTCATGAACTTCCAGGTGTCGGAGCTCGCGCGCGTGATGCTGCTCACCTACATCGCGAGCTACGCCGTGCGCCGCTCGGAAGAACTCTGCACCAGCTTCAAGGGCTTCATGAAGCCGGTCGCGGTGCTGGGCGCGGCGGCCGTGCTGCTGCTGGTCGAGCCCGACTTCGGCGCCACGACCGTGCTCATGGCCACAGGGCTCGCGGTGCTGTTCCTCGCGGGCGTGCGGCTCCATCACCTGCTGGTGCCCGTGGTCGTCGGCGTCGCCGGCATGGCGGTGCTCGCGGTGACGTCCTCGTACCGCATGCGCCGGCTCACGGCATTCCGCAATCCGTGGGAGGACCCGTTCGACAGCGGCTTCCAGCTGGTGCAGTCGCTGATCGCAATCGGCCGCGGCGAATGGTTCGGCGTCGGGCTCGGCTCCAGCGTGCAGAAGCTCTTCTACCTGCCCGAGGCGCACACCGACTTCGTCTTCGCCGTGCTCGCGGAGGAATTCGGCTTCCTGGGCGTCTGCGTGGTGGTCGGGCTCTTCTCGCTGCTGGTCGGCCGCGCGCTCGAGATCTCGCGCAAGGCCGCGGACGCCGGGCTGCCGTTCCAGTCCTACCTCGCGGCCTCGATCGGCATCTGGCTCGGCCTGCAGGCCTTCGTGAACATCGGCGTCAACATGGGCCTGCTGCCCACCAAGGGCCTCACGCTCCCGCTCGTGTCCTACGGCGGAAGCAGCATGCTCGTCACGCTCGGCGTGATGGGACTGCTGCTGCGCATCAACCACGAGACGCAGATGGCCGGTCGACCGGCCGCGTCCCGGGAGGCGCGCCGCGAATGACGCGTCCCACGGCCATGATCATGGCGGGCGGCACGGGCGGGCACGTCTTCCCGGCGCTCGCGACCGCGCGCGTGCTCGCGCGGCGCGGCTACGACGTGGTGTGGCTGGGCACGCGCCGCGGCATCGAGGCACGTCTCGTCCCGGCCGCGGGGATTCCGGTCGAGTGGCTGAGCGTGAGCGGGCTGCGCGGCAAGGGCCTCGCGACGCTGCTTGCGGCGCCGTTCCGGCTCGCGACGGCGCTGGTGCAGGCACTGTCGGCCGTGCGCCGCCACCGTCCCCGCGTGGTCCTCGGCGCCGGAGGCTTCGTCTCGGGCCCCGGCGGCGTGGCCGCATGGCTCACGCGCACGCCGCTGGTCGTGCACGAGCAGAACGCGGTGGCCGGCCTCACCAATCGCCTGCTGGCCCGGCTCGCCGATCGCGTGCTCGAAGGCTTCCCGGGCAGCTTCGGCGCGGGCGTCAGGGCCGAGCGCGTCGGGAATCCCGTGCGCCGCGAGATCGCGGACGTGCCGCCACCGGAGCGTCGCTACGCGGGTCGCGAGGGAAGGGTGCGACTGCTCGTCTTCGGCGGCAGCCAGGGTGCCGCGCGCCTGAACGCCGTCGTGCCGGCCGCAATCTCGGAACTTCCCGAGCGGCTGCGTCCCGAGGTGCTGCACCAGACGGGCGCGCAGGGCGTCGAGGAAACCGCCGCGGCCTATCGCGCGCGCGGCATCGTGGCCGACGTGCGCGCCTTCCTGGACGACATGGCGGGCGCCTACGGCTGGGCGGACCTCGCGGTGTGCCGCGCGGGCGCGCTCACGATCGCGGAACTCTCGGCGGCCGGCGTCCCCGCCGTGCTGGTGCCGTTCCCCGCGGCGGTGGACGACCACCAGACGAAGAACGCGCAGTACCTGGTCCGCGCCGGTGCGGCCGTGCTGCAGGCCGAGTCGGGACTCACGCCCGTGTCGCTCGCGGCGAAGCTGCGCGAACTCCTCGAGGCCGGCCGGCCGCGCCTCGAGCGCATGGCGCAGGCCGCGCGCGCAACGGCCATCACTGACGCCGACGAGCGGCTCGCGGACGCCTGCGTCGCGGCGGCGGGAGGCAGGACATGAAGGACCGGATGCGGCACATCCACGCCATCCACTTCGTCGGCATCGGCGGCAGCGGCATGAGCGGCATCGCGGAGGTGCTGGTCAACCTCGGCTACGCGGTGCAGGGCTCGGACCTGAAGGCGGGCGAGGCGACGCGCCGGCTCGAGAAGCTCGGCGCGCGGGTGATGATCGGGCATCGCGCCGAGAACGTCGCGGGGGCCGACGTCGTCGTCGTCTCGAGCGCGATCAATCACGAGAACCCCGAGGTCGCGCAGGCACTGGCGCAGCGCATCCCGGTGGTGAAGCGCGCCGAGATGCTGGGCGAGCTGATGCGCTTCCGCTACTCGATCGCCGTGGCCGGGACGCACGGCAAGACGACCACCACGAGCCTGGTCGCGAGCGTGCTGGCCGAGGGCGGGGAGGACCCGACCTTCGTGATCGGCGGACGCCTGAAGAGCGCGGCGTCGAACGCGCGCCTCGGCGCGGGCCGCTACCTCGTCGCCGAGGCGGACGAGAGCGACGCGTCGTTCATGCACCTGCAGCCCATGATCGCGATCGTCACCAACGTCGATGCGGATCACCTCGGTACGCACGGCGGCGACTTCGGACGACTGAAGGCGAGCTTCGTCGAGTTCCTGCACAACCTGCCTTTCTACGGGCTCGCCATCGTCTGTGGCGACGACCCGCAGGCGGCGAGCCTCGTGCCGCAGATCGCGCGCCCCTACCTCACCTACGGGTTCGACGAGCCGGCGGACGTGCGCGCCGTGAACGTGGCCAGGCGCGGGGCGCAGTCCGTGTTCGACGTACTTCGTCCCGGACGGGACCCGCTGGCCATTTCGCTCAACCTGCCGGGCCGGCACAACGTGCTGAACGCGCTCGCCGCAATCTGCGTGGCGACCGAGCTCGAGATCGACGACGGTGCGATCCAGCGCGCGCTCGCCGGGTTCCAGGGCATCGAGCGGCGCCTGCAGTGGCTCGGCGACGTGGACGTACCAGCCGGTCGCGTCACGCTGGTGGACGACTACGGGCATCACCCGACGGAAATCGCCGCGACCCTGGAGGCGGCCCGGCAGGGCTGGCCTGACCGCAGGGTCGTGCTGGTCTTCGAGCCGCACCGTTACACGCGGACGCACGACCTGCTCGACGACTTCGCGCAGGTGCTGTCCGGCGCCGACGCGCTGATCGTGGCCGAGGTGTACCCGGCGGGCGAACCGCCCATCGCCGGCGCCGACGGCAAGGCACTGTGCCGGGCAATCCGTTCGCGCGGGCGCGTCGAGCCCGTGCTGCTCAGGTCGCTGGACGAACTGCCGCAGGCGCTCGCGGACGTCGCGCGCGACGGCGACGTCGTGCTGACGATGGGCGCCGGCAGCATCGGCGCTGCCGCGCACGAGCTTCCGGCCGCCCTGGCCCGGCTCACGACGGACGGAGGGCGCGCATGACGCTGCCGCCACCTCGCATCACCGACCCGCGCGACTTCGGCCGCGTGGCCGTCCTCATGGGCGGCACCTCGTCGGAGCGCGAGGTCTCGCTCGACTCGGGACGCAACGTGCTCGAGGCACTGCTGCGCCTCGGAGTGGACGCCGTCGCGGTGGACGGCATTCCCGAACTCGCCGGCCTGCTCGCCGCGCCTTCGGGCGGGCGCGTCGACCGCGTGTTCAACATCCTCCACGGGCATCGCGGCGGTGGCGAGGACGGCGTCGTGCAGGGATTGCTCGACGCGCTCGGCGTTCCATACACGGGCTCCGGCGTGCTCGGCTCGGCGCTGTCCATGGACAAGATCCGCACCAAGCAGGTGTGGCAGTCGCTCGGGCTTCCGACGCCGTCCTACGTCGGCCTGGAACGCGGCGACGACGTGGTCGCGGCCGCGCACAAGCTCGGCCTGCCGGTGATCGTGAAGCCGGCCTGCGAGGGATCGAGCGTCGGCGTGAGCCGTTGTTTCAAGGACTCGGATCTTGCTGCCGCCGTCGAGCTTGCCGCGCGCTACGAGGGCCAGATGGTCGTCGAGCAGCTGATCCAGGGCGAGGAGTACACGGTGGCGATCCTGGGCTGCGAGGCGCTGCCCTCGATCCGCATCGTGCCCGCGGGCGAGTACTACGACTACCACGCGAAATACGTCGCCGAGGACACGCAGTACATCTGTCCGGGAGCGACGGGCGCCGTCGAGCAGGAATTCGGCAGCCTCGCGCTCGCCGCGTTCTTCGCCGTGGACTGCAGCGGCTGGGGCCGCGTGGATTTCATGCGTGACCGGTCGGGCCGGCCGTGGCTGCTCGAGGTGAACACCGCCCCGGGCATGACGAGCCACTCGCTGGTACCCAAGGCCGCGCGCAACCGCGGCATCGAATTCGACGAGCTCGTGTGGCGGGTGCTCGAGACGAGCCTGCCCAGGCAGGCGGCGGTGAGGGCGTGATGCTGGCGTTCTGGAAAAAGCGCAATCGCCGGCAGGCCCGCAGCGCGGACGCGTCTCCGGCGCGCGTCGTGAACTGGCGGGCGCTCGGAGTCACGGCCGCCGTCGTCGCGGGCTTCGCCGTGGCCGCGCTGCTCCTGATGCTGGCGCTCGACCGCCCGGTGCGCCGGGTGCTCGTCGAGGGCGCCTTCCAGCGGGTTTCGCCGCCCGAGATCGAGAGCGCCGTGACCGAGGTGGTGCACGGCGGACTCGCCTCCGTGGACCTCGACGCCGTGCGCGAGCGCGTCGAGCGGATCGACTGGGTGGACCGGGTCGTCGTGCAGCGCCGCTGGCCGGATGCGGTCAGGGTCGTCGTCACCGAGCAGGTGGCCGCCGCGCGCTGGAACGACGCGGGACTCCTGAACGCCCGCGGCGAGCTCTTCATCCGCAACGCCCGTTACGTCCCGCCGGAGTTGCCGTTGCTGCAGGGCCCGGAAGGGAGCGAGGGCCCCGTCGCGCAGCTGTACCTGGACGCGCAGGGCCGCCTGCTCGAGGCGGGACTGCGCCTCACCGGCGTGCGGCTCGACGAGCGTGGCGCGTGGCAGCTCGAGCTCGCCAACGGAATGGCGGTGAGGCTCGGCCGGCAGGCCGTCACCGACCGGCTCGAGCGCTTCATCCGGCTCGCGAGCCCGCTCGCCGCAAAGCGGCTCGCCGAGATCAATTACGTGGACATGCGCTACACCAACGGATTCAGCGTCGGCTGGAACGCGCGTTCCGCCCTCGCCGTGGCGCCGCAGGAGGCCGCAACACCCGATGCCTAAGAAGACTGAACGCAACATGATCGTCGGGCTCGACATCGGCACCTCGAAGGTGGTGGCGATCGTCGGGCGAGCTCTGCCTCGACGGCACGATCGAGGTGGTGGGCCTGGGCTCGCATCCCTCGCGCGGGCTGAAGAGGGGCGTGGTCGTGAACATCGACTCGACCGTGCAGTCCATCCAGCGCGCGGTCGAGGAGGCCGAGCTCATGGCGGGCTGCGAGATCCACTCGGTGTTCGCCGGCATCGCCGGCAGCCACGTGCGCTCGCTCAACTCGCACGGCATCGTCGCGATCCGCGACAAGGAAGTGATGCCGGGCGACGTGGATCGCGTGATCGACGCGGCGCGCGCCGTGGCGATCCCGGCCGACCAGAAGATCCTGCACATCCTGCCGCAGGAATTCATCATCGACTCGCAGGAAGGCATCCGCGAGCCGATCGGCATGTCCGGCGTGCGCCTCGAGGCGAAGGTGCACATCGTCACCGGCGCCGACAGCGCCGCGCAGAACATCGTCAAGTGCGTGCAGCGCTGCGGGCTCGAGGTCGAGGACATCGTGCTCGAGCAGCTCGCCTCGAGCTACGCCGTGCTCGCCGAGGACGAGAAGGAACTCGGCGTCTGCCTGGTGGACATCGGCGGAGGCACGACCGACATCGCCGTGTTCTCGGGCGGCGCGATCCGCCACACCGCGGTGATTCCCATCGCCGGCGACCAGGTCACGAACGACATCGCGGTCAGCCTGCGCACGCCGACGCACCACGCCGAGGAACTCAAGGTGCGCTATGCCTGCGCCCTGTCGCAGCTCGCGAATCCCGACGAGACCATCGAAGTGCCGAGCGTCGGCGACCGGCCGCCGCGCCGTCTCGCGCGCCAGACCCTGGCGGAGGTGGTCGAGCCCCGCTACGAGGAACTCTTCGCGCTGGTGCGGGAGGAACTCCGCCGCTCCGGCTTCGACGAGATGATCGCGGCGGGCGTCGTGCTCACCGGCGGCAGCGCCAAGATGGAAGGTGTCATCGACCTCGCCGAGGAAGTGTTCCACGCGCCGGTGCGGCTCGGCCTGCCGCAGGGCGTGAGCGGGCTCGTCGACGTCGTGCGGAATCCCATCCACGCGACCGGCGTCGGCCTGCTGCTTTTCGGGCGCGAGAACTACGTGCGCCGCGGTCGCACGGCGCCCGTGGCGAACGGGATGCGCAGCGTGGTCGACAGGATGCGCGCCTGGTTCCAGGGCAATTTCTGAGGGAAACGGTTAGCGGATAGGGGTTAGCGGTTAGTGAGGAATGGGGCGAGGGAATCGGAAGGGGTCAACAGGGCGATTCGCAGTCAGGAGATGGCGGGTCGTGGAAAGGCGGCGGCGGAACGATCGAATTCGAGCGCGAGGCCCGGTGGAGCCACCGGTCCTCGCTGGTCACTGATCATTGGTCATTAGTCACTTCTTATCGGAGCAGCAAACAATGTTCGTACTTGCAGACAGCGAGAATCAGGGGGCCGTCATCAAGGTCGTCGGTGTCGGCGGCGGCGGCGGCAATGCAGTTACCCACATGGTCAGCTCGGGGATCGAGGGCGTGGACTTCGTCTGCATCAACACTGATTCGCAGGCGCTCAAGCACTCCAAGGTGAAGATGAGCCTGCAGATCGGTTCGAACATCACCAAGGGCCTCGGCGCCGGCGCTGATCCCGAAGTCGGCCGGCAGGCGGCGATGGAGGATCGCGACCGCATCGTCGAGCTGGTGGACGGGTCGGACATGATCTTCATCACCGCCGGCATGGGCGGCGGCACGGGCACGGGCGCCGCGCCGGTCGTGGCGCAGGTCGCCAAGGAACTCGGGATCCTCACCGTCGCCGTGGTCACGAAGCCCTTCGAGATGGAAGGCAACAAGCGCCTCGCGCTGGCCGACCAGGGCATCGCCGAACTGGGCAAGTACGTCGATTCGCTGATCACGATCCCGAACCAGAAGCTGCTCACGGTGCTCGGCGGCGACACCACGCTGCTCGACGCGTTCAAGACCGCGAACCAGGTGTTGCAGGGCGCGGTGCAGGGCATCGCCGAACTCATCACGCGGCCGGGCCTCATCAACGTGGACTTCGCCGACGTGAAGACGGTGATGGCCGAGACGGGCATGGCGATGATGGGCTCGGGTGCCGCGAGCGGTGAGAATCGCGCGCGCCTGGCGGCCGAGGCCGCGATCTCGAGCCCGCTGCTCGAGGACGTGAACCTCTCCGGTGCGCACGGCCTGCTGATCAACGTCACCGCGGGCATGGACCTCCGCACCAGCGAGTTCCACGTCGTCGGCGACACCATCAAGCAGTACGCGTCCGAGGATGCGACCGTGGTCGTGGGCTACGTCATCGACCCGGAGATGACCGACCAGATCCGCGTCACCGTGGTCGCGACGGGCATCGGCCGGCCGGCGGCGATCCGCGGGATCCCGGTGGGCGCCCAGCCGAAAGTCGAGGTGGTCTCAGGCGGGCGCACCACGCGTCGGTCGACGGAGAGCTACGCCGACTACGAGACGCCAGCGAACCTCAGGCGCCGCCAGCGCGCCGTCGGGGACGACCTGCGCGCCGACGCGACGGGCGAGCAGTACCTGGACATCCCGGCGTTCCTGCGTCGGCAGGCAGACTGACGATGGTGGCGGTACCCCGTCCCGGTGGGGGCGGGGTCGCTCCGCGGGCCGGCGGATGGTCGGGTGGCCGCCGGCGACCCTTGGGCAGGGGCTGGTGGCGTGAAAAATGTCCCGTCTATTCATCAGCTTATGTCGCAGGCAGGTGCCATGATATTCTTGCGAGCTGACCATTCAAGGGCGCGCGCGCCTGGCGCGGCTACGACCCCGAGATGCTGAAACAACGAACACTGAAGAACTCGATCCGTGCCACCGGCGTCGGCCTGCACACGGGCAAGAAGGTCCTGATGGTGCTGCGGCCGGCCCCGGCCGACCACGGCATCTGGTTCCGTCGCACCGATCTCGACCAGCCGATCGACATCCCGGCGCGCGCCGGGAACGTCGGCGAGACGACGCTCGGCACGACGATCGTGAAGGACGGGGTCAAGGTCTCGACGATCGAGCACCTGCTGTCCGCCCTTGCGGGCCTCGGCATCGACAACGCGATCATCGAACTCAGCTCCGGCGAAGTGCCGATCATGGACGGCAGCGCGGGCCCCTTCGTGTTCCTGCTGCAGTCCGCGGGCATCGAGGAGCAGAACGCGCCGAAGAAGTTCGTGCGCATCAAGAAGAGCGTCAAGGTCGAGGACGGCGAGAAGTGGGCCCGCTTCGATCCCTACGACGGCTTCAAGGTGAACTTCGAAATCGAGTTCGACCACCCGGTGTTCAAGCGCCGCTCGCAGGTCGCCTCGATGGATTTCTCGACGACCACGTTTCTGCGCGAAGTGAGCCGCGCCCGGACCTTCGGCTTCATGCGCGATCTCGAGTACATGCGCTCGCGCAACCTTGCGCTCGGCGGCAACCTCGACAACGCGATCGTCCTCGACGACTACCGGATCCTGAACGAGGACGGGCTGCGCTACGAGGACGAGTTCGTGAAGCACAAGGTCCTCGATGCGATCGGCGACCTCTACCTGCTCGGGCACGGCCTGATCGGCGAATTCAGCGGCTACAAGTCCGGCCACGGGCTGAACAACCGCCTGCTGCGCACGCTCATCGCCGACAGCGAGGCCTGGGAGGACGTGACGTTCGAGACGCTGCAGGACGCGCCGATTTCTTACGTGGCTGCTGCTGCCGCGACGGCGTGAAGAAACCCGCTAGTCACTATCCGCTGTCTTCTCACGAACCGCTCTCCGTTCCCGGCGCCGGCCTCCGGACCCTCACGCTGATCTTCCCCGCCACGGGCTCACCGAGCTGGCCTAGCCGCTGTTTCAGGGCCGGACCCGCGTAACGGACGCGCGCCGCCCAGGCGGCAGAATCCACGATGACGACCAGGTCCTCGCCCCGGTGGGTGGCCGAGACCACGTGTGCACGGAGCGCCTCGGGTAATTCGCGCCGGACGATCGCCGACAGCGACCCCGCCTCCGCGGCCCGCCGCGCGAGCTGCTCCAGCGCGCCCATCGACGTGCCGAACAGGGGCTTGAGAGGGTTCGCCATAATCAATAAATAGTTTATAAACAGGCGTGATTGATTGCCAGCGAAAGGCGGTTCCTTCATAGTCTGCCAACTCTCGGCTGGGCAGGTCCACCTTCCGGTCGCCAACATGCAAAACGTCGGCGACGGGCTGGTGCCTTGGCGTTACGTCAAACGCTCCGCCTGGATCATCGAGCGGTGTCGTCCGCTGCTGCGGACTCGCCTGTTCTTGTCATCGGCTGCCACGGGTTTCGCGCCGCGATGAAATTCAGCATTGTCTCGAGCCAGACTGGAAAGGTCCGGCAGTTCGATTTGACGCGGCGCAAGGTCCTTCTTGGGGTCCTCGGCGTCGCGCTGCCGGCCGTTGCCCTGGTTTTCGGGGCGGGCCTGCAGGTTGGTCGCTTCGTCGTCCGGACCGCTCAGGAACGAGCAGCTGGCGCGCGCGGTGGACCAGCAGCGCATGGATCTCAAGGCCGTGCGTGGCCAGCTCCAGGGCAAGGTCGACGCGCTCGCCTCGCGTGTCGGCATGATGAACGCCCACATGATCCGGCTCGACGCGCTCGGCCGCCGCATCACGGATCTCGCCGACCTCGATCACGGCGAATTCGACTTCGACAAGCCGCCGCCGGCAGGCGGCCCCGAGGGCGGTGAGCAGATGTCCGGCTCGGCGCAGGTGCCGGAGCTCACGGTCGTGCTCGACGCGCTCGAGGACCAGCTCGCCGACCGCGAGCGCCAGCTCACCGTGCTCGAGAGCCTCATGTCCACGCGCCACCTCGGCGACCGCATCCTGCCGGGCGGGTTGCCGGTGATCGGCGGCTGGATTTCCTCGCATTTCGGATTCCGCTCCGATCCGATCACCGGGCACGCGGCGTTTCATTCGGGCGTCGACGTCGCGGCGGTACCCGGCAGCCGGGTGATCGCAACGGGTCCCGGGGTCGTGACCTTCGCCGGCTACAGGACCGGCTACGGAAACGTGGTGGAAATCACGCACCCCACAGGCTACGTCACGCTCTACGGCCACAATTCGCGAAACCTGGCGCACGAAGGCGACATGGTCCAGAAGGGCCAGCCGATCGCCATCATCGGCAGCACCGGTCGCTCGACGGGCACGCACGTGCACTTCGAAGTCGAGCGCAATGGCAGCCCCGTGAACCCCACGCGGTACATGGGCAGCTGAAGCCGCGGAGAGCGGATAGGGGATAGCGGACAGCGGATAGTCAGAAGGGGCAGCTTGCGGCGGCGGGCTTCATCCCCACTATCCGCCATCCGCTATTCACTATCCGCTTTCCTGTAAAATCCCCCGGTTTCCCCGACCCCTTCCCTCCCTGGAGCCCCAGTGGCCAATTGGCTCGCCCGCATCTTTGGTAGCCGCAACCAGCGGCTCGTCAGCCAGTATTCCGGAATCGTCCGGCAGGTAAACGCCTTCGAGCCGGCGCTGCAGGCGCTCTCCGACGCCGATCTCGCCGACAAGACCAGGCAGTTCCGCGAGCAGCTCGCCAACGGCAAGACCGTGGACGACATCCTGCCCGAGGCCTTCGCGGCGGTGCGCGAGGCCTCGCGGCGCACGCTCGGCTTGAGGCACTTCGACGTGCAGCTCATCGGCGGCATGGTCCTGCACGACGGCAAGATCTCCGAAATGCGGACCGGCGAAGGCAAGACGCTGGTCGCGACGCTCGCCGCCTACCTGAACGCGCTGCCGGGCACCGGTACCCACATCGTCACGGTGAACGAGTACCTCGCGAGCCGCGACGCCGAGTGGATGGGCCCCATCTACCGCTTCCTCGGCCTCACCGTCGGCGTCGTCCAGGCCGGGACAGTCGACCGAGGAGAAGCGCGCCGCCTACTCCGCGGACATCACCTACAGCACCAACAACGAGCTCGGCTTCGACTACCTCCGCGACAATCTCGCGTTCCGGCTCGAGGACCGCATGCAGCGGGTCGCTCAACTTCGCGATCGTGGACGAAGTGGACTCGATCCTGATCGACGAGGCGCGCACGCCGCTGATCATCTCCGGTCCCGCCGAGGAGAGCACCGAGCTCTACACGAAGATCAACGATCTGGTGCCGCGGCTGAAGGCCCAGGAATCCGAGGAGGGCGGGGGCGATTACTGGGCGGACGAGAAGGGCAAGCAGGTCCACCTGTCCGACGACGGCCACGAGCACGTCGAGGACCTGTTCCTCAAGGCCGGCCTGCTGCAGGAAGGCCAGAGCCTGTACGACCCGGCCAACATCCGCCTGATGCACCACCTGAACGCGGCGCTGCGGGCGCACGCGCTCTACCGCCACGACGTCGAGTACATCGTCAGGAACGGCGAAGTGATCATCGTCGACGAGTTCACCGGCCGCACCATGCCGGGCCGGCGCTGGTCCGACGGCCTGCACCAGGCGATCGAGGCCAAGGAAGGCGTGCGCGTGCGCGAGGAGAACCAGACGGTCGCCTCCATCACGTTCCAGAACTACTTCCGCATGTACTCGAAGCTCGCCGGCATGACGGGCACGGCCGACACCGAGGCGTTCGAGTTCCAGCAGATCTACGGCCTCGAGGTCGTCGTCATCCCGACGCACATGCCGATGGTCCGCGACGACGCGGCGGACCTCGTCTACCTCACGCAGAAGGACAAGTTCGAGGCGATCATCGAGGACATCCGCGAGTGCTCGAAGCGCCGCCAGCCGGTGCTGGTCGGCACGACCTCGGTCGAGACCTCGGAACTGCTCTCGGGCATGCTGACGAAGGAGGGCATCACGCACGAGGTGCTGAACGCCAAGCAGCACGAGCGCGAGGCGCACATCGTCGCCCAGGCCGGGCGTGCGGGCGTCGTGACGATCGCCACCAACATGGCGGGCCGCGGCACCGACATCGTGCTCGGCGGCAACCTCAAGGCCGAGATCGCCCAGCTCCAGGACCCCGACGAGGCGACACTCGCGCGCGTGCGCGCGGATTGGCAGAAGCGCCACGAGGAAGTGGTCGCCGCGGGCGGCCTGCACATCGTGGGCACCGAGCGGCACGAATCGCGCCGCATCGACAACCAGTTGCGCGGCCGGTCGGGCCGCCAGGGCGACCCGGGCTCGAGCCGCTTCTACCTGTCGCTCGAAGACAACTTGATGCGCATCTTCGGCGATCCCGAGCGCACCAAGCGCTGGCTCACGACCGCCGGCATGAAGGAAGGCGAGGTCATCGAGAGCCGCATGCTCTCGCGCCAGATCGAGCGGGCCCAGCGCAAGGTCGAGGCCTACAACTTCGACCTGCGCAAGAATCTACTCGAGTACGACGACGTCGCGAACGACCAGCGCAAGGTCATCTACCAGCAGCGCACCGAGCTCATGGCGGCGGAGGACATCTCGGACGCCATCGCCGGGATCCGTGTCGAAGTGGTGAACGGCATCATCGACCAGTACGTCCCGCGCGAGAGCGTGGAGGATGTGTGGAACCTCGACGGGCTCTGCCGAGGCGATCGCCCGCGATTTCGTGGTCGTGTTGGATCCGAAGGCCTGGCTCGCCGCGGATCACGACATCGCCGAACCGGGGCTGCGCGAGCGCATCGTGCAGGCAGTCGAGTTTGCCTACCAGCAGAAAGTCGAGCAGGTGGGCGCACCCGTGATGGCGCACCTCGAAAAAGCCGTGATGCTGCAGGAGCTCGACAGGCACTGGCGCGACCACCTCGCGGCGATGGACTACCTGCGGCAGGGCATTCACCTGCGCGCCTACGCGCAGAAGAATCCCGAAGCAGGAGTACAAGCGCGAGGCGTTCGAGCTGTTCGGCGCGCTGCTCGACCGCATCAAGCACGATACGGTCTCGCTGCTGTCGCGCCTGCAGGTGCGCACCGAGGCGGAGATCGAGGAACAGGAGCGCGAGCGCGAGCGCCAGATGGCACGCAGGCTGCAGCTCCAGCACGCGGCACCGCAGTCGGTGATCTCGAACGACGCCTTGCCCGTCGGTCCCGAGTCTGCGGGCGCGTTCCGCGCTGCCCGCGGGAGGCCCGTTCGCGTCAGGCATGGCGGCTGCGCAGGAGCCCATCGCCCCGGTCGTGCGCGAGGGCCGCAAGGTCGGCCGCAACGAACCCTGCCCCTGCGGGTCGGGCCGCAAGTTCAAGCACTGCCACGGCCAGCTCTCGCGCGAAGCGTAGGAAAAGAGGGGACATTCTCCTTTTCGAGAAATAGGGGACATTCCCCTCATTGGACTTTGAACGCATACACCCGCGTCTGGCCTGAAACAGGGGAATGTCCCCTATTTCTCGAAAAGGAGAATGTCCCCATTTTTCTCGAGGTCGTTGCCGGCGCGCTGTTCGACGCGGACGGCCGCGTGCTGATCGCGCAGCGGCCGGTCGGCAAGGCGCTGGCCGGGCGATGGGAATTCCCGGGCGGAAAACTGCACGACGGCGAGGATGCCCGTGCCGGGCTGGTACGCGAGCTGCGCGAAGAGCTGGGCGTAGAGGTGAGTGACGCGGAGCGCCTCATCCGTTACTCGCATGCATATCCCGAGCGGGTCGTGCGCCTCGACCTGTGGCTGGTCAAGTCGTGGAGCGGCAAGGCTCGCAGCCTCGACGGCCAGGCGCTCAAGTGGGTGAAACCGGAGGATCTCGGCTTCGAGGACATGCTCGAGGCCGACCAGCCCATGATCGACGCGCTGCTCGCGCGGACCTGAACCGGCGGCGCGCCACTCCCTGCCGCGCTTCGTCGCCGCCGGGCGTGTCCGGCGCATGGCACGCTGGACGAGGGCCGGTTCCCGTCAGGTCAGCAGTGGCCGCTCACCCGAGCCGTCGTCCCCGTCCGTCGTCGAGGTGATTTCCTCTCCCGGGATCACGTGCTTCTCGGCGATCCACGCGCCGAGGTCGATCAGCTTGCAGCGCTCGCTGCAGAACGGCCGGTACGGCGAGGCCTCGGACCACTCGACCAGGCGCTGGCAGGTGGGGCAGGAAACGGTCGGCATCGCGAGCTCGCGCCGGGGCGCCTCAGGTGCAGGTCGACAGCGTGAAGCGCACGTCCTCTGTCGCCTGCAAGGGACGATTGTCGGCGTCCTGCCAGTAGAGGAAGCGAATGCTGCAACGATAGTGGCTGCCGCTGATCTCGGGGTAGATGTCCGAGTCCGCCGGCAGTGACACGCGGATCATCTGCGCCGGAATGTCGCGGTCGAGCGTCAGGTGGAACACGCCGCCCACCGCGACCTCGGGGCGCGAGCGCGCCTGCTCGCGCGTCATCCACAGCAGTTCGCCGACCGCGTCGCCCAGCGGGCGGATCACGGCCAGCCAGTGCGCGAAGTCCGCGCCGCGGATCTCGTCCGGCAGGTTGAGCCAGTGCGTGTAGTTCGGCAGGTCGAATTCGCAGGTGCCGCCGGGAATCGTGCTGCGGTGCTTGATCGCGTTCAGGAACTCGGAGTCGCGCAGCTTCTGCATGAAGAGTGCGCCGACGCTCGCGAGGTCCTCGCGCATGCCGTGCAGCTTCGTGAGCAGCACGCGCAGCCGCGCCGCGTCCACGCCCGGCCGCGTGTTGAACGTGGACAGCTGCGTCATCTGCCGCTCGAGTTCCTTGAGCACCTCGGCGCGCACGTCCCCACGCTGCGTGACGGTGAGGATCTCGAGCAGGGCCGCCACGGCCGCGCGCGTGGACCACGAATCGGCCTTGGTGTGGTGGTGGACCGCCTCCTGGTAGAGGAAGTCGAGGCGCAGGAAGTTGCGCATCCGCTCGTTGAGCGGCTGCTCATAGAAGACCAAGCGGGTAGCCGCTCCCGCCGAGGGCACGATGGCCTCGTACGCATTCATGACCGTATTCTGCTCTAGGCCCTCCGAGGGGCACAACCGCGGCTGGGGACATTCCCCTGTTCCCGGTCTCACCTTCTGCTCCGGCTGCCGCTGGGGAAAGGGGAATGTCCCCTGCTCATGCTCGATGGAGCTCATGGGCCGGCCAGCCTGCGGTACTTCTCGTCCAGCGCCACGACCGCATTGCGCAGTTCGTCCACGTCGGCCGTGTTGTGGATCACGTCGTCCGCCAGCGCGAGACGCTCGGCCCGGGTCGCCTGCGCATTCAGCGAGGCCTGCGCCTGCTCGTGCGATACCCCGTCGCGCATCACGAGTCGCCGGATCTGCAGCTCTTCGGGCACGTCGACCAGCAGCACGCGGTCCACGTGGTCGCGGCGACCGCCCTCGGTCAGCAGGGGGATGACGAGCACCTGGTAGGGGCCCGCCGCGGCCACGGACTGCCGGGCCATTTCGGCGCGTATCACCGGGTGAAGGATGGCCTCGAGGCGGTGCCTGGCGCCGGGGTCGGCGAAGATGCGCTCGCGCATGCGGCGCCGGTCGAGGCCACCCGAGGCGTCGAGCACCCCGGTGCCGAATGCGGCGACGACCTGTGCGAGCGCCGGTTGGCCCGGTTCCACGACCTGCCGCGCGATCACGTCGGTGTCGATCACCGGCACGCCGAGCGCGGCGAAAAGCCCGGCCACCGTGGACTTGCCACTCGCGATGCCCCCGGTGAGCGCGACGCGGAAGGGAGCGGGCTCTCATCGAATCGTTCCCGCTGGCGCCGGTCAGCGATCGAGACCGGCGAAGGACAGGTACCCGCCGACGATCTGCGGTCCCCACATGAGGGCGATCCAGCCGGCTGCGGCAAGATACGGTCCGAACGGGATCGGGACGTTGCGGTCGCGGCCGCGCAGCGCGATCAGCGTGATGCCGACCACCGCGCCGGTGAAGGCCGAGAGCAGGATCACGAGCGGCAGCATCTGCCAGCCCATCCACGCGCCGAACGCGGCGAAGAGCTTGAAGTCGCCGTAGCCCATGCCTTCCTTGCCCGTGAGCAGCTTGAAGGCCCAGTACACCAGCCACAGGCTGACGTAGCCGGCGGCAGCGCCGATGATCGCGGACCACGGATCCACGGGGATGGAGAGCGCCGGGCCGGGCTGCCACAGCGAGGCTCGCCAGCAGCCCGAGCCACATGAGCGGCAGCGTGATCGCGTCCGGCAGGATCTGGTGGTCGAGGTCGATCACGGTGAGCGCGACCAGCGCCCAGGTGAACACGAGCGCCGCGACCGATTGCCACTCGCAGCCGTAGCGCCACACCACGGCCGCGGAGAGCAGGGCCGTGCCGAGCTCCACGATCGGATAGCGCGGGGAGATGCGCGCCTTGCAACTCGCGCACTTGCCGCCAAGCAGCAGGTAGCTCAGGACCGGGATGTTCTGGTGCGCCTTGATCTCCGCGCCGCAGTGAGGGCAGGCGGAGCGGGGGACGACCAGGTTGTAGGGTTGCTGGCCGGCGGCGGAACCTGCCGCTGCGCCGGGCTGCTGCGATGCGCCGTCGGGTGCGAGCGCCTCCTCGGCCTGGGCCCGCCACTGCCGGTCGAGCATGACCGGCAGGCGGTGGATCACCACGTTCAGGAAGCTGCCCACCAGCAAGCGAGAGCAGGAACGCGCTGCCGACGAGCAGCGCGGGGCTGGCCCTGAGAAGTTCGAGCAGCGTCAGACGACCGCGCCCAGCTTGAAGATCGGCAGGTACATGGCGATCACCAGGCCGCCGACCAGCACGCCGAGGATCACCATGATGAGCGGCTCGAGGAGGCTCGAGAGGCCGTCCACCGCAGCGTCCACGTCCGCCTCGTAGAAGTCGGCCACCTTGCCGGCCATCTCGTCCAGCGAACCCGACTCCTCGCCCACCGCGATCATCTGCACGACCATGTTGGGGAAGAGCCCGGTGTTCTCCATGGCGCGCTGCATGCGCATGCCGGTGGAGATTTCGTCGCGCATCCGCAGCACGGCGTCATGGTAGACGATGTTGCCGGTAGCCCCGGCGACCGACTTCATGGCCTCGACCAGTGGCACGCCGGCGCCGAACATCGTCGCGAGCGTACGCGCGTAGCGGGCGATGGCGGCTTTCCTCAGGATCGGGCCGATGACCGGAATCTGCAGCGACGTCCGGTCGATGAACTGGCGCATGGGCCGCGAGCGCTTGTAGAAGTAGCCGAAAGCGAACGCCGCGCCGCCCAGGACCAGGAACATGAACCACCAGTTCGCCTGCATCCACCGCGACATGTTGATGACCATCTGCGTGAACGCCGGGAGTTCCGCGCCGAAGCCCTTGAAGAGTTCCTCGAACTGCGGGATGACGAAGAGCAGCAGGATGACCGTCACGATCACCGCGACCGCGAGCACCGCGGCCGGGTAGAACAGCGCCTTCTTGATCTTCTTCTTGAGGGCCTCGGTCTTCTCCTTGTAGGTCGCGATCTTCTCGAGCACGGTCTCGAGCGCGCCGGCGTGTTCGCCGGCCTCGACGAGGTTCACGAACAGGTCGTCGAAGTAGAGCGGGTGCTTGGCCAGCGCCTGGTTGAGCGCGTTGCCGGTCTCGATGTCGGACTTGATGGCGAGCACGAGCTTCTGCACCGCCGGCTTGTCGTTGCCGACGCCGATGATCTCGAAGGCCTGCACCATGGGAATGCCGGCCGTCAGCATCGTGGCGAGCTGGCGGCTGAAGATCGCGATATCCTCCGCAGTGACCTTGCCTTCCGGGTTCAATAGCCGGCTTTCCTTGCGGATCCTGGTTGCGGCGATGCCCTGCCGGCGCAGGTCTGCCTTCAGTTCGAATTCATCCCTCGCGAGGCCCCGCCCCTTCAGGCGGTTGCCCTTCCTGTCCTTGCCTTCCCACTTGAACGGGAATTGCTTGCCTGCGACCAGTTCGACCATGTCTTACCTGCCTGCGAAGTTCAGTCGATCGTCACGCGGTTGATCTCTTCAAGGCTCGTGATGCCGTCGCGGACCTTCTTGAGGCCCGCCTGGCGCAGGCTCCACACGCCCTCGCGCGCGGCCTGCTCCTTGACCTGCAGCACGTTGCCGCCTTCCATGATGATGCGGCCGATTCCCTCGGACACGGGCATCACCTCGTAGAGCCCCGTCCGGCCCTTATACCCGTCCGTGCAATTGCTGCAACCGACCGGGCCGAAAACCTGGATGCCGTTCGCGATTTCCTCGGGCTTGAATCCTTCCTTGAGCAGCGCTTCGTCCGGGACGACGACCTTGGTCTTGCAGTTGCTGCACAGGCGGCGCGCCAGGCGCTGCGCGATGATCAGGCTCACCGAGGTGGCGATGGCGTAGGGCTTCACACCCATGTCCACCAGGCGGGTCAGCGTCTTCGGGGCGTCGTTCGTGTGCAGCGTCGAGAGCACGAGGTGGCCCGTCTGCGCCGCCTTGATCGCGATCTCGGCCGTCTCGAGGTCGCGGATTTCGCCGACCATGATGACGTCCGGGTCCTGGCGCAGGAAGGCGCGCAGCGCGCCGGGGAAGGTCAGCCCCACCTTCGGGTTGATCTGCACCTGGTTGATACCCGGCAGCATGATTTCGACGGGATCCTCGGCCGTCGAGATGTTGGTGTCCTCGGTGTTGAGGATGGCGAGGCCGGTGTAGAGCGAGACGGTCTTGCCGCTCCCGGTCGGGCCCGTGACGAGGATCATGCCGTGTGGCCGCGCGAGCGCCGTCAGGTAGATTTCCTTCTGGAAGGGCTCGTATCCCAGCGCGTCGATGCCCAGCATCGCGCTCGAGGAATCGAGAATACGCATCACGGTCTTCTCGCCGAAGAGCGTCGGGCACGTGCTCACGCGGAAGTCGATGGCGCGATTCTTCGAGATCTTCATCTTGATGCGGCCGTCCTGCGGGACGCGCCGCTCGGCGATGTCGAGCCGGGCCATGACCTTGAGGCGGGCGGCCATCTTGATCGCGAGCTGCACCGGCGGGGCGGCCACTTCCTTCAGCACGCCGTCGAGGCGGAAACGGATGCGGTAGGAGCGCTCGTAGGGTTCGAAATGGATGTCGGACGCGCCGCGCCGGATGGCGTCGAGCATGACCTTGTTGACGAAGCGGACGATCGGGGCGTCCTCGACGTCCGACCGGTCCAGCTCGCCCGCGGCCGCCTCGTCCTCGCCGCCCGAGACCTCGAGGCTCTCCATCTCGAAGTCGTCGCCCGCGAGTTCGGGCATCGAGGTGTCCACCTGCTCCAGCGAGCGCGCGAGCAGCTGCGCGAGCTTGTCCTCCTCGACGACGACGGCTTCGACCGAGAGGCCGGTCGCAAACTTGACCTCGTCCAGCGCGTGCAGGTTGGTCGGGTCCGAAATGCCGAGGAACAGCTTCTTGCCGCGCTTGACCAGTGGCAGGACGTGGTGCTTACGCAGCAGCTTGTCGCTGACGACCCGGACGGTCTCGAGGTCGGGCTGGATGGCGTCCAGGTCGAGGAGGGGGGCGCCGAACTCGTGGGACGCCGCGATGGCGATTTCCCGGGCATCGGCGACGTTGCGCTCCACGAGATAGCTCACGACCCCGATGCGGCGCTCCTTGGCGGCCGCAATGGCGTCCACCATGGCCTCGTCGCTGACCAGGCCGTCTGCCACGAGACGCTGCGGCAGGCCCTGGAGCCCGGAGCGGGATCCTGAGGACGTTGAAATTGCAAAGTCGTTCATGCAGTTACGCGACTACCAGGGGAGCCCTCAGCGCACGGAGCCAGCGCGCACAAGACTATCAAATGTTAAATGCTTTTAGTTCACCCTGATGGTCTTTCGGGCCGGAAATTGAGACCGGCTTCTCGCCCCGGGGCGCACGGGGACCAAAGAAAAGGGGCCCCTCATCGCTGAGGGGCCCCGCTGACTTCCTTCCGCCGACTACCCCGAGGCAGTCAGCCGTTAGAGTCGTCTAACAAGCCATGCGTTGAAATCAGGACTGCTTACTGCTCACGGCACGACTGCGGCAGGTACTTGCCCGTGATGTCGGTCGCGTCATCCCCTGAGGGGCCCGAAGCCGGGTCAGTCGGCGCGGCTGCCATGTTCACAGAGACGTCGTTGTAGCCGCACAGCCAGATCACGTCGTCGTTCGAGCTCAGCATCGGCTTCAGCGAAAGCAGGCTGCCAGCGATATTGGCGTTGGCCTGGTTGCCGTAGGTGATGTTGATGGTGCCCGCGTCGATCGCGACGCCGGTCACGTACTTGCCGGACGGCTCGTTGTCGATGCCCAGTGCCGCCAGGTCGGCCGGCCAGGCGCCAGTCTGAGCGTAGTTCTCCGCAATGGCGGCCTTCAGGGCGCCCGCCAGGTTCATGCCTTCCGTGACCTGCGACCGGATCGTGTAGTCCTGGTACGCCGGGATCGCGATGGCCGCGAGGATGCCGATGATCGCAACGACGATCATCAATTCGATGAGGGTGAAACCCTTCTGGACAGACTTCATCATTTGAGTGACTCCTTGGAGCTAGGGACAAGTCGTTACAGCGGCCATAGGCCGGCAAGGAGAACAAAGCAATTGCCGTGCCAACCGCGCGCAGGCTCGTAACCGACTGTTTTCCGGGTTAATTCGACAGCGTTGGTCATGGCCGCCCGCGCCCCGGGCACGAAGGAATGACGGCAGGTGTCACTAAGTGACACGGGCCGTCACTATTGTCACTCGATGCCCAGCTTCTTCACCCGGTACCTGAGCTGCCTGAAGGTGATCCCGAGCAGCTCCGCCGCCCTGGTCTTGTTGTAGCGGGTCTGCTCGAGCGCCTTGATGATCGCATCCCGCTCGATGTGCGCGAGCTGGCCCTCGAGTCCGTCAGCCTCCGCTTCGTCCGCCGCCGCGTCCAGTTCGACGACCGGCGCGCCTGGCCGGAGCTGGATGTCGCCCGGCTCGATCCGGGCGCCGGCGCAGAGCGTCACCGCCCGCTCGAGGATGTTCTCGAGCTCACGGACGTTTCCCGGGTACGAGTAAGTGAGCAGGCTGTCCATGGCCTCGTCGCTGATCGCGGGCCGCGGCACGCCGATTTCCTTTGCCACGCGGTCGAGCAGCACGTCCACGAGCTGCGGCACGTCGTCGAGCCGGTCGCGGAGCGCCGGCACGTGCAGCTCGATGACGTTGATACGGTAGTAGAGGTCCTCGCGGAACTTGCCGGCCTTGACCAGTTCCTCCAGCCGCCGGTGCGTCGCGGAGAGGATCCGCACGTCCACGGGCACCTCGCGCGTGTCGCCGACGGGGCGCACGGACTTCTCCTGGATCACGCGCAGGAGCTTGACCTGCATGTGCAGCGGCAGGTCCGCCACCTCGTCCAGGAACAGCGTCCCGCCCTCGGCGCTGCGGATCAGCCCCTCCTTGTCGGCCACCGCGCCGGTGAAGCTGCCCTTGCGGTACCCGAAGAGCTCGCTCTCCATGAGTTCGGTCGGGATCGCGCCGCAGTTCACCGGCACGAACGGCCCTTCTTTCCTTGGGCCCGACTCGTGGATGAGCCGCGCGACCAGTTCCTTGCCCGTGCCCGAGTCGCCGGAGACGTGCACCGGAGCCTGTGAGCGCGCGACCCGGGCGATCATCTCGCGCAACTGCTGCATGGGCTTCGAGGTCCCGAGCAGCTTCATCGCCGAGTATCGGCCGGTCTCCTCGATGTCCCCGCCGAGCCTGAGCGTGGCCGTGATCAGCCTGCGGAGTGCCGCGAGGTCGAGCGGCTTCGAGATGAAGTCGAACGCCCCGAGCTTGAGCGCGCGGACCGCGGCCTCGACGTTGCCGTGCGCCGTGATGACGGCCACCGGCACCCCGGGGCGGTGCTCCTGGATCCAGCCGACGAGATCCAGGCCGTCGCCGTCGGGCAATCGCATGTCGGTGAGCACGAGGTCATAGCGCTCGCCGGCGAGCTGCTTCACAGCCGAGCCGTAGTCGCCCGCCGTCTCCACGGCGATGTCCATGCGGCCGAGCGTGATGGACAGCAGGTCCCGGATGTCGGGTTCGTCGTCGACGACGAGGGCGCGGGGGTGGCGCATCGTGCGGTTGGGTCTGCCAGGGTGCCTTGAGTCTGGGGCGGGACTATACCGGAGACGGGGCCGCCGCTCCTCGTGCGCGCTTCACGAAAGGCACCGGCCTGTCTTCCAACTCAGCGCTGCGCGCAGCAGTGGCGCTGGGCGAGTCACTGCAGGCCAAGCGCCAGCTTCAGTCCGCGGACGACCGACTCGAACTGCGATGCGTCCAACTTGCCGGCGCGTGATTCCAATAGCCGCTTGTCCACCGTCATCAACTGCGATACGTTCACAACCGATGGCTGCGACAGGCCGGTTCTTCTACCACTGACACGCACGTTGCCCGGCGCCGTCGCCAGGTGCTCATTGGTGGTGATTACGGCAACGATGACGGTCGCAAGTCGGCTTCGATTGAAGCTGTCTGCGGATACGATGAGTACCGGTCGTCGAAAGCCTGGACCCGAGCCCTTGGGAACCGGCAGCGGCGCCCACCAGATCTCGCCGCGGTTCACCGTCTCCTTCCTTCCGCAATCGACCTGAATTGTAGTTCCGCGAGGCCGGGCTCCAGGCCGGTGTTGTTGGCTGGATCCGAGTACACGGCGTTGAGCTGCGCGGTTACCTGGTCGTCATCGTGGCGCACGAGCAGTTCCACCAGCGCCCGACGATAGAGCTCGCTCCGGGATACACCCATGCGCGCGGCAAGGCGTTCGGCCGACCGGAACACCGGGTCTGGCAGGGAGATGGCGGTCTTCATGCCCATAGTATAACCGAGGTTATACCGCACCGCGTCGGCGTCATGCCACGCGGAAATCGCCTGCGTACGGCCAATTACTCACGCCTCGGCCGCGAAGCACCGGTTCACTCCCAACGCAACGGATCGGCGAAGATGATGCGGAAGATGCTGCCACCGCCGGGCCGCGCCTCGTAGGCCAGCAGCGCGCCGTTCGTCTGGCAGAGCTCGCGCGAGATGAAGAGCCCCAGGCCCGTGCCGCCCGCCTTGTCGGTGAAGAAGGGCTCGAAGATGCGTTCGGCATTCGCGGGATCGATGCCGGCCCCGCGGTCCACGATCTCGAGATACGGCCGGCCGGTGGAGGCGATGCGACCGGTGCGGAGCAGCACCGGCTCGCCGCCGGCCGCAGCCGCGTGCTGCATCGCGTTGTCGCACAGGTTCCACAGCACCTGGTGCAGGTGCGTGGGGTCGAATTTCACCTGGACGGAGGACGCGTCGGCGCGCAGGCCGAAGGCCGCCGGCGCAACCTGCGTGGTCGCCACGAATTCCTGCACGAAGCCGGCCAGCCACGGCTGGAGGTCGAGGCGTTCCTGGCGCGTCGTTTCGCGCCTCGAGAGCTGCAGCACGCTCTCGATGATCTGGCTCACCCGCGTCGCGTTCTGCTCGATGATGTCCGTGAGGTGCCGGTCGTCGTCGCCGAGCGCGGGCGATTCCCGCAGCAGCTGGCCTGCGTGGCTCATCGCACCCACCGGGTTGCGTATCTCGTGGGCGATGCTGGCGCTCAACCGGCCGAGCGCCGCGAGCTTCGACTGCTGCACGCGCTCGGCGACGACGCTCGTGTCCTCGAGGAACACCAGCACAGGGCCGGGGCCCGTCTCGGACAGCGGCACGAAATGCGGCCGGATCACGGTGCCGCCGTCGGACGACACGACCTCGCCGGTGGCGTCCCGGCGGTCCGACGCCTGCCGCCGCCAGGTCTCGAGCTGGTAGAGCAGGCGCGGCGACACTTCGCCGAGCAAGGTGCCGTTCGCGACCGGCCCGCCGGTCAGCAGTTGCGCTGCGGTCTCGTTGACGAGGCGCACGCGATCGGACTCGTCCACGACCAGGATGCTTTCGCGCAGGTGCTGCACGATGAACTCGTTCAGCTCGTTCAGGTTGGCGAGGTCGATGTCGCGCTGGTGCACCAGCGCCTCGCTCTCGCGCAGCCGGTTGGCGAGCGGGATCGCGAGCAGCGTGATCGCGAACAGGCTTGCGCCCGTGAGGCCGGCGATGAGGAAGTCGGCGCCCTGGCTCACGCCCGCGAGGCCCGCCACCACCGTCTGGAAGAGCAACGCGAGGGTGAGCACCGAGGTCGCGAGCAGCGCCAGCCTGCGGCTCACGATGGTCGCCGTGGCGCCCGCGGGCAGGATGAGCAGCATGCCGAGGCCGCTCGCGACGCCGCCGCTCGCGTGGATGAAGAGCAGGATCGCCGTGGCATCGACGCTGAGCTGGAACAGGGCCAGCCACTCGGCCGAGGGCCAGCGCCGCTGGATCGGCTGGATCGAGACGAGGGCGAACGCGAAATATGCGGCGCAGATGCCGATGAAGAGCCCGGGGTTGTGCGTCCCGACGCTGCGCCGGGGCGCGTCGAAGAAGAACACCAGCAGCAGCACCATCGGCACCATCAGCCGGAAGATGTTCAGCAGGCCGAGGACCCGCCACGGCAGGTCCTTCGGCTCGTCGGGCCGGGGGCGGGGGGTGGGGATCTGGGGCATTCGCAGCAGTTTCTCGCCTCGCAGGGGGCTGAGCAACAAGGCATGTTGCCCGGGCCCGCGGTTGCCACTATGCCGGAATACGGTAATACTGCAATGATGAAAAACGCCATCACCATCAACCGTCGGGGCGTCATCACGCTTCCGGCCCGGCTGCGCCGCTCGCTGGGCCTCGCCGCGGACGACCAGTTGATCGCCGAGGTGACGCCCGACGGGCTGCTGCTGCGTCCGGCCGTGACGCTGCCTGTCGAGGTCTACACGCCTGGACGGGTGCGGGAGTTCGATTCCGCGGAGGCCGAGCTGGCGGAGGTGCTGCGCCCGCCTGGCCGCGCGAAATCGTCGTCCCGGCGACAGCCGAAGCGTCGTTGAGCGGGGTAGCAGCCGGTGCGCGTCTTCCTGGACGCCAACATCCTGTTCTCCGCGGCCAAGTCGGACGGGGCCGTGCGCGCGCTGCTGTCACTCGTCGCCGCGCAGGGCCACCAACTGGTCGCGGACGAGTACGTGGTTGCAGAGGCGCGCCGCAATCTCCTGTCCAAGGGGGCTGGCGCGATGGAAAGCTTCGAAGAGGTCCTGCGGTACATTGAGGTTGCGCCATATCGGCCCACCCGGCTGCCGCACGAATTGGCCGCGCTCATCGTCGACAAGGACCGGCCTGTCATGGCTGCTGCGATCCGCCTGCGCTGCGATGTGCTCGTGACCGGAGATTCAACCCACTTCGGCGGGCTGTACGGCACTGTCCGCCACGGCGTGGCCGTCCACTCGCCGCGGTCGCTGGCCGAAGCCCTGAAAGGGTAAACTACGCGGCCTTGTCCCCAAGCCGGCCGCGTTCATGAACCTGCACGAATACCAGTCCAAGCAACTCTTCGTCCGCTACGGCATCCCCGTGCCCACCGGTTTCGTCGCCTCGACCCCGGAAGAAGCTGCGGACGCCGCGCGCAGGCTGGGCGGCGGGGTCTGGGTCGTCAAGGCGCAGGTCCACGCCGGCGGGCGCGGCAAGGCGGGCGGCGTCAAGCTCGCGAAGACGGTCCCCGACGTCGCGGCGGCCGCGGCCGGCATGCTCGGCACGCGGCTCGCCACGAAGCAGACGGGCCCCGAAGGGCTGCCCGTCAACCAGGTCTACGTCGAATCCGGCTCGAAGATCGAGCGCGAACTCTATTTGAGCCTGCTGCTCAACCGCGATACCGGGCGCATTGCGTTCGTCGCGTCCGCGGCGGGCGGCATGGACATCGAGGAAGTCGCGGCGAAGACGCCCGAAAAGATCATCCGCGTCGAGATCCACCCGGCCGCGGGGCTGCAGGGCTCGCACTGCCGGACGCTCGCGTTCGGCCTCGGGCTCAAGGGCCCGCAGGTCAGCCGAGTTCGAGGTCATCGCGCGTGGCCTGTACAAGCTGTATATCGAGTGCGACGCGAGCCTGGTCGAGGTGAATCCGCTCATCGTCACCGGGGACGGCAAGGTCATGGCATTGGATGCCAAGATCAACATCGAGGACAACGCGCTTTTCCGCCAGAAGGATCTCGTCGCCTGGCGCGATGCCTCGCAGGAGGACGAGATTGAGCGTGAGGCCGCGGAAGCGGACCTCAACTACGTCTCGCTCGACGGCGACATCGCCTGCATGGTGAACGGCGCCGGCCTCGCCATGGCGACCATGGACCTGATCAAGCTGCACGGCGGCGAGCCGGCGAATTTCCTCGATGTCGGCGGCGGCGCGACGCGCGAGCGCGTCACGACCGCGTTCAAGCTGATCCTGGAAAACGCGAAGGTGAAGGCGATCCTCGTCAACATTTTCGGCGGCATCGTCCGCTGCGACATGATCGCCGAGGGCGTCATCGGCGCGGCGCGCGACCTCGGCCTGCACCTGCCGGTCGTGGTGCGCATCGAGGGCACGAACGCCGCCAAGGGTCGCAAGCTGCTCAAGGAGAGCGGCCTCGAACTGATCGCGGCGGCCGACCTCACCGACGCGGCGAAGAAAGTCGTGGCCGCCGCGCGCGCGCACAAGTGAACGGTCTACGACGCCTCCGGCTGTTCCTGCTAACCGCTAACCGCTAATCACTATCCGCTTCCTCCTATGAGCATCCTCGTAAACAAGAACACCCGCGTCCTCTGCCAGGGCTTCACGGGCAAGCAGGGCACGTTCCACTCCCAGCAGTGCCTCGACTACGGCACGAAGCTCGTGGGCGGGGTCACACCGGGTCGAGGCGGAGAAAAGCACCTCGGCCTCCCGGTGTTCGACACCGTGCGCGACGCGGTCGCGAAGACCGCGCGCGAACGCGACGATGATCTACGTGCCGCCGCCGTTCGCGGCCGACGCGATCATCGAGGCGGCGGACGCCGGCATCGAACTGATCGTGTGCATCACCGAGGGCATCCCGGTGAACGACATGGTCAAGGTGAAGGCCGCGCTCAGGGACTCGAAGTCGCGTCTCGTCGGCCCGAACTGCCCGGGCGTGATCACGCCGGGCGAGTGCAAGATCGGCATCATGCCGGGATTCATTCACAAGAAGGGCAGCGTGGGCATCGTTTCGCGCTCGGGCACGCTCACCTACGAGGCCGTGTTCCAGACCACGAACGTCGGCCTCGGCCAGAGCACCTGCGTCGGCATCGGCGGCGACCCGGTGCGCGGCATGAACTTCATCGACGTGCTGGCGCTCTTCGAGAAGGACCCGGAGACCGAAGGCATCATCATGGTCGGCGAGATCGGCGGCAGCGACGAGGAGGCGGGCGCGGAGTACATCCGCAGGCACGTCTCGAAGCCCGTCGTCGCCTACATCGCGGGCGTCACGGCGCCGCCCGGCAAGCGCATGGGCCACGCCGGCGCGGTGATCTCGGGCGGCAAGGGCACGGCGGCGGACAAGTTCGCGGCGCTCGAGGCGGCGAACGTCACGACCGTGCGTTCGCCGGCGGACCTGGGAACCGCGATCGCGAAGAGGATGAAGGGCTCGACGCCGAAGGCCGCGGCTGCGAAGCCGAGGCCAAAAGCGAAGACTGCGGTAAAGGCGCCGGTGGCTGCGAAGGCCAAGGCGAAAGCCACTGCCAAGGCCAGGCCCAAGCCCAAGGCGAAGCCGAAGGCCAAGGGTAAGGACGTTCAGGAAGGTTTGTCCAAGGCGAAGAAGCCCACGAAGTCCGTGAAGGCGGCCACACGCAAGTCCGCGCGCGGAGCGCCCCGCAAGCGCCGGAGATAGCGTCCTCGCGCCGCCGCGCGTGCCCCTCGTGCGCCAGGGCGGGGGACGGAGCGCGTCAGTTCGCGGAAACCCCGCATGATTCGGCGGCCTGCCTCCCCTAGAGTGGGCCTGCAGGCGTCGACCCCGGCGTCACTCCTGGGGGCCGCATGCACTGGTCGCCCATCACGAAACCACGTGGCTCGTTGCGTCGCGAGCCCTGCCTGACGGACTACGACAAGGCCCGCCGGGAATTCACGTGGGAGCACGCCCGCGCCCTGCTCGAAGGACTCCCGGGCGGCGCGCTGAACATCGCGCACGAAGCCGTCGATCGGCACGCGCTGGGCCCGGCCGGTGATCGGGTCGCCATCCGTTTCCTGGCGCAGGGCGCCGCGCCGCGGGACCTGAGCTACCGCGAGCTTGCCGAGGCCTCCCACCGCTTCGCGAACGTGCTGGCAGGACTCGGCGTACAGCGAGGGGAGCGCGCGGCGTCGCTGATGGGGCGAATCCCTGCCTTGTACGCCACGGTCCTCGGGACGCTGGCCGCGGGTGCCGTCTACTGCCCGCTGTTTTCCGCGTTCGGCCCGGAGCCCGTGAAGGCCCGGCTGGCCCTTGGCTCCGTGCGCGTGCTGGTCACGACGGACCTGCTCTATCGCCGCAAGGTGGCTCCGATACGCAGCGAGTTGCCGGACCTGCGGCACGTGCTGGTCGTGCGCACGCCGGGCGCAGGCGAATTGCCGGAAGGCACGCTGGATTTCGACGAACTGATGGCTACGGCCTCGCCCGAGTTCCCGGTCGCCCGTACGTCGCCGGAGGACTACGCACTGCTGCACTTCACCAGCGGCACGACGGGCAAGCCGAAGGGCGTGCTGCACGCGCATGCCGCCGTCGCCGCGCATGTCGCGACGGCCCGCTGGGTGCTCGACCTGCAGGACGGCGACGTCTACTGGTGCACCGCCGACCCCGGCTGGGTCACGGGTATTTCCTACGGCGTAATCGCGCCCCTGGCTTGCGGCGTGGGCATGATCGTGGACCGGGAGGAGTTCGACGCGCCGCGGTGGTACGAGATCCTCGACACGCAGGGCGTGACGGTCTGGTACACGGCGCCGACCGCGATCCGCATGCTGATGAAGGCGGGCACCAATCTCGCGCGTACGCGAAGCTACCCGTCGCTTCGCCACCTCGCGAGCGTTGGCGAGCCGCTCAACCCCGAAGCCGTGGTCTGGGGCGTCGAGGCCTTCGGTCGGCCGTTCCATGACAACTGGTGGCAGACCGAGACCGGCGCGATCATGATCGCGAATTATCCCTGCATGGATGTACGGCCCGGATCGATGGGCCGACCCGTTCCCGGCATCGAGGCCGCCATCGTGCGGCCGCGCGACGACGGTGGCGTCGACGTGGTCCTCGAGCCCGGCGATGTCGGCGAACTCGCCCTCAGGCCTGGCTGGCCATCCATGTTCCGTGGCTACCTCAATGAAGACGAGCGCTACCGCAAGTGCTTCCGCGAAGGCTGGTACCTGTCGGGCGACCTCGCGAAGTGCGACGCCGACGGCTACTTCTGGTTCATCGGGCGCGGCGACGACGTCATCAAGGCGGCGGGACACCTGATCAGCCCGTTCGAGGTCGAAAGTGTGCTGATGACGCACCCGGCGGTGTCGCAGGCGGGCGTCATCGGCGTCCCTGATCCCGTCGCAGGCTCGACGGTCAAGGCATTCGTCGAACTCAAGGCGGGCCAGTCCGCAAGCGAGGCGCTGCGCAAGGACATCCTCGCGCATGCGCGCCGGCAGCTCGGCGTCGCTGTCGCGCCGCGCGAGATCGCGTTCAGCGAGCAACTGCCGCGGACGCGGAGCGGCAAGATCATGCGGCGTCTGCTGCGCGCCCGCGAACTCGGCCTGCCCGAGGGGGATCTCTCCACGCTGGAGGGTGCGGCATGAATGAACTCCCGGCCGGCACCAATCGCGAACGCGGCCTGCACGTGCTGCAGGAGATGCTGCGCATCCGGCAATTCGAGGGGCGTTGTGCCGAGCTTTACGGCGCGGGCAGGATCCGGGGATTCATGCACCTCTACGACGGCGAGGAAGCGATCGCGGTCGGCGTCATGCAGGTCCTCGAAAAGGATGACGCCGTCGTCTCGACTTATCGCGAGCACGGGCACGCGATCGCACGCGGCATAGCGATGGGCCCGCTCATGGCCGAGATGTACGGCAAGCGCACCGGCTGCAGCGGCGGGCGAGGCGGATCGATGCACATCTTCGACGCGGCGACGCGCTTCTACGGCGGCAACGCAATCGTCGGCGGCGGGCTGCCGCTCGCGGTCGGGCTGGCGCTGGCGGAGAAGATGCGCGGCGGGCGCGGCGTCGCGGCGTGCTTCTTCGGCGAGGGCGCCGCGGCGGAGGGCGAGTTCCACGAGTCGCTGAACCTCGCCGCCCTGTGGAAGCTCCCGGTCGTGTTCCTGTGCGAGAACAACCTGTATGCGATGGGCACCGCGCTCGCGCGCTCGGAGTCGCAGACCGACATTCACGCCAAGGCTGCTGCGTATGGCGTGCGCGCCATGGCCGTGGATGGCATGGATGTGTTCGCCGTCGAAGCCGCGACGCGCGCAGCGGCGGAAGTCGCACGTGCGGGCCAGGGGCCGGCGCTGCTGGAGCTTCGCACCTATCGATTCCGCGCCCACTCGATGTTCGATACGCAGCTCTACCGCGACAAGGCTGAAGTCGAGGAGTGGCGCAAGCACGGGCCGTTGATCTCGCTCACGACCCGGCTCAAGGCCGCCGGGCTAATGACCGAGGAAGACTTCCAGCGCATCGAGCGCGACGCCGACGCCGAGGTCCAGGCTGCAGTCGATTTCGCCGAGCAGTCGGACTGGGAGCCCGTCGAAGACCTCGCGCGTCACGTCTACGCGGAGGTGCGGCCGCAATGACACCTTCAACCGGCACGCGCATCACCTACCGCGAGGCGGTGAAGCAGGGGATCCGCGAGGCGCTCTCGAGCGACCCGCGCGTATTCCTCATGGGCGAGGACGTCGGCAAGTACGGCGGATGCTTCGCGGTCAGCAAGGGGCTGCTCGACGAGTTCGGCGAGGAGCGGATCCGCGACACGCCGCTGTCGGAATCGGCGTTCGTGGGCGCGGGCATCGGCGCAGCGATGGCGGGAATGCGCCCGATCGTCGAAGTCATGACGGTCAATTTCAGCCTGCTGGCGCTCGACCAGATCGTCAACAACGCGGCGACGCTCTGCCACATGTCAGGCGGGCAGTTCCCGGTGCCGGTCGTGATCCGCATGGCGACCGGTGCAGGACGGCAACTCGCGGCGCAGCACTCGCACAGCCTCGAGGTCTGGTACGCGCACGTGCCGGGGCTGCGCGTTGTCGCGCCCGCGACCATCGACGATGCGCGCGGCATGCTGCGGCCGGCGCTCGAGTGTCCCGACCCGGTGATCATTTTCGAGCCGATCTCGCTCTATAACATGGAGGGCGAGCTCACCGGCGGCTGCGGCGACGCCGATCTTTCGCATGCGCGCGTGCACCGGCCGGGCCGCGACGTCACGCTGGTCACGTACGGTGCGAGCCTCTGGCGTTGCGTCGCGGCGGCGGAGGAACTCGCGGGCAACGGCATCGAGGCGGAGATCGTCGACCTTCGTTCGCTCCGCCCCCTCGACGACGCGACCATCCTGGCCTCAGTGGTGAAGACACGCCGCGTCGTGATCGTGGACGAAGGCTGGCGCACCTGCAGCCTCTCCGCCGAGGTGGCGATGCGCATCGTCGAGCAGGGGTTCTACGACCTCGATGCGCCGATCAGCCGCGTGTGCAGCGAGGAGGTGCCGATCCCGTATCCGAAGCATCTCGAGGATGCGGCGCTGCCGAGCCAGGCGCGAATCGTCGCCGCGGTGCGGGGGATGATGAAGCAGGTGCAGTAACTTCAGGACGAAGAAAGATGCTCAGTGAATTCCGCTTGCCCGCGCTCGGGGCGGACATGGACGAGGGCACGGTAGTGCAGTGGAACGTGGTACCCGGCGACACGGTGACGCGCGGCCAGGTCGTAGCCGTCGTGGAGACCGACAAGGGCGCCATCGACGTAGAGATCTTCGAGGACGGGGTGATCCGCGAACTGGTCGTGGCGCCCGGGACGAAAGTGCCGGTGGGCACGGTGCTGGCGCGTCTCGAGACGCAGGCTCCTTCCACGGCGCCCACTCTTGCACCCGCGCCAGTGGAGACGGGCCCGGGCGAGGGTCCTGGAGTTTCTCCGGGGCTCGTGCCGGAGAGCGGTGCGGAGCGCGCAGGCGGGCGGCCCTCCGTCGCGCGGCCCAGGATTTCACCTGCGGCACGGGTCCGCGCGCGCGAACTCGGCGTGGATGTCGGGTCGCTGACTGGCAGCGGGCCGGGCGGCGCGATCACGATCGAGGATGTCGAGAAGGCGGGGCTGACACCCCGGCCCTCTGGTGACAAGGCGGGAGAGGGAGCCAGGGAGAGCGCGCGAGCCGGAGAGAGGGGCGGCGGGATGCGCGAGGCGATCGCGGCGGCGATGTCGCGATCCAAGCGCGAGATCCCGCACTACTACCTTTCGCTCGCCACCGACGTCACGGCAGCGGTCGAATGGCTCGCGGCGCGAAATGCGTCGGTGCCGGTCACGGAACGGCTCCTGTTCGCGGCGCTGCTCATCAAGGCCGTCGCGCTCTCATGCGTCGATTTCAAGGGCTTCAGCGGCTTCTACCGGGACGGCCGCTATGAGGAGAGCCCTCTGGTTCACGTTGGCGTCGCGGTCGCGATCCGCGGCGGTGGGCTCGTCGCGCCCGCCATCATGGACACGGCGCAGAAGCCGCTGCCGGTGCTCATGGAGGATTTCCGGCAGCTCGTCACGAGGGCCCGCGCCGGGCGGCTGCGCGCAAGCGAGCTCGCGGCGCCGACCATCATCCTGACGAGCCTCGGCGAGTCGGCGGTCGATGCAGTGTTCCCGATCATCCAGCCGCCGCAGGTGGCGATCGTCGGCGCCGGGGCGGTCGGACCCCGTCCCTGGGTTGTCGACGGGACGGTCGTGCCGCGCCAGGTCATCGCACTGTCGCTCGGTGCCGATCACCGGGTGACCGACGGGCGGCTCGGGGCGCAGTTCCTCGCGAGGATCGCGGAACGCGTCGCCGCGCCGGACAGGCTTTGAGGTGCCGACGATGAAGCGCGAAGAACTCGCCGCCAGGCTGCTGGCCCTCGTCACCCAGATCGCGCCGGACGTTGACCCCGCAACCGTGATCCCCGGAATCGACTTCCGCGACCAGTTCGATTTCGACTCCATGGATACGCTCAATTTCGCGATTGCGCTGCACGGGGAGCTCGGTGTCGACGTTCCTGAGGCCGAATACTCGAGACTCGCGAGCCTCGACAAGTGCGTGGCGTACCTCGTCGGACAAGGTCCGCTGACGCGGAAAAAGGGGACATTCTCCTTTTCCAGGGAAATAGGGGACAGTCCCCTATTTTCGGAAATAGGGGACTGTCCCCTATTTCCCGCCTACAGCTCGCGTGCGCCGAACGTGTCGCAGGCCTCGAGCGAACCCGCCTCGAGACCGGTGCGGAACCACTGCACCCGCTGCGCCGAACTGCCGTGCGTGAAGGCGTCCGGCACGACGTAGCCCTGCGCCTGCTTCTGGAGCCGGTCGTCGCCGATCGCGCTCGCGGCGTTCAGTCCTTCCTCGACGTCGCCGGCCTCGAGCAGCTGTCGCGACTGCGCCGCGTTCTTCGCCCAGACACCCGCGTAGCAGTCGGCCTGCAGTTCCAGGCGGACCGACAGCGCATTGGCCTGCGCCTTGCTCGACCGCTGCTGCGCGTCGTGGACCTTCTGCGACGTACCGAGAAGGTTCTGCACGTGGTGGCCGACCTCGTGCGCGACGACGTATGCCTGCGCGAAGTCGCCGGGCGCGCCAAAGCGGCTGGAGAGTTCGTCGTAGAACGACATGTCGATGTAGACCTTCTGGTCTGACGGGCAATAGAAGGGCCCCATCGCCGACTCGGCCGCGCCACAGGCCGACTCGACCGCGCCGCTGAAGAGCACGAGCGTCGGCTCGACGTACTGCACGCCGTAACGCGGCAGGATGGCCTTCCACGTATCTTCGGTATCGGCGAGCACGACCGCCGTCATCTCGCGGAGCTTCGCTTCCTGCGCACTCTCCTGGTACGGCTGGTCCGGTTGGGACGCCTGCGGTGCCGGAGCCTGCTGCTGGACGGCCATGCCGAGGAACGGTCGGACATCCACGCCCATGAACGAGAGCACGACCAGGAAGAGCACGCCGCCGATGCTGAGGCCGACTCCCGTCCGCACCGGCCGCATACCGCGGCGGTCTTCGATGTTGCTGCTCTGGCGGCGGCCTTCGATGTCCATGAGGGCGCTCTCCTGGCCCGGGTTCGGGCTCGAGGAAGATTACGCCACGAAAGACCGAGGCGGGAGGGGGGCGCCGTCCTCGCAGTTCAGGGATTGCGCGAGTCGCCGGAGCCTTCTTCTATCCAGACGCCGTAGCTGCACTTCAGGACTTGCGAGCCGCTCTGTACGAACGTTCCGTGCCTGTACTCAGTGCCATTGAAGAAGCATACCGGCTCGCCCGGCACCTGCTGGCGCACCACGTCCGTGTCCTCGTCTTCCTCGTCGGCGATCGGCGAGTTCTCGAGTTCGGGATCCTGCGCGCCCACCTGCGGAATGGAGGGGTGTGTTCTCATGGCGGTGCTCCCAATGAATCGGTTGCTGATAAATAGGTGCCTGGCACCGATTTCCTTAAATAGGTGCCTGGCACCTATTTACATGTCCGGCGCCTCGGCTGGCAGACGATTCTCCTTCTCCGGGATCTCGGTCATCGTGGCCTCGGTGAGGAGCAGGATGCTCGCGACAGACACTGCATTCTCGAGCGCAATGCGGACGACCTTGGTCGGGTCCACGATGCCTGCCTCGAAGAGATCAACGTACTCCTTCTTCGCGGCGTCGAAGCCGACCGGCCCGCTGCTGGTCAGCATCTGGTGGACGACCACGCCGCCGTCCACCGACGAGTTTTCCGCGATCTGTCGCGCCGGCGACTCGAGCGCACGTTTCAGTACCAGGAGGCCGGTGCGCTCGTCGCCTTCCGCCGTCGCCTCGAGCTTCGCGATCGCATCCACGCAGCGCATCAGCGCGAGCCCGCCGCCCGGGACGATGCCTTCCGCAACCGCGGCCTTGGTCGCGCTGATCGCGTCGTCGAGCGCGTCCTTCCTGGCCTTCATCTCGGACTCCGAGGGCGCGCCGACGCGGATCACGGCCACGCCGCCCGCGAGCTTCGCGAGCCGCTCCTCGAGCTTCTCGCGGTCGTAGTCGCTGGTCGACTTGTCGATCTCGCGGCGGATCTGAGCCATGCGCCCGTCGATCGCCTTGCGGTCACCCGCGCCGCCGATGATGGTGGTCGTGTCCTTGTCCACGACGACGCGCTTGGCGCGGCCGAGCTGCGCGAGCTGCACGTCCTCGAGCTTGAGGCCCAGCTCCTCCGAGACCAGCTGGCCACCGGTCAGGACCGACATGTCGCCGAGCATCGCCTTGCGGCGATCGCCGAACCCGGGCGCCTTGACCGCTGCGCTCTTCAGCACGCCGCGGATCTGGTTGACGATGAGGGTGGCGAGCGCCTCGCCCTCGAAGTCCTCGGCGACGAACAGGATCGGCCGGCCCGACTTCGCCACCTGCTCGAGCAGCGGGATCAGGTCCTTCAGCAGGTTCACCTTGCGATCGGTGAGCAGCACGTACGCGTCCTCGAGCACCGCTTCCATCTTTTCCGGGTCGGTGACGAAATAGGGCGAGGTATAACCTCGGTCGAACTGCATGCCCTCCACGACCTCGAGCACCGTTTCGGTCGTCTTCGACTCCTCGACGGTGATGACGCCCTCGCCGCCGACCTTTTCCATGGCGTCGGCGACCAGCTCCCCGATCGCCGGATCGTTGTGTGCCGAGATGGTCGCAACCTGGGCCTTTTCCTTGCGCGTGCTCACCTTGCGCGACATATCCTTGAGGGCCGTGATCGCCGCCGCCATTCCGCGGTCGAGCCCGCGCTTCAGGTCGATCGCGCTCGCGCCGGCCGTGACATTGCGCACGCCGTCGGCATAGATCGCGTGGGCGAGGATCGTGGCGGTGCTGGTGCCGTCGCCCACCAGGTCGCCCGTCTTCTCCGCGGCCTGGCGCAGCATCTGCGCACCCAGGTTCTCCTCGGGGTCCTTGAGGTCGAATTCCTTGGCGATGGCCACGCCGTCGTTGCAGACGGTCGGCGCGCCCCACTTCTTCTGGATCAGCACCGACTTGGACTTCGGGCCGAGCGTGATGCGCACGGCCTCGGCGAGCTGGGTGGCGCCGCGCAGGATCTTTTCCCGCGCCGCCGACCGAAACAGGACTTGCTTGTGGGCCATGGCGGGCTTCCGGATCTGCAGCCAACAGCCCGATTGTTGGCTCGAACAGGCGCCGCCGGTATACGCAATAGAAGCAGTCAGGGGCCATCCGGAAATAGGGGACATTCCCCTGTCTTGCCGAAATAGGGGAATGTCCCCTATTTCCGGAAAATAGGTGCCTGGCACCTATTTCTCCCTACAATCCCGCCATGCACGACTGGAGCTTCGATTTCCTCCGCCGCCAGATCGTCGGGATCGACTCGGCGTTCGACACACCGTTCGGCCGCCGCCTGATGGTGTACTGCGACTACACGGCCTCCGGCCGCTGCCTGGTGTTTGTCGAGCGCTACCTGCAGACGCTGCAGCGCGTGTACGCGAACACCCACACCGAGGACGACCTCACCGGCCGCAGCATGAGCCGGCTGCTTCACGAGGCGGAGGGCGCGATCAAGCGCTCGGTGAACGCGGGACCGCAGGGCCGCATCGTCGCCTGCGGCACGGGCGCGACCGGCGCGATCGACAAGCTGCAGCAGATCCTCGGAGTCTTCCTGCCGCCAGCGACGCGCAAGGCGGTGGGTGAGGGGCTGCGCGAGTTCCTGGGCCCGGAGCGCTACGAGGATTTCCGCCGCCACCGGGAATCGCGACAACCGGTGGTGTTCGTCGGTCCCTACGAGCACCACTCGAACGAGGTAACGTGGCGGCAGGGCCTCGCGACCGTTGTCGAGGTGAACCTCGCGGCGGACGGCGGCGTGGACCTCGCGCACCTCGAGCAGCTGCTGCGTGCGCCTGAATATCGCGGGCGACTCAGGATCGGTTCGTTCTCCGCGGCATCGAACGTCACGGGCATGCGCTCGCCGGTGCACGAGATCGCCCGCATGCTCCACGCGCACGGCGCACACGCCTGCTTTGATTTCGCCGCGAGCGCGCCCTACGTCGGGATCGACATGAATCCGCCCGCGTCAGCGGCGGACGGCGACCCGTCGCTCGACGCGGTGTTCCTCTCGCCGCACAAGTTCCTCGGCGGCCCGGGTTCCAGCGGCGTGCTGGTGTTCAACGAGCGCCTCTACCAGCGCGACCTGCCGCCCAGCGTCGGCGGCGGCGGCACGGTGGACTACGTGAGTCCCGTGGACCAGGACTTCATCCGCGACGTCGAGGAACGCGAGAAGGCCGGTACGCCCGGCGTGCTTCAGACGCTCAAGGCTGCGCTCGCGATCGAGCTCAAGGGACGCATCGGCGTCGATCGCATCGAGGCGCGCGAGCACGAGTTGCTCGGCCGCGCGCTGGCTCGCTGGGGCGCGAACGAGCACATCGAGATCCTGGGCAACCCGGATCCAAAGCGGCGCATCGGCATAATCTCGTTCAACCTGCGCGACCCCCGCGGCCGCTACCTGCACCCCAAGTTCGTGACCGTGCTCCTGAACGATCTCTTCGGCATCCAGTCGCGCGCGGGTTGCTCATGCGCCGGGCCCTACGGTCACCGGCTGCTCGGCATCGACCAGCCGACGTCCGAGCTCTATCGCGACTGGGTGCGCAAGGGCTTCCAGGGCATCAAGCCCGGCTGGTGTCGCGTCGGATTCCACTACTCGATGGACGACCTCGAGGCGGGATTCATCATGGACGCCGTCGAGTTCGTCGCGGTGCAGGGTCACCGCTTCCTGCCGCTGTACGCCTTCGACCCGGGCACCGGAATGTGGAGCCACCGCGAGTTCCGGGAGACGCACGCCGCGTTCTCTCTCGACGCGGCGCTCGAGGCGTCGGGCTGCGACGAAACCGCGCTGCCCGCGGAGGCACGATCCAAGATCTACGCGGATTGCCTTGCCGAGGCTCGGTCCTGGGCCGAGCGGCTGGGCGAGCCGGCATCGGGCGGGGAGGAGGGGGCGCTCGAGCGGTTCGGCGACCTCAGGTTCTTCAACGTCAGCTGAAAAGGGGACTGTCCCCGTCAGGGGACTGTCCCCTTGTCATTCCCCCGTTCAGCCGCTGCGGATCGCAGCAACCCGAACGCCGTATACACGACCACGATCACCACCAGCCAGCGCAGCCAGTTGAGCGGCAGCGATTTCACGACATAGGCGGCGAGCAGCACGGCGGGAATGCCGCCGATCGCGAGGCCGACGGCCGCCCGCGCGCTGTAGCGCTGCCGCGCGACGAACTGCAGGCTGCCTGCCGGCATGAGGAACGCGCAGGATCCCATCATGATCGGGAACGCGGCGATGGGGCTCATGCCGAGCAGGCTCACGAGGATGAGGCAGGGGCCATAAAGGCCGATGCCGAGCGTCATCAGTGCGCCGAGTGCGAAATTCGCCGCGAGCCCGATCCAGAACAGCGAGCCCTCGAGCGCGATGGCGTCGCCGCCGCCCGGCACCAGTCCGAAGATCGTGAGCAGGAAGAGCCCCGCCGCGACCAGCAGCGCCGCCCCCATGCCGAGCTGTACTGCACGCCGTGGCAGGCCCGTCACCACCCGCGCTCCTACGACAGCGCCCGCGACGGCGGCCAGGATCATGCCGATCAGCGTGCGCGGATCGATGGCGACGGCTGCGATGAAGATGAGCGCCTGCGCGACCGTCGGCATCGCATGCCCGACGTTCAGCGTGCCCGGGATCTGCTCGTCGGGCACGAGGCCCTTCAGTCGGTATGCGGCCGTCGTAGTCGCGAAGGAGCCGACGCCCAGCGTGTCGAAGAAATTCGCGACGAACCCGATGGCGTAATCCCAGGTCCGAGGTCGGCGATGCTTGCGATCGGCCATCTCACCGGTGGCCTTCGCGTTCCGGCGCTCGAGCCACCACCACGCAATCACGTGCGCGATACCGATCGCGGCGACGCCGACCAGGACGGCCGTGATCAGCAGGTCAGGGGACATGAGTCAGCATTGCGCATCGGCGGGCATTCTCCGCCGACCGGTACTCATCCCGCCAGCAGTTTGAAGCCCGGCAGCTTCGCCGCCTTGCGGTCGAAGGTGACGGTGTGCTCGCAGCCAGTGAACAGGTTCATCCGGCCGAGCAGGCAATCTGCGAAATCGGCGCCGCCTCGTCGGAAGTCCTGCACCGCCGCCGCAACCTCCTTCGGTGAGTCGAAGTCGAACTGCTCGACTTCGAGCAGCACAACCAGCGCGTCGGCCACCTTGGCGCGCTCATAACCGTACGCGGTCTCCAGTACCCAGACCGTTTCGACCAGCACGATGTTGGAGATGTAGCAGGGTGCGTCGGCGCTCGAGTGCTGCTGAATGAATCGCTCTACCGCGAGCGACTGGCGCTCGTTGTCGTTGACGACGAGCCGCACAAGCAGGTTTGTGTCAATCCCTATCATGGCCCAGGAATCGCTGCACGGCATGGCGACGGATCGAGGCTTCCATGTCCTCGACGGAAGCGGTGCGTTTTGGTTTGGGGAGAATGCCGCGCAGTTCGGAAACATCGCGCTTGGCGGGCCAAAGGCGTACTCGGCCATCCGCCTCGATCACGAACCGTACCCGGTCACCAGGTTTCAGGTTCAATTTCAGGCGAACGTCCTTGGGCACTGTGATCTGTCCCTTACTGGTCACCTTTGCTTCACTCATGGCGCCTTACCTGGAAAGCGATTCCTTACTTAGTGTAAGGCAGAACGCTGCCAGGCGCCGCGATCGAAGGTAGTCTGTACGCGGACAACGGGCATGCGCCGTGGCTAATCGCGTGTATTCATTGAGTTTTGACGAGGCAGCTGTCCTTGACGATCGGGCACCCCTCGGGTCTAATTCCGGCCCTTCCGATGCCCGGCCGACCGGCCGGGACAGCCTACCGTGGCCAGGTAGCTCAGTTGGTAGAGCAGCGGACTGAAAATCCGCGTGTCGTTGGTTCGATTCCGACCCTGGCCACCATTTTCATCTGGTCCGTTCCGGACAGATGGGTAACGTTTTATTCCGGGGACATGGGTAACACTTTAGCGCCGAACGGGTTGTCGGCGCACTCCACCCGGCACGATTCGTTGTCGAAGAACCCCAAGTCGTAGTGCATGAAGCTGACCAGCCAGACCTGGTCGGCGACCTGCTTGACCCCGACTTTCTGGCCGGCGAACACCGCGCTCAGGTTGATCTTGCGGTTGTCGAAGCAGATCCGGCCGCAGTGGGTGACGAGGTGGCTGTGGTCGTGGAACGGGTAGTCGAGGTCCTCGAGGCCGCGGTAGGGCCGTGCTGAGGGGGTGTAGAGCTCGGCCGGGCAGCGCATGCCGAGGGCCTGGTGGGGCCGCTCCTGGTTGTACTCCTCGACGAAGTCGTCGAAGCGGGCCTGCTGCTGCAGCAGGTTGGGGGAAGCGGGCCGGGTGGCTTCCTGCTTGAGGGTCAGGTGCATGCGCTCGTGGCGGCCGTTCTGCTGCGGGTGACCGGGCTTGATGCGCTCGATCTCGATCCCCAGGCGCAGCCACCAGACCGAGAGCCGGCTGAGGCCGAAGAAGGCGTGCGGGCTGGCGAACGGCACGCCGTTGTCGGTGCGGATGGCACCGGGCAGGCCGAAGTCCTTGAAGGCGCGCTCGAACACGCTGAAGGCGGTGTGTTCCCGGGTGCTGGAAAGGCCCTCGCAGGCGATCAGGTAGCGGCTGGCGAAGTCGGAGATCGTCAGCGGATAGCAGTAGCGGTGGTCAGCGAGCATGAACTCGCCCTTGAAGTCGGCGCACCACAGGTCATTGGGCTGGCGTGGCCAGCTGAGCCGGGTGCCCTGGGCCTTGTAGCGGCGTCGGCGCCGCCGTCGGACCAGGCCGTGGCGGTCCAGCACGGCATGCACGGTGCTGATGGCCGGAGTCTGGATCCCCAGGTTGAGCCGCCGCAGCTTCTCGCGGATCTTCGGGGCCCCCCAGTTCGGGTGCTCCTGCTTCAGCTGCACGATCCGGGTCTCGACCTGGAACGGCAGCTGGTTGGCCTGCCGGTAGGGCCGCCGGCTGCGGTCAGTCAGGCCGTGCAGGCCGACATCCCGGTAGCGGCCGTAGAGCTTGTAGCCGGTCTTGCGGGAGATCCCGAATTCCCGGCACAGGCCGGCCATCTTCTCGCCCTCGAGCAGCCGGGCGACAAAACGGAGCCGTTCGTCCATCTTGCAACACTCCTGCCACGGCACTTTGCGTCCCCCCGCAAAGGCCTAGAAGTGTTACCCATGTGTCCGGAATCAGGTGTAACCCCTCTCTCAGGAAGGGCAGCCCGTTGATTCGCATGGGCTCCGGGTCATCCCGGCGGCGGCATCGCGCCCGGTTGGCGTCGACCATCGGACATTCAGATATCGGGTCGGTAGTTCGAGTGTGGCGCTGACCAGAGCCATCTACGGGGGGGGGGGCGGGCATGGCCGACCCAATCGGCGAACCCCCGCGTCGCCTCGGGCGCGTGGGTAGTGCGTTCGCGGCCCGTCCCCGTGGGGCGGTCGCGCGCGCATCGAAAGGCGAAGAGTTGGTCAACGATCGTTGCCCACTTCCACGTCGGCTCGGCGCCGCGACTGCGGCGGACATTAGTCACTCCAGTTCAAAATCGCTACGAACTATCGGGGTGACGTCACATTGACCGGCGTGGTCCGCGGGCTCCACGGATATCAGGCCGGTGTTGGGCTCCGACGGGGTCGGTGAAGATCGCAGCCTCGCGCTACTCAGCCCGCTCCTTCATCGTCAACGCTTCTGCGCGCCTGGGATCCTCAGGCGGCGCACGGCTGATGAACTTGCTGCAGAGGTCGACCGCCATGGGGTTGCCTTGCTCGAACGCCTGTTTGCACAGGCCAAAGAGAGAATCGAGACCTGCCCGTGCCTGCGCCTGCTCCCTGAACCTTCCTGCTTCAGCGCGCCTCGCATCGTCCGGCGGCGCCTTCTCAAGAAACCGCGAGCAGAGATCGAGAGTTTCGGGCTTGGAGGCCTCACCGGCCTGCTTGCAGGCGCCGTACAGCCAATCGACCTCGACCTTCTGGAGCTGGGCAACCCGGGAAGACACTTCATTGCGGCGCGGATCGACTCTCGGGGCGCGCTGCAGAAACCGACGACACGCTTCGGCTACCTCGCCGGCACGGTTTGGATCCGCGCTGGCATCGAGATTGCTCAGGTTCGTGCACTCGGCGTGATTCCTCTTTAACTGCAGATCCACGAGCTCGCGCTCACGTGCGCCCGCTGGCTCGAACCGCGGATCGCCCTTTGTCGCGTTCTCCCGGAATAGATCGCAGTCGTCTTCCTGCTGCTGCAGCCGCTGCAACGAATCGACGGCGGAGGGTGCAGGCCCCATACATCCCTCAAGAGCTCCCTTAAGCAACTCGTCGAACCGGGCCGAGACGCTCGATCTCTGGGGGTGCTGTGCCGGAGCCATCTCGAGGAATCCCTTGCAGCCATTCAGGGCGTTGCGTCGCCACCGGAGAGACTTGTCCGGCGGCTTCATGCAAGGTTCCAGTGAAAGGCTCGAACCACGCGCCGCTGCTGGCCCGCGGCGCGGGTCGTCTGCCGCGGCATTTCTGAGAAATCGCAGACACATCGACGGGTTGGCGATCCTTGTGTCCTGGCAGCGGGCAAAGAGGCGGTCGAGCTCTGCCGGCGCCAGCCGAGCGGCTCCCTCGATCGGCCGCGGCGCCGCGGCCTCGACCGGTTCAGGCGCCGCGACCTCCGCGACTTTCTTGAGGGTCAGCTCCACAGGCACGGCCACGCCCGACTGCACGAGCACGTATTCCTCGCCGTCGGAGTACCCGCTCAGTTTCACGACGACCTTCACCGGGCCCGGCGTGAGGCCTCTGATCTCGGCTGGCGAGACGCCGGCCAGAAGGTTGCCGACGTATACCTTGGCACCGGGCGGAGTGGTTACCACCCGCACGCTGCCGCCTTCTGCGGCCCCAACGCTACGATCAGAGGCAGTTCCCGTTGTTGGCAGCTGGGAAGGAACGCCTGAGGGCCCCGGACCGGGCGGCTGTACCGGCGCGGGTGCCGCGACTGCCGTCGGGGCGGCGTCTGGCGGGACATTGATCGTGACCATGCCCTGCTCAGTACAGCGCCTCGCGATCTCGGCCGCGGACACCTGGGTCAACGACGCGGCCTTGGCGACGTCGCATCGCCATTGGTCCGTACGCGTGTCAACGTCGATCGCGTCTTGATATTGCTTGCACGAGACGCCAGCGACCTTTGGCATCACCTTTACCTGGATGCCTCTGATTCGCTCGGGCTCGCAGTTGGCTTTACCCATCTCACAAAGGACCCCCCATCCTCCGACAAAGGGCCTCCAGAGCGAGCGACTCATGCCGCCGTGCTCGACCCCCTCTCGGTACGGTGGCACAGCCTGCCAATCGCTGTCGTCCCACAAGTCCCCGCGGTCCAGGTACAGCCGCGCGCACTTCGTCTCGTTCGTGCTGTTTCTCAGGTAATACTCGCTATCCTGCATGTAGCGCATGTGCTCCACGTAGACCTGGACACCGTCCACCGGCTCGCCGATCGAAAGAACCACGGTGTCCTGGGCGGCCTGCGACCGAAAGGCACCGAGCGCCAGGAACAGCAAGACAAGACCGACGCCTAGCATTGAAGGGCGGGACCGCGGACCTGAGTTCAATCTTGAGCCGTGATGGCGGCTGTGCGGCGCGTCGTCGGGGTTACGTGACCGCGCGTGCATCCCAGGGACCCTGGCAGTGGCTCGTATCAGCCATGAGGCACCCTGATGCGTGCGACGGCAATCGTGGTTCTACCTAGGGTGTGCGGCGCCGAACGCGCCAGAACCAGTCGGGCTGGATCCCCGATTTCACGCACTCACGGACATCGTCGGCGAAGTCGTCCACCGCTGTTGACTGGCGGGCAGCTCCTCGATGTCACGCTGGCTGAGGTTGAACCGATGGTAGAGCCAGACCGCGTACTGGATGATGACCGGCGGGAGTCGGTGCCGCTTGTAGGGGTTGCGTAGCCCCCTCGAAGTCCCGGACCGGTAGGAGGTAGAGTTTTCCACCCAGGAGAACTCTGATGAAGAAGTCCCGGTTCACCGAAGAGAAGATCATTGCGACGCTGCGCGAGGCGGAAGCCGGCGCCAAGGTGTCGGAGCTGTGTCGGCGTAACGGCGTCTCCGAGGCTACGTTCTACAACTGGAAGGCTCGATACGGCGGCATGGACGTCTCGCAGCTGCGCCGGCTCAAGGAACTCGAGACCGAGAACGCCCGCCTGAAGAGGATGTATGCAGACCTCTCACTGACGCATCACGCGCTGCAGGAAGTCGTCGCAAAAAAGTCCTGAGCCCGCACGAGCGGGCGGACCTGGTCACCGAGATGGTCAACGAATACGGAGTCTCCGTGCGCAATGCCTGTCGGGCGGTCCGACTGCCGCGGTCTTGCTTCTACGCCCCGGCACCGCCGCGGGACGATGGGCAGGTGATCGCCCTGATCGAGGGCTATATCCGGGAGAACCCGCGCCATGGCTTCGACAAAATGTACGCGACGCTGCGCGCTCAGAACTGCGGGAAGAGCCGGCTGTATCGGGTCTACCGGCAGCTCAAGCTGAACCTAAAGCGTCGTGGCAAGCGGCGGCTGCCGGCCCGTATCAAGGTGCCGTTGCAGGTGCCGGCGACGCCGAACGCAATATGGTCGATCGACTTCATGTCCGACGCCCTGTGGAACGGTCGCCGGTTCCGCACCTTCAACGTTCTCGACGACTTTAACCGCGAGGCGCTGCGCATCGAGATCGACACCAGCCTGCCCGCCCGGAGGATCATCCGGGCGCTGACCGAGCTGATCGAGATCCGCGGTCGTCCGGCGGCCCTGCGCATGGACAATGGGCCGGAGCTGATCAGTGCCGACCTCGAGGCGTGGGCGCGGCAGCACGCGGTCGAACTGCGCTTCATCCAGCCAGGCAAGCCAAACCAGAATGCCTACATCGAGCGCTTCAACCGGACCTACCGCGACGAGGTGCTCGACTGCTACGTGTTCGAAACCTTGGACGAGGTGCGCCGCATGACCGCCGACTGGCTTGTCCGCTACAACCATCACCGGCCTCACGAGTCCCTCGGCAACCTGTCGCCGAGGCAGTTCCTCATGGCAAGATCCGCCTAACCCTCTACTTCTGACTGGTCCGGCGGAGCGAGGGGGCTACGGTTGGCGGGTCGGTTCACGCGGGAATGGTTGCCCAGGCCCGGTTAACTTGACAGTACTCACTTTAGCGCTGAACGGGTTGGGTCCATAACGGACACATTGGTAACAGCTCGTACCGGGTCGGGCGGTTGCTCTTTCTGTTCATATGAGCTACTTTAAATGTCATATGAGCTACTAAGAGCCCCATCATGCTTGAGGCAATATTTGGCAGTTCCGCCGCCGAGCGGGTGCTGTTCTACATGCAGAACTACGAGCAGGGCTACGGCAGGGAAATTGCCGCGAGCTTCGAAATGGCGCAGAGCCAGGTGCGCAAGCAGCTCGAGAAGTTTGAGTCGGGCGGAATCCTGGTCAGCAGGCTCGTCGGCCGGACACGGCTCTACCAGTGGAACCCACGTAATCCGCTCGTACCAGCTTTGCGCACCCTGCTGGGCGCGGCCATAGACAGCCTGCCGCCAGCAGATCGTCAGCGTTACTTCAGGCGGCGCACCCGGCCCAGACGGAGAGGTAAGGTGCTGTGAGCCGGTTGCATGCTGCATCCTCGATCGAGGAGGTCGCGGCGACGGTGTCCGAGGCGCTGGCCGCTGCAGGCATCACGGCAGTACTGTCGGGCGGCGCGGCGGTCCAGATCTATTCGGAAGGCCTCTACGTCTCCCGTGATCTGGACTTCGTCTCGCCCGCCGGCCACCGGGAGCTCGATGTCGTGCTGCGCGGTCTTGGATTCAGCCGGGCGTCGGGCCGTCACTACGTCCACGAAGTCGTTCCGTACACACTGGAGTTCCCGCCATGGCCGCTTGCGGTCGGGAGCGAGTTGATCCGCGAGTGGACCGAACTGGCGGTCGGAAAGCTCAAGATCAGGATCCTGACCCCGACCCAGTGCGTCATGGATCGCCTGGCTGCCTTCTTCTTCTGGCGGGATCGTCAGGCGCTGGAGCAGGCGGTACTCGTTGCCACCAGGCACGAGGTGGATATCGCATTGGTCGAGCGGTGGTCGAAGAAAGAGGGTCGCGACGAGCACTTCCAGGAGTTCCTGACGGGCCTCGCCAGGGCCCGCGACTGAAAATCCGCGTGTCGTTGGTTCGATTCCGACCCTGGCCACCACCCCCCAACTCGATGATTCGCATGCGTTTTCGGGTATCACCCGCGGACTATCGGGCGCGATTTTGGCCCGAAATGGGCCGACCATCGGACTTCCGGAAATCGGGTCGGTGCGCGGCCCTGCGCCGCTGCGACTGGGCCGGGAGGGAACCTGGAAATCTGGAATCCTGCGTTGCTCGCGATCGGCGCCGGCGGGCTCATGTGGCGCGCCTCGGGGCCGCTATGACGTCATCCCGCATTTCGACGACAGATTAGAACTGGACTAAGCTGACTTCTCGGGTCCTCAACGAAGGAGATGAGGACATGAAGAAGTCGAAGTACAGCGAGGAGCAGGTCGCCTTTGCGCTGCGCCAGGCCGACGGTGGCACACCGGTCGCCGACGTCTGCCGGCAGATGGGCGTGAGCGAGGCGACCTTCTACGTTTGGAAGAAGAAGTACGGCCAGCTTGGGTTGACCGAGATCCGCGAGCTGCGGCAGCTGCGCGACGAGAACACCCGTCTGAAGCGCCTGGTGGCCGACCTGACCCTGGACAAGCACATCCTGGGGGAAGTCATCCGAAAAAAGCTCTGAAGCCCGCGCGGCGTCGCGTGCTGGCGGGCTGGATGAAAGAGCGGTTTCAGGTGAGCACCGTACGAGCTTGTCGCCTGGCGGGATTCTCGCGTGCCGGCTACTACCGCAAGAGCCGGGCCAAGGATCAGTCGGCGCTTCGGCTGCGGATTCGTGAGATTGCCCACGCACGGCCGAGATTTGGCTATCAGCGGATTCATGTGATGGTGCGTCGGGAGGGTTGGCTGGTGAACCGGAAGCGCATTCGACGCCTCTACAGGCTGGAAGGATTGCAGCTGCGCATGCGGATACGGCGGCGCAAGCACATGTGCCTGCATCGCGGCCCGGTCCCCGTTCCGAGCGCTCCGCACGAGCGGTGGAGTATGGACTTCGTGCACGATCAGCTGTTCGATGGCCGGCCGTTCCGCATCCTGACCGTCGTCGATCAGTTGAGTCGCGAGAGTCCGTTGATAGAGATCGATTTCGCGATGTCTGGGCAGCGGGTCGCCGGTGCCTTGGATGCGCGGATCTCCGAAATGCCGCCGCCGGTATCGATCACCGTCGATCACGGCTCGGAGTTCACCTCGAAGGCGCGCGAGGAGTGGGCCTGGCGCCGCAGCGTAAAGCTCGACTTCATACGGCCCGGGAAACCCATGGAAAACGGGCACATCGAGTCGTTCAATGGCCGACTGCGCGACGAGTGTCTGAACGTCAACCAGTTCCTGTCACTGGCGGACGCACGCGCGAAGATCGAGGCGTGGCGGGTCGACTATAATCAGCGTCGTCCGCACAGCTCGCTGGGGCACCTGACACCGAGCGAGTTCATCCGATATCGTCAGGAGAACCGGACCTCAGAGGCAGCGATTTTCTAGATCCAAACTGTCTACGAACGGGACCAACGTCAACCAGCCGGAGAGTCCAGCCTCAAACTGTTCACTTGACGGGGGAGCTTACGCAATCGCTTCTTGAATACATGGAGATGCATATGAAAGCAGGAAGATCAGCAGCATTGCTTGCGGCATTTGCACTCGCAATCACACCCATGCTGTTCATGGGCCCGGCACACGCCGGGATGGAAGCAACAACCAACGATTTCTGGTGGCCGAGCCGGCTGGATCTGAGTCCGCTGCGCGCGCATGCCGCCGAATCCAACCCGATGAGCGATGGGTTTGATTACGCCAAGGCTTTCGCCAGCGTGGATATCAATGCGCTGAAAGCAGACATTGCGAAAGAGATGACCACGTCGCAGGCCTGGTGGCCGGCTGACTGGGGCACCTACGCCGGTTTGTTTATCCGCATGGCGTGGCACAGTGCCGGCACCTACCGTAGCCAGGACGGCCGCGGCGGCGCCGATGGCGGTCAGCAGCGCTTCGAGCCGCTGAACAGCTGGCCGGACAACGCCAACCTCGACAAGGCGCGCCGCCTGCTGTGGCCGGTCAAGAAGAAATATGGCCGCAACGTGTCATGGGGTGACCTGATGGTACTGGCCGGTAACGTTGCGCTGGAGAAGGCCGGATTCAAGACCTTCGGATTCGCCGGTGGCCGCGTCGACGACTGGGAAGCGGACCATGTGTACTGGGGCACCGAGAAAAAATGGCTGGCTGATGACCAACGTTACAGTGGCGAACGCGATCTCGAAAATCCGCTGGCCGCCGTGCAGATGGGCCTGATCTACGTCAACCCGGAAGGTCCGACCGGGCACAAAGGTGATCCGCTTGCCGCCGCGCATGACATTCGCGACACCTTTGGCCGCATGGGTATGAACGACGAGGAGACCGTCGCGCTGATCGCCGGTGGCCACACCCTGGGCAAGACCCATGGCGCCCACAATCCCGGTGATTGTACTGGCCCCGAGCCGGCCGCTGCCGGCATCGAGGCGCAGGGTTTTGGCTGGACCAGCAAGTGCGGCAAGGGCAATGCCGAAGACACCATCACCAGTGGTCTCGAGGGCGCCTGGACCCCGACACCTGCGCAGTGGACTACCGTCTTCCTGCAGAACCTGCTGGCGTTTGAATGGGTGCAGACGAAGAGCCCGGCCGGTGCGGTCCAGTGGATTCCGAAGGATGAGTCCCTGCACCAGCTGGCACCGGATGCCCACGTTGCGGGAAAGCGCAATCCGGTGGTCATGCTGACCACCGACCTGTCGCTGCGGGAAGACCCGGCCTATCGCAAGATCACCGAGCGGTTCGCCAAGGACCCGGATGCATTCAATGACGCCTTTGCCCGTGCCTGGTTCAAGCTGACGCACCGCGACATGGGTCCGCGTGCCCGCTATGTCGGTGCCGAGGCGCCGAGCGAGGCGCTGATCTGGCAGGATCCAGTGCCGGCGGCGGATCACACAAAGCTGATCGACGCCAGCGACGTTGCTAGCCTGAAGAGAGATGTGCTGGCTTCGGGGCTGTCCGTGTCCGATCTGGTCCGCACCGCCTGGGCCGCTGCCGCTTCCTTCCGCGGTACCGACATGCGCGGTGGTGCCAATGGTGGCCGCCTGCGCCTGGCACCGCAGAAGGACTGGGCGGTCAACGATCCGCAGACGGTGGCAAAGGTCCTGAAGGGTCTTGAGAAGATTCAGGCTGACTTCAACAAGGCGCACGCGCGCGGCAAACAGGTATCACTGGCCGACATGATCGTGCTGGGTGGTGCCGCCGCCATCGAGAAGGCCGCCAGCGATGCCGGGCACCGTGTCACGGTACCGTTCATACCGGGTCGTACGGACGCCACGCAAGAGCAGGTCGACGTCCACTCATTCGCCCTGCTGGAGCCGAAGGCAGATGGCTTCCGCAACTACTACAGCAAGGGTGCCAGGCTCTCGCCGGCCGATGCGCTGGTCGACCGTGCCGATGTGCTGAACCTGACAGTGCCGCAAATGACCGTGCTGTTGGGAGGTATGCGCGCACTGGGGGCCAACACGGATGGCTCCAGTAATGGCGTATTAACCGCTCATCCGGGTACGCTGACCAACGACTTCTTTGCCAATCTGCTCGATATGTCCACAGTCTGGGAAAAATCCTCCAGGGCTGAGGGTCTGTATGAAGGTAAGGATCGTGCCAGCGGCAAGGTGAAGTGGACGGCAACTCCGGTCGACCTGGTGTTCGGTTCAAACTCGGAGCTGCGTGCCGTTGCAGAAGTCTATGCAGCCGATGATGCGCATGACAAGTTCGTCAATGACTTCGTCGCGGCATGGACCAAGGTGATGCTGAACGATCGCTTTGATCTGAAGTAAGCCGGGCGCTTGTTCTGGCGCTGCGACAGGGCAGTGCAGGAACATATTGAAGCGGGGTTCGGGCCAGCTGTGCCGGACCCCGTTCTTTTATGGTACTGACAAGCTAACCATTTTCGCTCTGAAAAGCGGGAATTCGGTGCTACGGACAACTGACAATCAGAAGTGCTGTGGTCGTAGTCGTCGAGTTACGGGGCAACACGCGCCAGAGTGAGTGGTGTCGGCCCGCGCCTGCGAGTTAACTTGTCAATACCCCTCGGCATGCGGAAAGGCCTTGAGCCACATGCCATCAAGCGTTTCCGGCTTGAACGCCGCATCGCTCATCGGCCAGACAATTCGGACTGGCTTGTCAGCAAAGGCCTTCTCCAGCTTCGCCGCTTCGATGGCGACAAAGTCGCTGATCGGCCCCTTTGGCCCTGCCGGGATCTGGCGTGGCAGGGCGAGTATGCCGGTTCGCGAGGCCCAGGTCGGATGGGGCGCAAGATAGGCCTTACGGTCAATCTCGGTGAGACGCGCCGGATCACACAGCCCAGCCCTGAACAGGAATTGCCGCACAAAGGCATGGGCACCCTTGACCATCAGTTCGCCAACGCCCGGCGTGCGGAACGCCTTGAGAATGGCTGGTAACGGCACTTTGGCGGCAGGGCGCTGGAAGAATGTGTTGAGCACGAACAGCCCGGCAACCCGCTCCGGGTGGCGCGCCGCCCAGGTCAGGCCGATAGGGCCACCCCAATCCTGCACGACGATGAAAGCACCCGCGAGATCAAGCGATTCCAGCAGCGCTTCGCAGCGATCGGCATGCTTGGGAATGGTGAAGGCGCCGATCCTGTCCGGTTTGTCGGAGCGGCCGAAGCCTAGATGGTCCATGGCGATTGCACGGTAGCCTTGGGCGACGGCGGCGGCGATGAACCGCCGATAGACATAACTCCATGTCGGGTTACCGTGCACCATGACGATGGGGATGCCATCTGCGGGCCCTTCATCGATTTAGTGAATGCGGCCATCCGGCGTATCAAACCACTTCGGCGCATAAGGCCAGGTACCACCAAAGGTCCAATCGGCGTGGTCGTTGCTCATTTCGTTGCTTATGCGATGTAGAGGCCGAGGCCGCCGAGCGTTGCCACCAGAGTCCAGGGATAGGGCGCCGGTGTTCGCCACAGCGCCCGGTTTCCCAACACGGCCAGCCCAATTCCCAACGTCGCAAATCCGGCGCTCATCATGGTCGCCAAAGCTGCAAATATCAGGCCCTGCGGTTGCCATGCGGCGAGCAGGAAGAGCGCAATCATCACGGCGACCGCAACCGACCCTACATGCCATGAGAAATGGTGCAGCCAGATCACTTCTAGCGGCAGGCCGGAATTCTTCAGTGGCCCGAGCACCTTTGGCGCGCCAAGCACTTCATGGGCGATCACGCCAAGCGCGGCGAGCCCTGCGGCTGCCATGAACAACAATTGTGGTGTATCGGCCATTCTCCTACCAGGCTTTCTTAAACGGGCGCAGGTCTTCGGATGAGTGCGCCAGACGACTATAGGGTACTGACAAGTTAACGGCATCGGATGAGCAGAAGTTCCGTGCCATTTTCACGCCGCAACCGCTTCGTTCCAACGTTCAAACGCGCGGGCCCGACGGAGCCGGTAGAACGCCGCCGACACCAGCTGGCGTTGCAGGTTGAAGAGGCTGTAGACGGCCGCGTGGGCGCTCAGGAATCGCTGCGCCTGCCCGGGCGAACTGAAGCCGCGCATGCCCCGCTCCCGGGCCCGGGTCGGCTGGTGAGACAGCTCCGCCCGGTTGTTCACGTAGCGATCGGTGTCGTGGATCGTGGCCGGCATCAGTTCCCGGCGGGCGACGCCGTAGCTGCCCAGCTTGTCGGTCACGATCTTCCAGGGACTTTTGCCGTGAGATCTGAGCGGCCGCCGGAAGAATCGCTTGGCCGCCTCGGCGTTCCTTCGTGTCTGTAGGTAGACATCGATGACGTCGCCGTCCTGATCCACCGCTCGCCACAGGTAGTGACGCCGACCGGCAATCGTGACGAATACTTCGTCGATGAAGAATGTGTCGCCGAATCCGGGATGCCTGCGCTTGAGTCGTTTGGAAAATAGTGGGCCGAACTTATTGCACCACAGCCGCACCGACTCGTAGCTCACCTCGATTCCCCGTTCGGCGAGCAGGTCCTCGATGTCGCGGTGGCTGAGATTGAAACGATGGTAGAGCCAGACTGCGTGCTGAATGATGACGGGCGGAAACCTGTGTCGTCTGTACGGATTGGCCGATCGGTTCATGGGGGAATGGTTGCCCAGGCCCGTAGCCCCCTCGCTCCGCCGGACCAGTCAGAAGTAGAGGGTTAGGCGGATCTTGCCATGAGGAACTGCCTCGGCGACAGGTTGCCGAGGGACTCGTGAGGCCGGTGATGGTTGTAGCGGACAAGCCAGTCGGCGGTCATGCGGCGCACCTCGTCCAAGGTTTCGAACACGTAGCAGTCGAGCACCTCGTCGCGGTAGGTCCGGTTGAAGCGCTCGATGTAGGCATTCTGGTTTGGCTTGCCTGGCTGGATGAAGCGCAGTTCGACCGCGTGCTGCCGCGCCCACGCCTCGAGGTCGGCACTGATCAGCTCCGGCCCATTGTCCATGCGCAGGGCCGCCGGACGACCGCGGATCTCGATCAGCTCGGTCAGCGCCCGGATGATCCTCCGGGCGGGCAGGCTGGTGTCGATCTCGATGCGCAGCGCCTCGCGGTTAAAGTCGTCGAGAACGTTGAAGGTGCGGAACCGGCGACCGTTCCACAGGGCGTCGGACATGAAGTCGATCGACCATATTGCGTTCGGCGTCGCCGGCACCTGCAACGGCACCTTGATACGGGCCGGCAGCCGCCGCTTGCCACGACGCTTTAGGTTCAGCTTGAGCTGCCGGTAGACCCGATACAGCCGGCTCTTCCCGCAGTTCTGAGCGCGCAGCGTCGCGTACATTTTGTCGAAGCCATGGCGCGGGTTCTCCCGGATATAGCCCTCGATCAGGGCGATCACCTGCCCATCGTCCCGCGGCGGTGCCGGGGCGTAGAAGCAAGACCGCGGCAGTCGGACCGCCCGACAGGCATTGCGCACGGAGACTCCGTATTCGTTGACCATCTCGGTGACCAGGTCCGCCCGCTCGTGCGGGCTCAGGACTTTTTTGCGACGACTTCCTGCAGCGCGTGATGCGTCAGTGAGAGGTCTGCATACATCCTCTTCAGGCGGGCGTTCTCGGTCTCGAGTTCCTTGAGCCGGCGCAGCTGCGAGACGTCCATGCCGCCGTATCGAGCCTTCCAGTTGTAGAACGTAGCCTCGGAGACGCCGTTACGCCGACACAGCTCCGACACCTTGGCGCCGGCTTCCGCCTCGCGCAGCGTCGCAATGATCTTCTCTTCGGTGAACCGGGACTTCTTCATCAGAGTTCTCCTGGGTGGAAAACTCTACCTCCTACCGGTCCGGGACTTCGAGGGGGCTACGGCATCACTGGGGTTCCAAGAGGATACCGATACGGAATGTTGTGGTAATGATCAATGAAAAGCCGAACGTGGAATTCAAGCACGTAAAGGTCGTGTCACTGGCCGAATTGAACGCCTATATCCAATATTTCGACCAAGTGTTCAGCGCCAAAGAAGTTCAAAGCCTCGTCAGATATTTGAAGGCTAGAAAGCGAATACGCGAGTGATCTTTGCATGCATTAGTGAGTCAGGTCACCGTGCGATTCGGTGTACGCTCATGAGCGGCGTTAGAAACCGTCCGCTTCTGCTCGATCGCAGATGCCGCGAAGTCGGCGTCGGACTGCAATCGTCGGACCTGACGCCATTGGGAGATCCGCATGGGCGTCGGCGGCTGGAAGACGCGTCGGCTCATTTGTTGTGATGTCTCACGAAGGAACGGAAGGATCGCGATGACGCTGCGCCGCGACGACCTTTTTCACATTACCGAGAAGACGCTCGAGCACTACAACGAGTGCGCCGCCGAGTTCTGGGCAGGCACACGCGACCACGATGTGAAGCAGAACATCGAGGCGCTGCTGCGGCACATTCGCGGCGCGCCGCCGTTTCGCATACTCGATTTCGGCTGCGGCCCGGGGCGCGACCTGGCGGCGTTTCGCGCCCTTGGCCACGAGCCAATCGGCCTCGAGGGCTCCCCGACGTCCGCTGCCATGGCGCGCGCGCACAGCGGCTGCGAGGTCTGGGAGCAGGATTTCCTGGCATTGAAGCTTCCCGCTGGTCTCTTCGACGGCATCTTCGCCAACGCCTCGCTGTTCCACGTGCCGCGCCAAGAGGTCCCGCGCGTGCTGGGCGAACTGCGCGCGGCGCTCAAACCGGATGGCGTGCTGTTCACGTCGAACCCTCGGGGGAACAACGAGGAGGGCTGGAATCAAGGGAGGTACGGGGCCTATCACGACCTCGCATCATGGCGCGCGTTTCTTGAAGTGGCGGGGTTCGCGGAACTGGAGCACTACTATCGGCCGCCGGGTTTGCCACTTGAGCGACAGCCTTGGCTCGCCAGCGTATGGCGAAAGAGCGGTGTGTCCGACGAGACGTAACGGCGGTTTGGAGCGGACCGTGAAAGGGCGTGGATTCGATTGCGGTCGGAATGTGGCCGCTCGACGCGGTCGTCGGCGCGCCCCCGAGCCGGCCTTCGTCGCGGCCCCAGAGTGGCCCGCTGCGACGCGCTCGCTGGGCGGGCATGGCAGCCCCCACGGGCGGGCCCCGCGCTGCGCCCTGCGCGGGACGGGTGCGCGCGCGGCGCGTCGGCGCGCGGACGGCGCGGCCCCCCTCGGGGATCATTAAATCAACATCAAATGATCACCTGATGTCATCAAATGGTTCATCGTGGCCGCGCTTCGGACCGGCCACGGCCCGGAATCCTCCAAGCCGATGTTCCGGATGGGCGATCGCAATCTCTGGGGGCGACGTCGGAATTCCGGTTGGGCGGTGCGTCGCTCAGGAGACGCACTCGGACCGATGAACGAGGAGGCGCTCAACGACCATCTACCACGTCGATGTGATCTCGCGTCGCGATCGCTGCGGACCCTCGCGAGGATGCCGGATGAATGGACGGAATCGGCGCCGAGTGCCCGCGGGCAGGCATCAGGAGTACCTGCCGGCGCCCGCTTTGGCGTGATCGAGTAATTGCGGAGCACAACCGGTTCGATGCACCCGCGGCGTGCTCCACGCGGGAATGAACTTGCCTCCGATGGCGAGGTCAGCCGTTCAGTCCGTCGCCGTCGTTTTGCGGACCAGGCCGGACGAGAAGGGCTTTCGCCGTAAAGTACTTGAGGGCAGTTCGCCGAAACATCGCTCGTATGCGCGCGAGAACTCGCCGAAGTGCCAGAAGTCCCACTTGAGCGCTTCGAGCGAGACTTGTGTCGATCCTGGTTCAGCGGCAAGGAGGGCCGCGCGCACTCGGTGCAGTCGCAGTCGTATCAGGTATGCCACGGGCGACAGACCCATGACCTCCTTGAAGGCGCACTCGAGGGTGCGTTCGCTCACGTCTGCGGCCCTGCACAGGTCGGAGACATGCACACGCTCCCCGACGCGCGAGAGCGCGTAATCCTCCGCGATCGTGACGACCCGGCTGTGTGCCTGTCGTGTTCTTTCCGTGCCGAAAGGCTCAAGCGTGTCGCTCAAACGCATAGCCGTGAGCAGCGCTTCCAGCAACTCGACCTGCGCGGCGTCCCGCTCGGCGCGTCCGTCGTCGAACAGCGCGGGCTTCCTTGACGCGGCGGTCGTCAGTCGCTTGCCCCACCGGAAAAGCAGTCGGGCTCTTGCTGGATCGGTGTGCAAGACTTCGATGTGGCGCGGCCAGTGAAACTCGCCCTCGCGCTGCCGGGCGGACAGGTGTTCCCGGATGTCTTCCGGCGGCACCAGCAACGTGATGCTCTCCCAGCCCGGATCGACGACAAATCCAGCCTCAGTCCTGGGCTCCGCGACCAACATCATGCCTGGACGAACCTGGAGCCCTTCCACGGTGCCGGTGGCTCGCGGACCAAAGGTGACGTAAGCCAGCAAGCCGTCGTGCGCTTTCGTCCGCGTCCTGACACGCAGGTTCGTGGACTGATAGACGACCGTGGCGGTCTTGAGTCTCACGATCACACGCCTTGCGCGCAGGGGCATCGACTGCAAAGGCATCGCATCCTGTTCGAACAGGTCCATGCCTGCACTGGCGGCAGTCAGGTCGCTGATGTCCACGACCGTGACCGCAGGCTGAACGGATGTAGTGGAAAACACCATCTTCGCTGCGTTCTGCGGATTTCCGATAGACCGTAACGAGCCGTTGACCGGACACTGCGCCCTGGTCAAGTCGAGTCCAGGCGGGCCACCATCGCCACCGGCCCCACCTCGTGGGCCAGTGTATCAGTGTGCCATCCCCACGAAGCCAACACAGGGGTCGATCCTCATGGCGCGAGTCAAATTGATGCGAGCCTCTGTCGCCGTGATCGCTGGTCTCCAAGCGGCCCTGTTCGCCGCGGGCAATCCCGCCCAGGCGCAGGTTCAACCGAAGCGACCGAACATCGTCATCATCCTCGGCGATGACCTCGGTTTTGCCGATCTGGGTTCGTTCGGCGGCGAGATCAAGACGCCGAATCTCGACGCGCTGGCCAGTGAGGGTCTGCGCTTCGCGAATTTCTACACGAACGCAAGTTGCTCGCCCACGCGATCGGTGCTGCTGAGCGGCGTGGACACGCACCGCAACGGCATCGGCAACATGGACGAGTGGACTGCGCCCAACCAGCGGGGCGTGCCCGGTTACGAGGGCTACCTCAACAACCAGGTGACGACGCTTCCGCAGTTGCTGAAGGACTCTGGCTACCACACGTACATGGTCGGCAAGTGGCACCTGGGGAAGGCGCCGGACCAGATCCCGGCTGCCCGCGGCTTCGAGCGGGATTTCTCCCTGCTCGACGGCGCCGGCAGCTACTGGGACATGACGAACTTCACGGCCGCCGCGCCGCAGTCGGTATTCACCGAAGATGGGCGCTACCTGATCCGGCTGCCCAAGGATTACTACGCGACCAAGACCTACACGGACAAGCTTATCGGATACATCGACGCAAACCACGGCGACGGCAAGCCCTTCTTCGCATATGTCTCGCACCAGGCGCCGCACGATCCATACCACCTGCCGAAGGAGTGGCGTTCACGGCATGTCGGCGAGTACGACAAGGGATGGGACGCGGTCCGGCAGGAACGGCTGAAGCGGCAGATCGAACTCGGCATCACGCCCGCGGGCACGCAACTCGCCGAGCGGATGTGGTTCGTGCCGGACCCCATCGTGCTGGCTCCGGCGACGCGGGCCATCCTCGGCAAGAAGATGGAGCTCTACGCCGGCATGGTCGAGAACATGGACTACCACGTCGGCCGGCTCATCGATCACCTCAAGAAGATCGGCGAGTATGACAACACCGTCTTCATCGTCTTCGGCGACAACGGCGCGGAAGGAACCGACCTCTTCAAGATGATTGCGGGTACGCCGGGCACGCGGGATTATCTCTATGCGGCCATCAAGTGGTCGCAGACCAATCCCAACGCGTGGGGCGACCCGGGCTCCTACGTGGCATACGGACCGATGTGGGCGCAGGTGTCGATGACCCCCTTCAGCCAGTACAAGGGCTGGCTGGGGGAGGGCGGAATCCGAAACGCACTCATCGTGAGCGGGCCCGCGGTCAAGCGGCCCAAGGGAAGCATCAACCATGGGCTGATGCACGTGGCCGATCTCATGCCGACATTGCTCGAGATGGCAGGCACCAGCTACCCGAAGAGTCTCGATGGGCGCGAGCTGCCCCCGCTCATGGGCAAGTCCTGGGGTCCGGTGCTGGCGGGCCAGGCGGAATCACCGCGCACAGAGCAGGACTGGCTTGCCTGGGAACTCTTCGGCAACCATGCCGTGCTGCAGGGCGGCTGGAAGCTGCGCTGGGAATACAAGTCGATCGGCAAGGGCGAGTGGGAACTCTTCGACATAGCAGCCGATCCCGCCGAGCGACACGATCTCGCTGCGGAGAATCCCGACAAGGTCAAAGCCATGGTGGCGCTCTGGGACGACTACGTCCGGTCGAACAACGTCATCCTGCCGAGCCGCTCCGTGTTCGAGACGCTGGAAGACCAGTTGCCGCCGCGCGTGCCGGACGACCCAGGATACCCGCCGCTGATCTACAAACGACAGTTCGTGCCACCCAAGGACATGATGGCGGAGCCAAAGCCCTGACCATCGCTGATCTGCGAATCAACCAAGAAAGAGGGATGGACATTCCATGAACATCGAGCGGGACCTATGCATCCGGTGAGCTGTGTGCGATGGATCGTCGTCACGATTTTCGCCCTGGGCGTCCTGTGCCCGCTGCGGGCGCAGTCGCAGGTGCCGCCGCGCTTCTACTGGAAGACGCTGTCAGGTGCGAATGCCGTGCCGCTCATCTACGAATCGATCAGCGGCAATACGAACCCTTCGACCCCGCGCTCACGGTGACGCCCGGGGCGAGCTTTGACGCCACGATGGCGCTCGCGGGCTATGCGCGGACCTTTACGCTGTTCGATCGCTCGGCGATGGCGGCAGTCATCCTGCCCATGGGCCGACTCTCGGGCGAGGTCACGGTCCGCGGGGGAACATTCAAGCAGTCGGCCAGCGGCTGGGGCGACCCGATGCTCGAGTTCGACTTCAACCTGATCGGTCCGAAGGCGCAGATAAATATTCCGGATACCCTCCGGTACGAACCGGGCTTCTCGCTCGATGTGCTGGCGGACCTCGCAGTTCCAATCGGCGAATACGACAGCAGCCAGCCGCTGAACATCGGGCAAAACCGCTGGTACGGCCGCATCGGCCTTCCCATCGTGTGGCAACTGGGCTCGTGGGTACCGGGTCGGCGAACGACACTGGAATTCCTGCCCGCCGTCTGGCTCTTCGGCGACAACACCGATTTCGTCGGCCAGACCCTGAAGACGGATCCGATGTTTCAGATTGACGCGCACCTGACGCGCGATTTCACCGAGCACCTGTGGGGATCGCTTGATGCGGCCTGGTACAACGGTGGCAAGGCGACCATCGACGGGATCGAGGGGGACAAGCTCAACAACTATGGGTTCGGGCTCACGCTCGGCTATCAGATCAACGACAACATGGGCCTGACCTTCAGCTACAAGTCGACCGCCAGCGACCAGGCTCCAGACGCATTGCAGATGGACGTGTTCATGATCTCGCTGGTTTCGGGCTGGCACCCACTCATCGAAGGCTCAAAGCGGCTGAAGAGCGAGTAGGCGCGCGCACGCCGCAGGAGTCGTCGCGGGCGGCGCGCGCCGCAGCGCGCTGCGAGTTGTCCGACATTGCGGAAATTCGATAGATCGTGCCGCGCCGGCGGCCCACCATGCCGACGCAATCGTGCCACGCCGCCAACCGCCGGGAAGGAAGCCATGACCCGACTGATCGACCTGACCGCAACACTGGATCCGGACAATCGCGCCAAGCTTCCGCCGCCGCTGGCCGGTGCTGCCGGGGTCGTCGCCCCGGCAATCGAGTATCTTCATCCCGGCCGAAAAAGGGCCGCGACGAGTTCTGCCGCTATCTCGGCTGCCATAATGAGGACCTTGCGGACGGCGAGGGCTGGGGCGCCGAGATCCTGACCGACCTGTCCTCGCATTGCGGTACCCACGTCGACGCGCCGCTGCACAGCGGTTCTCGTATCGGCCGGCAAGCCGGCGCGCACCATCACCGACATCGCGCTGGATGAGCTCTACCGCCCCGGCCTGGTGCTGGACGTGCGTCCGTGGGCCAGGGGGGGCGAGGAGATCACGATCGAGATGCTCGACGCCGCACTGGCCGCCACCGGGCATCGGATCAACAACGGCGATGCGGTGCTGATCCGCACGGGCCAGGAGCGCTACACGATGACCGACCCGGGTTCTACACGCAGCCGGGCATGGGCCGGGCACAGCACGCTGCACCTGACGAAACAGGGCGCGACCATCCTCGGCACCGATGCCGTGGGCTGGGATCTCCCGTTTCGCGTGATGGCCCAGAAATTCAAGGAGACCGGCGACAAGTAGGTGCTATGGGACGGCCACAAGGCCATCGTCGAGAGGGAAGCGTTCATCGTCCAGCAGATGACCAATCTCGGCGCACTTCCCCTGAGTGGATTCATGGTGGGGTTTTTCCCGATAAAGCTCGCGCGGTGCAGCGCCGCTCCCGCCCGCGTCGTGGCGTTCGTGGGTTGATTCCGGCGCATTGCCACTGGCCGAAGTCGCGGCCAACAGGGACGAGGCACAACACATGAAACTGATTCGATTCATCACCGGCGACTCGAGTGCTCGATTCGGCGTCGTCGTTCGCGGCCACGCCGTATCGTTCTCCGCGCTTCAGTCCGGCTCCGGTCAGTCCTACCCGCACCTGGCCGACAGCAGGGCCTACCTGGCCAACCTGCCCGAGAGTGAAAAATCAGCGCGGGAACTGCAGGCCTGGGGCCAGGATCATCTGGAGGACCTGGCGGAGCAGGACCGGCCTGCCGTTGATGCAGTTCGACTGCTCGAGCCGATCGACGTGGCGGCGCTGTACGACTTCGCACTCACACCGCGGCATCTCAGGAATTCTCTGGAAACGATGCTGAAGTACGAAAAGGACAATCCGCAGACCGCCCCGCTGTTGCAGGCATTCGGGAAGTTGGTTCTGAGCAAGCCGCCCGCCGCGCCTGCAGGCGTCCCGGAGCGCCTCTCGTACTACAAGTCCAACATGAGCTCGATTGTCGGAAATGGGGAGACTGTTCCGTGGCCGTTCTACACGTCGCGGCTCGACATCGAACCCGAGCTTGCCGTGGTCTACGGGTGCGTCAGGCAACCGGTAGCCGGCTTTTGCATCTTCAACGACGTCTCGGCCCGCGACGTCCAGGCGCCGGAATTCGTCGGCGGGTTCTGTTTGACGAAGGACATGGCTAAGGGCAACCAGCTCGGCCCGTATCTGGTCACGCCGGATGAGATCGGCGACCCGTATAACCTCAAGGTTGTCGTCAAGGTGAACGGGAAAGTCCGGTACCAGGGATCGACGTCCGAGATCAGCCACAAAGCCGAGGACATCTTCGCCTGGCTCGGGCTGATCGCTCCCATCAAGTCCGGGAGCGTCATGGGCTTCGGTACTGTTCCGGACTGCACCGGACTGGACCTCGACGACTTCATTGATCCTGGTGCTGACATCGAGATCAATTTCGAGCACCTCGGGACCCTTCGGTGCAGATTCGCCGAGCCGTCAGGCAAACTGCTGCCCAGCCGCTGGCCAGTGCGACCGCAGCTGCAGAATTACGTTTCCCAGTAAGGCCCAAGCACCCGGCTGCATCGATAGCGAAGCAAGTGGCCGCTTCCCTCGATGCGAACAGCAGAGACGGTTGGAAGCGGGCCGTCGCCATTCAGCGAGCTCGGCCGCACGACGACCGCTTTGCGACGCCGGGCGAGCGGAGGTCGGACCCGCCGGGCCCCGTTCGGCGCGCAGTTCGGAAACCGTTCGGTCGCGATGCCCCGACGCCCTTGCGCTTCTTCGGCTTACCGCCTGGTTCGTCCGGCTCTCGCCGTTCCGGCTCGGTATGGGCTCGGTCGGGCGGGGCGGTTCGGTCGGCCAAGAGAGAAGTCGTTTTCGATCTTCGGCTTACTCGCACCGAACCGGACTCTCCGTTGGACTGAAAATCCGCGTGTCGTTGGTTCGATTCCGACCCTGGCCACCATTTTCATCTCGTTGATTTTCATGCGGTTACGCGCGGACTGCGTGTGCCATCGGCCCTCGATGGGACCGACTCGCGGACTTTTGGATTTCGGGTCGGTCGGGGGGGGCGCATCGACGGGCGAAGAGTCAGTCAACGATCGTTGCCCACGTCACCGTGAGGTCGGCGTCGCGACCGCTCCGGACCCTCGCGAGGACGCGGAGTGACCGAACTGAGTTGGCGTCGAGCGTCTGCGAGGAGGGGAGTTTCCACCTTGCTATGCGCGGACCCGGAAGCACGTTACTCCAGTTCTAAATGGCTACGAAAAAGCGGGGTGACGTCAGTTCGTCCGCACTGATCCGGTTGGGCCTGGTCAATACGGGTTCACCGGACGCGTCAGAACTGGAACGGCTGGCTGACCATCATCTGCACGCCGAAGCCTTCGTCGGAGTAGGCGACGTCCACCCGCGCGACCAGCCCATGGGCCCACGCGCGCAGCCCGCAGCCCACGTCCCATTTCATGTTGCGATGCAGCTCCGCGAACTCCCAATCCGGCGCCACGCGGCCGACCTCGACGAAAGGCACCATCTGGATCCACTGGATGCCGACGTGCCGCTGCAGTGCCGGCCAGTACTCCATAGGGTTCCACTCTGGAATCAGCCGCAGCTCGGCCGCGTAGTAGATTCCGGCCTTGTCGTTGAAGCGTTGCGCGGGGAAGGCCCGCATGCGCCACAGTCCGCCCAGCGTCGCGCCGCTGAACGCGGGCGGCCGGTTCTCCACCAGGCCGTCGGGCCGCACGCTCCAGGTCGGTGAATACGACGTCCAGGCATTGAGCGCGAGGACGCGTTGACGGAAGCGCTTGGTCTCTCCCAGGGAGACGTAGTGATCCACCTCGGCCCCGGCGCTGGTCCACGAATCCGTGCTGTTGAGCAGGCCCCAGTCGCGGGCGACGCGCAGGCGAACGGACTGTCCGCGCGAGGGGTTCGACCCGATGTCGCGGTTGTCGTAGAACAGGCTCAACTCGAGGCCGTTGGTGGCCTGATCGATGTCGACGAGGTCGTTCGCGACGTTCTGGGAGCGGTAGAACGGCATTACTTCGACGTACGTCAGGCCGGACTTCCACGGGTTGAAGCCGTGACCACCGTTCGCGCCGTCGACCAGCAGCCCGCCGTCGAACTGGAAGGCAGGCAGGATGCGCTCGAGGCCAGTGCCGATCGGCAGCAGGTACTTGAACCGCACGCGGGCGAACGTGTCGCGCCCGCGACCGGTGATGAAGTTGTTCGGATCCGAGTCGTTGCTGCCGGCGCGCTCGTCGGGGAAATCCGGGTTGCCATCGACAAAGACGTCGGCGTTGTCGAAGTAGCCCATCGAGAAGATGGGATCGGCGAACAGGCGCGGCAGCGACTGCAACGGCCGGATGTTCTGCCCCATCGCAAATCCCATCACCGAGCCCTCGGTGCCGGCCATGATCGACCCGACCACGCCGGCCTGCGGCTGCGGGAAGCCGTTCATCGCATAGACGTAACCCGCCGCGAAACCGAAGGTCTCGTTCCAGAACGCATAGGGAAGGTTGATTTGCGCGTCGGCCGGCGGCAGCGAGGTTTCAAGGATCTCCTCGGCGCAGGCCGACCACGCCGCCAGCGCGAGCGACGCGAGCACAACGATTCGAACGGCGCCCGGCAGACGGCACCCGCTCACAGGGGCCGATTTCCGTACACGGTATGCAAGGCCTCCAGCGGCTGGTCGTACGAGCCCACCAGATTGCCGCGCCCGCCGGCCTGGGCGGTGCTGGCGATGAGGGCTGTCGCCGCGAATGCAGCCGTCGCCGAGCCGCCTGCCGGAACCGCCCTGTATCGCTCGCTCATGACTCGGCTTTCTCCGTACCCAACCACTTTTCGGGGCCACTTCCGCCCCGGTTTACGCCGGACCCAGCCCAGACCCGTCGACGCTGGCGCCAGATGAATTCTCGACGACTGAATCGGAATATCCGTTTCTCGCCAATCTTACCTCTATCCGAACGTCGGCTTCCCCCCAACGCCGGGGAGCCAGCCCCGACCCGCGCCCGACGGCAGATCTTCAACGGTGAAAGGCGACCGAGGCTGTTGACGAACCGAAGCGGTCTCTCGACCGCGTCAGCGGTCCGCAGCCTCGACTGGAAGTGCGGGTCGTCCGGAGATGAAGGGTGTCCGGCCGATACCACGGGCCAGGAGGGCCGTGGAGTGACTGGCGCTGGCCGCGAAGGCAACCTACGTGAGGACGCGCGGCGTCTGGCGAGTGTTCTGGCAACGTCGCGATCTGAAGTGGCACGGCTACGAACCCAGACCGGAGGTGAATTCGATCGATGAGTTCGCTTCACTGGTGGCGGAGGATACGCATGCCTGCTTCTTCGGGTGAGCGGAAGAATCCTGCGGTCGATCACCACTGTTAACCCGCCAGGCCTGAGCAGCCACGGTTCGGTCCTCGTTCGGTCGCGATGCACCGACGCCGTTGCGCTTCTTGAGCTTATTGTGCAGCTTGGTTGGCTGACACACACGGAGTTCGGAATAGGATCGGTCGGGCGGGCCAGTTCGGTCGGCCCGTCGAAAACTCGACCCCGGTCTTCGACTTACTCACACCGAGCCGACCTCTCCGTCGTACTGAAAATCCGCGTGTCGTTGGTTCGATTCCGACCCTGGCCACCATTTTCAACTCGTTGAGCGTCATGCGGTTTCCGGCGTGAGCGGGCAATTGCGGACCATAACGGATCCCAGCGTCTGCGCGAACGCGACCTGCCGTCTGTTGACCGTATTGTTCCCCATACAACCAAGTCTGTCGCAGCGCGAGAATTCGCTCGGGCAGGTCACTCATGGACAGGCAACCTCACCGCCACCGGTCGCGCGCCACGCGCGCTTGTCACGTCGCGTTGATAGCGGTGCCGTTGTCCCCAATTGCAGGTTGCTTCAGCGGCCACGCTACTTATCCAGAGGGCTGGTCGCCTGCGGTGGCCCAGAGCGGGACGCAGGCGGGCGCTACTGCCGGCGCCGTGAACACGGCCTGTCCCAGTCTCGAGGGTCGCTTCAGCAACGACGGCCAGCTCGCCCCGAGCACGCCCAAACAGTTGTGCGAAGGGGGTGTGTCGAGGACGTACCGGTACATCGGAGACTGGCTCTGCGAGACGACGCTTGCTTCGAACATAGCCGGGCTCGATGCGAGTTCGTTCGACACCGTCGTGCTGCGCCAGCCTGACCCAGACACGCTACAGGTCGTTTCAGGCGACGGGGCTGTGGTGCTGAAAGAGCTTCACCACTCCAAGGGCGACTTCGACTGCAAGGACGAGGGCCTCGTTCGACGTTTGATCGCACCGGCCTTGAGTTTCGGCGATGAAACAGACGCCCCATTGGTGACGGATTCCATCAACGCGTTCCGGGCAGCCATGGGGGTGTTCATGGCAAGCGCTGGGGTGCAGACCCTGACTCGGACCTTTACTCGAGCGACGGACGGTTCTCTCGTGATGACGGTGGAACGGGCAACTCACGGCATGATGGTTGGTCTTCCTTACGGCTACGACTACTCGACCTACGTGACCTGGCCGCCGGCTACGGCCGAAGGCCCAGTGTCGCAGCCGGCAGCAACAGGCCCGCCGCCGAAACCTGAAGCCACCGCAGTCTTGCTGCCGCTCGAGCGGTTCCGCGGCCTGACGTGGTACGTGTCGGCCGATGATCGTGAATACGGACTCGAACCACTCGATGTGGCTCCAGGAGGGCCTTGTCAGGTTAAGTCGCCAAAGGCGCAATGATAGGAGGGTGAGCAATCGCTCAAGCCGCCGCGGTCGCCGTTGCCCCCGTGCGATGACCTGCGAATTGTCCACGCCTGCTGGGACGCCGCCGCGATCCACACGCTCGATGGTATTGACAAGTTAACTCGTGGGCGTGGGCCGACGCCCGTCAATCTGGCGTGTATTGCCCCATAAGTCGACGACAACGCCCACCGAAATTCCGGTTTGAGCTGTTCGTAGCGCCGAATACCCGCTTTTCAGATCGAAAAAAGTTAACTTGTCAGTACCCGTGGTGCTGCCGGGGGCTGCAGCTCCAGATCACTCACATTGCACGCCGTTTTCCAACGGTTTGCACTTGTCCGGCCAGCCGAATTCCCGCCAGAACTCGACGAGTCCGATATCGCGCATGATTGCCGCGAACCGCGGATCCCTGCGGGTTGCAGCCGACTCCGGCATCCACCAGTCCGCGCGCAGAACGCTGCCGATCCCGTCGCCCCCACGGGACCGGACGGGGCCGCCGCTGCCATCCGCCTTGCGCAGCGAAGCCGGGTCGAGCGTGCCCTGGATCGTTGCCAGGCTGCCATCCACGTCCCGGCTCAGGGCCTGCACTGCGAAGCGGCCGACACCGGGAGGGCCGTAGGGAGCGAGTGTTGCAAGCATGCTCGCAGTTGCGGCATCGACATGGCGACTCTTGATGGCCTTGACCGACATCTGGATCTGCTCCGTGCGATGTGGAAAAGCCTTGATCCACAACCTCTCGGCACGATCGAAATCGCCGCGCTCGCTGGCTCCGCCGCCCTCCAGCGCGACCGGCTCGGGACCCTCCCAGCCGTTTTCGCGAGCCTTCTCCGTGTACGCCTCGATGACGTCGGGCCGGCCCATGACCAGCGCCGAGTACCCGAGGTGCCATGCGATCAATGGCGACAGCGGATCGAGTTCGCCCGCACGCTGCCGCTCGGCCCAGCCAGCCTGCAGGTAGCCGGTGTCGAGCAGGAAACCGCCATACCAGTTGTGAATTTCTGGGTCCGAAGGCGCGCGCGCCACCGCCTCCCTGAAGTTTCGATACGCATCCGCGTAAAGATTGTGAGCCTGTGCGTGCAGCGCCCGGACGGCGTACGGCTCCCCGAGCCCGGGATCGAGCTCGAGGGCGCGATTCGCCGATGCCAGCGCCTCGGACCATGTGGCCTCGCGCTCGCCGGTCTCCTGGCCGGCGGGCCGGTTCGAGCGTTGTGCCTCGAAGGCGCTCTGTCCCTGCTGCCACGAGGGCCGCAACAGCAGCGCCAGCGCCCGCAGTGAATGCGCGCGCGCAAAGTTCGGATCGCGCGCGATCGCCGTGTCGACCAGGTTCAGCACGTCGTCGAGATCAGCCGCAGTCTTGCGGTTACGCAACTTGTAGCGGCCCTGCAGGAACCGCTGCCAGGACTCCATGTCCCCGGTCGGGGGCTTGCCGATCGACGCGAGGTCGTCGGCACCGAGCGTGATCTTCAATGCCCTGGCGATGTGTCCTGCGATGTCCGCCTGGATTGCGAATACGTCATCGAGCTTGCGCTCGTAGGTCTCGGACCACAGGTGCGTATCGGACGCGACGTCGATCAACTGCGCGGTGACCCGAACGCGGTCGCCGGCCCGGCGCACGCTGCCCTCGACCACGTGGCTGACGCCGAGCTTGCGCGCGATCGTCGGCAGGTCGACGGTCTGGCCCTTGAAGGAAAACGACGAAGTCCGGGACGTGACCCTCAGGCCCTCGACGTTGGCAAGCAGGTTGAGGATTTCCTCGGTGACGCCGTCGGAGAAGAAATCCTGCTCGGAGTCCGAACTCATGTTCGCGAACGGCAGCACGGCGATCCCGGTCGTGGGCCGGACGGCCACGCCGGTCGTGGCCGGAGCGGATGCCTTTGTAGCGCCCTCTGCGGCATCGGCCTCGACGGCCGCAGCGGGCCGATGGGCATTGCCGGCTGGCAGGAATCGATCCAGCGCCACCGTCAGGATCGCAAGCGCCGCAACGATCAGCGTGATGACGTTGAGCCGCCGGGCGTTGTCGTGCCGTTGCGACTCGCTGGGCGGTACCGAGCTGTCCCGCTTCAGGCCATCGGGCGTGAGTTCGTACGCCCAGGAGATGCCGAGGGCGACCGGCAGGCCCAGGCCCAGCGCGAGCACGGCCAGCTTGCCGACCCAGCCCGGCAGCTCGAGCATCGAGCCAAGGGTCCCGATGATCTGCAGGATCACCCAGCTCGACACGACGTAGAGCATGGCAACCCTGGCGACGTTGCGGCGCTTCAGTTCTCCCAGGAATGACATGGGCTGGAATGTCTCGGCTGGCCGGAGACCGGCACCGGCATCCTGCGGTCGATGCGGGCAGGATGCAACCGGCAGCGCACTACCGCGCGCCCGCCTCGTACCAGCCCTTGCTCGAGTTCACGACACGCACCACGAGCAGCATCACCGGCGGTGTTGTCAGGTCAAGTCGCCGAAGGCGCAATGAGCGAGGAGGGAGCAATCGCTCAAGCCGCCGCGGTCGCCGTTGCCCACGTGCGAGGGGCTTCGGCTCGAAAGAGGCGAAGGGTCGGTCGGCGGATCAGGTGTCTTTGAACGTTGAAGTTGTTGTAGACGGCGGCGTGAGTCGCGAGGAACCTTTGCGCCGAACGTTGCGATTTGAACCTCTGTTGTTTGCGCTCCCGTCGTCGAATGACCAGATGCGAGTTGTCCGCTCGATTGGGTACTGCCAAGTTAACCGGCATTGCGCGACATTGGCCGAATGCAACGCCCAGTGACCTCGTACAAGCGGCACCGATTTCCCCCTGCGATCATCCAGTATGCAGTCTGGCTCTACTATCGGTTCAACCTGAGCCACCGGGATATCGAAGACCTGTTGGCTCAGCGAGGCATCGTCGTCACCCACGAATCGATTCGCCTATGGTGCAATAAGTTTGGACCACGGTATGCGCTTCGATTGCGTCGCCGGCACGGTGGCTACGGCGACACGTTCTTCATTGATGAGGTGTTCGTTCGAATCCGAGGCGAGCAACGTTACCTGTGGAGGGCGGTCGACCAGGATGGGGAGATCGTCGATGTGCTGCTCCAGGAGCGACGAGATGCGGAGGCCGCCAAGCGATTCCTCAGAAGCTTGCTTGCCCGCCATGGGGGTGAGCCCGGGACGATCGTGACGGACAAGCTGAAGAGCTACACGGTCGCGCGGCAGGAACTCATCCCGGAATCGATCCACGACACTTCGCGACACGCGAACAATCGGGTCGAACTCTCCCACCAGCCGACCCGGGTGCGGGAACGGGGGATGAGGCGATTCAAATCGATGCTTCAGGCGCAACGATTCGTCCGCGTGCACGCTGCCGTCGCAAATCTCTTCAATCTGGGCCGCCATTTGGTGGCGGCGGATCATTATCGGAGGCTGCGCCAAGGGGCGTTTAGGTCTTGGGATGGGGCAGTGGCCATTTGAGAGCAATCCGGTGGGCGTATTGCGGCCGTCTGGAGTTAACTTGGCAATGCCCATCACGAATATCTGCCGGCGCCCGCGTTGGCGTGATCGAGTAGTTGCGGAGCACACCGGTCCGCCCCGCCGGCGCCGCTGATCGCCGCCTGCGCGGCCGCCAGCCGGGCGATCGGCACCCGCGGCGCCGAGCACGAGACATAGTCAAGTCCGATCGAATCGCAGAAGCGGATCGAGGCCGGATGCCCGCCGTGCTCGCCGCAGATGCCGACCTTGAGCGCCGCTCGAGTGCGCCGGCCCCACTCGACGGCGAGTGCCATCAGGCGCCCGACGCCCTTCACGTCGAGCACTTCGAACGGGTTGTCCTGCAGAATGCCCCGCTCGTTGTACATCGGCAGGAACTTGTTCTCCGCGTCCTCGCGGGAGAAGGAGAACGTCGCCTGCGTCAAGTCGTTGGTGCCGAACGAGAAGAACTCCGCGACTTCGGCGAGGTTCTCGGCGCGCATGCAGGCGCGCACCACTTCCACCATGGTGCCGAACTTGCAGGGGACGCTCACGCCGTAGGTGAGCTCGACCTCCTGCTGCACGGCGGTCATGTAGTCGCGCACGAGCTTCAACTCCTGCGCCGTGCACACCTGTGGCACCATGATCTCGGGATGCACCTCGATGCAGGCGCGCAGGCAATCCGCGGCCGCCTCGAGGACGGCACGGATCTGCATCGTGTAGATCTCCGGGTAGGTGATGCCGAGGCGCACGCCGCGATGGCCGAGCATCGGGTTCACCTCGCGCAGCGCGCGGACCTTGCGCAGCACCGCTTCCTTGCGAGCGATAGTCGCGTCGATCAGCCGGGTGTCGCCGAGGTCGCGCAGCGCCGCGCTGATGCGCGCGCCCGGCACGGAACGCGCCGCCTCCGTCATCACCTCCATGCCCCGGGCGGCACCGCGCAGGTCGTGCAGCCGCGCGATGTCCTCCTCCAGCTGCCGCTCGGTCGGCAGGAACTCGTGGATCGGTGGATCGAGCAGGCGGATCGTCACCGCGTGCGGCGCCATCGCCTTGAAGATGCCGGCGAAGTCCGTGCGCTGGATTGGCAGCAGCTGGTCGAGCGCGGCGCGCCGCTGCTCGGGGGTCTCCGCCACGATCATGTCCACGACCATGGGCAGCCGGTCGGCGGCGTTGAACATGCGCTCCGTGCGACACAGGCCGATGCCCCGGGCGCCGTAACGCAGTGCGCGCTGCGCGTCCTGCGGCGTGTCGGCGTTCGCCCGAACGCCGAGACGCGCGTGCTGGTCTGCCCACTCGAGCAGCCTCACCAGCGCGGGCGAGAAATCGGCCTCCACCTTCGGCACTTCGCCGCGATATACCCGGCCGTTGCTGCCGTCGATGGTGATGACGTCCCCCTCCTTGACGACCTGGTCGCCGACGAAGGCGACACGCATCGCGACATCGACCTGGATGCCTTCGGCGCCCGCGACGCAGGGCTTGCCCATGCCCCGGGCAACCACCGCGGCGTGAGACGTCTTGCCGCCACGGCTGGTCAGGATGCCTTGTGAGGCGAAGAAGCCGTGAATGTCCTCCGGCTTGGTCTCCTCGCGCACCAGGATGACACGGGTCCCCTGCTTGCCGAGCACCGCGGCGCGATCTGCATCGAACACCGCCTGGCCGCTGGCGGCCCCGGGGGAGGCGGGCAGCCCGGTCGCGAGCGGCTGTCCCTTGTGCGCCGGATCGAGGCGCGGGAACAGCATCTGCTCGAGGTCCGCCGGGTCGACGCGCATGATCGCCTCGTTGCGGCTCAGCAGGCCTTCCTCGTGCATCTCGACCGACGTGCGCACCCGGGAGGCGGCGTTCATCTTGCCGTTGCGTGTCTGCAGGCAGTACAGCGTGCCGCGCTCGATCGTGAATTCGAAGTCCTGCACCTCGCGGTAGTGGCGCTCGAGGCGGTTGCGCAGCTCGACCAGTTGCGCATGCAGGGCGGGCATCTCGGTGGCCAGATCGGCGATGGCTTTCGGCGTGCGGATGCCGGCCACGACGTCCTCGCCCTGAGCGTTCGTGAGGTACTCGCCATAGAGCTGGTTCTCGCCCGTGGCCGGGTTGCGGGTGAAGCCGACGCCCGTCGCGCTGTCGTTGCCCATGTTGCCGAAGACCATGGTCACGACGTTGACCGCCGTGCCATTCGCCATCTCCGGCGTGATCCTGAATTCACGGCGGTAATCCACCGCCCGCTTGCCCATCCACGAGCCGAAGACGGCCTTGATCGCGATCTCGAGCTGCTCATAGGGGTCGGCCGGGAACGGCCGGCCCGTGTGTCGCTGCACGACCTGCAGGAACCGCTCGCCGATCTCGCGCAGATCCTCGGCGCCGAGCATCACGTCCTGCTTCACTCCGACGCGTGCCTTCACGGCGTCGAACTGCTCGTCGAACTGCACATCCGGCACGCCGAGCGCGACCTTGCCGAACAGCTGGATGAAGCGCCGCCACGCGTCGTAGCCGAAGCGCTCGTTGCCGGTGTGGCGGATGAGCGCGGCGAGCGTGGTCTCGTTGAGGCCGAGGTTCAGGATCGTGTCCATCATGCCCGGCATGGACATGGCCGAGCCGGAGCGCACGGAGACGAGCAGCGGATCGTCCTTGCCGCCGAAGCGGCGACCCGTCTGTGCCTCTAGTGATGCCATATGGGCGCGCGTTTCCTCGAGCAGGCCCTCGGGCAGGCGGCGCTGCGAATCCGCGAGGTATGCGAGACAGGCCTCCGTGGTGATCACGAACCCGGGCGGAACATTGAGTCCCATGCGCGTCATCTCGCAGAGGTTCGCGCCTTTGCCGCCCAACAAGATCTTGTTGCGACCGTCGCCATCGGCAAAGGCATAGACCCACCGGTGTGCATTGCTGGTCATCGCGAGTCCTCATCGCCCCACTGCGTCGGGGCTCTAAGAGATCATAGATACCGCCGCGGCTGTCGTCGGAGAATACGTAAATATAGACGTCCGGCCTCGCTCCGGCGCGTATTGCCCCACAGCTCGACGACAACGCCCACTGCAATTCCGGTTTGGGTTGTCCGCGGCACGGGGTACCCGCTTTTCCGAGCGAAGATGGTTAACTTGTCAGTACCCTGCCGACTGAGGCGACCGCCAAGCCGGCCGGGCTCGTCTCGGGGCTCATGACGCTGATCGCCGCCAACTCCCAGTGCGTGGGATTGTGTGGTTGAATCGCCTGATCCTTGATCGACCTCGCAGGAGGAACCGGTCCATGCACGAGAGAAACGAGGGTATACGAAGCGGCATCAAGGACGTCCGGCGGGCAGCGCAGGCGCTCGCTCGCGAGATTCCAGCGCGGCTCGCCCCGCTGGCGCGGGTCGCCTACAACTTCCACTGGGTGTGGCACCAGGACGGAGAGCGGGTGTTTCGCGACATCGACAGCTATCGCTGGCGGCTGTGTCGCCAGAACCCGGTGCGCTTCCTGGATGAGGCATCCGAGGAATCTCTGGAAAGGGCGGCATCCGACCTGTCGCTGGTCAGGCGGGCGGAGGCGCTGCGTAACTCGCTCGAGGAAGACCTGGCGCGACCGGCGCTCGAAGACGGCGTGGCTTCCATGGAACACCCGATCGCGTTCTTCTGCGCCGAGTTCGGCCTGCATCGTTCCCTGCCGATCTATTCGGGCGGGCTGGGCGTGCTGGCGGGCGACATCCTCAAGGAGGCGTCGGATCGGGCCTTGCCCATGATCGGCGTGGGGCTGATGTACCGGCAGGGGTACTTCCACCAGCGCGTCGACGCGGCTGGCTGGCAGCACGAGTACTGGGACGAAACCGACCCGGAACGTCGTGCGTGCGTCCTGGTCACCGGCGAGGATGGCAGCCCGCTCACCGTCCAGGTGCCGATCTGGGACGAGGAGGTGTCGGTGAACGTGTGGCGGGTCGAGGTCGGGAGAGTGCCGCTTTTCCTGCTCGATACCGAAGTGCCCGGTAACAGCCCGCGGCAGCGCTTCGTGAGCGCCCGGCTCTACGAAGGCAATCGCCAGATTCGCCTGGCCCAGTACGCGCTGATCGGCATCGGCGGGATGCGCGTGCTGGACGCCCTGGGGATCGACCCGTCCATCATCCACATGAACGAAGGTCACCCGGTCACCGCCACCATGGAACTGCTCGGCCGGGAGAGGGAGCGCGGCGCGAGCTTCGCCGAGGCCCACGAGAAGGTGCGCCGGAAAGTGGTGTTCACCACCCACACCCCGGTGCCGGCGGGCAACGAAACCTACGCACTCGACGAGATCATGGCGCTCTTCCCTGGCACAGCTCGTCGGCTGGGCGGCGACATGGAGAACTTCCTCTCGCTGGGTCGCTTCGACGCCGCCGACCGCAATGAGCCGATCAACATGACGGCCCTGGCGATCCGTATGAGCCGTTCGACCAACGGCGTCAGCAAGATCCACGCCCGCGTTGCACGTCGCATGTGGCAGGGGCTGTTCCCCGGTCGTTCCGCCGAAGAGGTGCCCATCACCCAGGTCACCAACGGGGTGCACGTGGCGAGTTGGATCTCACCGCTGATGCGACGTCTGCTGGACCAGTACCTCATGCCGGGCTGGCAGACGCACGAGCGGATCACCGACCCCGCGACGTGGGCGGCTGTCGACAGGATTCCGGATGCGGAGCTGTGGGCCGTCCGGCAGGAGTACGGCAGGACGCTGGCGCGCTGGGTTCGGTCCAAGACGGTGACCGACCGGCTCGCGCGTGGCGACGTGATGGAGTACGCGATGAAGGCCGCCAGCACCTTCGACGGCGAAGCGCTCACGCTGGGGTTCGCGCGCCGGCTGGCGACCTACAAGCGGCTGCATCTGCTGATGCAGGATCCCGAAAGAATGCTGAGCCTGCTGGACGCTTCAAGACCGATACAACTGCTGATTGCCGGCAAGGCCCACCCGCGCGATGACGACGCCAAGCGCCTCCTGGCGCGCATATTCAACCTGAAGTCCGACCCGCGCATCGGCGGCCGCGTCGCCTTCCTGGAGGATTACGACATCGGCCTGGCGAGCCTACTGGCCAACGGGTGCGGTGTCTGGATCAACCTGCCGCGGCCGCCGCTGGAGGCGAGCGGCACCAGCGGCATGAAGGCCGCATGCAACGGCGTGCTGAACCTGAGCGTGCTCGATGGCTGGTGGGCCGAGGCCTACGACGGCAGCAACGGGTGGGCGATCGATGGCGGTGAGGATGCCGACACGGCGGCGAAGGATGCCCGGGACGCGGCTGCCTTGTTCGATCTGCTGGAAAGGGAAGTCATACCGATGTACTACGACCGCGATGCCGCGGGCATCCCGCACGCCTGGATTGCACGCATCAAGGCATCGCTTCGCACCATCGGGCCAAGTTTCTGCGCGGCGCGCATGCTGGACGATTACGTGCGGAGGATCTATACGCCCGAACCTGACGTGTGGGTGGCGAACTGATAGTGTGAGGCAATCCGCACGCGCCGTGCAGTCTTGCACGCACCGGCGGTGATGGTACGGTTCGCCCGGTGCGTGAAGTCCTCATCCCCGTGACGCATTGAGGGTCATCGAGACCCGTCGAGTCGTCGGGTGCGTCGGCGCGCTGACGGCGCGGCCCCCTCGGGGATCATTAATTCAACATCCAATGATCACTTGAATGTCACCGAGTGGTTAGTCGCGGACGCACGGTCCGGATCGCGCAAGGCCGGAAATCCTCCAAGACGATGTTCCGGATGGGCGCTCGCGATATCTGAGTGCGACGTCGGAGTTCGGGTCGGGCACGGGCGTCGCTCAGGAGACGCATGCGCAGCGATGAATGAAGCGTCATTCAACGACCGTCGCGCGCGTCGGCGTGATCGGGTTGTTGCGGAGCACAATCACCCGAGAGCGATGGTTCGCTAACTCGAAGCCACCGCATTCGTCGGCATTCCGCAGACCGCTCGACGCGCAATGACCTTGCGTATAGGCTGATCGGATGCCTTGGCAACACCTGCGCATATCGCGATTCGGCGGACCCGAAGTCCTGCAAATGGTGGAGGAGCCGGCCACTCCTGAACCAGGACCCGGGGAGGTTCGCATCAAAGTGCTCGCCGCCGGTACCGGCTTTACCGATACGATGATTCGGCGTGGTCGGTACCCGGATTTCAAGGGACCGCTGCCGTTCACGCCTGGCTACGAGATTGTTGGCGTCATCGAGAAGACTGGTGCCGGCGTGGTAGCACCGCGAGAGGGCGAGATGGTGGCTGATTTGTGTGTCGTTGGTGGCTATGCGCAGTATGCGATCCGGCCATCGCGCTTTCTCGTGCCTGTGCCTGACAGCATCGATCCGGCCGAAGCCGTTTGCATCCCTCTTGCTTACCTCACCGCATTTCAGATGCTGACTCGCTGCCGCAACTTACCGTCGGGCGCCACGATTCTCGTCATAGGCGCTTCGGGCACCGTCGGTACGGCGTTGCTCGATCTCGCGCGCCACCTCGGTCTGAAGGCGATTGGCACGTGTTCCGCGGCGAACCTGGCGGTGATTGAGCGCTTCGGGGCAGCGGCGATCGACTATCGCGCGGGTGACTTCGTGACTGCCGTGCGCCAACTGACCCCGGACGGCGCCGGCGTTGATATCGCCTTCGATGCGATCGGCGGTGCGCACTACGGCCGTTCGTTTGCGTGCCTCGCGCCCGGCGGGCTGCTCGTGGGTTACGGGTCGCAAACGATGGCAGTGGGCCGCGAGAGCCTGATTGGTGCAGGACTCGGCTTGGCGAGGCTCAAGCTCTGGAGCGCAGCGAGCTTCCTTTTCGGCGGCCGTAGCGCGGTCTTCTACAGCATCACGGCCCGTCGATTGACTCACCCGGAGGAATTCAAGGCCGACATGGCGACGCTGTTCCAGCTGTTGCGCGCCGGCGCCATTCATCCGGTCGTGATCGAGCGACTGCCGCTCGCAGCGGCGAGCGAAGTCCATGCCCGCATAGACAGGGGCGGACTGGGCGGCAAGATAGTGTTGCTGCCCTGGTCAGCGTAGTGCACCTTCGGTCGGAAGGGCGCAGGGTGTCAGAAGAGGTACTGCCAAGTTAAGCGGCATTGCGCGACATTGGCCGAATGCAACGCCTAGTGACCTCGTACAAGCTGCACCGATTTCCCCCTGCGATCATCCAGTATGCAGTCTGGCTCTACTATCGGTTCAACCTGAGCCACCGGGATATCGAAGACCTGTTGGCTCAGCGAGGCATCGTCGTCACCCACGAATCGATTCGCCTATGGTGCAGTAAGTTTGGACCACGGTATGCGCTTCGATTGCGGCGCCGGCACCGTTGTGCTCCGCAAATATTGGATCTGGGACGAACTGACCCCGTTTCGGGACCTTCGGCGAGCTGTGGCATGATCGCAACGTGATCACGTTGGCTCGAATCGTCCTTCGGCTGCTTGCCGACCTGGCCGGCCTCGTCGTGCTGGCGGTCAGACCAAGGCGATCCGTGGAAGCCGAGAACCTCTTTCTCCGCCGGCAACTTGCGCTGTACCAGGAGCGTGGCGTCAAGCCGAGGCGCGTCGACGCCGCGACGCGGGTGTCGCTGGCGTTGCTGTCCCGGCTCTTCAATTGGCGCGATGCCCTGGTCGTGGTTTGGCCCGAGACGCTGATCCGCTGGCACCGAGCGGGCTGGCGCCTGTTCTGGCGCATCAAGTCGAGGCCGGGACGACCGCCGATTCCGCTGGAGCTGCGCCAGCTGATCCGGCGCATGGCGACCGAGAATCCACTCTGGGGCGAAGAGCGCATCGCCAACGAATTGCTGCTTAAGCTCGGCCTGCGGGTCTCCCCGCGGACGGTGCGCAAGTACATGCCGAAGCGACCGCTGGGTCGACCGCGCGGCGATCAGCGTTGGGCGACTTTCCTGCGCAATCACGCGGACGCGATCGACGCCTGTGACTTCTTCGTGGCGGTCACGGCGACATTCCGACTGCTCTCCGTGTTGGTGGTCATCGAGCACGGCACCCGCCGACTTGTGCGCGTCGCAGTGACGGCGCACCCGAGTGCGGGATGGACCTTACAGCAGCTTCGGGAGGTCCTTGGATTCGACCACACCCGCCAGTACCTGATTCATGACCGGGACAGCATCTTCGCGAGGAGCCTGGACGAGTCGATCAGGAATCTCGGCCTGGCCGTGCTCAAGTCGCCGCCGCACAGCCCGAAGGCCAATGCGATCTGCGAACGGGTGATCGGAACGATTCGACGCGAGTGCCTGGACTGGCTGATTCCGCTGTCGGAATCGCACCTGCGATCGATCCTGAGGGCGTGGGTGGGTCATTACAACCGCGGGCGCCCGCACATGGCACTCGGCCCGGGCGTGCCGGACCCCCCGTCGAAGTTCATGCCATCCGCGACACCATCAACCCGCCATCGGATCGGCGAGCGCCTCGCGGTGAGCGCCAGATCGGTGCTGGGTGGCTTGCATCACGAATATCTGCCGGCGCCCGCGTCGTCGTGATCGAGTATTTGCGGAGCACAGGCCGTCGCTTGCTCAAACCCACTTAACCTGACAGTACCGTTCAGAGCTTAAGTGAGGTAACGCCTACGACACCTTTGGCGCGCGGAGGGATTTTCGCGATCTTCGCGGCGGCCTCCCGCTTCACCCGCTCGAGCACTCCTGGACTGCGCAGCAGTTCTTCCGCTCGCGCGTTCTTCTCCGCGACCAATTCGTCGGTGAGCAGCCGACCGAACGTCCTGAGCGGCGCGATCTGCAGTCCGTGCTTGCGGAACAGTCGGTAGATTTCCTTCACGCCGTTCGGCGGTACGTCGCGACCGAGAGTGAAGCACTCGTAGCGCTCCTCCATCGCGAGCAGCGCAGCTTCAGCCAGGCACGCGTACGCCACGCCCTGCGGCAGCCCGATGTCGAAGCTGAAACGCGCCGGGCCTGGCAGTGTGATCTCGCCGCTCTCGACCACGAGCACATCGGGACGTACCGCGGCCTCTTCCTCCGAGATATCTGGCGGCAGCGCGACGTCGAGGATCACCGCGCCAGGCTTGCACTGGCTGATGTCGAGCACACGTTGCCCGAAGGCCGACGTTGCGGTCACGATCAGGTCGCACTCGCCGACCCGGCGGTTCGTCGTCAGGTCGGTCTCGACGGTCGCGTCCGGAACTTCCGCAAGGATCTTTTGCTTGAGCGCGGACAGCCGCTCCGGCTCGATGGACACCAGCACGACGTCCTTCACGGCCGCCGCGAGCAGTCGCGAGCACACCGAGCCGATTGCGCCCGTTGCCCCGACGATCATCGCCTTGCCCTTCGCCAGGTCGCGCCAGCCCATGCGCTTTGCGGTGAGCTTCGCCGTCTCGAGCGTCGCTGCGATGGTGAGGCTGTTGCCCGTCGTCACCGCGATCGGCGCGCGCTTCGCGACCGTGATGCCCGCGTCACCGACCACCTTGGTGAATGCACCCAGGCCGACTATCTTCGCGCCGCGGTCGGCCGCGTCCTTCACCGCCTGGTTCAGTCGGGTGTAGGTGAATTCGGGCGCGCGCGTCATCATCTGCCGCGGCGTCGCACCGAGCGCGTAGATCAGGCCGTCCACGGGCTTGCCCGTCGCTTCCGACCGGCTGCCCGTCACGGTTCCCACGTAGCGTCCCGGCATGTAGGCCGCCGCTACCTCGACCCAATGGCGCGGCAGTTGCCGCGTCCACCGATACCTGGGGTGGTTGCCGAGATAATCGATCGTAAGCGGGTGGAGGATGAATGCAAATCGGCTCATGGATCGCGAATATCGCTCAGACCGGTCCGCGGCGAAATGTCGGATATCCGCGGAATGGATAGTCAATCTAAACGGCCATTTCCGTGCAGGGGAGTGTGCTTGCGCGGTTCGGAAAAAGTTCGGTCCCGATGTCACTAACCCGTTGACCGCGTTGGGTCACTCACGAATTTAGGCGGCTTTCCACCCTTCCGGTTCGGGATGGGCTCGGTCGGGCGGGGCGGTTCGGTCGGCCGAGGGGAAATCCCTTCCCGGTCTTCGGCTTGCTCGCGCCGAACCGGGCTCTCCGTCGTACTGAAAATCCGCGTGTCGCTGGTTCGATTGACTCGGATCGGCTAGGGCCGATCCTCGCCCTTCGGGCAGCTACGCTGTCCTGATTCGCTTCGCGAATCGGTCCGACCCTGGCCACCACTTCCAAGGTATTGAATTGCATGCGGTTGCCGTCGTGACCGGCGGACCATCGGGCGCCGATTTGGCCCGAATTCGGCTGACCATCGGACTTCCGTATCCTGGGTCCGGTCCCGGGCCCGCGCGGCGTGAAACTGCCGGGGCCAGGTACGCTGCGGTCATGACGGAGCGTGAACGCCGCAGGCGATATACGCGCCACCGAGCAGTCGAGACTCGACGTTCATCTGACCGAGTTGGTCCTGCAGCAGCCGCCACGGTCGGTCCATGCCGTCGAGCGACGTCACGGAGCGTAACGCGGCCGGCAGGACAAACAGGTTGACCGGCCGCATCAGCCATGGTTCTGCCCACTTCAAGCCCGACGCCACCACTCGCGCGCCCGGCTTCAGGTGGCTGAAGACGTTGGCTATCGCCTCAGGCCGTTGAAGGATGTCGTGCGTGAAGTGGAACAGCGCAGCGTCTGCACTTACGCGGATGTCGGCGGTCTCCACCGGCGAGCACATTAGCGTCACTCGTGCCCAGCGCGCCCGCGCCACGCGCCGGCGAGCCTGTTCTACCATTTCGGGGGACTGCTCGATGCCGACGATGCGGCCTTTGGGGCCGATGCCCTGCCTGAGCATCGACAGGCTCAGGCCCGTGCCGCAGCCCACGTCAAACACGACGTCACCCGGGCGAAGCGCAAGCCTTGAGATTGCGAGGCGCCGAATGGGTTCGAACAACACCAGCTCCCGGTCGTAGACGCCGGCGCGTCGGCGGTACTGTTGGAGGGCGGCGTCACGATCGGGCCCTCGCGGCGAGATGATGCGTCGCGGCATGGTGGACAATCATCCTACGCGCATTGCACGCCAGGGACGTGCGGTGGCACTGGAGACGGAAAGCAGGTCACTGCCAACCTCCTGATGCCTGCCGTTCTTCGAATTACCGGAGATTGGAAAAAATCGTCAAATCCCTGGGCAAGCAACGTATGTCCGCCGGCGAGTGACCACAGAATTCACCGTCGGGACCCAGCAGCATGGCTTCCGGCGAAAAGATATTGATACGCGTCGCCTTATAAGTAGAGATTTCGTCGTACTCGACATGCCGGCCGGAATAGATCGTTGGAAACAGTTTGAGCAAACGACCGCGTTTCACCTTTCTGAGAATAGTCACGTCCAGTATGCCGTCGTCGATGACCGCTCCGGGTGCGATCAGAAAATGCGTGCCGACAAAGCGGCTGTTGGAGATCGCGATAAAAATGTTGTCACTTCGTACGACCCTGTCATCGATTTGTATCTCGAGAGGATAGCTCTTGAGCTTCAATACCTGCCACAGGGTCGCCAGTGTGTAGGACGCCTCGCCCAGAAACTTCAGTTTGTGTCCCGTCAAACTGGCGTCCACTGAAAAACCCATCAACACGATATTCAGGAAGTAATAGGATTTATCAGCGGATTGCACGGAAGCAACATCGACCTGGCGGGTGTGTCCCTGCATGAGGATATCAATCGCATCGGGCCATGCGCCCGGTTGCAGCCCCAGTTCACGCGCGAAAGCGTTGCCGGTGCCGATTGGCAGGAGACCAAGTGGTATACGCGCAGATCGCGGGTGCGTGTAAAGACCATTTAGAACTTCAAACACGGTGCCATCACCACCCGCCGCCACCAGGCCATCAAAACCCGATAGGTCGGCGTTTGCCACCAACTCCTTGCCATGACCCGGATGCGTGGTTGGCATGAATGTGGTCTTGATGCCCTGGCTCACAAATTTCGCTTTGATATCCGCCAGTTTCTTAAGCGCACGGCCAAATGCTGCGTTGGGGTTAAAAATGATTAGTAGCTTCAATCGGATGGGTTTCCATGTCGTTGCTAGGTGTACGCTGATCGAACCCATTCTAGTGCGGGGGATAGTGGTGCTCCGCAAGCAATGGATCCGGAACGAACCGGGCTCTCCGTCGATTGAAAACCTGAAGGTCGTCGGTTCGTCCGTCCCTGGCCACCACTCTCAACTACATGAAATTCATGCGCTTTCCGGCGTGACTGTCGGCCTATCCGGTCAAGCGTCAAATCGGCGACCGTTTGGGCATACTTTGCGTCATGCCCTTGATCAAAGCCCTTCGCCGGTCGGTAGCAGCCGGCGCCTGCGGACTGACGCTCCTGGCGACACCTGCAATTGCGGCGGCGCCCGATGCGCCTGCGCCCGTCGCAGTGGGCCGGCCTTTGCCGGACGTGGTCATGGCCGGCCTGAACGGTCCACAGCGATCGATTTCGAGCTACCGCGGTCGCCCGCTGATCGTCAACGTGTGGGCCAGTTGGTGCGGACCTTGTCGCGCCGAATCGGCTTCGCTCGAACGCCTGGCGTGGAGTGAGGCCGGCAGTCGGTACGTCGTGATCGGCATTTCGATCGACGACGATCGGAACGCGGCCTTGAGGTGGCTCAGGCACTCGAACGCCACGGTCAGTCACTACATCGACTCCAGGCTGACGCTGGAGCACATGCTCGGCGCCTCGAGCATCCCGCTCACGGTGCTCGTCGATGCGCGCGGTCGTGTCGTCGCGCGGTTTCGTGGGGCCCGACAATGGGACAGCGTCGAATCCATCCGGATGATCGAGGGCGCGTTCGCCGGCGCCGGCCGCCCAGCGCCGACACGCTAGACCTGGTGGGCCTGAGCGCGTCGAACCCGATGCAGCGAATGGCACGCCCGCGGAATGGCTGTTGGTTGGAAGCGCGATCAGGGGCCGCGCGCGAAGATTGCCGCGAGCGCACCGTCGAGGTCCGGGTACCGGAACTCGAATCCCTCGTCTAACAGCCGCTTGGGCAGCATTCGCTCGCTGATCAGCAGCAGCTCGGACATTTCACCGAAGAGCAGCTTCAGCGCCGCCTCCGGTATGGGCAGTACCGTGGGACGAGCGAGCGCCCGCCCCAGCGCCTGCGTGAATTCCGCATTGGTGACCGGCTTGGGTGAGCTCGCGTTGTAGGCGCCGCGGGCCCGCGGATTGTCCAGAAGCCATTGGCAGATGGCTGCGATGTCCTCTCGGTGGATCCAGGGGAAGTAGTGACGCCCGGAGCCCAACCGTCCCCCTGCGCCGAGCCGGAAGGCAGGCAGCATCTTCGCGAGCGCCCCACCGTCACGATCAAGGACCACGCCAATGCGCAACACGCACACGCGCACACCCAGCGCGCTGGCCTTCTCGGCTTCCAGTTCCCACGCAGCGCACAGGTCGTGGGCGAAGCCACGCGTCGGCGGCGTGTCCTCCGTGATCGGCCGGTCGCCTTGCTCGCCGTAGTAGCCCACCGCGGAGGCGGACACCAGCGTCGGCGGCCGCTTCGACGCGCGCCTGATCCAGTCGACCAGGCTCGCCGTAGTATTCACCCTCGAATCGAGCAGCAGCTTCTTGCGGCTCTCCGTCCAGCGCGCATCACCAATCGGCGCGCCTGCGAGGTTGATCACCGCGCCGAACTCGTCCGCGGCCAGACCGTCGAGATGGTTCACGGCCTTCGAGACGCCCGGGGGTAGCTGCGGACTCCCTTGGCGGGTCACGATAACGACCTCGTGCCCCGCGGCCGCCAGCCGCGGGCAGAGGGCGTGGCCGATGAAGCCTGTGCCGCCGGTGATCAGAATTCGCATCATGGTCGCCCAGGATCGTGGGGGAAACTGTCTCGCGAAGGGCGGTCCACTCAGGCCGCCTTCGATCGCCGCAACGGCTTGACCGTGATCGCGTCACTGCAGAGCTTCGCCAGCGCCGCACGGTCGGCGCGCGATTCCCGCGTCCAGGGGAGCAGGTGGGTGCGACGCGCCACACGGTCGAACCAGAACTTTCCGGAGTAACCGCTCGCCGCCGGGCTTGCCGCGAGCCAGATTACGGTGTCCGCTGCTTCCGCCGGAGTACGGAGGCGCTTCTGCATCACGTTCCAGAACCGCGGTATCGAGGTGCGAACCGCAGGTGTGTCGCCCCAGCCCGGATGCATCGAGTTGACGCGGATGCCCTTCGAACGCCATTCCTCCGCCAACTGCTCGGCCAGCACCACCTGCATCCGCTTGGTCTGCGCGTACGCGATCACGCCATCGTAGGGCCGCTTGCGCCACTCGACGTCGGTTACCGAGAGTCGCTGCGAGTACATGCCGCCGGAGGAGACAAACACCACGCGCGGATCCTGCGAGCGCTCGAGCTTGGGCAGCAGCAGTCGCGTCAGCAGGTCCGGCCCGAGCACGTGCGTCGCGAGCGTCGCCTCGTGTCCCTCGGCCGTCTCGAGCCGCGCGTCGGGCAGCACGCCTGCGTTGTGAACGAGCGTATCGACCGTGCCGGGCTCGAACTCGCGCGCAAAGCGCCGAATGGCCCCCAGATCGGAGACGTCGAGTTCCGCTGCATGTACCCGCTGCGAGTCCGTCTGCCGCCGGACTCGGTGCGCGGCATCACTGCCACGCCTGCGGTTGCGACAAAGCAGCCAGACTGTGGCTCCGCGCTCGGCCAGCGCCCGGGACGTCTCGAATCCAATCCCGGAGTTCGCACCCGTCACCAGGCAGACGCGACCCGTGAGGTCCACCTCGAGATCGGCCGGTGAGAACGACGCGGCGTGCCGCAGGAACCCGCTATGGTCGAACGACAGCACGACGGACGCATCCAGAATCCGGTTGAGCGGCGATTTCGGGCTCGAAGTCTTGCTTTTCACGCCTGCACCCTGGTGTCCCCGACCGATGGTACCGCCCCGCATCCCCAGACAACCACCCCCGCGAAGGTACTGACAAGTTAACTATCTTCGCTCTGAAAAGCGGGCATTCGGTTCAATGGACGACTCAAACCGGAATTGCAGTGGGCGCTGTCGTCGAGTCATGGGGCAACGCGCGCCGGAGTGAGTGGCCTCGGCCCACGCCTGCGAGTCAACTTGTCAATACCGCTTGGAGTTACACTGAGAGCACCGCCGCGCGCGCGCTGACGATGGTGAGGATCTCGAGCGGATTGCGCAACGCGGGTTGAGCCCAGGACGGGACTGTGCAAGGGTGACCAATGCACGCCAGCAGGGTGAGCGTTCTCCTGATCGTGCTTGTGGGCGCGGGCTGCATGGCGATTCCTGTATCCACGGTTCCGTTTCATCCGCGCGAGGCAAGACCCGTCGCATTCGAGTCTGCAGCGCTCGAGGACGATGCAACGTTTTCCTCGCCGACATTCGACGCAAGCGGCGCGTTGCTCGCGGTCTACAACTCGGGCAACAACAGGGTGCAGATCTTCCGCAGCGCCGACTTGACGCCGCTCGACGACCTCGAGCCGAGGCGTTGGCCGCGACGGCTAGCGTTCTCCCCGCAAGGAACTTTTCTGGTCATCGAGGCGCACCAAGGCTGGATTGCAGACCATCTGATGCGCGTCGAAAGCGGTCCCCGAGCCGATATCGATTCGCCCAAAGCCATCCGCGACGACATCCAACGCGCTGAAATCTGGAACGTTCGAAGCGGGCAGACGGTCTCCGACCTCAGCTGCGACGCGGTGACGACCAGCAAGCCGAAAGGCGGATGGCTGTGGGCGAAGGATTGGGCGATCACTCCCGGCTACCGCAGTTCGGCGCTGCTCGAGGCGCATTTCTCCGCCGATGAGAACGTGTTTTCGATGCTCTGCTGGGATGGCGTGCAGCAGCGTTGGGATAGCCATACGTGGCAACGGCTGGAGAACATTCCACCACCGCCGTTCTGGAATGCACTGATGGGCCTGACGAGCGCGCAGTGGCTGGCCCAAGACGACGTCGCGAGCAGGTCGGCTGATGGCCGGTTTGTCGTGCTGCGCATACGCGAAAGAAGCTTCGGCTTCGGGTCAATTTACCTGTGGAACCAGGACGGCAGCGAAGCCCGCAAGCTCGCAGGCGAGTGCGACAGCAGGCTCCAGCCCGTCAACGTCGTTTCGCACGATGGACTCAAGATCGTCGCCGTCTGCAACAAGGGCATGGGCTACTCCTTGCGCGCATGGGATCTTGGTTCAGACCAGCAGATTCCCCTGCAGGATGCAGACTTCGGCATTGGCAGCAACCCGACCATACGCGGCGAAGGGGTGGCGCTCTCTCCCGACGGCCGATATCTGGCGGTGGCCTTACTCGACTTGAAGGAGGCCTTGGTGGTTACGCCGATACCGGCACCGCTTGTACTCTCGCGCAGTGACCTGCGCGTGTGGAGCTTGGAAGACGGGAGGGAAGTGGCATCGATACCGATCGATGAGCTGCGTGTGTACGACGATTATTTTCGTGGCGTAGACCTGGCGTTTTCGCCCGACGCCGCGACGCTGGCGGTGGCCGGCCACCGGCTGCGCGTTTATCGCTTGAGCGACCTCGACTCGCGGCCGCATTGAACGAGTTTGCGCGATACGTCCACGGCCAACTCACCGATCTCGGTGAAATCCAGTATGGCCGTTCTTTCGGCGGCGTCAGTTGTGGACTCGGCGGTGTTCAATGGGCGATGCGTAACTGGCTGCGCTGTCCTGATTCGCATCGCGAATCGGTCCGACCCTGGCTACCGCCCCCATCTCCTTGATTCTAAAGCAGTTGTCCGCATGACCGGCGGACCATTCGGCAATGCGAATCAAAATCGATACGCGGGAAGTGGGCTGCGTCTGACTTCAGCGATTGGTTTTGCCGAGTTCTGACGTCTCACAGATGTGGCGCGAGCGACTGACCGATCGTTCCCAATATTCACATGCGGGTAATGTCCCGATGGCAGACTTATACGAATTCAAGGCAACGCCTTCGTCGTCGGACAGGCCGCGCCAGCAGAAATCGTTTTGGAGGCACTTCATGATCTTTTCGACCCGTGGCGTCCGAGCTGCAGTTTGTGCTGCATCCCTGTTCGGCCTTGGAATGGCAGGCATCACACCCGCAGTCGCAAACTCCGGCCTGGCTTCCTCCTTCAGTGCGCGTTACCCCAACTCCACAACCCGGACGGCCGCGGGGTGCAGCAATACCTGCCACGGTGGCACGACCAGTACGTTCAACTCTTACGGGCGCGACCTGAGGCTGGCCGCCGGCACCAACGATCAGCGCCTGGCGGCCATCGAGAGCCTGGACTCCGACAAGGAAGGCAATTCCAATCTGGTCGAGATCACCAAGAACGCCCAGCCTGGCTGGTGCGTCGCGACCACCCCCGGCTGCGACAACAACGGGCGTACGCCGCCAGCGTCTGTGGCCCTGCTTGATCCTCCACCGGCGTCGAACCAGCCGCCGGTCGCCAATGCCGGCGGCCCGTACTCGGCGGCCGTCGGCGCATCCGTGACCCTGGACGGGTCGGCATCCAGGGACCCGGACGGCAGCATCGCTTCGTATGCCTGGAACTTCGGCAACGGCACCATCGGATCGGGCGCGACCCCGAGCGCCACTTACGCAACCGCAGGCACCTTCACGGTGACGCTGACGGTGACCGACAACGGCGGAGCAACCAGCCAGGCCAACACGACCGTCACGGTGACGACGAATACCCAACCGCCGGTCGCAAACGCCGGCGGCCCCTATACCGGCACGGTCAACGTGGCAATCAGCTTCAATGGCAGCGCCTCCCGCGATCCGGACGGCAGCGTAGTCAGTTATCTGTGGAATTTCGGCGACGGCACCACCGCATCCGGCGTCACCGCGGTGCATGCCTACACGGCAGCCGGTTCGTACTCAGTGAGGCTCACGGTGACGGACAACGACGGGCTCACCAACTCGGCATCGACGACGGCCCAGGTGTCCGACGGTACCGGACTGCAGCCCCCCGTCGCGAACCCGGCCGGACCGTACCAGGGTACGACGGCGTCGCCGGTGGCGTTCGACGGCTCCGCTTCCTCGGACCCGGACGGCACGATCGTCAGCTACGACTGGACGTTCGGTGACGGTGGCACGGCGTCGGGCGCGAGGCCGACGCATGCTTACAGCACCGCCGGCACGTACACGGTGACACTGACGGTCACCGACGATACGGGTCGCACGGGAACCGCGACGACATCCGCGTCGATCCAGGCCGCCAGCACCGGTGAGAACCTGTATGCAGCGAACTGCGCCGATTGCCATGGGGATCCGTGGGGCGGACCGGCCGTCGATTCTTCGCTGCCCGGACAGAAGCGCGTCACGGGTGCCCGGTCCTGCACCATCACCGGTGCGATTTTCGGGACGAGCGTATTCCCGCGGGGTGTGCCCGACATGGTGGCGTTCGGCAACCAGCAGCTGACGGCGACGCAGATCGACGCCATTGCGGGCTACCTGAATTCGCGTGCCGCAACCGGGGAACAGCGTTACGTCTCCACGTGCGCGGGCTGTCATGGTAACGACGGTCGCGGCGGCCGCGTCGGTGAAGAGAGTACTTGGCAAGTCCGCCAACGGCATCACGGACGCCATTCGGCAGGAAAACGCCATGCAGTACCTCGATTGCCTGTCGTCCTCGGACATCCAGTCGATGGCGACCTTCCTCGGCAGCGGCAATCCAGCGGATGGCGGCTCGAGTGACGGCGACGGCGACGGCGGCGGCGGCGGCGGTGGCGGCGGCACCAGTGGCACGACCCTGCTTGGACTGCTCGCCCTGGGCCTCTACCGTGGGTGGCGGCTACGCCACGGCTTCAACTGCACGGAGCGCGCATCCTTCGACGCGGCGGGACGGAACGGGTAGATTCGGAGCCCGCGAGCGACGCGTCAGGCCTTCGGGTAGCCGATGGTCTGCGACAGCAGCACGTGCTGGTCGTGGGTGAGGCCGAGTGCGTCTGCGATGGCGGAGCGATCGATCCAGGCGCGGATCACGGTGCCGAGACCGCTGCTTGCAGCATACAGATAGACGTTCTGCGCAATCGCACCCGCGGCGGCGGACGCGTAGCTCTCGCGGCTTGCCACCGGGACCAGCTTCATGCGCGAGTAGTCGGCGACATAGACGAGGTCGAGCGGGGCATCGTCCACGAAATCCTGGTACCCGGTAACTCGCCGCAGGTCGCTGCCCGCGACGAGCCGCAATGCGTGCTTCCTGAAGTCGTAGAGATAGGCACCGTCGGGCAGGGCGACATAGACGTCGATCTCCTGCGCGTTGATGGCGGAGGGAGCCGTGCGTCCACCGCCGCGGCGATTCACCCCGAAGGCGGCCCACAGCAGGCTCGAGAGCACGGGCGCGGGCAGTGGTTTGCGAGCGAACTCACGGGAGGAGCGACGTTTCGCGATTGCCTGCATGAGCGGCAGGCCGCCGCGTCTGTCGGGTGCTGGCAGCTTGATGATCGGAGGTGCGTCGCCTTTGGCGGGACGCGGGCGCAGCTGTCCCATCACGCCGAGCGCGAGCTTGGTGAGGGTGCTCATAAAGGACTGCTCCTTCGCTGGTGCGAGAGGGCCGTGGGGCATCTCGAAACACTGTGCGACGGATCGACGGGGCCGGCAATAGCGCGGTTCGAAACCTCGTTGCGGCTGCTCAAAGTGCTCAGGTGCCATCCCACTGAGTGAACAGCAGCCAGCGGCGCATTGCGAAATTGGCCAGGAACGTGAAGCCCGCCGCGCCGATCTTCGCAAGCAGGTAATGCAGGCCTAGACGCGAGACGCCGATGTAGATGACGCCGAGATTGATCGCGAGCCCGACGATCCCGATCGACAGGAAGATGGCGAACTCGTTGCGGGCGCTCGATAGGCGCCGGAACCCGAAGATGTGGCGGACCGACGCCCAGTAGACGAATGCGGTGCCACTCAGGAAGGAAATTGCGGCGGCCGCAAGGTACGGGACACCGATGACCGAGACCTGCAGCCAGAGCAGCGACACGTCGAGCGCGAGAGCTGCGCCAGACGCGCCGAAGTAGGGGATCAGTTCGCGAGCGAGTCGCACGCCAGCTTCGTTCCGTGACTGCCTTTCTGAGACGCCATTATGTCGCTCGAGCGCGGCGGACTCTCTCCCTTTCCGGCTCGCGTCGTACAGGCCAACCGGCCGCGTACGCGATTGTCCCGATGTTTGCTGCACCGCAGCGCGTCATGCTGCTCTGGCACTCGATTACTCAGGGGCTGTTCAGCTGTCAGATCGCTTGCCCGACGGCCGCTTATGACCTCGCGACGTTATCTCATCACCGGAGGAGCCGGGTTCCTCGGCATCAACCTCTGCCGATACCTGCTTGAACGCGGCTGCTACGTACGAACGCTCGACATCGCGCCGTTCACCTATCCGGAGCGCGCACGCATCGACGTCATCGACGGCGACGTGCGAGATGCTGGAGCCGTCGAGCGCGCCGTCGCGGGCGTGGATATCGTGGTGCATGGGGCTGCGGCGCTGCCGCTGGCACCGGCTGAGGAGATCCTGTCCACGGGGATTCGCGGCACACGCTGCGTTCTCGAACAGGCCGAGCGCGCCCAGGTGGAGCGCGTCATCTTCATCTCCTCCACGGCCGTCTACGGGATACCGGACCACCACCCACTGCTCGAATCGGATCCGGTCGTGGGCGTGGGGCCGTACGGCGAGGCCAAGATCGCCGCGGAGGCGCTGTGCGAGGAGTTCCGCCGCAAGGGCCGGTGCATGAGCATCCTGCGGCCCAAGAGCTTCGTCGGGCCCGAGCGTCTTGGCGTGTTCGAACTCCTCTACGAGTGGGCGTATACGGGACACAACTTCCCCGTGCTCGGTGACGGGCGCAATCGGTACCAGCTGCTGGACGTCGATGACGTCTGCCAGGCCATCGAGCTGTGTGCGACGGGCGCGCGTGAACGGGTCGACGACGTGTTCAATGTCGGCGCCCGGAACTTCGCCACGATGCGCGAGAACATCCAGGCGGTGCTCGATCGCGCGGGTCGCGGGCGGCACGTCGTCAGCCTGCCCGCCGCGCCGGCGATCGCGCTGCTGAGGCTGCTCGCGGCGCTGCGGCTGTCGCCGCTGTACCCATGGATCTACGACACGGCCGCGAAGGACAGCTTCGTGTCCATCGAGCGGATCGAGCGGCAGCTCGATTTCCGGCCGCGCTACTCGAGCGTCGATGCCCTGGTACGCAACTACGACTGGTACGTGGCCCATCGCAACGAACTGGGCGATGCGACGGGCGTGACGCATCGCGTGCGGTGGAAGAAGGGGGTGCTCGGGCTTGTCAAACACCTCTTCTGAGCGAGGTGGCGGGTGGGCGGCCGTGCCGCGCGCGGCCCTCGAGGCGTTGCGGCCGTACCAGTGGCTGAAGAACCTGCTGGTGTTCGTGCCGCTCGCGGCGGCGCACCGTCTTGGCGAGGTCGCGCTGGCTCTGCTGGCGCTGCGGGGCTTCATCGCGTTCAGCCTGTGTTCCTCCGCGGTCTACCTCCTGAACGACCTCCATGACCTCGGCAGCGACCGGCTACATCCCTACAAGAGCCGTCGGCCGATCGCGGCGGGACGCGTGCCGCGCGGGCTCGCCGTCGGCCTGGTGCCGGTGCTGCTCGTCGCCGGACTCACCGTGGCGCTGCCGCTCGGCGCCGGCGCGGTCGGCGTCCTCGCGGGCTACTTCGCGCTGATGACGGCCTACTCGCTCGGGCTCAAGGACATCGTGCTGCTCGACGTCCTGGTGCTCGCGACGGGTTATGCCGCCCGCGTCCTGCTTGGTGCCCTCGCCGTGCAGATCATGCCCTCGTCGTGGCTGTTTGCGTTCTGCATCTTCTTCTTCTTCAGCCTCGCGCTGCTCAAGCGCTACGCGGAGATCAGTGTGCGGCGGGTCCACGACGGCCCGCACGCGCACGCACGCGCGTACCTGCTCGAGGACCAGAGCCTGCTGGTCTCGCTCGGCGTCTCGAGCGGCTACCTGTCGGTCCTCGTGCTCGTCCTCTACACGAGCACGCTCACGGCGGGACAGCTGTACCGGTATCCGGTCGTGATCTGGATGACTTGCACGGTACTGCTCTACTGGATCAGCCATCTGTGGCTGGTCGCGCACCGTGGCGGAATGCCGGACGACCCGCTGCGGTTCGTGCTCCAGGACCGGGCGAGTTGGATCCTCATCCCGCTGATGGGAGTCACCGCGTGGCTCGCGCTGTGACGCGCCGGGGCCGGACGCGAACGCGCCGTCGCTGGCTCCCGGCACTGGCGTTCGGCGCGGCCGCCACCCTCGGTATCGCGGTCCTGGCCAGCGTCCCGGTCGAGCGCCGCGGTCCGTCGCTGCCGTCGGCGGCGCAGCTCGCGCGGCAGGCCGCCGAGTATCATGCCGAGAAACCGAAGACCATCCTCGAGCTGCAGGCGTTCCGGCGCGAGACGACGCTGCCGATCGAGGGCCCGGACGGGCGCGTCGGCGCAGTCACGTTCACCGACCTCAATCCCTACGCCAACGGCTGGTACCTGCTCTCCTTCGACGGGGGCGCGGCGGCTGAGCGGCGCATCTATCACCTCGAGAACCCGCGCCCGCGCGAGGGCTCGATTGCGCTCTTGTCGGCGGACCGGCAGGCCGTGCGCCTCGCCATCGGCGACCGCGGCGCGCCGTGCACGCTCGTGTGGGCCGGCCGCTCGCCGGGAGCGCTCGAGGAGGCGAGCCGCACGGGACTGCCCTACGCGCCGCTCTGCGAGGGCCGGCTGTACCTGCGCAATCCGGTCGCGGGACGGCGCACGTCGCTCGAGCGCGTCGCGGACTTCCTGCGCGACCACGTCTGGGGCGGCGAGCAGGTGGTCGCCTTCGTGAAGGACGAGTTCTATCGCGATGCCTTCCTCGAGGAGCCCGTCCCGCATCGCGCGCCCGCGCAGCCCGCGCCCAGCGCGCACGCACCGCGCGCGGCGGCCGTCGCCGCGACGAGTGCCGGCCTGGCGGTGGTCCCGCAGCAGCTCGGTATCGAGCTCGCGGCCCCTGGGCGGGAACTCGTCGTGGGCGAGTGGTACCCGGTGCGTGACCTCGACGGCGTGTACCTGAGCGTCGTCACCCCAGAGACCCTCGATCGATCGGCGCTGCAGGGCGCTGCAGCCCGCGTGAATCCGCTCGACTCCGTCGAGTCGAAGGCGCTCGTCTACCTGGTCGCGTTCGATCTCGCCCGGTTCGAGCTGCGCTTCGCGCTCGGCACGGACCATCCGCGAGTCGGCTGGTCAGAACGCGTGCAGCCCACGGTACACGACGCCGCGCTGCCGGGGCCGGATGGCATCGACAGCCCGGCCCCGCTCGTCACCAACGGCATGGTGAGCCCCGCGGAGGTCAGCCGCACGGTGGCGACGGTGACGGGCGGCTTCAAGCGCGAGCACGGCGCGTTCCGCTACGGTCGGTTGTCGCTCGAGAACCACGGCAGCCACTACGGGTTCATCGAGCAGGGCGTGGTGTTCAGCAAGCTGCAACCGGGGCTTGCCACGGTGCTGGCGATGGACGACGGTCGCGTCGAGCTCGAGACCTGGAGCGCGGCAGAGGAGGCGCGACTGCCGCAGATCCGCTCGGCGCGCCAGAACGGCGTGCCGCTCATCGAGTTCGACCGCGCGCAGGGGACGGGCGTGCCGGGTGCCCTCGTCGGTAACTGGGGCGCGGGCAACTGGTCGGGATCGGACAAGGGGGACCTGCGCACGCTCCGTGCCGGCCTCTGCCTGCAGGCGAGCGAGGCGGGGCGCTTCCTGGTCTACGGCTATTTCTCGGACGCCACGCCGTCGGCGATGGCCCGCGTCTTCCATGCCTATCGCTGCCAGTACGCGCTGCACCTCGACATGAACGCACTCGAGCACACCTACCTGGCGCTCTACGTCTCGCGCGGCCCGCAGCGTCTCGTCGAGCACCTGATCCAGGGCATGGACGTGCTCGATAAGGCCACCGGCAAGAGCTACGCGCCACGCTTCATCGGCTTCCCGGACAACCGCGACTTCTTCTTCCTGACCCGCAGGGACGGTGCACCATGAGGGGCCGCCACGTTCTCGCCGGTGCGGCGCTCGCACTGCTCGCCTGCACGCTCACCGCGGCGGCGCAGACCACCAACGCCGAGCAGGACCGGGAACTGCTGCGGCGGCTGCAGGCCGCGCACGGCCTGAGTCCCGCGCAGATGCAGCGGATCGAGGCGATCTTCGCGGGCAACTTCGCGATGGGCCAGGGCAACCCGGCGATCGTGCATCACCCGATGACGCCGGCGCAGTGCCGCGAGAACCTCGTGCGCGAGAGCATCGACTACGCGAACCCGGAGTTCGAGCGGATCTGCGGCGGCAAGTACATGGCGCCGCTCTACGATCCCACGAGCGCGACGCCGCGGCAGGCGAAGGCCTGCATCGACCAGTTCGAATTCCCCGACATGCCCTGCGAGTACCCGGTCATCTGGGTCAAGGCGCGCGAGGCGGCGGAGCTCTGCGCGGCGGAGGGCAAGCGCCTGTGCGACGCGCACGAATGGGAGGGCGCGTGCCAGGGTCGCCTCGAGCCGCCGGACTACCGGTTCGATCTCGCGGCCGGCGTGAGCCCGAACGTCGCCGTCGAGCGCATGCGCGCGGCGCACAACCGCGCCCACGCCGCGAGCAAGCGCTGGAGCTACGGGCCGGAGTACCAGCGCGGCGCGTGCGCGGCGGGCAGCTCGAAGACGCCCGGCTGCCAGGGCGGCGGCTGGAACCAGTGCGGCTCGAACACCTATCCCGCCGGGAGCTTTCCCGACTGCCACAGCCCGCTCGGCGTGTACGACTTGAATGGCAACGCCGCCGAGCACATGAACCTGCCGCTCGATCCGTCACAGATGTCGAGCCTCGGCAGCACTACGCTTGGCTACACGGAGATGAAGGGCAGCTGGTTCATCTTCGACACCTACCGCGCGCACGAGGACTGGTGTCGCTGGCGCGCGCCGTACTGGCACGGCAGCCGGGTCATGGACCCGCACAGCCATGCCAACTACCATCTCGGTTTTCGCTGCTGCAAGACGCTCGAGACGCCGTGAGCGTCACGGTCAGCGCGAGGCGAGCGCGGTCCTCGGCGTCGGCATCCAGGCGACCGCAGACGCGGTCCCCTCCGTCCTGAGTTCCCGCAAGAGGGAGGCGAGGCGCTCGGTGATGCCGGGCAGCGGCCCCTCGTCGCTCACGAGACCGGCGAGCTGCCGGTCCGCGAGCACATCGGCCATGGATCGCCTGACGCCGTTCACGTACACGACGTCGCTCACGAGCCGAATGCCATGGCTGTAGTCGGCGTAGCGGGCGCCGTGCACCGTGCTGAGCGGCTGGATGGGCGAGTGTGCATCACGGTGCCAGCCGTAGATGGCGACCCGGCCCGGCGTCTCCCAGAGACGCGGGGTGATCACCAGGTCCTTCTTGTCGCCTGCGGTGAGTTCACCGAGCGCCGCACCGCGGGCGTCACGCTGTCCGCCGATCATCTGGCTGTGATGAACGAGGTACGCGGTGCTGCGCATCTGGTCGCCTGCGGGCAGCGGCTGCGGGTCGAGCTTGACCGCCGCCGCGGCGTAGATGGCGTTCACGAGCTTGCGCGTCGGCAGCATGAAGCCGTAGTGGCCTGCGATGTCGAGCGCCGCCTCGAGGCCCATCGGAACGTACAGGAAGTCGCGGTCGGAACCGAGGGCGAGGTAGTCGGGCAGCACGCAGACGGTGAGCGCGTTCTCGCCGTCACGGACCGTGACGGCCTCGAGGTGGCGCAGGAACGATGGCACGTTGCCGGCGAACAATTCGTTGCGCACCAGTGCGTCGCGCTGCGGGCCGGCGAGGTCGCGAACCCGCTCCGCGAACGCGGTCCCGGTCAGGGCGCCCGCAGCTCGCGCCGGGATGCTCTTGTCGAGTGGCTGATCGCATACCGAGCCAGCCGGCGATGCGAGCGCGGTTCCGGCCGTAAGCATCAGCAGCAAAGCCGCCGCAGCGGCCATCGACATCAGGCGGATTGATCTCACGCGGCGCGTTACTCCCAAGTTATTCGCAACCCCAGCGCGGGTGTGCGACGGCGTCGTCCGAAGTGGGCCGGATCCCAGGAACCGGAAACTGAGCGGGCGCCGGTCAAGCCTGGGGCTCCGCTGTCGGGTGCACGGCCAGTCCAGCTGGCCGAACAATTTTTCATTTTACCACGCCGGCTCCGGGGGTCCACGCCTGAGGGTCTCTCGCCGAGAATGCGTCCAATTCTCAGCGCGCGTGTTGTTTGCGCTCCCTGCGCCGAATGACCGGATGTGAGTTCCCCGCTCGACTGTTGTCGAGCATGCGTCCGGGTTGGTGTCGATCGCCACAGTGCAGCTTCCGGAATGCGGCTCGGTCGGAAGCGAGTTTGTCCGTTGCCTGGCCTCGATGCCGTGCTGCGCCAGCATCTCCTCGACATCGCGGAAGCTGAGGGTGAACCGGAAGTAGAGCTAGACGGCCAGCCGGATGACATCCGGCGGAAACCTGTGGCGCCTGAAGGAGACTGGCTGCATGGGCATTCCTCAGTCGGGCGGGCAATTCTGCCCCGAAACGGAGAATGCTTGGAGTTAAGCTAACAGCGCCCCGCGGCGCGGCGTGCTGGCCAGGCGAGGCGGATTCGATGCGTAACTGGAAGCAATGCCCGTACCTGGTACTGGCGGGCCTGCTCGTCCCCCACGTGTTTGCCCACATCGACCGCAGCATGCTGGTCGGCTTCTCGCCGCAGATCATCCCGGACCTGGGCCTGTCGAACACCCAGTACGGATTCCTCACCGGGGTGGTGTGGGTGCTGAGCTTCGGCTTCATGATGGCGATATTTCCAGGCCCCCTGGCCGACCCCTTCAGCCGTACCCGCGTGATCGCCTTCGGCGTCCTGGTCTGGAGCGTCTCTACCGCCGCTTCCGGCTCTGCCCGGTCTTTCGAGCAAATGGCGGTGGCCCGCTTCTTCGTGGCGACCGGCGAGGCGGCCCTGGTGCCGGCGGCAGTTTCGCTCCTCGCCAAGGTATTTCCGCCGGCACGGCGCGGTGCGGCGACGAGCGCCTGAGTGCCGCGCGCGACACGTCTTTCGTCGCGCACTGAGGCATTACCCTCTACGTCTGATTGGCCCGGCAAATCGAGAGGGCTGCGCCTCCGCAGTGAATTCAACGGCCGGTCAGCCTGCGTAAGAGACCAGTTCGGCGTGCAAGCCGGCCGCCGCCGCCGGGTTGGCCGCTGCACGACGGATGAGCGCCATCGCGCCGGCCTGTTGCTCCCTGGTGGCGGACGCCTGCCCGTGCACCGCGACTGCGTACTCGCTCAGGTCCTGCACGAACACGCCGAACATCCGGTCGACATGGTTCTCGTCGAGACCTGCGCAGGCGGCGGTGGTTCCGGCGCGTGTCCCGCCCGGTGCGCCGTCGATTGCGAGGGCGGCGGCTTCTGCGGCCAGTTGCGCGTAGACGACCTGGGTGAAGATCTGCCCGATGTTGAGCAGGAAATCGAGGTCCTTGGCCTGCTCCCCGCGCGGCGCCGCCGTGGCCATCAGTTGTCCGAAAGCCTGCACCTGGCTGATGAAGGTCGCGACGTTCGGCAGCTGCGCGAATCGCGCAAAGGCGCCGCGCCAGTCCGGGAAGCCGATGCGCGACAGGCCGCTCGCCGGTCCCTGTGCGAACAGGAACGTGTCGTCGGCGGGATCGAGACGCACCGGCACTGGCGCGTACTTGACGCCCTGTCCGGCCCCTGCCGCGGCAAAGGCCGGCAGGAACTTGAGCACCAGCGCGAGATTGACGTGGACGGTCCCCTCCAGTTTCGGCAGCGTGCGGATGTGGCGTGTCGCCTGCTCGAAGTACGTGTCCTTCTCGAATCCCTTCGCCGCGATCACTTCCCAGAGGAGGTCGACCACCCGCTCACCCTCACTGGTGACTTTCATCTTCGCGATGGGGTTGTAGAGCAGGAAGCGGCGGTCCTCGGGTGAGGCGCTGCGCTCGTAATCCGAGCACCGCGCGCTGTAGAGCTTCATCGCGACCAGTCGGATGTAGGCGTCGGCCAGCAGTCGCCGCACGTGCGGAAAATCGGTGACGCGCGTGCCGTAGAGCACCCTGCGGTGGGCGTGCCGGATCGCCTCGACGAATGCATGCTCGGCGATGCCGATGCTGGCCCAGGCGAGCTGCACCTTGCCGACATTCACGGTGGCGAGCGCCGCATCCCACGCGGCCTTGCCCGTGTGCAGCACGTCGGCCGGGGTCACGGGGTAGTCCGTGAGCCGGAATTCCGAAACATACATCTGGCCGCGCACGACATTCTGCACGAGCGTGTATCCGGGGTGCTTCGGGTCGGCCAGGAAGAACAGGTAATCATCGGCTGGATTGGCCGACGGTCCCTCCGGGCGCTGCACGCGACCGAACACCGACACGCGGGCGGCGCAGTTGCCATTGCCGATGTAGTACTTCTCGCCGCTGGCGCGCCAGCCGGTGCCGTCCGGGGTCAGCACCATGTCGGTGGAGTAGATGTCGGCCCCGTGTTCGCGCTCCGAGAGTCCGAAAGCGAACAGTCCGCCCTGCGCAAGCAACTGGCCGACCAGGCGCTTGGCCTCGGCATTCCCGCTCGTCCAGACCGGACCCAGGCCCAGCACGGTGACTTGCCAGGCATACCAGTGCTCGAGCGAATACCAGGCCAGCAGCTGGCTCAGGTCGTTGTTGCGTGCGGTGTCCCAGCGGGCAGTCGTCGCGTCGGTTCCGCCGGTCAACTTTCCGACCGCGGCCGGCGTGCCGAACCGGGCGAAGACGCCTTCGCGGGCGATCATCTCCAGGAAATCCGTCATACCAGGTCGCGTCGTGGCTTTCCGCCTTCAGGTCTGCGTGACCCTTGGCCTCGAAAAAACGGCGCACGGCCAGGAGTGCGCGGCGAGTCGGCTCGTCGTAACGAGCAGCGTCGTAGGCGGAGGGATCGAAGAGCAGCATGATTCAGTGACTCCGGGCGGCCGCAAGCGCGGTTACAGCCATTTTGCCCCAGCCGGGCCTGCGGCGCGATCGGCGATCGCGTTTGCCAATCTCGGAGCGGGCGTCGCGAACCTCGACGATGGAATCGAGCAGTTCGAGCGCCTGGCCGGGCGCTTGCGCCGGGATTCACCGCATGAATTGGCGCAGGGAGTGACTCACCGACAGGAGCTGCTCGCCATCCATCCGCGCGATGACGTTGCGGATGACGGTCGCCATGACCTGCTGCACGCCGAACATGCCGATGCTCGCCGATTGCTCCAGGACGAAGCCAGCCCTGGCGACCTTGAGTGGCTTGACGAAGTAGTAGTGCAAACCACTGTTCGTCAACTCTACGGCGAGGTCGGCCAGGGCGTTGCGGTGCGCGGTGGGATCTCGAGCGCTCTCGAGAGTCGTGAGCACCAGCATCGTCCTTTCGTGCAGTTCTTCGGAGTGATAGAAACGCAGGAACGGCCTGGCCGACGGCCCCGAAGGATCTCCGACCGGCCTGGAGGACTTTGCGCCTCGAGCGCGAGACCTGCGCTTCGAACGGGTGGCCATGCTCCAGATGATACGCCGTGGGACGGCAGGTATTATCCGTGATCGAAAACGCAGCTCGTACGGTCAAATATGCGCGGGAGCTGTTCTTCTCACCAGGACCGGTCGATTGAATCCAGTTCGCTAACCAGGGTCACGCCCACGTGGCGGGGCGCGTTGTACTGTAGCGGGAGGCCCCATGTCCACGAGACTCGATCTTTCCAGGCTCACATTGATGGACGCCCTCGATCTCGCCTCACTGATCGAGCTCGAAGCGAACAGGCGGTACCGGCAATTTGCCGATGATTTCGGAAGCCGCGGCGTCGACGACGCCGGCGCGGTATTTCGATCGATGGCCGTCAACGAGAACAAGCACTGTGAGGAGATCGCCGAGCGCCGGCTCGCGCTGTTCGGCGACAGGCCGGCCAAGGTCAAGCTCGACGACATCTTCGACGTGGAGGCCCCCGACGTCTGTGACGTGCGCTGGAACATGTCCGCGCTCAAGGCGTACCAGCTGGCCTTGTACTCCGAACAGAAGGCCTTCGCGTTCTACGACGAAGCCCTCGACCACGTGGACCAGCCGGAGGTCAAGGCGCTGTTCGAGGAACTCCGGGACGAAGAGGCCGAGCACGTAAGAATGCTCGTGAACATCATCGCCAGGTTGCCGCCGTCGGCTGAGATCGAACTCGAGGACGAGGATTACGATCCAAACCGGCCAGCTCGCGATAGTTTTGAAGCCTAGCCTGCAAGCAGGCGCCCGTGGCCGGTCGAAGCTGGAGGCTCGTTGACAGTCGAGGTCCTCGAGGCCGCGGCAGGGGCGGGCTTGGAACTGACCGGGTAGCGCATATCGCTATCTCGTTGCGGGCTGCCGGACTATCTTGCGTCCTTCCGCGGTCTGATGATGTGCGCGACCAGTCCCGCTTTGAGGGTTGTGGTTATGGTCAGCAAAGCATCAATCGTCGCGTCCTTGGGCGAACGCAAGCTTGCGCTTCCCCGCATGGTCAACGAGGCATTGGGCGCCAATGACCGGATCAAGTACCTGTTCACCCTCCTTCAGGCGGCGCGCCGGCAGGCAGACGACCCGATCGCCGCGCCACCCAAGCTGCGCAACGAGCGGCTGCAGGCGGGCATCGACGACACGACGCTCGACGAGGTGCCCGGGGAGGCCGAGCGTTTCGACCCGGATACATACCGCGTCTCCGGGCTGCCGCGGATCCTCGACACGATCCGACGCGACCTGGGCGCGATGCTCCAGGCGATCGTGGCCGGGGAGGACGATCTGACGGCGGAGGAGCGTGCGTCGTTCCAGCAGCGCGCGGCAGCGGTGCTGCCGGAGCTGGCGAAGCCGCAAGGTGAGCTGATCTGCGGCGCCACGATCGACAGGCTGACACGAGCGCAGCGCGACCTGGGCGACAGTGCGCACCTCCTGCTCATGGACATGCACAAGGCGCTGAATCGCCTGCAGCACGCGCTGGCCGGCGAAACCCTGGACGGCGCTGCGGTCTATGAGCTGGCGCCACAGGACCGCCTCGTGGTGCAGGCGTTCATGAAGGGGTTGAGGCGCACGGCGCCACTCAAGTTCGACCACCCCGGACTGGGCACGACGGCCACCCGCAGCGGCACGCGGCTCGTGATCCAGAACGACATTGGCACCACCGACGCCCATGTGCTGGTGGTGCACGTCGAGGGCCTCACGTGCGCGCTCACCTACACCGACGTGCACTTGCAGCGATTGCTGTTCTTCCAGAGCCTGTTCGCGCGGTACGCCGTGAACTGGGAGGACACGCGTTCGGTCCGGGACCGAACCACGGACGAGGGTCTCTACCACCTTGCGCTCGGGCGATACGAAGCCCGCGACGACAGCGACCTGCTGGACTACGTCGCGTGGCTGGGATCGCGGATCGTGTTCCTGATCGACTGGAACAAGGCGCGCAAGCGGCTGCGCAGCCTGGTGCGCAAACGGACCGCGCTTCGCCTGTTGCGCTGGGCGGCCGACGAGGAAGTGGGACACATGGCCTTCCTGCGACTCGGCGGCGACCGCGTGGTCTTCGAAGCACTCGATTTCGCTGCCAGGGGTGAACTGCATCTCGGCCAGTCGCTCGAGGACCTGCTGGGCACCGCACGAGCGACGGAGTTCCTGCGGTTCGTGCTGCGCACCGCTTCCGAGGCGGCACGCTCGGGCCGTCCCGAGTCACTGGTGATCGACCAGATCCGCGCGGAGCTGCTGAGTCACGTGCGCGGGTCAGGCCTTGGCCTGCTCGATCTCGTCGGGGAGCACGCCTCGCTCGTTGTCGAGATCGCCACCGCCGTGCGCGACTCGCTGCAGGGACTGCGGGACGGCGGTGGTTCTGCCCAGGCCGAGCAGCTCGCGTCTCGTGCCAAGACATGGGAGAGCGACGCGGATCGGCTGCTGAACCAGGTGCGCGGCACGGGCGCCGCCTCGGAGGACGCACGCTTCCTGCAGGGCTTCATCGAGCAGGCCGATGACGTCGCCGATGACCTGGAGGACGCCGCCTTCTTCGTGACCCTGCTCGATCTGAGTGTCGACCTCGCACCCGTCCTCGAGGCGCTGATCGATCTCGGCAACCTGCTTGCGAGCGGGAGCCAGGAACTCGTCAAGGCGCTTTCGACGATGCGCGCGGGAACGCCTGGCTCCTCGCGTGAGGATACGGTCGAATTTCTCGAAGCGGTTCATGCCATCGCCGAGGTCGAGCACGAGGCCGACATATCGCGACGACGCGTTGCGGGCATGCTGGCCCGCAGTGCAGTGGAGGCGCGCCAGATCTACGTCGCGAGCGAGTGCGCGGCGCGGCTGGAGAGGGCCTCCGACGCGCTCCTGCGTGTCGCCTTCCGCCTGCGCGACCATGTGCTGCGTGATGCACCGGCGCGTCCCGGGTGATGGTGATGGGTCCGGACGCCCGCCAGGTCTTCCTGATCGGCTGCGGTCCGAATGGATCCGCGCACGGGTCCGCCGACGTGATGGGGTTCAAGGCCTTCAACCTGGCGCGGATGGCCCGGATCGGCATCGCGGTGCCTGCGGCGTTCGTGCTTGGAACGCGCCATTGCGCCGAGTTCCTCGATGGGGGCGGCAGGCTCTCTGAGGAGACGAGGGCGCAGATCCGCTCCTGCACGCGGCGTCTCGAGGAGGGGAGCGGGCTCGGCCTGGGCAGCCCGCGTCGACCGCTGATCCTGTCGGTGCGCTCAGGTGCGCCGGTGTCAATGCCCGGCATGCTGGAGACCGTGCTCAACGTCGGGCTCTGCGACAGCACGCTGCCCGGGCTGCTGCGACTCACTGGCAACCCGCGTCTCGCGTGGGACTCCTATCGCAGGTTCGTGCAGTCGTTCGCGGAGGTGGTCCGGGGTGCCGGACCGGAGGCTTTTGAGGGCGCCACGAGGGAAGAACTGCGGCGCGTCGGGATGGAGCGGCTGGACCGCCTGGACTTCCGCAGCCTGCGCTCGCTCACGACGCGCCTGCTCGATGTCTACACCGAGGTCGTTGGCGATCCGTTCCCGCAGTCGCCCGCGGACCAGCTGGAAGCCGCGGTCCGCGCAGTGTTCGCGTCATGGAACTCGGAGAAGGCTGCGGTGTACCGCCGGGCGAACCGGATATCCGACGACCTCGGTACTGCCGTGACGGTTCAGCGGATGGTCTTCGGCAACTCCGGAGGCAATTCGGGCGCCGGCGTCGCCTTCACGCGTGATCCCGCAACCGGGGAGAACCGCCTGTACCTCGACTTCGCATTCAACGCGCAGGGTGAGGACGTGGTGTCCGGCAGGACGGCGCTCGAGCATGGCCCGGACCTCGCGCGCCGTCTGCCGAACGTATACGGCGAGCTCGTCGCGCTCAAGGAACAGCTCGAGCGCGAATTCCGTGACGCCCAGGAATTCGAGTTCACGGTCCAGGAGGGAAGGTTGTTCATGCTGCAGACGCGTGCGGCGAAGCGAACCTCGCTCGCGGCACTGCGCATTGCGGTCGAGCGGCTCGAGACGGGAGATCTGTCGCCGGCCGCGGCCGGGCGCAGCCTCGAGGGTGTCGACCTCGAGGGCATCGAGATCCTGCACGTTGAGGGCAGCGGTGGCGCTACCCCCCTCGCGAGAGGCACTGCGGCGAGCATCGGCGTGGCGAGTGGACGCATTGCAATGATTCCTGCACGGGCCGTGGAACTCGCGCGCGATGGAGGCCCCGTCCTGCTGGTCCGCGAGGACATTGCGACATCGGACATCGCGGCCATCCACGCTTCGTCGGGCATCCTCACGGCGCGCGGCGGACGGACCTCGCATGCGGCGGTCGTCGCGCGGCAGCTTGGCAAGGCCTGCATCGTCGGCTGTGCCGACCTGCGGATCGATCCCGGCGAGCGCAGCTGCTCGATCGGAGGCCGCAAGCTGCATGAGGGCGACTTCCTGTGCCTCGACGCGAACACGGGCGCGGTCTTCGCGGGTGAGCCGCGCATCACGCGGGAGCGCCCGGTGGACCTTCTGGATCGGCTCCGGCGCTACGTGCCGCGCCTGACGGCGCTCGCCGGCTGAGCAGGCCAGGACCTGCCGTCGGCCCGTTGATTCGCCGATTCACCTTCCAGTCTTTGCGTACGTGCCCACAAGTTCGGCCTGCGCGAGTACGTGACCCTTCATCGCCGCCTCGACTTGTGCCTTGGTCGGGTGCTTGAGCCCGCCGAGTACGGTGTCGAGCGCGTAGAGCTTGTGGAAGTAGCGATGCCGGCCGATGGGTGGGCAGGGACCGCCGTACCGCGTGCGTTTCCAGTCGTTGAGGCCCTCGACAGTTCCCGCCGGGAGCGCCATCGAAGAGACTTTTTCGGGCAGGCCGTCCGAATCCACGGGCAGGTTCGCGAGCACCCAGTGGACCCATGTCATTTTCGGCGCGCGTGGATCCGGCGCATCCGGGTCGTCGACGATCAGTACCAGCGACTTCGCGCCAGCCGGCACGCCTCGCCACTGCAGCGGCGGCGAGACATCGTCGCCCTCGCAGGTGTAGCGCGCGGGAATCGCGGCGCCAGGGTCGAATGCGGTCGAAGAGATTTCCATGGCCATGGCTGAGCCTCCTGCCAGTAGCGCGATCAGCAAGTGGAGTGTGCTCCGTCCGCGCATCGGTCAGCCGCGCTCCTGCAGGCGCACGCCCGGCGACACGCGATCGCCAGGATGCAGCACCACTCGCTCGCCCGCCTCGAGCCCGGAGACGACTTCGGCCTCGAGGCCGTTCTCGTGCCCGATCTCGACCGGGCGCAGCACCGCACGTTGATTCTGTGCGACGAATACGGCCCATTGCTGGCCCTGCCGGAACAGTGCCGAGAGCGGTACCTTGAGCACGTCGCGCGACTCCCACAGTACGATTCGCGGCTCAACCCGATAGCCATGGCCGAGCCGCTGCCACTGCCGGCGAGGTTCCTTGATGTCGATTACCACGTTCACGCGCTGTTCATCGATGCCGAGCGCAGACACCTTCGTGAATCCGAAAGGCTCGACGCGACGGACGACGCCTTCGAGCGGTCGCGCGCCGCCCCACGCCTCTATGACTGCGCGCTGGCCGGGCTGTACCCGTACGGCGTCTGCCGAGAGGACGTCCACCACGATCTCCAGCTTGCCCGGGTCGCCGATCTCGACGAGCGGCGCGCCGGACTGTACGACACGTTCGCTCTCGGTCAGGACTTGCAGTACCTCGCCGCTCACGGGCGAGTAGACCGAAACGCAATCGCAATCGGAAGTGCCTCTCCGTGATGCCGGTGTCATCAGCCGCGCGCGGGCGACCTGGTACTCGGATTGCCGGACCTTGAGTCCGGCACGAGCTTCGGCGAGGGCCGCGTCAGTCGTCTTCGCCCGCCGCTCCGCGGAGTCGAGATCATTCTCTGAGACCGTATGACTCCGCGCCAGCGCGCGAATGCGCTGGAGTTCCGACTGGGCAAATTCCAACTCGGCCTGTGCGCGTCGGACCTGTGCTTCGGCATGGGTCCGTGCGGCGGCCGCGGCATCGAGACCAGCGCGAGCCTCCGCTGCACTGCGCACGTCCAGGAACGTCGGGTCGCTGGACTCGATCTGTGCGACCACCGTCTGGTCTGCGACCACCGAGTCGCCTGCTTCGAGGTCGATGCGGCGCAGATGGCCTGAGACGGGCGCCGACACGACGTACATGTCGCGGACCCGCGTCTCCCCCTCGTCGGAGATGCTGACCGCCAGCGGACCGCGTGCCACCTCGCTGAAATCGACCGCTACGGCAGCGGGCCAGAAAACCCACAGGAGCGCCACGGCCAGGGCGACCGCGAGCGGTGCCCAGAACAGGAGACGTTTCGCAGCAGCGGTCATCGCTTCACTCCCGGGTCTTCAGCACTGCAATCAGGTCCAGGCGATCCACCCGCCGTCGCACCAGCAGGGCCGAAACGGCGGTTGCCGCAACGCCAATCACGATGGCCCAGCCGTAGGTCGAGGCCAGGATCACCAGCGGCACGCGGTACAGTTCCGTCTCGAATGCGCTGACGATGAGCCGCGCGAGAGCGTAGCCGAATGCGCATCCGAGCGGCAGGGCGACGAAGGTAAGGAGGGCGACTTCGCCCAGCAGGATGTAGGAAATCTCGGCGCGCGTGAAGCCAAGCACCCGCAGCGTCGCGAGTTCGCGGCCGCGCTCGGACAGCGAGATCCGGGCCGCGTTATACGTGACACCGAACGCGAGCGCGCAGGAGAACACGATGAAGAACGAGACGAAGATCGTGATGGTGCGCGCCATCGTCTCGTGGAAGGTCTGGACGGCCGCTTCCTTGACGGTCACCGAGGCCACGCGGGGCAGGGTCTTCAGCGCCCGGAACAGTGCCCCGCGATCGTTCTGGTCGATCCTGAGATGCACGGCGGACACACTCGGCCGCTCGCGCATCAGTCGATTGAGCGCGCTGATTTCCATGTAGGCCGGCGAGCCGATGTAGGTCTCGAAGGTCGCGGAGACCGGGACCTCGAACACGGGGCGGCGGCCTTCGAGGACTTCCACGGTGATCCGGTCGCCGACCCGCACGTCCAGCATCTTGGCCAGCATGGTCGAGATCACGAGCCCCTCCGGTGGCAGGGAGAGGGCGTGGCCCTTCGCGTCGTAGACACGATACAGCGACTGGTTCGCAGGCAGTCCCTGCACGGCCTCGCGCTCTTCGCGCCAGCCGAAGCGCATCTTGGCTGCCACGACACGCATCGGCTCCGTCGTGAGCACGCCCGGGAGGCGAGCGAGATTGCGCGTCACCTCGCTCGAGCGCGGCTCGCCGAATCCGACGGTCAGGTCCTGTCCCTGTGCCTCGCGGAAATAGACGTCCGCCATGTGATTTATGGCATCCAGCCACTGCATGGAGGTCACGAGGACCGCCACTGCCATCGCGATGCCCGCGGCCGTGAGGAACGAGCGTCCCGGCCAGCGGGCGATCTGCCGCAGCAGGATGCGCGTCGGCTGGTCCAACCGTTGCACGAGGCCGAACTGGCTCAGGCGTGTTCGCCGGAAGAGCGGCGGCGAGGGCGGGCGCATCGCCTCTGCAGGCGGCAGGGCAGCCGCCCGCCGCACCGCGCCCAACGCGCCGATCAGGGCCGAGCCGAGGCTGATGACGGCAGCGATGACGAAAGGCCGCGCGCTCGGCCGGAACAGGAGGAACGGAAAGCGATAGAACTCAGCGTACATGCGAGTGTTGTAGAGCCCAAGCCAGTAGCCCACGATCCAGCCGAGGATCACTCCGACCGTGCCGATGCCAAGCACAAACTGGACGTAATGCAGTGCGATGTCCCGGTTGCGGTAGCCGAAGGCCTTGAGGAGACCGATCTCACTGCGCTCCACCGCGATCAGCCGGGCAAGCACCATGTGGGTAAGGAATGCCGAGACGGCCAGGAAGATCGCAGGCAGGATATTGGAGAGCGTCCTGAGCTGAATGATCTCGTTCATCAGGAACCAGTTCGAGATCTGGTCTGCGCGTGCGTAGGCGCCGACTCCCCCATAGCCTTCCAGCACTTGGTCGACGCGCTCGACCACCGCCGCCGGATCAGTCCCTCTCAGCAGGGCAAGGCTCACGTCGTTGAATGCGCCGTCGAGGTTGAAGGCCGCCTGCAGCGCCTCGTGCCCCAGCCACAACACTCCGAAGCGCTTGTCGTCGGGCATGAGCGCGCCGGGGCCGATCGCGTACACGTACTCGGGCGAGAGGGCGATCCCCACGACCGTCAGCACGCGCCAGCGGCCGTTGATGATTGCGCGCAGGCCTTCGCCCACGTCGAGCCCGTGCGCCTGCGCAAACGGCTCCGAAAGCACCGCCTCGTCCGGCGCACCGAGGCGCGGGAAGCGGCCTTGACGCAGTGCGAGGCGGTTCAGCCGGGACTCGTTCCGCTCGGGGACCGAGACGAGCTGGCCGATCACGGGTTCCTCGAAGCCGTCGATGTCGAGCACGGCGGTGTGCACGATTCGGGTCTCGACGGCCTGTACGCCCGGGATCTCACGCAGCCGGTCGCGCAGGTGCTCTGGCGCCCGCTCGACCTGCGCGAATACGTGCGCAAAGCTGTAGCGTTCGTAATACGCGACCGCGGTCTCCTGCAGCGACTCGACCGTGGTGAGGGCCATCACGAGCACGCCGACGCCGGAGGCCATGACAAGCGCGATGGCCAGTACCTGGCCTCGCATCCGCCACAGGTCACGGAGCAGCTTTCGGCGCAGCGGCGACATCACCATGAAAGTTCCCGCGCCGGGCGTCGTCGCTCGTTGCGCCGTTCGTGGTGAATCGTGCCGTCGCCCATCACGAGTACGCGATCGGCCATGTCGGCAATGACAGCGTTGTGAGTGATGAGTACCGTCGACGTGCCGAGTTCATCATGGATGCGCTCGATGGCTTCGAGCACCAGCACGCCGGTCTGGCTGTCGAGCGCGCCCGTGGGTTCGTCGCAGAGCAGGATGTCGGGGCGCTTGGCGATTGCGCGCGCGATGGCGACGCGCTGTTGCTCGCCGCCGGACAGCTGGGCGGGGAAGTGGTGGAGCCGCTCGCCCAGGCCGACGAGCCGGAGCGCCTCCTCGGGCGGCATCGGATTGCGGGCGATCTCCGTAACCAGCGCCACGTTCTCGACCGCGGTCAGGCTGGGTATGAGGTTGTAGAACTGGAATACGAAGCCGACGTGCTCGCGCCGGTACTGCGTGAGACCTTCCTCATCCAGGCTGGACAACTCGTGGTCGAGGAACCACGCCTCGCCGCCGGTCGCCGTGTCGAGGCCGCCGAGGATGTTGAGCAACGTGGACTTGCCGCTGCCGGATGGCCCGAGCAGCACTACGAGCTCGCCGGTCTGGAGCTCGAGGTTGAGCCCGCGCAGGGCGTGCACCTCCAGTTCGCCGGTGCGATAGACCTTGGTCAGCCCGCGGGCGCGGAGAGTGGGGGTGGGCACGGTCACGGCGCCATCATGTCCCCGCCCAGGGTCGCCCTCCAGTCGCAGTGCTACGGATGCCGCGAATGGCAAACCTGCGGCCAGCTTCACCGCGCCAACAGCGGCATACTCTGCGGGAGTTCTGCGGGAATCGGTCCTGCACGGTGCTGCATCGTGGGGCATTCGGTGCAACGTGCGCCCCAGCCAACCTGTTGATGCAGATAATGTTTCACCCATCGGCCCGGAATTGAAAATCCGCGTATCGATGGTTGATGGACTCGAGCCATCGGGCGTCGCCGGCGCCGTAGAGCGGCCGACCCTCGGACCTCCGGTCGGGCTGGCTATGGAACCGCGTGCGGCTGCGGAGCCATGGCAGCCGCCGCGTCGACCCATCCACCTCCCAGCGCCTTGTACAGGTCCACGCGGGCCTGCAGTCGATCACGCTCGCCCTGGCTCAGCAGCAGCTCGGCATTGAAGAGCGAAGTCTCGGCGTCGAGCACCTCGAGATAGCTCGAGTAGCCGCCCTCGAAGCGCTTGCGCGCGAGCCGCGCGTAGGTCGCGAGCGCGTCCACCTGCGCCTTCTGCGCCTGCGTGCGCTCCGTGGTCTTGACGCTCGCGACCAGCGCATCGTCCACGTCCGCGAACGCCCGGCGCACGGTCTTCCGGTAGTTCGCGAGCAGTTGCGCATGGCGCGCATCGGCCTGCTCGTTGACGCCCACGATGGCGCCCCCCTGGAAGATCGGCCCGGCGACCTGCCCGGAGTAGCTCCAGGTGTCGGAGCCGCCGGAGAACAGGCCCTGGAGCTCGACACTCGCGCTGCCGAGCAGGCCGGTGAGCGAAATGGTCGGGAAATACAGTGCCCGCGCCGCGCTGATGCGCGCATTGGCCGCGATGAGCGCCTGCTCGGCGGCGACCACGTCCGGGCGCTGCGTGAGCACGTCCGACGGCAGTCCCGCTGGTACGACGGGCGTCTCGAGCTCCGGGAGCTGGCGTCCGCGGGGAATCGGCCCCGGGTTCCGTCCCAGCAGCAGCGAGAGCGCGTTCTCCTGCTGAGCCACCTGCTGCTGCAGGACCGGCACGGCGCCGGCGGCAACCTCGTACGCCGAGCGCGCCTGCGCGAGTTCCACGCCGGAGATCACTCCGCCCGAGTGGCGCTTCTCGAACACGCCGAGCGCCTTGCGCCGGCCCTCGAGGGTTCCCTCGGCGGTGCGCAGCTGCGCGTCGAGCGACAGCAGGGTCACGTAGCCCGACGCGGTCGCGCCGACGATGGACAGCACGGCAGCTCGCCGGTCCGCCTCGGAAGCCTTCCAGTCGGCGTTTGCCGCCGCCGTCAGGTTGCGGACGCGGCCCCAGACGTCGATTTCCCAGCCGGCCGTGAATCCGTCGGCGGTCGCGGTGCGCACCGAGTCGTTGCCCGGGCCGACGACCTGCCGCGACGGCTTTTCCTGCCCACTGCTCGCGGTGTAGCCGATGCCCGGGAACAACGGCGCGCGCGTCGTCACCATCGCACCGTGGAAATCGTCCACGCGCGCTGCAGCGATGCGCAGGTCGTCATTGTTCGCCAGCGCCTCGGTCACCAGCTGGTCGAGTGCCGGGTCGCCGAACCCCGTCCACCACTGCAGGTCCGCGGCGCCCGGCGTCTCGGCCGCCGAGATGCGGAACTGCGCCGGCACGTTGAGATCCGGCCGCTGGTAGGGCGTGCCGAGGCAGCCTGCGAGCGTGCCCATGGCGAGCAGCAGTGCCAGGCGACGCATGGCTCAGTGTCCTCCCGCATCTGCGGGGGCGGCCGCAGGCGCCGGGTCCGCGGACGGAGCCGGAGGCTCGCCTTGCGAGGCCACCGGTCTCGGCGGGAAGAACCGCTCGCTCAGCTGGCTGATCAGCACGTAGAACATCGGCACGAAGAACAGCGCCAGCGTCGTCGCTCCGACCATGCCGCCGATGACGCCCGTGCCGATCGAGTGGCGCGACGCCGAGCCCGCGCCCGACGCGATCGCGAGCGGTATGGCGCCAGCGGTGAAGGCGAGGGAGGTCATCACGATCGGACGCAGGCGCATCTTCGCGCCCTCGACGGCGGACTCCACGATCGAGAGGCCCTTCTGCCGCTCGAGCATGGCGAACTCGACGATCAGGATCGCGTTCTTGGCGGAGAGCCCGATCAGCGTGACCAGGCCGATCTGGAAGTAGACGTCGTTCTCCATGCCTCGCAGCCAGACCGCGAGCAGCGCGCCGAGCACGCCGAACGGAACGGCGGTGATGACGCTGCCCGGCAGTGACCATGACTCGTACTGCGCGGCCAGGATCAGGAACACCATGACCAGCCCGAAGACGAACACCTGCGCCGAGGCGCCTCCGGCCTGCTTCTCCTCATACGCGAGGCCGGACCACGCGACGCCGTAGCCCTCGGGCAGGCCGGCCGCGAGTGTCTCCATCGTCGCGATCGCCTGTCCGGAGCTGAAGCCGGGCGCGGGGCCGCCGTTGATCTTCGCGGCAGGGAAGCCATTGAACCTGGGGATCAGGTCCGGACCCATCGTGAAGCGCGCCGTCGTGACCGCGTCGAGCGGCACCATTTCGCCGGACCGACCGCGGACATGGATGTTGCGCAGGTCCTCGGGGCTGCTGCGAAACTCGGGCTCTGCCTGCAGGACGACCTGCCACACGCGTCCGTACTTGTTGTACTGGCTCACGTACAGCGAGCCGAACAGCGACTGCAGCGCGCCGTAGACGTCCGCGATCGGTGCGCCGAGCGTCTCCGCCTTCTCGCGATCGACCTTGACGCTCAGCTGCCGCGAGGCCGGGTTGAACGTCGAGTTGACACCTGCGAGCGCAGGCTGCTGCTTCGCGCCGGCCGTGAGCTGCTGCACGGCCTGTGCAAGACGCAGGGGCTCGCCGCCGGTCAGGTCCTGTACCCACATCTCGAAACCGCCCTGGTTCCCGAGCCCGGGAATGGGCGGGGGGTTGATCGGGATGACGACGGCGTCCTCGATGGCCGCCAGCTGCGGGGCGATGCCGGCGATGAGCGCGTCGAGCGACATTTCCTTGCCCTTGCGCTCCTCGAAGTCCTTGAGGCTCACGAAGACCGTGGCTGCATTCGTCTTGTACTGGCTGTCCAGCATGCTGTAGCCGGTGAGCACCGAGGCGAACTGCACCGCCGGGTGCTTCAGCACGATCTCGCCGATGCGGCGCCCGACGGCGTCGGAGCGATCAAGGCTCGCGGAATCCGGCAGGATCGCCGCGATCAGCATGAAGCCCTGGTCCTCGGGCGGCACGAAGCTGCCGGGCACGGTCTTGAAGAGGCCGAGGATTGCGACGATGAATGCCGCGAACACCATGAGCGCCAGCGCCGTGCGTTTCAACACCCAGCGCACGGCCTTGCTGTAGCGCTCCGTCAGGCGGTCGAACCACTCGTTGAACGCCCGCAGGATCCTCGGCGGGCGACCGTGCGACCCATCGAGCAGCAGCGCGGCGAGGGCAGGGGTGAGCGTCAGGGCGACGAACCCGGAAAGGATCACGGAGACGACGACCGTGATCGAGAACTGCTTGTAGAGCACGCCGGTCGTGCCGCCGAGGAACGCAGTCGGCACGAACACCGCAGCCAGCACCAGCACGATTGCGATCACCGGCCCCGACACCTCGTGCATCGCGGCGAACGCCGCGTCGCGTGCGGAGAGGCCCTTCGTCTTCATGTTGGCCTCGACGGCCTCGATCACCACGATCGCGTCGTCGACCACGATGCCGATCGCGAGCACCATGCCGAAGAGCGTCAGCAGGTTGATCGAGAAGCCGAGCAGCTGCATGCCTACGAACGTGCCGACGATCGACACCACCACCGCGAGGGTGGGGATCAGGGTCGCGCGCAGGTTCTGCAGGAAGACGTAGACCACCAGCACCACGAGTACCACGGCCTCGATCAGCGTGTGCACGACCTCGTCGATGGACGCGGTGACGAACTTGGTCGAGTCGAGCGACACCTGGTAGTCGATGCCGGCGGGGAAGCCGGCCTTGAGGCTCTCGAGCGTGCGGCGCACCCCTTTCGAGACCTCGAGCGCGTTCGATCCGGGCTGCTGGTAGACGGAGATGAATACGGCCGGCTTGCCGTTCAGGCTCGGCCGCATCATGTAGTTCTGCAGTCCCTCCTCGGCGCGACCGACGTCGCCGAGCCGGACGATGGCCGCGCCCGCCGGGTCCGTGCGCAGGATGATGTTCTCGAACTGCTCCGGCTCGTTGAAGCGGCCTTCCGTCACCACGGGCACGGTGATCTCGACCGGCTTCGATGTCGGCGACTGCCCGATCGAGCCGGCGCCGAACTGCTGGTTCTGCTTCGAGATCGCCTGCTGGATGTCCGTGGGCGTGATGCCGAGCGACGCCATGCGGTCGGGCCTGAGCCAGATGCGCATGGCGTTTTCGGACGCGCCGAAGAGTGAGGCCTGGTTCGCGCCCGGCACGCGCTTCACGGCGTCGAGCACGTAGAGGTTCGCGTAGTTCGCGACGTAATTGACGTCGTAGCGGCCGTCGGGCGCGTAGACGGCGATCAGCATCATGATGCTGGAGGAACGCTTCTCGACTCGTACGCCGGTCTTCTGCACGATGTCGGGCAGTTGCGGCAACGCGATGTTCACGCGGTTCTGGACCTGTACCTGGGCCGTGTCGGGGTCGGTCCCGATCTTGAAGTAGACCGTGAGCGTCATCTGGCCGGTCGAGGAACTCGTCGACTGCATGTAGAGCATGTTGTCGACGCCGTTCACCTGCGTCTCGATGGGCGCGGCGAGGGCCTGTGCGACGGTCTCGGCGTTCGCGCCCGGGAAGCTCGCGGAGACTGTGACCTGCGGCGGGGCGATCGGCGGGTACTGCTCGATGGGCAGCCCCACGAGCGCGGCGAGGCCTGCGAGCGTGACGACGATGGACAGGACGCTCGCGAGGATCGGGCGCCGGATGCAGAGGTCTGAGATCACCTGCGGTTCCGCCCTGCGTCAGCCCCGGGCCGGCTGGGATTTCGCGGACGGCGGAGCCTGTCCGGGTTCGGCAGGCCTGACCGGGACGCCCGGCGCGAGCTTGAGCCCGCCATCCACGACCACGCGCTCGCCCGGATGCAGGCCCTCGCTGATGAGCCACTGGTCCCCCGTCAGTGGACCGACCGACACGGGCCTGAACTGCGCCTTCGATTCGGCATCCACGACCCAGACGAAGTTGCCCTGGGGCCCCTGCATGACCGCGCGCTGGGGCAACTGTATTGCGTCCACCCACGTCGCACCGCGCACGCGTACGCGCACGAACTGGCCGGGTCGCAGGGCACCGTCCTTGTTCGGCAGTTCCGCTCGCACGAGGAACGTGCCCGTCTCCTTGCTGAACGATGCCTCGCCGAACGTGATGTGTCCCGGGGCCGGGACGGTGGTGCCGTCGGCCAGCACGATCTCCACGCTGAATTTTCCGCCGGGCGGCGCCTTGAGCGTCCCGTCCGACATGAGCCGGTTGAATCGGAGCTGTTCGTTCTCGGAGACGCTGAAATTCACGCGCATCGGATCGAGCGCGGACACGTACGTGAGCAGGCTGTCCGGCCCGGGCGAGACGAAGCTGCCCGGCTGCTTGCGCGCGAAGCTCGTGACGCCGTTCACCGGCGAGCGGATCGTCGTGTAGCTCAGGTTGATCTCGGCCTGCTGGACGCGCGACCTCGCGCCCGCCACCGCGGCGACGGCGGCGTCCTTCGTGCCGGTCGCGTCGTCGAGGTCCTTCTGGCTGAGCGCGTCCTCGGCGGCCAGCGGGCCAACGCGCTTCAAGTTCGCGCTGGCCGTGGTGAGCCGGGCCTGCTGCGCCTGCAGTTCGGCGCGCGCGGCGTCGAGCGATGCCTCGAACGGCTTGCGGTCCATCTGGAACAGCACGTCGCCCTTCTGGGCCACGCTGCCCTCGCGGTAGGCGATGGACTCGAGGAACCCCTCGACGCGCGCCCGGATCTCGACTTCCTGCGAGCTCTCCGTCTCGCCCACGAACTCGGCGGCGTAGGGCACGTCACCGCCCGTCACGGTGATTACGGCGGCGGGGACCGCCTGCGGTTCAGCCTTGGGAGCCGGCTTGCCGCCGCCGCAGGCCGCAAGTGAAACTGCGCAAAGTGCGACGGGCAGCCACGGCACCAGTGGACGAGGTGTTGGATTCACGCGGCACCGCCCTCGAGGGAGTGGGACTCGGGGAGACTCCCACGGCCCGCAATTCTAAGCACAACCAGTGCGCGCCCGCGAGTGCACTCATCCAGCCACCGGATTTCACCAATTGGCTGGATTCCGGCTATCCTGCACGCGAACTTCGGCAACGACGCCTGGCAACGCCGCGCTGCCGTCAACTGGCCAGCGACAGCTGCTCAGGAGGGGACACTGTTCATGCTCCGAGCCATCAAGGTCGCGTGCGTCGACGTGGCCGTCCTGACCGGGACGTTGTGCTTTGCCGCAACGGCCAGTGCGTGGGTCTACCCGGAGCATCGCGAGATTGCGTTGCAGGCGGTGCAGGGCCTGGATCCGGGTGGTCGCGGATGTCGCGGTCCAGCTCAAGGAGGACCTCGCGCGCATCCCGCTGACCGCGCCGCCTGGCGTGTCAGATAGTGGGGCGCCCCGGGTGTATCTTCGCAACGTCTGGTCGCTGGGCCTGCGCATGACGTTCATTTGGAGGCGTTACTGGTGAGCCAAGTTCCCTATGCGACTAACCCGTGGGTGTGCGGCACCGCGAGCACGCTTACGGCGCTCATCGTGCTGTCGGCAGCGCTCACCGGCTGCGCGTCGCAGCCGGCCGCCCCGACCGGGGACCCGTTCGCGGCCCCGACCGCGGGCCCGATCGCGGGCCCGACCGCCAAGGCGATCGACCCGCAGCGCGTCCAGACACTCACCCAGGACGGCGTGACGGTGCAGCTTGCCGTCGCCACGGACGAGGAGGCTTCGAGGCAGTTTGGCGTTTCGCTCGCCGAGTACGGCATCCAGCCGATCTGGGTCAGGATCATCAACACGACTGACGTGGACTACTGGGTCATGCCGCTCGCGATCGACCCGGATTACTACACGGCCGACGAGGCGGCGCTGGTCGCCACCGAGGACCTGGACGACGAGAAGAAGGCGCAGGTCACCGCGGCTTTCCGAAAGCACGCGATGCCGTTCTACCTCGGCGGCCCGAGCGAGAACGAAGGCTACGTCTATGCGACCTTCCGAAGCGGCGGCCGCTTCGTGGACGTGAGGCTCTCGGCGTACGGTCACGGCGTCAGGATGCGTTTCGCCGTACCGCTGCCGACCGAGGGATTCGATTATGAACTGTCGCCGCTGCGCCAGCTTTACGCGCAGGTGGGCAGCTATCCGGACCTGACCCGGGACGAGGTACGCGTACGCGTGCGCGAAATGCCCTGCTGCACCACCACCGCCGACGGAAAGGGGGAGGGCGACCCGCTCAACATCGTCCTGGTCGGCAGCGGCCGGGACGTGCTCGCCGGTCTCACGGCCGGCGGCTGGGGCTTCACGGAAGCCATTACCGTGGACAGTGTCCGCCGGATGATCGGCGCGGCGCTCACGGACCAGCCGATGGTGACCGCACCCGTGAGCGCCCTCTACGCGTTCGGCCGCAAGCAGGACCTCGCGCTGCAGCGGGCGAGATCGAAGATTGCCCAGCGCAACCACATGCGCCTCTGGCTCGCGCCGTTCCGGTGCGAGGGCCAGCCGGTCTGGGTCGGACAGGTCAGTCGCGACATCGGCGTGAAGCTGACCCGCAAGTCACCCACGTTGACCACGCACATCATTGACCCGAACGTCGACGAATCGCGGGAGTACGTGCTGGAGAGCCTGCTCCACGAGGAGGCGGTCGAGTGGTTCGCATTCGTACGCGGCGGGCATCCCGCGACGCGCGATGATCCGCGGCACAACCTCACCGACGACCCGTACTTCACGGACGGGATGCGCATGCTGATCCGCGTGTCGGCCGCGCCGGTTCCGCCCTGGCAGACGGTGGTCCTGCCGTGGAACGAGTCCACGGACCCGATCCGTGCGGGCAGGGGCGAGGACGCCGTCGTGCACAAGGACCCGCCCTGACCGATCGATGATCTGCCGCGCCCGGGGACGGCAGATCTCGCCTCAGAGGTGCTCCTCGAAGAGCTGCCCGATCGACTTCCGGAATCGCTCGATCACGCTCTCCGGTGACTCGAACTTGGCCGCCTGCTCGGGCGTCACCTCGCGGCTGTACTTGAGGTCGTTGCCCAGGAACCTGTCGCGGAGCGACTTCGACAGCTCGGGGTCGAGGAACACCACGGCCGTCTCGCTGTTCAGCTTTTCGCTCCGTGGGTCTAGGTTGTAGGACCCGACGAGGCTCCGCTTCCCGTCCACGACGGCGAACTTCGAGTGCATGGTGCCCTGGTTGCGGGTGGGCTCGTCGGGCGCCTGGCCGACCCATTCCCAGATTCTGAGTCCCGCGCCTTCGTTCCTGCAGGCGGCGACCTCGGGAGTCTCGTTCACGGCGAGCAGGTCCTTGTAATAGCCGCGGCCGACCAGGGTGATTTCCGGGAGGTCGTTGGTTTCGGGGCTGTTGGAGATGAGCGTCACGGACACGCAGCGCTTCGCCGCGTCCGTGAGCGCCTTCGACAGCGACGGCGTCGGCACGAAATACGCGTTCGCGATCAGCACCTCGCTCTCCGCCCGCTCGATCAGCTTGATGTACGCCTGCTGGATGTAGGTTTCCTTGAGGCGCGGTCGGTTCTGCAGGAAGCGGCAGGTGGCGCCGCGGAAATCGAGCGTGGGCTGCCGTGACTCGAGCCCCGCGACGTTCTGCACGATTTTCGGGTCGGTCTCGTAGGAAAACGGCACCTTGCCGGTGGCGCCCAGGACCTTGCGGGTCGCGTCCCAGTAAAGGTTCGTGTTGAAGATGCCGCGGCTCTTCTTGACGCCGACGAAATACTCGAAGTTGCGATCGAACGCCGTGACCAGGTCCTTAACGATGACGCCGCGCAGCACGACGTCCTGGTCGCGCCAGGTGCTGTCCGGGTCGTCCGGGTTGGCGCGGAAATACTCGTTGCCGATGTTGAGGCCGCCGGTGATGGCGAGTGCGTGGTCCGTCTCGCCGTCGATGATCCACATCTTCTCGTGGAAGCGCTTGTCGAGCTGGTCCGGGTCGGTGTGCGGCGTGAGCAGCGGGACCGGCACCTCGTTCAGCCACTGCAGGGCCATCGCCTCGTAGCCCTCGACCTCGATGCCGTTCTGCTTCAGGTCGAAGAACATCCGTTGCGTCTGCAGCCACGGGTTCGAGAACGCGTCCACGATGACCCGCACGTCGAGCCCCGCCGCCTTCTTCTGCTTCAGGATCTCGGCGACCCGCAGGCCCGACTCGTCGCCCTTGAACACGAGCGCCTGGATGCGTATGGATTTCTGCGCACTCTTGAGTGCGTCCAGCCGGACGGCGAACGAGTCCTCGCCGCCCTGCAGCACGGCAATCTCGCAGCCGTCGGGCCCGTGCACCGGGAACAGGCCACTTAAGCCCACGTCGGGGTAGGGACTGCCGATGAAGTGCGCGTCCGGGCCAAGCACCGACGTCGCGCTCGTATCCTCGATGAACTGCTGGAGTTCGGGTTCTCCGCCGGCGCCGGGCATGGGCGGCGTGGCGGCGCAGCCCGCGAGCAGGGTGGCGGTAGCCAGCATGAGTGCCGGTGCAAATCGTCGATGCATGGTCATGACTGCCCTTGGTGCCTTCACGGTGCGGGCTGCCGGGACGAATCAATCGCCTCGCTGACGTACAGGAGCATGGCGTCGAGCAGCGTATCACGCGGAAAATGCCGCTTGCTCGGGCGCGCCGAGAGATACGGCATCTGCTTGTCGATCGAGATCGCCACGTCCCAGTGGTCGGCATTCGCGTAGCCGAGCAGCACCGAGCCCGGGATCACCGCGTCCTCGACCAGCACCTGCCCGTCATTGCGAATGTCGTCGTCGGCAAGCATGGCCCAGGTCATCGTCAGTCCCCGGCCCAGGTGCTTGCGGGTCGTGAACGAGGCGAGGGAGAAGTACCGGATGTGCGCGGGCAGCGGATGATCGACGAGCCATTGCTTGCGCTTCTCCGGCAACAGGCTTTCGACGACCCGGCCGTCTCCAGGGTCGCACATGCTGGAGAAGGACTTCGAGAACAGCTCCCCGTACCACCAGTCGGCCGTGCTCGCGAGCGGCGAGCCCATGATCGGACCCGCGACGCTCACGACCGCGGCGACCTGCCTCTCGTAGTCGGGGTAGTCCAGCAGGAACTGGAGGATGTCCACGGCGCCCTTGGAATATCCGATCAGCACGATGCGATCGTCCACGGGGACGTGCGCCGCTCGCACTGCATCGGCGATCTGCTGCGCGTTGCGCTCGACGCCCGAGCGGCCGCTGACCATCACGGGCTGGATCGCGAAACCCTGTGCGGAAAGGCGCTCGATGCCGTCGCCGTAGGGCACGGTGTCCAGCTTGCGGCAGTCGCCGAACGCACCGCTCACCACGAAGACGTGCAGGTGGGTGGCGAGGGTCGGCAGGCCCGCGGGCGGATCGCCGGGCGCCGGCTCGTCGGCGAGTCTCCAGAGAAGCGAGTTGCAACTCATCTCGCCCGAGGGCGGCTCGCCGCCGGGCGCAGCGAGCGAGCAGAAGATTCCCCTGAATCGCGCGCGCCCGTCTTCGCCGGGCAGCGGCGCTCCGCTCGGGTAGGCGGCGACCGTGGCCCGAAGTTCCGAGGGCGTGGGGTACGAGACACAACCGGCGAGCGCGGCGGACGCGAGCAGCAGGAGCGATGGCACGCGGCGGGCCGGCGGGTTGTCGCCCGCAACAGCCACGTGCGCTTTACGACGCCAGGCGGCCCGGGCCACCGGAGGCGCGGTTGCGACTGTCCAGGCCTGGCCCGGCTGCTTGATCAACGACCGTGTCACCGCGCAGGACTTCCCCGACTCCCCAGGACTCTCGTGGACGATTCTTACATGAAAGAGCTGCAGCCATAAGCGCGTGGACTTCAATGGTCTTTGCGCCCGCGCGAGGCAGGTGATGGCCGTTCACTTCAAGCCGAGCAATCTTTCCGCGTACTTCCGCGTACTTCAATGTCATTGCGCCCGGCAGCGGCGGTCGGAAGCTGAGGGTGACGCGGATTGACGTGGGCAACCTGAAATTGTGAGCTGCGGAGCACGTTATGTCGCCGCCCGTGACGTTAGCCTCGTGAAAAGGTAACCTTCGCGCCGGTAAGACCCGGCGTGGCGGTCGTCGGCCAGCGTGATTCGAACCCAGTGCGGGTGGGCAGGCACATGAGGCAGTGGCGAAGAGTCGAATCGATGGCGTTGGCGTTGTGCCTGCTGGCCGCACTCTCGTCGGTGCCCGCCGCGGCGGCCGCGAAAGTCGAATCGAAACCCCGGTCCAACCCCGCCCTGCGCTCGAACGCTTTCTACATCCTCGACGAGTCCGACTCGACGGTCCTGGCCGCGCGCAACGAAGGAATCGCCGCGCCGATCGCCTCAATTACCAAGCTGATGACGACGCTGGTCGTGCTCGAGGCCCGCCAGCCGATGGAGGAGATGATTTCCATCACGCGTGACGACCTGCGGGACACCGCGGGCAGTGGCTCGCGCCTGGCGCCGGGTGCCAGGCTGAGCCGGGCCGATCTCGTGCACCTTGCGCTGATGTCCTCCGAGAATCGTGCCGCACATGCGCTCTGCCGGAGCTACCCGGGCGGCCTGCAGGCTTGCGTCGGCGCCATGAACCGCAAGGCGAAGTCGCTCGGCATGACGACGGCGCGCTTCGTCGAGCCGACCGGCCTGTCGAGTGCCAACGTGTCGAGCCCCGCGGACCTCGCAAAACTCGTGCGGGCGGCGGCGGCGAACCCGACGATCCGTGAGTATTCGACCGATCCGGACCATACCGTGTACGTGAAGGGGCGGGCGCTCGCGTTCCGCAGCACGAATTCGCTGGTCAAGAAGCCCGACTGGCAGGTCACGGTGCAGAAGACGGGTTACATCGCCGAGGCTGGCCGCTGCCTGGTCATGCAGGCCGTCATCGACGGTCGCGACGTCGTCATCATCCTGCTCAATTCCTGGGGCAGGCTCACGCGCATCGGCGATGCCAATCGCGTAAGGGACTGGGTGGAGTCGAGCATCCCGGCTACCACGGGCTAGGCGCGCTCGCTCCCATAGGTCGGGCCTGTCCAAGGAGACCCCATGAGCGAGTACATTGCGTCGTTGATGGCCGAAGTGAAGGCCAAGAACCCTGCCGAGCCCGAGTTTCACCAGGCAGTCCAGGAAGTCGCCGAGTCGCTGTCCGTGGTCATTGAGCGCCACCCGGAGTACCGCAAGGCCAGGATCCTCGAGCGCTGCATCGAGCCCGAGCGCGTGATCATGTTCCGCGTGCCGTGGCAGGACGACAAGGGCGTCGTACAGATCAACCGCGGCTTCCGCATCGAGATGAACAGCGCCATCGGCCCGTACAAGGGCGGGCTGCGGTTCCACCCGTCGGTCAACCTCGGCATCCTCAAGTTCCTCGCCTTCGAGCAGGTGTTCAAGAACTCGCTCACCACGCTGCCGATGGGCGGCGGCAAGGGCGGGTCGGACTTCGACCCGAAGGGCAAGACCGACGCCGAGGTGATGCGCTTCTGCCAGGCGTTCATGAGCGAGCTGCAGCGCCACATCGGGCCCGAACACGGACGTCCCGGCCGGCGACATCGGCGTGGGCGGGCGCGAGATCGGCTTCCTCTTCGGGCAGTACAAGAAGCTGCGCAACGAGTTCACCGGCGTCCTGACCGGCAAGGGCCTCAACTGGGGTGGCTCCCTGATCCGGCCCGAGGCCACCGGTTACGGCACGGTCTACTTTGCGGCCGAGATGCTCAAGACGCGCGGCGAGACGCTCGAAGGCAAGATCTCGCTCGTGTCGGGCAGCGGAAACGTCGCCCAGTACACCGTCGAGAAGCTCCTCGACCTCGGGGCCCGGCCCGTGACGCTGTCGGATTCCGACGGCTATATCCATGACGAGGCCGGCATCGACCGCGACAAGCTCGCCTTCGTCATGGACCTCAAGAACGTCCGCCGCGGGCGCATCAGTGAGTATGCCGACAAGTACCGGACGGCGACCTATACCGCGATCGATCGCGGCGCCGCGCACAACCCGCTGTGGGACCACAAGGGCCACTGCGCCTTCCCCAGCGCCACGCAGAACGAGATCAGTGGCCGGGACGCAGCGAATCTCCTGAAGAACGGCGTGTACGTCGTCGCCGAGGGAGCGAACATGCCGTCGACGCTCGACGCGGTGAACCGGTTCCTCGATTCCGGGATCCTGTACGCGCCGGGCAAGGCGTCCAACGCCGGCGGTGTCGCCACCTCCGGCCTCGAGATGTCGCAGAACTCGATGCGCTACTCATGGACCCGCGAGGAAGTGGACGCGAAGCTGCACCACATCATGAAGTGCATCCACCAGGCCTGCGTCGAGACGGCGCAGCGCTTCGGCACGCCAGGCAACTACGTCAACGGCGCCAACATCGCCGGTTTCCTCAAGGTGGCCGATGCGATGATGGACCAGGGCCTCGTCTGACGGCGTCCTCTTGAAGGAGACCGGGGTGCCCGCGTCCGCCCGCTCCCGTTTCCATGAGTTCCAGGACCTGATGCGCTTCCGCATCATGGAAGTGATCCTGGTCTCGACGCCCTACGACAAGTTCGTGCTGGAGGAAGCCGGCGAGCTGTCGGAGCGGTTGTTCGGCGAGTTCAGGAACCTCGACCTGCACTACCCGCCGGGACTGACGGGCGTGTCGACCGGGAAGGAGGCGATCGAGCTCGCGAGGTCGATCCCGGGCACCAAGCTGATCATCACGACGCCGCAGGTCCGCGACATGGACGCTGCGACCCTCGCGCGTCGGGTGCGCGAAGAGGGGCTGGACGTGCCGGTCGTGCTCCTGGCCCGGGGCGCGAACGAGCTGGCTGCGTGGACGGGCCGCGCCGCGGAGAGTGGCATCGAGCGAACGTTCCTCTGGCAGGGCGACGCGCAGATCCTGGTGGCCATCGCCAAGACGGTCGAGGACTGGCGCAACGTCGAGCACGACGTGCGCGAGTGCGGCGTGCAGGTGATCATCGTCATCGAGGACCTCCCACGACACTGGTCGTCGTTCCTGCCGCGCATGTACCAGGTGCTGCTCGAGAACTCGCAGCGCGTCGTGCGCGAAGGACTCAACCTGTCGCAGAAGATCCTGCGCATGCGGGCGCGCCCGAAGATCCTCCTCTGCACCACCTTCGAGGAAGCCGAGGCCGCATTCCAGGCCTACCACACCGACGTGCTGGGCATCCTCTCCGACGTCGAGTTCCCGAAGGGTGGCGTGAACCAGCCGTTTGCCGGAACCGAGTTCGCCGAGATGGTGCGGCGCCAGTATCCGGACATCCCGATCATCCTGCACTCGACCAAGCCGGAGTACGCGGCGCTCGCGCCCGGCCTCAACGCAGGCTTCCTTCTCAAGGGCTCGCCCCTGATGCTGAAGGAGCTGGAGCACGTCATGCTCGAGGTGTTCGGCTTCGGCGACTTCACCTTCCGCCTGCCGAGTGGCGCCGAGATTGCGCGGGCGTCCAACCTGGCCGAGCTGCAGCAGGTCCTGGCGACGCTGCACGAGGAGTCGCTCCTCTATCACAGCCGCCGCAATCATTTCTCGCGCTGGCTCAAGGCCCGCACCGAGTTCGCGCTGGCGCAGCGGCTGCGGCCGGTCACGATCAGGGACTTCCCCTCGGCTGACGCGCTGCGCCACGGGCTGCTCGAGGCGATCTCCGAGTACCGCTTCGAGCAGGGGCAGCGCATCGTCGCCGAGTTCGATCGCGCGAGCTTCGATTTCGCCAGCGACTTCTACCGCATCGGCGGCGGCTCTATCGGAGGCAAGGCGCGCGGCGTCGCCTTCGTGCGCCGCATGCTGGGCGAGTACGGCCTGCGCCGGCTCTTTCCCGGAGTCGAGATCCGCGTACCGCAGACGGTCGTCATCGGCACCCAGGTCTTCGACGCTTTTCTCGACCAGAACGACCTGCGGTTGTTCGCGCTGAAATGTACGGATGACGCCGAGATCGTGCGCCGATTCGAGGAGGCGCCGCTGCCGGAGGACGTCGAGCGCGACCTTGCGACGTTTCTCGAGCACGCGAACTGTCCGCTTGCAGTGCGTTCGTCGAGCCTGCTCGAAGACTCGCAGCAACAGCCGTTCACGGGCGTCTACGACACGCTGATGCTGCGCAACAACTCGCCCGATGGCGGCGAGCGCCTGCGCGAGCTCGCGCGCGCGATCAAGCGTGTCTACGCCTCGACGTTCTTCCATTCCGCGAAGAGCTATATCGCGGCCACGCCGTACCGGCTGGAGGAGGAGAAGATGGCGGTCATGCTGCAGCGCGTCGTCGGGGCGCCGCGCGCGAACCGCTACTATCCGGACTTCGCCGGTGTCGTGCGCTCGCACAACTTCTATCCGGTCGAGCCGATGCAGGCCGATGACGGCATCGCGGCGGTCGCCCTTGGGCTCGGGCGCGCGGTGATGGAAGGCGGCTCGTCGCTGCGCTTCTGCCCCAGGTACCCGCAGAACCTCGTGGAGCTGTCGACGGTCGAGGACGTGCTCGCCAACACGCAGAGGAGATTCTGGGCGCTGCCCCTCGACGGCTCGGACGCGGAGCCCACGATGCGCGAGGCGAGCTTCGATCTCTCCGTCGCCGAGCGGGACGGGGTGCTCGCCGCGCTCGCTTCCACCTATTCCGCAGAGAACGACGCGATCTACGACGGGACTTCGCGCCCCGGCCCGCGGCTCGTCACCTTCGCGCCGATCCTCAAGCTGGGCGTGTTCCCGCTGCCCGGGATCCTCGCGGCCCTGATGGAGATAGCGGAGGAGGGCATCGGCACGGCAGTCGAGATCGAATTCGCGGCAACTCTGGCGACCCGGCCCGGCCAGGAGCACGAGTTCGCGGTGCTGCAGTTGCGTCCGATGTCGCTCATGTCGGAGGCCGAGTCGCTCGAGGTCGGCCCCGTAGCTCCAGGCAGCGCAATCGTCTTCTCGAAGCGCGTCCTGGGCAACGGCCGGATCGAGGGGATCCGCGACCTGGTCGTGGTCGATTTCCAGCGCTTCGAGCGCGCACGGAGCCGCGAGGCCGCGGAGGAGATCGACCGCCTGAACGCGCAGCTACTCGCGAGTCGAACGCCGTACCTGCTCATCGGCGTCGGCCGCTGGGGCTCGCGGGATCCGTGGCTCGGCATCCCCGTGACCTGGGACCAGGTCTCCGGCGCGCGCGTCATCGTCGAGGCCGGGATGCGCGACTTGCGGGTGACACCGTCGCAAGGCAGTCACTTCTTCCAGAACCTGACGGCGTTCAACGTCGGCTACTTCACCGTAAATCCAGAACTGGACGAGGGCGATGTCGACTGGGAGTGGCTCGATGCGCAGCCGCACCTGAGCGCCGTCGCACACGTGCGGCACATCCGCCTGGCGGAGCCGGTGATCGTCACCATGAACGGCAAGAAGGGCGAAGGGGTCGTGCTGAAGCCCTCGGTGGACGGCCGCACCTGAGCCCCGGTATTCGGCTTCGAACTGTACAAGGAAAAAGCCGGCGGACTTTCGTCCGCCGGCCTGGTTCCCAGGATGCTAAGCAGTGAAGCGATCAGTTCGCCTTGCCGCAGCCCGTCCGGTGGACCGTCGCGCCGTCCATGTCCGGATCCGCGCGCTTCGCGGGCGCTGCAGCTGTGGGCGCCGCTGCCACAGGTGCTGCCTCCTCCTACTGGCCGAATCGATACACGAGTCCGAGCGTGTAGCGATCTACGCTCGACTTTTCGCTGCCCAGTTCGATGAGATCCACGATCTGGCTGTACTCGAGCCGGACCGATACGCGCTGATCCCAGGTCCACTGGGCGCCCAAGCCCCACAGGAAGCCACCGTTGTTGTCCGAGTCGCTGCCGCTTACTTGATAGTCGTTGTAGGACACAGGATCGCCGATGAGAAAATCCTCCGCTGAACCACTGAAGCGGATCTTGTTGTCGCCCCAGAAGTAGCCGAGTCGCCCGTAGAGGTCCCAGGCATCCCCGATCGGCCACATCGGCAGCACCGAAACGGCCCAGCCGCTGCTCTTGACGTCCGCTTTGGCGCTATACGTTCCGCCGTACGGGTCTACGAGTGGGTCAGGGTCATAGATCGTGTCGTAAATATATGTGAACTCACCGCTGCCCTTGACGCTCGTCTGGCCGAGGTCCATCCAGGTCGCTTCGGCGGCGAGCCAGGGCAGGAACTGGTAACCGACGAACAGGCTGTAGGTGAAATCCGTGTCCTCAATCTTGGCCTTCTTGTACGGAGACACGTCCAGACCAATAGCGGGGGGGATGTACAAGAAGCTCTCACCAGTATCAAAGACGCTGAGAATGTCGGTGTCGATCTGGTTGCTGAAAGCGTCCCAGTTGGACTGACCGAGGTCACCGCCGATGTAGAAGCCCGTCCTCTCCGCCGCGGTGGCGGACGTCGCAACCAGGATGGCCGCGGCGATCAAACTGAGCCTGGTCTTCATTTCAATCCCTCCTTGTTGTTGACGTACTCGATGCCGCGCGCCCCTCCCGCGCGCACTGGCATCGTTGATTGACATCAATCGACCCTGAGTATTTTCTTCCCTTCGCGCCGGGCGCGATGTACGGGGATGTCGTGACAGAACACCCAATCAACCGACATGAACTGCGGGCAATCGAGGTGTTCGTTGCCTGCGGGCAACGGATTGCTGCGATCGGGTCAATTGAGACCGAGTCCAACGGTCTTATGCGTTTGGCTGCAGTTCTTGCGAGATGTCAGCCTGGCCTTACGTGGGCCAGAGATCCATCGCACTGCAGGTCCGTGCCTTGTCGGTCCGGAACTACCGCGGCTGCATCAACTGCAGCAACGCGACGAATTCCGGGTGGTCGCGCAACGACACGAGATCCGGATCGTTCTGCATCCAGCCGACGTTCGTGTAACCGGCCTCGACGGCCTGGCGCAGCGCGTCGAGGGCGCGCTGCGACTCGCCGAGGCTGACGTACATGCACGCGGCGTTGTAGAGCATCATCGGGTCACCGGGGCTGAGCACCAGCGCCTTCGTCCCCTCACGAATCGCGTCGTCCCGGAGCCCTGCGCGGCCCAGCTGGTTCGCGTAGATCAGGCGTGCTCGCGCATCGTCCGGGTTCTGCAGCAGGTAGTTCGGCATGATCTCGAGCAGCCGGCGATAGACGACGTCCGCCTCCTCGGTGCGCCCGAGCCCGAGGCAGGTCTGCGCTACGTCGAGGTGCCCCGCATAGAACGTCGGCTTGATTTCGGCGACCCGGCGGAAGAGCTCGAGCGCCTGCTCGAGCCGGCCCTCGGTGAAGTAGATCCGCCCGAGCGTCCAGTGCGCGATGAAGTCGTCGGGATCGATCTCGACCGCCTTGGTGCAGGAGGCCGTGGCCTCGTCCAGCTTGCCCCAGAGAAAATAGGAAAGCCCCATCGCCCGGTAGGCCTCGGGCAGGTTGTTGTCGTACATCAGGGCCTTGAAACTGAATTCCTGCGCCAGCTCCCGGTAACGTTCCTCGCGCGCGATCAGCTGGTACATCTGCCCGTAGGCGCTGGAGCATCCCGCGTACGCGGCCGCGTAGCGCGAGTCGAGTTCGATCGCCTTCTCGAACAGCTGGATCGCGTACTCGACACTGCGCTTGGTCAGTCGGTAGAGCTGTTCCTGGCCGCGAAGATAGAGGTCGTACGCCTCCGCATTGAGGGTCGGCCGCTTGGTGAGCGACAGCCTTTCGGAGAAACTGAGCTTGAGTTTCAGGGCTTCGACGATCTGCTGGGCGACCTGCTCCTGGATGTCGAAGATGTCGTCGAGCTTGCCCTTGTAGGTGTTGCCCCAGAGTTGCAGGTTGGTCGCGACGTCCACGAGCTGCACGGTGATCCGCACCGAGTCCTGGAACCGGCGTACGCCGCCGCCGACGATGTAGCGGGCGCCGAGCGCGGCGCCAACCGCGTGGATGTCCTGCCCGCGCCCCTTGTGCTGCATGGAGGCCCAGCGCGAGATCAGGTTGATCTCGCTCACGAGGGACAGCCTCGCGATCAGCTCCTCGGTCAGCCCGTCGCTGAAATAGTCGGTCTCCGGGTCGGGGCTGATATTGTCGAACGGCAGTACGGCGACCGCCCTGGTCTCGGGGACGGGCTCGGCTGCATGCGCGGCGATGGCGGTGGCCGACCGTACTCCGGCGCCGCTTGCGACAGCGACCTGCGGCGGAGTGATCTGCACGCCCAGGCCGTCCAGCGAGCGAAGGATCGCCTGCAGGTTCTCGTCCGGGTCGCCGTGGTAGTACTCGATGTGCTGGATGCCGGCGAGCGGGTACTTGAGGCCGAGCGGGATCGTGGTCGGTTCGAGGTGAACGGGAAGGATGTGTCCCTTGCGCTCGCTCGTCAGCATGACTTCCTTCGCCACGTTGTGCGAACTGACGGCCGATGGCGTCACCATCAGCAGCAGGACCTTGGCGCCCTCGAGGGCGCGGACGATGGACTCTCCCCAGAGCGCGGCGCCGTCGATGCCGCCCTGGTCGATCCAGAGGTTGACGCCGGCGGCCCGCAGCCTGGTCGCAAGCTCGAGCACGCGGGCCTTGTCGTCGCGCGAGTAACTCAGGAAGACGTCTGCAGATTGAGCCAAGGTCGAGCCCTATTGCGTCCAATGTCCTGTGGAGCGGGCAGGGTAGGCGCAGGAGCCAGTCCGGGCCGCCAAGGCTAGCGGATCCTCGGCGGCCTGAGAAGAAAAGTGCGTCGTCGTGCGCCGGTCGGGTGGCGCGCGACCTGCTAAGCCATTGACGCGGTTAATGTTTCATCCGGGGAATGGCGATGGCCAGTCCGTGTGCGGACGGTCTCAGGGACTCGGACGATCCATGGCATTCGCGCTACGCGCGTTCGGCTGCCGCCGCGAACATCAGCCCGCGGCCGAACGAGGCCAGAGGTCGGCCACCCGGAAGCGGCCAGTGGCGGTGAGGTCGGCAGGTGCGTCTCGCTCCGCCCGCAGCCTGGCGCGGCGCGCCATAAAAGGTGTCCGCGCCACGTTGTCGAGCGAGGTCGAGTGGGCAAACAGGAATCCCTGGCCCGCGACACAACCGAGGTCCAGCAGGGTCGCGGCCTGGTCCTCGTTCTCGATGCCCTCGGCGATCGTCTCGAGCCCGAGCGTCGTGCCGAGCATCACGACGGCGCGGGCAAGCTCCGGGCCGCCGTCCTGTTCGGTGAGCCGGCTGACGAACGCGCGGTCGATCTTCAGGATGTCGATCGGGAACCGGTGCAGGTAGGACAGGGACGAGTAGCCCATGCCGAAGTCGTCGATCGCGAGCCGGACGCCGAGCGACTTCAGTTCGCGGAAGCGCTCCAGGTTGGCGTCGGTGTTCTGCATGATCGTGCTCTCGGTCAGCTCGATCACCAGGTTGCTTGGGTCGAGGCCGGAGATCTCGAGCGCGTTGCGCACGTCCTCGACCAGGGTTCCCTGCTGCAGGTGGCGGCCGGAAATGTTGACCGCCACGCGCAGGCCTTTTCCGCCGGGGACCGCGTCGCTCCAAGCGCGGACCTGGGTGCACGCGTCGAGGAGGACCCGACGACCGAGTTCGACGACCCGCTCCGATTCCTCGGCGACCGGAATGAAGACCCCGGGCATGACGAGGCCGCGCTGCGGGTGCTGCCACCGCACCAGGGCTTCGACGCCCAGCAGCTCGCGCTGCGTCAGGTCGACGACCGGCTGGAACTCGACGAAGAATTCGTTTCGTGCCAGTGCAAGGTCGATGTCCTGCTCCAGCCGCAGGCGATCGTGCAGGTGTTCCTGCATGTGCGGCTGGAACACCACGCAGCGCGCCTTGCCGGCCGCCTTCGCGTTGTACATGGCGATGTCGGCGTTGCGCAGCAACTGTTCGGCATCGTCGCCGGGCCGCGAGCAGGCGACGCCGATGCTGGCAGACGAGTCGGTGGCCCGGCCGTCGAGGAGCAGGGGCCTGTTGAACTCGGCCGTGATCGGCGCGGCGATGCGCTCGACGTCCGTCTCGCTGCCGATGCCCTCCAGGAGGATTGCGAATTCGTCGCCGCCGAGGCGCGCGACGGTGTCGGACGGCCGGGTCGCCTTGACCAGCCGTTGCGCCGCGGCCTGCAGCAGCCGGTCGCCCGCATCGTGCCCGAGCGAGTCATTGACGTTCTTGAAGTTGTCGAGGTCGAGGAACATGACGGCCACTCGCTGCTGCGAGCGCTGCGCCAGCGTCAGCGCGTGCTCCACACGGTTCCAGAACAGGCTCCGGTTGGCCAGCAGCGTCAGCGGGTCGTGGAACGCCAGCTTGCGCAGCTGCTCCTCCAGCCCCTTGCGTTCGCTGACGTCGCGGAAGTTCAGCGCCAGCCCGCCAATCGCCGTGTCGTCCATCAGGTTGCTGCCCACGCACTCGAGGGTGCTGCGTCGCTCGCCGGTCTCGACCACCAGTTCGATCGGTCCGATGACGCGGCCCCGAGTCGCGGCCACCTCGGCAAGAAATGCGTTCAGCCGCTCCCGGTCTCCGTCGGCCCAGAGATCGAGGAGATTTCGGCCGACCAGCTCGTCCGGGCGGATCGCAAGGGTGCGCTCCGCGGCCGGCGACGCGAATTGAAGATGCCCATCGGTACCGGTGATCATGATCACGTCGGAGGCATTCTTGATCAGGGACGCGTAGCGGGCTTCGACCATGCCGGCCGCCCGGCGCTCCCGCAGCAGCGCGTCGTCCCGCGAGAGCACGCCCTGGCGCACCATGACGAGCGAAGTCAGCGTGAAGATGATGACCGTCATCGCGTTCACGGGGCTCGCGGCCGTGCTGCTCTCGACGTAGACCAGGACCAGGAACGACACCATCATCGCGATGTATGGCATGCCCTGCATGAGCGCGAGGCTGAACGCACCGGGAGCGCGTCGCACGGTGGGTGCGACGCGCAGCTGTTCGCGCGCCGCAGCCGCGAGCCAGATGTAGCACGCCAGGTAGATTGCGTCCGAGACCCCACCCGGCAGGTAGCTGCCGCCGACCTTCGACATGGCCCAGACCATGTCGGCAACGGACATCGACGAGAAGCCCAGCATGAGCAGCAAAAGTGCCCGGCGCTGGATGGGCGTGTCGCCGGAGTGCATCAGCAATACGCCGTATCCGAGCAGCATGATGCAGTTGAGGGCGATGTAGGCCTGTGCCATCACGTACTTGAGCACGTTCGGATCGTGCTGGGCGGCCGCGGTGGGCGAGATCACGCAGTACCAGAAGAACGCGCCGAAGCCCAGCATGAGGATCGTCGTATCGAGCCCGAGTCGCAACCACTGCACGCGAACGGCGGCGGAGCGTATGACCGTCAGCACCGCGGCGAAGATGAGCGGGTAGAAGGCGAGGAAGAACACGTCGCCGATGGAGGGAAACGGATCGACGCCGAACAACCAGTACGTCGAATGCAGCAGGTTGCCAGCGCTGTATGCGGCGAGCGCGGCCGTGAGGAGCCACCAAGCGCGTCGCGCGGCCGGGTCGGGAGAGCCCCGCGCCGCGGCTCCGGCCAGGATGGCCACGCCGATGCTCGCGGGCGAGTCGGAATACAGGTTGAATACTTCCAGGACCCGCGACCCGCCGCCGTCGACGAGGTTCAGCAGGATCGCGACCGTGATGTAGGCGAACAGCGCAACGGCAAGTGCGCCGGTCCAGCCGGAACTGAACCGCTCAGGTTCAGCCGTGCGATCGCTTGTTTGCCGCTCCGGCGACATAATTCTTCGGCGTGCGTCTCCAGCCCGCTGCAGTTCTTGTTAACTCGGCGCATCTAGCCTCAGTCCACCGGGATCCATCTGTGAACGGCGTCCGTTAACCTCCGGCTTCTGCGTGACGTGGGTCACGGACCGGTCCGCCGGCTGCCGGCGCGTGGCCCGGCCGGGGCCGGGCCGGGGCCGGGCCACGCATGTGTCGCCCGGGACCGGCGCTCCCCGGGGCAATGGCAGTCCGGCCCCCCGGAGTGCATAGTTGAAGCCCGTCGGAGGAGGATCAGGCATGGAGATCAAGGCGCTGGGGCACGTGGTGTTGCGGGTGACGGACCGCGAGCGGGCCGAACGTTTCTATGGCGGTGTGCTCGGACTGCCGATCTGCGCCCGCTTCGACGAGGGCGGTATGAAGATGGCGTTCTTCACGCTCGGCAATCATCACGACTTCGCCGTGATGGAAGTCACCGGCGAGGGCAGCAGCCGCAGCGAGAGCGCGGTCGGGCTGCATCACGTCGCGTTCAAGATCGGCACCACGCTCGACGAGCTGCGCGAAGCGAAGGCGAAGCTGGACGCCGCGGGTGTCGCGACCACTCCGATCGACCACGAAGTCACAAAATCGCTGTACTTCGCCGACCCCGACGGCAACGGTATCGAGGTCTACGTAGACGTGTCCGACGTGTGGCGACGGGAGCCGCAACGCATCGCGCAGGTGGCGCCGCTCGAGCTGTAGGCGCGAAGGGCTACACGATGATGGGCGGGCCGGCATGAAGGCGATGGTCCTGGTCGAGACGGGCGCGTTGACGAAGGACCGTGACCCTCTCGTCCTTCGCGACGTACCGGTGCCTGAACCCGGGGAGGGCGAGGTCCTCATCCGTGTCGCCGCGTGCGGCGTGTGCCACACCGAGCTCGACGAGATCGAAGGCCGGGCGCCGCCGCCGCGCCTGCCCGTGATTCCCGGTCACCAGGTCGTCGGCCGGGTCGTCTCGCGTGGCGCCAAGGTGACCGGACTCGATGTCGGGCAGCGCGTCGGGGTTGCCTGGATCTTCTCCGTCTGCGGTCACTGCGAACACTGCGTCGCCGGCAACGAGAATCTCTGTCCCGGGTTTCGTGCCACCGGTCGGGACGTCGATGGCGGCTACGCGGAATTCATGACGGTGCCGGCGGAGTTCAGCCACCCGATTCCCGAAGCGCTTACCGATGCCGAAGCCGCACCGCTCCTGTGCGCGGGAGCGATCGGTTACCGCTCGCTGAAACTGGCCGGCCTGCGCAACGGCATGCGCCTGGGCCTCACGGGCTTCGGCGCGTCGGCGCACCTCGCGCTGCAGATGGTCCGTCATCGCTGTCCGGACACCGAGGTCTACGTCTTTGCCCGCCAGCCGGAAGAGCGCGAGTTCGCGCGGGAGCTGGGCGCAGTCTGGGCGGGTGACACGACGCAGGCAGCGCCTGCGAAGTTGCACGCCATCATCGACACGACGCCGGCCTGGTTGCCGGTGATCAGCGCCCTCGAAAACCTCGAGCCGGGCGGGCGGCTGGTCATCAATGCCATCCGCAAGGAGGACGCCGACCGGCAGCAGCTGCTCAACCTGGATTACCCGCGGCACCTGTGGATGGAGAAAGAGATCAGGAGCGTGGCCAACGTCGCGCGCAGCGATGTCCGGGACTTCCTGGCCCTCGCTGCCGGGATCCCGATACGTCCGGTGATCGAGACCTACGCGTTGCACGAGGCCAACTGCGCGCTGCGTGACCTCAAGCTGAAGCACGTGCGGGGCGCCAAGGTGCTTTGCATCGGATGACGCGATGTGCGATACGCTGGTCACCGTCCACGCCGATCGAGTGCTGTTCGCCAAGAACAGTGACCGCGATCCAAACGAGGCGCAGCTGCTGGACTGGCAGCCCCGTCGCGAGCACCCGGCCGGAGCGCAGCTGCGCTGCACGTGGATCACGATCCCGGAGGCGCGTGCCACGCATGCGGTACTGCTCAGCCGGCCGTTCTGGATGTGGGGTGCCGAGATCGGCGCCAACGAGCACGGCGTGGTGATCGGCAACGAGGCGGTGTTTACGCGCCAGCCGTACGCGGCGAGAGGGCTGACCGGCATGGACCTGGTGCGCCTCGGACTCGAGCGCAGTGCGTCCGCCGAACAGGCCGTCGAGGTGATCACTGGATTGCTCGAGATTCACGGCCAGGGCGGCGGGTGCGGCCACGAGCATCCGGGGTTCACGTACCACAACAGCTTCATCGTCGCGGACCCGCGCGGAGCCTTCGTGCTCGAGACCGCGGGCCGGCGCTGGCAGGCGGAGCGCGTCACGGGTGCCTGGTCCATCTCGAACGGGCTCACCCTGCCCGGCATGGTGGGGGAGAGCGATCTGGTAAAGACCCATGTGTCGGCATGCCGCACTCGCCGCGCCCGCACGCTAGCCGCGGCCGGGAGCGCCCGGGACGTCGGCGACCTGATGCGGGCGCTGCGCGATCACGGTGATGGCCCCGAACCGCACTACCGCCTGCTGAACGGCGCGATGGCTGCGCCGTGTATGCACGCGGGCGGTCTCGTGGCGGCCTCGCAGACGACGGCATCGTGGGTGGCCGAGTTGCGACCGGGCGCGATTCGCCACTGGGTGACCGGTTCCGCGGCGCCCTGCGTGGGATTGTTCAAGCCGGTCCGCGTGGACGAGCCGCTCGACCTCGGTCCGCCGCCGACCGATCGCGCCGATCCAACCAGCCTCTGGTGGCGGCACGAACGCCTGCATCGACTGGTAATGCGTGACCCGCAGCGTCTGCGGCCGCTCATCGCCGCCGAGCGCGATGCCCTCGAGGCGCGCTGGCGTGCAGAGTCACCGGATCCACGCTCGGCGTTCGCCGAGGGCGATCGCCTGCTTGCGGAGTGGACCGGCCGGGTGACGGCGGCCGCCGGGCCGGACAAGCGACCACGCTACGTGCGCAGCTACTGGCGGGTTCGCGATCGGCGCGCGGGTCTGCGATGCGCCTGATCGCAACCTGTCCCGAGGAGACCAAGCCCGCCCTGGTGCGCGAACTCGAGGTCCTGGGCGCGACCGACATCGTCCCCGGGTTTCGCGCGGTGTCGTTCGAGGCGAGCGACGCGCTCTTCTACGAGCTGCACCTGAAGCTTCGGACCGCGAGTCGCATCCTGCGCGTCATCAAGGACGTGCCGGCGAAATCACCGGCGATGCTCTACTCGCAGGCCAGGCGCATTCACTGGCACGAGCTCTTCGAGCCGCACGGCTTCATGGTGGAGAGCCTCGGAGCCGACGCCGACAGTGGCGGCATGCCGCCGAAGCAGGTCATCACCCAGGTGCGCGAGAGCATCCGGGACGTCTTCCAGCGCAACCAGTGTCGCGTGCCCGAAGTCGACGTGGCCGAGCCCAGGGTGGTCGTCGTCGCGCACCTGGCGCGCGGCCGCTGCATGCTGAGCCTCGATACCTCGGGGAAGTCGCTGCACAAGCGCGGCTATCGCGAGCAGGGTCATCCCGCGCCGCTGAAGGAAACGCTCGCCGCCGCGATCCTCATCATGGCGGGCTACGACGGCACCCAGCCGTTCCTGGACCCGATGTGCGGCAGCGGCACCCTCGCCATCGAGGCCGCGATGATGGCGGTCAACAAGGCGCCGCAGATCCATCGCAGGAAGGGCGAGTTCTATTTCGAGTGGTTGAAGGGATTCGATCGGGATCTCTGGCGGACGACCCAGGATCGTGTGCGCGCGGAGAAGCGTGATGCGCCGCCGGCGCCGGTCGTCGCATCCGACATCGATGCCCGCTTCGTCGCAATGGCGCAGAAGAGCGCGCTCAAGGCGCGCGTCGAGAAGTACATGACTTTCGGGACCTGCCGCTTCCAGGACGTCGAGCCCCCGGCCGAGCGCGGCGTACTCGCGACGAATCTGCCGTACGGCGACCGTATCGGCAGCAGCGAGGGCGACATCAGGATCCTCTACGAAGAGGTCGGTGACACCCTCAAGCGGAAGTTCAGCGGATGGCAGGCGGCGATCCTGGCTGCCGAGGCGTCGCCCTACAAGGCCATTGGCCTGAAGCCGAGTCGAGCCATTCCGCTCATGAACGGCAGCATTCCCTGCAAGCTGCTGCTGTTCGACCTCTACGCCGGAAGCCGGCGGGCGCCGGAAACCGGTCCGTAGTGCGCGTGCTCGCGACTGTGGGCGGGCCGCTCAACGCAGTCCGATGCGCTGCACCAGTTCGGCGTAACGAGGATCGACTCGCAGCGGCTCGTAACCGCGGGTCGAGGTGCAGGTAAATGAGGCCGGCTGAACGCGCCTGGTAGGCACGTTCCAGCGCGTCGAATGCCTTGTCCAGGTGGCCGACCGCGGCATGGCCCATGGCCAGGTATTCGGCCCGCACGTATTGCTGCCGAGACTCGGTCTCGAGGCGCGCGAGGATCTCCTCGGCCTCCTCGCGGCGGCCGAGCGCTGCCAGTGCCCGGACGATCAATGCGTCGTAGGAGCGCACGGCTGTATCGAGGCTCTGGCCGCGCTGGAACCAGTCGAGCGCCGTTTCCGCGTCGCCCATCGCCAGGTACGTGCTGCCGACGAAAATGAAGCCGCGACCGTACTTCTCATCGATCTCGAACGTCTCCTCGCCCTGCTTCAGGGCGGCCTCGTAGTCTTTCCCATAGAGCAGCAGGCGCGTGGCCCAGCCGAAGTACTCGACTCGCAGCGGGTCGAGCTCGAGTGCGCGACGCACGGATTCGTAGCCTTCGCGCAGGCGGCCCACGAGCGGCAATGCGGTACCGAGCACCCAGTGCGCCTCCGCGTTGTTCGGGCTCAACGCCACCGCGCGCTCGACGTAGCGAACGCCTTCCGCGAACTTCCACTCGTGCCAGCACAGCACCTTGCCGATCGAGATCATTGCGTCGGCGAGCTCGGGGTCGCGCTGCAGTGCGCGCTCTGCGGCCGACTTCGCGCGCGGGTAGGCGTCGTCGGGCGCCACCCAGTCGTCGGCGAGGTCGCACCAGACATCCGCGATGCCGCGTAAGCTCGCGCGAATCCCGGGGTTTGCAGCAGGGCGCCCTGGAAGAGGTCGTAGGCCTTTCGCAGGCCCAGCTCGGTGAACTTATTGAAGTGAAAACGACCCTTGAGGTAGGTCGTGTATGCATCGAGGCTCTTGGTCGGGGCGACCACGGCCGCCTCGTTGCCGGTCAGCCTCAGTTTCAGCGCCTCGACGATGGAGCGCGAAATCTCGTCCTGAACCGCGAAGATGTCCTCGAGCTGCCGGTCGTAGGTTTCCGACCAGAGCTGGTACCCGTTCTCGACGTTCACCAGCTGCGCCGCGATGCGGATGCGGCTCCCCACCTTGCGCACGCTGCCTTCGAGCAGCGTGGTCACGCCGAGCTTCTCGCCGATCTCCCGTGCATCGACCTCCTTCCGTCCCTTGAAGGCGAAGGACGACGAGCGCGACGCTACGTGAATGCCCGGCACCTTGGAGAGCGCGTTGATGATCTCCTCGGTCATGCCGTCGCTGAAATACTCGTTCTCGGGATCCGCGCTCATGTTTGCGAGAGGCAGGACGGCAATTGCCGTCGCTGCAGGCTTCTTCTTTTTCGCGCCGAGCTTGGCCTCGAGCGCCTGGCACAGCGAGCGGAAGGCCGCGTCCTGCCGGTTCTCGCCCCAGGCGTCGAGGTCGGTGGTGTGGACGGCCCGGAAATCGATCGGCAGGCGGGCATTGTCGAATCGCACCGGGACCAGCACGCCGCGATCGGCCGCATCGCGCGCCTCGCCACGCACCCAGCGCGAATCGACGGAGGCGGCCGACCAGACCACGAGCAGGGTCCGGGCCGCATCGAGCTCCTTCGAGATCAGGGCGTCGAATTCCTCGCCCGGCGTGATCGCCGGGTCCCACCAGATCGACCAGCCCTCGGCCTCGAGCGCGGCGACCAGCGGTGTGACACGGGCTTTGTCAGCCCTCGAATAGGAAACAAAAATATCGGCCAAATGCTCACCTCCGAGTCACCTGTTTTCACTCTTAGCACAGCCGGTTGAGGCGACCGGAGTCACGGCGCCCGAGTCAGGTTGCCGGCTTGCCGCACTGTTTCGCGGCGCGGAGGTCCTTGATCGAAAGCTTCTTCTGAACCGCCCGGAAGCGCGGGTCGCAGCGGATCGGGTCCAGCGCCGGGAGCATCATCGACCAGTCGAGCGACCCGAACTGCTCCGACGAATTTCGCTCGAGATAGTCGAGCGCGGCGTCGGGCGCGCCAGAGCAGCATGAGCAACCCGGGGATCTCGCTGTCGCTGAAGATGTTGCCGCTGCCCTTTACGAGGTTGCTGCGGAACGGGAAGGCCGCGAGGCGAGCCGCCAGCGCCTGGCGGTTGCCGCGACCCTCGAGCGTGTCGACCAGCTCGCCGACGAGTGGCAGGGCGCTGGGATCGCTGAGCTCCGCCGCGCGAACGAGGAAGGGGCGTGCTTCCTCGGGTCGTCCGCGCAACAACTCGGCGAATCCGACCCGGGTCTGGCAGCTGAGGTAGTCCGGCGCAAGAACGATGATCGGCTCGCAGACTGCGCGGGCCTCGGCGTAACGTCCCAACGTCGTCAGGACGAAGGCATGGTTCTCAGCGACGACCAGAGATCGGGGATCAAGTGTGCTCGCGCGCTCCAGCGACGCGAGGCCCGCGACCGGGTCGCCGCCACCCATCGTTGAGGTCCCGAGCCACTGATACGCCGTCGCAAACGATGGCCGAAGCGCGATGGCCCGCTGGTACAGCGCACGCGCGGTGGGCAGGCGCCTCTCGTAAGTCGCGACGGACCCAAGCGCAGCATACGGCTCCGGCAGCGAGGGGTCGAGCGCGAGCGCCATTTCGGCAGCGTTGGTCGACCGATACGTCGCGTCGGCGATGCTGATCCGGCTTGAATAGTCCGCGATGACACCGTAACCAAGCGCAAGGCCGGCATAGGCGGGCGCATAAGCCGGGTCGATGGCGATAGCGCGCTCGAACTCGTCGACCGCCTGCCAGAGTTCGGCCTCGCGCCTGCGCTGCCAGAGCGCGATTCCGCGCAGGTAGTGGTCATGAGCCTCGATGCTCTTCGTGCCGGCGCTCGCGGCGCCGCCCTGACCCGCGCCGACGAGCTGCACTTTCATCTTGTCGCCGATCGCACGGGCGATTTCGTCCTGGATCGCGAAGATGTCCTTGAGTTCCCGGTCGTAGGTCTCGGACCACAGGTGGAATCCGGTCTTGGCGTCGATCAGCTGCGCCGTGATGCGGACCTTCTGGTCCTGCCGGAGGACGCTGCCCTCGAGGATCATGCGCACCTTGAGCTCGCGTGCGATGACCGGCACGTCCTTCTGCTGGCCCTTGAACGCGAACGAGGAGGTGCGCGCCGCGACCTGCAGTTCCGGCGTGCCCGCGAGCACGTTCAGGATCTCCTCGCTGATGCCGTCGGAGAAGTAGTCGGACGCGGGGTCGCCGGACATGTTGACGAACGGCAGCACGGCGATGGAGTTGTCGGGCACGTCGGCCACGCGTCCCGACGCGGCAGCCGGTGCGACAGCAGGCGTTGTAGTCGCGTCCGCTGCCGTGGGCGGCGCGCCCCCGCCGGCCGTGCTCTGGCGATCGTAGCGCCAGAACATCGCGCCGCCGACCAGGAACAGCAGCGTGATGATCGCGAGTTCGGCGGCGCTGACGCGCTGCTGGCCCCGGTCACCGTGGTACCAGGCCAGCACCAGGACGATCGGGAGCCCAATCAGCAGCCAGGGCCATGAGCGGCTGGAGCAGGCCCGGCAACTGGAACGTCGTGGCAACGTAGCCGAGGCCCTGCAGCAGGCCCCAGGCGCCCGCGGCGTAGGCAATGCCCACTGCACCACCTTGCGGCGGCGCAGCCGAACCCAGAGACTCTCGATGTCGGCGTCGCTCATCCCGATCACGCCCTCCCTCGGTGCGCCGTCAGTCTGGCCTTCCGTCGCCTGACGCGGCCTGATGCGCTGCGCTGGCTCGGTGCGGCGTCAAGCGCATGCGGAACTCTAGCACGACCCGCTTCGGCCACTTCCGGTCGGCCGCTTCCCGACAAACCGCGTGATATGGTTTCGTCTCCGCGTTTCGGCTCGCGCACCCATGGGCGACTCCCTCCCACCGACCTCACAGCCCGAGCAGGGCGGGGTGCTCCGTTCCTCGCGGGCGCAGGCCTCGGGGTGGATGCGCTGGCTGCCGGGGCTCGTGACCCTGCGCAGCTACGATCGGTCCTGGCTCTCGCGTGACATCCTCGCCGGCCTCGTGCTGACCACGATGCTCGTCCCGGTCGGCATCGCCTATGCCGAGGCCTCGGGCGTGCCCGGCATCTACGGCCTCTACGCCACGATCGTGCCGCTGCTCGCCTACGCGCTCTTCGGCCCGAGCCGCGTCTTCGTGCTGGGCCCTGACTCCTCGCTCGCGGCGGTGATCCTGGCGGTCGTCCTGCCTCTGTCGGCGGGTGACCCGCATCGTGCAGTCGCGATCGCCGGCGCCCTGGCCGTCGTGTCGGGACTCGTATGCATCGGTGCGGGCCTCGCACGCCTCGGATTCATCACCGAGTTGCTCTCGAAGCCGATCCGCTACGGCTACATGAACGGCATCGCGCTCACGGTCATGCTGAGCCAGATCCCAAAACTGTTCGGTTTCTCGGTCGAGGCGGACGGACCCATGCAACAGGCCCGGGGCATCGTCGAGCAGGTGCTCGCAGGCAGCACGAATGCCGCAGCGCTCGCCATCGGTGGCGGTGCGCTCGCACTGATCCTCGCGCTCAAGCGCTACCCGCGTGTTCCGGGCATCCTGATCGCCGTCATCGCCGCGACGGTGTTGGTCGCGGTGTCGGGCGCCAACACTGATGCGGGTGTGGCCGTGCTCGGCGCATTGCCACACGGCCTGCCTTCGCCAGCCATTCCGCTCATTGGTTTCGACGACCTCGTGCCAGTGATCACTGGCGGCATTGCGATCGCGCTAGTGTCATTTGCCGACACGAGCGTGCTTTCGAGGACCTACGCGGCGCGCCTGCGCGCTCCCGTGGACCCGAACCAGGAGATGGTGGGGCTCGGCGCCGCGAACCTCGCGGCCGGCTTCTTCCAGGGCTTCCCGATCAGCAGCAGCGCGTCACGAACCCCGGTGGCCGAGGCGGCAGGCTCGAAGACCCAACTCACGGGTGTCGTTGGCGCACTGGCCATCGCTCTGCTGCTGGTTCTCGCGCCGGGCCTGCTCGAGTACCTGCCGAGCACGGCGCTCGCCGCGGTCGTGATCTCGTCCGCGATCGGGCTCGTCGAGATCGCCGACCTGCGCCGCATCTATCGTATCCAGCAATGGGAGTTCTGGCTTTCGATGGTGTGCTTCGCGGGCGTGGCGTTCTTCGGCGCCATCCCGGGCATCGGGTTCGCGATCTTGATCGCCGTGATCGAGTTCCTCTGGGACGGGTGGCGGCCGCACTTCGCCGTGCTGGGGCGCGTGGACGGCGTCCGGGGCTATCACGACATCAAGCGCTATCCGCAGGCGCAGCGCGTTCCGGGGCTGGTGCTTTTCCGCTGGGACGCGCCGCTCTTCTTTGCCAACGCGGAACTCTTCCACGAGCGGGTGCTGGATGCGGTGGCAGATTCCCCGACGCCGGCGCGCTGGGTCGTGGTCGCCGCGGAGCCTGTCACCAGCGTGGACGTCACCGCCGCCGACATCCTCTCCGAACTCGACGACGCGCTCGAGGCCGCGGGGGTCGAGATGCACTTTGCCGAGATGAAGGACCCGGTCAAGGACAAGCTGAAGCGATTCGGCCTCTTCAGTCGCTTCGGGGAGCGGACCTTCCACGCCACCGTTGGCGAGGCCGTCAAGGCGTACCTCGCGACGTGCCCGGTCGAGTGGGTGGACTGGCAGGAGCGGAGCCCGTAGCAGCGCGGAAAGCGCGGCAGTGCCTTGCTCTCGTCGGTGACGGAGCGTCAACCGCCTGGGAAACGATCCAGGTACTGCCAGAGCGGGCCGCGCATCCCGTGTCTTCGAAGCACGGCGAATGCTTTTTCGATTGAAGCGAATGCCGAGCTTGGGCACGATCCAGCGCGGCAGTCGCGCGGCACGCCGTCGGACTCGCTCGTAGATCTCGTCACGGAAACGGTCCCGCTCCGACTGGTCGCTGGCATCGTGAATCTCGCTGTCCTCGACCCAGACCAGCATCACCGCCGCAAACGGATCGAGGTCCTCCACGAAGTCGAGCGTCTGCTCCACCTGCTCGAGAGTCTCGCCGTTCGTTCCGAGGATGAACGAATGGCAGTCCTTGAGGCCGTGGGCCCTGGCGATCGACGCAAGCCGCTTGATCTTGTCCGTATGGAAGCCCTTGCGCAGGCGATCCAGGACCTCGTCGCAGCCGCTGTCGGAGCCGACCTCCATGCCCGTGGACCCGGCGCGCACCATGAGGTCCGCGAGTTCTTCGTCGAAGGCGACGGGGCTGATATAGCTCGTCCAGGGCGTCCTGTTCCCGCGTGCCGCGAGTTCCCGGCAGACCTCCTTCGCGTGGCGTGGCGGCAGGTTGAATACGCTGTCGACGATGAAGAGGTGATCGACACCCGCGCGCGCACCGATTTCCATGAACTCCTCGGCAACCCTGGCCGGCTGTCGCATCCGGGTCTTCCGGCCCTCGAGCAGCGGGTAGGTGCAGTAGGTGCAATGCAGGGGACAGCCTCGCTTCGTCTGCAGCGATTCGGTGCCGTAGTCGCCGTAATAGCGCGGCGAGAGGACCGCGCGATCGAGCGGTGGCAGGTCGTCCAGGTCCAGCATGTCGATGCCGTTGCCCGAATAGCGCAGTTGCCCGTCGCTCCGGCTGTAGAGCCGCTCCACGTTCTGCAGGGCCGGCTGCGGACGTTCGAGTTCCTCGAGCAGGCGCGCGAAGGCGCGCTCGCCCTCGCCGGCGATACCGTAATCCGCGCCGAGGTCCTGCATCAGGGCCTTCGGCGTCACCGAGAAGCCACCACCGCCGAGCACGATCGGTGCCGAGGAATTCGCACGGACCGTCCGGACGAGCGCACGGTATGCGTCGAGGTTGGCCGTGATGTCCGTGTAATCCATGTTCTGCAGGTTGCGCAGGCCGATTGCGACGAGATCGGGCCGATGCTCGCGCAACCTGCTCGCAACGGCCTCGAGCGGATCAGGCTCGAAGCAGAGGTCCCAGAACAGCTTCTCGTGACGTTCGGGCGTGGCGGCCATCACGTGCAGCAGTCCGAGCGGGATCACGGCGTCCGGCATGTTCTCCCGGTTCGCGGAGATGAATGCTATGCGCATCGAGTGGGCAGCCCGAAAGTCAGTATTCGCGAGGCCCGGCGCCGGGCCGGCTCGCCAGGCCGGCGCTCGTCGGCCGGAACATCGCACTCACGCCGGCAAGCCGGCGTATGAAGCTGAAAAACCCCCCATAGGATCGTTCCGGAAACCGTCGCACGCGCACCCGGTACTCGACTGCGAAGATCGCGGCGACGATGACGTAATTCAGTACGTTGGCAAAGAGCGACCAGGCGCGGAGCGGGACGGTGACGCGCGGATTCAGGCCAGCGCTGAGCAGCATGCCGCCGGGGCTCGCCAGGGCCGCCAGGACGAGGTTGATGCTCGCGAAAGACACGAACACGACGGCCCAGATCAATGTCAGCTTTCGGGCGTAGGCAGCTACGTCGCTGGAACTGTTTTCCGGAGGGCCGTGAAGCAGAATGATCGCCCGCTCGATCAGGGGCATCCGGCCATCCCGGAGGGTGCTGCCGAAGACCCAGGCCATGAATCCATTGATCAGGATCGGCGGCAGGAACAGCAGCAGCAACGTCTGCCCGGACCTGGCCACTTCGTACAGGCCGAAGCCTGCGGCCAGGAGCAGGACCCACGCCAGCGGACGGCCATTCCGGAGTCCGGGAAACAGGATGAGCACGGCGAGCAGGCCAATGCTGGCCCCGATCGGCCCGGGCCGGCCGCTGAGCACCGCCATGTGCGCGCAAAGCGGGTACGACGCCCCGAGCAGGATCATCGCGCCCACATTTCGAGGCTTGGCGCCGCCGTTGTCCGGTTGTGTCGTCATGGTCTAGGCGCGTTGCAGATTAGCACGCACTCCCGCCACGGCTGCCGCTGCCCTTGAGGTCCCGCACGACCGGCCATTCCCGGGCCCGCGGCAACGGCCACTCCATCGTGTTGATCGCCTCAAGGATCGGCGCAGGCGATTCATTCACGTGCACGACGGCCAGGCGCAGTTGCGGCCGCGGGGCAAAGACCCTCGCGCGCCAGGCATGACTGGTTGGAACCATTGCGTGACGCCTGCCAGAGGAGTCGATGAAGCGGCACAGCCTGAGTGCATCGGCCAGGTGCAGCCGCAGCGCCTTTCCGAACGCTTCCTTGAGCGTCCAGAGCTCGTAGAACGTCGAACAGACCTCGGCCGGGTCGTCCAGTGAAGAGAGGTGGGCGCTCTCGGCAGCGGAGCAGGCGACGTCGGCCATGCCCGCTGAAATCGCGCGGCACCAGCCACTCCAGGTCGACGCCCACGGCAACTGATCCGGGCGCCAGGGCAAGGGCCGCGTATCCGTGGCTGTGCGAGAGGCTGCGGCGCTCGCCCCCGGTACCGGGAACGGCACCCTGCAGTGCACGGCTCGATTCCCAGTCGAGCCTTCGGCGCGCCGTGCGAATCGCCGCCCATACATCCCGATCGGCGCCCGTGAGCTGCGACGGATCGAACCGACGGGCCGCCTCGGGTGTCGCGAGCCACACCTCGGCGACAGGGGGTGCTGGTTGGGGTGGCGCCACGCGGCTCATGCGCAGGCCCGGGCTTGCATCGCTGGCCGGTCCGCCTCATCGTCGCAGCATGGATGCCGGCCGAGACCGGCTGCGAGGGCAGGAAACCCATACGACATGGTCCAGCGGCTGACGCATTTCTGGCGAATCCTCGCCACCGGAATCTGCTTTGTCCTGTTCGGCATCGGCGGGCTCACTCTAGGGTTGCTGGTATTCCCGGTGGTGCTGTTGTTGCCCGGCGGGGTGGACCGCCGGCGTGCCCGCACACGCGGACTGGTCCAGCGCGCGTTCCGGATTTTCGTGGCCATCATAAGCGGCCTGGGGGCCCTCAGCTACGAGTTCCACGGCCGCGAGCGCCTCGGCCGACGGGGGCAACTGGTCATTGCAAATCATCCGACCCTGATCGACGTCGTGTTCATCGTCGCGTTTACCGCGGCTCCGGCATGCGTCGTAAAGGAAGCCATGTTCGTCAATCCTTTCACGCGGCGAGTCATTCGCGCTGCCGGTTACATCAGCAATGCCCCGACGGACTCGATGATCGAGAGCGCGGTCACGGCCCTGCGATCAGGTGATGCCCTGGTCATGTTCCCCGAGGGCACGCGGACCCGGCCAGGCCAGCCGATGGAGTTCCATCGGGGGGTGGCCAGCGTGGCCGTCGAGGGCGCGGCCGTGCTCACGCCGGTCTACATCAGCGTGGACCAGCCATTCCTGCACAAGACCCAGCCCTGGTATCGCGCCCCGCCGCGCCGGCCGCATTTCACGATCCGGGTCGGCGCCGACATCGACCTCGAGCCCTACCGGGGCCAGCCGCCGCCCAAGGGATCGCGCCGCCTCAACGAATGGCTCGTGGCGCATTACGAACAGGAGCTTGCATCCTGCCGCGGTGGCTATAATGGACTGCGCAAGGATTGATCGGGGTGAGCGGGGTCCAGGACGGACGTTGCCGCCGTCCTGGTCAGGGCAAGGGAACGAGTGGGGGCGCATGCAGACGAAAGACGAAGTGCTGGAGCAACTCAAGGCGTCCCTGGTCGAGTTGTTCGAGGTCGACCCCGAACGCATCACGCTCGAAGCCAGGCTCAACGAGGACCTGGAGATCGACAGCATCGATGCCGTCGATCTGCTGGACAGGTTGCGGCAAGCAGACGGGCCGCAAGATCTCGGCAGACGATTTCCGAACCGTGCGAACGGTCGGTGACCTGGTCAATGCGGTCCACGCCGTCCTGCAGGCGTGAGCTGAGTCCTCCAATGCCATGACCGGGCCGTCATGGATGCCGGTGATCAGCGAACTTTCGCTCGACGCAGACTCGCAGTCGCTGAATTGCAGTTTCCTCGTCCCGGCTGACCTGCCGGTCTTTCGCGGTCACTTTCCAGGGGTGCCGATCGTCCCAGGCGTCATGCAGGTGGGTTGGGCAGTCGAGTTGGCGCGCGCCCACGGCCTGGTGACCGGTCCATGCGTGGAAATCATCACCGCCAAGTTTCGACGCCTGTTGCAGCCGGGCATGCGCCTCGAGGCCCGGTTGGAGCGAAGCGCGCCGGCGGGGCAGTTGCACTTCAAGTACGAGTGCGAAGGCGCCGTGGTCTCGACCGGTCGCCTGCAGTTCGGGTGCGGCCATGACTAGCGTCTGCGCCCTCGTGCCGGTCTATGACCACGAGCACGCGGTGGGGGCCACGGTTGCAAGCCTCCGGTCGCACGGCCTGGCCGTCATTCTGGTGGACGATGGCTCGGGTCCGTCGTGCGCAGGGGTGCTGCGTCGTCTCGCGGCAGAGGACTCCCAGGTGCACCTGCTGCGCCTCGCCGAGAACCAGGGCAAGGGCGCGGCAGTCATGGCCGGCCTGCAGGCGGCTGCGGACGCCGGGTTCACGCATGCCCTGCAGATCGACGCCGATGGACAGCACGATTCCAGCGACGTGCCGCGATTCGTGGCGGCGGCGGCGTCCGAGCCGCGAGCCGTCATTTGTGGCCGGCCGGTGTTCGACGCGTCGATCCCGCGCAGCCGGCGCTACCTGCGGTACCTGACGCATGCGATGGTATGGCTGAATACGCTGTCGTTCGACATTCCGGACTCGATGTGCGGCCTGCGCGTCTACCCGTTGTCGATCGTGCTCCCCGTCATTGCGGCGAAACCGCCGGGCAGCCGCATGGATTTCGACGTCGAGGTGCTCGTTCGCCTGCACTGGATGGGTGTTGCGATGCGCTGGATTCCGACACGTGTACGCTATGCCACGGATGGAATTTCCCATTTCCGGCTGCTGCGGGATAACTGGCTGATCACGGTCATGCATACCAGGCTGTTCTTCGGCATGCTGCGCCGCGCCCCGCTGCTGGTCGCGCGCAGGCTGCGCACGGCGCTCACGTCGACGCCAGGGGTGACCACGTGAGAATGCAGGGCGCGCTGTTCGCCGACGTGGATCTCGAGGTCCGGTTCCACGACGTCGACATGGTGGGAGTCGTATGGCACGGGCACTACCTGCGCTACCTCGAGAACGCCCGCTGGGCACTCATGAACCAGATCGGCTACGGTCTCGAGCGGATGGTCGAGTCCGGGTATGCGTGGCCCATCGTGGAACTGCACACCAAGTACATCCGCCCGGCGCGCTTCGGGGACCGCCTGCGCGTACGCGCGTCGCTGCTCGAGTGGGAGAGTCGGTTGACTCTGAACTACCTGGTCACGCAACTGGACGACGGCGCGCGCGTGGCACGCGCACGCACGGTCCAGGTCGCCGTCCACGCCTCGAATGGGGAATTGCAGTTCGCGACGCCCCCTGACTTCGTGGCATGCGTCCGGGCGGCGCTGACAGCGGCGAGCGCATGAACCGTTCAGAGTTTCCCGCTCCTGCCGACCTGATCCGGCACCGGGGGGACGCGCTACTGCTCGACGAGATCTCCCGTGGCGACGAAAAGCGACTGGAAGCGCGTGTCCTGGTGCGCCCGGGCACCGCGTACAGCGATCACGCCGGGCACCTGCCTGCCTGGGCCGGCCCCGAACTCATGGCGCAGGCGATCAGCGCCTTGTCGGGGCTGCGGTCGCTGCGGGCGCACGGTCGAACCGGCCCCGATCGGCCTGCTGCTCGGCGTACGATCTTATCGGGCCATCGTCGGGGAATTCCGCTGCGGCGAGACACTGCAGGTCGAAGTGACCGAGTCATCCGAAGACGAGGACGGCATGGCCGTATTCGACTGCAGGATCTGCCGGGCGGGCGACGTTGTCGCGTCGGGCAGGCTGACGGTATTCCAGCCGGCGGACGATTCGTTCCTGGAGCGGGAGTGCGCGCGCAATGCCTGATGGCGGGACAGTGCTGGTGACGGGATCCAGTCGCGGCATCGGCCGCGCCATCGCGCTGCGCCTGGCGCAGGACGGATACGACATCGTCGTGCACTGCCGAACGCGCATCGAGGACGCCATGGCCGTCGCCGCCGAGGTCCGCGGCATCGGGCGCGTGGCGCGCTGCCTCCAGTTCGACGTCGGCGACCGGCGCCCAATGCGCCGCTCTGATTGGAGCTGACATGGAGCAACACGGCGCCTATTACGCCGTGGTGTGCAATGCGGGCCTGGCGTACGACACGGCGTTTCCCGCCATGAGCGGGGAGGCGTGGGACTCGGTGATTCGCTCGAACCTCGACGCGTTCTACAACGTTCTGCAGCCCGTCGTGATGCCCATGGTGCGGCGTCGCGCGCCCGGAAGGATCGTGACGCTGGCGTCCGTTTCGGGCCTGATCGGCAACAGCGGGCCAGGTGAACTACAGCGCGGCAAAGGCTGGCGTGATCGGGGCCACCAAGGCCCTCGCAGTGGAACTCGCCAAGCGCAGCGATAACGGTCAACTGCGTCGCCCCGGGGCTGATCGAGACGGACATGTCGAATGAGCACGCTCCCATCGAGGAGATCCTCAAGGCGATCCCGGCCCAGCGAATGGGGACGGCGGAGGAGGTGGCAGCCGTGGTGTCTTTCCTGGTCTCGCCGGACGCGTCCTACGTGACGCGCCAGGTCATCGCCGTCAATGGAGGCCTCTGCTGATGCGACGCGTCGTCGTCACGGGCATGGCAGGGATCTGCGCCCTCGGGTCGGATTGGCCGACGATCGAGGCCGGGCTGCGTGCGCGAAGGAATGCCGTGCGCCGGATGCCGGCCTGGGACAAGTTCAAGGACCTGAACACCCGGCTGGCGGCCCCGATCGAAGGCTTCGAGCCTCCGGACGCACTGGAGTCGCAAGCAACTGCGCAGCATGGGGCGCGTGTCGCAGCTGGCGGTGCGAGCCGCCGAGCTCGCGTTCACCGATGCCGGGCCTGCTCGGCGACCCGCTGCTGCGCTCTGGCCGCGTGGGCGTCGCCTGCGGTTCGTCCGTCGGCAGCACGGCGGCCATCAGCGAATTCGGCGCAGTTGCTGCTGACCGGCGATTCCAAGGGACTCAATGCCAACTCCTACGTGAGGATGATGCCGCACACGACGGGTGCCAACATCGGCATCTTCTTCGGCTTGCGGGGCCGGCTCATCCCGACCTCGACGGCCTGCACGTCGGGCAGCCAGGGCGTCGGCTTCGCCTATGAGGCGATCAAGCACGGTTATCAGGACGTCATGCTCGGTGGCGGGGCCGAGGAGCTCTGCCCCAGCGAGGCCATGGCATTCGACATGCTCTACGCGACCAGCCAGCGGAACGATGATCCCGGTTCGACGCCTCGTCCGTATGACCGGGACCGCGACGGGCTCGTGATCGGCGAGGGCGGCGCGATGCTCGTTCTCGAGGAACTGGAGCACGCGCGCGCGCGCGGCGCCCGCATCTACGCAGAAGTCGCGGGTTTTGCCACGAATTCGGACGGCTCTCACGTCACGCGTCCAGAGGAAGAGACGATGAGGATCGTGATGGAGCTGGCGCTGCGTTCCGCGAAACTCGAGCCATCGGCCATCGGCTACGTGGACGGCCACGGCACGGCCACGGAGCAGGGCGACATCGCCGAGACGCGTGCGACCTCAGCGCTGTTCGGGTCGCGCATGCCGATCAGCTCGCAGAAGAGCTACCTCGGTCACACGCTCGGTGCCTGCGGCGCCCTCGAGTCGATGTTCAGCATCGGCATGATGCGCGCCGGCTGGTTCGCGCCGACCCTGAACCTGGAGAACGTGGACCCGCGCTGCGGCGAGCTCGACTACATCGTCGATGCCGGCCGCGGCATGGAAGTCGAGTACGTGATGAACAACAACTTCGCGTTCGGCGGCGTCAATACCTCGCTGGTCTTCCGGCGCTGGCAGTAGATGTCCTGCCGAGCCGCGTGAACGTATCGAAACAAGGAGAGGCGCGATGAAATATCAGCAATTGAAGGCAGTTCTTGGCCTGCTCGCATGCGCGACATTGCTCGGCGGCTGTGTCGTTGGACAGTCCCTGCCCGCGGAATATCAAGCGGCTCCCGCGGCCGTGTCGGCGGGCGGGGCCAAGGTTGCGGTGGCGGTCGCCGACGAACGGACTTACGTGAAGAGCGGCGACAAGCCGCCGTACTTCATAGGACAGTACCGTGGCGGGTTCGGCAATCCGTGGGACGTTACGACGAAGGACAAGGTACCGCTCGCGAACCTGCTCGAGCGGGACCTGGTAAGCGAACTGAAGTCGCTCGGGTACGTAGTAGTGCCGCGCGCCGACGCATCGCGGGTGCTGGATGTGTCGATTGCCGACTGGAAATTCGACGGCATGGTGAACGGGAAATTCTGGTATGAGCTGCACGAGCGGGTCATGGGTGCGGACGGCAGCCAGCTGGCCAGCAGTAACGTCATGGACTCCCGGGTCATCGAAGGCTCGATCTGGACCGGAGCAAAGGGCGCATTCGAGGAGAAGATGCCTGAGCTCTACGCCGGAGCCATCCGCAAACTGGTTCGAGAAAACCCAGCCATTGCGGGAGCGCTGAACAGCGGGACTGAGACCCGCTGAGCAGATATCCGGGGTGGCCGGCGCAAAGGGCTTCACGACGGTCGACCTGGGGTTGCTGGCAGGCGACCCCGGCCGGCCGCTCTTTCGCGGACAGGGCTGGCAGCTCGATGCGGCGCGGTTTGTCGCCATTGCAGCCTGCCTGGCGCGGCAACTGCCCGATGGACCGGCGGCACTGAATCTCTGCGAGCGGCGCGACAACTTCGCGCTCGCCTCCGCGGCAATGCTGATAAGGAACCAGCTCTGTCTTTTGCCGCCGTCCCGCGTTGAGGCCGTCGTAAGTGAGGTCATGGCGGATCATCCGGGCAGCTACAAGATCGACGATTCCATCGTCGAGCAGGCGCGCGCGGGGGCTCCCGGCGCCGTCGCGTATCAGGAAGTGCCCATAATTCCACCGGAACGGGTGGTGGCAATCGGCTACACGTCCGGCAGCACCGGTAGGCCGAAAGCCAATCCCGAAGACCTGGGGCAGTTTCGTCGCTTCGACGAGACTGAACTCCGCGCGACTGCGCGAGGCGCTCGATGGGGAGCGGCATCGTGGCCTGCCGTGGATCGTCGCTACGGTCCCGCCCCAGCACATGTACGGCATGGAAATGTCGGTGCTGCTGCCGCTGCTGGGCGGTATGGGAGTCCACGCCGGGCACCCCCTCTACCCGGCGGACGTCGCCGCGGCGCTCGAGGAGCTGCCCGAGCCGCGCGTGCTGGTCACGACACCCGTGCACCTGCGCGCCTTGCTCGAGTCCGGGATCGGGTTGCCGGCGCTGGGTGCGGTTGTCTCAGCCACTGCACCGCTGGCGCAGGAGGTGGCAGAGGCCGTGGAGCGACGCTTCGATACCACCCTGCTCGAGTTCTTCGGGTCGACGGAGACTTGCGTGATCGCATCGCGCCGCACGTCGCGGGAGTCTTCCTGGAGGTCCTATCCGGGAGTGACGTTCCTCCCGCTGGAAGAGGGGACGAGGGTGAACGCGCCGTGGTTTTCGGAGGAGGTCGTGCTGCAGGACGTGCTGGAACCGCAGGATGGCGGCAATTTCGTCGTGCGCGGCCGCAATGCAGACATGGTGGAGGTCGGCGGAAAACGGGCCTCGCTCGCGGACCTCACGCGCCGATTGCTGGCCGTGCCGGGGGTCTCGGACGCCGTCGTATTCCAGCCCGACGCGACTGGCGCCGAGGGCGTGCAGCGCCTGGCCGCCCTGGTCGTCGCCGAGGGTCTTACCGAGGCGGATGTGCTCGCGCGACTCGCTACAGCGATGGATCCTGTCTTCCTGCCGCGCCGGCTCGTGTTCGTGGCGCGCCTGCCCCGCAACGATGTCGGGAAACTTCCGCGCGACCAGTTGATTGCGGCCCTGCGGCGTTGAGAGATGGCACGTGCCCTGGCGCCGCGCGTCAGCCGCTGTGAATGACTTCGATTTCGACCAGCAGCTCCGAGCGGCAGATGTCTGCGGCCAGGATCATGGTCGGTACGTCCGGCCCGAAGTGGGACTGCAGACCGCGCTCCACCTGCGCCGCATCACCGCCTCGCCGCACGTACGCCTTCACGAGGCTGTCCGCGCCTAGCCTTGGTGACGCCAGGTGCCCGGCGGCGCGCGCCCGGTGCATCAATGCATCGATGTTCACCAGCGTTTCGCGCAACTGTGCATCGAGGTCGCCCTCGTGCAGCGAGGCGTGCCCCACGATGCTCGAGGTCCCCGAAATCAGGAACAGGGGTCCGGGTGCGACCATCGCCCTCGAGAAACTCGGTGCGGCCGGCCCGTAACTTCGCGGGTAGTGATATGCGCTCACCTGGCGCGGGTTCTCGATCGCGGTGCCGGGTTCGCGTCCGGCAAACCAGCACACTTGCAGCGACCGCGGTCCGCCCTGCCTGCCAACCGCTGCAGCGGCCGGATACCCGATGACGGACGTCATGCCTCCGATGGCCGCAAACGCGCGCGCACGACCGAGGCAGAACTGCCGGTAGCGCTCCTCGTCGCCCTGGCCCTCGTTGATCCCGGTCATGAAGTTCCAGACCCGCCAGACGTGACGATACGGGGAGTCGGCTTGCAGCCGGAGCAGCCCCAGGTATGCCGCTTCCGCCGCCTCGAGGATTCCGCCGACCCGGCTCTCGTCGATATTGAGCCAGCCCGCGAAGTGGTTTCCGTCCTCCACGTGTCGTATCGGTCCGGCCGTGCCCATGCGTGCGCGGCCGCCGCCCCGCCAGAGTTCGACTCGGGCCGAGCCGGCGACGGGCTCGAGGTCGATGCGCAGGACGCGAGGATCCTGGGGGCAAGGCGTGTCCGCGCCGAATACCACCGCCGTGAGGACGTCGTCATCAAGCGGCTCCAGCGGGCCCGGCGCCGCATAGGCGGCGCGCAGGCGAGGGCCCCTGGACGGATCCAGCGGCACGCTACGCGGCATCCTGGCTGGTCGTGCCACCCGAAAAGCTGGCCCGAGCCTGCCTGCGCCGTATGAAGAAGCTGCGCGCCTGCTCCTTGAGGTCGCCGAGCGCAGTCACGAAATAGATGAACTTGAACAGGCGCAGCCGCCAGTGCACGCCGTTGTCACGGAAGACATCGCCTGAAAGCATCGAGATCATCGCCTGCTCGAGTTGCCAGTCGTTTCGCGGATTGGCGAACAGCTTGCGCATGGCCGGCGAGGTGAAGCGGTAGATGAACCACGACATGATCCGCAGGCCGCGCACGAACCCGCGCTCGTAGCTGCGCTGCAGGGACCGCTCCCGACCCGGGTTGCGCAGGGCGCCGTCCACGACCTCGGCCGCCACCTCGGCACTGTGCATGGCGAGATAGACGCCGCTCGAGAATATCGGGTCCACGAACGCGAAGGAGTCGCCCGCCATGACCCAGCGCGGGCCGGACATGCGCGTGCAGGCGTAGGTGTAATTGCCCGTCGCGTGCAGGTTGCCGACGATTTCCGCGTGCTCGAGGCGTTGCCACAGGTCCGGGATCGAGCGCAGCGTCTGCAGCAGGAACTCTCGCTGGTCGACCCGGCGTTGCTTCAGGTAGTCGGGCCAGCAGACCGCGCCGATGCTGGTGACGCCGTCTCGAAGGGGGATCAGCCATACCCAGCCTTGCTCGAACCGGTAGATGCTGACGTTGCCATGGTCATTTCCCGGCCGTCGCTCGACGCCGCGGAAATGAGCGAAGAGCGCCGCGCTCTGGTGGCGCCTGCTCTTGCGCTTGAGGCGCAACTGGGTCCCGATCAGTGTGTCGCGTCCGGTCGCGTCCACGAGGTAGCGGGCGGTGCAGCGAAACGGCACACCTTCGTCGGACCGGCCCTCGACCGTGACGGTTTCCCTCCCAGTCTCGAACGAGGTCACCTTCTGGCCCTGGAACGCATGGACCCCGTTTGCCGTGGCGTTCCTGAACAGCGCCGAATCGAATTCGTCCCGGCGGACCTGGAAGGCGTGAGCCCAGGTCGGATCCAGGGCGCGCTCGAAGCTGAATACGTAGTACCCCTCAGTTCCGGGGGTCGGAAAGTCGGCGCCGTACTTGAGCACGCCGATGTCGGCAATGTCGTCGAGGACGCCGAGTCGCTTGAGGATCGGCAGGTTCATCGGCAGCAGCGACTCCCCGATGTGGAAGCGGGGGTGCCGGTCCTTTTCCAGGAGCGTGACCGACCATCCCTTTCGGGCGAGAAAAGTCGCCGCCGTGCAGCCCGCGGGACCGCCTCCCACGACGAGGACGTCGCATGCCGATTGGGGGGTGGCGCCGGGATCCTGTTCGCTGATCGACACCTTCGCGCTCCATGGCTGGCTGCGAGTCGCATGATACACTTTCACTGATAACCCGATTCCGCGCGCGCGACGGCAAAACATGGCTCAGCTGCAAACGCCCGAACAGAAAGAGCTCGCCGGACTGATCGTTTCCGCATTGAATCTCGAGGGTGTGGACCCCGGTACGATCGACCCCGACGCCCCGTTGTTCGGGGCCGGGCTGGGTCTTGATTCCATCGACGCGCTCGAGCTGGCGCTGGAGATTTCCAAGCGCTACGGAGTGCAGCTCAAGGCTGAGGACGAGGACAATAAGCGGATCTTCGCTTCGCTTCGCACGCTCTCAGCCTACGTGCAGGAGCGGCGCGCGACGTAACATCGGCGCTTCGAGCGGGTCGCCCGGGTTCGGCTACCGGCTGAAGGAGCATCGTTCCGCAGCTGCGTTTCCTGCACGGTGAATGGCCTGTGCGCTCAACCAGGGTCGCGATGAAGCCGCTACGGGTCACGAGTCATTCAATCGCCTGCGCTGCGGGCATCGGGCTGCCAGCGCTTTCCGCTGCCCTGCGCAACGGGGCGAGCGGCCTGCGGCTGAATGACTTCGGCGAATCGCCGCTCCCCACCTGGATCGGCCGGGTACCGGGCGTCGAGGATGTGCGGCTGCCGGGCCACCTGCTCGAGTGGGACTGCCGGAACAGTCGCCTGGCCTGGATGGGACTCACCTCGGATGGCTTCATGGAGCGCGCCGTGGCTGCGCGCTATCGCTACGGTGCGGACAGGGTGGCGCTGGTCCTCGGCACCTCGACCTCGAGCATCGGCGCGACCGAAGAGGCGTACCGGAGGTTGCTGCCGGACGGCCAATACCCGGAGGATCTTCGGCGCCCGATGGCGCACACGCCCCACTCCACGGGCGACTTCGTCCGTGCGGCGCTCGAGCTCGAGGGTGTGGTGGTCACGGTCGGAACGGCCTGCTCGTCGAGCGCCAAGGCATTCGCACAGGCGGAACGACTGATGCGGCTGGGTATTGCTGATGCCGCGATCGTGGGCGGCGTGGACTCGCTGTGCGGAAGCGTGCTGTTCGGGTTCAATTCGCTCGAACTCGTCTCGCCAGAGCCCTGCCGTCCGTTCGATGTGGCCCGGCGCGGCATCAGCATTGGCGAGGCGGGAGGCTTTGCGCTGCTGGAGCGCGACGGCAAGCGAGGGCCGTGGCTGCTGGGTTACGGAGAATCCAGCGATGCCCATCACATGTCGTCGCCCCACCCGCAGGGCCTCGGAGCGCGACTTGCGATCGAGGCGGCGTTCGAGAGTGCGGGCGTGGCGCCCGACCTGGTGGACTACATCAACCTGCACGGCACCGCCAGCCAGAGAAACGACGAAGTTGAAGCGCGCGTGGTCGCGGACCTGTTCCCGGAGGCGACGCGCGCCAGTTCCACCAAGGGCTGGACGGGCCACACGCTGGGAGCGGCCGGCATCGTCGAGGCGGTCATCACCTTCCTTGCGATGGAAGGCGGCTTCGTGCCCGGCACCCTCAATGCACGGGAACTGGACCCGGCCTGCGGCCCGCAGGTCCGGCTCTCGAACGAGCCCGCGGACGTGCGGGTCGCGCTCAGCAACTCATTCGGCTTCGGTGGCAGCAACTGTGCGCTGCTCTTCGGCAGGGACGCGCATGCCTGAGTCCATGGCACCTCCGTACACGGCGTTCGTCGAAGGGGTCGCCCTCTGGGCGCCGCGGATTCCAGGCTGGAGCGTCGCTCGGCCCGTGCTGCGCGGCGAGAGCGAGGCCCAGGCGCAGCCCGCCCCGCGTCCCGCGCCGGTCCTGCTGGCGCCGACGGAGCGCCGGCGAGCGCCCGACACCGTGGCGATCGCGCTCGAGGTCGCGGTCGGCGCGTGCGAGAACGCCGGTGCCGATCCGAGGGAACTGGCGAGCGTCTTCGCATGCACCGAGGGAGACCTCGCCATCAGCGACTACATGAGCGAGACGCTGGCGCACACGCCGACGCTGATCTCGCCGACACGTTTTCACAACTCCGTCCACAACGCCGCAGCCGGCTACTGGACGATCGGCACCGGGTGCATGCGGCCGTACACCGCGCTCAGCGCGCACAGGTACACGTTCGGAGAGGGGCTGCTGGAGGCGCTGGTACAGGCGGAGTCGAACGGGCGAGCTACCCTGCTGGTGGCGTACGACATCGAGAGCCGCGGTCCGCTGGCGACAATGGCGCCGAGCCGGGGCATCGTCGGTGCGGCCGTGATCGTGACGCCGACCGCGGGTGCCCGCTCGCTGGCGCGCATTCGCTGGTCGACGGCACGCGGGACGGAGCGGACGGCGCCCTTGCCGCGCAACGCCGAACTGGTGGCGGGCAATGCGATGGCTGCCTGCCTGCCTTTCTTCGAAGCGATCGCCATTCAGGAGGACCGTACGGTGCGGCTGGGACTGAACCAATCCCTGTCGCTGGAAGTTCATTTCGAGTTCCCAACGAGAGACGATGGGAGACGGCCATGAGAAACTGGACATGTGTGATGCTGATGCTCGGAATCGCGGCGACGGCCCTTGCCGAGCCGCCGGAGAATCCTCCGCCGACGAGCGCGTTCGCCGGCTACGACAAGTACGAGTTGATGCCCATTGCCATGGGTCCGCCGTACGCGGGTGACGAAGGCAAGGAGAAGGCGAAGACCAAGATCCAGGACTACATGACTGCGGAAACGGGTCCGATCATCGCCCAATGGAACACGGATGCTGCGGGCGGCGCGCGTGGCCAGTCACTGGTCTTCGAGCCGCGCATCGAGAAACTCAAGGTCGTGAGCGCGGGCGCCCGGATCTGGGCTGGCGCGTTCGCGGGCGATTCGTATGTCGTGTTGAAAATGAAGATCGTGGAGCAGCCGAGCGGGACGGTGCTGGCTGAGCCGATGTTTTACCAGCGCGCCTCCGCCATGAGCGGTACCTGGACGTTCGGCGCGCAGGACAAGGACATGATGCACAGGATCGTGGTACTCGCGAACCAGTACCTGCAGTCGAACTACAAGGAAGCGGTCGGTGGCCCGACAGGATATGACAAGGACTAGTTCGGAATCGGTGGGGACGGGACCTGGCTGATGCGGACCGACGTGGTAATTCTCGGCGGAGGACTGGCGGGACTCAGTCTCTCGCTCCAGCTCCGGCAGCGTTTCCCGGATCTCGGCGTCGTCGTGCTCGAACGACGCCGGCATCCGGTGCCCGAGGCGGCGCACAAGGTCGGCGAGTCCTCGGTCGAAATCGCGGCGCACTATTTCGACACGGTGCTCGGCCTCAAGGATCACCTGACCAGCCGGCAGCTGAAGAAATTCGGTTTCCGGTTCTTCTTTTCGGAGGGTCGCCGCGACATCGACGCCGTGACGGAAATCGGAGTGAGCCGGTACCTTGCCACACCCACCTACCAGATCGATCGCGGCATATTCGAGAACTTTCTCGGCGAGAGGGCGCGCGCGGCGGGCGTCGAGTTCATCGACGGCGTCAGCGTGCGCGACGTCGACCTGTCCGGGGACGAAGGCCCCCATGTCATCCGGTACGTGCGGGAAGGAGAATCACTCGAGCTGGCGGCGCGCTGGGTGGTGGACGCGTCGGGTCGCGCCGGCATACTGAAGCGCAAGCTCGGGCTGGCGCTCGAGAACGACCACGACGTCAACAGCGCCTGGTTTCGAATCGGCAGCCGCGTCGACGTCGACGAATGGTCGGACGACGTGCCGTGGCGCGCGCGCTGCGAACCCCCGCACCGATGGCTGTCGACCAATCACCTGGTCGGCAAGGGCTACTGGGTCTGGCTCATACCATTGGCGTCGGGCTCGCACTCGGTCGGCATCGTGGCCGACGGGCGGATGCACCCGCTCGAGCGCATCAGCAGCTTTGGCCGGGCGATGGAGTGGCTGCGCGAGTTCCAGCCGAGGCTTGCGGACGACCTCGAGCCGAAGCGCGAGCTGCTGCAGGACTTCATGTTCCTGAAGCATTTCTCCTACGGCTGCAAAAAGGTCTTCTCCGGCGCGCGGTGGGCGTTGACCGGGGAGGCCGGCGTGTTCCTCGATCCGTTCTATTCCCCCGGCGGAGACTTCATCGCGATCGCGAACACCTATATCACGGAGCTCATCGCGCTGGATCGCGCCGGCCAGCCGGTCGGCTCGTATGCGCGCATCTACGAGCAGTTCTTCATGTCTTTCTACGACAGCACCATGTCGTTGTACCGCGATCAGTACCGCATGTTCGGCGACCCGGAAGTGCTGCCGGTCAAGGTGATCTGGGACTACACCTTCTATTGGGGCGTGCTCTGCCAGCTCTTTTTCCAGCGCCGGCTGACCGACCTGTCCATGCTCACCAGCCTGCGCGGCGAACTCCAGGCCAGCAGGGACCTGAATCTCGCGATGCAGGCGTTCATGCGGGAGTGGTCGGCGCAAAGCACTCGGGACAACCGGCCGGTACTGCTCGACCAGTCCCGCCTCGCGTGGTTTGTCGAGCTGAACCGGGGTTTGCGTGACTCGCTCGACGACGACGCATTCAGGGAGCGTATCCGTGCGACGACCCGGCAGATGCGGCAGCTTGCGGCCGAGATCGTGGCCACCGCCACGGCCGAGTGCCCGGGACTCGATGCGCGCGCGGTCGTCGCGTTGCTTGGCGGGTCGTCCCCGGCGGCTCCGACCGGCATGCTCTGCGAAGCGGCTGCCTGAGCGCCCGCGCCGATGTCTCACTCGCCACTGCTGCTGCAACTGGTGCTGATCCTGGGAACCGCCCGGCTGCTGAGCCTGGTGCTCAGGCGCCTCGGGCAACCGCCCGTGATCGGCGAGATGACGGCCGGCATCGTGCTCGGCCCCATCGTGCTCGGGGCGCTTTTCCCCGTGTGGCACGCGGAAGTCTTCGCGCCGGCGAGCCTGCCCGCGCTCGATGGCCTCTCGCAGGTCGGCCTCGTGCTCTTCATGTTCATCGTCGGAGCCGAGCTGCGTTTTCCGCACGGCGCCCGCCAGCAACTGGTTGCCGCAGGGTGGATCAGTGCAATGTCGGTGCTGGTGCCGATGGCCTTCGGCCTGGGGGCGGCCTCGCTGCTTTACGGCCAGTTCGCCCCCGCCGGAGTCGGGTTCGCGTCCTTCGCGCTCTTCATGGCCGCGGCCATGTCGATTACCGCGTTCCCGATCATGGCCCGCATCCTCAAGGAGCGGGGCATGACTCACTCGTTGATCGGGCGCCTTTCGTTGACGTCCGCTGCGCTGGCCGACGTACTCGCCTGGATCATGCTGGCGATGGTGGTGGTGCTCGAAGACTCGCGTGGCGACTGGGGTCGCTTCCGGGAGATGCTCCTCGGGTTGCTCGCGCTGGCGGCGGGCCTGCTCGCCGTCGGCCGGCCATTGCTGGCCCGCATGGTGGCCCGCTTCGCACACGACGGGCGCCCGGAGGGCCCCATGCTCGCAGTGCTGCTGATCGGCACCTTCGCCTGCGCCTACGCCACCAAGTCGCTCGGCGTGCATCCGGTCTTCGGGGCTTTCCTGTTCGGCGCCGCGCTGCCACGCGACGACAGGCTGCTCGAGGCCCTGATCGAGCGCGTCGAGTACGTCGCGATCATCGTGCTGATGCCGGTGTTCTTCGCATTGGCCGGGCTCAATACGACACCGTCCGCATTCGTCGGCACCGGACTCACGGCGTTGATCATCGTGCTCGTTGCGGCAGTGGCGGGGAAGCTGCTGGGCGGTGCCGCGGGCGCCCGGATCGCGGGCTACCCCTGGCGTACCGCCTTTGCGGTCGGGTCGCTCATGAACGCGCGAGCGCTGATGGAACTGATCGTCATGAAGGTCGGTCTCGATGCCGGCGTGATCGGCCAGGACCTGTTCACGATGCTGATGGTCATGGCGATCCTGACCACGTTCATGACCGGCCCGTTGCTCACCCTGTTTGCCGGCAGGGGCGGCGATCAGGCGCCGGACGCCGCCGAGACGACAGCCCGGCCCTGAGCGAGCAGCGTCCCCGCGTGGAGGACGCGGAAGGAATATTGCCAGGCCGACTCGCTGGCCTGGATGCGACGTGCCTCCACGTGCAGCTCGCCATTCAGGTCATGCACGAAGTCGCGATGGAGCTCAACATCCCTGAGGGACACCAGCAGGCCCGGTGATGCGCGTCGGCCGCCTGCCTGGGCCACCAGTCCCCCGTGCACCGCCATCGCCTGGGCTCCGTATTCGCAGAGGTGAATCGAGCGCAGGCCCGAGCGGTCCGCGAGCGGATTCGCCGGATCGCGATGGGTGCCGGTGGCCAGCGTGACGCTCGACTCGTCCCAGTGCTCGATGCGCTCCAGCAGGCACATGGCCCCCGCATGCGGGATGAGCCCGGCAATGCGTGCGTCAACGGCCATCGGTCTTCGCGTCCGGGGGGCGCGTCAGCAGCAGGGCCAGCACGAAGTTGCCGATCACGCCTGCGGCAACGGTGATGCCGATGGCGCGCAACACCGGCATGGTCGAGAGCCCGAGCAGCGCAAAGACCAGGAAAGTCGAGAGCGAGCAGACGATGACGGCATGCAGCGTGCGCCGCTGTTCGGCCGGGTCGTCCGCCGCGTGCTCGAAGAACAGCGCGTAGTCGAGTCCCAGCCCGGCGGCCAGCACCAGCGCGATCAGGTGGAAGAGACTGAGGGACACGTCGGCCGCGTGAAACAGCGCCACGATGACCAGGTTCGTCAGGATCATCGGCGCCAGCACGCGACGGACGCGCGAGGCGTCGCGTAGTGCGACGAACACGACGATGACCAGCAGGACGGCCGATATGGCCAGGCACCAGAGAATGCGCTCGCGCTGGTGTGCGACCAGGTCCTCGGAGGCCTGCTTGAGATCGAGCAGCGTGACCCCAGGCGTGCCTGCCACGATCTGCGCAAGCGCAACCGGGTTGCTCAACCCCGCCAGGGTGACGAGGCCGGTCCAGTGACCATCGCGCTCGAGCAGCAGCGATCCGACGCGCGTCTCGAGCGGCGTCCCGGCGAGGTCCGACGGACCCAGCGCAGCAAGGTGCCGGGCGCGTTCGACGTCTGCAAGGAAGGGTCCGAAAACGCCGGGCTTGAACGGGGTCGTGCCCAGTGCCTCGGCGAGTGCGGACTCAAGCGCGCCGGGTTCCGGCAACGCGGCCCGGCGCCGCTCCTGGGTCGACTTGGGCGGCAGGTAACGAGCCGGATCGTCGAAACCGCCCAGTTCGCCCCGCGTCACCATCGATTGCAGTTCGGGCTCGAGCGCCTCGGCGGTCTCCAGCACGGATTGTGCGTCAGCGCCCTCGATGACCAGCAGGTGTCGTATGTCGGGCGCCCCCAGTTCCTTGCGCAGTGCCGAGTCGCGCTCGAGCAGGGCGCGCGGGACCGGCGTCAGTGCACCGAGGTTGTTCTCCCACAGCGGTCGCGGTGAGAGCGCGAGGTATGCCACGCAGGCACCCGCAATCGCCACGCCCAGCGACAGTGGTCGGGGCAGGCCGGCGATCGCATGCCAGAGCCGGCCGAGCAGCGCGGAGTCGGCGGCGTCGCGGCGGCTGTCGGGTACGAGCGGCGGCAGGAGGAATCGCGTGGTCAGGCCCGCCACGGCGAGGCCCGTGACGGTGAATACCGAGAGTTGGGCCAGGCCGCCAACGCCGGAAAACAGGAACGCGAGATACGCGACGCAGGTGCTCGCGACTCCGGTGGCCAGCGTCGGCCACAAGGCGCGAACACTCATCCGCGCATCGAGTCCGCGATGCTGGTGGCTGAAGAGGTGTATCGGATAGTCCTGGGCCACACCGATCAACGTGAAGCCGAAGGCGAGGGTAATCCCGTGCACCTGTCCGAAGATCGTCCCGACCGCGGCGAGTCCCGCTACCCCGGCGCTCACGAGCGGCAGCAGCCCGAGCATGAGGACGGGAACGCTGCGGTAGGCCACGAGCAGCAGGAGCACTATTCCGATGGCATCCACGGTGCCGATCCACTGGACCTCCTCCTGCATGCGCGCCTGCATCAGCACGGAGAATGCCCCGGGTCCACTCGCCTCGAGCCGCAGTGCCCCGTCCGTGCGCGAGGCCTCGAACGCGCGCTGCAGGGCATCGGCCGCCTTTCGCTGTCCCCGCGGGTCGAAGCCCGGCGCGCGCGTCTCCGCGACGAGCAGCGCCTCCGTGCCGGCGGGATCGAACCAGACGTCGTACATGAGCTGCGGTTGTCGCGCCGGCAGCCACGAGTCCGCGAGTTTCAGCAGTTCGAGCGTCGGGTCCCGCGGCAGCCAGGGCTCCAGGAACCCGGCCGCCGGTGATGAGAGATCACGCAGGCGCTCCTCGAGTTGGGCGCGCAGGTAACCGGCGTCCAGCATCGTGTGATCCAGCGTCGGCGAGAGCAGGTAACGGTAGGCGAGCAGCGACTCCGGAATCGAGTCCAGGTTGGACTCGCCGTTTGCGACCAGTCGGAATTCGCCGCTGCTGCGCAGCGCCGCGGCGAGTGCCCGCGACGTGTCGGCGACGGCTTGCGGATCCGCGCCTGAAATCGCCAGCAGCAGCATGCGCGAGGCCGGGCCCTCGCCGATCTCTTCCAGGATGAGGCGCTCCTGCTGCGTCCGTGGAGTAGGCATGAACAGCCGCAGGTCGCTCCCGATGACGAGCTCGCGGTTCACGACCCAACCCAGGATCGCAATGGTCGCGATCCAGGCGACCAGCAGCAGGCCTCTGCGGGCAGGCGTCATCGGGTCACTGACTCGTGCTCCCGGTGCACCAGGCCTCGAGGGCCTGGCGCTCCGGCGGCGCGGGGAGGTCGCCGGGCCCGTCCACCCCGAGCGCCATCAGGCTCTCGTCGCCATCCGGCTCGTGCAGCGTGAAGCACCGCGGACGATCGCCTGCGCCGTCCACGACGATGCTGGACAAGCGCCTCTTCAGCTTCTCGCTGCGCGGCGCCAGCGTGATCTCCCACAGGGCGTCGGACCCCGACACGGTGACGGCGAAGTACTGCTCGAGCATCGGGCGATCGCCCTTGAGCAGCGCACCGAAGCTGGCCAGCATGCCGCGAAGTTCCGGGGCGCGGTCGAGCGAGAACTGCCGTGGCTTGCTGCCCGCACGCTCCACGGACACGTTCTCACCCTGAAGTATGGTCACCTCCTGGTAGGGCGATTCCACGCGACGCACCAGGGCGCCGTCCGCCTGATGCTCGAGGTGACCGGAGACCACGATCGGCTTGTCGAGCAGGCTGGAGTAGCGGACCTCGACGAAGCTGGTCGAATCCGGCGCCGGGCGCGCCAGTCGTGCGAGCAGCGTATCGAGGTCGGGATCAGCCGCGTGCAGCGGTGTCGCCGCCAGCGTGAGCGCGATCATTGCCAGACGGGCGGTCGTTCCAGAAGTCATAGAAGTTGAACCAGTTGTAAGGCGCGATACGCAGCAGGGCCGCCAACCGGTTGGCGAAGTCCTGCACCACCTCGCGCAGCTGTTGCTGACGCTGCCTGCGGTCGATCTGCAGTTTCTCCGTGAGCAGCTCGAAATGCAGATCGTACCTCCTACCGCCACGATACAGGCCCGCGCACAGCACGATGGGCACGTGCAGCGCAGCGGCGATCTGCCACGGCGCGGCGGGGAATTGCGCGGACTGGCCGAGGAAATTCACGGCGGCCGTCGCGTTTTCCGGGCGCCCGCGATCCCCGAGCATGGTCACCAGCGCGCCCTGGCTCAGTGCGGCTCCGATCTCCAGGGCGACTGTAGTGCCGTCCTTGCGGGGATTGATGATTCCGGCTGCGATGGCCGGGTTCAGCTGCTTGAGGATGGCCGAGAGGGCGGGGCTGTGCTCGGCGTCCAGGACCACGCGCACGGTGACATCCGGGCGCAGGGTGCTCGCGGCCCGCAACGCGTCGAAACTGCCGACGTGGGCGCCGATCAGGAGCACGCCACGTCCGAGGGCCATCGCGTGGTGGAGTTCCTCCATGCCGACGACGCGAACGTCGAATCGCGATATGTCCTCGCCGAGGAAATACACGCGATCGAGCGTTACGCCGGCAAAGGTGTGGAAATGCCGGGCAACCTCGGACCACGTCGGGGCACGACCCAGCATGCGCGCCAGGTAGTCACGCGAGGCACGGCGCTCGGGGCCGCGCCGGATCATGAAATATGCAGTGATCGGAATCAGCACCGCCCGCGCGACCGGCCGTCCGAGACCGAGTGCCACGCGCACCAGCAGGCGCATGGCGAAACCGCTGCCGCCTTCGGGGCGCTCGAGCCAGGCGTCCGTCACGTAGCCGGCTCCCCGACGCAATCAAATGCTCCCTTCGCAAGCGCGGTGCCACCGCGATGAACGACGAACTCCAGCCGCGGGCCCTGCAGCAGCAGATCGATCTCCGCAGTCTCCTCCGGCTTCAAAGGCGCCAGGAACTTCGCGTATGCCAGGCGCTCGACACGGAAGCCGGTGCCCAGCCAGGCCTGCGCAGCCGAGATGACTGCATCCAGGACCACGACGCCAGGGACGATGGGATTGCCCGGAAAGTGGCCCGCCAGTGCAGGGTGCTGCCGTGGCACGCGGAGCGTCGCAGCATATGTCGTCGGTGAGTCTGCGGGCACGATGGGAAGGGGCGGTGAACTGACTCAAGGAAGCATGAACGCTTCATGCCAGCTATTCCAGCTTAACGACCTCGCCCTGGAACGTCACACCGGACATCAGGGCCCCGCTGCCGCATTCGTATTCGGTCTCGCTCGAGACTTCGTGCTGGTCGTAGTAGCTGCGAATATTGATCACGGCGTTGCCACCCAACTCGGCCGCGCGCTGCTGGAACGAGAGCATGGCCGACAGAAAAGCCCATTCACAGGCTTCCTTGTCGGTCTTGTTGGTGCCGTTCGTCTTCTTGTTGCTGGTGTAGACGCCGAACGACCTGGCGACGGCCGGGTGCGCGCTGTTGCCGAAGAAGAACTGGACTCCGGTGCTCAGCCGTTTACTTGCTTCGGGTGCGGCCATGGCGTCCGCGATGGGCCACATGACCCTGGTGTTGCGCGCCGTGCTCGAGTTGGCGACGGACAGCAAGGCAACCAGAATCAGCAGTGCAGCGAAGAATCGTGGGTTCATCGTGATCTCCCGATCCAGAATGGGCCTGGAGCTACAGTCTATTGCCTGGGGAGCGCAGACGCAGCCCCCGCGTGATCCCACCGCGCAAGGTACTTCAGCAATTTGTCGAAGTTCTCCTTCAGGCGTTCGACCGCGTACCACTGCGCGGTGGCCACCGCGGCTTCGGCCCGCGCGAGCGGCAGCAGTTCGCTGCGCCGCGCGCGTATTGCGGCGAGGGCGGCGTTCGCGTCGGTCGGGTCCTTGATCGGCGGCGCGATCTCCTTGCGCAGGTAGCCCCTCATTGAATTGACCTCGGGCTGCATGTACGCGGGGATGAGCCCGTTGACCACGGCCGGATAGTCTCCCTGCATGCGCGCTACCTGGGACAGCAGGACCTGGGGCGCGGCGTAAGCACTGGAGATGTCACTCGTGAGGTCCGGGTCGCGAAGAAGCCGCAGGTCGCCAGTGTCCCGTAACGACTGGAACTGCGCATCACTGAGCCAGGGCGTGGCGGAGGCGGCGCTCTGCGCGAAGGCCATCAGTAGCTGCTCGACGTCCGGGACCGGCGCGTCGGGATCGTTCAGGAAAGCAAGAACGGTCTCGAGAGCGGCCCGCTTGCGCGTGAGCATCCGGTTGAGGACTCGATCGATGGTCCAGAGGTTCTGGTGTACCTCGGTGGCCAGGTCGGACAGGTGCTCGTTGGCGACCCTCAGTTCCTCGCGTTCCTGCCGCCAGCCGTCGACGGCGAGGGCCACCAGGATGCCGGCTACGACGACGAAGAATTCCGCTGCCAGGCCTTTCCAGCTGACCGCGCCGTGAAGTTTCATCGAGCGAGGATAGGGGTTGGGGATAGCCCCCGCAAATCCGCGACCTTCGCGGCCGTCTCGGTGCTGCCCGACTGCGCGTTCGTCGTCATCCGGAAACTGTACGAACCAACGAAATATGCGTCGTGATTACTCGCGCCAGGATCCGTAGCCTGCGACTGCGCTCCTGGAATCGTCTTCTCGACGACCGTCGGTAGCGCGCCCGGCGACAGGATGTCGCCGTCTTTGCCAGGGCCGCCGCCAAAGCGGCGTACCGCGTCGACAGGGAGGTCAGATGCGCACCGTTCAATCGTCTCGGCATCATGCGACGTGCCAGGACCGGGTCGCGGAATCGCGCGGGGGCACCCGCGCCGTGTTGCGCGCGGTTGCTGCAGGCGGCACGGCCTGCGCGCTCACCCTGCTGAGCGGTCTCGGCTGGGCGGCCGAACTGGTGGCCGACGGAGGCGGCGCGTCGCTCGCGGACTCGACGCAGGACGCTGTGACCATGGCGGCGGTTTCTGCCACGTCCGCCGCAGGCCGCACTCCGGGCGCTTTCGGCGTGACGAACTCGGGGGCCGCGACCTACCGCATCCCGATCTGGACGCCGCCGGGCGTGGGCAGTGTCGGACTCGACCTCGCTCTCGTCTACAACAGCCGCAGCGGCAATGGCGCGATGGGGCAGGGATGGTCGCTGTCGGGCCTGTCGGCGATCACGCGCTGCAATCGAACCGTGGCGCAGGACGCCGCGGCGGGCCCGGTCACGAACACGCTGGTCGATCGCTATTGCCTCGACGGCCAGCAGTTGAAGCTCGTGGGCGGCGCGCCTGGCACCCCGGGCTCGGTGTATACGACCGAGATCGAGTCGTTCTCGAGAATCGTCGCGAACGGGTCCGCGGGCAACGGCCCGGCGTCGTTCACCGCCACGAGCAAGAACGGTCTCGTCTACGAATACGGCACGACGGCTGACTCGCAGGTGTATGCGGGCTCGAGCGGGACCATCCGGACCTGGGCGCTGTCGCGCGTCCGCGACCGCGCGTCCGGCACCGGTGGCAACAGCATCTCGATCAGCTACGCGAACGAGGCGCAGAACGGCGGCTACACGAGCGGCAGCTATCGGGTTGCCGCGATCAGCTACCCCGTGACCGCGACGGGGCAGGGGCCATTCTATCGAGTGTCCTTCGGCTACTCCGCGCGGCCGGCCGGCGACGCGGCCGCGGGATACCTGGCCGGCACCGTGGTGCAGGAGTTGCAGCAGCTCGATTCGATCGCGATCCAGGACTACGCGAGCGGAACCGCGATCAAGTCGTACAAGCTGTCGTACGCGCAGGGCACGGCGAGCGGCAGGCTGCAGCTGCGGAGCGTGCAGGAGTGCTCGGCCACGACGTGCCTCGCGCCGACGACCATCGGCTACCAGCAGGGCGCGAAGGGCTGGACTCCGGGAGCCGTGAGTACCGGACGCAGGGCCTCGGGCAAAGCCGCGCTCCTGCCGGTGGATCTCAACGGCGACGGACTCACGGACCTTCTCTACCCGGACGGCATCGGCAACAGCGTGATGCGCTGGTGGGTCGCGTTCGCCCAGCCGGGCGGGTTCGCTGCCCCGGTGGACACGGGCGTGACCGCCGATGCCGGCGTGAAACTCATCCCGGGTCGGTTCCTCGGCAATGGCCGCACGCAGTTCCTGGTTCCACAAGGGCTCTACTGGGTCCTCCTCGACTTCGACGGGGCGGCCTTCCGACAGGTGAGCACGGGCCTCGTGCCGGGCGGTGAGTTCACGGCCGCCGACTTCGACGGGGATGGGCTCGACGATCTCGTATCCGCCACCTCCACATCGCCTCCGGCGTACTACGTGCGCCGCAACGTGACCGTGCCGGCCGCCGGGTCGCCGCTCGTGGCCTTCGCCTCGTCGAAGGATCCGGTCCTGTCCAGTGCCACCGCGCAGCCGCGTGGAATCCTGGCCTCGATGCGTGTCGCGGACGTCAACGGCGACCAGCGCGCGGACATCGTCTTCTACTCGTTCGTGACCACCAAGCGCGGTGGTGTCTGGATCACGGCATACCTGTCCAACGGCTTCGGGGTTCCCTTCACCGTCGGTGTCGAGACGGACTTCTGGAAAGACGCCTCACTCACCGCGGGCGACTGGAATGGCGATGGGTGCTCGGACATCCTCCAGCTGTCCAGCGTCTGGGTCTCGAACTGCGCGGGCGGGTTTACCGCCGTCTCCACCGGTGCAACCGGTGCTGCTTTCGACGTCAACGGCAACGCCACGATTCTTGCCGAGGACTGGGACGGCGACGGTCGCACGGATCTGCTCTATGTCACCGGCGGCAACGCATGGTGGGTGGTCCGGTCCACGGGCACCGGGGCGGCCGCTCCGGTCGCCACTGGGTTGAGCGCGCCGAAGCAGACGGTCTGGTTCGGCCTCGACCAGGATGGCGACGGGCAGTCCGACCTCGGCTACCGGGACGACGGCCACAACGGCAACATCTTTCATCTGTTGCACAGATCGCCTGGCGCGCCTGCCGACCTCGCCACTTCGTTCAGCGACGGCTTCGGCATCTCGCAGTACCCGAGCTACGTCTCGATCGCGACCGGCAACTACACGAAGCACGCCGACGCGGTCTTTCCCGAAGCGGATTACCGCGGCCCGCTGTACGTGGTCGGCCAGTTCACCGCCTCCGACGGCACCGGCAGCACCTACCAGAACCAGTTCCAGTACTACGGCGCCCGCGTGCACCTGCAGGGCCGCGGGTTCGAGGGATTTCACTCGCAGCGCATCTACGACACGCGCAGCGGCACCTACACCTTCGATTACCTGCAGCGTACGTACCCCTACACGGGCATGCACACGCAGCGCAGCGTTTGGCAGTCGAACCTCTCGTCGAAAGTGAGCGAGTGGAGTGCCACGGTCGGTCAGCAGGCACTGGGTACGGCCGGCAACGAGCAACGGGTATTTCCGTACCTGGCGACCGTGACGGACTCGCGCTACGAGGTCGGCGGCCCGCTGAACGGCACGCTCGTGACGCTGGCGACCGAGACCAGCGCCTACGACGGCTACGGCAATCGCACGCAGCTGCAACGCAGCGTCACGGACAAGGATCCGGGATCGCCGTTCCTGAACGCGAGCTGGCAGACCACGACGACCAGCGCGTTTGCGAACGACGCGAGCACCAACTGCCTCGGGCTGCCGACCTCGACGGTCGTGACGCAGTCCGCGCCGGGACAGGCGGCCCGGTCGCGTACCACGGCGTATACCGTGGACACGGGTCCCTGCCGCATCACGCAACAGGTGCTCGAGCCCGGCTCGCCGTCGCTCAGGGTGACGACCACGCTTGGTTTCGACGCCTGCGGCAACGTGAGTTCGCTGCAGGTCGTGGGTTCGACGCCGGGCGGATCGCCCGTGCCTGCGCGCACCACCAGCTTCGGCTACGGCGCGCGCTGCCAGTTTCCCGAGTCGGTGACGAACGCGCTCGGCCAGGCCACGAGCGTGGGATACCAGTACGACTTCGGCGTGCCGCTCACGGCCACCGACCCGAACAATCTCACGACGAGCTGGCAGTACGACGACTTCGGTCGCCGCATTCTCGAGACGCGCCCCGACCGGACGACCACCTCGTGGGCCTTCGAGTCCTGCAGCACGGGCCCGTGCTGGGGCGGCAACGACCTGCGCTTCCACGTGTACGTGACTTCGAAGGGGTCGGCTGCCGACACCTACCAGCAGCGCGAACTCTTCTACGACGGGCTCGATCGCCTGCGCTCCGACCAGCGCTTCCGCGTGCTCGGGGTCTGGACGACCGAGACCGTTCTCTACGACAGCCTCGGCCGGCCGACCGCGCGCTACCGGCCGAGTTCCGGCGGCAGCAACGGCTACGTGGCCTGGGCCTACGACCTGCTCGGCCGAGTCACGACGCAGGAACTCCACCAATCGAACGGTGCGCTCGATCGCGCGACCGCACTGAGCTATGCAGGCCGGACGGTCCGCATCACCGACCCGCTTGGCCGCACGCGCACGCAGGTAGTGGACGTCGCGGGACGGTTGCGGCGCGTGAGCGACCCGGCGCCGGGCGGCACGACCAGCTACGACTACGACTCGTTCGGCGGGCTCAACCGCATCCAGGACCCGGTCGGGGCGGTGTCGACCGGTGCTTACAACCTGCGCGGGTTACGCACGCTGTGGGCCGACGCCGATCGGGGCACCTGGAGCTTTTCCGGCAATTCACTCAACGAACTCGTCGCCTGGACCGATGCGCGTGGCCAGTCGTTCGCCGCGACCTACGATGGGCTCGGGCGCATCACGACGCGCACCGAGCCCGACGGTACCAGCACCTGGGCCTGGGGCACCTCGGCCGCGGCCCGCAACGTCGGCCGCCTGCAGTCGGTGACCGGCTACGGTTACACGGAAAGCCTCGCCTACGACGGCGCGGGCCGGGTCGCGACCCGCAGCATCGCCACCGACCAGAGCTACCAGTACGACTACACGTACAACTCCATCGGCGCGCTCGACACGATCGCCTATCCCGCGAGCCCGGTGCCCGCCGGGCAGGGTGGCGCACGGCTCAAGCTGCAGTACGCGTACAGCTACGGCGCACCGCAGCGCATAACCGATGTCACGGACGGGCCCGCGGCGGCGAAGTTGCTGTGGGCGCTGAGTGCGGCGAACGACTACTCGTCGGTCACGTCCGAGACACTTGGCGCGAACCTGCTGTCTGTCGCGTCGGGCTACAGGCCGTGGACGAACGAGTTGACGAGCCGCCAGTCCGGGCTGCTGCCCTCGACGAGCAATCGGCAAAACCTCGCCTACCAGTGGGACAACGCCGGCAACCTCACGCAACGCCAGGACCTGAGCCAGGCGCTGACCGAGAACTTCACGCTCGACGCACTCAACCGCATCCAGTCCTCGACGCTGAACGGTGCGGGAAATCTAGCTGTTGCCTACGACGCATCGGGGAACATCACCGGCCGCTCGGACGTCGGCGGCTATACCTACGGTGATCCGGCGCACCCGCACGCGGTCACCGCGGCCGGCGGCCACACCTACACTTACGACGCGAACGGCAACCAGGTCACGCGCGACGGGGCGTCGCAGGCCTGGGCCTCGTTCAACCTGCCGGTGCTTCTGGCGCAGCCGATCGGCGGTACGACCTACCAGAGCCAGTTCAGCTACGGGCCGGATCACCAGCGGTGGAAGCAGATCGCGACCTACAGCAATGGTACGGAGACCACGCTGTACGTCGGCGGGCTGCTGGAAAAAGAAAGCTCGACCTCGACCGGCAAGACCTACTGGCGCCACTACGTGCCGACGCCCTCCGGCCTGTCGATCGTCGTGTCCCGGAACTCGGACGGGTCGACCACGACCAGTTACCTGCTCAGCGATCACCTCGGCAGCAGCGACGCCGTGCTCGACGCGGCGGGCAACGTCGTGGCGCGCGAGAGCTTCGCGGCATTCGGCGCACGGCGCGGCGGCGACTGGAGTTCGGGCAGCACGCCGGACTGGGCCGGCATCGCCAACACGAGCCGCCATGGCTACACCGGCCACGAGCATCTCGACAACCTCGCGCTCATCCACATGAACGGACGGGTCTACGACCCGATCGCCGGACGGTTCCTGTCGGTTGATCCGATGGTCGGCGACCTCGGCGACAGCCAGGTCCTCAATCCCTACTCGTACGCCGGGAACCGGCCGCTCGCGTTCACTGACCCATCCGGATACGACGTCGTATGCGGCGGTGCGTGCGTTGCGATTGCCGTTTCCGTGGTGAAGACGCTTGGCAACTTCATCATGGGGGACAGCAAGCGATACGTTCCACCCGCCACCGCGCTGCCCGGGCGGCCGACCCAGGCCGATGGAGGGACCTGCAGCCCGGGGCAGTCCACGCCGGCCTGCGGTGGGTGGGTTCTTTATGCGGGGGCGCCGGGGGCGCGGGGCGGAGCGGTTCCAAGCTCGACCTGGGTCAATGAAGTCGGTTTCGACGATCCGTACGCACGGGAGAACCTCGAGCAGTTCTTCGCCGATCTGGGCATGAACGCAGTCGACGTCGTGATCCTCGCGCCGTACTACGACGCTCGGAGCGCGTACGACGCGGCCGGCGACGGGCGCTACGCGACTGCCGCGGTCTACCTCGGCCTGGTGGTCTGCGACGTCGCCAGGCCCTGCGAGGCTGCGGCCGCGGCACTGAAGCCATTGGCGCGCGCCGCCAAGGGGCTGAAGAAGGCTGGGCAGGAGGCTGGCGAGGCCGTAAGGAGAATTCCGGCGCCATCACCGGGACAGAAGGTTTATAGGGTGTATGGGGGTGACTCGAAAGCAGGAGGGGCTTCTTGGTCCCCGGTCAGGCCTGATAGTGTCCCCAGTTACCGGGATGCCGCCGGGCTTCCTTCGGGAAAGGGGAGTGGGGTCGTAAATTCTGGTCAGTACGTAGTCGAGGGAACGCTACTGGATCCGTCGAAGGTCGTTAAGACCAGGCGAGCGCTTCCACTCGATGGAAATACGGGGCGCCTGCCGGAGTACATCGTTCCAGGATGGCAGGACAACGGCGCCATCAGGATCGATCGAGTCAGTGGCGTCAACCCGGAGTTCTAGAGAGATGCAATTGGGAGTCCGCTACTTTCTAAGTTCGCTCGACAGCAGTCGCTTCGAGCCTGTTCGCGAATGCGTGCTGGTCAAGCCGCTTGCGTTTGATACGGGGAAACAGTGTGCGCTAGTGAGGCTGAATCCGCCGGTGAACGGGCAGGACTTCAATCTGGGCGTTGATATTGAAACCGTCGTCCTCGCGAACAGGCACGAAGGAGCGACGCTTTTTCCGATCGATGAATTCCCGTGCTTCGTGCTCATTGCCCGCCCGTTGAAAGCAGAAGTCGTGGATGGCGAGACGATCACACGACATGACGTGGAAATAGTTGGAACGGGTGAGCTTTATCGCTTGCGGGTTGACGCCGAGAGCCACGCGTTCGAGTAGATGTGTCCAGGTTCGCAGGGTACCCACCTTGGGACCGGACACAGCTTTCACACCCCCGTAACAATCTCCTCGCAACATGCACAGGCATGAAGCGAGGAGGGCACATGAGCACGACACCGGATGGGACGGCAGCGGGTTCGTGGATGCAGGGTGTGCAGCCGGACGATTCGACCCGGCGCACGCCCGCCAGCCAGGCGGACCTGAGGTTGAGCGGCCAGGCGCGTGATGAAGGTCAGGGCTGGGACCCGTACGAGGTCTGGCTGACGCGCATCGAAAGGCCTCGACGGCATCGCGGGAGTTTCTCCGCGGCGTAGATCGACGGTTGCCGGCGCCCGCGAAGTCCGCCCCTCCAACTACGAACAGATCACGCCGGCGCATTGAACCGACGGTTCCCGGGTCACCCCCGGGGCCTTCGTTTTGAGCGATCATGTCCGGCATGACGAAGGTGACCGCGATTCACGTGGCGTTCCTCGCCCTGGCCTGCAGCGGTTTCGGGTCGTGCGCGGACGGTCCGGCTGCGCAGCCGCCGTCGACGCAGTCGTCACCGTCGCAATCTTCGGTTTCGGCTGCCGAGACGCGATCCCGCGCACCAGCATCGACCGCACGGCCCGCGCCCGGCGGAACGGGGTCCGTGCAGGCTGGCACGGTCACGCACGTATTTGACGGCGACACCTTCAAGCTGCGGCGCGACTCGGACGAGATCATCGTGCGCATGCACTCCATCGATACGCCAGAACATGACCAGGCATGGGGACGCGAGGCGGCGGCCGCGCTGGCGAGCAAGATCCAGGGGCGCCGGGTCTCCCTCAGTGTGGTCACGCGCGACAGCTACGACCGCTACGTGGCGGACGTCTTCCTCGGCGAAGAGAGCGTGAACGCGTGGATGGTGCAGCGCGGCGACGCATGGGCATATCGGCACTACCTTCAGGACGCGAACTACTGCACCTGGGAAGACGAGGCGCGTCGCGCGAGGCACGGACTCTGGAGCCTTCCGCCGGGCACCTGGCGGGCGCCCTGGGAACTGCGGGCAGCGGAACGCGGCGAGGCCGTCGCATACACCGACTACAGCCGCGAGACCGTCGCGCACTGCGTCGCCGCCATGCCGTCCGCCACGTCGCAGGTGAATGACGGCGCGTCAGCCGCCGGCGGATCGGCCACCGCGCAGCCGCGGCACGGCAATTGCCTGATCAAGGGAAACATCAGTTCGAAGGGCCGGATCTATCACCTGCCTGGCAGTGAGTCCTACGAGAAGACGCAGATCAACGAATCGAAGGGCGAGCGCTGGTTCTGCACGGAGGCGGAAGCGCAGGCGGCCGGCTGGCGACCGGCAGCAGTGAAGCCGTAAGGCCGTGAAGCGGTGCGTTTCGCGCCGGCTACTTCGTGGTCGCGACGGCAGATCCGCATACCTTTGCGGCGCGCGCGTCGCCTGAACCGAGCTGCTTTACGAGCTGCGTGAACTCCGGCCCGCAGCGGATGGCGTCGAGGAATGGGTCGGCTATCACTTGTCGCGCCGCGCTGGGCGCCCGTGTCGCCATTTCCTGCAGGCGCGCCAGCGCGAGGTCCGGCCTGTTTGCCGCGATCAGCCAGTAGATCACGCCGAACTCGTCGAGCGGCGAAACCTGAGTTGGATTGTAGAATCCGTCGGGCGTCGTGACGAGCCGTTCCGCAAGCGGCCGCGGGTCGGCCTTGCCTTCGAGCGCATCCATCAGCTGGTTTACGTATGCGAGCGAAGCCGCCCCGCGCGGCTCGGCCAGCGTCCTCAGCGTCGTGCGGGCCGCGGGGTAATCCTTGCGGGCCACCTGCGACATGAAAATGATGGACAGGCAGGACGGGCGGACGTCCGGGTCCGAGAGGATCTTGGTGCACTCGGTCTCGGCCTCGAGATTGCGACCGGCCCGACGGAGGCTTTGCGCGAAGTCCTGGCGCACGATGGGCGCCCTGGGATCGAGCTGCACGGCTCGCCTGGAGGCTGTCAGCGACTCCTCCGTCGCGCCCGCGTTGGAAAGCCCGTAGCCGTACCACTGCCAGGCCGTGGCGTAGGACGGCGCGATCGCGACGGCCCGCTCGAAGAGTGCCCGCCCGTCTGCCCACCGCCCCTCATAGAACGCGGTGTTGCCGAGGGCCGCATAGGCTTCGGGCAGCATCGGATCGAGCGCCAGCGCGTGTTCCGCTGCGTCCCGGGAACGCGGAAGGGCCACCGAGTCGGGTGTGCCGAACCAGTCGGGTCGCAGGGATTCCACGAGTGCAACGCCGGCCCAGGCCTTGGCGAACTTCGGGTCGCGCGCGATTGCCTGCTTGAAGAGTCGCTCCGCCTCGTCGAGGTTGGCCCGGCCTCGTGCCTGCCAGAGCGGGAGGCCCTTGAGGTACAGTTCGTAGGCCCGTATATCCGCGGTGTCTGGCTTCGCGGGTCCGGCCGCGTGGGTCGCGCCGAGCTTTACCTTCAGCGCATCGGCGATGGCATGCGCGATCTCGTCCTGGATCGCGAAAATGTCTTTGAGCTCCCGGTCGTAGGTTTGCGACCAGACGTGGAATCCGTTGTCGGCGTCGATGAGCTGCGCCGTGATCCGCACCCGCTCGCCCTGCTTGCGCACGCTGCCTTCCAGCACCATGCGGACCTTTAGTTCGTGCGCGATGGCGGGGACTTCCTTCGCCTGGCCCTTGAACGAAAACGACGAAGTCCGCGCGGCCACCCGCAGGTCAGGGATCTGGGCGAGCGAATTCAGGATCTCTTCGGAGATTCCGTCGGAGAAGTATTCGTTCTCGGCGTCCTTGCTCATGTTGACGAAGGGGAGCACGGCGATCGAATTGCCAGCGGCCGCCTCGGTACTCGCCGTACGACCTGCGGCGGAGCCTCCCGACTCGGGGGTGGCGACGGTTCCGGTCGAATGGTCGTAGCGCCAGAAGAGCCCGCCGCCGAGCAGGAACAGCAACGTGATGATCGCGAGTTCCGCGGCCGTGACTCGCTGCTGGCCACGGTCGCCGTGGTACCAGGCGATCACGAGGACGATCGGCAGGCCGATCAGCAGCCCGATGGTCGCGAGCGGCTGCAGGACCGCCGGCAAGTGGAAGGTGGCCGTGGCGTAGGCGAGGCCCTGCAGCAGGCCCCATGCGCCCGCGGCGTAGGCGATGCCCCACTGTACGACCTTGCGCCGGCGCAGGCGCGTCCAGAGGCTCTCGGCTTCTACGTTGTCCATCGTGACTGCCTATCCCCCTTGGCTCGCCTGCAGTCCCGGCGAATCTCACGGCAAAATAGCACAGCGCACCGGCAGTGCGGTGCCGATGGAAGGCGCGGGTCGCGCTCGCGTCACCGCCGCGCCGCGAACGCCTCGATCGTCCGGGTGCCGTACGCCGAGGTCGAACGCCGGGGCGAGCAGGCGCTGGCTTCGCGTCAATGCGATGTCCTATGATCACGCCCACGCCTAAGCAGGCGCCTGTCTAGCGGGCGACCCCTTCGTCCCGGGAGTTCACGATGGCCATGAACCGTATTTCGTCCCTTGCCCTGGTCGTTACGGCGCTGCTCGTCAGCGCAGCGGCTTCCGCCGCGGACGCCGGCAAGCCTGCGTACTCGCCGTATGTCGGCCAGAACCTCCCGACACGGGTGTACTTCGGCGACACGCACCTGCACACCGCGGCCTCCTTCGATGCCGGCGTGTTCGGTGCACGTCTCACGCCGCGCGACGCGTACCGCTTCGCGCGGGGCGAGGAAATCATGGCGTCGAGCGGGCAGCCCGCCCGTCTCTCGCGACCGCTCGACTTCCTCGTGGTCTCCGATCACTCCGACAACATGGGCGTCTTTCCCGACCTCTTTGCTGGCAAGCCGGAACTCCTGCAGGATCCCCAGGGCAAGAAGTGGTACGACATGATCAAGGCCGGCCAGGGCGAACAGGCCGCGATCCAGATCATCATGGCCTTCTCGCAGGGGACGTACCCGAAGGCGCTGATGTACGTGCCGGGCACCCCGGCGTACCAGGGGGCCTGGAAGGACAACATCGCCGCAGCCGAGCAGTACAACGAGCCCGGCGTGTTCACGGCATTCATCGGCTACGAGTGGACGTCGAACACCGGCGGCAACAACCTGCATCGCAACGTCATCTTTCGCGACAACGGCGACAAGGCGAACCAGGTCGAGCCCTACACGACGCAGAAGCCGCTCGGCAGCGACAACCCGCGCGACCTGTGGAAGTGGATGACGGCCTACGAGCAGAAGACCGGTGGCCACGTGCTCGCAATCGCGCACAACGGCAACCTGTCGAACGGCATCATGTTCCCGATGATCGAATCGTTCACCGGCAAGCCGGTCGATCTCGAGTACGTCCAGCAGCGTGCGAAGTGGGAGCGTCTGTACGAGGCAAGCCAGACCAAGGGTGACGGTGAGACCCATCCCGCGCTCTCGCCCAACGACGAGTTCGCCAATTTCGAGCGCTGGGACTTCGGCAATCTCGACGCCAGCGTTCCGAAGACGCCGGACATGCTCCAGTACGAGTACGCACGCATGGCGCTCCGCAACGGACTCAAGCTCGAGAGCCAGCTCGGCACGAATCCGTACAAGTTCGGCATGATCGCGAGCTCCGACGCGCACACCGGCCTCGCGGCCATGGAAGAAGACAACTTCTTCGGCAAGACCACGCCGCAGGAGCCAAGCCCCGAGCGCATGACCAAGCTGTTCGTCGAAGGCCCGAAGACGAAGATCAAGGTCATGGACTGGCAGGTGAGCGCATCCGGCTACGCCGCGGTCTGGGCGGCCGCGAACACGCGCGAGGCGCTCTGGGACGCGATGCAGCGCAAGGAGACCTACGGTACGACCGGCCCGCGCATGGTGGTGCGCTTCTTCGGCGGCTGGAATTTCGACAAGGCCGACGCCCGGACGCGCAACCCGGCCGAGGCCGGCTACGCCAAGGGCGTGCCCATGGGCGGCGACCTGACGCAGGCGCCCGCCGGCAAGGCGCCGACCTTCCTGGTGGCGGCCCTCAAGGACCCGATCGGCGCAAACCTCGACCGCATCCAGGTCGTGAAAGGCTGGCTCGACGCCAAGGGCGAGACGCACGAGCAGGTCTACGACGTCGTGTGGAGCGGCGACCGCAAGCCGGGCAAGGACGGCAAGGTGCCCCTGGTGGGCAGCACCGTGGATGTCGCGAATGCGACCTGGACCGATACCATCGGCGCGCCGGAACTGACCGCGGTCTGGAAGGACCCGAAGTTCGATCCGAAGCAGCGCGCGTTCTATTACGCCCGGGTGATCGAGATCCCGACCCCGCGCTGGACCGCGTACGACGCGAAGCGCTATGGCACGAAGCCGCTGCCCGGCACGCAGATGACCGTGACCGAGCGCGCCTACACGTCGCCGATCTGGTACACGCCGTAGGAGGGCAAGCGTCAGCCTCCGTACCAGCGGGGGCTCACTTCTCCAGCATCCGGTGCACTGCCCGATCGGCCATGACCATGATCGGGATCATGACGTGGGTGGATGCACTCGTGGGCATGACGGAGCCGTCCATCACGTAGACATTGTCCAGGCCGTGGACCTTCAGGTTCTGGTCCACGACGCTCGTGGCTGCAGTGAGGCCCATGCGGCACGTGCCCTGGTTGTGGGCAGACGTGAAGCTCGAATACCCGGGAGCAATCGGGAACTGGTCCACCTTCGCGAGCTGGTCCGGGTTGGACAGGGCAGGAAACACCTGGTTTCCGAAGATAACTTCCTTCGCACCCGCCTCGAACAGCAGCCGCCCGAGCTTCCGCATGCCTTCTCTCAGTCGCTGCTTCCACTCCTCGGCCATGATGTAGTCGATCTTCGGCACGACGCGACCGTCGTCGGTCCACTGGTAGCTGACTTCACCCGAGGGCTGGTCCGGCACCAGCAGTAGGCTCACCGACGTGTGCCGCATGAGCGACGCATAGCGCTTCAGTTCCCGGCCGAACGCCGGGATTGCGACCACAACCGGGCCGATGACGCCGCCGATGCCCTCGAATCTGAAGCCACCGAGGCCATGCTCGGGCGTGTTGTGGTCGAACTCGCTCACGTCCACCGATTGCGGCGCGCCACGCCAGGGGACGATCTGCTGTGAGTCGTCGAACACGCCGAGGACGCCGAGCTGAGGCTGCAGCGTGAGGTTCTTGCCGAGCTGCGGCAGCCCGCTATCGAAGCCGGATCGCTGCAGGATTGCCGGCGTGTGGATCGAGCCGGCCGCGAGCACGACGCGTTCGCATTCGATCGTCAGCGGGAGGCGAGCCTTGCGCGTGCCGCGTTCCACGGCCGTGCAGTGCACGCGGTATTTCGAGCCGCCGAGCCGTTCGAGCCGGTCGCAGCGCACGTCCACGTAGACGGACGCACCTTTCTCGATCGCCCATGGCAGGTAGGTCAGGTTCGTGCCGAGGCGCCCGTCATAGGCACATCCCAGCAGGCAGTAGCCGCTGCCCACGCAGCCCTTGCGATTGGACTCCATGACGCCCGCTTTCCAACCGAGTTTCCCGGCGGTCTCCATCAGCAGCAGGTTGTTGCGATTGAGGATGCCCTTGCGGTTCGGCCTGACGTTGAGGTGTTCCCGGACCCGCCTGTAAGAGTCTTCCAGGCTGGCCTCGGTCACGTCTTTGGTACCGACGATGCGCTGCCAGTGCGCGAGCACTTCACCCGGGATCGGGACGCAGTCGGAGGTGTTGATCACCGTGCCGCCACCGTAGCACGAGCCCTGCGCCACGTTGATCATCCCGTCGCTCGTCATCTGCTGCCCGCCATTGCGGTACAGCATCGGGTACATGTCCTCTTCGCGCTGGTTGAACTCGCTCGCGACGTGATAGCCGCCTTCCTCGACCACGATGGTGTCGAAGCCCGCCGCGGCGATGTGATATGCGGCAACGCCGCCGCCGGAGCCCGAGCCCACGACGACCGTGTGCGTGCTGAGCACCAGTGGCCTGGTGATCGAAGTGCCCTGGATGATCATTGGCGCTCCTGCGGCAGCTTCGGGCCGTCGTATCCGGTGAATTTCCAGGTCGCGTCGAGCGTGTAGAAGTGGCTGACGCAGAGGAACTTCAGGGCCAGGAAGACCGAGGCCGGCAGGCCCGGGGCGGCCAGCATCCCCGCGAATACCGCCTCCCGGTCCGCGGGCGCGAGCGCGGTGAACGTGCCCGTCTTCTTCGCCAGCCCCGGCGCCTGCTGCTCGACGAACGCGAGCGCGCCGCGGACGCCCGTCACCACGTCCGGGTGCAGGCGCGGCAGGTAGCTGTCGATGCGACGCGCGAGATCCACGTCGACCGCGCCCATTTCGAACGCGCCACCGCGCGGGACCATCGTGTCCGCGACTGCTGCAAGCACCGCGTATTCGCCGGACGAGAGCACCCCGGATGCACGCGCTGCCGTGGCTTCGTTCCCGGCGGCAAGGAGCGGGCTCGTCGCGAGCGGCAGCGCCGCCAGGGCGCCGAGCGCCTGCAGTCCGCGGTTCAGGAATGTCCTCCGCGCAAAGTCCGGCAATTCTCTGCTGTCCATGGTTCCCCCTGTCCGTGTGCTGCGGCTCGTGGGACAAGCGCATGGCGAGTTTGCCGGAAAAACGGCTTGCCGTGTGACGAGCGTCACCGCGGGCACGGGATATGTGCCAAGCGGAACGTCGCGATAAGGCAACCTATCACCGTGCAGCAAAACTTTTGCACCGCGGGGGTCGGCCGAGATCGCGAAATACTGGCCGGACACTGACCGGCCTGCGACCATTCAGGATCGGTTCTGAAGTTCACCCATCGGGGAAACGCCATGAAGAAGACCATCGCGGTCGCTCGCCGCCTGCCGCAAGCCGTGCTCGATCAGCTCAGCCAGTTCGGGGAGGTCGTGGTCGCCCCGACCGACGCGGGCCTTGATAAGCACGGCCTGGTGGCACTGATGCGTGATGCGGATGCCGCGCTCGTGACCGGGCTCGATGCCATTGGCGCGGAAGTCATCGCGGGCTGCGCGAAGCTGCGACTGATCTGCAATATCGGTGTCGGTTACGACAACATCGACGTTGCCGCGGCCAGTGCTCGCGGGATCACGGTGACGAATACGCCGGGCGCCATGGACGATGCGGTCGCGGACCTCGTCTTCGGGCTGATTCTCGGCGTGGCTCGGCGGCTGCACCAGGCCGACGCATTCGTGCGCGGCGGCCAGTGGACGCCGGCGAACCCATCGGCCTTCGGCCTCGGTCTCGACGTGAGCCGGAAGACGCTCGGCATCGTAGGCTTCGGGCGTATCGGCAAGGTCATCGCCCGGCGCGCGCTCGGCTTCGAGATGCGCACGCTGTACTGCAATTCAACCCGCGTGGATCCAGGCATCGAAGCCGCGCTCGGTGCGACCCAGGTGGACATGGATACGCTCCTCGCGCAATCGGACTACGTGGTGGTGCAGGTGCCCTACACGCCCGAAACCCATCACCTGATCGGTGCCGAGCAGCTGGCAAGAATGCGGAAATCTGCAGTGCTGATCCATGCGGGTCGGGGAGGAGTGGTGGACGACGCTGCGTTGGCCGCTGCGTTGAAGGCAGGCACGATTGCGGCAGCGGGGCTCGACTGTGTGGAAAACGAGCCGCACGTGAACCCCACGTTGCTCGGATGTCCGAACGTGCTCTTCACTCCGCACATCGGCAGTGCCACGGCCGCCACGCGCATGAACATGGTCATGATGGCGTTGAAGAACATGGCTGTTGGCCTGCAGGGCGGGACGCCGCCCAACTCCGTCACGGCGCGGACCGCCAGTCCTCCTTGATCATGTCGGCCCCCTTCTCGCCGATCATGATCGCGGGCGCCATGGTGTTTCCGCCGGGAATGGTGGGCATGATCGAGCTGTCGATGACCCGGAGTTGCTCGAGGCCGTGCACGTGCAGCCGGGAATCGACCACGGCGTCAGTGCCATTGCCCATGCGGCAGGTGCCGACCGGGTGATAGTTGGTGCCCACCTGGCTGCGGATCACGTCTGCCCAGTCGTCGTCGGTCCTGCAGTGCGCAGTGATGAGATCCCGCTTGATGCGGTTGCGGAAGGTCGGTGTCTTGAAGAAGTTCGCGACGCGCTTGACGCCCGCAACGTGCGTCTCGAGGTCGTCGGGATGGGAGTAGTAACGGAAATCGATCAGGGGCGCATCGGAGAAATCGGCTGAGGCGAGCTTGACCGTGCCGCGGCTCTTCGGGCGCAGCAGCAGGACGTGGGGCGATATGCCGTGCTTCGCAACGAGCTTGCGGCCGTGGTCGAGTGCGATGGCGACGACGAATTCGTACTGGATCTCCGGTCGCGGTGATTCCGGCAAGAGCCTCAGGAAACCGTTGAATTCCGCGAAACAGCTGGTGAGCATTCCTCGCCGCTCACGCCGGTAGCGGCCCACCCATTTCGCCAGCTGCACGGCGGACGTCGGCGAGATCCCCAGCAGGTTCGGATCGGCGGGGATGTGGTAGGCAAGGATGAAGTCCAGGTGATCCATCAGGTTCCCGCCCACGCCCGGCAGGTGGTGCACGACCGGTACACCGCGGGCCTGCAGGTCGCCTGCGTCACCGACACCGGACAGCTGCAGGAGCTTCGGTGAGAGAATGCCACCGCAGGCCACGATGACTTCGCGTCGGCAACGCACGGTGCGCCGGCTGCCATTCGCGATGACTTCGACCCCCACGGCCCGTCTTCCCTCGAATAGGACGCGTGTGCATTCCGTTTCGGTGAATACTCCAAGGTTGGCGCGCTTGCCGAGATGCGGTCGTATGTACGCCTTGTTGACGCCGAAGCGCTCGCCTTCCTTCATCATGACCTGCGAAGTGTTGTAGCCCTCCTGCTCGGCGCCATTGAAGTCCGGATTGAAGCGCTCGCCGGCTTCCGCGCAGGCCTGCTTGAAGAGCTCGTGGTAGGGGTTTTCGGTTCGCAGGTCCTCGACCCAGGCCGGGCCGTCGTTGCCGTGGTACTCGTCCCGGTGCGCCTGGTTGTTCTCCGATTTCCGGAAGTACGGCAGGACGTCCGAATAACTCCAGCCACGATTTCCGAGTGCCGCCCAGTCGTCGTAATCGCCGCGGTGCCCGCGCATGTAGATCAGCGTGTTGATGGCCGTGCCGCCACCCAGGCCGCGTCCGAGGGGGTGAAAGTCCCGGCGCCCATTGAGACCCGGTTGGGGCGTGCTCGAGAATGCCCAGTTGTTGGCGTTCTTGCGGGGCCCGAGGGCGATGGTGCCGATCGGGGCGCAGTCACCGAGGATGCCGGTCCGGTCCGGGCCCGCCTCGAACAGGGCGACGCTGACTTCGGGGTCTTCGCTCAGGCGGCTCGCGCTGACGCAACCGCCGGGACCGCCGCCGACCACGATGTAGTCGAACTCCGTCACTTCGAACCCCTTCCTGCGAATGCGTCCGGGCACCTTATGCCGAGTCGCGGCCTGCGTCACCCGGGCTGTCTCGCCCGGAGTACAGTGATAAGCAATCGTATCGGCGCGGCGAATAATCTATGGTACGGGTCGCCTGCCCGAATATGCTTAACTCAGCCGACATGCGGCCGCAGCGGGAACTGGGGACCGGCGCCCGCGAACCCGGAGGACGAAAATGAACGCAACGACGCCCCTCGTCACGGCCGGCGCTGCCGAGCCGACGATTCCATCGGAGTTCATCGACTGCTTCGAGCGGCAGCGCGGGGCTCATCTCGCCCACCCGATGCCGGACTACGAGGAGCGCCGTCGTGACCTCAAGGCGATGCACCGCCTGCTGGTGGAGAATCGCGACCGTCTCGTCGAGGCGGTCAACCTCGACTATGGCAATCGCTCGAGATTCGAGACACTGTTCGCGGAGTGCTTCCTGAACCAGGAAGGCATCCTGGACGCCACCAGGCATCTCAGGCGCTGGATGAAGCCGCAGAAGCGTCGACTCGACATGACCCAGTATCCGTTCGCGCGCGCGCGCGTGATCCCGCAGCCGGTCGGGGTCGTGGGCATCGTGGTGCCGTGGAATTTCCCGATCTCCATGGCCTTCGCCCCGCTGACGGGCATCATCGCCGCGGGCAATCGCGCGATGGTGAAGATGTCGGAGAACTCGAACCATCTCGCGCGGGTATTGATGGAGATCTCGCCGAAATACCTGCCGGAGGACAAGCTCAAGTTCTTCGAGGACGGCAACGGACGCGGCCCGGCCTTCACGACGCTGCCTTTCGATCACATCTTCTTCACCGGCTCGCCGCAGACCGGCAAGGCGGTGATGGCGAGCGCTGCGCGAAACCTGACCCCGGTCACGCTCGAACTCGGCGGCAAGTCGCCTGCGGTCGTCGCGCCCGACTATCCCATACAGACTGCAGTCGAACGCATCATGTGGGTCAAGCTGCTGAACGCGGGCCAGATCTGCACGAACGTGGATTACCTCTTCCTGCAGGAAGACAGGGTGGAGGACTTCATCCTGCTGGCGCGCAAGGTGGTGAATGAGCGCTACCCCGACGTCAACGGCAACGACTACACCTCGATCATCGACGAGCGGTCCTATCGCCGCCTCGAGACCACGCTCGAGGATGCGCGTCGCAAGGGCGCGCGACTGGTCAACCTCGTCGAGGGCCAGAAACCCGACCGCGCGCTGCGAAAGATGCCGCCGCACCTGGTGCTCAACCCGACGGACGACATGGAGATCCTGCAGCGTGAGATCTTCGGGCCGCTGCTCCCGATCATCACGTATCGGACGCGGGAGGAGGTGGCCGAGTACATCAAGGCCCGCCCGCGCCCGCTCGCCTTCTACGTGTACACGAACGACAAGTCGCTGCAGGAGTGGTACATCACGCACGTCATGTCCGGCGGCGTGACAGTGAACGACGGCCTGATCCATGCCGGTCTGCACAGCCTGCCGTTCGGCGGCATCGGCAACAGCGGCATGGGGCACTACCACGGGGTGGAAGGCTTCACGACCTTCTCCAAGATGCGGCCCGTGTTCTACCAGGGCCCCATTCGTCCGCTGAACCGCATGATGCCGCCCTATGACAAGGGGGCGTTGAAGATGCTGAACTTCATGCTGCGGCTGAAGTCCTGACGGAATTGTCCGGCCGCTGCCCGGGTGGCTCGGGAAGCCGGGCGTGTTCGTGACCGGTGGCCGGGCAAGCTGCAACCTGAGGTCCGATTTGGGGGGGGCGCTGCGATGAGTCGCACCTTGAATGTCACGCCGGTGACGTCCGCCGATTACCGACGCCTGGCTGAGAAACGCCTGCCGCGCTTCCTGTTCGACTACCTCGACGGCGGGGCGAACGACGAGCGCACGATGGCGGCGAATGTCGCCGACCTGGCCGCCTTGCGGATTCGCCAGCGAGTGATGCGCGACGTGTCCGCCATCGACACATCCACGACCCTGGCCGGCCAGAAGGCGGCAATCCCGCTCGCGCTTGCGCCCGTCGGCATGGCCGGCATGTTCGCGCGCCGCGGCGAAGTCCAGGCGATGCGGGCGGCGGACCAGGCGGGTGTGCCCTTCACGCTGTCGACCGTGGGGATCTGCCCGATAGAGGAGGTTCGGGCCGCGGCGGCGGGGCCCTTCTGGTATCAGCTCTACATGATGCGCGATCGCGAGGTCGTGCAGCGCCTGCTGGCGAGCGCCAGGGCCGGTGGCTGCACAGCGCTGCTGTTCACCGTGGATCTCGCCGTAGCCGGCCTGCGATACCGTGACTTTCGCAACGGCATGCTTGGCCGCGACACCCTGCGCGCGAAGCTTGCCAAGGCCTGGCAGATCGGCACGCGGCCGGGCTGGATCAGGGACGTGGGCCTTCTCGGAAAGCCGCATTGCTTCGGCAGCCTGTCCGATGTTGTCCCCGATCCCACGGATCTGCACGCCTACAAGGCGTGGATCGACGCACAGTTCGATCCCACGGTGACCTGGAAGGATATCGAATGGCTGCGCGGAATCTGGGACGGCAAGCTCTACATCAAGGGCGTGCTCGAGCCGGACGATGCGCGCGCCGCCGCCGATGCGGGTGCCGATGGCGTCGTCGTCTCCAATCACGGCGGTCGGCAGCTCGACGGCGTAGCGTCCACCATATCGAAGCTGCCGGGCGTGGCCGAGGCGGTCGGTGACCGGGTCGAGGTGCTCGTCGACGGCGGAATTCGCGACGGCATCGACGTACTGAAGGCCGTGGCGCTGGGCGCGCGCGGCGCATTGATAGGACGCCCCTGGGTCTGGGCCATGGCCGGCGCCGGCCAGCAGGGTCTGTCCGACCTGCTCGCGGGGTTCAAGCTCGAACTGCAGGTGGCGATGGCCCTCGCAGGGGTGACCCGCATCGCCGACATTGATCGCAGCGCACTCGACAGCTGAGACGCGGACCGCCACGGCTTCCGGAGAACACCATGACCGACACGGCATCGAAGAAGCGCAGCGACATCATCTCGGGGAGCGCGAGCCCGATGATGAACCTGTTCCGCAGGGGTCTGCTGCACGGGGCGGGTTTCAACACCGACAAGCTCGCGACCCGGCCGCTGATTGCAATCGCCAATTCGCACACCGAGCTCACCACAGGGCACTCCCACCTCGACCGGCTCGCGCGCAAGGTGCACGACGGCATCCTCGCAGCTGGCGGCGAGTGCGCCGAGTTCAACGTGCCGGCGCCCTGTGACGGCGTCGCCATGGCGCACGACGGCATGCGCTTCGTGCTGGCCCAGCGCGACCTCATTGCCGACAGCATCGAGACGCACATCCGCTCGCAGCCCTACGACGGCATGGTCGTGATCGCGGGGTGCGACAAGATCAATCCGGCCGTGATGATGGCGGCGGCCCGGCTAGACATTCCTGTCATCTATCTTTCCGGCGGGCCGGGGCAGATGGACATCCGCAACGCGGCGGGCCAGCGCAATTCCATCGACCACGGCGACTACGGCGACGACCCGCTGCTGCTGATGAAGACGGCCACCTGTTCCACCTGCGGCGCGTGCGAGATCATGGGTACCGCGAACACCTTCCAGTGTCTCGCGGAGGTCTTCGGGCTGTGCCTGCCCGGCACCAGCAATATCCCCGGCTGGCACAGCGACAAGCTCGACGCCGCGCGCCGCACGGGGGAGCGCATCGTGGCGATGGTCAAGGACGGCCTGAACGCGCGGCAGATGTTCACTCCGGCAGCATTCAGGAACGCCGTCAGGATGACGATGGCCATCGGCGGGTCCACGAATACCGCCCTGCACCTGCCTGCGATTGCGCATGCGGCCGAGGTGCCGCTCACCGTGGCCGACTTCGAGGCCGCCGGGGATGTGCCGACACTGCTGGCCATGAGCCCGAACGGGCCCTACGGCATCCAGGACCTCTGGGCGGCCGGCGGCATGCCGGCGGTACTGAAGCAGATGGAGCGCTTCCTCGACACCAGCTGCATGACGGTCACGGGCAAGCCGCTCAAGGCCACCATCGATGCCGCGCGAGTCGTCAACAGCAGCGTCATTCCGCCGGTCGAGAAGGCGTTCCGGCCGACCAGCGCGATCACGGTGCTGCGGGGGAACCTCGCACCCGATACTGCGATCATCAAGCAGGCGGGTGTGGATCCATCGATGCTGACGTGCAAGGGCCCGGCCGTGTGCTTCAACTCCGAGGAGGATGCGCTCAAGGCCATCGCAGCGGACCGGATCAAGCAGGGCGACGTGGTCGTGCTGCGCTACCTCGGGCCGAAGGGAGCGCCCGGCATGCCCGAGATGCTGGGGGCGACGATGGCACTGAAGATGAAGGGCTTGAAGAAGGCGGCGCTCGTCACCGACGGCCGGTTCTCCGGCGCCACCTCCGGGCCCTGCGTCGGCCACGTCTGCCCGGAGGCAAGCGACGGGGGCCCGATCGCGCTGATCGAGGACGGTGACCTCGTCGAGATCGACATCCCGAACCGAGCCCTGAGGCTGCACGTGGACGAAGCCACGCTGGCGCGGCGGAAGGCTGCCTGGCACCCATATGAGCGCGAGGTGCCGCACGGCTTCATGCGCCGCTACCGCAAGCATGTACGCCCCGCCTGCGAGGGCGCGATCCTCGACTAGCGCCCAGGCTTGCAATTCCTCCTTCCGGGCACTCAAGATCCGTCTACGTCATCAGGGGCGATAAATGAAAGGCAGGGGAGCGCGGTTTCTTGTGGCGGCCGTGGCCGTGGTTTCTACTACGAACGGTCTGGCGGCGGATCGGCCCGCGCCAAATCCCCTGAGGAACGCCTACTTCGGTGCCGTACACATCCACACCGGCTACTCGTTCGACGCATACACGAACGGCACGCTGACGACCCCGACCGACGCCTACAAATGGGCACAGGGCGAACCGATTCCGGCCAGCCAGCTTGCACCCGGCCAGACCATCAGGATCGTGACGCCGCTCGACTTCTACGCGGTTGCAGATCACGCCGAGTTCATGGGGGTGTTCCGCAAGATGGAGGACCCGAGCAGTCCGCTCAGCAAGACCGAGATTGCGAAGGCTGTGACATCCACGGATTTCAACGTCAGGATGCAGACCTTCGCCAAGGTCCTTCGCGACCTGAGCGAGCACAAGGTCGATCCGGCGCTTACCGATCCGAAGATCAGCCGCACGATCTGGGCCGAGATCGTCAAGACCGCGGACGACTACTACCGTCCCGGATACTTCACGACCTTTCCGGCGTTCGAATGGACGTCCAACCCGAGTAAGCGGAACCTCCACCGTGTCGTGGTGTTCCGCGACTCCGCCCACGTGCCGGACCTCGTGCTGTCGGCGCTCGACACCGAGAAGCCGGAGGATCTCTGGGCCTGGATGCAGGTCCAGCGCAGCAAGGGTTCCACGTTATTGGCGATTCCACACAACGCGAACGCCAGCGACGGCCTGATGTTCTCGCTGTCGGATTCCTACGGCAAGCCGCTCAGCGGCGCGTACAGCGCGGAGCGTGCGAAGAACGAACCGCTCTACGAGATCTCGCAGATCAAGGGCACCTCCGAGACGCACCCGGACCTGTCGCCGAACGACGAGTTCGCCGGCTTCGAACAGTGGGACTACACGCTCTCGGCGGACTCCGAGCGGCCGAAGAACCGCGTCGGCAGCTTCGTCCGCCGTGCGCTGCTCGACGGTCTCTCGCTGCAAGCCAAGGGGGCGGGAAATCCGTTCAAGTACGGGTTCATCGGCGACTCGGACACGCACAATGCCGCGGCGTCGAACGAGGAGTTCAACTACACGGGGAAATTCGGCGCCGAATTCGATCCCGCGCATCGATTGAACGGCTTTCCCGGGCAGCCGCCGGCCCAGGTCCAGCAGGTACGCGAATTCAGCTCCGGTGGCCTGGCGGGCGTCTGGGCCCAGGAGAACACACGCGAGTCCATCTACGACGCGATGCTGCGCAAGGAGACCTTCGGCACGTCCGGGCCGCACATCAAGGTGAGGTTCTTCGGTGGCTGGAACTTCAGTGATTCCGACTTGAAGACTGGCGATTTCGCCAGGATTGGCTACGCGCGCGGCGTTCCGATGGGCGGCGACCTGAACGCGGCGGCGAAGGGCAAGTCGCCGACCTTCATGGTCTGGGCGCTCAAGGACCCGTTGAGCGGCAACCTCGACCGTATCCAGGTGGTCAAGGGCTGGGTCGATGTCGGCGGCGCACAGCATGAGAAGATCTACGATGTCTGCTGGAGCGGCAAGCGCAGGCCGGATGCCGCGGGCAGGCTGCCGCCCGTGGGCAATACGGTGGACGCGAAGAAGGCGACCTACGAGAACAGCATCGGTGCGACGGAACTGTCGGCCGTCTGGAGAGACCCGGACTTCGACCCCGCCTTGAGTGCCTTCTACTACGCGCGCGTCATCGAGATTCCGACGCCGCGCTGGAGCACCCGCGACGCCGCGCAGCTCGGCATCGAGATTCCGGGCGGTCTCCCGGCCAGTATCCAGGAACGAGCGTGGTCGTCGCCCATCTGGTACACGTCGCGAGCGAACGGCGCCGGGCACATGTAAATTCACGCGCTCGCCGATGCCGGCAAGGCACTGCCGTCAGGGGCGGTTGCGCCCGAGCTGCTCGTGGGCCGTGACCCACTCATCGGCCAGCACGGCTGAGCCGAGCGACACGTCGCCCGCGAGCACGGTGGCCGCGACGATTTCCGCAAGCTTGTCGGCCTTGCCCGTGCCGTAGCAGCCGAGCACCTCGAGGCATTCGCGCTGCGTCGGCAGCCCGGTGCCGCCGCCGTAGGAGGCGACGATCAGCGAGGGCAGGGTGACGGACCAGTAGTAGTCGCCGTTGTCGAGCAGTTGCGCGTAGGTGATGCCCGCGTGCGACTCCGCGACGTTGGCCACGTCCTGTCCGCAGGCGATGAAGATGGCGGCGATGGCATTCGCGGCATGCGGCCCGTTGTAGGCGCTGCCTGCGAGCAGTGCGCCCGCGTTCGAGACCTGCCGCGCCCGGAACAGCGCCTGCGTGTCCACGCGCATCAGCCGCGCGAGCACATCCTTCTTGATGATGGCCTCTGCAACGACTCGCCGGCCGCGCGTCCTGAGCGTGTTGATCGCGGAGTGCTTCTTGTCGGTGTCAAGGCTGCCGGACAGCATGTATTTCGGATGCCCGGGGTAGGTTTCGCGTATCCACTCACAGGCAGCGCGCGTCGCCTTGCCGGCCATGTTCTGGCCGGCGGCGTCGCCCGTGGTGTAGTTGAGCCGCAGGTGCATCATGTTCGCGAGTGCGTACTGCTCGATCTCGACGAGCCGGCCGTTGCGCGTCGTGGATTCCGCTGCGGCGCGCACGCCGTCAAAGTTCTCGCGTGATCCACTCGCCGAAGTCCCGCGCCTCGCGCGCCGTCTGGAACATGAACACGGGCGCGCGCTGCATGGAGCGCTTCACGACCGTCGCCATGACGCCGCCGCTCTCGGCGAGCACCCGCATGCCGCGGTTGTAGCTGGCGATCAGCGTGCCCTCGGTGGTCGCCATCGGCACGAAGAAGTCGCCCTTTGCATGCTCGCCGTTGACCCTGAGCGGCCCGGCGATCCCGACCGGCACCTGCGCCACGCCGGTGAAGTTCTCGATGTTTCCCGGCAGCAGGCCTGGATCGAACGTGTAGCCCTGCACGTGGTGCAAGGCGGCCCCGGTCTTTTCGCGCAGGAAGTCGGCGCGCTTCGCCGCCATCTCGCGGGTGTAGTCGGAGGCGGGGTCGCGCGGGATGCGGTCACGGTCGGCGTTGGACATGGGGTCTCCCGTTTTCCGCCACCCTTCGGCTGGGTGGCTCCCAATTATGTCAGCATCCGCGCCGGCCGCGGGCCGCGCCCGGGCGCCGGAAATCCGGTGCCAGGCACCGATTTATTCGGGTCCCCGGTAGACTGTCCGTCCCTGCAGGCGGACTCGTGCCATGACCAAGGCTGTGCTCGGCATCATCGGCGGCTCCGGAATCTACGACCTTCCGGGACTCACGGACCTTCACGAGCGACACGTCGAGACGCCCTGGGGCGAGCCCTCGGATGCGCTGCTCTTCGGCCGCGTAGGCACGACCGAGGTGGTGTTCCTGCCGCGCCATGGACGGGGCCACCGTCATTCGCCATCCGACATCAACTACCGCGCGAACGTGGACGCCATGAAGCGCGCCGGGGTCACGGACCTCGTCTCGTTCTCGGCCTGCGGTTCCTTCCGCGAAGAACTGAGCCCGGGCACGTTCGTGCTGGTGGACAACTTCGTGGATCGCACGGTGCGCCGCGAGAGCAGCTTCTTCGGCGCCGGCTGCGTGGCGCACGTGCCGTTTTCGCACCCGGTCGGGCCTGCGCTGCAGGATCTCGTGGCGCGCGCAGCGGAGTCGGAAGGAATTCCGTACCGGCGCGGCGGCACGGCCGTGTGCATGGAAGGCCCGCAGTTCTCGACGCTCGCCGAGTCACTCGCCTACCGCGGTGCCGGCTTTGACGTGATCCACATGACCTCCATGCCCGAGGCCAAGCTCGCGCGCGAGGCCGAGATCACCTACGCGGTCGTCTGCATGGTGACCGACTACGACTGCTGGCACCCGACGCACGACTCCGTCGAGGTCGCTACGCTGCTCAAGGTGATGGATGAGAATCGCGAGAAGGCGCAGCGCCTCTTCGCGCGGCTCGCGCGGGACTTCCCGGCGCAGCACGTTCCCTGTCCCGTGCGATCGGACCGCGCGCTCGAAGGCGCGATCCTCACACGGCCCGAGGTCCGCGACCCCGCGCTGCTCGCGAAGCTCGACGCCGTGGCCGGCCGCGTGCTCGGAGGCGCGTGACATGCCCGCTCGTCGCAGATTCGTGCAAGGAAGCGCCTGATGCGCGTCCACGGCGAATCCCTGGCGCAGCATCTTCGTGGCCGACGACGGCTGGGCCGTCGCCGTGATCGACCAGACGCGCCTTCCGTTCGCCTTCGAGGTCCGCCACCTGCGCACCGCCGAGGATGCGGCCCGCGCGATTCGCGACATGATCGTGCGCGGCGCGCCACTCATCGGCGTCACGGCCGCCTACGGAGTGGCGTTGGCGATGCGGGCGGACGATTCGGACGCGGGCCTGCGGGCCGCGCTCGAGCTGCTCGGCCGCACGCGGCCGACGGCCGTCAACCTGCGCTGGGCGCTCGCTCGAATGGGCGAGGCGGTCGGCGACGAACGACCCGGCCGGCGCGTGGAACGAGCGTATGCCGAGGCCGGGCGGATCGCGGAGGAGGACGTCGCTGCCTGCGCAGCCATCGGCCGGCACGGCGCGACGATCCTCGAACAGTTGAGCGCGGCCGCGGACCGTCGGCCCGTGAACGTGCTGACGCACTGCAACGCCGGCTGGCTCGCCTGCGTGGACTGGGGCACCGCCCTGGCGCCGGTGTACGCGGCACACGAATCGGGTCTGGCGGTGCACGTCCTGGTGGACGAGACGCGGCCCCGCAACCAGGGCGCATCTCTGACGGCGTTCGAACTCAGTGCCCACGGCATCTCGCACGAGGTCATCGTGGACAACGCGGGCGGACACCTGATGCAGCGGGGGCGGGTGGACGTCTGCATCGTCGGCTGTGATCGCGCGACGCGCTCCGGCGACGTGACCAACAAGATCGGCACCTACCTCAAGGCGCTCGCGGCCCGTGACAATGGCGTGCCGTTCTACGCGGCGCTGCCGTCCTCGACCATCGACTGGAACATCACCGATGGACTGCGCGAAGTGCCCATCGAGGAGCGCTCGGCGAGGGAGGTCACGCACGTGCGTGGACGCGCGGACGACGGGCAGGTGCTCGAAGTCGAGGTCGTGAACCCGGGCAGCGCGGTCGCGAACCCGGGCTTCGACATCACGCCGGCGCGGCTGGTGACCGGGATCATCACCGAACGCGGCATCGCGGGCGCGACGCCGGAAGGGCTGCTGTCGCTGTACCCGGAGCGGGCGAGAGGCGAGGCATGAAAAAGAAGCAGGCAGGATTGCGCTCGGAAATCATCGCCATATCGCGGGCCCTGGACGCGGCCGGACTCGTGCCGAACAAGTCGGGCAACGTCTCCTGCCGCTCGCCCGGTGGATTCCTGGTCACGCCCTCGGGCGTCCCCTATCGCGGACTCGCGCCGGGGCAGCTCGTGGAGTTCGACGAGCACGGCACGCCCGCGGCCGGCGGGCTCAGGCCGTCCTCGGAGTGGCGCATGCATGCGGCGATCTATGCCTGCCGTCCGGACGTCTCGGCGATCGTGCACACCCACAGCCCGCACGCGACGGCCCTTTCCTGCGCGGGCCTGGGCATTCCTGCATTTCACTACATGATCGCGCTCGCGGGTGGCGCGATCCGCTGCGCGCCCTATGCGACGTTCGGCACCGCGGAGCTTGCGGCGAGCGCGATCGCGGGGCTCGAGGGCAGGCGTGCCGTGCTGCTCGCCAATCACGGCGTGGTGGCGGTGGGACCGTCGCTCGCAGCGGCGCAGGCGGTCGCGGTCGAGGTCGAGAATCTCGCCACGCAGTATCTCGCGCTGCGCGCTGCAGGGGTCGAGCCCGTCCTGCTGGACGACGCGGAACTGGAAAAGGTGATCGAGAAATTCACCGACTACGGGCGGATCGAGCAGTGAGCGGGACGATGCCAGGGCTCGCCGACGTGCGAGCGGCCGCGGAGCGCATCTGCTGCCTGGGTTGCGCGGACGCCCGTGCTCACGAGCCGAACGCTGGACGGGCGCGCAGGCGCGACGCTCTATTTCAAGTGCGAGAACTTCCAGCGCATCGGGGCCTTCAAGGCGCGCGGCGCGCACAACGCCGTGCTGTCGCTGCCTGCGGAGTCGCTCGCGCGCGGCGTCGTGACGCATTCCTCGGGCAATCATGCAGCTGCACTCGCGCTCGCGGCGTACAACACCGGGACACGCGCGTGGATCGCCATGCCCGGCAATGCGCCGAAGGCCAAGGTGGCCTCCGTGGAGCGATTAGGCGGGGAGATCGTGTTCTGCGAGCCGACGCTGGCTGCGCGCGAGGCCTGCTGCGCCGAGATCCAGGCGCGGACCGGAGCCACGCTGGTGCACCCTTATGACGACTGGCGCGTGATTGTCGGGCAGGGCACGGCTGCGCTGGAACTGATCGACGAGGTACCGCGGCTCGACGCGATCGTGACGCCGGTCGGCGGCGGAGGGCTGCTCGCCGGCACTGCGATCGTGGGCGCGGCAATCGGGCGTCGAGGTTCACGGCGCCGAGCCCGCCGCGGTCGACGACGCGTATCGCTCGTTCATCAGCGGCACGCGCCAGCCGCCGACCGGTGCTCACACGATCGCCGACGGGCTGCGCACGGCACTCGGCGAGCGGCCCTTCGCCGTCATCCGCCAGCACGTGACGGGCATCACGACCGTGTCCGAGGAGGAAATCGTCGCGGCCATGCGCCTCGTGTGGGAGGTGATGAAGATCATCATCGAGCCCTCGAGCGCGGTGCCGGTGGCGGCGATGCTGAGCGGGCGCATGCCGCTCGCGGGAAAACGCGTCGGCGTGATCCTGACGGGCGGCAACGTGGACCTCGACGCGCTGCCCTGGGCGCGGCAGCCGTAGGAAGCGGCGGGTGCCAGGGCGCCCGCCGCAGACAGCGTCCGTCAGGGCATCTCGCGCGACGCGCTCGGGCCGCTGAGCTTGATCGTCTCCACGGCTGGTATCTCGATCGGCGGGACCCCGGCAGTGGCGAGCGCCGCGTTCAGGCGCGGCAATTCGCTGTCCCGTAGCCGTTTCCAGGAGGCGAGGGCGCGGTCCAGGCGACCGGCACTTTCCGCGACGGCGCGCCGCTGCGGCTCGGTGGGCGCGCGGTCCGTGGATTCCACGTCCGTGGCGATGGAACGCAGCACGCCGCCGATGTCCAGGAGATTCAGGTCGTCGGCACGGTCGCCCGCGCCGGAGTTGAGCGGTGCAAGGCGCTTGTCGAACTCGTCCAGCGCCCTGACCGCCCTGGCGTTCTTCGCATGTTCCTTCCGCAACTCGCCCGTCCGTTCGCCCAGGTATTCGACCTCGGCCGCGCCCGCGTAATGCTTCTCGAGCAGCGCCTGAAGTTCGCGCGAAAGCGCCAAGGCCTCCGCCAGTGCGGCCGCATCCACGGGTACGCGCGGATCCATCGCGACGGTGAGCGGGGCCGACTGCTCGCGGCCGTCCACGCGCAGCACCACGTGATACTCGCCCGGTGCGACTACCGGCCCCTCGGGAACGACCGGTACGCCCGTGCCGTAAGCAGTCGAGATGGAGTACTCGTACTCGGTCGTCCGCGGGCGCGGGTAGCGCAGGTCCCAGACGAAGCGGTGCATGCCGGCGGTCGCGGCGGGTGAGCGGTCCGACAGGATCCAGTCGGCGCTGAAGTAGCGCTCGGCCTGGGCCGCCGGCGGCAGGGCGGCGCTCGAGTAGCTGCGCACGATCGCGCCCCCGGCGTCGCGGATCTCGATGTCTACGCGAGCCGCGGCGGCGGGCAGCCAGTAGTCGATGACGGCGCCTGTCGGCGGGTTACGCCCGGCGGGCGTCTCCTTCGGCAACGGCGTGTCGCGGTTCTGGTTCCTGCGCAGGCGGATCGCCGTCGCCGGCGTGTAGAGGTGCGCCGTCGAGCCCGTGGCTCCGTGCTGGCGCAAGGGAGAAACGTCGTCCAGCACCCAGATCGCCCGGCCCTGCGTCGCGACGATGAGGTCGTTTCCGTGCACGGCGATGTCGCGCACCCACGCGACCGGGAGGTTGCGCTGCAGCGACTGCCAGTGGTCGCCATCGTCGAAGGACACGAACACGCCGGTGTCGGTGCCGGCGTAGATGAGGCCCGCACGGACGGTGTCGGCGCGCACGACCCCGGCGAATCGGTCCTGCGGCAGGCCCGCGGTCACGAGCGTCCAGGTTGCGCCGTGGTCGCGCGTGCGGTAGATGCGCGGCGCGAAGTCGTCCTGGCGGTGATTGTCCACCGCGACGTAGGCCGTGCCCGGCGTCGTGGGCGAGGGCTCGACCGTCGCAATCTTTGCCCAGGCCGGCACGCCCTTCGGCGTCACGTCGACCCAGGACTTTCCGCCGTCGCGGCTCACGCGCACCACGCCGTCGTCCGTGCCCACCCAGATCTCGGAGTTGTCACGCGGCGAGAGCCCGATGCTCCAGACCACGCCGTAGCCGCACTCTCTCGCGCGCGCCGCGTCGAGGTCACCGCTGCAATCGCGCGCCGCAGCCTTGGCGGCGCTCAGGTCCGCGCCAAGTCGCTCCCAGGTCGCGCCCTGGTCGGTCGAGCGCCACAGGTACTGCGATCCGAAGTAGAGCGGGAAGGGCGCGATCTTCGACATCGCGATCGGAGTGATCCAGGAATACCGCTGCTGGAAGTCGGTCGGTCGCGCGCCGTAGCTCGAGATGGGCCAGGGCGTCACGTTCTGCACTTCGCCATTCCTCGCATTCCAGCGCGAGAGGCGCCCGCCGAGCCCGGAGCCATACACGATGTCCGGGTCGCGCGGGTCGGGGATTTGGTAGTCGCGCTCGTCGGCACCCACCGATTCCCAGTCGCGGAAGGTGATCGAGCCGTAGTCGCTGCGGCTCGCGATGCGCACCGTACCGTTGTCCTGCTGCCCGCCGTAGATGCGGTACGGGAAGACGTCGTCCGTGTGGATCTTGTAGAACTGTCCGGTCGGCTGGTTGTACCAGTCGGTCCAGGTGCGGCCGCCGTTCACCGTGATCACGGCGCCCTGGTCGGCGCCCGTGATCATGCGCTCCGGGCGCGCGGGGTCGATCCAGAGGAAGTGGTAGTCGTCGCCGCCCGGCGCACCCTTGACGATTTCGCACTTCGTGCCTGCCGCCGCGCAGCGGTGCATCCCGCGGCCCATGACGTACACAGTGTCAGGGTCCCCCGGGACGGGCGTCAGGTGGCCGAAATAGCTGTTGATGAACTCGGGGTTCGAACTCAGGTGTTGCCACGTCGAGCCCGAGTCGTCGGAGCGATACAGGCCTCCGCCGGATTCGCCGTCGACCAGGGCCCATACGCGCGTGCCCTTCGCGAGCGGGCTCGTCGCGAGGCCGATGCGGCCGAGCACGCCCGCGGGCCAGCCGCTGCCCTCGACGCGCGTCCACGTGACGCCGCCATCGGTGGACCGGTAGACGCGGCTGCCTGGGCCCACGTCCGCCGAAAAATACGCGAGCCACGGCCGGTAGCGCACCTGCCAGGTCGAAGCGAATACGACATCCGGATTCGCAGGGTCCACCGCGAGGTCCACGGCGCCGGCGTCTTCGCTTACGAAGAGCGTGCGCTGCCAGCTGCGGCCTCCGTCCGTCGTCCGGTACACGCCGCGTTCGCCGTTGGGGCCAAAGGTCGAGCCCAGCGCGGCGACCCAGGCCACGTCGGGATTGGCCGGGTGCACGCGGATGGCACCGACGTGCCGGCTTGCCGCGAGCCCGAGGTGCCGCCAGGTCCTGCCCGCGTCGTCAGAGCGATAGACGCCGTCGCCCACGGTGATGTCGTACCGGCTCGTGACCTGCCCCATGCCCGCGTAGATGACGTTCGGGTTCGAGGGCGCGACCGTGAGCGCGCCGACCGAGGCGGAACCCACGCCGTCGAATGCGGCCGTCCAGGTCTTGCCCGCATCGTCCGTCTTCCAGACGCCGCCGCCGGCCGCGCCGAGGTAGAAGGTGTCGGAGCCGTTGCCCGCCCCTGCGGCCGCCGTGGCCCAGCCGGCGCGGAAGGGTCCGACGAGTCGCCACTCGAGCGAGCCGGTGACGTCCACCGGTGGTGCCGCGGCACTCGCCTGGAGGGTCACGAGGAGGGCGGCCAGGGACATGCCCCGGCGAATCAGGTTCTGCATGAATCGATCCCCTGGATCAAGGCGCGAATGGACAAGTGTACGACGCCGGGCCGGCGGTCTCACGGGTGACGTGCTGCGAGCGCGCCCGTAATGCCGACCGGCCGCTCCAGCGGATCGATGAGGACCCCGGGATTCAGGATGCCGCGCGGGTCGAGCCGGGCCTTGGCCGCGGCCAGCGCCTCGCGGTAAAGCCGCGGCGACTCGCGTTCGTAGCCGCTGCGGTGATCGCGGCCCACGGAGTGGTGATGCGTGACCGTGCCGCCGCGACTCGTGACGGACTCGTTCGCTGCCAACTTGATCTCGCGCCAGGCGGCAAGCGAGGAGGCGAGATCGCCCCGCGCACTGCCGAGAGCCGCATAGGTGAAGTAGGGCGCCGGCCCGTCGGGGTAGACGTGCGTGAAGCGGCAGGAAACGCTGCCTGGCCTGCCGGTGGCGCGCAGGATCGCGGATTCCACGTCCTCGCGCACGCCGCGGTAGAAGTCGTCGAATCGGTCCCAGGTGATGGCCGTCTCGAAAGTGTCGAGGATCGCGCCCGCGCCGACCATCGGGTCGCGCCAGTACGGCATGCGGATGAATGCGTCACGCCAGGCGCCCGCCGCGCCTTTGCGGTGCTCGCCTTCCGCGTCCGAGGCCGTGGCCTGCATCGAGCGCTCGACCGCGGCCGCATCGTATTTTCCGCCGAACTCGTGCACGAGTTCGAGCGAGCGATTCATCCATGCACGCAGTTCGTGGTCGGCCGACTCGAAGCCCAGCACCAGCATCGGGCTCCGGCCGTCGCCGACGTGAGTCCAGGCCACTTCGGCGGGATCGAGCAGCCGGCAGTTGGTCGGGTTCAACCCCGACTGCGACAGCGCCCGCACACAATTGACCGCGGCCTCGAAGCTGTCGAACAGCACCGAGGCCGATGCGCGGAATCGCGGGCGGTCCTGAAGCCGCATCCACGCCTCGGTCACGACGCCGAGCACGCCCTCGGAGCCCGTGACCAGCCGGTTGGGGTCAGGGCCCGCACCGCTGCCCGGCAGCCGCCGCGTCTCGATCACCCCGGCGGGCGCGACCATGCGCACCGCCTGCACGAACTCGTCGATGTGCGTGTAGAGCGTGGCGTAGTGGCCACCCGAACGCGTCACGATCCATCCGCCCAGCGTCGAGAACTGGAAGCTCTGCGGGTAGTGCCGCAGCGTGAGCCCGTGGGGGCGCAGCCCGCGCTCGAGGTCCGGGCCGAGGATCCCTGCCTGGATGCGGGCGGAGCGGCTCGCGCGATCCACCTCGAGCACGCGGTTGAGGCGCTCGAGGTCGAGCGAGACGGTCGCGCGATAGCTCGGCCCGACGGCGGGCTCGACGCCGCCGCAGACGCTCGAACCGCCGCCGTAGGGAACGACGGCGACGTTCTCGCGTCCCGCCCAGTCGAGGATGTCGGCGACGGCCTGCTCGTCGCGCGGAAACGCGACCCAGTCGGGCGGACTTGGCACGTCGCGGTTCCACATGCGGACGGAGTCCGCGAACGACTTGCCGTAGGCGTGGGACAGGCGATCGTGCGGCGTGTCGGCGAACGAATCCGCGAGGCTGGCCGGCGGCGTGATCCGCGGCGCAGGCAGCGAGAAGTCCGTCGTGACGGGCGGCACGGGCAGCGCGCTCGCCGTGAGCCCCAGGCGTGCCATCGTTCCCCGGACGATCGCGACCTCGGCCGGGAGCAGTTCGTCGGACTCGAGGCCCCAGCCCCAGAAGCGGCGCGGCGGGTGAGCGGATTTCGTTTCCATCGTGGCGTCTTCGCTCGTCCTCGCTGGTGCGACGCGGGGCGAGCGCCTCGGTGCGCGCGGACCCCGCCTCCCGCGCAACGTCCCTCAGAGCCTGTCGGTCTCGCGCACGAAGCCTGCGACGTCCTGCGCGGAACTTCCTCATCGAAGGCTCGTGCAGGTACATCATGTGCCCGGCGTCGAATGAGTCCATCGTGATGCGCTTGCGCGCCTCGGGCGTGATGTCCAGGTGCGCAATGTCGTTCTTGGTGGCGAGCCAGGGCGTGGCGAGATCGTAGTAGCCCTGCAGTACCAGCACGTGCAGGCCCGGGTTGTAGGTCATCGCGAGCGCGAGGTCCGGTACCGTGTTCGGGACCGGCGACATCCAGCCGTTCTCGCCCGGACGCTTGTGCGCCCAATCCCACTTGACGTCGAAGGCGGTGACCACGTAGTTCTCGTCCTTGCCGAACTTGAGTTCGGAATGCAGGTAGTCGAGGAACGCGGCCGTGTAGGCGGGCCCGACCGCAGGGAAGAACGGGTCGTAGTCCATCGTCTCGCTGAGCGGGTTCGATCGCCGGGCCCATGAAACGCGAGTCGATGCGGCCCGCGACGAGTCGCTGGTTGCGCATGAGTTCCTGCAGGAACTGCGGGTGGCTCACCCGCAGGTCGGCCTTTTCCCAGTAGTCGGCGGTCGTGCCGGTGTAGGCGGCGAGCTTCGCGGCTACCGCCTTCTTGTCGGCCTCGGAAATCAGGTAGCCGCGCGTGAGTGCCGGCGCGTAGACGTCGTAGGCGAAGCGCTCGACCTCCTCGAGGTAGGCCGGCAGCGATGCGGGCTTGTTCGGGATAGCGTCGTGGTACCAGGCCGTGGCTGCGAAGGTCGGCAGGTAGAGCACGTGGGGGAGGTCGATTTCCTCGCCGTCGATCCCCGAGCCCGCGTTCAGGAACGGTGAGACCAGCACGACGCCGTTCAGGTCCATGCCCATCGTCGACTGCAGGTGGTAGACGAGCGCCGCGCTGCGCATGCCGCCGTAGCTTTCGCCGAGCAGGTACTTGGGTGACGCCCAGCGGCCGTTCTCGGAGACGTAGCGCTTGATGAACTGGCCGACCGACTTGACGTCCTGGTCCACGCCCCAGAAGTCGGCTGGCTTCGCATCGCCCAGCGGCTTCGAGAATCCCGTGCCGACCGGGTCGATCATCACGATGTCTGTGACGTCGAGTACGGTGTAGGCGTTGTCCACGCTCACCGCGGGCGGAGGCGGCGCGTAGCCCTGGTCGTTCACGACGACGCGACGCGGGCCCAGGATGCCCATGTGGAGCCAGATCGACGACGACCCAGGGCCGCCGTTGTAGGCGAACATGACTGGCCGCCTCGAGAGGTCCTTGGTCCCGTCACGTGTGTAGGCGGTGTAGCCGAAGCGCGCGATCGGCTTGTCCTTGTCGTCCTTCATGATCAGCCAGCCCGCCGTGGCCGTGTACTTCACGACCTGGCCGTCGACGGTGATCTGGTGATGCGTGACCGAGGACGCGGGTTCGGGCGTCTTGTCCGCTTCTTCCTTCTTGTCGCCGTTGCCGGACTTGGGCTCGTCCTTCGCGAGTGCCGGGCTGCCGGCGACGAGTGCCAGTGCGGCGAGCGCCGCGGCAAGATGCCTGACCATGGTTCGATCCCCCAGGATTGCGAGGCCGCAAAGGACACCCGATTCCGCCGCGGATTGCAAATCCACGCGCGGGCGGGGACCGGCCACCGCCATTCGGCGGTCCGAAGGCGGGCGGGATCGCCGGGAGGCGGGTTCAGCCCTCGAGAACCTCGAAGCGCAGTCCCGCGTGCTTCACCAGGCGCTCGATCAGCGCGTCGCCGAAGATGGTCGCCGGCGTCCAGAATCCGCCCGCGACCCTCGCTTTCGGCACGTCGAGCGCGAGCATCGCCGCGGCCTGTCCCAGGATCTTCGATGTCGAGCCGTAGCCCGGATCGCCCTGGCCCGTCACCTTGACGCGGATCGTGCGGCCGTCGTCCGTGAGCCCAAGGAAGCGCAGGTCGTAGAAGCCCTTCGCCTGTTTCTCCGGGCTTGGGCCCGTGCCCGGGGCGGGCAGCACGAAGCGCTCGAGCGCGGCTCGCAGCGGCGCGATCGAGGCGGCCACCGCGAAGCTGCCGAGCCCGGCGACGATGGCGGTTGCGATGGCCCGGCCACGCATGCCGCGGCCGCCCAGCACGGCCTCGTCGTAGCGGAAATCCTTGCCGTAGGCGCCCTTGGCGAGCGCGTTCGTCCGATGGACGATCCGCACATTTGCGGCGGCCATGACGAACGGAGCGACCCAGCCCTGGAAATCCGCGTCGTACTCGGCGAATTTCACGTTCGGCTGGCGCGTCTTCGAGCCGTAGCCTTTCGGGCACAGTGAATACGGGTTCGCGAGCTCCTTGCGCAGTTTCGGATCGGCGGCCACTTCCCGGAAGGCGTTCATGGCGCTTGCTGCAGTTCCGCCTGACATCCCGCCGCTCATGGCCTTGACCCGCATCTTGACGCGGCTGCATGGTTGCCCGAGCCGCGCGCGGGCCTCGCGCTGCAGGAAGTGCACCCCGAGGTCGGAGGGGATCGAGTCGAAGCCGCAGCAGTGCACGATGCGGGCGCCGGACGTCCGGGCGGCGTCCTCGTATTTCTGCAGCATCCGGCGGATCCACTGCGGCTCGCCGGTCAGGTCGCAGTAGTCCGTGCCGTTTTCCACGCAGGCCCGGATGAGCGGCTCGCCGTACAGTGCGTAGGGACCGACCGTCGAGGCGACAGCCCGCGTCCCGGCGCACATTTCGCGCAATGCCGCGTCGTCCCCGGCGTCGGCCACGATGATCGGCAGCCTGGCGGCGCCCGGGCCCAGCGCGCTGCGCAGTTCCTGGAGCTTCGCCTGCGACCGCCCCGCAATGGCCCAGCGCAGCCGGCCGCGCAGGCCGAATTCCTCGAGAAGGTAGCGGGCGAGGATCTGCCCGACGAAGCTGGTTGCACCGAACACGACGAGGTCGTGGGTCCTGTGGGCGGCGGTCATGGGGTTCTCCGGAACGCGGACTGTGTCAGCATGGCATAGAATTCAACCCAACCGCACCCGCCGCCGGACCATTTGATGCAGGCAGAACAGATCTATCGCGACCTCCAGGCCCGGCTCGGGGACGTGCTGCCCGACGCCGAACTGTTCCTCAAGGCCGAGGTCGCCGCCGAGGTGCTCCGCCTCAAGGTGGAGCGCAACGCCGTGATCCTCGGGCACAACTACATGGAGCCGGCGCTCTTCCATACGGTGCCGGACTTCCGGGGCGACTCGCTGGAGCTGAGCCGCCGCGCCGCCGAGACGGACAAGTCCGTCATCGTGTTCTGCGGCGTGCGCTTCATGGCCGAGACGGCCAAGATCCTGAACCCGACCAAGACCGTGCTGCTGCCCACGGAGAAGGGCGGCTGCTCGCTCGCCGAGAGCATCACGGCGGCCGACGTGCGCGCGCTGCGCGCCGCCTATCCCGGCGTGCCGATTGTCACCTACATCAACACCTACGCGGACGTGAAGGCGGAGTGCGACATCTGCTGCACCTCCAGCAACGCGGTCGCGGTGGTGGAATCCCTTAACACTGACACAGTCATATTCCTGCCGGACGAATTCCTCGCGCGCAACGTGGCGCGCGAGACGGGCATGCACGTCATCGTCCCGAGCGTGCTGCCGAAGTCCGGCGCGCGCGCGGCAACCGACGTCGAGCAGGTCATGATCGCGTGGAAGGGCCGCTGCGAGGTGCACGAGCTCTTTACGCCCGAGGACATCGACTCGGTGCGCAAGCAGTTTCCGGACGTCATGATCCTCGCGCACCCGGAGTGCAGCCCGGAGGTCGTCGAGAAGGCCGACTTCTCCGGCAGCACGACCGCCATGATCAAGGCCGTCGAGAAGTCGAGCGCAAAGCGATTCCTGCTCCTCACCGAGTGCTCGATGGGCGACAACATCGTCGCAGCGAATCCCGGCAAGGAAATGCTCAGGCTCTGCAGCCACCGCTGCCCGCACATGCACGAGATTACGCTCGAGCACACCCGCGACTCGCTGCGCTACATGCGCTGGGTCATCGAGGTGCCCGAGGACATCCGCGTGCGCGCGCTGCGCGCCGTCGAACGCATGCTCGCCGTCGGGCCGAAGATAGATTGAAAACCGCGATCCACAGCGACGTCCTGATCCTCGGCTGCGGCATCGCCGGCGGCACGGCCGCGCTCGAGCTCGCCGACGCAGGGCTCGACGTCGTGATCGTGACCCGTGCGCAGGAGCCCGCGGAGTCCAACACCTACTGGGCCCAGGGCGGCATCATCTTCCGTGGCGAGGACGACTCTCCGGAACTCCTGACCCAGGACGTGCTCAACGCGGGCGCCGGCATCTGCCGCGAGCAGGCGGTCGAGCTGCTGGCGCGCGAAGGGCCGGAACTCGTGCAGTCGATCCTCATTGACCGGCTGCGCGTGCCTTTCGACCGGCGCGCCGACGGGAGTCTTTCCCTCGGCCGCGAGGGCGGGCATTCGATGCCGCGCATCGTGCACGCGACCGACGCGACGGGCCGCGCCATAGAGGACGCGCTGATCGCCGAGCTGAAGCGCCACCCGCACGTGCGGTTCCTCACCGGGCACACCGCGGTGGATCTGCTCACGCCTGCGCACCACGGACGCGACCGCCGCGCGGTCTACGACGCCGTGTCCTGCGTCGGCGCCTACGTCCTCGACCAGGCGACCGACGAGGTCGTCCGCTGCTTCGCGCGCGCGACGATCCTCGCCACCGGCGGCCTGGGGCAGATCTTCCTCCGCACGACCAACCCGGCCGGTTCGCGCGGCGATGGCCTCGCGATGGCCTATCGCGCGGGCGCACGCGTGATCAACACCGAGTACGTGCAGTTCCACCCCACGGCGTTCTATCACCGCAACGCGCCCTGCTTCCTCATCACCGAGGCGGTCCGCGGCGCCGGCGCCAGGCTCGTGGATGACCGGCGGCGGCCCTTCATGGACCGGTACGATGCCGAGTGGAAGGATCTCGCGCCGCGCGACGTGGTCTCGCGCAGCATCCACGCGGAGATGCTCGCCCGCGGCGTGAAGAACGTGTACCTGGACCTCGCCACCTACATCCCGGCCGAGCGCATCCGCGCTGAGTTCCCCGGGATGTACCAGAGCTGCCTCGAGTACGGTATCGACATCACGCACGACCTGCTGCCGGTCGTGCCGGCGGCGCACTACTCATGCGGCGGCGTGTGGGTGGACGAGGACGGGCGCAGTACGCTCGACAGGCTGTACGCGATCGGCGAGGTGTCCTGCACCGGCGTGCACGGCGCGAACCGCCTCGCGAGCACTTCGCTGCTCGAGGGGCTGCTGTGGGGCCATCGCTCCGCGCGTCACATCGCCGCTAGCCTGGAGCCGCGCGGCGCGGCGCTCTTCGACGACATCCCGCCCTGGCAGCCGACCATCGCGGAGGCACCCGATCCCGCGCTCGTGGGGCAGGACGTGACCTCCATAAAGCACATCATGTGGAACTACGTCGGTCTGGTGCGGACCTCGCGCCGACTGGCGCGGGCAATCCGTGACCTGCGCAACCTCGAGGTCGAGATCGAGCGCTTCTACCGCGCCGCGGCGCTGTCGGACGAATTGATCGGGCTGCGCAACTCGATCCGCGTGGCGCTCATCGTCACGCTGGCGGCCTGGGAAAACCGCGAGAGCCGCGGTTGTCATCACCGCGAGTAGGGCAGGCCGCGGCGATGGCCGTCCGCCGGTCCTGCTCGCCCGCAGGCGGCCGGCAGTGCGCGGGCGTGCGCCTCACAGGAGCCGCATGAGTTCGCGGACCGTAAACGCCACCAGTACCAGCGACCCGAGGTTGAAGATCACGAAGCGCACGACGATGCGGTTCACGGTCGCCTGCACCAGCGAGTGCACGACGCGGAGCCCCACGTAGGCCCACGCAAGGGCCAGCGCAGTGGTGTCGTTGCCTCCTGTCAGTGCGGCGAGGAACATGAGGGCGTAGAAGACCGTCGGCTGTTCGTGCAGGTGGTTGTAGTTGTCGGCCTTCCATCGCACCTCGGGAGGCAGGCGTTGCGCCAGCGCGTCGGAAGTCGCGGCCTCCTGCGGGTCGATCCCGGCGGCGCGCATCGCTGGAATCCGGGTCGCGTACATCCACGCCCACATCACCAGGGTCCACGCGACGAGCGCGAGCACTGGCATCAGGAATTCGGCATTGGTCGGCATGGTTCCCCCCGCTGGTGTTTCTATTCAGTCGTTCCGGCCTGGCGCGGGCCCAAACTTCGGCCTCAACCCTTGCCTCGGTCGCGGTTCCGCTCTGCGAGCTTGTGCCGGGCGTTCGCCCCGTTGGCCAGGATGCGCTCGTGGTGTTCCGCTGGGCAATGCCCGTCCATGAGGAGTTTCAGGCAGGCCTCGAGCGACTCGCGATAGCGGCCGACCCAGTAGGCGTGGATGGAGAACTCGTCCAGCAGGCTCCACTGGTAGACCGCCGTTTCCACGAACAGGCCGTCCGCGGGCGCCCGGATCTTGAGACCTGATTTCGCGTAGCCGTAGCCTTCCTCGTAGCGCTTCTTCTCGCGGCAGTAGCGGGCCGCGCCGTGCAGCGCCTCGGCCCGGTGCGGAGCCGCCTTCGCCGCCTTCAGGTAGGCGTCGATGACCTCCTGCTCCTCGTAACCGAGTTGCTCCTTGAGCCGCGCGGCCTCGAGCAGGCTCACGAACACCTCGTCGCGCCACTGGCCAAGCTCCGCGCGGGCCAGGTAGAGACCGAGCGCCTTCTCCTTGTCGCCGCTGTCTCGACAACTCTGCGCCAGGTAGAACGTATAGCGTGACTTGAGGAACGGGTCGGCCTCGGTGGCCAGCGCCTGCTCGAGCACTGCGGCATCCCTGGCGAATGTGGTCGGATCGCGTCGCCGTGCGCCGTCGAAATGCATCCGGTTGACGAGCGGCAGCCTGCCGGCAGGTCCGGCACCCTCGCAGGCGAGGAACTCGTGCAGCACGCCCCGGTAGCGCCAGGGACGGGCATTGCTCACGATCTGCATGCGCTGGTAGCGGACCGGCGGGTGGTCGATGTCGATGTAGTAGGCGTCGGCCTTGAGCCTGGGCAGCTTGTAGCCCCTGGGGATCTCGAGCACGTCGTCGGCGTCGATGATCAGCGAATAGTCGGCATGCGGCTTTGCCAGCGCGAGGGCCTCGGAACGGTTGTGCGCAAAATCGCGCCACGGCCGCTCGTAAAGTTCCCCGGGCAGGTCCTTGAGGTGCTCGCGGATGATGTCCTGCGTCCCGTCCGTGGAACCTGTGTCTACGATCACCCAGTAATCGATGAGCGGCCGGACGGAATCGAGGCAGCGGCGAATCACCGGCGCCTCGTTCTTCACGATCATGCAAAGGCAGAGTGTCGTGCGGCGGGACATTCGGGCAACGAAGCTTGTGTCGACGAGCCGAGGATATGGGCATGGGACTCCGCTGTCACGCGGGGCGCCTGGCCCGCCGCGCCCGCCGTGAGACGGTGGTCCCGGGTCTGCACCAGGGTCAGGCGAGGATTGCGGCTTTCGCCCGCGACAGTTAGCCTGCTGCGACTGCCCGCGGGGAGATCGCGATGAAGAAGTTCCTGAGGATCCTGGGTTGGACGACGCTCGTGCTCGTCCTGGTCGGTACGTATGCCGGCTACCGCATCGCCTGGGGGCACCCGTTCACGATCAACCAGCTCGCGAACCGGCAGGCGCTGTTCTTCCTGGCGCGCAACCCCGAGCTCTTCACGTCGGTCGGCATCGCGGACGGCACCATCTTCGACAGGCACTCGGGAAAGCTGGCCGACGTCGGCATCGAGAAGCGCGACTCGGACTACGCGTTCGCCGAGAAGTCGCTCGACGAGGTCAAGAAATTCGACCGCGAGAAGCTCGGGCCGCAGGACCAGCTCACCTACGACATCCTGCTCGATTTCTACGGGTCGCAGGTCGCGTTCAAGGGATTCGACTGGCTGTCGTCCGAGGGGATCTACCCGATCAGCCCGATGTTCGGTTCGCAGGTGCAACTCGCGAGCTTCATGCAGAGCCAGCACGTCATCAAGAACGAGAAGACCGCCCGCAACTACGTCTCCAGGCTCCAGGCGATGGGCGGGAAGCTCGATGCGCTCACCGCCGAGATGCAGCGCCAGTCCGAGGCCGGCGTGGTGCTGCCGCGGTCGCTGGTCGAGAAGTCGCTGGTGGTCATCAACGACACGATCGCGCCGAAGCCGGCGGACAACGCGCTCGTCACGACGTTCGTCGAGCGCATGACGTCGGCGAAGGACATCGATGCGGCGGCGCGCGAGCGCTTTCGCGACGAGGCGATCGCCGCGGTCACGAACGGCGTGTATCCCGCCTACCGGCGCATGACCGCCGCACTGATCGAGCAGCGCCCGAAGGCCGACGCGACGGCCGACGGCGTGGGCCGGCTCCCCGACGGTATCGCCTACTACCAGGCGATGCTGAAGCAGTTCACGACCACGGACTACACGCCGGAGCAGGTCCACCAGATGGGCCTCGACGAGGTCGCGCGCATCACGGCGGAGATGGACACGCTGCTCAAGGGGCAGGGGATGGTCGAGGGCACCGTGGCAGAACGCATGGCCGCGCTCGGCAAGGACCCACGCTACCTGTACGCGAACGACGATGCCGGTCGCAAGCAGGCGCTCGACCGGTACCAGCAGATCCTGGACGACGTCGCGGCCCGCATGCCGGAGTATTTCCGCACCATCCCGCCAGGGCGCCTCAAGGTCGAGCGTGTGCCTGCGTCGTCGGAGAAAGGCTCATCCGGCGCGTATTACGAGGGGGCGGCGATGGACGGATCGCGCCCTGGTGTCTTCTTCGCGAACCTGCGCGACATGAGTGAAGTGCCGCAGTGGTACATGAAGTCGCTCACGTACCACGAGGGCATTCCGGGTCATCACTTCCAGATCTCGACGGCCCAGGGGCTGAAGGGCCTGCCGCTGATCCGCCAGCAGCCCATCTACACGGCGTACGTCGAAGGATGGGCCTTGTACGCGGAACGTCTCGCCGCCGAGATCGGCATGTACAAGGACGACCCGCTCGGCGACCTCGGCCGCCTGCAGGAGGAAATGCTGCGCGCGGCGCGACTGGTCGTGGACACCGGGCTGCACGCCAAGGGCTGGACCCGCGAACAGGCCATCGCCTACATGGTCGGGGTCACCGGCAAGGCCGACAGCGACATGACCTCCGAAGTCGAGCGCTACATGGCGTTGCCGGGGCAGGCCTGCGCGTACAAGGTCGGCCAGCTCAAGATCCTGGAGTTGCGCGAGAAAGCGCGCGGCGAACTTGGGGACAAGTTCAGCCTCAAGGACTTCCACACCGTCGTGCTCGAGAACGGCGCGGTGCCGCTCACCGTGCTCGAACGACTCGTGGACGAGTGGATCGCGAAGGTCAAGGCGCAGGCTTAGGCGGCGCCGACGCCCAGGCGGCGAACGCGCCGAACTGCAGCCCGATCACCTGGTCCACGGCCGGGAAGAACGCGTCGAGCTTGTGCGAGGCGTCGCCGCTCACGCGGTAGGTCACCGTCGCCTCGGTGCCGCCGGAGTCCGTCGCGGCCAGCTTCACGGTCAGCACGGCGGTGACCGCCATCTCCTGCAGCGGCCCCAATGCGCCGCGGATCCTGAGCAGCGTGCCAGGCTGTGCCATCACGATGCGTCCGTGCTCCGCGCTCGACTCTCCCCAGTTCTCGCAGAAGCATCCCCCGGCCTGGGCCTCCAGGCGGAGGTTGGCGCGGTCGCCCGACCAGGTGTGATCGGAAGGCCACCAGAGCTCCGGGTGCACGAGTATGTTCCACGCCGCCTGTGGAGACGCCGCGATCGGGAAGCGGTGTACGACGATGGCGCCGTCCGGTGACGACTGGACGACCGCGGCGGGCGTGGCCGCGGGCAGGAGCAGGGCGATAAGGACAGCCATGACATAGCGGTTCATTGCGGCAGCCTCCGGGGAGCAGCGGGTCTCACGGCCGGCCGCAGCGTCTCAGAAACAATCGTTGGTGCACAAGACGCTGCGAAAGCGGGAATCTCCGCCGGGTCGGCCGGGTGCATGCTGAGTCTCGCCGATCCCGCCGAAGTCCCTCGATGCCGCCGCCTGGCTGGCCATGGCAATCGCGGCCAGGGTCCGGGCCGCGCTAGACTCGCCGTCCAGCGATGCCGCCCTGAGGGTCGGCGGGACGCACGAGGAAGGGCAGGTGACATGACCGACATTCGACCCGTGACAGCACTGCCGGCCTGGTCGGCGCTCCAGGCCCATCGCGAGGCTATCGGCCCGGTGCACCTGCGCAGCCTGTTCGAGGGGGACCCATCCCGCGGCGAACGAATGACGCTCGAGGCTGCCGGTATCTACCTGGACTATTCGAAGAACCGCGCCACCGACGACACGATCCGTCTGCTGCTGGAGCTGGCGGAACAGTGCGGCCTGCGCGCGCGCATCGACGCCATGTTCCGCGGCGACAGGATCAACGTCTCCGAGCAGCGCGCCGTGCTGCACGTGGCGCTGCGAGCGCCGCGCGGCGCGTCGATTCTCGTCGATGGTGTCGACGTGGTGCCCGAGGTGCACGCAGTGCTCGACCGGATGGCTGCGTTCTCGGACCGGGTCCGCGGTGGGCAGTGGCTGGGTCACACGGGCAAGCGCATCCGTAACGTCGTGAACATCGGCATCGGCGGATCGGATCTGGGGCCCGTCATGGCGTACGAGGCGCTCAAGGCCTACAGCGCGCGCGGCGTGACCTTCCGCTTCGTGTCGAACGTGGACGGAACGGATTTCGCGGAAGCAGTGCGCGACCTCGATCCAGCCGAGACGCTCTTCATCATTTCTTCCAAGACCTTCACGACGCTCGAGACGATGACGAACGCCCATACCGCGCGCGACTGGTCCGTCGCCGGGCTGGGCGGCGAGGAACGCTCCGTGGCCCGGCACTTCGTCGCGGTGTCCACGAACGCCACGGAAGTCGCGAAGTTCGGCATCGACACCGACAACATGTTCGGCTTCTGGGACTGGGTCGGCGGCAGGTACTCGATGGACTCGGCGATCGGGCTGTCGACCATGCTCGCCGTCGGACCGGAGAACTTCCGCGCGCTGCTCGGCGGCTTCAACGAGATGGACGAGCACTTCCGCACTGCGCCTTTCGCCCGAAACCTGCCGGTGCTGATGGGCCTGCTGTCCGTCTGGAACAACAACTTCCTCGGCGCACAGACCGTGGCCGTGCTGCCCTACGAGCAGTACCTCAGGCGCTTCCCGGCCTACCTGCAGCAGCTCACGATGGAGAGCAACGGCAAGCGCGTGCGCCTGGACGGCGGTCCCGTCGGCTGCGACACCGGCCCGGTCTACTGGGGCGAGCCAGGAACCAACGGTCAGCATTCCTTCTACCAGCTCATCCACCAGGGCACGCGCCTGATCCCCTGCGACTTCATTGCATTCGGCCAGCCGCTGAATGCACTCGGGCGGCACCACGACCTCCTGGTCGCGAACGTGTTCGCACAAGGCGAGGCGCTCGCCTTCGGCAAGACGGCGGACGAAGTGAAGGCCGAGGGCTCGCCGGACTGGCTGGTGCCGCACCGGACCTTCGAGGGCAACCGGCCCTCTAACACTTTGTTGCTCGAACGCCTGACGCCGGCAGCGCTCGGCAGGCTGGTCGCGCTCTACGAGCACATCGTCTTCACGCAGGGCGCGATCTGGCAGATTAATCCCTTCGACCAGTGGGGCGTGGAACTCGGCAAGGTCCTTGCGCAGCGCATCGTGCCGGAACTCGGCGCAAGCGAGCCGGTGCTCCGGCACGACAGTTCGACCAACGCGCTCATCCGTCGCTATCGCAAGCTGAAGCAATCCTGATGCAACTCGGAATCATCGGACTCGGCCGCATGGGCGCCAACATGGCCCGTCGCCTGCTGAGAAATGGCCATGACTGCGTGGTCTTCAACAGGTCGCCGAAGCCGGTGGCCGAACTCGTGGCCGAGAAGGCAACCGGCGCCGTGTCGCTCGCGGATCTCGTGAAGAAGCTCGACAAGCCGCGAGCGGTCTGGCTCATGGTGCCGGCGGCCGCAGTGGACGAGGCGATCGCTGAACTGGCGCCCCTGCTCGATCGCGGCGACACCCTGATCGACGGTGGCAATTCGTACTACGTGGACGATATTCGCCGCGCGAAAGAACTCGCGGCACAGGGGATCCACTACGTCGACGTGGGCACCAGCGGTGGCGTGTGGGGGCTCGAGCGTGGCTACTGCATGATGATCGGCGGTGAGCCGGAGATCGTGAAGCACCTTGACCCGGTCTTCGTCACGCTTGCACCGGGCGTCGGCTCGATCGATCGCACGCCGGGACGCGGGAACACCGGCGGCACCTCGGAGCTGGGCTACCTGCACTGCGGCCTGAACGGCGCTGGGCACTTCGTCAAGATGGTCCACAACGGCATCGAGTACGGGATCATGGCCGCGTACGCGGAGGGGTTCGGCATCCTGGCTGCGGCCAATGTCGGCAAGCGAAGCCATGAAGTGGATGCCGAGACGACACCTTTGCGCGACCCGGAGCATTACCAGTACGACATGGACCTGCCCGAGATTGCCGAGGTGTGGCGTCGCGGCAGCGTCATCGCATCCTGGCTGCTCGACCTCACGGCGGCGGCGCTGATCGAGGACCCGGCGCTGGCGAAGTTCGCCGGACGCGTCTCGGATTCGGGCGAGGGCCGCTGGACGATCAAGGCGGCCATTGACGAGGCCGTGCCCGCCCCGGTGCTCACGACGGCGCTCTACGAGCGGTTCAGTTCCCGTGGCGAGGCCGACTTCCAGAACAAGCTGCTCTCCGCGATGCGCTACCAGTTCGGCGGACACCTCGAGAGGTCGACCGGCAAGTGAACGAAGGAACAGTCGCAATCCCCATGAGCCAGACACAGTCGGACGCGCTGGTGTTCTTCGGCGCCACCGGCGACCTCGCGTACAAGAAAATCTTCCCGGCGCTGCAGGCAATGGTGACGCGCGGGAACCTCGACGTGCCGGTGATCGGCGTGGCGCGCGCCGGTTGGACCATCGAGCAGTTCAGGGCCCACGCTCGCGAAAGCCTCGAGAAGCACGGTGGCGTGGACGAGGCCGCGTTCGCGAAGTTCTGCGGCCTGCTGCGCTGCGTACACGGCGACTACGACAACCGGGCGACGTTCGACGCGCTGCGCAGGGAACTGGGCGAGGCCCGCCGGCCCGCGCACTACCTCGGCAAGCGGCCGGTGCACAACATGCTGTTCTCGCGCTTCACGAACGCGCTCATCGAGTCGTTCCTGCACCGCGACCATGTGTCCAGCGTGCAGATCACGATGGCCGAGGATTTCGGCGTGCAGGGCCGCGGCGCCTTCTACGACCAGACCGGCGCGATCCGCGACGTCATCCAGAATCACCTGTTCCAGGTGTTCGCCAACATCGCCATGGAGCCGCCCGTGCGCATCGACAGCGAGTCGATCCGCGACGAGAAGGTGAAGGTGCTCAAGGCCATCGAGCCGGTCGCGTCGGCCGACCTGGTGCGCGGCCAGTTCCGCGGCTACCTGGACGAACCGCACGTCGCGAAGGACTCGCGGATCGAGACTTACGCCGCGATGCGCCTGCACGTCAATTCATGGCGCTGGCAGGGCGTGCCGTTCTTCATCCGTGCCGGCAAGTCGTTGCCGGTCACCTGCACCGAGCTTACGGTGCGCTTGCGCCGACCGCCGAAGGTCTTCCAGGGTTGTCCGCCGGCGCGGAACCACATGCGGTTCCGCGTCAGCCCGGAAGTGGAGGCGGCATTCGGCCTCACGGTCATGGATTCGGAAGACCAGATGATCGGCGAGCAGGCGGAGATGCTGCTCAGCCGGCGCCCGGCTGCGGGCGAGATGGATGCGTACGAGCCGAAGACCTGGGGGCCGGCCGAGGTCGATGCCGTGACGCCGCCGGGCGGCTGGGCGAATCCCGTCCGCCGCAGCTGAACGCTCATGCCGCTCACGATCGAAGTCTTCGACGACGCCGAAGCCGTGGCCCGCGCGGCCTCCGACTTCATCGCGGTGGAGTCCCGCAGCTGTGTCGCTGCGCGGGGTCGCTTCACGATGGCAGTGAGCGGAGGCCGCACGCCGTGGCTCATGCTGCGCGCGCTCGCGGAAGAGGATCTGCCGTGGGCGGGCGTTCACGTGATGCAGGTGGACGAGCGGGTGGCGCCGGATGGCGACCCCGACCGCAACCTGACACACCTGCGCGAGTCCTTCCTCAAGCACGTTCCGCTGCGGCCCGACCAGGTCCACGCCATGCCGGTCGAGGCCACGGACCTCGAAGCGGCGGCGCACGCCTACGCCCACGAATTGAGGGCCGTGGCCGGCGAACCGCCGGTGCTCGACCTGGTCCTCCTCGGGCTCGGGTCCGACGGGCACACGGCCTCGCTCGTGCCGGGCGACCCGTCGCTCGGGGTCACGGATCCAGACGTCGCGCTCGCGGGACCTTACCAGGGTCGGCGGCGCATGACACTCACCTATCCCGTGATCGACCGCGCACGCCGCGTGCTCTGGGTAGTTACGGGCGCGGAGAAGTCGGACATGCTGCGACGCCTGTGCGACGGCGATCTGTCGATTCCTGCCGGGCGCGTGCGCCAGGACCGGGCGCTCGTGCTTGCGGATCGCGCGGCGGCGGGCGAGCGATCGGGCGAGCTGCGATGAATCTCCATATATCGTCGATGCCGAACTTGCGCGACGCGGGCGGACATCGCGCCGCCGGTGGTGCGACGATGCGCCCGGGGCTGCTGTATCGCTCTGACCACATCGCTGAACTCTCGCCGGCGGACACCTCGGCGCTTGCCGGCGTCGGCATCAAGGTCGTCTACGACCTCCGGACCGATGCCGAGCGGGCCATGCAGCCCGGCGACTGCATTCCCGGTGCACGGCACGTCGCACTCGACCTGATGGCGGACGATCGACAGGCGGGGCCTGCGCAGCTCCTGCGGCTGCTCGAGCATCCCCGGGCAGCGAAGGCGGCACTTGGCGATGGCCGTGCAGTTGCGCTGTTCGTAGAGGGATACCGCTCGGTCGTGAAACTGCCGAGCGCGCTCGCGGGACTTCGCAGACTGTATGGTGGTCTCGCCGAGGAGAGTTCCCTCCCGGCGCTGTGTCACTGCACGACCGGAAAGGACCGCACGGGCTGGGCCTGCGCGGCATTGCAGACACTGCTCGGCGTGCCATACGAGGGGGTAATGGAGGACTTCCTCGCGAGCAACCGCTACGTCATGCCGAAGTACCGGGCGCGGGTCGAGGAGTTCGCGGCGCGCGGCGGAGACGCGGCCCTGCTGGTACCGGTGCTGAGCGTGCTGCCCGAATACCTCGAGGCCTCGTTCGACGAGATCCGCCGGACCTATGGCTCGATCGAGGGTTACTTCGGCGAGGGCCTCGGGCTCGACGCCCGCGCGCAGCAGGCGCTGCGCGATCGATTCCTGGCGACCGACAGCGAAGTCGCCGTGCCTGGTATGCGGAGGTCTCAGTGATGTCGTCCTCGCGCCGGAACCTGTTCGCCTTTCTTGCGCTCGCGATCGCGGGCGCGCTGCTCTGGGCCGCGCTTGCCGCGTTGCGTCCGCTGCCCGAGCGGACGCTCACCATGGCCACAGGGGCCGAAGGCAGCGCGTACCGCGTCTACGCGGAGCGTTACCGGGCGCTGCTTGCGAAGCAGGGGGTCACGGTGCGGCTCGTGTCGACGCAAGGCGCGCTCGACAACCTCGCCAGGCTGCGCGATCCGGAGTCCGGGGTGAGCGCCGCGTTCATACAGGCCGGCACGACGACGGAGGAGCAGTCGCCGGGGCTCGTGGGGCTCGTGTCGCTGGGCACGATGTTCTACGAGCCGCTGTGGATCTTCTGCCGTTGCGATACCCAGGGGCTGGAGATGAAGGATGTCTTCGGCCGACACGTGTCGATCGGCCCGGTAGGTGGCGCCACCCACGACCTCGCCCTGCGGCTCATGCGGCTGAACGGGCTGGACCCGGCGAAGGTGCGGCTCGAGGAATACTCCCCCGAACGCGCGGCCGAGGAGCTCGAGCAGGGGCGCATCGATGTCGCGGTCATCGATACCGCGTGGGATTCGCCGGCGGTACGCCGCTTGCTGGCAAACCCCGCCATCGGCCTGCGGAGTTTCGCGCGGGCAGATGCCTACGTGGCGCTGATGCCGTATCTCAGCAAGGTCGTTCTGCCGATGGGCGTGGCGAGCCTCGCGGAGAACCGGCCGCCGGGCGACGTGGTCATGATCGCGCCGAAGACGAGCCTGGTCGTGCGCGAGGACCTGCACCCGGCGCTGCAGTACCTGCTCGTCGAAGCCGCGATGAAGGTCCACGGCGGTCCTGGCATCTTCAACCGGGCCGGCGAATTCCCGGCCGCGGAAATGATGGACCTGCCGCTGAGCAGTGAAGCCATTCACCTGTATCGCAGCGGACCGAGCTTCCTCCGGCGGCACCTGCCGTTCTGGCTGGCCGAGCTCGTACAGCGCCTGCTGCTGCTCGCGCTCCCCCTGGTCGGTCTCGTCTACCCGGTCACGAGGTTCCTGCCCGAGATCTGGCGCTGGCAAATGGGCCGCCGCGTGCAGCGGATGTACCGGGAACTCCTGGCACTCGAGCGGGAAATGCGCGACTCATCGCCAGGCCCGGTAAACGAGAAGCTTCACCGGAGGCTCGACGCGCTCGAGGCGCGCGCCCTGGGCTTGCGTCTCCCCGATTCGTTCGCGGCGGCGGGCTACGAGCTCAAGCAGAACATCCACTTCGTGCAGGAGAAGTACCGGACCTAGCGTCAGCACATCCCCGCGGCAACGAGCCGCTCGTCCTGCTCCGCCTCGCTCAACTTCGGACAATGCTTCGAGAGATTGCAGAGCAGCGAGACGAGATACGGCGCGTGCAGCCCGATCAGCAGTTTGCCGGTCGTGAGCAGCGCGACCGACGTGGCCCGCTCGGGATCGGCCCAGACGAAGTTGTTGGCGAATCCCAGGTGCCCGAAGGCCTTGTCCGTATCGGGCCCGTACAGTCCGAAAGGCTTCGCGCCCAGCATCATGCCGGCGGAGTAGCGCAGCGGCAGCATCAGCGATCGGTCGATTTCCGGCCTGCCGACCTCGGCAATCGCGCGCCGCACGGTCAGCGGTTGGAGCACGCGCGTGCGGCCGAGCCGGCCGCCGTTCAGCAGGCACTGGAAGAACTGCGAGCACTCGTCCGCCGTGCCCACGCCGTTGCCGGCGGGTATCACGGCACGGTAATAGCGCGGGTCGTTCGACACGTTCACCGCGTGCTCGAGCGTCGTGCCGATCGCGCGCTTCAAGTAGAAGTCGGCGCCGGCACTGAACCGCAGGCCCGAGACGTAGTTGCGCGCCACGCGGGCGAGGGCGCGGCCGCGGGCCCCGAAGTCGAGCGTGGAGAGGCCGAGGGGCTCGCTGAAGTTCTCGCGGAAGAACGTGCGGAATCCCTGGCCGGTGACCTTCTCGACGAGGTCCGCGACGACGAACCCGGACGTGAGCGCGTGATAGGCGTGGTGATGGCCCGGCTTGTCCGGTGCGGTGAGGTAGATGAGCCTCAGGATTTCCTTCGCGTCCAGCAGCAGTTCCGGTACGTCGAGGCCCTCGGTCGGGATGGAGGGAATGCCCGCCTTGTGGCACAGCAGCTGGTAGATCGTGATATTGCGCTTGCCGTTCTGGCCGAACGCCGGGACGTAGTGGCTCACCGGGTCCAGCAGGCTCAGTTCGTTGCGTTCGGACAGGAGATGCACGGTCATGGCGGCCATGGCCTTGCTCGCCGAGAATATGCACACGGGCGTATCGGGCGTCATGGGCACCAGCGGCTCGCCCTCGTCGCCCGGGCCGCCGCCCTTCGCGTAGCCGATGGCGCGCTTCATCACGAGCTGCCCGTGGCGCCGCACCACGAGGGAGATGCCGGGGTGCATGCCTGTCGCGTAGATGTTCTCGACGCTCTTCCAGATGGCGTCGACGCCCTCGCGGGTCATGCCGACGCGCTCGGGATTGCGCTCCTCGCCCGTGGCGATCGTGGTAACGGTCGCGAGGTCACGGGGAACATCCGCGCCGTCCACCACGAGACGGCGGAGCGGGGCGGGCAGGTATCTGATGGACGTCAGCATGAGCGGTCTCCGACTGAAAACGGGGACATTCTCCTTTTCAGGAAATAGGGGACATTCCCCTATTTGCTGCTGAGCGCGTAGCTCCCGTGGCGGACACAGGGGAATGTCCCCTATTTCCTGAAAAGGAGAATGTCCCCTATTTCCGTCTCAAAACCGCCTCGCGGACCAGCGTCAGGCGGTCGTTGCCGAAGTACATATCGTCGCCGACGAACATGGTCGGCGAGCCGAAGCCGCCACGGGCGATCACCTCGTCCGTGTTGGCCTTGAGATGGGCCTTGGTCTCCGGGCGCGCGATGCCTTCGAAGAAGGCCCCCGGCTCGACGCCGACCCGCTCGCAAAGCTCGCCCAGCACGGCGTCCTGCGAAATGTCGCGATCGTGGGTCCAGTACGCCTCGAAGACGGCTTGAGCGAACGGGACGAGCTTCCCCTCGGGTTCGAGCAGGATGCAGCCGCGCATCGCCTTGACGCTGTTCACCGGGAATACCGTCGGCGGAAAGTGGATCGTGAGACCTGCGAGCCGCGCCCAGTCCTGGAGGTCCTTCATCAGGTAGGCCTGCTTCGCCGGAATCCCGCGCTCCCGGAACTCGTAGACGCTTGGGTTCACGGCGTTGAAAATCCCGCCCACCAGGACCGGTCGCCAGCGGATCTCGACCCCCAGTTCGCGCGCCAGGGGCTGGATGTTGTGGAACGCGAGCCAGGTCCACGGACTCGAGCAGTCGAAGAAGAATTCGATCATGATTCCATGCTGTCAGAATGCGAGTAAGCCGTCACTACGATGATTGACCTATACACCGCCGCAACTCCGAACGGCCACAAGATCTCGATCGCCCTGGAAGAACTGGGGCTGCCCTACACCGTGCAGGCGCTCGACCTCGTAAAGCTCGAGCAGCGGCGGCCCGAATTCCTGAAGATCAGCCCAAATGGGCGCATCCCGGCCATCGTGGATCGCGACTTCGACGATTTCCCGGTCTTCGAGTCGGGCGCGATCCTCGTCTACCTCGCCGAGAAGACCGGCCGCCTGATGCCGTCCGACACCAGGGGCCGCTCGCTCGTGATGCAGTGGCTGATGTTCCAGATGGGCGGGATCGGCCCGATGATGGGCCAGGCCAACGTGTTCTTCAGGTACCTGCCGGAGAAGATCCAGGTCGCGATCGACCGCTACCAGGGAGAGGTGCGGCGGCTGTTCGGCGTGCTGGACACGCGCCTCGCGGACCACGAGTACCTCGCGGGGGACTATTCGATTGCGGACATCGCGAACTGGGCGTGGGTGCGCACGTACCGGTGGTCGGGCGTGGACACCAGCGAGTTCGAGCACCTGACGCGGTGGAAGGCGCTGCTGGCGTCGCGGCCCGCCTGCCAGCGCGGCATAGACGTGCCCCCGCGACTGGTCCGGCCCGAGGAAGGCGAGGAGGCCGAGAAGTTCATCGAGCAAGCCCGGAAGATGGTCGAAACCGGGCGAGGCGGGAATTCGCCCGGGACCTGAGCGCGCGCCGCGCAACGAGATCACTCGCGAAATCGACGGCGGTTACGAAGTCGGAGTCTCGCCCTCGCCATGCGAGTATGCGTTTCGCGGACTGACGGCAGTCACCAGCCCGGCACCGAAGAGCCACGCGAGCGTGGCGGCGAGCCGTTCGACCGCCAGGCCGGATGCGTCCAGCGCCCGTCCGAGCGTGCGGCCAGCGGCCAGTTCCTCGACGAAACGGAACTGATCCACCGGCAACGAATGCAGTACGAGCCCGACGGCGTCGGGCGCGACCACGACCTGCTGGGGACCCAGAGAGGGATCGACCGCGTCGCCCGGTGCTCCGGGCTGGTTGGCCTGCCACACGGACCAGACAGGAAACGCTGAACTGACCAGTTGCAGTCGGGGCTGCAGCGACAACAGCGCGTCCGCCACATCTTCGGGCGGCACACGAGCCAGCGCGTCCGCCTGTGCCGCCGGCAATGAGTCGGAAACCAGCACTTCCTCGCAGGCCCATTCGAGCCGCGCGAGGTCCGCGAGCCAGGCGTAGTCGCTGCCGGCCGCGCGCAGGCCGAGCCACTCCGGGAAGTGCATGCCAACCCAGTGCAGGTCGCCGCTCTGCGACGGATGGTCCTGTCGGTACTCGACCGCGAGTCGCGCGAAATAGTCCTCGCCCACGCGCCGCCTGAGCACTGGATACGTCCGCGCGAGCGCACCCTCAAACATGGCCTGCACGTTGTTGCGGTACACCTGCACGCGCGCCGCCGGCGCGAGGCCGTCGTCCACGATGCATTCCGCGAGCGCCGTCGTGGACGCACCTGGCAGCGTGACGTCCGAGGGAAATTCCGACGCGGCCTCATTCGACCGCGGGACGCCCGCGCGCAGCGCCGACGCGAATCGCGCCTGGAGTTCTGCCAGGGGCAACGCTTCAGGCGGCAAGGTCACGCGACCGCTCCAGGATCGTGTCGGCCTTGCGTGCCTCGGCAACGAGCACGTCGAGCGCCGGCACGTCCGTGTCCCACTCGATCAGCGTCGGCACGGGTCCGAGTCGCGCGATTGCCCGCTCGTAGAGCGACCACACCTCGGCGCAGACGGCCGATCCGTGATCGTCGATCAGAAGGTCGCGCGTGCCGACGCAATTGCGGCGATGGCCCGCGAGGTGGATTTCCTGCACGGCTGCCGCCGGAATCGAGGCGATGAATCGCCCGGCGTCGAGCCCGAGATTGACCGCGTTCACGTACAGGTTGTTCACGTCGAGCAGCAGTCCGCAGCCGGAGCGCTCGACGACGGCCGCCAGGAAGTCCCACTCCGTGAGCCGCGAGGCCGAGTAGGCGAAATACGAGCTCAGGTTTTCGATGAGGATCTGCCGGCCAAGGAAGTCCTGCACCTCACGCACCCGCGCCGCGAGGAGCTCGGCGGCTTCCTCCGTGTACGGCAGGGGCAGGAGGTCGTTGAAGTGTTCGCCGCCCGCGTGGCCCCAGCAGGCGTGCTCGCTCACGAGCGCCGGCTCGAAGCGCCGGACCGCCCGCTTCACGCGCGCGAGATGTTCGCGGTCCAGCGGCGCCACCGACCCCAAGCCCAGCCCGACCCCGTGGAGGCTGTGCGGGTAATGTGCCCGCGCACGCTCGAGTGCGCGCAGCTGCGGTCCGCCGTCGTGGAAATAGTTTTCGGTGTGGACCTCGAGCCACGCGACGTCGGCTCGTCCCGCTGCCGCGTCCTCGTAGTGGGGAGCGCGCAGGCCGATCCCGGCTCGTGGCGGAATCGCCGCACTGGGGACCCGGCCCGGGCCCGCGTCCCTCATCGTCCGATTACTTCTTCGGGGGCTGGGTAGTGCCGCCCATCTTCTCGCACTCGTCCTTGGGCATGTCCTTCCACTCGTTCGGGTCGTTGTCCTTCTTCGCCTGGCCGGCGCACGAATGTCCGTTGCCGGCACAGTCGTTCTTGCCCGCTTTGGCGACGCCGTAGCACTTACCCGATGCTGCCATGTCGTCGGCTGCGGCGCTGCTCGCAACGCCGGTGGTGAGGAAGCTGCCCACGGCAGCGGCGATGGCGATTTTCTTGAGGTCCATGGTTCGTTCTCCTCCTGCGTGATTGATCTGCATGACCTGCGGCGTCGCTTCGGCCCTGCCAGGCTTCGAATTGCGACGCCTCGGCCAGTAGACCCGGCCGCACGCGAGGATTGTTTCACGGAATCCGGAAAAGAGCCGAGCCAGAAAAGAGAGGGGCCGCCAGCCGGCGTTGCACCGGCTGGCGGCCCCCAATCGATCACGGTGCCCCGGTGTCCGGGGCACCTCGGGACTCAGAGCGGCGCGTCGCGCGCGGCAGAGACCGAACTTGTCGCCGTGCGACAGGTGCTCGTTCATGACCTTCGGGGAAGTCGACGCGAAGCGTCTTCGGACCTGCCGTCGTACCCGACCGTTGTCGTTGCCGTGGCCGGCCGTCGCGGTGACAGACGAAAACCTGGTCGAGATCCACGCGGAAGCCCTGCCAGTAATCCGATCCCAGCGGGAACGCCGTACCGATCAGGGTCTTGCCGTTCGCCCGAGACCTTCGCGCCCAGGAATACCCAGTTCGTGGCTTCAAGAACGCCCTGTGCCTGCAGGAACTTGCTGAGCTGCATCCAGCCGAGCGCTCGGCGTGAAGATCGCGCCGTCCGACGGCCCCGACCCCCTCGCAGCAAGTCGCTGAAGGTGGTCTCGCCCGCGATGACGGTCGCGTCGTCGGAAATCGAGTAGGCGATGGTCTTGCGGGTCCTGCACACGTCCCGCCCCTCGCTCCAGCTGTAGAAGCAGAACCGGGGTCCGGTCGCCACCGAGGTTTCTTGTTCCGCTGCTCGTGAGATCCAGATGTACGAATCGTTCAGCTCGGGGCCCGCGTCATAGCCCACGGCCACGTTGCCGGCGGCATTGATGGCCAGCACCTCGCCGACGGCTGCCGAACAGGTTCCAGGCTGGTGGCGCTCTTCGGCTCGCGCATCAGCATCTGGTCGCGGCCCTTCCAGATGGAGCCGATGCGATAGGGGTACTCGTCCTGGAAGTCCTGCCAGCCGACCACGACCCGGCCGTCGCCGGACACGGCATTGGCGCGTGCGGCGCCGTCGCCGATCTTGGGCAGCATCTTCATGCCGCCATTGGCGGTCCACTTGAACGCGTAAACGTTGGCGGACTTGCAGTCCTGGAACGCCAGGCCCACGGCTGTCGTGCCGTTGGTGGACAGGTCATAGACCGTGGTGTGGAAGATGTCGCAGCCAGGCCAGTTGTCGTTCGTGATGGTCTTCCAGCCTCCCTCCTTGGTCCACAGGGCGGCGCGCTGCTGAACCACCTCACCCCAGCCCGTGGTGACCGTCGGGCCGGCGACGGTGCCGCCGACGACCTTCCCATTGCCGGACAGCGCGAGGTTGACGCCGCTGCCGCCGATGTACGTGACCCAGCCGGTCTCCTCGAAGGACTTCTTGTCCCAGATCCAGAACGGCGACTCGTTCGAGGGCGCATAGAGGCCGGCGATGCGCTGACCGTCGTCCGAGACGGCCGTGGGCAGCACGTAGGGAATGTGCGTGAACGTCGGCGCGCGCGGGATCCCGTTGACGGCAATCGTGACCTCGCGGGTCTCACCCGCGCCGAGCGAAATCGGCGTCGATTTGCAGGCGTTGTCGACCGTAGCGTCGCCGCTTTCCTTGGAATTCCAGTACTCCTCGGGTCCGAGCAAAAACGCCTTCGGCGTGCTGAACGCGCCGGCCCTGAGCTGGTCGGTGTAGACGACGTACTGCGCGCCCGGCACCAGGCCGGTCATCATGAACTTCCCGTCCGCGCCGAGCAGGCCCTGGGTGGCGTCGCCGGAGATCCGGGAGATCGCGCCCGTCGAGAGGGGAATCCACGCGGCGCGCGATCACGTTGATGCCGGTGAGCTCGCTCGTGCCGTCCTTCGCGACGATGCGGCCCTGGAGGGTGCCCGTGAGCGCCGCATAGTCCGCGGCCGGATAAGATCCAGGACAGCGCCGCCATGTCGTCGGCGTCGTCCTGGACCTTGGCCATCTCGGGGCTGTTGTAGGTGGGGCTGTCCGGCCACGGATCGATCATGGGGTACATGGTCTCGATCTGGTTCGCCGCCGGATAGCTGGCGACCGCGTACTCCGCACTGGTCCGGGCCGGCCTGTTCCGGGCCGCCCGTGCAGCGAGACCAGGCGTTCGGGTTGTTGCTCGAATAGAACCCGTTCGTCTGCGTGTGCGCGAGGTTGATCGCGTGGCCGAACTCATGGGTCACCACGCCCTGAACACGGAGTCGGTATTGGTGGCCTCGAGCCACGACCCGCCTTTTGTCATCCAGGAGTCCCTCGACCATCTCCGTCGAGCCTTCGCTCGCCAGGAACTCGGGCGAAGCGATGCCGAGGACGCCGTACGCGTCGCCGCCGGTCACCTCCGAAATGACGCTGTTGTCGGCGTCGTAGATCACCTGGATGCCGCCGCCGTTGTACTTGCCGATGTAGTCCTCGGCGACGTTGGCGCCGGTGATGTTCACGGGTGAGCGCCTGCTCGAGACGCTGGCGCGGAAGCTGCAGGTTGGCACGCCGGACCGACCGCTTGACCGTATTGATGACGAGGTCGTCGCCGTCCTTCTGTCGGAGCAGCACCTCGAGCACCGGACTGCCGTTCGCATCGACCCTGAACTGGTAGTTTTCGTCGAGTCTGCAACGTGTGCTGAGCGGACCCTTGTCCAATATGACCTTGACGGTGCCTTCCCAGTGGGCGGGCTTCATCGACGTCGCCGACCGGCAGGATCAAAATTAACGGCCCCCCCGGCGAGCGCGTTGCCGGCAAGGGAGCTGGCCGCGGCGATGAGCAGGACTGCGCGCAGCGCGCGGCCCGCGTGACGATTGTTACTTCTCATGATGCTTCGATTCTAAATGCTGCCGTTCCTGGCCCAATTGCCGTCGGCGGCGCGATGCAGGAACTTGCGCAACGTATCCGCGTCCACCGGGCCTTTCTTCGTGTCGAACATCTTCTGCTCGGAGCTGTCGAGCAGGCCGGGTTTCACTTTCACGCCGCTGAAGAGCGTCGCGTTGTCGTAGCTGTTCATGGCCACGCCGTTGGCGAGGCTGATCTTGCCCTGGCCCAGCCCGACCGTGGTCTTGCAGTCCCGTCACACGCGCCTTCGAATACATGAACAGGATCGCCGTTTCGTGCTTCCGCCAGGTCGGCCAGCCGGTGGGGCGGCCGAGGTACACGCGGCCATCGGCCATCGTTCGCGGCTTGTCCAGGCCGAGCTGGCGGAACGTGTAGGTTCCGGCCTTTTCGCCCCGGATGGTGTCCGAGACCTTCAGGGTGACTTCCGTATACGGAAGACCGCGGGCGTCGAATCCGTCGGTGACGGACTGCACCTGGCCGGTGACGATCGTCTGCGAGTGGGCGAGGAGGTCGACGACCGTGAGCGGTATGACGCTGGTCGCGTGACTGGGTACGCTGGCGGCGAGGAGGCCCAGCGCTGCGAGGAACGTACGCGCAATGATGCGTGACCGCCCCGTGAGAGTGATCGGACCGATTCGACTGAATCCCCGGGGGACGTTGAAGCCAGCGTGCCCTGTGAATGCCGGGCACTCAGAGACGAAAGAATGGAGAACTGGTTCACGTTTGCCAAGCCTGGAAACGGGTGGGTCTGGGCTGGATTCCAATCCCCCTCCGTTTCGAGCTTGACGCCTGTGCCGGCACATGATCTCGGGCTGCGAGGGAATGCACGCGCCCCAAGGGCAGCCACCGACCGGCGAATCGGTGAGGATTGTGGTCGGTGGACCAACCCGCCGGAGGTGCCTGATATGCGTCGACCAGAAGTGCGCTCGCACTCGACGGGCCCCGCGCCCGCCCTTGCCCTGATCGTCCTCGCAGGTTGCGGCGGTAAGCAGGCTCCCGACCAGATGCTCCCGCTGTTCCCTCTCGGACTGCCGCCGACCCTGATGCTCGAGCAGCTCAAAGGCGCGACGGTCTCGGGCGTGTTTGACCAGGCCGTGACACTCGCTGACGGAAAATACGACGGTCCGCCGGCCGCGCCCGGCACGGCGTCGCACCCGACCCTGATGCTCTGGGAGCCGGCCGTCGTGCTCGGCGACGTGGACGGCGCGCCCTGGCAGCGAGGCCGTCGCGATGACGAGTTCGAACAGCGGCGGCAGCGGCGAGTTCGTCTATGTCGCGGCGTTCGGCGTGCGGGACGGCAAGCTCGTGGAACCTCGGTACGGCGGAGGTCGGCGACCGGACCAAGCTGCAGAACCTCTGGTTGCAGGGCGGCAAGGTCATCATGGACGTGGTGGAGGCGGGCCCCAAGGACCCGGCCTGCTGCCCGACGCAGCTTGCGCGCAAGACCTACGCCTTCGAGGGCGGCGCGCTCAAGCAGGCGAAGAGTGAGGTGCTGGGCACGCTCACGATGGGTACGCTCGCTGCGAACGAGTGGCAGCTGGTCTCGATCGACGGTCAACCGGTCCCTGCCGACGCGAAACCACCCGTGATCCACTTCGAGCGCGACAGCATTCGCGGGTTCGCGGGTTGCAACCGCTTCAACGCGCCCATCAAGGAAACGGCCCCCGGCCAGATCGACATCGGCCCGGCGGCGGCGACGCGCATAGCCTGTCCCGGGCCGGAAATGGACCTCGAGAAGAAGTTCCTCGCCGCGCTCGACAAGGTGGGCGGCTACACGTTCCTCGCTGGAAATGGCTCGCGTCTCACGTGGAACGGCAAGGACGGAAGCGGGGTGCTGCTGTTCAGCAAGTAGGCGTTCGCCGTGCGCGCGTGCGCTCCGTGCGGCGGCCGGTGTCCCGGCCCGCAGCTCACGCCCCGGCGGAGCGGCGCCGCGAGTTCGCGGGTTTCCGCAAGCTTGCGCTGCGCTGTCGCGTTCTCGAGCGACTCGAACGCCTCCTGCGTGTGTACTTCGCCAGGCTCTCCACCTCCGGCAGGGCGGAGCCGTTGGCTGTAAAGCCCAGGATGACCTGACCGGCATAGGACATGAAGGTCACGTTGAGCCCGACGGCCGCGATCAGCGTCGACACGGGAAAGAACGCCTCGAGCCGCGCACCGTTCAGGTACAGGGGTCTCGCCCGGACCGCGGACGTTCGAGATCAGGACATTGGCCGGCAGCATCCCGAGGCCGAGCCGCTCCGGCTGCGCGATCGTCGAGAGTCTCCGACATCGCGAAGGCCACGACGGCATACGCGTAGGCTGCGTTCCCGGCCGAGGCTTTTCAGCTGCTCCTTGGCGGCGCGGGTATTGGTCATTACCTGGCTGCAGGCGCTTTTCGATGGGCGCCCTGACCGCACCGAGCGGGCGGGAAGATCGCGGAGACACGTGTGTCGTCGCTTCCTTGACGTCCGGATCGTGCAGCGAGACAGGGGGGAGATGGGCGACGATCGGGCGATCCGGAGCGCGGCCAGCCTGCTTGAAGATAGCGGTTGATGCCGGCGTCCAAAATGGCTCAGTGCGACGTCGTTCAGCGTGGCGTTCGCTGACTCGGGCGACGGCCTTCATGCCGCGCGAGCGGAAATTACAGCGTGGCTGTATCGAGCGCGCGTTGTAGATCGGGTCGTTCATCGGAGTGTGCAGGAGGCGGTGAACGCCCGCGTCCGCCTCACCGAGAAAACTGCGCAATCCTCTCGATGGGCCTGCTCGAAAATGCCAGCAGCGAGCCCCGGCCGGCCGAGAGCGTGCGCTTCGCGAGGCTGCGGGCCTCGCGCTCGAGCGCGGCGCGCATGCCCGCCGGTGCAAGGCCGTGGCCTGTGAATTCTCGGCAGGCCGACGGTTGCCCTGATCCGGCGATCGCGCGGCAAGGTCGAGAGGGACTTGCGCAGGATCGCCATGCCCGACTCGCCGTCCACCAGCGCGTGATGGACCTTGTGGTAGATGGCGAACCGTGACCGCCCTCGAGGCCTTCGATCACGTACAGCTTCCAGCCCGGGCGATGGCGCTCGAGCATCGGCGCGTGCAGATCCGCGATCAACTCGTGCAGCTGCTCGTTGGATTCCGGCGCCGGAAGCGCCAGGTGAATCACGTGGTGGCTCGGGTCGACGGACTCGACCTCGCGCCACTCGGGCAGACCGATCTTCCTGAAGACAGGGGAACGCGATTGAATGGCGGCGCCGGCCTTGCGCGACGGTACGCTTCCACGATCTCCCGCGCGGTATTCCCGCCGCCGCGAGCCGGCTTGCGGAAGATCAGCACGGATCCGACGTGACGCGGGTTGTCCTGAGTTTCCGTGCAGGAAAAACATCAGGTCCAGCATGGGGATCGTGTTGGCCATGGCGGGTCCCCCTCCAACGAGGCCGCTGTCTTTCAGGCGGCGAGCAGGTCCTCCGCGGTGGAGCTGCGAGGCGTTCCGTCCACCGGCGTACTGGGTGAGTCCGACGCTATCGTAAGCCTTCCGGATGCGCGGCGAGAAGATGCCGATGTATTCGAGGTTCGGGACCTAGCCGGTCGGAACATCTGTCTGCCTGAACTGGGTGCAGGAAGTGGTGAGCCCGAGCCATCACCTCGTCCCAGTCGCGAGCGTCTTCATGAGGCCCGCGAACCACTCGTCGTAGATCTCGTGCGCGAGGAAGCGGTCGCGCATCAGGCAGGTCGACTTCAAACGTCCAGTCCTCCCTCTGGCGAAGCTCCCTCCTCGAGTCCAGTTCGGCGAAGTGGCGCTTGAGCGCCAGCACGCCGTAGTGAACGTGGCGTGCTTCGTCCTGGATGACGTAGCGCAGCAGCTCCTTGAGCAGCGGTTCCTTCGTCGACTGGTACATGGTGCCGAAAGCACCGAGCGCGAGGCCCTCGATCATGATCTGCATGCCGAGGAACTTCATGTCCCACCGCGAGTTTCTCGCATCAGCGAGTCCATGATGGTGAACAGGTTGTCGTTCACCTGGTAGAGCTTGCCGAGCTTGGTCTCGAGATAACGCAGGAAGACCTCGAGGTGCCGGGCCTCGTCCATGACCTGGGTTGCGCCGTAGAACTTGCCGTCCACCCAGTGCACGGACTCGGTCACCTGGGCCGAGGCGTAGAGCGCTCCCTGCTCGCCGTGCATGAACTGGCTCAGCATCCAGCAGGAGAAATCGTGTACGAAGCGTTGCTGCTCGCTGCGGTCGAAGTCGGATGCCGTGGGCCGCGAGTCCTTCAAAGGGCGCGAGCTCGAGCGGGAACACCGGGCGCTCGGGATTGGTCGGGTCCACGTCGGTGGACCAGTCGAGCTGCCGGTCGCCGTCCCATTGGTTCTGCACGGCGCGCCGGTACAGGTCGTACATCTCGGGGTAGTCGCCTCTGGTAGCGGAAATCGAAGTACGCGTCGTGACTCGCGCGCATGCCGACCGGCTCGCCCCGCTTGCCTTCCTTGAAGCAGGAAGCCGCGCGCCACAGACGGTGCGAGATCCACACCAGCACCTTCTTGTTCTCGACGCGGGCCGCGATCTTCATCGCGTCGAAGACGTCGCGGATCCGGCGGGCGGCGGGGCTTGGCATGGAATCGAGGGCACGGTCGGGAAGCATCGGTGGGTGATCTCGCTGGTGTCGGTTTCGGTGGGTCCGATTCAGTGGCTCGTCGATGGTGACTTCGCCGTCGGCGTAGCTGCAGCAGGCAAGGATGTAGCCTTCCTCGCGCTCGCGGTCGCCGAGGCAGTTCGGTTCGCTGGTGACGACCTCGCCGCCGGACTTTTTCACCGTGCAGGCGCCGCAGCCGCCCATCGTGCAGCTGTAGGGGAGGTCGAGGCCCGCCTCGAGGCCGGCCTGCAGGATGGTCTGGCCGGGCTGCGCCGGACGCGCCGGCCGCTCGCGGCGAACGTGACCCCGGCGGCATGCGCCGGCAACGCCGTTGCGGCAGTCGCGTAGGCGAAGCGCTCGGTGCGGATGCGCTCGTCCAGGATTCCGGCGCGTTCGAGCGCCGCGCACACGCCCTGCATCATCGCCTCCGGCCCGCAGACGTAATACGCGTCGGCCGCGCCGCCGAGCGCCTCCGTCACCCGGGCGCCATCCAGCACGCCAGCGATCCCGGTCCAGCCGGCGGGGCGGAGTCGAGCGCGTGCCGCACGGAGAGGCGAGGTCCATACGGCCTCGAGCGCCACGATCCGCTCGCGAAAGATGATTTCGTCCTCCGAACGATTTCCGCAGAGCAGGATCGCGCGGCTCGCCGGCTCATCGTGGAGCGAGGGACTCGACGAAGACCGATGAGAGGGGTCGACGCCCACGCCGCCGGCGACGAACACTATGAGTCGCGATGCTGCCGGGTCGGTCGCGAGCGTGAATTGCCCGCCGGTTCCGCGGCGAGCAGCGTGTCGCCGGTGCGAATCGTGTCGTGGAGATGGGGCGAGACCAGGCCGTCCGGCGCGCGCCGGACGGTGATCGAGGGACGGGCCCCCTTTGCGGGGGCGGAGGAGAAGGAGTAGCAGCGACGGTGCGTCACGCCGCCGATGTTGACGAGCAGTGTCAGGTGCTGTCCCGCACGGAAGCTAAAAGGGGACGGCGTCTAGGGGCTCGAGCACGTAGCTGCGCACGGTCGGGGTCTCGTGGATCACCTCCGCTACGCGAAGCTGCCGGGGCGCGTGCGAGCGCGAAGCGCCCCAGCGCGCGCCGGGATTGCGGAGTTCGAAGGTCGGGGCCGGTTCCGAGAACCAGCCGCGGACGAAGGCGGCGGCGCCGGTCATGTGCCGGGTCCTGATGATGAGAGTATATATAGACACTACACACAATGTTCAACAAGTGCTCCCGACGGACCCCGGCCCCCCGGACCGGCGCAAGCCAGGCTCAGCCGCCGCGGGCGCGGCGTTGCCACCGGCGTCGAGCAGGAAGTGCCGCAGTCGCTTGCGGTGCATGGCGCGAGCAGCCTTCCGATAATCGGCGCGGCCTGTTCGACGACCCTGGAGACGTCCTCCACCGCGGCGCCTTCGTAGGCGCGCATTGCGAGCCGCGCTTCGCGCGAGACGAGCTGTTCCATCGCCTGATCGAAGATGTGGACTCCGATGGCGAGACGCCGCGGTCCGGCCCCAGCCCCGATTCCTTCAACTGAGCCCAGCATTCGAGGATCACTGCGTCGTCCTCGGTAACCGCGCCGGATGCGGCGGGCCCGTGCACGCTGACCAGGCCGTCGCGCACCAGTTCCCGCAGTTCCTCGCGCGAGACACGCGCCGGCACGAATCGGCAACCGGCACCGTCGGGCGCTGTTGCGCGTCCGCCCAGCCACCAGCGTCGCACGAACACGGCGGACCAGGTCCTCCTGCTCCGGCGGAAAGCCTCGTCGGCGCTGTCGTCGAGGATCGCCCGGATCGCCTTCAGGGGGAGGAACTGACGCTCCTGAAGTTCGCGGAACCGGCGCAGCCGCTCGAGGTGCGCCGCCGTGTATAGGGCCGTGTTCCGGCCGGTCTTGAGGGGGCGGGGAGCAGTCCCTGCTGCATGTAGAAGTGAATCGTTTCACGGGGAAAGCCGCTCTCGCGGACGAGGTCGCGCATCCGCAGCTTCGCCTCCGCCGGCGCCCGACCGGGCGCAGTGCCGGTCCGGGCGCCTTGCGCGACCGTGCCTCGACCGGCAGACGCGCATGGCAGGCGTTTTCATGTCGAGTGACACTATACACTCGACCCCCCCCGGAGGGGCCTCGCCGCCGCCGGGCCCGTCGGCATACACTCGCCGGTCGCGCCATTGACTGGCGCAAGGAGTGTCCATGATGCGGATTCAGAACGTTTCTTCGCTTGCCCTCGGTTTCGCGGCCGTGATTCTCGGCTGGCCTGGCGGTAGCACAGCAGGCGCCTGCGACCGGCGCCGACAAGTGGTATTCCGTCGCAACCTCAGACAGCGAGGTGGCGTTCGTCAACACGAATTCCATCAAGCCGGTCGGCACGACGATCGAGGTCAGGGTGAAGGAGAATTTCACCGCCCCGAGGCCGGCCGCCAAGGAAGGCAAGACCTTCCAGTCCACGCGCACCGTCTATCGCGTCGATTGCGCATCGCGAAAGATCGCGATGGCCAAGACCGAGGCTTTCCCGGGCAAGGACCTGCAGGGAGACGTGGTGCAGAAGGCGTCACGCAACGACCGCAACCTGATCTGGCTGGACGCGCCGCCGGCCACGGTCTTCTTCGAGATCGTCACCTACACCTGCAGGCACGCGCCGCAGGCCGCCCGGCCGGCTGAAGACTCGCCGGCTGGCCGTCGCGAGGCCGGCGGCTCGGTGACCCGCGACCCGCGAATGTCGCGGCCTGAGGTAACGTAGCCTCGATGGGCCCGCCTTCGCTGACCCGTTTCGCGTGGCTGTCGATCGCTGCGGCGATCGCCACGATGCTGCTGAAGACCGTGGCATGGCGGCTCACGGGATCCGTGGGCCTGCTGTCCGACGCGCTCGAGTCGCTGGTGAACCTCGCGGGCGCGCTCATGGCCCTCGCGATGCTGACCGTCGCGGCCCGCCCACCCGACGAGGAACACCCTTACGGTCATGGCAAGGCCGAGTATTTCTCCGCGGGGGTCGAGGGCACGCTGATCCTCGTCGCCGCGATCAGTATCGCCGTAGCCGCGATCGACCGCTTCCTGCATCCGCGCGCGCTCGAACAGGTGGGCGTGGGTCTCGCGGTGTCGGTCGTGGCGTCGCTGGTGAACCTGGGCGTCGCGCTTGTACTGCTGCGCGCAGCGCGCGCGCACCGTTCGGCCACACTGCAGGCCAACGCTCACCACCTGCTCACCGACGTCTGGACGTCCGCCGGCGTACTCGTGGGCGTGGGCGCGGTCGCTGCGACGGGCTGGCAGCGCCTCGACCCGATCGTTGCGATGTTCGTCGCGGCCAACATCGTCTGGACCGGTAGCCGCATCGTGATCTCGTCCGTCGCCGGGCTGATGGACATCTCCCTGCCCGCGACCGAGCTCGTCTTGCTCAGGGAGATTCTCGATCGTTACGCGCCGGACGGCATCGAGTATCACGCGCTCAGGACGCGCCAGGCGGGAGCCCGGCGGTTCGTTTCCCTGCACGTGCTCGTCCCGCCGGAGTGGTCCGTGCAGCGCGGCCACGACGAACTGGAACGCATCGAGGCGGACATCCGCCGCGCGCTTCCGCCCGTCACCGTGTTCACGCACCTGGAACCCCTGGGCGACCCGCTCGCGATGGACGAACAGGACCTGCACCGCGACGAGGCGCCCTGAGCCCGTTGCAATCATCGGAGGCGAACATGCCGAACAGGATCGAGGCACTGAGGACCCCGGACGAAAGGTTCGAGGCGCTGCCCGGCTTCAACTTTGCGCCGCACTACCTCGACGGCCTCCCGGGCTACGAGGGGTTGCGCGTGCATTACCTCGACGAGCGGCCCGCGTCGACGAGCGGGCGAACGGTGCTCTGCCTGCACGGCCAGCCGACCTGGTGCTACCTCTATCGGAAGATGATCCCGGTGTTCACGGCCGCCGGGCATCGCGTGGTGGCGCCGGACTTCTTCGGCTTCGGTCGTTCGGACAAGCCGGTGGACGATGCGGTCTACACGTTCAATTTCCACCGCACCATGCTGATGCGCTTCATCGAGGCGCTGGACCTCGAGCGCGTGACGCTCGTCGTGCAGGACTGGGGCGGGCTGCTCGGGCTCACGCTGCCGATGGAATACCCCGACCGCATCGATCGCCTGATCGTCATGAACACGGGCCTCGGCGTCGGTCGCTCGCCGGGCCCGGGGTTCGATGCGTGGAAGGCGTTCGTCGCATCGAAGCCCGACTTCGACATCGCGCGCGATGATGAAGCGATCGGTGCAGGGCATGTCGGACGCGGAGGCGGCCGCCTATGCCGCTCCGTATCCCGACGCGCGATATCGCGCGGGCGCGCGCCGTTTCCCGGCGATCGTCCCCGTCACGCCGGACATGGAGGGCGCGGACCTGTCGCTGCGCGCGGCGCGATTCTTCAGCGAGGACTGGCAGGGCCGCACGTTCATGGCGATCGGCATGCAGGACCCGGTGCTGGGCGCGCCCGTGATGCATGCGCTGGCGAAGACCATCCGCAACTGTCCGGCACCGCTCGAGCTGCCCGAGGCCGGGCACTTCGTACAGGAGCATGGGCGAGTCGTCGCCGAGCAGGCGCTGGCTGCGTTCGGCGACGGCTGATCGCAGGCAATTCCCTCGTGCCGGCTGGCACGAGGCGGATCGTCAGAATTCGTACTCGATGAGGACGCGCACGGTCATGTCCGGCGTCTCGTCCGTGAGGCCGAACAGCAGTCCGAGTTCGTACTTTATTGCGCCGTCGGCAGTGCGGAACTTGCCGAACATGGCCGGGCCGAGCTGCTGCTCGTGGTCGTCGAACGAGCCCATCTCGCCCCACTCGCCGAGGCCGCCGTACATCTCGATGCCGGGTTCGAAGCGCTCGGCGAGCCGGTAGCGGTACTGCCAGCGGTACTCCATCTCGAGGTCGGCCCCGCTCTCGAGGGCCTGCTCGAAGATCATGTTGAGGCGCACCTCGTTTCGACCGAAGTCCTTCTGGCCGAGCAACCCCAGTTCCAGCGCGTTGGCGCCGCCGTCCTCCAGCGAGTACACGAATTCGGCGAGCAGGCCGAAGTCCGCCCAGTACTGTCCTTGTTCGGTGACCTGAAAGATGTTTTCCGACGCGATCTCCGTCGCCTCGAGGCCCCCGCCCGGCTCGCCCTCGTACTTGACCAGGAGTTCGGTAAGCCACCATGAGACCGGCGCCCACTCGAATTCCGCCTTGTAGGCCTGGCCGCCGTCCAGCGACTCGTCGTTGTCGAAGTCGTAGTGGCCGCGCAGCTCGACCGCGATCTCGCCTTCCTCGACCAGCGGCGAGTACACGACGTGGTCCGCGCGCGATTCGGTGGGGTGCGCGGTGACCGCGAGGGCCAGGACCATCGCCGGCAGCGCGGCAGCCTTGCGCAGGCGCGGGGCAGGGCGGTTGACCGCAGCGCGAGAGCGCCAGGATTCCCGCGAGCGTCGCCGTGAATACCAGGAGCTGCATCGCGCTCGGGCGGTCGTCGTAGCCGACCAGCACGTGCAGCAGCTGGCCGAGGGCGCCATGCCCGGGCAGCCACGAGGAGCTGTCCCACAGCGGGTCGACGAGCGCGGGCAGGAGGTCGGCCTGTACCAGGAACGCAGCGCACTGTCCGGCCATTCCGGCTGCGAGCAGGACGATCAACCAGCCGGTGACCGCGAAGAGCCGGTGGGTCGGGATCCGCAGCAGGCCGAAGTACATCAATGCGCCGGCGGCGACACCCGCCGCGAGCCCGAGCATCGAGCCCGCGAGCAGGGTGCGGGAGTCGGCGCCGCCGGCGGCGATGCCATACAGGAACAGGACCACCTCGGATCCTTCGCGAAGCACTGCGAGCCCGACCACCAGCGCCAGCAGGTGCAGCGGGACGGGCGCCGGTCCGCACGTCCGCGCCAACGGCTTTGATTTCGCGGCTGATTTCCGCGCCGTGTTTCTGCATCCAGACGCTGTGCCACGCAAGCATGAGCACTGCGAGTCCGAGGATCGACGCGTTCAGGATTTCCTGCCCGACGCCCTCGAATGCGGAGGCGATGGACTCTGCCCGCCAGCGACGACGAGCGAAGCGCCACGCCGGCCAGCGCGCCGCCCATGACCCAGGCGCGGCTCCCGGTGATACCGCGTGTTGCCGCGAGCACGATGCCGATGACGAGCGCGGCCTCGAGCACTTCACGAAAGACGATGACGGCGGAACCGAGCATGGCTCACCTCGCGACCAGCCAGCCGCGCGCGGTGGCCTGGTTGAATTCACCGAAGAACTCGTACTTGCCCGGTTCGAGCGGGCCGACGAAGAGGACGATGCGGCCGTTGCCGGCCACGACCTTCTCGCGATTGAGCGTGTAGCTCTCGAACTCCTCGGGCGTCGGGTCCTGGTTCTCGACGACGAGCCGGATCTTCTGGCCGGCAGGCACGACGAGTTCCGTCGGCGTGAACTTGTGATCCTTGATGACGAGCGTGAATTCCGGGGCTGCGGCCTGCGCTGCGGAGACCGCCAGGGCGGCGAGGGCGACGGACGCTGCAATTGTGGTGGACGGGCTCGGTCGTTCCACGGGTTGCCTGGCTGCCTTATCAGGAGGGGCGCCCTGAACTATATACGAATGAGAAGTATTCGCAACTAGGTGAAACCACTTACACTGCGGGCATGTGATCGGGTACACAGTAATTCCATAGTCAGGAGCGGTACGCCGCGGGTCAGGCGATGAAACACCGAGACATGGAGTTCCCGGGTTGCGGGGACATCCGCCTGTACGCGCAGGCATGGCTGCCGGACCAGTCGGCAGGCGCCGTCGTCGTGATTTCGCACGGCCTTGCTGAACACGGCGGACGCTACGCTGAGCTTGCGGGCCGGCTCGTCGACAAGGGATTTGCGGTCTATGCGCTGGATCAGCGGGGCCACGGCAGGTCCGGCGGTCCGCGTGCCAACATCGAACGCTTCGACTATCTCGTCTCGGACCTGGGGACATTGGTCGGGCGCGCACAGCGCGAGCACCCTGGGGCGCACATCATTCTGCTGGGGCACAGCATGGGCGGTGCGATCGCGCTCGGCTGCGCCCTCAAGTATGAAGACGCGCTGCACGCGCTGGTGCTGTCGGCGCCGGCGTTGGCGGTCGCGGAACCGCCGTCGCTGCTGAAGCGGCTGACGGTGAAGACGCTGTCGTACCTGTCGCCGGACACGGGTGTGATGACGATTCCCGCGAGGGCGATGAGCCGCGATCCGGCGGTCGTGCGCGCGTACGAAAACGATCCGCTGGTGTTCCGCGGCGCCATCCCGGCGCGCACGCTGGCCGAACTGCTCGAGGCCATGCAGGACCTGCAACTGAAAGCGCACGAATTGCGCCTCCCGGTGCTGATCCAGCACGGCTCGGCCGACGAACTCGTGCCGCTGTCCGCGACCCATCCGATCTACCGGCGGCTCGGTCTCGAGAACCGCCGCACCATCCAGATCTACGATGGCCTGTACCACGAGATCTACAACGAGCCGGAGAAGGATCGCGTGATCCGGGACCTCGAGTCCTGGCTCGCGGTCTAGGCAGGGAGCCGCGGCCGGGCGGCTGCGGGTCACCCGCGCGGCCCGCCATTGCGCGCGAGCGCTAGCCGCCGGTCGAGAGCAGCTTCCGGGTCTCGGTCTCGACCATGCGCGCGCCTTCGTCGAGCAGGTACTCGCGGAACGCGGCCGCGGCGGGCGGCAGCCAGCGCTCCGGGTGGTGTACGACGTACCACGTCCGCACGATCGGCGTGTGGTCCACGTCGAGCTTCACCAGCGCCCCGGTCTTCAGCTCGAGGAACAGCGTGTGCGCCGAGGTGAGGCTGATCCCGAGCTGGGACATCACCGCGTGTTTCGCCATTTCGTTGCCGCTGACGGTGATCCGCTCCCGCGGTGAGATGCGATGCATTCCGAGAAAGTTGTCCAGCATCGCGCGGGTGCCCGACCCGGGCTCGCGCTGGACGACGCACTCGTGGCGCAGTTCGATGGGCGCGATGCCCCGCTCGCGGGCCAGGGGATGTCCTGGCCAGGCAATCACGACGTGGGGGTTGCTCGCGAACGGCTCGCGCGCGAGCGCATCACCGCCCGGCGCGGCGCCCTCTGCAAGCGCTTCGGGCCCGCGTCCCATGAGGGCGAGGTCCACCTCACCGTCCTGCACGCGTCGCGCGAGCTCCGCACGGGTCGAGACCGCCATGTGGACGGCGATCCCGGGCGCGCGACGGCGGAACTCGGCGAGCAGCGGCGGCAGGATGTGCGTGCCAGTGGCGAGAATCCCGAGGTGCAGCGTGCCGTCGTCGCGCTTGCGCAGCGCGTCCATGTCCTTCGCGAGCACGCCCAGCCTGGTGTGCACGTCGTTCGCGGCCGAGAGGACCCGCTCGCCGGCGGCCGTCATCCTCAGCCGGCGCCCGATCCGGTCGAATGCGGGCGCGCCCAGGACCTTTTCCAGCTGCTGGATCTGCTGCGTGACCCCGGGGCCGGTCATGAACAGCTGCCGTGCCGCGCGCGCCATGGACCCCGTCTCGGCGACGGCCTTCAGGACTTCGAGTTGCCTCAGGCTGAGATGGCGCGGATCCATAAGTAATACTTACGAGACAAGCAACAAATACTAAGTATCCATTACTGAATGGTCAAACTACATTGGATTGGTGCCGCGCAAACGTCGGCAAGGAGAGGGTTCGATGTCACAGACGGCCAGTTTCACGGGTGCCGGCACGGATCAGCGCACGACCGGCAACACCGCAGCCCGCTACAAGGCGGGAGTCCTCAAGTACAAGGAAATGGGGTACTGGGTCCCGGGCTACGCGCCCAAGGACACGGACCTGATCGCCGTGTTCCGTATCACCCCGCAGGAGGGCGTGGACCCCGAGGAGGCCGCGGCCGCCGTCGCGGGCGAGTCATCGACCGCGACCTGGACCGTGGTGTGGACCGATCGTCTCACCGCCTGCGAGAACTATCGCGCCAAGGCCTACCAGGTGCAGCCGGTGCCGGGCATCGAAGGCCAGTATTTCGCGTGGATCGCCTACGAGCTCGACCTGTTCGAGGAAGGCTCGATCGCGAACCTGACGGCCTCGATCATCGGCAACGTATTCAGCTTCAAGCCGCTCAAGGCCGCGCGCCTCGAGGACATGCGCTTCCCGGTGGCGTACGTGAAGACCTTCAAGGGACCACCGACCGGAATCGTCGTGGAGCGCGAGCGCCTCGACAAGTACGGCCGGCCACTGCTCGGCGCGACGATCAAGCCGAAGCTCGGTCTCTCCGGCAAGAACTACGGCCGCGTCGTCTACGAGGCGCTGCTCGGCGGCCTCGACTTCACCAAGGACGACGAGAACATCAACTCGCAGCCGTTCATGCACTGGCGCGACCGGTTCCTGTTCTGCATGGAAGCGGTCCAGAAAGCGCAGGCCGCAAGCGGTGAGATCAAGGGGCACTACCTCAACATCACCGCCGGCACGATGGAGGAACTCTACAGGCGTGCGGAGTTTGCGCGCGACCTGGGTTCGTGCATCGTGATGGTGGATCTCGTCATCGGCTGGACCGCGATCCAGTCCATGTCGAACTGGGCGCGCGACAACGACATGATCCTGCACATGCACCGGGCGGGGCACGGCACGTACACGCGGCAGAAGAACCACGGCGTTTCCTTCCGAGTGATCGCGAAGTGGCTGCGACTCGCGGGCGTCGATCACCTGCACGCGGGCACGGCTGTCGGCAAGCTCGAGGGCGACCCGATGACCGTGCAGGGTTATTACAACGTCTGCCGCGACAGCTACACGAAGCAGGACCTCGCGCGCGGCCTCTTCTTCGACCAGGACTGGGCGGGGCTCCGCAAGGTGATGCCCGTGGCTTCCGGCGGCATCCACGCCGGCCAGATGCATCAGCTCCTCGACCTCTTCGGCGACGACGTGGTGCTGCAGTTCGGCGGCGGCACGATCGGCCACCCCGACGGCATCCAGGCCGGCGCCACCGCCAATCGCGTCGCGCTCGAGTCGATGGTCCTCGCGCGCAACGAAGGCCGCGACATCAGGAACGAGGGCCCGGAAATCCTCGCGACAGCAGCAAAGACCTGCAAGCCGCTCGAGGCCGCGCTCATGACCTGGAAGGACGTCACGTTCAACTACGCCTCGACCGACACGTCGGACTTCGTGCCGACCGTGAGCGTCGCCTGAGGAGACCCGACATGCGAATCACGCAAGGCACTTTCTCCTTCCTGCCCGACCTGACCGACGAGCAGATTGCGAAGCAGGTGGACTACGCGCTCTCACAGGGCTGGGCCGTTTCGCTCGAGTACACCGACGACCCGCATCCGCGAAACGTCTACTGGGAAATGTGGGGCCTGCCGATGTTCGATCTCAGGGACGCGGCCGGAGTACTCGCGGAGCTGCGCGAGTGCCGTAAGGCGCACGGCGACTGCTACATCAAGCTGAACGCCTTCGACTCGACGCGCGGCTTCGAGACCATGCGGCTCTCGTTCGTCGTGCACCGCCCGAAGCAGGAAGCGCGCTACAGGCTTCGCCGCGAGGAAAATGCCGGGCGGCTCGTGCGCTACACGCTGGAGCGCGCCTGAGGCGCTGGCCGGCAGTCCACCATCCCGGGCATCGGTGAGCGCACGTACATGAACCGGACCTTCGACCTGAAGGCGCTGCTCGCGGAATCGGGCGTCGGCACGGTGCTCGACGAACTCGACTCCGAGCTCGTCGGGCTCGCGCCCGTGAAGCTCAGGATCCGCGAGATCGCCTCGTTGCTGGTGGTCGAGAAGGCGCGCGCGGAGCTTGGGGTTGCGGGTACGAAGCCCTCGCTGCACATGTGTTTCACCGGCAACCCCGGCACGGGCAAGACCACGGTCGCCATGCGCATGGCGACGATCCTCCACCGGCTGGGACACGTGCGGAAGGGACACCTCGTCGCGGTCACCCGCGACGACCTCGTGGGCCAGTACATCGGCCACACGGCGCCCAAGACCAAGGAAGTGCTGAAGCGCGCCATGGGTGGCGTGCTCTTCATCGACGAGGCGTACTACCTCCACCGACCCGAGAACGAGCGCGACTACGGCCAGGAGGCGATCGAGATCCTGATGCAGGTGATGGAGAACCAGCGCGAGGACCTCGTCGTGATCTTCGCCGGCTACAAGGGCCGCATGGACACTTTCTTCCAGAGCAACCCCGGCCTCGGCTCGCGGGTCGCGCACCACATCGATTTTCCGGACTACAGCGTCCAGGAACTCGAGGCAATCGCCGGGCGGATGGTCGCGACGCTGGGTCTCGTGTTGTCCGCGTCCGCGCAGCAGGCCCTCGGCGAGTACCTGGTTCTGCGCCGTCAGCGCCCGAATTTCGCCAACGCCCGGTCGCTGCGCAACGCGCTCGACCGCGCGCGCCTGCGCCAGGCGCGGCGGCTGCTCGAGGCGGGCCAGGTGGACGCCCGGATGCTGACGACGATCGAGGCAGAAGACATCCGCGCCAGTCGCGTGTTCGAGGCGGCAGGCATCGAGGCACCGGCCGAGGAGGCCACATGCTGAATCCCGGCTACACCACGATATCGAAGTTCCTGATCCAGCAGGTTCCGGAGGAACCGCACGGCCGCGAACTCGCGGCGCTGCTGGTGGACGTGGCGGCCGTCGTGAAGGCCATCTCGGCCGCCGTCGGCAAGGGGCCATTGGTTGGTCTCGCGAGCCTCGCGGGCTCCGAGAACGCGCAGGGCGAGTCGCAGAAGAAGCTCGACCTGCTTGCCGACGAACTCTTCGCCCGCGGTGTCGAGTGGAGCGGGCTGGTCGGCGCGCTGGCCTCCGAGGAGCGTGAGGAGGTGCACTTCGTCGAGGGCAAGGGCCGGCTCGCGCTCGTCTTCGACCCGCTCGACGGATCGAACAACCTCGACGTGAACCTGCCCGTGGGGTCCATCTTCTCCGTGCTCGCGCTGCCCGAGGCCGATCGTGGTTCGAGCGCGGTGCTGCAGCCGGGCTCGCGGCAACTTGCGGCGGGCTACGCGATCTACGGGCCCTCGACCCAGATCGTGATCACGGTCGGCCGCGGCACGCATGGGTTCACGCTGGACCGGGAGATCGGCAATTTCGTGCTGACGCACCCGGACATCCGCATCCCTGAGGAAGGCTCGGATTACCTCATCAACGCCTCGAACCGTCGATTCTGGGAGCCGCCGATCCGCCGCTACGTCGACGAGTGCAAGGCGGGCGGGGAAGGCCCGCGCGGGCGCGATTTCAACACGCGCTGGGTGGCGTCGATGGTGGCGGACGTGCACCGCGTGCTGCTGCGCGGTGGCATCTACCTCTACCCGCGCGACCAGAAGGAGGCGAACCGCGAAGGGCGCCTGCGCCTGCTCTACGAGGCGAACCCGATGGCGATGATCATCGAGCAGGCGGGCGGCGCTGCATCCACCGGCCGCGGCCGAATCCTCGACGTCGAGCCCCAGCGCCTCCACCAGCGGGTGCCCGTGATCCTGGGCTCGCGCGTCGAGGTCGCGCGCGTCGAGTGCTACCACGCCGAATTCGACCGGGGCGAGGACAAGCCCTACAGCTCGCCGCTCTTCGGCGAGCGGTCGCTGTTCACCAACGCCTGAGCCCGGAGTCCAGCAAATGTCGGCGCGACATCCCATCATCGCCGTGACCGGTTCGTCCGGCGCGGGCACCACCACCGTCAAGACGACCTTCGAGTGGATCTTCCGGCGCGAGCTGATCGACGCCGCGATCGTCGAGGGCGACGCCTTCCATCGCTACGACCGCGCCGAGATGCGCCAGAAGATGAAGGAGGCGGAGGCCGCGGGCAATGGCCACTTCAGCCACTTCGGGCCCGAGTCGAATCTATTCGGTGAGCTGGCCGAGCTCTTCCGCAGCTACGCGCTCTCCGGCAAGGGCCGGTCGCGGACCTACGTCCACGACGCGGAGGAAGCCGCGAAGCACGGGACACCGCCCGGGACCTTCACGCCCTGGCAGGAAATCGGCGAGGGGTCGGACCTGCTCTTCTACGAGGGGCTGCACGGAGCGGTGCAGACGGCGGAGCACGACGTGGCGCGCCACGTGGACCTGCTCGTCGGCGTCGCGCCCAGCATCAACCTCGAGTGGATCCAGAAGCTGCACCGCGACCAGCGCACGCGCGGCTATTCGACCGAGGCGGTCGTGGACACGATCCTGCGCCGCATGCCCGACTACGTGAACTACATCTGCCCGCAATTCTCGCGCACGCACATCAACTTCCAGCGCGTGCCGACGGTGGATACCAGCGAATCCGTTCATCGCGCGCGACATCCCGACCGCCGACGAGAGCTTCCTCATCATCCGCTTCGCGAACCCGAAGCGGCATCGACTTCCCCTACCTGCTGTCGGTGATCCACGACTCGTTCATGTCGCGGCCGAACACGCTGGTGGTGCCCGGCGGCAAGCTGCCGCTTGCCATGCAGATCATCCTGACGCCGCTGATCCTGCGGATGATGGACACGAAGAAGCGCGCGTACTGAGCCGACGGCACAGGCCGGGGATTGCGCTCGATACTGATTTGCAGTTCGAAGTCACCTAGGTTCGTAATAGGGGCGAGGGCCTGGCGAGGCTCGCCGCACCGGATGCGGCGCTCCGGCCTCCGGATGCCCCTCGGAAGCATTACGATGAACCACGAGGTGACATTTCCTGCGGACTCCTCCCAGCCGGCCGGGACGAACTGGCATGAGCTCGATCGAGTGGCAGCGGCGGCGCGTTTCGGAGTCGACCCGGCCCGCGGCTTGTCTGCGGACGAGGCACGCGCGCGCCTCCAGCTCTACGGGGAGAACCGCATGGCGGAGAAGGCTCCTCGTTCGAGGTGGCTGGCCTTCGCGGACCAGTTCAGGAGCGTCCTGATCGTCGTGCTGCTGGTGGCTTCGGCGCTGGCCGGCGCCATCGGGGACTTCAAGGACGCGCTGGTGATCGTGGCGGTCGTGCTGTTCAACTCGCTGCTCGGTTTCTGGCAGGAGCATCGGGCCGAAGCGACGCTCGCCGCGCTGAAGAAGATGCTCGCACCGGTGGCGCGAGTACGCCGCGATGGTCGCGTGGAGGAACTGGTCGCCGCTCAACTGGTCCCGGGCGACGTCGTGCTGCTCGACGCCGGCGACAAGGTTCCGGCGGACGGACGCGTGCTCGCTGCCCACAACGCCGAGGTGGCGGAGGCGGTCCTCACCGGCGAGTCGCACGCGGTGTCCAAGCTCGCCGAGGCAGTCGTGGCGGCGGGCGCGCCGCTCGGCGAACGCTGCAACATGGTCTTCATGAACACGGTCGTCACGCGTGGACGGATCGAGGCGCTGGTCACGGCGACGGGCATGGACTCGGAAATGGGCCGGATGGCCAGGCTGCTCGAGGCTGTGGAGCCAGGCCCCACGCCCCTGCAGAGCCAGCTCGATGCCCTCGGAAAGCGCCTCGCGTGGATCGCCGGCGGTTTCGTCGGTGTGATATTCCTGCTGGGCCTCGCGCGTGGGCTACCTCTGGCCGAAATCGTACTCACCTCCATAGCGCTCGCGGTCGCGGCAATTCCAGAGGGGCTGCCGGCCGTCGTCACGGTCACGCTGGCCCTGGGCATGCGCCGCATGGCGCGCAGCCGCGCGATCGTGAAGAAGCTCGCGGCCGTCGAGACGCTTGGCTGCACCACGGTTATCTGTTCGGACAAGACCGGAACGCTCACCCTCAACCAGATGACGGCGCGCGCCGTGTATTGCCGGGGCCGCCGGCTGGCTGTGTCGGGTGAGGGCTACGCCGCCAACGGCACCATCACGCCCGAGATGGACGATGAGCACTCCGATTGCGAGCCGCTGCTGAGGGCGGCGGCGCTGGCCAACGACAGTCGCATCCGCGACGGGCAGCTGATCGGCGACCCGACTGAAGGCGCGCTTCTCGTGCTCTCCGCCAAGGGTGGTCTCGAGACGGAAACGCTGGTCGAGCGGACTCCACGCATCGCCGAGATTCCTTTCGACTCGGCGAACAGGTTCATGGCGACCTTCCACCACGACGGCGACGTCGTTCGGCTTTGCGTCAAAGGGGCGCCGGACGTGCTCCTTGAACGGTCTACGGGATGGCTGGGTGCGTCGGGCGTGGAGGCGGTCGATCCGGCGGTGCGGGCACGCTTCCTGGCAGAAATCGAGGCCATGGCCGGGCGTGCCCTGCGCGTCCTGGCCGTCGCAGTCAAGGATATTCCCGCGTCTGAGTTCAATCCCGTCGGGGACCTGATGCCGTGGGTGCGCGACCTTACCTTGGCCGGCCTGGTCGGAATCATCGATCCACCGCGCCCGGAGGCGCGCGAATACATTCGCCTGTGCCAGCAAGCCGGCATCCGCGTGAAGATGATCACGGGCGATCATCCTCTTACCGCGGCCGCGATCGCGCGCGAGCTGGGGCTGGAGGGCGAAACAATGACCGGCGCCGAAATCGACGCGCTTCCCGCCGACGAGCTGGGCAGGCGCATCGAAAGGCTCGCGGTTTTCGCCCGCGTCGCGCCGGAGCACAAGGTCAGGATCGTGCAGGTTCTTCGGGACCGCGGCCACGTCGTGGCCGTGACTGGCGACGGTGTGAACGATGCTCCGGCCCTCAGGCACGCCGACATCGGCGTGGCCATGGGCCTCACAGGCACCGAGGTAGCGAAGGAAGCCGCCACCCTGGTACTCACCGACGACAACTTTGCGACCATCGTGCGGGCCGTCAAGGAAGGGCGTGCCATCTACGACAACATCGTCAGGTTCCTTAGGTTCCAGCTCTCCACCAACATGGGCGCGATCCAGACAGTGCTCGGAGCGAGCCTCCTTGGTTGGCCCACGCCATTCACCGCGATCCAGATCCTGTGGATCAACATCATCATGGATGGTCCCCCGGCCATGAGCCTCGGCGCGGAGCCGGCGAGGCCCGAGGTAATGTTCGATGCGCCGCGTGCGCGGAATCAGCGAATTCTCACGTGGCCTCGCTTCGCCCGGCTCTTCGTGTACGGCTTGACCATGGCTGCGGGAACTCTGGGGCTCTTTCGCTACGCGCAGCCGCAGGGGCAGGTCTACGCGCTGACACTGGCCTTCACGACGTTCGTGCTGTTCCAGTTCTTCAACGTATTCAATGCGCGCGCTGAGCACGGCTCGGCATTCAACAGCGCCTTCTTCGGCAATCGCTGGTTGTGGATTTCGCTGTGCGCCGTTCTTGCGCTTCAAGTGCTGGTCGTGCACTGGCCCCCGGCCCAGGTGATCTTCCACACGACCGGCCTGCGAGCCGCCGACTGGGCCCGGGCCTTCATGGTCGCTTCCTGCGTGCTCTTCCTTGACGAGGCGCGCAAACTTGCGGTTGGATTGTGGCGCCGCTCGAGTTGGTGGCACCGGGATTGAGAGGCACGGCCCGGCTCAGGCCGTAACGCTCGGTTGCCGGGAAAGAAACCCTTGGCGCGTGCGGCGAGCGCAGGCACCTGGTTTCCGCGGGATTGCACAGGAGCGGAAGTGAATCGAGGAGGCCGCCGATGAACACGATCCAGCCCGGTATCCTGGCGCCCGTGCCGCGCGTGGCGCGTCACCTGAGCTTCACGCTCGCGCCGGAGGCAGGCCCGGGGCCCGCGCTCGAGCGCCTTGCGAAGTCGGTGGACCCTGCGGAGACGGTCGTCGGCATCGGCCGTTCGACCGCACTCGCGCTCGGGCGCCACGTCGCCGGACTGCGTGACTTTCCGTCCGGTGCCGGACGCGGCATCGAGGTCCCGGCGACGACGGCGGCGCTCTGGGGCTGGCTGCGCGGCGACGACCGCGGCGAACTCGTGCACCGGACCCGCTCGCTCGAGGCGCTGCTCGGGTCCGCATTCCGTCTCGACGTGGTGGTGGACACATTCACGTACCAGGACGGGCACGACCTCACGGGCTACGAAGATGGAACCGCGAACCCGACCGGCAACAGTGCGATTGCCGCTGCGTCGCTGCGCGGCGCGGATCCCGGGCTCGACGGCTCGAGTTTCGCTGCCATCCAGCAGTGGGTGCACGACTTCGATGCCTTCGACGCGCTCGGGCCCGGCGAGCAGGACCTGAGCATCGGGCGCCGTCGCAGCGACAACGAGGAGATCGAGGACGCGCCGGAGTCCGCCCACGTCAAGCGCACGGCCCAGGAGAGCTTCTCGCCCGAGGCCTTCGTGCTGCGCCGGTCCATGCCCTGGGCGGAAGGCACGCGGGCCGGGCTCATGTTCCTGGCGTTCGGTCGCTCGTTCGACGCATTCGAGGCGCAGCTCGCCCGCATGATGGGCCTCGACGACGGCATCAGCGACTCGATGCTGCGCTTCACGCGGCCGGTGACGGGTGCGTACTACTGGTGCCCGCCCGTGTCGGGTGGCCGACTGGACCTGCGGGCGCTCGGTTTGCGCTGACGCGCGTGCGAGGATCGCGGAGGAGAAACGATCCTCAGCCGAAGATGCCCTTCAGCACCGGCCCCAGCCGCCGCGCCCCGGCGAGGGACACCGCGGAGGTGAGTCCGCCCATCATTGCGCCCGTGACTCCGCAGGACATCACGTCCTGCCCGGTGAGCCACAGTCCCGGGATGCGCGTGCGCGGCCTGAGCCAGGACTGGCGCAGGCGCTCGGGGTCGTGGTCGAGGCCGTAGAGTTCGCCGCGCCCGTAGCCGCAGAACCACTGCATGGACAGGGGCGTCGAGACTTCCCAGTAATCTACGCGGCCGCGCAGCTGCGGCAGCTTGTCGTACATGTGCTCGAGCAGTCGTTCGCCGTAGGCCTGCTTCAGCGCCTCGTAGTCGTCGCCGCGCTTGCCCCAGGTCGTGTCCTTCCACGGCTCGAAGATTTCATAGGGCGCGGGTGCCACGATCTCGATGGTGGAACGGCCGGGGTGACGGCGCTCGAAGTCCGGGTCCTTCGCCGAAGGGAAGGAGATGTACACGGCGGGGAAGGGGCCGTGCGGGTCGGCGACGAAGCGCTCCAGCGCGGCGTCGTAGTCGTTGTCCTGGTAGATCCAGTAATTGGTCTTCGGCAGGCCGAGTTCCGCCGTGCTGCCCTTGAGCCCGATGTACACGCCGAGGTGTCCGATGCTCGGCTTCACCGCCGACAGCAGCTTGTCGTAGCCGTGCCGGCGGCTCGCCTCCTGCGGCACCAGCCGCGTGAAGGTGTTGATGGCGCCCGCATCGGAGATGACGCAGTCGCAGGCGATCTCGCTTCCGTCATCCATGCGCACGCCGCGCACCTTGCCGTCGCGCAGCAGCACCTCATCGACGCGCGCGTAGGTGAACACCTCGCCGCCGGCGGCGCGGATTCGCGGGATGATGGTCTCGGCGATGCGCCACGCGCCCCCGACCGGGTAGTAGCCGCCGTGCAGGTAGTGCTTCGCGACCAGGGCCTGCACCACCCAGGCGGAGCGCTTTGGCGGCAGTCCGAGATCGCCCCACTGGCCCGTGAGCACGGCGATGAGTTCCCGGTCGGAGGTGATTTCGGAAAGGACCTCCCAGGTGGTGCGGCCAAAGCTGCGCGGCAATCGGCTGCGCAGGAAAGGCGCCGCAATCACGGCGGCCCAGGGCGGCAGCGTGCGGCCGAGGGAGAAGCTGCGCATGCCGCGCGATACTTCGCCCAGCAGTTCGAGGTAACGATCGACCGCCGCGGCCTCGCGCGGGAAGTAGCCCACGAGGTTGTCGCGGAAGGCCTCGCGGCCCGCCACCGCGTCGTAGGACCGGTCGCCGATGAAGAACCGGTCGTAGTGCGAGTCCATCGGCGCCCAGTGGAGATTGCCCTGCGACAGGAAGTCCATCATGCGGCGCGACGTCGTCCTCGCGCCCATGTCGCCGATGTAGTGGACGCCGACGTCCCACTCGTAGCCGTTGCGGTCGTAGCTGTGCGTGGCGCCGCCCGCCGTGTAGTGCTGCTCGAGCACGGCCACGCGCCAGCCGATCTCCGAGAGCAACGCAGCCGTCGTGAGCCCGCCGATCCCCGAGCCGATGACGAGCGCGTCGTACGGTCCGTTCAGTCGTGTCGGGCGGTAGCGGTGGCCGATGCGCAGCGTACTGGGCGTGAGATTGCGGCGTCCGGTCTGCATGCCGGCATTATCGGCCATGCTGCACTGCGGCGCGCAAGCACCCGCCGTTCGGCGGCCGCGGAGGCTCCCCAGTTGACGTAACGGGCGTTCCGGACGCCCCAGGGCGTGTAGCGCGTCACGGAATCAGGTGCCGGCGCGTACCGCACGTGCCCGGTGGCGCTACCGTTCCCCCTCGACCGGAGGTGGGCAATGAGTGTCACGTCCAAGTACGGGTTGCTCGCGGCAATAGCCGCCTGCGCCGTGTGCTCGATCGCGGCAGCGGGGGATTCCGGCCCGGACTGGCTCCTCAAGCAGCCGCGTTCGCCGCTGGACGCCGGCATGCAGTCGGCTGGCGAACCGCTGCTGGTGCTGCAGCGGGAGCGCAGCGACGGCGCGGAACTCCTCACCGTCCGTGTCCCGATCGCCGAGTTCAAGTCGGTACTCGCCTATGCCGGCGCCGGGCTCAACCGCACCGTGTATTTTGCGGAGACGAGTACCGGTGAAACGTTCACGACCGGCCACGGCCGGCATCGTTCGCTCGGAGCTGCGGCGGAACTCGGCGCGGAATGGCGCGTGACCGAGCGGTTCGCGATGTCCGCGGACCTGCGCTGGATCGACATCGCGTCGGACGCGAGCCTCCTGCGCAGCGGGGATTCGCTGGTGGCCGCCGACCCCGTGTCGCTGGGCGTTTCCCTGGGCTGGCGATTCCGCTGAGCCGGGCCTCACCTCATCCATACCACGAGCAAGGCAAGCGCCGCGGCTTCGATCGCGAGGGCCATGGGCACGCGCAGCCGCCCCTGCATCACCGCCCCCGTGATCCACAGTACTGCAATCGCCGCCGCGGACCATGCGGCCAGTTCGGCAAACGACAGGGATGGTGCGAACCACAGCAGCGGCGCCGTGCCGAGGAGTACGGCGACGAACTGCGCGGCTGAGAGCCAGCGCGCGCCGCGGCTGATCGGCGGGTCGTACCGGCGCAGCCGGGCCACGTCGAAATGAGGTTTTTCCCAGTGCGCGCCGGATGAGAGCGCCGGTTGCCAGCCGGGCGGCATGATCCAGACGAGCAGCCGGTCGCGCCAGCGACCCGCATGCCAGGACTTCCTGGCCAGATCCGCGTACACCTCGAGATTCGCCCACAGGGGATCCCAGGAGTCGAGCGGCGCGCGCGTGCCGTAGACGCAGCGCTCGGTCTCCTCGACGAAGGAGCCGAACATCCGGTCCCAGGTCATCAGGATGCCGCCGTAGTTGCGGTCGATGTATGCGTCGTTGACCGCGTGGTGCACGCGATGGTTGGACGGCGATGAGAACCAGCGGTCGAACCAGCCGAGCTTGCCCACCTGCTCGGTGTGGATCCAGTACTGGTAGAGGAGGTTCACGATTGCCGTGACGGCGAACACTTCGGGCGGAATGCCGGCGATGGCCATCGGCAGGTAGAAGACCCAGCCGAGCAGCGCGCTGGAACTCGTCTGCCTGAGCGCCGTGGAGAGGTTGTACTCCTGGCTCTGGTGGTGGACGACGTGCGAGGCCCAGAAGACGGCGCTCTCGTGGCCGAAGCGATGAAACCAGTAGTAGCAGAAGTCGTAGGAGACGATCCCGAGCAGCCACACCCACCACTGGCTCGTCGGCAGCTCCCAGATCGACACGGCGCCGTAGACGGCCGCGTAGATGCCGATCGTCAGCGCGCGGGTGAAGAGCCCCACGAGCTGGCTCATGATCCCGAGGCTCAGGCTGTTCACCGCGTCGTTCAGGCGGTAGTTGCTGCGGCCGCGCACGCGGCCCACCAGGTACTCGAGCGCGATCAGCGCGAAGAAGACGGGCGTCGCGAGCGCGATCGTCTTGCCCATGCGTTGGTCCTCAGTCCCCCGTGTGCCAGTCGCGCGAACGGTCCACCGCGCGCGACCACTGGCGCACTCGATCCGTCGCTTCCTCTCGCGACATGGCCGGCTCGAATCGCCGGTCCACCTTCCATCGCGCCGCCACTTCGTCCGCTGAATTCCAGAACCCGACCGCGAGTCCCGCGAGGTACGCTGCGCCGAGCGCCGTGGTCTCGGTCACCTTCGGCCTGACCACCGGCACGCCGAGCAGGTCAGCCTGGAACTGCATCAGCAGGTCGTTTGCCGTGGCGCCGCCGTCCACGCGCAGTTCGAGCAGCGGCCGGCCGGCATCCTTCTGCATGGCCACGAGCACTTCGGCACTCTGGAACGCGATCGCTTCGAGCGCGGCACGCGCGATGTGGGCGCGCGTCGTGCCCCGTGAAATGCCGACCATCGTCCCGCGGGCGTAGGCGTCCCAGTGCGGACTGCCGAGCCCGGTGAAGGCGGGTACGAGGTAAACGCCGCCGGTGTCCGGAACCGTGGCCGCGAGCGCCTCGACGTCCGAGGAACGCTCGATGATGCCGAGTCCGTCGCGCAGCCACTGCACGACGGCGCCGCCGACGAACACCGAGCCCTCGAGCGCATAGTGCCGCGCGCCGTGCTGCCACGCGATGGTCGTGAGCAGCCGGTGCGCCGAGTGCAGAGGCTCGAGCCCGGTGTTCATGAGCATGAAGCAGCCCGTGCCGTAGGTGTTCTTGGCCATGCCGGGCGTGAAGCAGGCTTGCCCGAAGAGTGCCGCCTGCTGGTCACCGGCCATGCCCCCGAGCGGTACCTCGAATCCTCCGATCATCGCGGCGGCTGTTCCCTGCGGCAGCACCGATGGCACAACGCGAGGCAGGACGGCGCGCGGTACACGCAGCAGGTCGAGCGCGTAGTCGTCCCACTCGCCCGTCGCGAGATTGAGCAGCAGGGTGCGGCTCGCGTTCGACGCATCGGTCAGGTGCACCTCGCCGTGAGTGAGTTTCCACGCGAGCCAGCTGTCGATGGTGCCGAAGGCGAGTTCTCCGCGCTCGGCGCGCCTGCGCAGCGCAGCGTCGCTGTCGAGCAGCCACGCGAGCTTCGTGCCCGAGAAGTAGGGGTCGAGCAGCAGTCCGGTGCGGTGCGAGATTTCCTCCTCGTGGCCTTCGGACTTCAGCCGTGCGCAGGCATCCGCCGTGCGCCTGTCCTGCCAGACGATCGCGGGCGCCACCGGGCGGCCGCTGCGGCGGTCCCACAGCACCGTCGTCTCGCGCTGGTTCGTGATGCCGACCGCGACGAGGTCCGCTGGGGTCGCGCGTGCCCGTGCCAGCACTTCCGCGATCGTCGCGGCCTGCGTCGCCCAGATCTCCTCGGCATCGTGCTCGACCCAGCCTGAGCGCGGAAAGTGCTGCGTGAACTCGCGCTGTGCCGATGCGACGATGTTGCCATCGTGATCGAACAGGATGGATCGAGAACTGGTCGTGCCCTGGTCCAGGGCGAGCACGAATCGACGCATGCGGGAGACCTCTGCTGCCGAAGCCTACACCAACGCCGGTTGCGCGGCCCCGGCGCGCGGATGCCGCGCGAGCCAGTCGTCGAGGCGTGCGGTTGCGTCGGCCGGCAGGTGCAGGGCCAGCTTGCTGCGGCGATAGAGGATGTCGTCCGCGGTCACCGCCCACTCCTCGTCACGGAGGTACTCGATCTCTCGCTCGCGCAGGTCGGGCAGGATTTCCTCGCCGAGGTCCGCGGCTGTACGAGCGTCGCCGAGCAGGCGCCTTGCCCGCGTTCCGTAGGCTGCCGCGAAGCGATCGAGCAGGAGCTCAGGCAGTCCCGGGTACTCCGCGCGCAGGTTCCGCAGGAACCCGCGGAAATCCGCGCCTGCGATGTCGCCGCCGGGCAGGGCCGCCCCGGCGGTCCAGTGCAGGCGCGGCCAGCCGAGTCGAGGGGCCATCTCGTCGAGCACGTCCTCGGCGAGCCGGCGGTAGGTGGTGAGCTTGCCGCCGTAGATCGAGAGGAGCGGCGGGGCCTGCACGTCGACGTCGAGGACGTAGTCGCGCGTGACACTGGTCGCGACGTCCGCAGGATCCGCGAGCAGCGGCCGCAATCCGGCGAAGGTCCAGCGCACGTCGGTGCGTGCCAGGTCGCGTCGAAAGTACCGGTTCGCCATCGCGAGCAGGTAGTCCACTTCGGCTGTCTCGATCGCGGGCGTGGCGAGGTCGCCGTCGTAGTCCCGCTCTGTCGTGCCGATGAGCGTGAAGTCGCGCTCGAACGGGATCGCGAAGACGATGCGCCGGTCGGGCGCCTGGAAGATGTAGGCGTACTCGTGCTCGAAGAGCCTGGGCACCACGATGTGGCTGCCCTTGACGATGCGCGGGTGCCGTCGGGCGGGCGCGGGCGTCGAGCCGTCGAGGAAGCGGTCCACCCACGGACCCGTGGCGTTGACGACGGCGCAGGCCTCGATACGTGTTTCGCCGCCATCTGCGTGGGCGAGCGTCGCGGTCCAGCGGTCGCCCGTGCGTTCGAGCCTCGCGCAGCGCGTGCGCGTGAGGATGGTCGCGCCATGCTCGCGCGCGTCCATGGCGGTGAGGACGACGAGCCGCGCGTCGTCCACCCAGGCGTCGGAGTAGACGAAACCCTTCGTGTAGCGCGGGTCGAGGGGCGCACCGGCCGGGTGGCTGCGCAGGTCCACGCCCTCGGAGCCCGGCAGGCGCCTGCGGCGGGCGAGGTGATCGTAGAGGAAGAGCCCCGCACGGATCATCCACGCCGGGCGCAGGTGCGCGTCGTGCGGCAGGACGAAGCGCATCGGCCGCACGATGTGCGGCGCCGACTCGATGAGGATCTCCCGCTCGCGCAGCGACTTCCGCACCAGTCGGAAGTCGTAGTACTCGAGGTACCGCAATCCACCGTGGATGAGTTTAGTGCTGGCGGACGAGGTGTGGGCGGCGAGGTCGTGCTGCTCGCAGAGGAGCGTACGAAGGCCGCGTCCGGCCGCATCACGCGCGACGCCCGCGCCGTTGATGCCGCCGCCGACAACCAGCAGGTCGTATCTGTCCTGTTCGACGTGCACAGCCCACACCTCAGCGATAGATGATCGAGTGCTCGCGTTCCTCGAGCCATGCCCGCTCGTCGGGGTTTGCGAGCGCGTCGAGGTCGGCCGGCATGGCCATCGCATCGTCCACCCAGCGGCGCAGCAGGTCGCTGCCGTTGATGAGGTCGATCGCGAGGCGCTCGCGCTCGTACTCGTAGGGGAAGTCGCGCCAGAGGTCGTACTCGGGCCGGAGGCCGCGCAGCGCCTTGAAGGCCAGCGCCTGGATCCGCCAGGGCCTGAACGCCTCGTGATCGTAGCTGCCGTCCTCGACCTGCAGCTGAAGCCCGGCACAGAGCCGGCCCGAGTGCTTGTGAAACGTCGGCTCGAACCAGCACGGGCGCAGCCGGCAGCCGCGCAGCCAGTGCGGCGCGAGACGCTGCATATCGGCCACGATCGCGGGAATGTCGAGATCGGGCGCGCCGAAGAGTTCGAGCGGCCGTGTCGTGCCCCGGCCTTCGGACAGCGTCGTGCCCTCGATCATGACCGTGCCTGGGTAGCAGCGGGCCATCGACAGGTTCGGCGCGTTGGGGCTCGGGTTCACCCATGTGCGCTCGCCCAGCGGCCAGCCGAATCCCGGGGCTCGCGCCGGTTCCCAGCCCTGCATCTCGACGACGTGATAGTCGAGGTCGAGATTGAGCCGGCGCATGAACCAGCGCCCCATCTCGCCGAGCGTGAGCCCGTGGCGCATCGGCATCTCGCCTGCGCCGACGAAGCTCTCCCAGCCCGCGCGCAGGCGCAGGCCCTCGACCGGCCGGCCGACCGGGTTCGGGCGGTCCAGCACCCACACGGACTTGCCATGCAGCGCCGCGGCTTCGAGCACGTAGCGGAGCGTCGTGATGAACGTGTAGATGCGGCAGCCGAGGTCCTGCAGGTCCACGAGCAGCACGTCGAAGGTGTCGAGCATCGCCTGGGTCGGACGTCGCACCTCGCCGTAGAGGCTGAACACCGGAATGCCGTGCGCCGGGTCGCGGAAGTCGGGCGACTCGACCATGTTGTCCTGCTTGTCGCCGCGCAGCCCGTGCTGCGGGCCGAAGGCCGCGGTGAGCGCGACGTCGTCGAGCGCGGCGATCGCGTCGAGCGAGTGCGTGAGGTCGGCGGTGACGGACGCCGGGTGGGCCAGCAGTGCGACCCGGCGGCCCGACAGCGGCCGGCGCAGTTCGGGCTCCGCGAGCAACCGGTCGATGCCGAATTTCACCACGTGCTGGCCCGCTCGATCTCCAGGACGAATCCCGCCGGGCTGTGGAAGTCGGGCTTCTCCGCGCGGTGCGCCAGCGCCCAGTACGACACCTGTCCGTTGTGGTCCTCGATGACCGCCGCCAGCCCCACGAGCAGCGTGCCGTCGCCGGGCAGGGCGAGCAGTGCCTCGAGTGGGATCACGGCCTCGAGCGCGATCCGGTCCTCGGCCACGCTGACTGCGACGGTCGGCGGCGTGGTGTACTCGATCGGCAGCATGCCGACCCGATAGCCCGAGAAGCCGTAGGCGGCCCACTCCGTGGAAGGCGAGAAGTTGAACTCGCAGTAGGCCTGCGAACCCTGGCCGCCGATGAAGGCCTCGAAGCAGGTGTGTTGCCAGAGCCCGTCCGACTGGCGCGGCTCGACGATCCGCGGCACCGCGATGCCGCTCACGTCGCCGTCGAGGAAGAACCGGAGCTTGAGGCCGCCCTCAGGGGTCGAACCGAGTTCGACGTCGATGTGGCGCACGGAGGGGGCCGGCGTCGATGGGTGACGCACGAGCGCGACGCAACGTGAGGCGAAGCCGGACATCCGACCATCATACCGGGCCGCGCAGCGACTGTAGCGCTACAGCGGTTTGAGCAGCGTGGGGTCCGGCCGCAGGAGCCATGCGAGCACCGCGTCGGCAAAGCGCTGGCACTCGGAGATGGCTCGTTCCCAGTCCAGGATGCGGGCCGCGTGGTCCTGGCCGTACCGGTAAAAATCGTTCCGGTCCGGCAACTTGCCGTTAGGCAGGGTCGCCAGGAACGCCCGCGACGGCGCCACCAGCAGCACGTCGTCCAGCCAGGGATGACCGCGGGACTCGCGGCGCCAGGGCAGGTGCTTGTCCAGCCAGCCCGGCGTCACGTAGTCGTTGAAGTGCGGGTAGAAAACGATGCGGTGTCGCGGGCCGGAGCGAGTCAGGCGCTCGTAGGGCAACCGCAGGTGGTAGTCCACCAGCGCCCCGTCCCAGTAGTTGCCGGGCGGCGCGCCGGGGATCCCGCGCACCGGCGAGCAGACGATCGGGATCGAGCCCGAGGCGACCAGCGCGGCCTCGGTGTTCGCGGCGTCGAGCGCCACGACCCGTGAGCCGAATTCGTCGAATGGCCCCGACAGGAACGTGGGTCCGGCCGTGAACAGCACGCGCTCGAGGTATGCCGCGAGGCTGCCGCGCGAAATGGCGTTCGCCAGCCCCGCGCGGCCGAACGCGAACAGCGACTCCCTGTCCGCAAGCCCGCCACGGGCGCGCGAGGTGACGACCGTGAGCGAAACGCCGGGCCGCACGCGCAGCTGCGCGCCGCCCAGCACCGAGGTCGCGAGGCGCCGGCAGGCCTGCGCGATGTCGTCGGGCGTCGGCTTCCTGTCGTAGTTCTGGTCGCGGACGTAGGTGTAGAGCAGGCGATCGGCTGCCGCGACGGGGTCGGGTTGCGCGAGTGCGGTCATGCGCCAGGCGCCCACGGACGCGCCGATGAGTTCGACGGGCGCCGCATCGCGCAGCCACTCCCGGTAGAGCAGCTTGTCCAGGGGAACGAGCGCGAGGCCCTTCGGTCCGCCGGCCGCCGCGGGAATGCAGGCGACGTCGCCTGGCGCGATGCCGTTCGCCCGGATGTGCGCCGCCGCGCCGGGCCCGGCCCGCAGTTCGAGAATGGATGCGGGATTCGATGCGTCGTTCATAGGAGGTCGCGCAGGCGATACCAGAGCATGCCGAGGACCAGCGCCGGCATGCGCAACGCGCGACCGCCCGGGAAGATGCGATGCGGAAGGCGCGCGAACAGGTCGAATCGCTCCGCCTGGCCCGCGACTGCGTCGGCGGCGAGCCGGCCGGCCATGCCCGCCATGGCGATCCCGTGCCCGGAGAAGCCCTGCAGGTAGAGCACGTTCGGCGCGATGTGACCGAAATCCGGCGCGCGGTTCATCGTGATGTCCACGTAGCCGCCCCACACGTGGTCCAGTCGCACGTCGGCAAGCTGCGGAAAGACCCGGAGCATCCTGGCGCGCGTGGCTCGCCCGCTGTCGGCCTCGTTGATTCCGGAGTAGCTGACCCGGCCCCCGAAGATCAGGCGCTGGTCCGCGGACTGGCGGAAATAGTCGAGCACGAAATTCACGTCGGCCACTGCGACGTTCTCGCGCATCAGGGCGCGAAGGCGCTCCTCGCCCAGTGGTTCGGTCGCAACGACGTACGTGCCCACCGGCATCACGCGCCGGTCCGCGGTGGTACGTATTCCGTCCAGGTAGCCGCCGCGGGCGAGGACGACGTGGCGCGCGATCACCGCGCCGCGCGACGTCGAAAGTCTCACCTTGTCGCCCGGCTCGATCGATGTCGCCACGGTCGATTCGTAGATCCGGGCTCCGGATGCCTCGGCCGCGCGCGCCAGCCCCAGTGTGTAGTTGAGCGGATGCAGGTGTCCGCTGCCGGGATCGAAGAGTCCGGCGCAGTACGCCCCGGTTGCGAGCCGCGACTCGACGCCGGCGCGGTCCAGGAGCCGGGTGTGGCGGTAGCCGTAGCAGTCCTCGAGCTCCCGCTGCAGTTCCTCGAGCTCCCGGCGATGCCGCTCCTTGGTGCCGACGTGCAGGTGGCCCCAGTGGAGGTCGCAGTCGATCGCGTGGTCCGCCACGCGCTGTCGGAGGAGGGCGAGCGCCTCGACCGACACGTCCCACATGCGCCGTGCGGCCTCCGGGCCCGCCTGCGCGACGATAGCCTGCTGGCTCGCGCCGAAGCCGAAGATGGCCTGGCCGCCGCTGCGGCCCGAAGCGCCCCAGCCGATCCTGCGCGCTTCGAGCAGCACGACGTCGTAGCCGCGCGCGGCAAGGTCCAGCGCGGCGGAACAACCGGCGATACCCCCGCCCACCACGCACACGTCCACGTGCACGTCGCCCTCGAGCGCCGGCCGGGCCGGGGAGGGATGCGCCGAGGCGGCGTAATAGGAGGCAACGTGCTGCATGGCACGTCACTGTAGCGGTCCCGATGGCCTGCGGAAATGCCGATTGGCACGGATGACAGGACGCGGCAAGCTTGCCGGCATGCAAGACACCGTACTCCACGCGCCCTGGCCGTCGCAGTCGGACCCCGTGAGGGTGACGAAGCGGGGCCGGGACCTGATCCGCGATCCCCTCCTGAACAAGGGCACGGCGTTCGGTGCCGGCGAGCGGGAGCGCTTCCGGCTCCACGGGCTCCTGCCTTCGCGACCGATTTCGATGGACCTGCAGGTGCGGCGCATCGTCGAGGACATCGATCGCGCGCCGACGCCGATCGACAGGTATCTCAAGCTGTCCGCACTGCAGGACCGCAACGAGCACCTGTACTTCCGCGTGCTCGCGGAGCACCTCGAGCGGTACATGCCGATCATCTACACGCCGACGGTGGCGGAGGCGACCCGCAACTTCAGCCAGGTGTACCGGCGTGCGAGGGGCGTCTGGCTCACGCCCGAATTCCGCGGCCGCATGGCACGCGTGCTGAACGACGCGGCCGGCGACGAGCCCGTGCGCCTGATCGTGGCCACCGACAACGAGTCCATCCTCGGGATCGGCGACCAGGGCGCCGGCGGCATGGCGATCTGCGTCGGCAAGCTCGCGCTGTACACCGTGGCGGCCGGCATTCCCCCGGCGGCGACCTTGCCGATCAGCCTGGACGTCGGTACGGACAACGAGGCGTTGCTCAAGGACGGGATGTACGTGGGCTGGCGGCAGCCGCGTCTCCGTGGCGCGGAGTACGACGGGTTCATCGAGGAGTTCGTCGAGGCCGTGGCTGCCGTGTTTCCCAAGGCGCTGCTGCAATGGGAAGACCTGCGCAAGGACATCGCGCTGCGCGTCGCGGACCGTTACCGCGCGCGTTTGCCCTCGTTCAACGACGACATCCAGGGCACGGGCGCCGTGGCGCTCGCAGGCATCCTCTCGTCGGTGCGGCTCACCGGGATGCGACTCTCTGCGCAGCGGGTGGTCGTTCACGGCGCCGGCGCAGCCGGGCTCGGCATCGCGAGACAGCTCAAGGCGGCGATGCGGCTTGAGGGCCTCCGCGAGTCGCAGTGCCTGGAACGGGTCGCGGCACTCGACAGTCGGGGCCTCCTGGTCGCGGACCACGAGCAGCGCGATGCGTACAAGCACGAACTCGCCTGGCCGGCGGAGCTCGCCGGGCGCGTCGGCCTCGGCCCGGATGCGGACCGGGGGCTCGAGTCCGTGGTGCGGCAGTTCCGACCTACCGTGCTCATCGGAACGTCGGGTCAGCGCGGGTGCTTCAGCGAGGCCATCGTGCGCGCGATGGCGGGGTACTGCGAGCGGCCGGTGATCCTCCCGTTCTCGAACCCGTCGGACCTGAGCGAAGCCGTTCCCGCGGACGTGCTGAGGTGGACCGATGGCCGCGCGCTCGTAGCGACCGGCAGCCCGTTCGCTCCGGTGGACCTGGGTGGGCGAAGCGTGCGCGTCGGCCAGGGCAACAACGTCCTGGTGTTTCCCGGCCTCGGTCTCGGCGTGCTGCTCGGCGGGATCCGGGTGGTGACCGACGAGATGCTCACGGCGGCGGCGTTCACCCTGGCCGCCAAGGTCACGGACGCGGAACTCGAGAGCGGGATGCTGTTCCCTGCCGTGACACGCCTGCGCGAAGTGTCTGCGGAGGTCGCGGCATCCGTGATCGCGAATTCGCGTGGCGCGTCGGTGACGGCGATTCCGCCGGCCGACCTGGTCGAGTCGGTGCGCCGGACGATGTGGGTCCCGCACTACGAGGAGTACGTCGCCGAAGCGGGCGACGCGGCGGAATGACCGCGATCGGACCCATCGCGCTCTGCGTCGTCGCCGTGACGGGGCTCCTGGTTGCGGAACGCCGCGGGTCGCGCAGCGGGCTGTGGCTCGCCAAGCCGGTCGCATCGGCGGCATTCATCTGGCTCGGGCTCGCGTCCGGGGCGCTCGGTTCGACCTACGGCCGGTTCGTGCTCGCCGGGCTCGTGCTCTGCATGCTCGGCGACGTGCTGCTCATCCCCCGCGGCCGGCCAGGCACGTTTCGCGCCGGACTCTTCGCATTCCTGCTCGGCCACGTCGCATACAGCGCGGCGTTCGTGACCCGGCCACTGTCCACCGCCGCGCTCATCGCCGCCGGCGCGCTGCTGGCCGCGGCCCTCGGCGTGGTGCTTCGCTGGCTCGGGCGCTCCGTGCCCGCGGACATGGTGGCGCCGGTCAGGGCGTACATGGTCGTGATCGGGGTGATGTCCACGCTCGCGTGCGCGGTCACTGTGGCGGGCGGACCGTGGCAGGTCGCGATCGGAGCGCTGGCCTTCACGGCGTCCGACGTTTCGGTGGCGCGGGACCGCTTCGTGCGGCACGAGTTCCTGAACCGGGCGTGGGGTTTGCCGCTGTACTACGGCGCGCAGCTTCTGATCGCGGCGACCCCGGCGCTGGTTTCCTGAGCGAATACAGGAAACAAGAACTTAATTCCCGCGCCTGTCGCCAGCGGATCCGCCGCTCGCGGTTTGTCCCGTTGAAATTGGCACGGGCACGGGTGCATAAGTAGTCGGGCCGGTGGTCCCACCGGCCCCTGGTGCCGCTGGTTCGAGCATGCCCGCCAACCTGTCACCCGAATACAAGGCTGCGGCCGACGCGTATCGAAAGGCGCGCGATCCAGGGGAGCGGCTCGACCACCTGCGGGAGATGCTGAGCGTCATCCCCAAGCACAAGGGCACGGACCACCTGCAGGCGGACCTCAAGCGACGCATCAAGGAACTCGACGAGGAACTCGCGGGCCCGAAGCGGGGTGGGGCGCGCAGCAGCCCCGCGCTCGTCGTGCGGCCGGAGGGCGCGGCGCAGATCGCGTTGATCGGGCCGCCCAACAGCGGAAAGTCCCTGCTGCACGCCCGGCTCACGGGCTCGGGAGCAAAGAGCGGCCCATATCCGCACACGACGCAGTATCCGGAGCCCGGCATGTTCCGCTGGGAGGACGTGCTGTTCCAGCTCCTGGACCTGCCGGCGATATCCGCGGAGCATCCGCTGCCGTGGCTGGGCAGCACGCTGCAGTCGGCCGATGCCTGCCTGCTGGTGGTCGACCTCGCGGATCCCGAGTGCCTGCAGCACGTGGAGTCGGTGCAGGCGGCGCTCAGGGAGCGCAAGGTCAGCCTGGTCACGGAATGGCCTGCCGATGCGCGGGCGGCTCCTGCGGCGCTCTCGAGTCACGCGGACGCGGGCGACGTCTTCGACCTGCGGCTTCCCACCCTGCTGGTCGCGAACAAGTCCGACCTGCTCGGGCATCCCGACACCGATCTCGAAGCGCTCGCTGAACTCGAGGCGCCTCATTTCCCCGCGCTGCTGGCGTCCGCCCTGAGCGGCCAGGGTCTCGTAGAGCTGGGCGAGTGGCTGTGGCGCTCGCTCGGCCTCGTACGGATCTACACCAAGGCGCCCGGCAAGCCCGCGTTGCACGACAGGCCATTCACGCTGCGCCACGGCGAGCAGACGGTGGCCGACGTCGCCAGGCTCGTGCACCGCGACATGGCGCAGACGCTCAAGTACGCGCGCGTGTGGGGGACATCCGCCGCTGCGGAGGGGCAGCACGTGGGACGCGACCACCTGCTCGCGGACCGGGACGTCGTCGAACTGCACGCCTGAGGCCGGCACGGATTCCGGACGGGCGGGCGGGGCTGACCCTTCCCAACCGGCCTCCGTCGAGCCGGGATCGGCTACGATGTCCGCATGATTCCGCTGTGGTTCAAGGTCGCCTACACCGCGTTCGTCGCCTGCGTCATGGCGGTCTGGTGGAAGAACTACGGCTGGCGAAATTTCCTGTGGTTCTCGGACATTGCCTTCATCGGCGCCGTGCCGGCGATGTGGCTCGAGAGCGCGTCGCTCGCGAGCGTGCTGGCGGTGGCAGTGCTCCTGCCGGAGATACTGTGGAACGTGGATTTCGCGGGCCGGCTGCTGCTGCGGAGGCGCATCACGGGTCTGACGGATTACATGTTCGAAGCGGAGCGCCCGCGGCTCCTGCGCGGGCTGTCGCTCTTTCACGTGCCGCTGCCGCTGGTGCTGCTCTGGATGCTGGAGGCCTACGGTTATGACCGCCGTATCGGATTGCCGGGCGCCATCGCGCTGGGCGCGGTGGTGCTGCCCCTGAGCCGGCTGGTGAGCGCTCCCGAGAAGAACATCAACTGGACCTACGGGCTCGGCGCCGTGCAGGCGCGCTGGCCCGCCTGGGCTTACGTGCTGGCGCTGTTCGCCGGCTTCGTGGTCTTCGTGTTCGTGCCGACGGACCTGCTCGTCCGGCGCATGTTCTGACGCCCAGGGCAACCCCGGGCCGGCCGGGGGGCATCGTGCGGGTGCCGCCCGCTCAGGTTACCTGGCGAGTCCGCGCGAGATCTCGAGCAGCAGGCGAAACACGCGTTCCACCTCGTGCCAGTCGTGCGGCCCCCGGTGCCTGGCGCGAAGTCGCTCGAGCAGCTGCCGCTCCCGGGCTTCGTCGAGCACCGGCAGGTCCACCGACTGCTTGAGCAGGAGAATCTCCTCGACGATGTGTCCGCGCTGCTCGATGAGCCGCAGGATGCCGAGGTCCACCGCGTCGATCCTGGCGCGCAGCGCGGAGAGCTGGTCCTGGCCCTCGGCCGGCGCACGCAAGGCGTTGGCAGCGCTCACGTCGACGCCCATCGCTTCGACTTCTTGGTGATGCGGGCGAAGATCCAGAAAGCCAGCATGGTCGACATCACGGCCACGACGACCAGCGCCGCCGTGCGATGTGCATCGACGCCGCCCTCGGCGCGGGCGAGGTTCCACAGCGTGAGCACGCCCCAGGTCAGGGTCCAGCCGAGCGGCGTGCCGTATTCCTTCACCACTACGCGCCGCCAGTTGAAGCGATGGTCGGCGAGTGTGGCCTCGATGCCCGACAGTCGCGGCAGCCAGCGTGGCACGTCCCGGCAGTACGCGTCGAAGTCGGCGCCGAACCGCCCGCGCAGGTAGCGCTCCTCGGCGGCCACGATCGCGACGCAGACGAACGCGTAGGCCGGGATCAGTACCCCGACACAGAGCCAGGAATTCGAGGCGAAGGCGAGGCCCGCCAGGATGAGCATGTTGCCGACGTACATCGGGTTGCGGGTGTGCGCGTAGATCCCGCCGGTGACGAGGTCCTTGGCATAGACGCGCCGGTCGCGCCCGCCGCGCACGATGTACTGCAGCCCGATCGTGGTCGCCCGCACCGTCTCGCCGAGCGCGGCAATCGCAAAGCCCAGGACCGCCGCGATCAGCGGTTGATCGAACAGCGCCGGCGCCGGCAGCAGCGCCAGCGGCAGGAACAGCGGGAATACGACGGTCCGGTAGCGGAAGAAGAAGTCGCCGATGGAGGTGAGCGTCATGACGTCACTTGATCGCCACGATGCCGCAGAAGTTGTACCACTTAAAGAACACGTCCACGTAGCGGAAGCCGGCCCGCAGCAGCAGCTCGCGGTTCTCCAGGAGCTTGTACGGGATCAGGACGTTCTCCAGGGCCTCGCGCTTCTGCGCGATCTCGGTCTCCGAGTAACCGTTGCGGCGCTTGTAGTCGTAGTAGTGCTTGATGAACAGGCGGTTGAAATGCGAGTCCTCGCCGAGCACCTTCTCGACCAGGATCAGGCCGCCGTTCTCGCGGAGGCCCTTGTAGATGTCGGCGATCAGCCGCTCGCGATGCAGCGGCCGCAGGAACTGCAGGGTCAGCACCATCGTCGCGAGCGATGCGTCCTTCAGCTCGACGCTCGTGTGCAGGTCGGTGCACTCGAGGGTAATCTTGCGCTTGACACCGTGCTCGCGAAGCTTGTCCTCGCACTTGACGAGCATGTCGCGGGAGTCGTCGATGCCGACGAAGTTGACGTCCTGGGGCAGCGCGCTGTCGAGCATCAGCATGGTCGTGCCCGTCGAGCAGCCGAGGTCGTAGACGTTGCTGCCCGGCACGACGATGTCCTGGGCGAGCTCCGTGACCATGCGCTGGATCTCGCCGTAGAAAGGCACCGACCTCGACAGCATGTCGTCGAATACCTGCGCGACATCGGCGCCGAAGCGGAAGTCCGCAATGGCCTCTCGCTGGTCGGCAAAGATCCGGTCCTGAACGGGCTTGTGTGTCATTCGTCTGGTTTCCCTTGGCAAGGGGCGACCTGCCCCAGTCACAGTCCGGCTACTGTGCCGTACCGTGCCGTAGGAAACCGTTCGTGGCGTGTTAGTTTTTCGTAAAGGCGCGGGCGTCAGGCGATCGGCGGGTGCGCAATGATCAGCTCGAACCGGGCGCCGCCGCCCGGGCGCTCCTGGGCTGAAACCTGCCACCCGAGTCGTGCGCACGCGCGGCGGACGAGATCGAGCCCGAGCCCCGACCCACGGCTCGTGTCGCTGCGGTAACCGCGTTCGAAGATCCGGTCCTTGTCCACTGCTGCGAGCCCGACGCCGGTGTCCTCGACGATCAAGCGGCCCGGCTCCAGGATCGACCCGGACGCTCCCGTGCTGCGTGAACCGGATTGCGTTCTCCATCAGGTTCTGCAGCACGATCGCCGCCAATCCGGGTGGGGCGCGCGCCAGCACCTCGTCGCCGCACTCGGCATGCAACCCGATGCCCTTGGCCAGCGCCACTGGCCGGCAGGTCTCCACGACGTCGCCCACGATGTCCCGCAGGTCGACGGCGGCAGCGGTGCTCGCGGATTCCCTGCGGTCCAGGAGCTGAAGCGCTTCGATGACCGACGCCGATCGTCGAGCCGCCCGGGCGATGCGCTCCACGCGTTCACGAGCGACGCCTGCGACAGCAGGGATCGTCGAGAAGCAGTTCCGATGCCGTGCCGATCACCGAGAGCTGCGTTCGCAGTTCGTGGCTGACGTCATCGGCCAGCGACTCTTCACGTTCGAGGAGGCCTGCAATGGGCCGCAAGGCCGTTCGCGACAGCCACGCCGCTGCCCGCGAAAAACGTCGGCGGAGCGGGTGCTCAGGGCGCATCGGAACCGGGCGCCAGCCGGTAGCCGACGCCGTGCAGGGTGTGCAGCAGTCGCGGGGATCCAGGCGGATCGACCGCCTGCCGCAACAGGTGAATGTGGGCGCGCAAGGCCGCGTCCGAGGCCGGTGGGGCCTCGCCCCAGAGCAACTCCACCAGCTGCTCGCGGGACACCACGGCAGGAGAAGAGCGCATCAGCAATTCGAGAATCCGTAATCCGGACGGGGTCAAATTGCATGGCGACCCGCCGCGATGCACAGCCAGGGTCTCGATGTCGAACTCGAGGTCGGAGACGTTGAGGGTGCCGGCACCCAGCCGGCCTCGCCGTGCGATCACCGCAAGGCGAGCCGCCAGCACCTTCAGCGAAAACGGCTTGGCCACGTAGTCATCGGCGCCGGCCTCGAATCCGGCGAGGATGTCGGTTTCCAGGTCCCTGGCAGTGAGCATCAGCACTGGCGTGCTGCGGCGGGCTTCCGTGCGCAGCCAGCGGCAGACGTCCAGCCCGCCTGCACCGGGAAGGCCCACGTCGAGGACGATGGCGTCGTATCGGTGCTCCGTACACAGCTGGCGGGCGAGCAAGCCGTCGGTCGCGTAGTCCACCCGGTGCCCGAGGGACTCGAGGAATTCACCGGTGTTCGCCGCCAGATCCCGATCGTCTTCGGCCAACAGAATGATCATCGGTGAAGTCTAGCGCGGAAGCGGTGCCTTTTCGGCGTGCCCACACGGTCCTGGGTGCATCGCGGTTGCTGCCCGCCGTCGTGGCGAGTCCCACCTGTTGGCTTCCCGGCTCGCTTTGCTATACTCGCGCCAGCATCAAGAAAGGGGCGTTTGCCCCGGCCAACCTGCCTTCCCGGGCAAGGTGGCGCGCGCCGCGAGGCGCGGATGCGGCCGGAAGGCAACGAAGCGGGTGAAGCTTAGTGAACCCTCCGGCGCTCGAATCGTGGCGCGGAGGGTTTTTCGTTTCAGCCTCCCGCCCGGCTCGCGCGCCGTTCGTTAGACCCCCGGTCAGGTCTGCAACGCCCGCATGGGGCCTGGAGGTTTGACCATGAACTCGATGACGCCTGCACTGATCGACTACTGGCAGAAGCTGCCCACCCGTTCCATTGCCGCGCGCCGGCGCAGCCTCGAGGACGCGCGCCGCCGCGTGCACGAAGGCGAGCGCGGCGCGGATGCGCTGGTCCCATACGCGCTTGCCGACCACGACGAGGAAGTCGTGTTCGCGGCCACGGCGGCTTACGTCGGTGTCGTCCGCGACGCTGTCGCACGCAGCGCGGCCGCGTACGACGCCAGCGAGTGGGTCCGCAGGGGCCTCGCGATCAACCGCGGCGCGGTGTTTGCGGCGCTGCTCACGCTGGGCGACGAGCGCATCAACGAGCGGCTGCTGCCTCTGCGCCTGGCGCTCTCGGTGGAGGAGGTCGCGATCGTGTGCCGCCGTGCCACCCGCAGGCCTTGCGAGCGGTCGCGGGCATTCCTGCACGAATGGCACGAGCTGCTGTCGGGGGAATCGACGAAGCGTGAGCGGGCACATGTCGCGGCGACGCTCGGCATCGCCGACGCGCGCGTCGCCTGACCGCAGGCAAGACCGCGGTTACCTGGCGGCAGGTCGCGGTCCTGGAGTGACGCTCAGTTCGCTGCCGCGTCCACCGCGAGCGGCCGCACAGTGCCCAGCCACGAGGCGACGTCGCGTGGCTTGCGCTCGGTGAGCCAGCCGAACACGATCATGTGCCACGAGACCTTCTGCACGTAGGTGCGCGTCTCGTTGTAGGGGATGTTCTCCACCCACGCGTCCATCGCCATCGGCGATTCCGGCAGCCAGCGGCGCACGGCCCCCGGCCCCGCGTTGTAGCTGCCGATGGCGAGCGGGGCCTGGCCGCCGCTGCGGTCGAGCAGGCCGCGCAGGTACGCCGAGCCGAGCGGGACGTTGACCGACGGCTCGAGCAACGACGCACGTGTCCCGAGCGGCAGGTGCCACGCCTTGGCCGTGCGCCTGGCCGTCTCGGGCAGCAACTGCATGAGCCCGAGTGCGCCGGCGCTCGAGCGGGCGTCGGGCTGGTACAGGCTCTCCTGGCGGATGATCGCGTAGATCAGGTCCTGTGGCAGCCCTGAGACGCCCGCGCCCTTCCGCACCTCGGAGTCGTAGGGCCGCGGATAGAGCAGGTCGTAGTCGTTGAAGAGCCCAAGCTTCGCCGCCGCGGAGATCGCCTGCAGGTGCCAGCCCCAGCGGGCGGCGAGTCCGATGGCCTGCACCTGCGCAGGCTGCGCGAGGCCCGCATACCCTGCGCGCCACTCCGAAACCGCCAGTGTCTCCATGTCGCAGAGCACGAATTCGTGCGCGCGCAGGAACGCGGGCTCGGCCGAGAGGCGGTCCATTTCCGGGTCGCTCAAGCCGATCGATTGCAGGTTCGGCGCGAACGGCTGGCCGAGGCGTGCAGCCGAGAGTACCGCGTACCAGTTGTCGGTCGTGACGATCGCTGAATAGCCCTGCTTCGCGAGGGCGGCGTCGCCGAGTTGATCCGCGGCGCGGGCGCTCCAGTACTTCCAGCGCGTCTGGTTGCGCAGCGCCTCCGGCATCGCCGCGATCGCATCGCGCACTCGACTCCAGTCTCCCGCCCAGAGCGCGGCGCGAGCCTGCCACTCCCAGGCGCGTTCATCGTAGTCACCCGGCTGCGCCATCGCGAAGAACTCGAGCGCGCGTGGCTTGCGGCTGAGCGCGAGCTGCATGGCGACCGCGAGTGCGTACGGACTCGCAGCCTCGGCGCCTTCGATATGCCGCGCCTGCAGCAGTGCAGGAAAGCGATCGGCCGCAGCCTCGGCGTCGCTCCTCGCATATCGTCGCCAGCCGTCCTGCAGCGCGGCAGGTTCGACCGCCGTGTCGGGCGCGGCGATCAGCGCCTCAACTGACTCGCGCGGCTTCTCGATCAGCCCGGCCCACTGGACGATGGGCGCCCGCTCGGGCGCGGTCAGGGACGCGGCAAGAAACCGTGCGAGTCCTGGCTCGCCCGCAGCCAATGCCGCGCGGGCGCGTTGCCCGATGCGTTCCGGTGTGAGCAGTCCGCGCGCGCGCAGCCAGTTCACGGCGGGATCGCAGGCTCCTGGCAGGCTCTTCGGGACGTTCCATTCCGTGAGCACCGCGTCGGTGAGCCCGTCCGTCCGGTCGAGCGCGATGCGCGCGGCGTAGGCGTTGCAGCGCGCGGCCACCGAGTCGTCGATGCCGGCGTCGTAGACCGACAGGTAGTCGTCCCAGCGCTTGCCGACTGCCAGGGCCATGAGCCAGCGATTGCGCAGCGTCCGCGCAGCGGGCAGGCCGGCGTGCTCGGCGAGGAAGGCGCGGATGGCGGGCGTGGCCGCCGGGTCATCCACGCGCTGCTGCAGTCTCGCCGCCAGCACGTAGGGGTAGAGCGGATAGGCTCGCAGCGCCTCCCCGTCCTCGGTCACGGCCTCGGGCGGCGCATTCTCGGCCGCCGCGTAGGCCGCGAGGAACTGCCTGCGTCCTTCCGCAAGCGGGTCGTTGCCTGCATCGCCGGCGCCGGCCGTGCGCAGCGTCGCCAGGACGACGAGCAGGGCGGACGCTGCGAGCGCCAGCGCGAGCGGGCGGCAGGGCACGCCGGGCGCGGCCGGCGCGGCGTTACGACGGAGCTGATGCATGGCGTAAGTCTATGATGAATCAGGGGGCCGCAGCCGCTCCCGCCGCCCTTCGGAAAATCCCATTAACAAATCGTTGTGCGGTGCCGCAAACTCCGTCGAACGCCCGGTCGCGCCTTCCGGCGGCCGTCGCTTGCCTCTTTGCACCTGAAGATAGGGAGACGACTCCATGCTGTACTCCGGACCCGCTTTCAGCGCCACGGCGCTGGGCGACGGCCTCGTCGAACTCAAGTTCGATCTCGCCGGCGAATCGGTCAACAAGCTGAGCCAGGCCGCCAACAGGGACTTGCCGCCGCCACCGAGGCGATTGCGAAGGACGCGAGCGTCAAGGGGGTGATACGTCACCTCGGGCAAGTCGGTGTTCATCGTCGGAGCCGACATCACCGAGTTCGGCGCGATGTTCGCGGCCGGCGAGGGTGAGGTCGTGAATTTCGTGCTCGGGGCGAACAGGATGCTCTCCCGCTTCGAGGATCTGCCGTTCCCGACGGTCGCCGCGATCAACGGCATCTGCCTCGGCGGCGGACTCGAGCTCGCGCTCGCCTGTGACTACCGGGTGATGTCGACCGCCGCGTCGGTCGGCTTCCCCGAAATCAAGCTCGGCATCTTCCCTGGCTTCGGCGGCAGCGTGCGCATGCCGCGCGTGATCGGCGTGGACAACGCGATCGAGTGGATCTGCACGGGCGCGGACAAGAAGCCCGACGCGGCGCTCAAGGACGGCGCGGTGGACGCGGTCGTGGCGCCCGAGGCGCTGCGCGATGCGGCGCTCGCCATGTTGAAGCAGGCCATCGCGGGCCGTCTCGACTGGCAGGCGAAGCGCGCCGAGAAGCTCGCGCCGGTGAAGCTGAACGCGATGGAGTCGATGATGGCGTTCACGAGCGCCATCGGCTTCGTGGGCGGACAGGCCGGACCGAATTACCCGGCGCCGTTGCTCGCGATCCGCAGCATCCAGGAGTCGTCGGTCAAGGGTCGTGACGACGCGCTCGCGATCGAGGCGAAGTACTTCGCGAAGGCCGCGGCGACGCCGCAGGCGAATGCGCTGGTCGGGCCTCTTCATGGCCGACCAGGCCGTGAAGAAGGCCGCGGGCGCGTGGGCGAAGAAGGGCGCGAAGGAGATCAAGCAGGCGGCGGTGCTCGGCGCCGGCATCATGGGCGGCGGCATCGCCTACCAGAGCGCGTCCAAGGGCACGCCGATCATCATGAAGGACATCCGCCCGGAGGCGCTCGACCTCGGCATGAACGAGGCCGGGCAAGCTCCTCGCGAAGCAGGTCGAGAAGGGCAAGTCGACGCCCGAGAAGATGAGCCAGACGCTCGCCCGTATCCGCCCGACGCTCAATTACGGCGACTTCAAGGACGTGGACATCATCATCGAGGCCGTGGTCGAGAACGCGAAGGTGAAGAAGGCGGTGTTCGCCGAGGTCGAGGGACTGGTGCGCGAGGACACCATCATCGCCTCCAACACCTCGACCATCTCGATCACCTCCCTCGCGGAGGGCCTGAAGCGCCCGCAGAACTTCGTCGGCATGCACTTCTTCAACCCGGTGCACATGATGCCGCTGGTGGAAGTGATCCGCGGCAAGCAGTCGTCGGACGCCGCGGTCGCCGCGACCGTGGCGCTCGCGCTCAAGATGGGCAAGACGCCGATCGTCGTGAACGACTGCCCGGGATTCATGGTCAATCGCGTGCTGTTCCCGTACTTCGCGGGCTTCCACATGCTGCTCCGCGACGGTGCGGACTTCATGGCCGTGGACAAGGCGATGGAGAAGTTCGGCTGGCCCATGGGCCCGGCGTACCTGATGGACGTGGTGGGCATGGACACGGGCGTGCACGCGGCGGCCGTGATGGCCGAGGGCTTCCCGGACCGCATGAAGCCGGACTTCAAGGGCACGACGGAGGTGCTGGTCGAGCACAAGCGATACGGGCAGAAGTCCGGCAAGGGCTACTACACCTACGCGCCGGACAAGAAGGGCAAGCCGAAGAAGAGCCCGGACCCCGAGACCTACGAGCTCATCAAGGGCGTGGTCGCGGCCCGCAAGGAGTTCGCGCCCGAGGAGATCGTCGCGCGCTGCATGGTGCCGCTGGTGAACGAGGTCGCCCGCTGCCTCGAGGACAAGATCGTTGCCTCGCCGGCCGAGGCCGACATGTCGCTGATCTACGGCATCGGCTTCCCGCCGTTCCGCGGCGGCGCCTGCCGCTACGTGGACCAGATGGGTGCCGCGAAGTTCGTCGAGATGTCGGACAAGTACATCTCGCTCGGCAAGCTCTACGACGCGCCGAAGCTGCTGCGCGACATGGCCAAATCCGGCAAGAAGTTCCTCGGCTGACCCGAGCGACCCAACCTGAATCTGGAGAGATCAAGATGAATCTCAATCCCCGCGATGTCGTCATCATTGATGGCGTGCGCAGCGCAATGGGCCGCTCCAAGGGTGGCATGTTCCGTAACGTCCGCGCCGAGGTGCTCTCGGCGGAGTTGATCAAGGCGCTGTTCAAGCGCAACCCGGCCGCGAAGATGGACGAGGTCGAGGACGTGATCTGGGGCTGCGTGAACCAGACGCTCGAGCAGGGCATGAACATCGCCCGCAACTCGCTGCTGCTGGCCGGGCTCCCGCACACGGTGCCGGGCCAGACGATCAACCGGCTCTGCGGCTCGTCGATGCAGGCGCTGCACGCGGCCGCCGCGCAGATCATGACAGGGCAGGGCGACGTGTTCGTGATCGGCGGCGTGGAGCACATGGGCCACGTCAACATGATGCACGGCATCGACCTGAACCCCTCGGCGTCCAAGCAGTACGCGAAGGCCTCCAACATGATGGGTCTCACGGCGGAGATGCTCGGCCGCATGCACGGCATCAATCGCGAGATGCAGGACAAGTTCGCACTGCGTTCGCACCAGAAGGCGTGGGAAGCCACACTGACGGGACGTTTCAAGAACGAGATCGTGGCCATCGAGGGCCACGACGCCAACGGCGTTCGCGTGCTGTGCGACGTGGACGAGGTGATCCGTCAGGACGCGTCGCTCGAAGCGCTGGCTGCGCTGCCACCGGCGTTCGATCCCAAGGGCGGCACGGTGACCGCGGGGTCGTCGTCCGCGATCTCCGACGGCGCTTCCGCGATGCTGGTCATGAGCTACGAGCGTGCAAAGGCGCTGGGGCTCAAGCCGCGCGCGAAGATCCGCTCCATGGCGGTGGCGGGCTGCGACCCCGCGATCATGGGCTACGGGCCGGTTCCGGCGACGAAGAAAGCGCTGAAGCGTGCCGGCCTCGAGATGAAGGACGTCAAGGTCGCGGAGCTCAACGAGGCGTTCGCGGCGCAGTCGCTGCCGTGCGTGAAGGAGCTCGGGATCATGGACCGCATGGACGAGACCGTGAACCTGAACGGTGGCGCGATCGCGCTCGGTCACCCGCTGGGCTGCTCGGGCGCTCGCATCACGACTGCGCTCCTGAACGTGATGGAGCAGAAGGACGCCGACATCGGCGTCTCGACCATGTGCATCGGCCTCGGCCAGGGCATCGCCACCGTGCTCGAGCGCGTGTAGCGCGTAGGTAGCAAGAGCGGCATCGAGAAGGGCCCTGCGGGGCCCTTCTGCTACGGGCCCGGTACCCAGCGCCTGCCGGGGCCGGGCGAGCGTCAGCGCATCAGGCTTCGAGCCTGGAGGGCGTACATCGCGAGCGTGATGCCGCGGCGGGCCAGGTTGATCGCGCGCGCGGGGCCGAGTGCCACGACCACGACGACACCGCCCACGATGAGCACAGGCGTCAGCCGGCGCAGTACCGCGACTACGCCGTCGATCCTCTCGGCGCCCGACGTGATCCCGGCGTAGGCCTGCACCGCATCGTCGCGCTGCAGCGCGCATTCCGCCTGCAATGCTGCGCGCCGCGCGGTCAACGCGACGAGCCGGGAACTCACGACTCGTCCCTGAGCGCGGCCACGTCGCGCCGGAGTTCGGTGCGTGAGGCGTCGAGCAGCTTGGGCTTTTCGTGCAGGCGGGCTCGCGCAATCCAGGCTGCCACTGCCGACAGGACCAGGAATGCAGCGGTCACGCCGATCGCCGCGCCCATGCGGTGCGTGTCCCAGTAGTAGACGATCAGCGTAATTCCGGCGAGCAGCAGGCTGAGCACGGCGGCCAGCACGGCCACCATGCCCCACATCAGGACCCGGACGCCGCGCTCGACGTCCTCACTGATTTCGGTGGTCAGCAACTCGACCCGCGTCTGCAGCATCGCGAGCAGCGTGCCGCACAGGCGCGTCGCCGACCGCAGCAGGTTCGTCGCCGGCCCGAGTGCCTCGGTGTCCTCCCCGCTCATCGTGCGCGACTCAGCGACGCGCCAGCAGCACGCCGATCACCACGCCGACGGCGGCAGCGATGCCGACCGACTGCCACGGATTGTCCCTGATGCGTGTTTCCGTCGCCGCCACGGCCTCCTCGCCGTGACGCACGGCTGCCCGCTCGGCCTCGAGCAGGCGCGTCTTGGCGTGCTGCAGGGACTCCCGGATCTTCGCGCGAGCCTCGTCTGCCTTCGCGCCGCCCTGCTCGGTTGACGCTTTCAGCAGCGCTTCCGCATCGCGCATCACGGTTGCGAGGTCGGCCCTGAGGGTGTCCATCGTCACTTGGTCTGTCATGTCGTCACCTCCATGTCCGGAAGGCTCGCGGCGCGTGCCGCGCCCCCTCCTTGGCTTGATGCTATGCCCGGGTGGTCAAGGGGACAATCCGGATTACTTCGAGCCCGGATGGCCGTTATCCAGACCTGACGCGTCGACCGGTAGTCGGCCGTTCGCCGGAGCAAGAAACTTTGAAAAGCTTCGAAGAGGCGTCGAATTAGCTCGATCATCGTTAATTATGTTGGCATCAGGTTGACGGATAACCTGCCCGACCCCGCTGGTAGCCGTCAGTTTTAGCTGCACTGCACAAACCCCGATATGCGCGGAAGGCGACTTCGGAGATATTCGTGCCGAGCTTCAACCCGTTGCCGCCCGGCGCGGCATCAATCGAGGATCAAAAATGGACACCAAGGCGAAAGACGTCTCGATGCAGATGGCCGAGGACGCCCGCCAGACGGAGTGGGAGAACGTCAGCTTCACCGCGGAGGTGTTCAAGGGCAATTTCCGCTGGGACCTGCTGCATCCGTTCCCGGCGCAGTCCGCCGAGGACCGGAGGATCGGCGACGAGTACATCGAGAAGATCCGCCCCGTGATCGAGAAGGCCATCGATCCGTGGAAGATCGATGAGGACGGCGAGTACCCGCGCGAGGCGCTGGACGCGCTCGCGGCCGCGGGCCTCTTCGGCATGAAGATCCCGAAGGAATACGGTGGCCTCGGTTTCTCGGTCACCAACTACGGGCGGGTGCTGGGCTTCCTCGGGGGCTACTGCGCGACGACCGTCGCCTACGTGTCGGCACACCAGAGCATCGGAGTCCCGCAACCGCTCAAGGAGTTCGGCACCGAGGAGCAGAAACGCAAGTATCTGCCTCGCCTGGCGAAGGGCGAGATCTCCGCGTTCGCGCTCACCGAGCCGGGCGTTGGTTCCGACCCGGCGCGCATGACGACGACAGCCACGCCATCGGCCGACGGCAAGTACTACACGCTGAACGGCGACAAGCTCTGGTGCACGAATGTCACCGATCCGAAGACGACGCTGATCGCGGTGCTCGCGCGGACGCCTGACAAGGTGCTTCCCAACGGCAAGTCCGTGCCGCAGATCTCCTGCTTCGTAGTCGAGACCGCCTGGCCCGGCGTCGAGCGCGCGCGGCGCTCGCGCTTCATGGGCCTGCGCGGGCTTGCGAACGGGGTGATCACGTTCAAGGACGTCAGGGTCCCGGCCGAGAACCTGATCGGCAAGCCGGGCGAGGGTCTAAAGATCGCGCTCGCGACGCTCAACGTCGGACGACTCGGGATCCCGGCCGCGGCGATCGGCGGCGGCATGGCGATGGTGGAAGACGCGAAGTGGTGGACCTCGACGCGGCAGCAATGGGGCCAGCCGATCGGCAAGCACCAGGCCGTGGCGAAGATGATCTCGGGCTACATGGCGCAGCTCTTCGCGATGAAGGCGATGGTCGGGGTCGCCTGCGCGTTCGCGGACCACAAGAACGCCGACATCCGCCTCGAGGCGGCGGCGGCGAAGTACTGGTGTTCCGAGACGCTGTGGAAGATGTACGACGACTACCTGCAGGTGCGCGGCGGGCGAGGCTACGAGCGGGCGACTTCGCTCTATGCGCGCGGCGATCGGCCGGTCGCGGTGGAGATGGGCCTGCGCGACGCGCGCATCAACCGCATCTTCGAGGGATCGTCCCAGGTGATGCACCTGATCATGGCGCGCGAGGCGCTCGACACGCACTTCAAGCTCATGATGCCGATCCTGCAGCCGAAACCCGGGCAGAAGGTGTCGAAGGGCGAGGCGGCAATGAAGGCGGCGGGCTTTTACGCGACGTGGCTGCCGAAGCTGTACATGCCGGGCGCCGGCGGTCGACTCGACGCGCCACACCTCGACGCGAAGAACCGCAAGCATCTCGCCTGGACTGCGAAGGCCTCCAAGGTACTCGCGCGGAGGCTGTTCGGGACCATGGCGAAGTTCGGCCCGAAGCTCGAGACGCGAGCAGGTCATCCTCGGCAACTTCGTGGACATCGGCGTGGACCTGTTCGTGATGGGCGCGACGCTTTCTTATGCGGACCACCTCGTCGCGATCAATCCAGGCGACAAGTCGCCGCTGGAACTCGCGGACCTCTTCTGCAGCGAGGCGCGCCGGCGCATCGAGGGGAACTTCCGCGCGGTGAAGGGCAACTTCAACCGGTCGTACGGCAAGGTCGCCGGGCTGCTGATGGAAGGCAAGCTCGACTGGCTCGCCAAGGGCGCGATCAACCCGATCCCGCCGAAGTACCGCGACTGGGAGAAGAACGACTACGAGCATCCGGCCGCGACGGCCGGAGGCGCAGCCCGCGACGGCCGCGCAGCGGAAGGCGGAGGCCCCGAAAGAAGCCGCGTAGAAAATAGGTGCCAGGCACCGGTTTTCCGCCATAGGCGGAAAACCGGTGCCTGGCACCTATTTTCTACCTGAGGGCGAGGGGCGAGCCGGGGTTGCCGGACCAGAGTTCGTAGCGCTCGCTGATGCCGTCGCGCAGTTCGGTCACGCGGATCGAGTCCGCGGCGGCAAGGAAGGCCAGCGTGTCGCGGTCGGTCCGGGCGATCAGCACTTGCGCCGACCTGGACGGTGCGCGGACCGGCGCCTCCGCGAGGCCCAGTTCCCGGGGCGTGGCCTTGACCGGCACGAGCGGGATGCTGCGGCCGTCCGCGATGATCTCGAACTGTGCCGACGCGGCGTCGCGCGCGGCCGCGCCACGCTTGTCGATGGTCGACCACACGTAGCCGTAGAAGTAGGTCGCGTGCGTGCCCATGCGGTTGACGTCGACGGGCACGAGCGTCAGGTAGTCGCGGGCGTGGACGGCGAGCTCCGGTCGCTCGCGCGCGAATACCAGCGCCCCCTGGGCCACGGTCACGGTTGCAGCGGATCTTCTCGTCCAGGTACTGGCGCGTGCCGTCGGAAGGCCGTGACGCGCACGCTCCGACCGCAAGCAGGAGCATCGCGATCGCCAGGCGGCGCGGACGACGGGGCTGGCGGGCGCCGTCAGAGGTCATAGCGATACCCCAGGCTGAAGTAGTAGCGCGTCGTGTCGGCGCTGGAGTCGCCGAGTGTGCGCTGCCCGATCTCGGCGCCGCCCTCGATCTCGAGCCACAGTCTCTGCCAGCGCATTTCCGCGCGCAGGCCCGGCGCGTAGAGCAGCTGCGTGGACCCGTCGTCGTGGAAGGTGCGCTGGTCGACGCGGAGTCTCGGGGTCAGGCGCCACGCCTCGCCCAACGGGAGCTGCGTATAGAGCCCGAGCGAGATCGTGTCGGTCGAGTCCCCGGTCTGGTACTGGAAGCCCAGCGAGGAAACGTCGCCGCGGCCGAACAGTCCGTATCCGAGCGCCTGCGTCGAGAACAGGAGGTCGGTGCCCGAGGCCGGGGTTGCGTCGACCCCGCCCGACGCGGGCGTCGCGCTCATGCTCATGCCGGAGACGTCCATGGACCACTGCCATCGCTCGCCGAACGGCCGGGACAGCGACAGCGTGTAGGTGTCCGATTCCGCGGTGCGATCCTGGGCGAACTGCTCGACCTGCGCGCTGGAGTAGAGGCTGAACAGCTCGTCGAAGGTCTGGACCTGCTGGCCGATCAGTGCGTTGCGCAGGCTCAGGCCCGGGCTCTTGCGGTGATCGAGGTTGACGCTCATCGTCCAGCGCGAGGGCAGGGCGGCCGTCGCGAGCAGCAGCACGTCGTTCAGGTCGCCGAAGTGGATGTCGTAGTCGGCCAGTCCCACGAACGTGAAGCCGGGCCTGAAGTAGCGAATCTCCGTGCCGATGGCCTGCCTGTCCGTGTAGCCCACGTAGTCCTGCGTGAGCGCGTAGAGCGACATGTCCCAGGCTTCGGCGAAAGTACCGAAGTCGGCGGACAGCGCGTAGAACGTCTGGTCCGTCGAAGGCGCGGCACGCGCCGTGTTGACCAGGGAGCCCGCGTAGCCGTTCACCCGCACCCTGGGTGCGACCTGGTATCCGGCATACAGGCCGTCGAAGGTCCCGATCAGGCCGCCCAGGTTGCCCGACTGCCGTCCACCACGAACGCTCCAGTCGAGCGTGCGGTCGCGCAGCTCTGCGAAAAGCAGCGAGACGGTGCCCTGGCTGCCCGGGCCGTTGGACATGAGGTCCAGTCCGTAGGATCCGCTCGCCCGCATGGCGAAGTCGTAGCGCTCGCCGCTGCGGCGCGCCGCGAGCGCCACGTCGCTCAGGATCGCGTCCTGTGTCGTGCCGCTCGTCGACACGACGCCATTGTCGAAACTGCTCGAGTCCCGTCGATAGGTCTGCGAGATCCCGCCGTAGACTCTCCAGCGCGATTCGTTGGCCGCCGCCGCCCGTGCCTGCGCACTCGCCGGGCTCGCAGCGAACGTCAGGGCGCGCAGGCGCTTCGCGACGCGGTCCGCCGCCTCGCCCTGCGGATACCGCCTCAGGTATTCCTCGTACTCAGCCTTGGCGTGCGCCAGTTGCCCGTTGCGCTCGCGTGCCAGCCCGAGCAGTTCCTGGGCCTGGGCGCGCTGCGGAAACTCCGGCTGCTCGGTGAGACGCGTGAGCAGCTGGATCGCCACCACGTAGTCCTTGCGTCGGAGCATCTCCTGCGCGCGCTTCATGGTCTGGTCGATGTCCTGCTGCGTCAGCGTCGCGCTGGCTGGCGCCGTCGTCGTTGCCACGCTGCCGACCGCATCGGGGAGGCCGACCTCGCTCATCGCCGCGTCGTCCGACACGGCGAGCCATGCCTTCGGGTAACGGGTACGGGCCGTTGCGAGCACTCGCCGCGCATCCGACTCGGCAACGAAGGGCCCCGCCCGCAAGCGGTACCACTTCTGGCCGTCAACGACAGTCTCGGAGACGTACGCGCGCACGCCGGTCGCCTGCTGCGCGGCAGCGATCGCCGCCGCGTCATAAGGCTCATTCGCCGCGTCGAGGTTGACCGCGTATACCGACACGCGCCCGGTGACTTCGTGCACCGTCACCTTCGAGCGGTCGACCTCGGGCCGTGAGACGAGAATGCGCAGCCCCCGGCCGTTCGTCGCCGGGACGAGCACGAACTGCTCCGACTTCGACCAGCGGATGCCGAGCTCCACGTTCCGGCCCATGGTGCGCTCGACGTTCACCGCGCGGACGAGGCCGCTGCCGTCGAGGACCGGAGGAACGACCCAGCCGGCCGCGGGCGAGCCGCAGTCCGGGCCGGTGATGAGCCGCACGCTCAGCGCTTCGCCGCTGCTGGCTGGAAGGTGGCTCACGTACCGCACGTTGCAGCCGAACAGGATGTTGACGGTCGCGTAGCCGTCCTGTTCGGTGACGCCGACGTCCTCGATCAGCCGCCCGGCGAGCTGTGCATGCGCCGGGGCCGCGAGCGACGCCAGCAGCACGATCCAGGCGAAGCTGCGTCCCGGGCCCGTCATCAGTGGAATTCCGTGTCGGTGATCCGGTGCTGCGGGCCGGAACGGCTCCTCAGGATCGTCGTCAGCGTTGAATCGGTGTAGACGTGGCAGGCGCCCGAGCAGTTCCTGAGCTCGCTCACCGTGTACTTCACGTTGCCGTACTTCGTGTGCGGGTCCGACTTGTAGCGGCTCGAGTGGCAACCCGCGCAGTTGGGCTTGTAGGCGGGCGCGCGCCACGTGGCCGCGTCGGTGTTGGTCGTGTGGCAGCTCCGGCAGGTGAGCGCCACCCGGTGGTCACCCGGGTAGCCGCCGCCGGCTCACGTGCCGGAACGTGTTCGGCGTCCAGGCCGTCGTCGAGTGGCAGTGGTTGCACTCGAAGTTGTTGACCGGGAAGGTCATGTGGCCGGTGGACGGGCCGCTCGCGGTCGTGCCGTTGTGGCAGTTCTGCAGCCGCCAGTGACGCCCGTGTGGTCGAACGCGGCCGGCAGCCAGGCCAGCGTGGAGTGGCAGACTCCGCACTCCTGCGTCGTCGGGATGTGGGTGGCTGGCTTGCCCGGAGCTTTCACGCCGTTGTGACAGCCGCTGCAGGTGCCGCTTACGTGGGTGTGGTCGACGCGCGCCGCGGGCTGCCACGCGGTCGTGGTGTGGCAGGCTGCGCAGGCCGTGTCGCTCGTGATGTGTGTAGCGCCCTTGCCGGTCGCGGCCGTGCCGTTGTGGCAGGAGTAGCAGCTGCCGATTACCTGGGCGTGATCCACGCGCACGGCCGGTCTCCAGCCGGCGGGCGAATGACACGCCTCGCACAGGTTGCTGGTCTGCAGGTGGCCAGAATTCTTGCCCGTGGCGTTCACGCCGTTATGGCAGCTGACGCAGTTCCCGGTGATGCCGGTGTGGCTGAAGCCGGTGGCCGGCCTCCACGCCGTCGTGCTGTGGCAGCTGCCGCACTCGGACGTCGTCGCGATGTGGGTGGCCGGCTTGCCCGCGGCCCTGGTGCCGTTGTGACAGCTCGAGCAGTTGCCGATGACCTGCGCGTGGTCGACGCGGATCGCCGGTCTCCATACAGTCGTCGAGTGGCAGGCCTCGCACACCACGGTCGTGAACATGTGCGTGGCATTCTTGCCCGCGGCCTTCACGCCGTCGTGGCAGCTCGAGCAGTTCGTGGTGATGCCCGAGTGAGTGAACGTGGCGGGCCTCCAGGCCGTCGTCGAGTGACAGCTGCCGCACTCGGCCGTGGTCGGGATGTGGTTCGCGCCCTTGCCGGCCGCCTTGGTGCCGTTGTGGCATGAACTGCAGCTGCCGACGACCTGCGCGTGGTCCACGCGGGTCGCCGGTCTCCAGCCCGAGACCGCGTGGCAGGCTTCACAGGTGTTGCTCGTGGCGAGGTGCAGCGCGCCTTTGCCCGCGGCCCTGACGCCGTCGTGACAACTCGAGCAGCCGTTCACGATCCCGGTGTGATCCCAGGTCGTCGGCCTCCAGGCCGCCGGCGTGTGGCAGGTCCCGCAGTCTTCGCTGGTCACGATGTGTGCCGGCGTCTTGCCGGTGGCGGTGGTTCCGTTGTGGCAGGTCGAGCAGCTGCCGGTCACCTCGCGGTGATCGACGGTCGTCGCGGGCTTCCAGGCCTGGGTCGCGTGACACGCGGCGCACTGGTTGCTCGATGCGAGGTGCGTCGGATTCTTGCCCGTCGCCGTCGTGCCGTTGTGGCAGGAGTAGCAGCTGCCGGTCACCTGGGTGTGGTCCACGCGCGTGACGGGGCGCCAGCTGAAGGTGGTGTGGCACGCCTGGCAGCCGTCGGTCGAGCTGATGTGAGTCGTGCTCTTGCCGGTCCCGTAGACGCCGTCGTGGCAGGTGGCGCAGGCGGCCGTAAGGCCTGTGTGGTTGAAGTTGGCCGGCGTCCAGGCAGTCGTCGTGTGGCAGGTGCCGCAGGCGGCGTCGGTCGGGATGTGGTTGGCGTGCTTGCCCGCGGCGATCGTGCCGTTGTGACAGGAGGCGCAGGTGCCGGTCACCTGCGTGTGGTCGATGGTGGAGACTGGTACCCAGGCCGCGATGACGTGGCAGGATTCGCAGGAGTCGGTGGTCCGGATGTGCGTCGCGCTGCGGCCCGGTGCGCGGTTGCCGTCGTGGCAGGCGGCGCAGTTGTTCACGTACCCCGAGTGATCGAACCTCGCCGGCGTCCAGGCGGTGGTCGCGTGGCAGCTGTCGCACTCGGCGCCGGTCACGATGTGATTCGCGTCCTGCCCAGTGGCGGCCACGCCGTTGTGACACGTGGAGCAGCTGCCGAGCACGTTGGCGTGGTCCACGCGGGTCACCGGCTTCCAGGCCACGGTCGCGTGACAGGCATCGCACGCCGTGGTGGCCCTGATGTGCCTCGTGCCGACGCCCGTCGCCTTAACGCCGTCATGGCAGGTCGCGCAGCGCTCGGTCACGCCGGTGTGGTCGAAGTTCGCGGGTCGCCACGCGGCGGTCGAGTGGCAGCCGTCGCAGGTGTCCGCGCTCGGGATGTGGGTGGCGCCGCGCCCGGTCGCGTGCGTGCCGTCGTGGCACGAGAAGCAGCTGCCGATGACCTGCGTGTGATCGACGCGGGCGGGCGGCGCCCAGGCTTCCGTGGTGTGGCAGGCATCGCAGGCGTCGCTCGTCTGCAGGTGGGATTGCCCCTTGGGCGTCGCGGTCCCGCCGGGGCTGTGGCACGAGACGCAGTTCCCGGTGATGTTGCTGTGGTCGAACCTCGTCGGGAGCCACGCGGCAGCGCTGTGGCAGCTGCTGCACTCCATGGTGGTCGCGATGTGTCCCGGGGGCTTGCCGGGCGCCTGCGAACCGTTGTGGCAGGCCGAGCAATTGCCGCGCACCTGGTCGTGGTCGACGCGCGTCAACGGTGACCACGCGGAGGTCGTGTGGCAGGACTCGCAGCGCGCACTGCTCAGGATGTGGTCGGACGACTTCGGGCGTCGCGCCGATGCGCGAGCCGTTCGAATGACAGGCGGCGCAGTCGCGCGGCGTGCCCTGGAAGACGGCGTCTACGTGGCAGGACTCGCAGGCCTGCAACCGGTGCGCGCCCGTGAGCTCGTATCCCGTGGTGAGGTGGTCGAACTGGGAGACGGCGCCCTGCGCGAACGCGCCGCTGCTGGCGAACGCGAGCAGGCAAAGAATGGCGAGTCGATGGAGCTTGCTCATGGTTCCACCCCTATTGCAGCCTTGCGCCCTTGAACGTCGACGTGCCGTGGCAACGCTGGCACTGGCGGCCGTACTGCCCGAGGTGCACGTCGTCCTGCGCATGGCAGGATCCGCAGTCGCCGCTCAGCTTCACGACCTCGGGCGGCTGCCTGTGGCAGCCGGCACAGGCGGTGTTCGCGTGCGCGCCGGTGAGGACGAATTTTGTCGCCTTGCCGTGGTCGAATTGCCAGAGTCCCCAGCCGTTTGGCGAGTGGCAGCCCTCGCAGTCCTTGCCGAGTGCGCCCTTGTGACGATCGTCGCGCTGGTGGCACCCGTTGCAGTCCAGCGGGACACCCTTGAACGACGGCGACGTGTGGCAGGCATGGCAGGGAACCGCGACGTGCAGGCCGACCAGCGGGTACCGGGTGAGGTCGTGGTCGAAGATGATGTCCTTGCGCCAGCCTTCGACGCCGTGGCAATGAGCGCAGTCCGTGCCGAGCTTGCCGGCGTGCGCGTCGTTCGTACGGTGGCAGGCGATGCAGTCGGTGCCGAGCTTCTGCGTGGCAACGACGGCCGTGTGACAGGCGCCGCAGCCGAGCCTTGAGTGGCTGCCGAGGAGCTCGTAGTGGCCGTCGCGCCCGTGCTCGAACGTCGCAGGCTTCCAGGCCGTGGTGCCGTGGCACTTCTCGCAGGCGGCCCCGAAGCGCGTGGCGTGCACGTCGTCCGCCCGGTGGCAACCGGCGCAGTCCTTGGGCAGGGGATCCTTCAGGTTCGGCGTCTTGTGGCAGCCCTGGCAGGTGACCTGTGCGTGGGCGCCGGTGAGCGCGAAGCGGGTTTCCTTGGCGTGGTCGAACTTCGAGGTCTTCCACGCGACCGTGCTGTGGCAGCTCGCGCAGTCCTGGCCGCGGGCGCCGCGGTGCACGTCGTCCGGCGCGTGGCAGGACACGCAGGCGGACGGCGTCCCGGCGTAGCGACTTCCCGCGTGACACGCGGCGCAGGCCACGTCGCGATGGGCGTCACGCAGGATGAATTTCGTCTTGTCGTGATCGAAGCGACCGTGCGCCCACGACGTGGTCTCGTGGCAGTTGCCGCAGCTCGAACCGAACTTGCCGCCGTGCGCGTCGTCCGCCTTGTGGCAGTCGGTGCAGGCGGACGGTGCCTCGCGGAACTTCCGGCCCGGCTTGTGGCAGGCGTCGCAGCCGGCCGAGGCGTGCGCGCCGGCGAGCGCGAAATCGGTCTTCGCGTGGTCGAACGACGGCCGGGTGAGCTTCACGATGTCGCCGTCGCGGCCGACATGCTCCGAGTGACACGCCTTGCACTGCGCGGTGTCGATGGCCGGCAGGCGTCCGTGGAAGCCGGTGTGGGCGTGGACGTCCGCCGCGACGTCCTTGTGGCAGTTCATGCAGAGCGCCGTCTGGCGGTTGCGGTCGGCGCGATCGTGGCACTGCGAGCACTCTTCCTCGAGCTTCGCATGAGCGCGCGTGACCTTGCCCGGCATGATCAGGGTCTCGATGCCGGCTGCGGACGCGGGATGCGACGACAGGTTCGCCAGCATCACGACGACCAGGGCAAGGAGGGGGCGCGCATGTCGCATTCGTGTCCCGGCTCAGTAGACGTGGACCGCGACGACGTGCACCACGCCCGCAATCAGCAGCATCACGAAGAGGGGCAGGTGCAGCGCATGCCACAGCGAGAAGAGTCTCTCGAACGACGCGAACTCGACGACGCGGCGCGTTGCCGAGAGGCGGTCGTCGATGTAGCCGTTCGCCGTCTCGAGCAGGCCCTGCCTGCGGGCCTGGGCTGCGCTGGTCGCACTTGAGGCCTGCAGCGAGCCGCGCACGTGGCGCCGCAGGCGCCGCCGTGCAAGCGCGACGCCGGCTACGCATGCCGGCGGCCGCACGAGCAGCGGCAGCTTCTCGCAGCGCTGGACGATCGCGAGTTCCTCTGCCTCGATGCGGGCCACGAGGTCCGGGAGGAACTCGACGTTGGTGGTGACCCAGCGCAGTTTCTCCGCATACTCCTTGAGTTCGGCGAGGTTTGCGCGCCGGCCGTGCAGGCCGTGGTGGATGCGCGTGTAGAAGTACCGGCCGAAGAGTCCGCTTCCGGAAACGACCAGCATGCAGGCCAGTGCCACGTTGCTGTTGGTGGCGCCGAGGCTGAAGTTCGAGTGGAACAGCACCAGGACCGGGCCCACGACGCCGAGCACCATGTGCGCCTGGAACCAGCGCTTGGTCGTGCCCATGAAACGGAGCACCCGAACGCGCTTGCGCGCCGGGTAGATGAGCAGCAGCAGCATGGCCGAGCCGCCGATGATGCCGAGGGCGTAACCGACGCCGGTCTGCGGCGTGAGGTACTGTTCCGTCGGGAATCGGTAGCCCCAGGCGAGCAGCGCGGCCGTCGCGAGCAGCGCCAGCCACGCAGGGTCCAGCCACCGCCGGCGGGACCTTGCTGCGTCCTTCCGCGTCGCCCTGGTCGTGGCCGGGCGGGCGACCTCGAGGCGCGGCCGTGGGACCGCCGGCGCCGCGAGTTCTTCCGCTGCTTCCGCGGCGGTGACGACCGCCTGCTGCACTCGTGCGCTCATCGGACGCCTCAACCGGTCGCGAGGCGCGCGGCCTCGGCGATGTTGGCTTCCACGATGCGCGCATCGGAGGAGCCGGGCGGTATGACGGCCAGCAACTGCCGCCACGTCGCGAGCGCCACCTTGTACTGATGCTGCTCGTGGGCCAGGCTCGCCTTCAGCCACAGTGCCTTGGCGTGTCGCGGGTCGAGTGCGAGCGCGCGGGTGATGGCCTGCTCCGGTTGGCCGGCCAGCCGCCCCGTCAGCGAGGCCTGGGCATCCGCGTAATCGGCCCAGTTGTCGGCCGTCATGGCGCCGAGCGCGGCGGCGCTGGCGTAGTCCGCGCACGCCTCCTTGAATTCGCGTTTGCGGCGGTGCTCCTCTGCGCTGGCGATCAGCGTCGCAGCCTTGTCAGGGACCGCCTGCGATGCTGGACCGGCACCCGCTACGGCGCGCGGAGTGTTCAGGAACATGGCGCTGGCCGCGATCGCGTCGCGCAGGTCGCCCTGCGCCGAGGTCTTGTGCTCGCGGGCGAGCCCTGCTTCTTCGCCGCGGCCGAGGAAGTCATACGACTGCGCCAGCAGTTCCCACTGGTCGTCCGGTCCACCCTGGGTCGCGAGGCGGGTCTTGAGCGCGAGGGTGGCGGCCTCCATCGATCCGGCAGCGGCGTCAGGCGCCGTCATGTGCGCAGCTGCGGGCGACGCAATCGCGGCGGGCGCGCCGGCGGTTGCCCGGGCAGACGTGGCGAGTTCGGGCCAGGTCAGGAAGCAGGCCGACGCGAGCACCAGCCCCGCGGACAGTCCGAGGGCAAATGCGCTGCGCACGCTCGGCGTTATGACATCTGTCGACATGATGCAATTCTCCCGATCCCCGCGTTCGTCTGGCTGCTGTGAGGCTACGTATGCAGCGGGCACGATGCACCCTGGCGTGACCGCCGACTGCCGGATGTGTGACGTTTGTCGGATTTTGCGAACTGCAGAACCCCCTGCGCTGAGTCGTTAGACGTCAGCCGGCCGAAAAATCAATCGCTGGATTGACAGGGCCCGGGGTCGGGCTGTCCTGCCAAGGGGCGCGATGGTAGCAGACGTGGCCGCCACCGGCCCGAGCGCGAGTATCATCGGGTCGCGCTGGATCCGGTGACGGCCACCGGACCCCGGGCATCGAAGCGGCCGGAAATCCCCGGGGCGGTTCACATTTGGCAGACGTCGTCCGTGATCCGGGGAGCGCGGCTCGGATAGAGTAATGGAGTCATGAATTACGCACTGCTACTCGTGTACGGCGCGCCGCTGGCCGTGATCTGGGGCTGGTATGTCGGCCGTCGCCAGCGCGTCGAGCGCATGCACGTCGCGGTGCGCGAACAGGTGGTCGCGGCCGGGCTCGCCGAGCCGGCATCACTGCATCCGGTGATCGATCCCTTGCGGTGCATCGGTTGTGGATCGTGCATCAAGGCCTGCCCAGAGCAGCCCGAGCATCACGTCCTCGGCCTGATCGGCAACAAGGCGCAGCTGATCAGCCCGTCGGACTGCATCGGGCATGGTGCGTGCCGCACCGCGTGCCCGGCCGACGCCATCACGCTGGTGTTCGGGTCGGCGAAGCGCGGAGTGGACATCCCGCTGCTCAGTCCGGACTTCGAGACCTCCGTTCCCGGGATCTACATCGCCGGCGAACTCGGCGGGATGGGGCTGATCCGAAACGCGCTCTCACAGGGTCGCCAGGCGGTGGACGCCATACACCGTCGACGCCGCCGCGCCGGCGAGGGACTCGACCTCGTGATCGTCGGGGCGGGTCCGGCGGGCTTTGCCGCGTCGCTGGCGGCGATGTCCCATGGAATGAAATTCGCCACCATCGAGCAGGAGTCGCTGGGCGGCAGCGTCTTCCAGTATCCGCGCGCCAAGCTCGTGATGACCTCTCCCGTCACGCTGCCGCTGGTCGGAAAGATGCGCTTCGGTCACACCGCCAAGGAAGCGCTACTCGATTTCTGGCGCCAGGTTGAAGAAAAGACCGGCCTGCAGGTCCGCTATCGCGAGCGCGTCGAGGCGATCGCGAAGCACGAGGCCGGCTTCGTCGTGCGGACGACGAAGAGCGAGTACCGGACGGCGAACGTGCTGCTCGCGATCGGGCGCCGCGGAACGCCCCGGAAGCTCGGTGTGCCCGGCGAGGAACTGCCGAAGGTCGTCTATTGCCTCGTCGATCCCGAGCAGTACTCGGGCCAGGACGTGCTCGTCGTCGGCGGGGGCGACAGCGCGCTCGAGGCCGCGGCGAGCGTCGCCGAAAGTGGCGGCCGGTCGGTGATCCTGTCCTATCGCGGCGATGCCTTTTCGCGTGCGAAGCCCAGGAATCGCGAGCGTGTCGCGGCCGCCGAACGGTCCGGCCGGCTGAAGGTGCTGTTGAAGTCGGAAGTACGGCGTATCGAGCCGCGTCGCGTGGTCATCGCCTGCGACGGCCGCGAGATCGACGTTGCCAACGAAGCCGTCATCGTCAGCGCGGGAGGCATCCTGCCCTCCGATTTCCTGCGCGGGATCGGAGTCGAGGTGGAGACCAAGTATGGGACTGCGTAATCGCGCGTGGGCGCTCGCGGCGGCGCCGCTTGCGATGCTCTTGGTGCTGTGTGCTTTGCCCGCGATCGCGGCCCAGGCGCCGGCGGCCGCGCCGATTGCCTCTGCACCCGATGCACTCGAGCCCGCCAAGGCGGCGATTCGCATCAAGGATTACGGTTCGGCTGCGCGCCTGCTGACGGAGCAGGCGGCCCGCGGCAATGCCGACGCGCAGTACCTGCTCGGCACGATGGTGCTCGCGGACCTCGTGCCGCAGTCCAGCCGGGCACAGGCGCAGCAATTGTTCGAGTCCGCGGCCGGCAAGGGCAATGCGCGCGCCGCCTATGCGCTTGCGGCGATGCATGCGACCGGCGAGCCGCGCGACCCGGCGGGCGCAAAGGCCTGGCTCGAGCGGGCCGCGAAACTGGGTGACCCGGTCGCGCGCGACATGCTTCAGCGTGGCGTGCTTCCGCTCGAGGTCCGCCCGCAGGACTCGCTGCTGGACGAGGCCTCGCGGCGGGTCGAACTGTGGCGGGCCGCCAGGCGTGGCGACCTCGTGACACTGGAAGTCCTCGCCACGCCGGAGCGTGTGAACGCGGGCGACGATTTCGGTCGCACGGCATTGCACTATGCGGCGGAGGCCGGCTCGACGGAGGCGATCTCGCTCCTGATCAGTCGCGGGGCGAAGATCGACGCCACGGACCAGTACGGGGTCACGCCCCTGATGCTGGCTTGCGCCGTGGATCCGCCGGACGCGTGCGCGCGCCTGCTGCAGGCCAGGGCCAGCGTCGCTGCGGCAGATCGTGGCGGAAACACGGCGCTCGCATATGCCCTGCGTCACGGTCGGTCGCAACAGGCGAAGGACCTCCGGGGCGCGGGCTCGGCTCCGGTCGCCGCGTCCGTGGTGACGAGCGCCGCGGGGCCGATGGATCATCTGCCGCGTGCGGTCTCGGATACCTACGCGGGCTGGCCCGATGTCGTCGTGGCCGCGAGCCGCAAGGATCCGGCCAAGCTGCGCGGGCTGCTCGGTCGCGGCGGGGACCCCAATGCCACGGCTCCGGGCGGTGCGAGCGCGCTTGCCGTCGCGGTCGCTTCGGATTCGCCAGCGGCCGCATCCGTGTTGCTTGCGGCAGGGGCGGACGTATCGCGACCGGATGGTCGGGGCCTGACGCCGCTGGAACTCGCCGTGCGGCTCGGCCACGATGCAGTCGTCGAGGCACTGCTGCAGCACGGAGCCAATCCGAATGCGCACGCAGCGCGGGAAGAGCCCCTGATCGTCGACGCGGTCGAGAGCGGCGACGCGCGCATGGTCCGCGACCTCCTGGCCGCCGGCGCCGATTCCGGGGCCAGGGGGGGGCAGGGCGCGACACCGCTGATGATTTCCGCGGCACGCGACCGGGCCGACATCGTCGGCCTGCTCCTCGACGCAAAGGCGGCGCCGTCGGTCGTGGATTCCTCCGGGCGGAGCGCGCTGTGGTTCGCGGCCTGTGCCGATGCCGCGGCAGCGGCGCCATACTGATCAAGGCCGGCGCAAGCGTGGATGCCGCGGACGAGGACGGAGTCACGCCGTTGTCCTGTGCGTCTGCCCGAGGGCATACGACCATGGCGGATCTGTTGATACGAGGCGGCGCGAGCGTGTCGGCCCGGACGCGCAAGGGTGACACTCCGCTCATGCTTGCTGCGTCGGGTGGCCACGCGGGCACTATGCGTCGGTTGCTCACCGCGGGCGCCGACGTCAACGCCCAGAATCAGCCTCGGCGACACTGCGCTGATCCTCGCCAGCCTGTCAGGCAACGTCGAGACGGTCCAGGCGTTGCTCGACGGCGGGGCGAGCCGCAAGCTCCGTAACCGCGACGGCGTCGCTGCAAGCGACGCGGCCAAGGCGCGCAGCTTCGACCGCGTCGTCGCCCTGCTCGACCGCTGACCGGAAAAAAATAGGGGACATTCCCCTTTTTGAGACCGCGGAAGATGGGGAATGTCCCCTATTTTCCGTTACGCACCAGGTCCACGACTTCGTCGGCCGTCTCCGCGCGGTGGATGACGTGCGTCTCTTCCTCGTTGATCGTGCCGTGCCCGACCATCGCATCACGCACGAACCGCTCGAACTCGTCCCAGAATCGGCCGCCCACGGCGATCAGCGGAAAGTGCCCCAGCTTGCCGGTCTGCATCAGCGTCGCGATCTCGAAGGTTTCGTCCAGCGTGCCGAAGCCGCCCGGCATGACGACGAACGCGCAGGAGTACTTCACCAGCATCACCTTGCGCGCGAAGAAGTGCTCGAACTGGATGAACCTGTCGAGGTACCGGTTGGGCTGCTGCTCGCGCGGCAGGCGAATGTTGCAGCCGAGGCTCAAGCCGCCGGCTTCCTTTGCGCCGCGATTGGCCGCTTCCATGATTCCGGATCCGCCGCCGGTCATGACGGCGTAACCCGCCTTCGCGAGCGCCGCGCCGATCTCGCGGGCGAGCTGGTAGTGCGGATGGTCCTCGCCGAATCGTGACGAGCCGAAGACGGTCACGCAGGGCTGCGTCATCTCGAAGCTCTCGAATGCCTCGAGGAACTCGAGGAAGAACCGAACTGCACTCGCGAGGTCGGCCTCGCGATGGCGGCGGCCCGAAAGGAAGAGCTTCTCGGCGCCCTCGACGCGGTCGAGGAGGGACGGCGTTTCCGGAGGCGGTGTCTTGTCGTCGGCCACGGTACTCATCCTTGGTGCGCTGTGCCCATTGTCCGTCACCGCGGGCGCTTGTGGCAGTAGGTGATCGGCGTAGACTCCGCCGCTGCGACGAGTCGGCCGCTCGGCCGTGATCAAATCACTGGCAAGGGGACATCTAATGATCGGCTACGTGACTCCTCGGGACGAACGACCTTCCGCGCGCCGCGGCCTTCTACGACGCCCTGCTGGGCGAGATCGGGGCCGGACGGTTCATGGAGTCCGAGCGCTTCATCGGCTGGGCGGTCGCGCCCGACAAGCCGTCGCTGGGAGTCATCAAGCCGTTCGACGGCAAGCCGGCCACGGTGGGCAACGGCACGATGATTGCGCTGGTGCTGGACAGCAATGCGAAGGTGGACGCGCTCCACCGCAAGGCACTCTCGCTGGGCGGCGAAGGACGAGGGTGCACCGGGACCGAGAGGGATGTCGGGCTTCTACGCCGGGTATTTTCGTGACCTCGACGGCAACAAGCTGAACTGCTACTGCTGGACCCAGGGCTGAGGCGCGCGCCGGTCGCCGACCGCGGCTCACGCATCGACGATCACGCTGCAGCAGGTCACGGCGCCTTCGGCCTTCTCCATCTCCGACACGTCCACGGACAGCACCCGCAGGCCCGCGGCCTCGAGCCGTTCTCGAGTGCGAGGACCGGATGCGGCGTGCACGACCGTGTCGCCGATCCGGAGCGCGTTCGCCGCGTGGGGCTCCCCGGGAGCCACTTCGACGAAGCGCATGCCGGGCCAGTTGGCGCGGTCGACCCAGTCGTCGTTGATCAGTAGGGTTTCCGGGCCGACGAGGGTGACAGCGCTCTTGAGATGCAGGCAGCCACGCACCGGCACCGGCACGACCTCGTAGCCGAATGGTGTCGACGGCCGCGGCGAGCCGACCGATGCCGTCGACGTTCGAGCGACTGGATTGTCCGACAAAGATCCTGCGCCCGACCCGCAGTACGTCACCACCGTCCAGCGTTCCCGGCGCCTCGATCTGCAGGCACCGGCGAAGGCCTTCGAGCGCCCGCGCGACCGACGCCACCTCGGCGCGGCGCGAGGCTGCACCCGGCCGGGTCAGGACCGCGATTTCGTCCAGTACGACGACCGTGTCCTCGACGAATACCGAATCCGGCAGGTCCGGTTCTGCGGCAAGTTCGACCAGCCGGCAGCCTAGCGAGGCGAGCGCCTGCGAATAGTGGCGGTGCTGATCCCCGGCGACCTCGACATCGATCGGCGAACGCGCGAGGTGCGTGAGTTCGCAACGCGCCAGGCCTGCGCTCACCGGGCGAATGAGGGCGTACATGGCCGCGGATTATGCGCCGCCTGGCGTTCGCGGTTTAAGATCGTCAACCCTTCGGAGCGCACCAGACCTTGCACACCTCAAGCCCAGCCTTCTTTCTGCTCCTGGCCGCGCTAATCGTTTCCGGCCAGGCGACTGCAACTCCGCTCGTCGTCTACGCGGCCGGCGACGTCGCCGACTGCAGGGATGGGCCGCCCGCGGAATCCGATGCAGCCCGCACCGCAGTACTCATTCCGCCGGGAGCGACGGTGCTGGTGCCCGGCGACACCGCGTATCCGTACGCGACGGCGGCAACGCTGCAGGCCTGCTACGAACCGACCTGGGGGTCCCATCGCGCGACGACGATCGCGGTGCCAGGCAACCATGATTACGTGGACGGCAAGAGCGACGACTTCCGCGCCTACTTCGGAATCGCCTCGCGGGAGAACTATTACACGAAGCGCCTCGGCGACTGGCTCGTCATCGGGCTCGACAGCCAGCTGGTCGGCGAGGCACTGGACCGGGAGTACCAGTGGCTCGAAGCGACACTACGCGAGAACGGCGAGGTACGCTGTACGCTCGCGCTGTGGCACATGCCCGCGTTTTCATCGGGGCTCAGCACGGGCCGACTCCTAAGATGCAGCGCTTCTGGGCGCTGCTCGACGAGCACCGGGCCGAGTTCGTACTGAACGGCCACGAGCACTTCTACGAGGCGTTCGATGCGCTCGATTCGGCTGGAACACCGGCGGCCGACGGCATGCGCGAATTCGTGGTCGGCACCGGCGGCGCGACACCTGTATCCGACGTGGAATCCATTCCACCGCAGCCGCGAGCGACTTGCGAGACATGGGGTGCTGAGGCTGACCCTGGAGGACGGCACGTATTCCTGGCAGTTCATCGACACGAGCGGCCGCGTCCTGGACTCGGGCGAGGCCAGCTGCAGGCCATAGGCTGCCCGCGAGGCGGCGTCGGGCTGTACGCGCACGACCCCTTAGGTCACGAAGGTCCGGGCAGGTTGGGTTCGGGACCGATGTGGGGCATCATCACGACTCTGCATGCCCTGTGCGAGGATCCGCATACACGATGCCAAGCAAGATTCCCGAAGGCGCGACGCGCGGCTGGATCATCCCGATCGGCGGCGCGGAGAACAAGGAAAACGACCGCCACATCCTCGAGCGCTTCGTGCGCGTCGCGGGCGGCAGCGACGCCGACATCGTCGTCATCCCGACCGCGAGCCGCCTCGCCGAGACCGGGCCGCGCTACGAGGGCCTGTTCCGCGACATCGGCGCCGCGCGCGTCACGACCATGGACTTCGACACGCGGCGCGACTGCCAGGAGACTGGTCGGCTGCGTCGGCTCGAGGACGCGACCGGCATCTTCTTCACCGGTGGTAACCAGTTGCGGCTCACGACATTGCTCGGCGGCACGCCGGTCGCGAAATTGATCCGTGCGCGCAATGCGCGTGGCGTCGCCGTCGGTGGCACGAGCGCCGGCGCGAGCATCCTGAGCGAGCACATGATCGCGTTCGGCGACGAAGGATCCTCCGTCATCTCGGGCAGCGTGCGCCTCGCGCCGGGACTCGGGCTCACGAATCGCTTCATCATCGATCAGCATTTCCGCCAGCGCGACCGGCTCGGGCGGCTGCTCACCGCGCTCGCCTACAACCCGTTCGCGATCGGCATCGGGCTCGACGAGGACACGGCTGCATTCATCGGCCCCGACGAGACGGTCGAGGTCGAGGGCAGCGGCGGCGTCACCGTGGTGGACGCGTCCGACGTGAGCTTCTCGTCCATGGACGCAGTGCTCGAAGGGCAGCCGGTGTGCATGCTGGGCCTCAAGATGCACATCCTCGTCGCGGGCGCCACGTTCAACCTCCATACGCGCATCGCCGAGGCTGCCGCCCTGGTGGCGGTAAAGGAATGACCGCCTAGAAGCCGCAGCGCTCGAGCGCGGTCGAGACGCGCGACCGTGCCGTCTCGGATTTCATCGGAAACGAACGGAAGAAATCCTCGCGGGTGAGGGCGGCATTGCGCTCGCGCACGTTTGCCGCCCACGACTCGGCCTGCGGCATGTTTCCGGCCAGCGCGTGCGTTGCCGCCGCGATCATTGCGATCAACACGTGGGCTCCGGGCGACCGTGCGGCCCGCTCGGCCCAGTAAGCGGCCTGAGCGTCCTCGCCCTGGACGATGTGTGTGAAGGCGCGGGTCCCCTGCATCGCATAGTAGAGCGGGTCCAGTGGGCTCAGGCGCATCGCGAGATCGACGTGTTCGCGTCCCAGGAAGCCCCTTCCCGCGAGGGTTTCGGTCCACGCGCGCGCATAGATGCCCTGCGCGTAGTTCGGGCTGAGCGAGGTGGCGCGCTCGAGCCAGGCGAGGCCACCCTCGAGGTCGCCCTGGAGCCAATAGGTGCGCCCCATCGTGAAATTGACGAAGGGGTCCTGCGAGTCGAGCTCCACACCGCGTTCCGCGTAGCGCCTGGCAAGCGCGACCTCCCCGGCGAGATCGTCCGTGTGCCGCATGAATGCGGTCTGGAAGTGGACGAAGGACAGGCCCGCGTGCGCGCGCGCAAAGCCGGGGTCCAGGGTGACCGACTTCTGGAACAGCGCCGTGGCGGCGGCATTGTCGGTGCGATTGAACCGGTACATGTGGTGGAGGCCGAGGTGATAGGCCGACCAGGCGTCCAGGTCCTCCGTCCCCCGCAGGCGCGCAAGCGCGGCCTCGTGCAGCGGGATCTGTATCTCGAGTGCCGTAAGAATCCTGCCGCGGATCTCCTCGCGGACGCGGTGCACGTCGCCGATCGGGCCGGCGTACCGGTCGGCCCACAGGACGCGCCCGTCCCGCGTGTCGACCAGTTCCACCGTCACGGCGAGATTCCTGCGTGCGACTTCCATCGTGCCCGTCAGGCAGTACCGGACGCCCAGCAGGCGGCCGACCTCGCCCAGGTCGACATCGGGTGCGCGCAGGCGGAACGACGACCCGCGGGCGGTGACGAAGAGCCAGCGCAGGCGCGACAACTCGACGATGAGATCGTGGGGCAGGGCATCCGCGAAGGCGCCGTATGGTCCGGCGTCGCCCGTGAAGCTGAACGGCAGCACGGCGATGGACGGTCGCGAGTCGGGTGGCGCAGGCTGGACCGGCGCCTGTTCGCCAGGGCCGGCCGCGGGCCCGGCCGTCGCTGCCGGGAACAACTCGACGCCCTGAGCCGGCCTGACGTCCCCCACGAACCGGAATCCCCGGCGCTGCACCGTCCTGATGAGCCGCTGGTTCTTGCCGTCGTCGCCGACGGCCTTGCGGGCCGACTTCACCCGGCTCGCGATCGCGGAATCGGAGACGATCCGCCCGTCCCAGACCTTTTCGACGATCTCGTCCTTCGTGACGAGGCGGTCGCGGTTCTCGACCAGCAGCGCGAGCAGGGCGAACACCTGCGGCTCCACGGGGCAGCTCGCCCCGTCCACGCGCAGTTCGACGCGGGCCATGTCCAGTTCGAAGCCGCCGAACCTGTAGATCATGGGCGCGAGAATAGATCAGTCCCACGCGATCTCCCACACATCTCCATGACATCTCCAGGAGACCTGCAAGCCTGGCTCCTTGGCGGCGCGTACAAATGATCTCACCCGCGACGGAATCATCCGGCGTCGGGAGCGAGGAGGGAGATCAACGTGAACCAACATCGAAACGAGCTGCCCGTGCGCCTCGAAGCGGGAGGCGTCTGCATCCAGGCCCAGGACTGGGCCGACCTCAACGTCGCACGCATCCGATTTCCGAAGGGTGCGGACGCCGCGCCCCTGCTGGTGGGGCTGCCGCAGGACCTCTGCCAGTGCCCTCACTGGGGGACCGTACTGCGCGGATCGATACACGTGCGCTATGCCGACGGCCGCGAGGAAACTGTCCGGGCAGGCGACGTGTACTACTGGCCGCCGGGCCACACCGTCCGCGTCGACGAGGACTACGAATCGGTCGAGTTCAGCCCGAGCGCGGCGATGTGCGCGGTGATCGACCACCTCAATTCCAAGCTGACCACCTGAAGGAGCATCGACATGCCACTCGTAACCGTTGACGTGATCAAGGGCGTCTTTTCACCGCAGCAGAAGCGGGAGATCATCGAGAAGGTCACCGCGGCCATGACCGAGGTCATAGGCGAGAACCTGCTCGGGGTGAACTGGGTTCGGATAAATGAGTTCGAAAGCGGCGACTGGGCCATCGGCGGCAAGGCGCTCACCGCCTCCGGCGTCCAGTGTCTTGCCGCAGGCAAGGCGGCATAGACGCGAGGCGTTCAACTCGAAGAAGCGGGGCGGCCCTCGCCGGGGCCGCCCCGCTGCTCATTCGGCTCATCCACCGCACTGCCGGGGGGGGGGTGGTGACCTCCGCGGGCGCCACCGTGCGGCCGTTCTGCTATCGTTGATCCAGACGCGCCCCCAAGGTGCCTTCCTGCAGTGGGTGAAATCGCATGCTGGGTCTTTCCGCCGCGACGATCTGGTGGGTGGCCGCGGGAATCGCCGTCGCCGCCGAGTTCGCAACCGGCACGTTCTACCTCCTGATGATGGCGTTGGGCCTCGTCGCCGGCGCGATCGCCGCTCACCTCGGGCTGTCGGAAACCGCGCAGGTGGCCTGCGCTGCCGTCGTGGGTGGCGGCGCCACGGCCCTCTGGCACTGGCGCCGTTTGCGCCAGCCGCGAAAACCGCCGGCGCGCGAGGACCGCGACGTCAATCTCGACATCGGCGAGCGCGTGCAGGTGGCCGAGTGGGCCGCGGACGGCACGACGCGCGTCACCTACCGCGGCAGCGGCTGGGCGGCCCGCCTCGCGACAGGCGCGACCGCGCAGTCCGGTGAGCACGACATCGTCGCCGTCGAAGGCAACTGGCTGGTGCTGGCGCCGCGCAAGGGCCCGAGCCCGAACTGATCGCACGAGGGGAGCATCCACATGGCCGTCGCACTCGTACTCGCCGCAATCGCCCTGATACTGATCGTCCAGACGTTCAAGATCGTCCCGCAGCAGCACGCGTGGGTGGTCGAGCGGTTCGGCCGCTACGACCGCACGCTCACGCCGGGCTTGAGCCTGGTCCTTCCGGTCATCGATCGCGTGGCCTACAAGCATTCGCTCAAGGAAGTGCCGCTCGACGTGCCGAGCCAGGTGTGCATCACCCGCGACAACACGCAGCTGCAGGTGGACGGAATCATCTATTTCCAGGTGACCGACCCGATGCGTGCGAGCTACGGCGCGAGCAACTACGTGCTGGCGATCACCCAGCTCGCGCAGACGCTGCTGCGCTCGGTCATCGGCAAGATGGAGCTCGACAAGACCTTCGAGGAACGCGATGCCATCAATGCGACCGTCGTGAGTGCGCTGGACGAGGCGGCCGCGAACTGGGGCGTGAAGGTGCTCCGTTACGAGATCAAGGACCTGACGCCGCCGACCGAGATCCTGCGCGCCATGCAGGCACAGATCACCGCCGAGCGCGAGAAGCGCGCGCTGATCGCAGCCTCCGAGGGCCGCAAGCAGGAGCAGATCAACATCGCGACCGGCGAGCGAGCAGCATCAATCGCGCGCTCCGAGGGCGAGCGGCAGGCACAGATCAACAAGGCGGAGGGCGAGGGTGCGGCGATCACGACCGTGGCGAATGCGACGGCCGACGCCATACGCAAGATCGCCGAGGCCATCCGCTCGCCGGGTGGCGAGCAGGCCGTGCAGCTCAAGGTGGCGGAGAAGGCGGTCGAGGCCTACGCGCATCTCGCCCAGAAGAACAACACCATGATCGTGCCGGGCAACATGACCGAGGTCTCGGCGCTCATCGGCACGGCGATGGCGCTGATGAAGGCACAGCCCCCGAAGTAGGCCCGGCATGCGCATTCTCGACCGTTCCGTATACGTCGGCCCGTCGCAGTACGCTCACTTTCCAGTCATCCGCCTCGAGCTGGACTTAGGGAAGCTCGAAGCCTGGCCCACGGGCCGCCTCGGCGGCGGATTCGTGGACGCGCTCGCGGCGGCCCTGCCGGGGCTTGCCGAGCATGGCTGCTCCTATCGTGAACCGGGCGGGTTCTTCCGGCGCATGCGCGAGGACGACGGCACCTGGCTCGGCCACGTGCTCGAGCACGTCGCGATCGAGCTGCAGAACATCGCGGGCGAGGAAGTCACCTTCGGCAAGACCCGCAGTTCCGGCCAGCCGGGCGTCTACACGGTCGTCTACGAATACGCGCAGCGCGACGAAGGCATCGCCGCGGGCGAGCTCGGGCTGCGCCTGCTCTGCTCGTTGCTGCCCGAGGGCATCCGGCCCGCCGACTCGGTGCCCGAGGGCTGGAGCTGGCCCGAGGCGCGCGACGAATTCATCCGCTTCGCGCAGAAACGCGCGCTCGGGCCTTCCACCGCCTCGCTGGTGCGCGCCGCGGAGGCTCGAGGCATTCCGTGGCTGCGCCTGAACGACCAGTCGCTGGTGCAGCTCGGGCACGGCAAGTACCAGCAGCGCATCCAGGCGACGGTGACGGGGCGGACCTCGCACATCGCGGTCGAGCTCGCGAGCGACAAGGAAGAGACCAACAAGATCCTCGCGACGCTCGGGCTGCCGGTGCCGAGGCAGGAGCTGGTGCAGAGCGAGGGACAGGCCGTGCGCGCCGCGCGGCGCATCGGCTTTCCGGTGGTGACCAAGCCCTACAACGGCAACCATGGCCGCGGCATCTCGATACGACTCATGACGGACGAGGAGGTCGCGCACGGGTACGCGGTCGCCCGCGAGCACTCGCGCTCCGTGATTGTCGAGACATTCCTCGAGGGCGATGATCACCGCTTGCTGGTCGTGAACGGCGAACTCGTCGCGGCCACGCGCCGCACGCCCGGCCACGTCGTCGGTAACGGCGCGCACACGATCGCCCAGCTCATTGAGATCGTGAACCAGGACCCGCGCCGCGGCGTCGGGCACGAGAAGGTGCTGACGCGGCTCGAACTCGACGCGCAGGCCCGGAAGATGCTCGATCGCGCCGGCCTCACCGCCGACTCCGTGCCCGAGGCAGGGCAGGTGGTGTACCTGCGCTCGACCGCCAACCTTTCGACCGGCGGCACGGCGACCGACGTCACGGACATCATCCACCCCGACAACCGCGAGATGGCCGAGCGCGCCGTGCGCGCCGTCGGCCTCGACGTGGGCGGCGTGGACTTCCTCTCCAAGGACATCACCGAGAGCTATCGCCGGATCGGCGGCGGCATCTGCGAGGTGAACGCGGCCCCGGGCTTCCGCATGCACGTGGCGCCGAGCGAAGGCACGCCACGGGACGCGGCGGGACCCGTGATCGACATGCTTTTCCCCTCGGGCGCGCCCTCACGCGTGCCGATCGCCGCGATCACCGGCACCAACGGCAAGACGACCACGGCACGCATGCTCGCGCACGTGACCAAGATGGCCGGCCACACGCCGGGCCTCACCACGACCGACGGCGTGTACATCGACGGGCAGCGCACGGTGCAGGGCGACATGACAGGCCCGGTCTCCGCGCGCATGGTGCTCGCCGACCCGCAGATCGACATCGCCGTGCTCGAGACGGCGCGCGGCGGCCTGATCCGCGCCGGCATGGGCGTGCGCGAGGTCAATGTCGGTGCGGTGCTGAACATCCAGTCCGATCACCTGGGGCTCAAGGGCATCGACACGCTCGAGCAGCTGGCGGAGGTCAAGCGCGTCGTGGTCGAGGTCGCGACCGACTGCGCCGTGCTGAACGCGGACGATCCGCTGGTGCTCCGGATGTCGGGTTACACGGACGCAAAGAACATCTGCTACGTGACCATCAACCCGCAGCACACGCTGGTGCGCGAGCACATCCGCGCCGGCGGCCGGGCCTGCGCGCTCGAGGCCGGCGTGAACGGGCAGATGATCACGCTCTACGACCGGGGCGGGCACATCCCGCTCGTGTGGACGCACCTGATCCCGGCGACGCTCGAGGGCCGCGCGCTGCACAACGTGCAGAACGCGATGTTCGCCGCGGCGATGGCGTTTTCGCTCGGCATCAAGCTCGACGCCATCCGCCAGGGGCTGCGCACCTTCGACTCGACCTTCTACCAGGCGCCGGGCCGCATGAACGTGTTCGACGAGCACCCGTTCAAGGTGCTGTTCGACTACGGCCACAACGCGCACGCCGTCGGCATGCTCGCGGACCTGGCGCAGCGCCTCGAGGTCAAGGGACGGCGCATCGTGGTGCTCGCCGGGCCCGGCGACCGGCGCGACGAGGACCTCGTTGCGATCGCCAATGCCGTCGCCGGCCGCTTCGATCACTACGTCTGCCGGCGCGACGACAGCCTGCGTGACCGCGCGCCGGACGAGGTGCCGCGCATCCAGGCCGCGGCGCTGCGTGCGGCGGGCGTGCGGGAGGAGGCGATCTCCATCATTCCCGACGAGCAGGAGGCGATCGAGGCGGCGCTGCGCATGGGACGCGAGGGGGACCTGCTCCTCGTCTTCGCGGATGCCCTGGTGCGCTCGTGGAAGCAGGTCACCAAGTTCCGCATGGAAGGCGCTGCTTATTCGTCTCCGGGAGGCGAGCCGCCCGGGGGGTCGGGAGCAGGCGGCGCGGCGTCTGTGCCCGCGGCCAGTCTGCGCGTGTTCGCGTCGGATGGGTCCGACGCGACGGCGTCCGCGTCGCGCGCGGGCCAGCCCGCGGCGGGCGAGGCGGGCCGCGGACTCGCAGACGGCGGGCCTGTCTCGCCGGCGCTCAGTCTCGAAGGCCTCATTCGCGACGAGCGCGGCGTGCGCATCGCCCCGGAGACCGAAGACTGACGGTCCAGCTCGCATTGCCGTTCGAGGACTCGAGGCGTCTCACCGGCGGAAACCTGTTCTTCGCCTCCACGGGCGCCGTGCTCGAACTCGAGCGGGTCCCTGCCGACGATGTGCTGCTCGCGGGCTGGGAAGTGCGCGTCGCTCGGGCACTCGAGCACCTTGGCTGGACAATGCCTGCAGCGTCGACCGGCGCCTGCCGTGCGGGCGGCATGCCGGAGATCGTGGCGAGACTTCACGCGACGGGCGCGTCGCTCGCGCTCGCAGCGCCCTGCGACCAGCTCTTCACCGCGACGGAGGTGAACGAGTGGGCGCTCTGTTCCGCGCTGCTGGAGCGGGACCCGCTGCACTGGGCGAGCCTGCATGACGCGCTCGTGGCCGCGGCCGTCGAGGCGGCGGACGGGGGCGTGGTCGAGGACCCTCCGATGCTCGACGAGCCACGGGCCATGGCCCGGCTGCGTCGGCTGGCGGGCCGCGAGGCCCGGCCGCAGCTGCGCGCGCTCATCAGCGCGGCGGAAGCCCGCGGCCTGCCGCAGGTGCTCGACGAAACGACACTCACCCTGGGAGCCGGCTCGGGAGGCCGCAGCTACCCGATCGAAGCATTGCCCGCCGTCGTCGAGGTTCCCTGGGACGAACTGCGGGACATTCCGACGGCCGTCGTCACCGGTTCGAACGGCAAGACGACCACGGTGCGCCTCATCGCGGCCTGCGCGCGAGAGCAGGGCTGGTGCGCCGGCTGCAACAGCACCGACGGCGTTGACGTGGGCGGCGAAACGCTCGCGAGTGGCGATTACGCCGGGCCCGCGGGCGCACGGCTCGTGATGCGCGACCCGCGCGTCGAGGCGGCGGTGATCGAGACGGCGCGCGGTGGGATCCTGAGGCGTGGAATCGCGGTGAGTCGCGCGCACGCGGCCGTCGTGACCAACGTGAGCTCCGATCACTTCGGCGAGTACGGCATCCACGACCTCGACGGGCTCGCGGACGTGAAGCTCACGGTCGCGTCGGTCCTCGTGCCGGACGGTCTCCTGGTGCTGAATGCAGACGACGCGCTCCTGCGGCGCAGGGCGGGCGGCCTCGCGCAGCGGTACGGGCGTTGCCCGCGGCTGGGGTGGTTCGCGCTCGAAGCAGATTCATCCGTTCTTCGCGAGCACCGCGACCATGGCGGTTGGACCTGTGGCGTTCGCGACGGAATCCTGCGGCTCTCACTCGGCAGCGCGGAGCACGAGCTCGGTCCCGTCGCCGCGATGCCGATCACCGTGGATGGCAGCGCGGATTACAACGTCGCGAATCTCGCAGCTGCTGCGCTGGCCGCCGCCGCCATCGGCATCACGCCGGAAGTGATTGCCTTGGTGTTCGCGCGATTCGGCAGCGATCCTGCCGACAACGCGGGGCGGCTGATGCGCTTCGAGATCGATGGCGTTACGGTGCTCATCGACTATGCGCACAACCCTGCGGGCCTTGCGGGCCTGCTCCGCGTCGCCCAGCACCTGCGTGGTGACCGGGGCCGGCTCGGCATGCTGCTCGGTCACGCCGGGAACCGCCAGGACGCGGACATCGAGGGCGTCGCCCGCGTGGCGGCTGGATTCCACCCCGACCTCATCGTGGTGAAGGAGACCGAGGCGCACCTGCGCGGCCGCGAGCCCGGAGAGATTCCGCGCATCATCCGCGCCGCGCTTGTTGCCCAGGGCGTGCCCGAATCTTCGCTCGCGCTCGGCGCGAACGAACTCGCGGCCGTGCGCCTGCGCGCTGGCCTGGGCCCGGCCCGGCGACGTGCTGGCGCTGCCGGTACATTCGGCCGCCGCGCGCGCGGCGACGCTGGCGCTGCTTGCAGCCGGTGCGCGCGGGCAGGGGCCGTGATGGCATCCTGTATCATTCTGCGGCCATCTTCCGGAATCGACCGACATGCCCTCAGCTGCGACAGTTCAGCCGGCGTACATCTGCGATGCCCTGCGCACGCCGATCGGCCGCTATGGCGGCGCGTCTCGTCGGCCGTGCGACCGACGACCTCGCGCGCGATCCCGATTCGCGCGCTGATGGCGCGCAACCCCGGTGTCGAGTGGAGCGCGCTGGACGACGTGATCTTCGGCTGCGCCAATCAGGCCGGCGAGGACAACCGCAACGTCGCGCGCATGGCGGCGCTGCTGGCCGGGCTGCCGGTCGGCGTGACCGGCAGCGACGATCAACCGTCTCTGCGGTTCGGGCCTGGACGCGGTGGTCACGGCCGCGCGCGCGATCGCGGCGGGCGAGGCAGAGTTCGATGATCGCCGGCGGCGTCGAGAGCATGAGCCGCGCGCCCTTCGTCATGCCCAAGGCGGACGAGCGCGTTCTCGCGCGATGCCCGAGATCTACGACACCACCATCGGCTGGCGCTTCGTCAATCCGGCGCATGAAGGCAGCTGTACGGCGTCGACTCCATGCCGGAGACCGCCGAGAACGTGGCCGACAGCAGTTCGGCATCTCGCGGGCCGACCAGGACGCGTTTGCGCTGCGCAGCCAGCAACGCGCGCTGCGGCGCAGAGCGAATGGGCGTCTTCGACGCGGAGATCACGCCGGTGACCATCGCCGCAGCGCAAGGGCGACGCCGGTCGTCGTGAGCAGCGACGAACATCCCGCGCGAGACCTCGCTCGAGGCGCTGGCGCGGCTGCAACGCCGTTCCTGCAGCGGCGGAACCGTCACGGCCGGCAATGCCTCGGGCGTCAACGATGGCGCGTGCGCGCTGGTCATCGCCGTGCGGAAGCGGCCGCCGAGCGCCACGGCTTGACGCCGCTCGCCCGCGTCCTCGGGCGGCGCCGGCCGGCGTCGCGCCGCGCATCATGGGCATCGGCCCCGTGCCGGCGACGCGAGAAGCTGCTCGACGCGTCTCGGGCCTGACGCTGGCGGATTCGAGGTGATCGAGCTGAACGAAGCTTTCGCGGCCCAGGCGCTGGCCGTCACTGCGCCAACTCGGGCTCGCCGACGATGCGCCGCACGTGAACCCGAACGGCGGCGCCATCGCGCTCGGCCATCCGCTGGGCATGAGCGGCGCGCGGCTCGTGCACCGCGGCGCTGGAGCTGCTGCAAGCGCAGCGGCGGGCGGTACGCGCTGTGCACGATGTGCATCGGCGTCGGCCAGGGCATCGCGCTCGCCGTGGAACGGATGACGTGAAGCCGTCAAGGCCGATGGAACTCCGCGTCATATCGGGATCGGAGTTGCAGCAACTGCTGCCGTACCTGGACTGCGTCGAGGCCGTCGAGGCCGCGATGCGTGCCGTCAGCGCGGGCAGCGTGCTCATGCCGCTGCGCCAGGTCATGCGGCTGCCGGGTGGGAAGGGCGCGCTGGGCATGATGCCCGGGTACCTCGGCGAACCCGAGTGCTTCGGCATCAAGCTGCTGAGCCTGTTTCCGGGGAATCCCGCCGTCGGCCTCTCGTCGCACCTGGGCTTGTACGTGCTGTGCGAGGGGCGGAATGGCCGCCCGCTCGCCTTGATGGATGCGTCCCGCCTGACCGCGATCCGTACCGCGGCGGCCAGCGTCGTGGCCACGCGCGCGCTCGCGCGTGCGGACTCGAAGGTACTCGCGGTCATCGGCAGCGGCGAGGAGGCGGTCTCCCACGTGGAGGCGTTCCATGCCGTGTGGCCCTTCGAGCGGCTGCTCATCTGGGGAAGGAATCCCGCGGCCGCGCAGGGCATCGCGGAGCGCGCGCGCCGCCTGGGAATGAACGACGCACGCGTCGTGTCGAGCGTGCGTGACGCGCTCGCCGAGGCCGACGTGGTCTGCACGGTGACGGCCTCGCCGGACCCGCTGCTCTTCGGCGCGGACGTCCGTCCGGGAACGCACCTCTGCCTCGTCGGGGCATCGATCCCGTCCTGCCGGGAAGTGGACGACGACTGCGTCGCCATGTCGCGGTTCTTCGTCGACTTCCGCGCAAGCGCGATGGCACAGGCGGGAGAGCTGCTGCACGCGATCGGCGAGGGCGTGGTCGCCGAGGCACACATCGTGGCGGAAATCGGCGAGGTGCTGTCAGGCGTGGTGGTCGGTCGCCGGTCGGATTCCGAGGTGACCGTGTACAAGTCGCTGGGTGTGGCCGCGCAGGATCTTGCGGCCGCGTCGCTGGTCTACCGTCGGGCCGTCGAACTCGGCGTGGGCACGTTGGTCCCTATCTAGGCTCGAGTTCGCGCCACTGCCCCTCGCGTCGCGGATCGGCGCCGCCTTCCAGCGCGCCGCCGGCACGCAGGATCACGCCGTGCAGGCCGGATTCCTCGCCGCGCCCGCCCTTCACGACCACGCCACGCGTCGCCAGCGCAGCGAGGACTTCGGGTGGGAACTTCGACGCCTCGCCGAAGAAATCGCTGCCGCGCGAGACGAGATTCGGCAGGTCGATCGCCTGCTGCATGGTGAGTCCCCAGTCCAGCACGCCCACGATCGTCTTCGCGTCGTAGGTGAGGATTGCCGAGCCCCCGGGCGAGCCGAGCGCCGCGAGGAAATGCCCCGCGCGATCCAGCACGAGAACCGGCGCCATCGATGAGCGCGGGCGCTTGCCTGGCGCGACTGCGTTGGCGACGGGCTTGCCGTCTTCCACCGCACGGAAGGAGAAGTCGGTGAGCTGGTTGTTGAGGAAGAACCCGTCCACTGCACGACCCGACCCGAAGATCGACTCCACGGTGGTCGTCATCGAGACCACGTTGCCATCGCCGTCCACGACCACGAAGTGACTGGTCCCTGCGGCCTCGTTCGTTGAATCGCGGCCGAGGCGCGCAGTGAGGCCGGGCGGAACGCCTGCCGCGGGGGCAGGCCCGGCCGTGGTGCCGATCAGCGTCGCGCGCGCGGCCACGTACCCTGGGTCGAGCAGGCCATCCACCGGGATCCTCACGAACGCGGGGTCCGCGACGTACTGGTCGCGATCCGCGTACATGAGGCGGCTGGCCTCGGCGAACAGGAACCACGCCTGGGCATCGTCCGGGCCGCGCGATGCGATGTCCGTGTGCTCGAGGATCGCGAGCATCTCGAGCAGGGCCACGCCGCTCGACGGGGGCGGGGGCACGCACACGACGTACACCCGATACGGGCGGCACAGCGGCTCGACCACGTGCGGGCGGTAGGCCGCGAGGTCGGCGGTCGTCATCGTGCCAGGCCTTGGTTCCGCGTGCGTGCGCACTGCGATCTTTTCCGCGAGTGGGCCTTCGAGCAGGGCGCGCGGTCCGTCGGCTGCAATCTTGCGCAACGTCTGCGCGTATGCGGGATTGCGCAGCGTATCGCCCGCCTGCACCGGTGTTCCGTCGGGCCGCGCGAAGAGCGCGCGAGCGTCCTGCAGGCGCGCCTGCGGCATGTCGCCCCCGGCGAAGCGCGCCAGTCGCTTCGGTACGCTGAAGCCCTGGTCGGCTGCGTGCGTCGCCGTCTCGAAAAGATCGCGCCACGGCAGGCGGCCGAAGCGCTCGTGGGCCAGCCCGAGCATGGCGATCGCGCCCGGCGCGCCCGTGGAGCGGCCGCTCGTGACTGCGTCGGCGTAGGAAAGCGGCTTGCCGTCCTCGCCGATGAACATGTCCGGGGTTGCCGCTGCCGGTGCCGCCTCGCGTCCTTCGAACGCGGTCACCTTGCCGGTCTTGCCGTCAAGGAAGACGAGGAACGCGCCGCCGCCCAGCCCGGAACTCTGCGGTTCGACGAGTCCCAGCGCGACCTGCACTGCGACCGCGGCGTCCACGGCGCTGCCGCCTTTGCGCAGGATCGCGAGGCCCGCTTCGACCGCCAGCGGGTTGGCCGCACCGACGCCCGCACGGGACTGCGTATGCGGTGCGCCCGGGCGTTGGGCGGCGGGGTGCGCGTCGTGTGCAACGGGCGCCTGCTGGCAGGCGACCAGCGCGAGAGCGCCACACAATACGAGGCTTGCGGCAAGGCGTGCCGTTCGGGTCATCGTTCGGACCTGGGGCCGGGACGGGGCGGCTAGCTTAGCCCGGTTCGCGGGCGCCTCAGTAGACTCTCGTGCCGTCGACCCAGGTCGAGATCACCTTGAGCATCGGCAACTCTGCCGGCGGTATCGAGAGCGGGTCTCCGCCGAGCACGACGAAGTCGGCACGCATGCCGGGTGTGAGGTGACCGACCTCGCGCTCCATGAAGGCGGCCCAGGCTGCGTCCGTGGTGAACCCGCGCAGCGCTTCCGCGGGCGTCAGGCGCTGTGCCGGCATCCAGCCGCCAGGAGGAAAGCCCTTGAGGTCCTGGCGGGTTACGGCCGCGTACAGGCCGAGTCTCGGGTCCGGCGACTCCACTGGAAAATCCGAGCCGAGCGCGATGCGCACGTGCGCCTGCAGGAACCGACGCCACGCGTAGGCGCCGGCGAGGCGCTGCGGGCCGATGCGCGACTCCGCCCACGGCATGTCCGACGTGGCGTGCGTGGGCTGCATCGACGCGATCACGCGCAGCTCGGCGAACATGGGGATGTCGGAAAGTGCGACGACCTGAGCGTGCTCGATCCGCCAGCGGTGATCGCTGCGCGCCCCGTCGCTGAGGGCGAGGGCGTAGTTCTCGAGCACGATGCGATTGCCACGGTCGCCGATGGCGTGCGTCACGACCTGCAGTCCGCAGTGCCTCGCCCTGGCGATGCTGCGGGCGAGGGCGTCCGGGGCGGTGACGAGGATCCCGCGGTTGGGCGGATCGTCGGCATACGGAGCGAGGAGCGCCGCGCCGCGCGAGCCCAGCGCGCCGTCGGCATACAACTTGACGCCCGGCATGCGTACCCGTCCGCTGGGGTGACGATACGCGCCGTTGCGGCACAGCTCGTCGAACGCGGCGCCGTCGCCGTCTGCGTAGGCGACGACCCGCAGGGTCAGCGCCTCCTCGTCCGCGAAGCGCTGGTACAGCCGGAGGTCGTCGAGCGACGTGCCCATGTCGTGCACGCCGGTGAGTCCCACGCTCGCCGTGGCCGCGAGCGCGCGCTTCAGGGCCTCCGTGCGGATCGACTCGTCCGGGGGCGGTACGACGTCGCCCACGAGATCCGTGGCGGTATCCACGAACACGCCCGTCGGCTTGCCGCCCACGCGCAGGATGCGGCCGCCCTGCGGTTGCCAGTCGCCCCCGAGGTCACGGGGCACGAGGCGCATTGCGGCACTGTTCGCCCAACCCGCATGACCGTCCACGCGCTCGAGCCAGACGGGCTGCGTCGGGAACGCCGCATCGAGGTCCGAGGCCGTTGGGAATTCGTGCTCCGGCCAGTCGTTCTGATCCCAGCCACGCCCGAGCAGCCAGGCGCCGTCAGGGAGCGTTGCCGCGAATGCCTTGAGTCGCTCGATGATCCCGGCCTTGTTGCGGGTGCCGACGAGATCGGCCTCCATGAGCGCAAGCCCAAGGCCCATCAGGTGCGCGTGCGCGTCGATGAGGCCCGGCACCACCGTCGCGCCCTGCGCGTCGTGCACCGGAAATCCACCTGCCTGCGCCAGGACGGTGTCGCGTGCGCCGATCGCGATGATCCGACCGGCGCCGTTCCAGGCCATGGCCTCCACGGCCGGATGTGCGTCGTCCAGCGTGTGGATGCGCGCATTGACGAGCACGCCTTCGCCCGCCAGGGCGGCGGCCGCACCGAGTGCGCCGGCGGCGAGCAGCGCGAGCAGCGCTGCCGGTTTCTGCGTCTTGCGACCTGCGGGCATCAGTTTCCTGGTCATCTGGCTTGTCGTCCTTGCATTGGTACTCACCATGCGCGTCTGGAATCAGAATCCGTAGTCGAGCGTCACCAGGCAGTCGAAGCCTGGTGCGTCGAGGCCCGAGCCGAACTCCCGGTAACGCAGGTCGCCGAGATTGGCGAGCCGCAGCGACAGGCTGAAGGCTTCCGTTGCCTGCCATGCGCCGCGCACGTTCCATGTGACCCACCCGGGCGTGCCGCCGGGCTCGATGCGTGGATCCACCTCGTCGCGCGGGCTGTACCTGTCCTGCGGTCCCGCATACACCAGGTAGGCTTCGAGCGACAGGTCCGCACGCGCCGCCCAGGCCAGGCCCGCCATTCCAAACACCGGCGGGATCCGGTCTGCCGGCGTCTCCGTGCCGGCCACGGTCTCGTCACCCTGGGTCCACGTGGCCGTTGCGTACCACTCGAGGTCGTCGCGCAGCTGCCCGCGAAGGCCGGCTTCGATGCCTGCGAGGTCGAGCTTCGAAACGTTGCGGTTCTGCACGACGAGTCGGCCCGATTCGGTGACTTCGCCCGTCAGCACGCTCGTGATCTTGTCGGAGTATCGGGATACGTACCCGACCAGTTCGCCCTGCAGCCGCTCGCCGTCCACCTTCACGCCGGCGTCGAGCGTAGTCACGGTCTCGGAGGTCAGGTCCGGGTTTGGGATGTTGAATCGATTGCCCGGACGGTCGCCGAACGTGCCCAGGTCGAACACGTTTGGCGCACGAAAGCCGCGGCCGAGGTTTGCGACCAGGCGCACGTCGTCGCGGACGGCATACGCGACGCTGAGATTGCCGCTCAGGTCGTTTGCGTCGACCGTCGTGCCGACGGTGACCCCGCTCGGCGGCAGCCGGGTCTCGACGCTGCTCCAGCGCAGGCCGGCAACGAGGTCCATGCGCTCGCCCAGGTTCCAGTCGTCCACCGCGAACACGCCGAACTGCTTCATTGTCGAGCCGTCGGGAAAACGCGGAGGACGGTCAGTCACGACCCCGGTGACGATGTTCGTACGGACCCGCGAGGAATCCACCGTGTCGTCGTAGTACTCCGCGCCGTAGGTCAGGTAGTGTCCGCTTGGCAGCGACTTGCCCGCCTGGAAGGTGACTCCCCAGCTCGTGTCGCTGTTCTTTTCCCTGTCCCGGTTGTTCGAGCCATAGTCACGCGTGCGGCGGTCGTCCACGATTACCTGCCGGCCGACGTGCGCCTCGGCGTTGTCCCACAGCGCGGTTGTGTTCGTGCCGCGCCAGCGGAGCTGCGCGAAATCGCGGCGCTGCGGTTCGAAGTAGAACACGGCCGAGTTCGGCTGGGCTTGTCCGAAGCCCGGAGTGAGCTCGTCGTACCGGGGTGTCTTTGGCTGCTCCGAGTACTGCACCGAGGCCATGATCTCGTGGCCGGGCACAATGACGGTGCGGAGCTTCAGGTCCGCGGCGCGCGAGCTGTAGCTCGTGTACGGCAGGGTCTCGCCACCTCCGACCCGGCGGTCGCCGACGCTCTGGTATGTCGCGCCGCCGCTGATCGCCAGGCCGGAGCGTCCGATCGCGGTCTCGGCGCGTGAGAGCGTCGAGTCGTCGGCGCTTCCGTACATGGTCCGCAGTGCACCACCGCCGGACCAGGTGTCGGCGGTGAATACGGGCTCCTCCGACAACATCTGTACCACGCCGCCCATTGCGTCGCTGCCGTGCAGCGCCGACATTGGGCCGCGCACGACCTCGAGCTGCCCGAGCATCTGGCTGTCCACCAGCGCGACATACTGGTTTGGAGCATTGCGGAAAATCGCGTTGTTCAGCCGGAAGCCGTCGACCAGCTGCAGCACCTCGGAGCCTTTGAGCCCGCGCACGATGACCACGCCCTGGCCGGGGGTGGTCTGCTGGACGTAGGTTCCGGTGTGGCCGCGCAGCAGGTCCATCACGGTCTGCGGTGTCGAGGCGCGAATTTCCTCGAATCGCACGACGTTCGTTGCGACCGGCACGTCGAAGGTCGACTCCGGGCGCCTCGTGGCGGTGACCTGGATGACCTCGAGCGGCTCGGCCGCCTCGGCGCACGGCGACGCCAGCGCTGCCAGTGCCGCGAGCGCAGCTGGCGCTACAGGCGCGACCGTCGCAGCGCGCATCCAGGCCAGGCCTGCCGGCCGATGATTCCTAGTGCGCGGGCTGCTGCAGGGCCGCGATGCGCTGCTCGATCGGCGGGTGCGTCGAGAACAGCGACATGAACCCCGGCTTGTCGTTGATGCCGAGCGCCTTGATGGACTGCGGCAGCGCCGTGGGCTCGATCCCGCCGAGGCGCTTCAACGCGCTCACCATCGGCGACGGCGATCCGAGCAGGCCGGCGGAGGCTGCGTCCGCGCGGAACTCGCGGCGGCGCGAGAACCACGCCACGATCATGGACGCGAGGATGCCGAGCAGGATCTGGCAGACGATGACCGTGATGAAATAGCCCGGCCCGGTGCCGCGCTCAGTCTTGAAGATCGCCTTGTCCACGAACGTACCGACGATTCGAGACAGGAAGACCACGAACGTGTTCAGGACTCCCTGGATGAGCGTGAGCGTGACCATGTCGCCGTTCGCGACGTGGCCGATCTCGTGGCCGAGCACGGCCTCGACCTCCTGGCGGTTCATGGACTGGAGCAGGCCGGTCGAAACCGCGACCAGCGCCGAATTCCGGAACGCACCTGTGGCGAAGGCATTCGGCGGGCCCTCGTACATCGCCACCTCAGGCATGCCAATGCCGGCCTTGTCCGCGAGCCGGCGTACCGTCTCCACCAGCCAGGCCTGCGTCTCGCCCTCCGAGCCCGTGATGACCTGGGCCCCGGTGGACCTCTTCGCGATGAACTTCGACATGAGCAGCGAGATGAACGCGCCGGTGAAGCCGACCACGGCAGAAAACGCGAGCAGTGGTCCCATGCCGCCCTGGCTGGCCATCGCCTGGTCGATGCCCGTGACCCTGAGCACGATGGACACGACCACCAGCACGGCGATGTTCGTGGCGAGGAACAGGAATATGCGCTTCATCGATAGTCTCCGCTGCGATTGGGTCCAGGCCCGGGCGGGCGAAGTTTCTCACGAAATCCGCCCCGTTTGACGGTCCCAGCATTGGGTCCGTCCCCGTCCGGTTCAAGGTTTGACCAGCTCCGTCCGGCATGGTTCATGGCCCGGGATCGGCAGAATACTGGCCTCGCGCCTCGAGGTAGTGCGCCCACAGCATGCGGGCGGCGACGGATCTCCACGGCACCCAACGGCGTGCCAGCCTGCACTGTTCGTCCGCCGTGGGCAGGCGCCGCATCCGTTTCAGTTGTCGAATCGCGACCGCCAGCGCCAGGTCGCCCGTAGGCCAGACGTCCGGCCTTCTCAGGGCCATCAGGTAGTAGATGTCCACGCTCCACGGGCCCAGGCCCGGCACGGCGAGGAGCGCGCTACGTCCGGCCTCGTCAGGACCGCGCGCCGCCGCGGCGAGGTCGAGGCGACCATCCTGCACGCGGAGCGCGAGGCCGTGGCAGTACGCGGCCTTCTGCCGCGTGAGGCCGAACTCGCGGAGGCCCGACGTCGACGACGCCGCGACGCGCTCCGGCGTCAGGCCGCCCAGGTGCGTGTCGAGCCGCCGGTACAGGGTCCGCGCCGCGGCGAGCGACACCTGCTGCTCGAGGATGATCCGCACCAGTGTCGCGAAACCCGGGCGGCGGCCCCACATGGGTGGTGCGCCCAGCCGCTCCCGGATTCCGGCAAGGACCGCGTCACGCGAGGCGAGCTCGCCAGCGGCGTGATGCAGCGCCTGTCGCGTGAGGGCTCGCGGGGCCTTGGTCATGGGCACTCGCAGGTCGTGGCGGCGTACGAATCGTCGCCGTCGAGTGTACCGGGGCGCAGGCCCCGCGGTCGCGGGCGCGTCTATCCAGCGAGGGTGCGCAGCCGCATGGTGCGGCTGGTGTCGGTGCTGGTCTCGAGGCGCTCGAGCAGCTGCGTCGTCTCGTCGGCGGACAGCGGCCTGCTCAGGAGGAAACCCTGCACCTCGTTGCACTGCCGCTCCTGCAGGTTGAGGAGTTGCGCGAAGTCCTCGACGCCCTCGGCCACGACTTGCAGGCTGAGCGCCCTCGCCATGGAGACGATGGCACCGACGATGGTCGCGCGCCGGCCGACCGAGTCGATGCTTTGCACGAGTGTGCGGTCGATCTTGAGGCGGTTGACGGCAATGGAACTCAGGCGCCCGAGGTTGGAGTGGCCCACGCCGAAGTCGTCGATCGCGATCGAGACGCCGATCTGGCGGAGTTCCGCGAGTATTTCCCGGATCCGTTCGTCGTCGCGCATCGCGAGCGACTCGGTGATCTCGAGTTCCAGCATGGACGGGTCGATCCCGGTCTCGTTCAGAACCGAGGCGACCATCGCCGGGAAGCCCGGCTGCGCGAACTGGGCCGGGGAGACGTTGACGGCCACGCGACCGGCCTGCAGGTCCTTGTCCAGCCATTCGCGGAACTGGCGGCAGGCGGTCCGTAGTGCCCACTCGCCGATTGGCATGATCAGGCCCATCTCCTCCGCAAGCGGTATGAACTCCTCGGGCGAGACGCTGCCGAGTTCGGCATCCGTCCAGCGCAGCAGCGCTTCGACGCCCGAGATGCAGCCGGTGCCAAGGTCGAACTGGGGCTGGTAGTAGAGCGAGAACTCGTCCCGCTTCAGCGCTCGCTGGAGGCGTTGCTCCATACGGAATCGTGCCTGGGAGCCTTCCTTCATCGTCGCGCTGAAGAACGCGATCTGGCCCCGACCCTGCCGCTTCGCCGTGTACATGGCGATACCTGCCTGGCGGAGCAGGGCATCGCCGTCCAGGCTGTCGGTCGGGTAGAGCGAGACACCGATACTGGCCGTGAGCATGACCGACGTGGATCCTGCATGCTCCGCGGTCAGCAACGGGCTCGCCATTTGCTGCGCGATGGACTCGACATCCGTCGGGTTCTCGAACGAGTGCATGAGAACGATGAACTGGTCGCCCCCGAGGCGAGCCACGTCGAAACCCGAGCCGGCCGTGTCGACGTGGCGGGCGTCGTCGTTGCGACGCAGGATCTCGCGCAGGCGCGCTGCAACGCGCTTCAGCATCTCGTCGCCGGCGATCTGGCCGAACTCGTCGTTGATGCACCGGAAACTGTCGAGGTCGAGGTACAGCAGGGCCATCGAGTGCCCGAGCCGCCCGGCGTTGTCGACTGCTTCCCTCAGCCGGGCGACGAATTTCGTGCGGCTGGGCAGCCCCGTCAGGCTGTCGAAGTCTGCGAGCTCGGTCATGCGTCGATTGAAACTGACCTGCCTTTCGCCGAGGGCCACGGCCATCTGCCGGACCTCGTGAGGATGCAGCGGCTTCTGCAGGTAGAAGAGCTTTTCCGCCGGGGCGACGCTGCGGCTGAACCGGAGCGGGTTGACGTCGGAGTCGGCTGCGCAGATCACGATCTCGACCTGCTGGTCGATCTCTCGGATCCTCTGGGCGGCCCAAAGGCCGTCGCGGCCCGGGGACATGTTCGAGTCGAGGAATACGATGGCGAACGGCTCATTGGCCGCATTGGCGGAGCGCACGGCAGCGACGGCTCCGACCGCGTTGTCGCAGTACGTGGCGTCGAAGGCGCGCGGTCGCGGCGAAGGCTTGGCGAGCAGCGCCGGGTTGCCGCCCGGCATGAGGAGCCGGTTGCGCAGTTCACCGAGGAACGCGGTGCCGGCATCGGTGCTGGTCGGGTCGAGGACCCGCCGGTAGGCGTCGAGCACTGCCGGCTCGTCGTCTACTACGAGCACGCGAACTGGCGCGGTCACATCGGGAGTCATGGGCTGCCCCGCCGGGCCTGTGTCGCCGTGGCGGCCAGAATGCCCGCCGGGGTGACGGAATGGCCGCGCGTGCCGCGAGCCGCGAATCCGGCACAGAACGGCAGTGCCGTTTCGGCATACAGGCTCACGTGACGTACCACTCCGGGACCTGAGTCAGTTATGCCGTGCAAACTAGCGCCCCGTGCCTCGCCTGGAGGTGAACCTGTTCACACAATCCGGGAGGCCGTGCGCCTCGGCAGCACGGGAAGTGCGAACTGCGTCGCCTAATCGAGCCCGCCGGCTCAGGTCGGCCCGGTCCGCGCCGACGTGGCCGCCGTCAATATCGTGGCCACGACGGCTCCGGCCGCGGCCAGCGCCATGTCCTTCTGCGCGTCCCAGGCGTCGCCCTGGGTGCCGAGATAGGCCATCCCGAGGTCGCCGCCGAACAGCGCCGCCGCCAGCCACTCGATGAGCTCGTAGATCACGGAGTGCGACATCACGAACAGCGGCGGCATCAGCCACCGCCACAGTCCCCGCGGCGCAGCGCGTGCCGCGAACAGTTCCCAGGCGATGGGAAGCACCAGCAGGCCATAGCAGAAGTGCACGAAGCGGTCGTAGTGGTTGCGGCCAGCCGGTGTTGCGTCAGCGCCCGTGACGGCCGAAAGCCACTCGCGCCACGGCACCTCGCTGTAGGTGTAGTGCGCGCCGACCTCGTGCAGCACCAGGAACGCGAAGAGGCAGCTGTAGGCGAGGTTCGAAAAGCGCAGCTTCCGGCAGGTCACGACGAAGAGCGGCACGGCCACGAGCACGATGACGTTCTCGAGCAGCCAGTCCTCGCGGTACCAGGGCGCGATGGCAAGCGCGACCCAGATCACCGCGAAGGCGACCAGGAGGGCGAGCGGGTAGCGGTATCGAGCGTGCACGTCGGTTCGGACATTACCCCATTGCGGGCCGGAGTCGTATCGAGGCGTCGCGCGGGTCGTCCGGGTGGAGAGTCTGGTATAAGGCCCGGGAACCGGTCGTGGCCGCCTGGGGGAGTCATGGATTTCAGCACGCTCAAGTACTCGGTAGAGGGGCGCGTCGCGACCATCACGCTCGACCGTCCGGCGCGCATGAACGCCATCAACCTAGACATGCCGGGCGAACTCGAGGCGGCCGTCGATGGGGCGAACCGCGACGATGCGGTGCACGTGATCGTGCTCACGGGCGCGGGCGAGGGCTTCTGCAGCGGCTACGACCTCGTCGAGTTCGCGGAAGCGGCCGGAGAGCAGCCGGGCTCGCAGCTCGGTTCCGGCGGCGCGGCCGCGCCCTGGGACCCGATGGCCGATTTCTTCGCCATGTACGACTTCACCCGGCAGTTCATGTCGCTCTGGCGCAGCTACAAACCGACCATCGCGCGCGTGCACGGGCCCGCGGTCGCGGGCGGCAGCGACATCGCGCTCTGCTGCGACCTGGTCGTGATGGCCGAGGACGCGGTGATCGGCTACCCGCCGGCGCGCGTGTGGGGATGCCCGACGACGGCGATGTGGATCTACCGCCTCGGCGCGGAACGAGCCAAGCGCATGCTGCTCACCGGCGATCTCATCGATGGACGGGAGGCGGCCCGCATCGGCCTGGTGCTCGAGGCGGTGCCGCGCGACCGGCTCGACGGCCGCGTCGCGGAACTCGCCGCGCGCATCGGGTCGGTGCCGAAGAACCAGCTCATGATGCAGAAGCTGATGGTGAACCAGGCGCTCGACGCGATGGGGCTCGCCAACACGCAGCGCTTCGCCACGCTCTTCGACGGCATCACGCGGCACAGTCCCGAGGGCCTGTGGTTCAAGCGGCGGGCGGAGGAGGCGGGATTCAAGCAGGCGGTGCGCGAGCGTGACGGCGGCGCGCCGATCGCGCCGGATGCAAGCCGCCCGCTGGCACCGCGGAGAGCGCCGCGATGAACGGGCCCGTTGCCGACGCCACCGGGTGCCCGATCGCGGCGCTCGACGAGGCTACGCTCTGCGGTGCCCTCGCGCGCACGATCTCGGAACGGCCGGGGCAGCCGGCGCAGCGCACCCTCGACGGAGCGGTGGAGTACACGTACGCGCAGTATGCCGAGCGCATCCGCGCCGTCGCCACGGGACTGCACTCGCTCGGCGTGCGCCGCGGCGACACCGTCGGCATCATGCTGCGCAACCGGCCGGAGTTCGCGGTCGTCGACGCGGCCGCGATGCACCTGGGCGCCGTCGCATTCTCGGTCTACAACACCTCGAGCCCGGAGCAGATCGCGCAGATCATGGGCAATGCGCGCAACCGCGTGCTGGTGACCGAGTTGATGCTGCTGCCGCGCGCGCTGGCGGCGCACGCGCCGGATCTCGAGCACGTCGTGCTGGTGGACGGCACGGCCGAGGGCGCGATGACGCTGGCCGAGCTCGGCTCGCGCCACTCGCCGGGCTTCCGGTTCGAGGACGCGTGGCGCGAGGTCGAGCCCGGCGACGTGTTGACGCTCATCTACACCTCGGGGACCACGGGCCCGCCCAAGGCGGTGCAGCTCACGCACGCGAGCGTGCTCGCCGAGGCGCGCGGGCTCGTGAGCGTCATGCCTCACCCGACCGGCGGGAGTTCCATTTCCTACCTGCCGCTCGCCCACGTCGGCGACCGCGTGCTCAACCACTACCTGGCCTCGATGTGCCTCGGCAGGACGATCGTTTCCATCGAGGACTACCGGCGCATCGGCGAGGCGCTGGTGCAGGTCCGGCCCGAGGTGTTCGGCGGCGTGCCGCGCGTCTGGGAGAAGCTCAAGGCCGCCGTCGAGGCCGCGGGCGTGCGCGACCCGGCAGGCCTGCCCGAGCCGGCGAAGGCCGCAGTACGCGCGAGGCTCGGCCTGGATCGCACGGCCTGGTCGGTGAGCAGCGCCGCGCCGATCGCGGCCGACGTGCTGCGCTTTTTCGAGGACCTTGGCCTGCGCGTGCGCGAGGGCTGGGGCATGTCCGAGACCTCGTGCCTCGTCACGGTCAATCCCGTCGATGCGCCGCGTCCCGGGACCGTGGGCCGGGCGCTGCCCGGCGTCGAGATCAAGGTTCTCGAGGACGGCGAAGTCGCGGTGCGCGGGCCACTGGTGATGAAAGGCTATCGCGACGACCCCGAGCGCACCGCCGAGGTGCTGGGCCCGGACGGCTGGCTGCACACCGGCGATGTCGCGACGGTCGACGCCGATGGCTACGTGACCATCGTGGACCGCAAGAAGGAACTCATCATCAACTCGGCCGGCAAGAACATGTCGCCGGCGAACATCGAGAACCGGCTGCGCGCGACGAGCCCGCTCATCGGGCAGGCCGTGTGCATCGGCGACCGGCGGCCGTACAACGTCGCACTGCTGGTGCTGGACCCGGACGCCGCGGGACGCTGGGCCGCCGGGCGCGGCCGCTCCGCCGTGGTCGCGGACCTTGCGGCCGACGCAGACCTGCACGCCGTGCTCGCGGCGGCGGTCGAGCAGGCAAACGCCGCGCTGTCGAGGGTGGAGCAGGTCAGGCGGTTCGCAGTGCTGCCGGTCGAGTGGCAGCCCGGCGGCGACGAGCTCACGCCGACCTCGAAACTAAAGCGCCGTCCCATCGCCGCAAAGTACGCGGCCGAGATCGAGCGCCTCTACTCCTGAGGCGAGCGGCGCAACGAGCACCGGCCGAGCGACGAGGCTCGGGCGGCCTTCCGACTTGCTATCCTAGGCGCGCGGCATTGCGCCGCAAGGGGGATGGAATGGACAAGCCTACGGTTCTCGTGACCGGCATCTCGGGTTTCATCGCGGGGCACTGCGCCGCGGAACTGCTGAACGCGGGCTACGGCGTGCGCGGCACGGTGCGATCGCTCAAGCGGTCGGATGCCGTGCGCGACTCGCTTGCGCGGCATGCCCCGGTCGCTCGCCTCGATTTTGCGCAGGCGGACCTCGAGGCAGACGCAGGCTGGGATACGGCCGTCCGCGGATGCGGGCACGTTCTGCACGTGGCCTCGCCGTTTCCCGCGGTGCAGCCGAAGGATGAGCAGGACCTGATCCGCCCGGCAGTGCAGGGGACGCTCCGGGTGCTTCGCGCCGCGGCCGCAGGTGGCGTCGACCGTTTCGTCCAGACTTCGTCCCTGGTGGCGGTGATGTACGGCCACCCGCGCGAGCGCACGGCACCTTATACAGAGGCAGACTGGTCGCGTCTCGAATCACCCGGTGTGACCGCCTACGCGAAGTCGAAAACGCTGGCCGAGCGCGCGGCACGGGATTTCGTCGTGAAGGAGGGGGCGGGCCTCCACTACTCCTCGGTGAACCCTGGTTTCGTGCTGGGCCCGATGCTCGGGCGCGACCTCGGCACGTCGGCGACGGTCATCCAGATGTTCCTCAAGGGCAAGTACCCCGGTGCACCGCGCGTGTCGATGCCCTGCGTGGACGTGCGCGACGTGGCGCGTGCGCACCGCCTTGCGCTCGAGGCCGACGTCCCGACGGGCGGTCGCTACATCGCGCAGGCCGAAAGCCTGTGGATGATCGAGTTGGCGCGCGCAATCCGCGAGAGTCTCGGCGCAGCGGGCCGCAAGGCCCCGCGCTTCGAACTTCCGGACTGGCTGATCAGGCTGGTCGCCGTCTTCGACGCCTCGGCGCGGTTGGCCGTGGCCGAACTCGGCAGGGAAGCCCGCATCGACAACTCGCTCACGCGACGGACGCTGGGCATGCAGTTCATTCCGGCGCGCGAAGCGGCGGTCGCGATGGCGCGGAGCCTCGTGGATCAGAAGCTCGTCTGACGGAGACGCATTCGAATGAGACCGACGCTCTCGGTGCTGGAGCCCGCCCTCGTCGACCGGATCATCGACGAGGCCCTGGGCGTCCTCGAGAACATCGGCGTGCTCATCGAGGACGAGCGTGCCTTGCAGCGCCTGGCCGGCGTGGGACTGGCGGCGGACGCCGCGACCGGCCGCGTGCACTTCCCGCGCGCATCGATCGAGCGCGCGCTCGCGACCGCGCCGTCCTCGGTGACGCTGCACGACCGGGACGGAACGGTGGCTGCGGTGCTCGAGGGCGACAACGTCCACTTCGTGCCGGCCAGCTCCGCGCTGCGCGTGCTGGATCGCAGGACGCAGAAGGCACGCGCGCCGAGCACGGCGGATTTCGTCGAGTACGTCCGCCTCGCCGACGGCCTGAAGAACATCTCCTACCTGTCCACGGCATTCATACCGACGGACATCCCGCAGGACGTGGCCGACGTCTGGCGGCTCTACCTGGTGCTCGCGCACTCGAAGCGTCCGGTCGTCTCCGGCGCATTCACCGCCTGGGGCGTGCCGCGCATGGGCCAGGTGATGGCCATGTTCCGCGACGGTCGCGAGGACCTCGTGCGGCGGCCGATGTCGATCTTCACCTGCTGCCCGAACACGCCGCTGCGCTGGGGCGAGGATCCGGTCGCGAACATCATGGACTGCGCCGAGTGGGGCATTCCGATCGAGATCGTGCCCGTGCTGCTGCTCGGCATGATCTCGCCGGTCACGACGGTCGGCGCATTGGTGCTGCACACGGCCGAGGTGCTCTCCGGCCTCGCCATCGCGCAGGCCGTGCGGCCCGGTACCCCGGTGGTCTTCGGCGGCGCGCCCGCGTCCTTCCACATGCAGCTCATGAGCAACCCCATGACGGCGGTCGAGGCGCTGCAGCTCTACTGCGGCTACGCGCAGGTCGCGAAGCGGCTCGGGCTGCCGTGCCAGGCCTACATGGCGCTCTCCGACTCCAAGTTCAACGATCCGCAGGCCGGCATGGAGACGGGCGTCGGTGCCTTCCTCGCGGCGAGCGCCGGCATCAACTCGGTCTCCGGCCCCGGCATGCTCGACTTCGTGAACTGCTTCAGCTTCGAGAAGCTCGTGTTCGACGACGAGATCGTCGCCCACGCCCGGCGTTTCGTGCGGCCCGTGGAGGTGCGCGGCGACCTGCCCGCCGGCGACTTGATCGCTGAGCTGGTGCGCGACCATCACCTGCTCACGTCGGAGCACACGCTCGAGCACTGGCCCGATGAGCTGTACCTGCCGGGCCCGACACTGGACCGCACGAACTGGGACCAGTGGGCGGAGCAGGGCTCCCGCGACTGGCGCGCCCGGGCCAACGAGGTCATCGACGAGACGCTGGCGAACTACGAGGTCGAGCCGCTCGAGCAGCGGGTGCACGACGAGATCCAGCACCTCATACGCAGCACGAGCAGCGACCCCGGCGTCGTCCTGCCTGCCTTCACGGAGAGTGCGCATGGCTGACTACGCCCTCATGAACCAGCTGCTCTTCGAGGGGCAGCAGGATCCCGTGAAGAAGATGACCGAGGACGCGCTGGCCGAAGGACGTCCCGCGATGGAAGTGCTCGAGGAAGGGCTCATCGCCGGCATGCGCGTCGTGGGCGAGGACTTCAAGCACAACCGCGTGTTCGTGCCCGAGGTCCTGCTCGCCGCGCGCGCAATGAAGGCCGGCCTCGCCGTGCTGAAGCCGCACCTGGTGTCGAACCGCAGCGAATCCTCCGCGCTGTCCGCCACCATCGTGCTCGGAACGGTGAAGGGCGACCTGCACGACATCGGCAAGAACCTCGTGGGCATGATGGCAGAGGGCGCCGGCTTCACCATCGTGGACCTCGGGACCGACACGTCTGCCGAGCGGTTCATCGCCGCCGCCAGGGAGCACCGGGCACGCATCGTCGGCATGAGCGCGCTCCTCACCACGACCATGATCTACATGCGCACCGTGGTGCAGAAGTTCGAGGAAGCGGGAATGCGCGACGTGAAGCTCTGCATCGGCGGCGCACCGACCAGCGCGGATTACGCGAAGCAGATCGGCGCCGACGGTTACGCGGCCGATGCGGCGAGTGCCGTGGAACTCTTCAAGCGACTCATCTCCGAGCGGGCGGTCGCCGCGCCGTGACCCCGCCGGCCGTAACGACGGCGGCCGGGGACGCGACAGTCACGATCGACGGCGTCACCGGGCCGGCCCCGCTCGGCCAGAGCCTGTTCGACTGGGCGGAATCGCGGCAGATCGCAGTCCCGACCTCGTGCCACAAGCAGGGCAAGTGTCGCGAGTGCCTGGTCGAAATCGAAGCGGGCGCGGAATTCCTGAGCGAGCCTGCGGCGCAGGAGAGTCACCTCGAGGGCAGGTTCCGCCTGGCCTGCCGCACGCGCGTCGCAGTCCCCGGCGAGGTCAGGGCGCATACGCTGCGCCGCGGGTCCATGCGCATCGAGACGGATTCCGCCGCGGAGCAAGACGAGCGCGTCGCGGTGGAGCCAGCCGTCACCCGGGACGGGCGGCACATCCTGCTCGACGGGGAACCCATCGCCGAATCGGACGGGCCGATCCACGGCCTCGCGCTCGATCTCGGCACCACGACGGTCGCGCTGCGCCTGCACGACCTCGAAACCGGGCGACTGGTGGCGACGCGATCGTTCGAGAATCCGCAGCGCTTCGGCGGCTCGAACGTGATGTCCCGCATCCACTACGACGGCGCGCACCGCGGCCGACTGCTGCAGCGCACGCTGCTCGGCTACCTGACTCACAGCATCGAGTCGCTGCCCGTGGATCCGGCGACGATCTACGAGCTCGTGGTCGCAGGCAACCCCACCATGCGCGACCTGCTGTTCGGGCTCGACGTGCAGGGACTGGGAGTATTGCCGTACCGCTCCGTCACCGAGGCGGCCCTGGGTGAGGGCCGCGCGACCACGACCAGCCTGCACGCCACCGCGAAGAAACTGCGACTGCCGGTGCATCCTTCCGCGCGCCTCTACGGCCTGCCGCTGGTCGGGAGCCACGTGGGTGCCGACGCGGCCGCCTGCCTGCTCGCGACCGGGATGGCCGAGGGCCGCGAGATCTGCGCGCTCCTCGACATCGGCACCAACACCGAGGCCTTCTTCGGCAATGCCGGCCGCATGCTCGCGGCGTCGTGCCCGGCCGGACCAGCCTTCGAGGGCGGAGGCGTGGGCTGCGGGATGCCGGCGCTCGATGGTGCCGTCGAACGCGTGTCGCTCGACGACGATGGATCGATGCGCATCGAAACCGTGGGAAACGCCGCGCCCGCCGGCATCTGCGGATCGGGCCTCGTGGACCTGATGTCGGAACTCCGCCGCGCCGGCCGCATGAACGGGCAGGGGCGGTTCATCGAGTCCGAGGCACCTATTCCGCTCGATGCCGCCGGCCGCGTGTCGGTGAGCGAGGCTGACGTCAACGAGCTCGCGCAGGCGAAGGGCGCCAACGCGGCGGGCCTGCGCGTGCTTGCCGACGAATACGGCGTGGACCTCGATCGCGTCGACCGGCTCTACCTCGCCGGCGGTTTCGCGCGTCACCTGGACGTGGACGCGGCCTGCCGCATCGGGCTCATACCGGACCTGCCGCGCGACCGGATCGTCAAGGTCGGCAACGCCGCGCTCGCGGGCGCCTCCATCGCGCTGCTGTCGCGGCGCCGGCGCGAGGACCTAGAGGCGATCGTGCGACGCGTCGAACTGGTCCGGCTGGAGGCGCACCCGCAGTTCTTCGAGTTCTTCGTGCAGGGCTGCCAGTTCGAAACCTTCGGAGCCGCCACGTGAGCGCCGCGACGATCCTGCACATCTCGGCCGGGGATGCGGCCGCGGGCGTGTCCGATGCGGAATTCAAGCGCCTGATCGGGATTCCGCGCGGCCGCGAGGTGTCCGAAGAGGTGGCCGCGCGCGCGGGTCTTGCGCGCCACTGGTACGTCGCGCATGGGCGGCCGTTTGTCGCCACACGTCGCATCGAGTTGCGGGACATCGGGGTCGCCTCGGTGACCCTCGGGACCGGCGAGGTGATCACGGGTGCTGCGCTCGCCGAGAGGCTGCGGGACGGCGAGGCTCACGCGCTCGTCGCCCTCGCCGTGAGCGCCGGCTGCGAGGTGGCCGAGGAGGCGGCGCGCCTCTGGGCCGCCGACCGCCCGGACGAGTCCTACTTTCTCGACAGGTTCGCGGCCGCGGTCGCAGAGCAGCTGGTCTGGCAGGCTTCGGCAGCGTTGTGCGGTGATGCCACGGCGGCGGGCGAGGGGCTGCTGCCTCACATTTCACCGGGCTGCGGTCGGTGGGAGATTTCGGCCCAACAATCGCTGATGGCGCTGCTGATCGGGGTGTCTCCTCCGGCGGGCCGCGATGCGGACCCAGCCGGCCACGATCCGGATGGCGTCATGACCATCGGCCCCCTGACGCTGCTCGAGACCGGGGCGCTCCGCCCGCAGCACTCGTTGCTCGCCGCGCTCGGTGTAACGCGCCGTGCTATCGTCGCGACACCCGAGTCCTCGTGCCGCAGCTGCGACCTCGCTCACTGCCGATACCGCAGGGCCCGCTGCGCGCGAGAGACTCCCGTGCCCAGGGTGATTGAATGACGCAACCCTCATTGCTCGAAGCGCTCAAGACGCGCGTTCTGCTCGGCGACGGCGCCATGGGCACGCAACTCCAGGATGCAGGCCTCGAATCGGGGCATTGCGGCGAGGCCTGGAATCTCGACCATCCGGACCGGGTGCTCGGAATCCAGCGCCGCTACGCGGCGGCGGGTTCCGACGTGATCCTCACCAACACCTTCGGGGCCTGCAGGATCATGCTGGATCGGCACGGCGAGGGCGCGCGCACCGCCGACATCAACCGCGCGTCGGTGGCGATCGCGCGAGAGGCGCTGGGCGGGCGTGGCTACGTGCTCGGGGACATCGGGCCGTTCGGCGGCCTCATGGAACCCTACGGCGAGATAGCGCGGGTCGCCGTCGAACGGGCGTTCCGCGAGCAGGCGCGTGCGCTCGTGGAGGGCGGCGCGGACGGAATCATCATCGAGACCCAGACGGCCTTCGAGGAAGTCGAGATCGCGATCGCCGCGGCGCGCGAGGCCGGCGCGCAGGTCGTGATCGCGTCCTTCGCGTTCGATCGCATGCTCGACGAGGACGACGTTCGCACCATGATGGGCATCGGGCCGGAGCAGGCCGCGGAGTTCATGGCGAGGCATGGCTGCGACATCGCGGGATTGAACTGCGGCACGGGCGTGGACATGCGCTTCGCGGCCGACATCACACGGCGTTATCGCGCCACCTGCGGGCTGCCGGTGATGGCGCAGCCGAACGCCGGCGCGCCGGTGCTCGAGGACATGAAGGTGCTCTACAAGCAGACGCCGGAAGAGATGGGCGAGGGCCTCATGGGACTGCTCGCCGCGGGACCGCGCATCGTGGGCGGCTGCTGCGGAAGCACCCCCGCCCACATCCGGAGATTCCGGGAAATTCTCGACGGCAAGGCGGGGGGCGGGCGCGCATGAGAGTGACGATTCCTGCGGACGAGGCGCTCCTCGACACCTACCTGCCCGCGGCGAAGCCCGACGGGTCCGGCGTCGGGGCGAACTATGCCGATCAGGTGCTCAAGCTCATGAAGCAGACGCTGCCCGATGGCCGCAAGCTCGTGGCGAAGCGCCGCGGGCTCAAGCTGTCGGTCACGCTCGGCGAGCGTGCCGGTCACGCGATCATGCGCCGCATCGAGCACGGACCCGACGCGCGCGTGATCTTCGAGCGCGCGCTCGCGGATGCGGCGCGCGAAGCCGGGGCCGAGTTCAGCCGCGAGCCGGGTGCGCTGCACCTGGACCTGTGACGCCGGTGAACGTGCATCCGACGGCCATCGTCGAGGAGGGAGCGCGGCTCGGCGACGGTTGCGTGATCCACGCATACGCGATCGTCACGCGCCACGCGGTGCTCGGCGACGGCGTCGTAGTGCATCCCTTCGCGGCGGTGGGTGGCGATCCGCAGGACCTGCACTTCGATCCAGGCACGACCTCCGGGGTCCGAATCGGCGCGCGCACGGTGATCCGCGAGCACGTGACGATACATCGTGCAACCAAGCCCGACGGCTGGACCGAAATCGGCGCCGACTGCTACCTGATGGTCGGCAGCCACGTCGGGCACGACTGTTGCCTCGCGGACAGCGTGATCATGGCCAACGACGTGCTGCTCGCGGGCCACGTGCACGTGGGTGAGGGCGTGTTCATCGGCGGCGGGGCCGGGATCCACCAGTTCTCGCGGATCGGCGTGGGCGCGATCGTGGGAGGGGCGGCACGCATCTCTCTGGACGTTCCGCCTTTCTCGATGGCGACGGAACGCAACGAAATCGTCGGGCTCAACGTCGTCGGCCTGCGCCGCCGCGGCCTGCCGCGCGCGACGGTCGAGGAGCTCAAGAAGGCGTTTCGCGCCGTCAACGTCCCGGTCGGCAACATGCGCGATCTTGCGGCTGCCGCGCTTGCGAGCGGCGACTACGCTAGCGCGGAGGCCCGGGGCTACCTGGAGTTCTTCGGCGCGGGCCGGCGCAAGATCGCGCGCGCACGGCGCGGCGCCGCCGTGGCGGAGTCGAACGACTGATCACCCGGCGGACCCGGAGGCGCGTGAACGACATGAGAGCCGTCGTGCTTGGAGCGATCCTGTTCGCCGTGGTGAGTGCGGCCGTGCCGCCGGCCGTCGCCGCGGGCGATACTGCGACCGACCATGCAGCGGCCGATTCGCGGATCGCCGCGGCCGAGCAGGCGTTTCTCGAGTTCCTCGATGCGCATGGAGCGCTCGCCATCGTCGAGTCCGGCCTCGATGCCCGGTATCTCGGCCGGGATCGCGGGGAGTGGGCGGCGTTCGCAGGCTCGAAGCGCCGCCTGCTCGATGCGGACCTGTCGGCCCTCTCGGGCCGGACACTGTCGCCAGGCGACGCCCGGGCGGTCGGGGCAATGCATGCCTCGCTGGATGCCCTGGCCGTGGAGGACGAGACCACGGGCGTGCTCGAGTCCGCGTGCGGCGATGCCGGGGATCGAAAGCTCGACTACGCGAGGCTGCGCGCCGCGCTCGTGGCCTGTTACTTCAAGTTCGGCAATTCGCTCGCCTTCGAGGGTGGGTCCATCGACCGCGGCACTGCATTGCAGCTGCTGCACGTGGTTGACGAGCCCGCGCGGCGCAAGTCCCTGTTCGATTCCTTCCTGCCGCTATGGCAATCGCTGTACGGCGACGGCGGGAAGGCGAGCCCGTACCGTCGCATGATCGCGATGGCTGCGCTGGAGGCGGCGAAGCATGGTTCCGAGATCGACGCCGCGGCCCGCGCGCTCGGCGTGGGCGCGGCGGACGTCGAGCAATGGCTCGTGGAGATCCTGGATGCGTGGCGGCAGGCGAGCGACCCGGGCATGGTCGAGCCCTGGGATTACCGCTACGCGAACAGCGCGGCCAATCGAGAACTCGCTCCGCGGATTCCGCCGGAGTCGCTCCTTCCGGTAAATGAACGTTTCTACCGGGATCTGGGCGCGGACCTCAGGCAGCTCCGGGTCATGTTCGACCTTGCGCCCAGGGCTGGAAAGTCTCCGCTCGCGTACACGGACTTCGTGACGCGGGGCCGCATGTCGGGTGGCCAGTGGCAGGCGTCCGTCGCGCGCGTGGTCGGGACGTATCCGGCGGGCGGGCTCTTCTCACTGAACGAGCTGGTGCACGAGAACGGCCATGCGGTGCACCTGAGCGCGATCCACAGCCGACCGGCCTACATGGACTGGCCGGACACGCTGTTCACGGAAGCGTTCGCCGACGTGCCGTCGTGGAGCGTCTACGAGCCCGCGTGGCAGCGGCGCTACCTCGGTGCGGCGGCGGGTGAGACCGCGTCGCTGCGTGCGCTCTTCGGCGACGTGATGCTGGACGTGGCCTGGGCGCTGTTCGAGTTGCGATTGCTGCGGGATCCCGGTGCGGATCCCAACGTCGTCTGGACGGAGATCACCAGCCGCTACCTGCACGTCGTGCCGCATCCCGAGGTTCCCTGGTGGGCAATGCGCGTGCAGCTCGCGAGCGACCCGGGCTACATGGTGAACTACGGGCTCGGCGCGATGCTCACGGCCGAGATGCGGCAGCGCACGACCGAGGCGGCGGGGCCGTTCGATTCCGGTAACCCCGCCTGGTATGCCTGGACGAGCGAGCACCTGCTGCGCTACGGATCGGAGCGCGATACCCGGTCCCTGATGCAGGACCTGCTCGGGCGGCCGGTGTCACCCGCGGCGTTGCTGGCGCAGATCGCGCGGTGCCGCGCGGCGGCGCCGGGTTCTTCCCCCGTGGCTGCGGACTGAGTAGCCGTCCGTCGGCCAACGGCAGTCGTTTCAATCTGTCGGCGCAACCTGGCGCGTCGCGTGCCTGGGCGCACGGCGCAGGGGGGGCACATCCCCGGCAGCAGGCCCTACGCGTAGCTCACGTAACGCGGTTCGTACATCTGCGATCGCATGTAGTCGAGCAGGTCGGCCGGCCGTTCCATTCCCGCGAGGTCGCTGCGGTAGGCAACGTCGGCGACCGCCGCAGCGATGTGTGCGGACACGTCACGGACGCGGTTCAGCGGCGGGTAGAGGCTGCCCTGCGCGAGGTCCGCCTCGCTCACGTGCAGGGCCAGCGTGCGCGCGGCGGCCATGAACATCTCGTCCGTCACGCGCGAGGCGCGCACGGCGACGACGCCGAGGCCGACGCCCGGGAAGATGTAGGAGTTGTTGCCCTGGCGCGGCACGAAGCGCCTGCCGTCCAGCGTGACGGGGTCGAACGGGCTGCCCGAGGCGAAGAGTGCCCGCCCGCCGGACCACGCGTAGGCCTGTTCCGCCGTGCATTCTGACTTCGAGGTCGGGTTCGAAAGCGCGAACACGATGGGCCGCTCATTCAGTCTCGACATCTCCTGGATCACTTCCTGCGTGAACATGCCCGGCGTGGCGCCCACGCCGATGATGGCGGTCGGGCGCAGTGCCCTGACGGCGCCGATGAAATCCCCGAGCGGTGCGTGCTCGTGCGCGTAAGGAAGCTTGTGAGTCGCCAGGCCCTGTCGAGTCGCGACCACGAGTCCCTTTGAGTCCACCATCCAGCAGCGCCTGCGCGCCGCGCTCTCGTCCATTCCCTCGTCCATCATGGCAGACACGAGCAGGTCCGAGATGCCGGTGGCCGCCTCGCCCGCACCCAGGCAGAGGAAGGTCTGCTCCGACATCCTCTTGCCGGTCACCCGCAAGGCCGAGAACACGCCGGCCACGGTTACGGACGCCGTGCCCTGGATGTCGTCGTTGAAACTGCAGATCCTGTCCCGGTACCTGTTCAGCAGCCGGAAGGCATTGTGGTTGGCGAAGTCCTCGAACTGCACCACGATGCCGGGGAATACTTCCTGGGTCGCCGCGACGAATTCCTCGACGAGTTCGTCGAACGCCTCGCCGGTCAGGCGTTTCTGCCTGAGGCCGAGGTAGAGCGGATCGCGGAGCAGGGCTTCGTTGTTCGTCCCGGCGTCGAGCATCACCGGCAGGCAGCGGCGCGGATGGAGGCCTGCGCAGGCGGTGTAGAGGGCGAGCTTGCCGATGGGGATGCCCATGCCGTTCGCGCCCAGGTCGCCGAGACCGAGGATGCGCTCGCCGTCGGTGACCACGATCATCGCGGCCTCGCGGTGCGGCCAGTTGCGCATGACCTGGGCGATGCGTCCGCGGTCCGCCGCGGAAATGAACAGCCCGCGCGGCCGGCGGTAGATGTGGCCGAACTGCTGGCAGGCGAGGCCGACGGTCGGCGTGTAGATGATCGGCATCATCTCGTCCGGGTTCTCGACGATGACCCGGAAGAAGAGCGCCTCGTTCCGGTCCTGCAGCGCCTCGATCAGGATGTACTTCGCGAGCGGCGTCTGCAGCCGGTGGAAGTTCTCGAGCACCCGGGCGACCTGGTCCTCCTGCGTGCAGATGTGGGGTGGCAGCAGGCCGCGCAGCCCGAGGGCGTCGCGCTCGTCCTCGGTGAAGGCCGTGCCCTTGTTCAGCGTCGGGTCGCGCAGCAGCGCGGTGCCGCGCGGGAACCATTCCGGCAGGGGGGGTGGCAGGGGGCGTCGAGTGCGTTCGGACTGCATGGCTTGCTCCGGCATTCGGGTGTAGACGACCGGGCGGTGCAGCTCGCCGGCCTGCCGCGATCCTAGGCGCGGCTCACGGCGAGTCAACGACGGGAACCCGGTAGCGGGCTGCGGATTGCCGCAGGTCGGCGATGAGGTGCTTGACGCCGCCGCGGGCCGCGCTCTTCGCCGCCGGCCGGTCCTGGGCGTTGCCCTCCGGCGGGCCGGGAAGCCGTCGTCGGGTCGAACCGTGCCGCCGCCGGGGGGAGTTGGTACCATCTCCCCACCATTCGGGAGACCACATATGCATCACATCGGAAAAGCCAGACCGGCCGGCGGGTTCGCCGGCGTAGTTGCATTCATCACGTTGACCCTCTTCACCGGCGCCAGCGCATACGCGGACAGCCCGGACCAGCAGCGGTCACAGATCGACAGGATGGCGCAGCAGACGCTGCAGGCCCTCTACGCACAGCAGCCTTCGGCGGCCCGCGCCATCAGGGAATCGGCCGGCTATGCGGTGTTCAGCGACATGAGCACCAAGATCTTCTTTGCGGGCGGGGGCGGCGGCAAGGGCGTGGCGGTGAACAATGCGTCCGGCCAGGAGACCTTCATGATGATGGTCTCGGTCTCCGCGGGGCTCGGCATGGGCGTCGCGAAGAACCACCTGGTCTGGGTTTTCCAGACGCCGGAGGCGTACGCGAACTTCGTCAACACCGGGGTGGAACTCGGCGCCGGCGCGAACCTCACGGTGAACCCCGGCGCGGGCGGCGGCCTGTACGACGGTGCGGTCGAGGCTTCGCCGGGGGCGTGGCTGTACCAGCTCTCGGACGCGGGCCTGGTACTCGAGCTGACGGTGCAGGGCACCAAGTACTTCAAGGACCCTGATCTCAACTAGGATGATTGCCGGCCCTGGCGGGCCGACGGGAGAATGCGGCCATGAAAATACGGTACGGAATCTTCGCCTTCGCACTGCTCGCCGCGGCCGCGAGCGCTTCTGCAGGTGAAGTCATCAGCGTCGTCGAACACGCCGATACGGACGCCGTCACCGACACGGGCGCCAAGGGCGACTCGGCCGGCGACGTCCTCACGTTCGCGAATCCGGTGTTCGACAAGGCGAACAAGGCGCAGGTCGGGACCGACCAGGGTTACTGCGTGCGGACCGTCGTGGGCAAGGCCTGGGAATGCAATTGGACGATGTCGCTCAAGGACGGTCAGATCACGGTGGAAGGGCCGTTCCTGGACACGGGCGACTCGGTCCTCGCGATCACCGGCGGCACCGGCAAGTACACCGGCGCGCGCGGCCAGATGAAGCTGCACGCGCGCGACGCGAAGGGCACGGCGTACGATTTCGCCTACGAGTTGCAGTGACGCAGGAAGGGTCGACGCAACCGACGCAGGCGAGTGTGGACACCCGCGAGCAGCGGGCCGCGGTGGAGCGCGCGCTCATGGACCATGCGAGGGCCCATGCTTCGCGGGAACACGAGCCGCCGCCGCGCCTGCTGCGCAACACCATTGGTTTCGCGGTGACGCTCGCGCTCCTGGCCATCGTGCTGCTCGGGCTCGACGCTTTCCTGACCGCCATGCAGAAATACATGGAGACGAAGGTCGTGGATCCCGCGCCGGCCCCGACCGATCCGATGCCGGCCTACGCAGTTCCGGCGGAGGTCAGTCCGCCACCGCCGGCGGATCAGGGTCCTCGTCCCAGCCCGGCTCAGGCTCCGGAAACCTCGCAAGCCACTCCCTGATCAGCCGGACGTGCTCGCGCTCGTCGGCCGCCATCTCGAGCGCGGCTTCCCGGACGTCCGCGGGAACCTTCGCGGCAGCGAAGTGCTCGAAGAACTCGGCCGCCCGTTCCTCGTTGTGCAGGGCCAGCTTGAGCGCGTGGTAAGGCTGCATCAGGTAGTGCAGGTCGCCGTAGTCCGTGGTCTCCGGCCCTTCCGGGGTTTCCCAGCGGAAGGACGCCGTATCGGGCGGCCGGGTCCAGCCCATCTGCGCCGCGATCTGGTCGCGGTGCTTGCCCTCGATCCGCGCGAGCTTGACGAAAAGTTCCGCGACCTCGGCGTTGTGGTGCGTGTCCATCTGCTCGGCGAGCTCCGCGTAGCGCTCGGCCGCCTCGACTTCCATGGCCCAGGCACAGGCCATGAACTCCTCCACGGTGCGCGGCAGCTTGTGCTTCACAGCGAGAACCTCTCCTCGAATATCGAGGGGTCCTGCGTGGCGCGACGTCCCCGCGGTTCGTAGGGCCTGCGACTGCCGGCATACAGCACGCCGAGATCGAAGCCCGTGTCGCGCAGCATGCGCCGCGCGGCGCGCGCGAGGTCCGAGGTCGGCTTCACGGCATCGTGTTTCACTATCTTCTTCCAGTCCCGTTGTTCGGGACGGAACGTGACGCAGGGCGACAGCACTTCGACGAATGAGAATCCCGGGTGGCGCACGGCCTGGACGATCACGTCTGCCAGCCCGTTGGGATCCCCGGTGAACGCCCGCGCGATGAAGTTGGCACCGGACGACAGCGCCACGACCATGGGGTGGAATTCGCGCAGTCCCGTGCCTTCGGGCGAGAGCTTCGAGTCCCAGTCGGGCTCGGTGGTGGGCGAGGGCTGGCCCTTGGTCATGCCGTACACGCGGTTATCCATGACGATGTAGGTCATGTCCACGTTGCGCCGGCAGGCGTGGAGGAAATGATTGCCGCCGATCGAGTAGCCATCGCCGTCGCCGCCGGTGACGATCACGGTCAGGTCCGGACGTGCGATCTTGAGGCCCGTGCCGGCCGCGAGCGCCCGCCCGTGCACGCCGTGGAAGCCGTAGCAGCTGGTATAGGCCGGGATGCGCGAGGAGCAGCCGATGCCGGAAACCACGGCTACGTTCTCGGGCCGGAGTTCCATCTTCGCCAGGGCCTTGGTGAGCGCATTGACGACGCCGAAGTCGCCGCAACCCGGACACCAGACGGGCTTGATGTCGGACTTGAAGTCGGTGTGCGTGAGCATGTCGGTTAACCTCTGCTCCACTCGACGAGCCTGCGGTGGATTTCGCCCGGCGTGAACTGCAGGGCGCCCGGACGGTGCAGCGCCGTGACCACGCCCGGCAGGTCGTACTCGGCCCGCAGGTGCCGGAAGAACTGCCCCCTGTGGTTCTGCTCGATCACGAGCACCTGGCGGACGCCCTGGAGCGCGGCGGCCAGTCGCAAGGGCTGGGCGGGCGAGAGCAGCCGCAGTGAGACGAGCCGGGCCTCGACGCCGTCTACCCGCGCGCGCGCGAGGCCCTCACGCACGACTCCCGTGCAGGAGCCGAAGGTGAGCACCGCGAGTTCGCCGTCGCCTTCGACGTCGGCCCAGTGTGCCCCGTAGTCGAAAAGCTCGAGCTTGCGGAACCGCTTGTCGAGCTGTGCGAGGTGGTCGGATCCCTGCGAGGAGGGCGTGCCGCGCTCGCCATGCTCGAGCCCGTCCGCCGTGTACGTCACTCCGGCCGTGCCCGGAATCGCCATCGGCGAGACACCATCGGGCGTGAGCGCGTAGCGACGATAGCCGGGCTCGTTCGCTCCCGCGACGAGGCGCGGGGCGGGCCCGGTGTCGGTCACGTCGGGCGGCCGGTCGACGACCGCGCGCGCCTGCCCGAGGAACTGATCGGAGAGCACGATCGCAGGTGCCTGCAGCGCCTCGGCGAGGCGCACGGCCCACTCCGTCGTGCGCAGGCAGTCCGCCGACGGAATTCGGAGCGAGGACGAGGTGCGGCGCGTCCCCGTGCAGGCCGTAGAGGGCGATGTTGACGTCGCCCTGCTCGGACTTGGTGGGAATGCCCGTGGACGGGCCGACGCGCATCGACGTCCACCACGACGACCGGCGTCTCGGACGCCACCGCGAGGCCGAGCGACTCGACCATGAGTGCGAGCCCGGGCCCCGAGGTCGCGGTGAGTGAGGGCACGCCGCCGTAGGAACCGCCGATCGCCATGTTGATGGAGGCGAGTTCGTCCTCGGCCTGCACCAGCGTGCCGCCCACCTCCGCGAGCGCCGGGCTCATCCACTCGAGCAGCTCGGTCGCCGGAGTGATCGGGTACGCGGCCACGAAACGCACACCGCCCCGGATCGCGCCGTAGCCCGCGGCCTCGTTCCCGGTGATGAGCCAGCGCCGCGAGGTTCGCGCCGGCGGCGGCTCCAGGGTCCAGCGGCGCGGGGAGGCTGAGGCTGCGTCCCGCCCGGCGGCGACGGCCGCAAGGCTGGGCGACAGGGCCGCCGGGCGCTTTGCCAGGGATTTCCCAACCGCCTGCGCGAGGGCGTCGTCCGGCAGGCCTACCAGCGCGGCCACGACACCGAGCAGGAGCATGTTGGGGCGCCCTTCCGGAATGGCCTTGGCCAGTTTCTTCAGCGGCAGCGCCGCGCGGGCGCTGCCATTACGCGTGAAGACCTCGTGCGGCTCGCCCTGGTCCGGATCGTCGACGATGAGGCTGTCCGGCCCGAGCGGGATCTCGGCTCCGAAACGGTGGATGTTCTCCCAATCCGCGGCGGCCAGGACATCGAAACGGTCCCCCATGCATTCGATCGGGTGGCACGCGATCCGGATCATGGCGGCCGCTTCGCCGCCGCGGATCTGGGGGCCGGAGGAACGCGTCATGATCGCGTAGTAGCCTGCAAAGGCAGCCGCCTCGAGCAGCATGTTGCCGGCGGTCATGACACCCGCACCGCCGCTGCCGACGAGTGCGATCGAAATGCTGGAGCGGCGTGGCACGGTCCCCGCGCCCGGTTGTTCTGTTTCTGGCATCGCGGCGGTATTGTAAGAGGTTAATGGAGGGTTTCGTCCCATGCAAGACAGGAATTCCGAGCCCAGCATGCCGCCGGAAGTCGCGGCGATCCGCGATTGCGGCTACGCGACCTGGACGAGCGCGGAGGTGGCGCGTGCGATCCGTTCTCAGTTCGCCGCGGACTTCATTCCGGTGAAGGGCATTCGCCACGTGCGCATCTGGGGCATCCAGGTGGACGATGAGCGCGAACTGCCCGGCCACGAGCGCACGATGATTCCCGACGAGGAGTTGTGGCAGGTCGAGCTCGAGGCCGTGGACGGCTCGAGATTCGAGGTGAATTCCCAGCTGCTGGTGGCTGCACCACGCGGATGATGGCGGTGCAAACAGGCATAAGCAGGCCTCGTGGCGGTGACGGGCCAGAAGGAACCGTTCGTGCATGAAGATATCCTGAGCCGGCCCGAGTACGAGAAAGCGATGGCAGGCAAGCGCCACTGGCGGGATTCATGAACCTCGCCGAAGCCCTGCTCACGGCACTGCGGGACCACGGCGCGCGCCAGGTCTTCGGCATTCCCGGCGACTTCGTGCTGCAGTTCTTCAAGGTCGTGGAGGAGTCCGGGATACTCCCGCTGCACACGCTGAGCCACGAGCCATCCGTGGGATTCGCGGCCGACGCGGCGGCGCGCATCAGCTGCGCGCCGGGCGTGGCGGCGGTCACTTACGGCGCGGGCGCCCTCAACATGGTGAATCCGGTGGCGGCGGCCTACGCCGAGAAGTCGCCGCTCGTGGTCATCTCCGGCGCGCCAGGCCGCAACGAGGGCCGTGCCGGGTTGCTCCTGCACCACCAGGTGAAGCGCCTCGACTCCCAGTTCGAGATCTACCGCGAGATCACCTGCGACCAGGCGCTGCTCGACGATCCCGCCCAGGCACCCGGCAAGATCGCGCGGGTATTGCGCAGCTGCCTCGAGCAGTCGCGCCCCGTGTACTTCGAGTTCCCGCGCAACCTCGTGTTCGACGAGTGCGAGCCCGTGGGCAGGTTGCCCGAGTCGGGGTTCGACGCCGAGGCGGTCGCGGCCTGCGCTGACGAGATCATGGAGCGCATCGCAGGCGCGGCCCGGCCGGTGATGATGGTCGGCGTCGAGGTACGCCGGTTCGGCATCGAGTCGCGCGTCGCGGAACTCGCGCGCCGGCTGCACGTGCCCGTCGTGACCTCGTTCATGGGGCGCGGACTGCTTGCGGGGAGCCAGGTCCCGGTCATCGGCACCTACCTCGGGCTCACGGCGCACCCGGACGTCGGCCGTCCGGTGGAGGAGTCGGACTGCCTGCTGCTCTTCGGCGTCACGATGTCGGACACCAACTTCGGCGTGTCGGAAGGGCGCGTGGACTACCGCAACAGCATCCTCGCGGTGGACCGTGCCGTGTCGATGGGATTCCATCGCTACGGCAACATCCCGCTCGCCGCGCTGGTGGACGAACTCGTGCGCCGCGTCGCCGACCAGCCCCTGCGGCCGTCGGGCCGTTCCACCGAGTATCCCCGCGGCCTCGAAGCCGACGACGGGCCAATCGCGCCAGTGGACATCGCCAGGGCCGTGAACGACCTGTTCGGGAAGGTCGGGCGCATGCCCGTTGCGAGCGACTGCGGGGACTGCCTGTTCACCGCCTTCGAGATCGAGAACACCGAGATCGTCGCGCCGGGGTATTACGCGACCATGGGATTCGGGGTGCCTGCGGCGCTAGGCCTGCAGGCCGCGACCGGCCAGCGTCCGCTGGTGCTGGTCGGCGACGGCGCGTTCCAGATGACCGGTTGGGAACTCGGCAACTGCCGGCGCTACGGATGGGACCCGATCGTGATTGTGATGAACAACAGGAGCTGGGAGATGCTGCGCGTCTTCCAGCCCGAGTCGAAGTTCAATACGCTCGACGACTGGCACTTCGCGGACGTGGCCGCGCCGCTGGGCGGCGACGGCGTTCGGGTCGCGTCGCGCAGGGAACTCGCCGCGGCGCTCGAGCGCGCGGCGGCGACGCGTGGGCGATTCCAGCTCATCGAGGCGATGATCCCGCCGGGCGCGGTCTCGCCGACGCTCGAGGGTTTCGTGGGCGCGTTGAAGCGCAGGCAGAGGCGATGACATGAATAGCCCGAATCCGACGCCACGACGCCCATCGCTCTGGCGGCGCGCGCTGCTCGGAGTGCTGCGCCTCTTCGGCTGGAAGACCTCCCTCGTTTGGCCGCCCGAGCCAAAGGGCATCATCATTGTGTATCCGCACACCTCGAACTGGGATTTCCCGATCGGCCTGGCGTTCCGAATTGGCCATGACCTGCCGGCGAACTGGATCGGCAAGGCCGAGATGTTTCCGACGCCGTTCCGAGGGCTTCTCAAGCGGCTTGGCGGCATTCCGGTGGATCGCCGCCGCGCGACCGGGTTCATCGACTCAATGGTGCAGGAGTTCAGGCGGAGGGACTGGATGTGGGTCGGCATTGCGCCAGAAGGAACGCGTGCGCGCACGGACCGCCTGAAGGCGGGCTTCTACAAGCTCGCGCTCGCGGCGGACGTCCCGGTCGGCCTCGGCTACATCGATTACGCAACGCGCACGGTCGGGATCGACACCTACGTCCGCTTCACCGGCGACGAGGAGCGCGACCTCGAGGTCCTGCGAAAGTTCTATGCGGCGAAGCGCGGGCACAGGCCGGAGCTCGCCGGGGACATCAGGTTCAAGCGCTGATTCGGCGCGTCAACATCCAGGCCGGCGCAGTTTCCCTCGATCCATCCGGCGCGGCATGAGAACATCCGCGCCGATGCAAATGAAACAATGGCGAATGGCCGTCCGTGCCATCGCGTGGGTCGGCTGCGCGATGCTTGTGGGTTGCGCACAGATTCCCGACGGCGTGGAGCCGGTCAGGGGATTCGAGCCTGTGCGTTATCTCGGCACGTGGTACGAGATCGCGCGCCTCGATCACGGATTCGAGCGCGGCCTCACGCGCGTCACCGCGACCTATGCGGCGCGCGAGGATGGCAGCATCGATGTCCTGAATCGCGGCTACGACGCCGAGACGAAGGAGTGGCGCGAGGCCCGCGGCCGCGCCCGATTCGTCGGGCCGCGCGACGTGGCCGAGCTCGAGGTGTCCTTCTTCGGCCCGTTCTATGGCGGCTACAACGTCGTCGAACTGGATCCGGCGTATTCGATCGCACTCGTCGCCGGACCGACCCGGTCCTACCTGTGGATCCTTGCGCGGCAGCCGGACCCGGCGAAGGAAGAGGTCGATCGACTCGTCGCCCGCGCCAGGGATCTCGGCTTTGACACCGGCGCCCTCGTCTACGTGAGCCAGGAGGAGTGACATGGGCGTTGCGATGATCATCCTCGCCGTCACGGTCGCCGTCAGCCTCGCCGGTCTCTACGGCTCGCCGGGAATCATCCAGCGCAGTCTCTTCCGCCCGTACTGGTTCCTGCGCCGCAGGCAATACGAGACGATCGTCACCAGCGGGTTCGTCCACGCAGACATTTCGCACCTGCTGTTCAACGCCTTCACGTTCTTCTTCTTCGCGTTCCAGGTCGAGCGCCAGGTCGGGTCGGCTCGCTTTGCCGCGCTTTACCTGTTCGGCCTGGTGGCCAGCGACGTGGGCACGTACTTCAAGCACCGCAACGATCCCGACTACGCGTCACTCGGCGCGTCGGGGGCGATCTCCGCCGTGCTCTTTGCGTCGATCGTGTACTTCCCCTGGCAGAAGCTGATCATCTTCCCCATCCCCATCCCGATTCCGGCGCCGCTGTTTGCGATCGGCTACGTCGTGTATTCCTGGTACTCGGCCGGTCACGCCCGCGGCCGCATCAATCACGACGCGCACCTCGGCGGCGCGCTTGCGGGGCTGGCCTTCGTGCTCGTCACGGACCCGGGCGCATACCGCCACCTGCTCGGCGCGATCGCGGGCTGAAGCCACTGGAGTTGCCGGCCCGCGAGCCCGGAGGCAGACTCGACGCGCATGACCCTGAAGGAGCGATTGGACGAGATCATGCCCGGCTGGGAACGCTGGTATCCGAGCCTGTTCGACGCCGCCGTGGACCTCGGCGTGATCCGGGCCCGCGTGTGCGACCCGTCGTCGCTGCTGCTGTCGAACCGGCACGCGTCCGTGCGTGCGGCCGCGGAGTTCGCGCACCGCCGCAAGTGGAGCGCAGAGGAGAACGAGCCGGAGGAGTAGGGGCGGCCTCGTGGACCTTTCCGTGCCGGCGCCGCGCTGCCGGTCGCCGGATTCAGTCCGCGGCGATGGACATTCCGCTCGCGACACGCGGCCGGCGCGTGAACCACACCACGCCTGCGAGCAGCAACGCGATCCAGGCGGTCACGTAGAAGTAGTCGATCGACGAGAGCGTGTAGGCCTGCTGGATCGCGCCTCGCGTGATCACGGCAATGGACTGCTGGTCGGTCAGGCCAAGGTCGTGGAGGCCGGCGACGGCCTGCTGCAGCTTCGGGTCGAAGACGCTGGAGGCCTCGGCGAGCCGGCTCTGGTGCAGGCTCGCCCGGTTGTCCCAGATCGTGGTCGAGATGGAGGTCGCGAACGCTGCTGCCGTGATGCGCAGGAAATTCGAGATGCTGGTGGCGGCGGGCATGTGCTGCGGCGTGATTCCGTCGAGGGTGATGGTCACGACGGACACGAAGAAGAACGCGATGCCCACGCCCTGCAGCAGCATCGGCAGTATGAAATCCCCCAGGGCTGCCTGCGAGTTGAGCAGCGCCCGCATGTAGAGCCCCGCTGCCATGATCAGGAAAGATATCGAGGCGCCGATGCGCGCGTCCGCTCGCGTGACGAGGCGCCCCGCCAGCGGCGAGACCAGGAGCGCGATGAGTCCCGAGGGGGCCTGCACGATACCCGCCCAGCTCGCCGTGTAACCGAGCTGGGTCTGCAGCCAGAGCGGCATGATCACCACGCTGCCGAAGAAGACTGCGTACCCCACGCAGGTGATCAGCGTGCCGACCGTGAAGTTGCGCCCGAGGAACAGGCTCAGGTCGACGATCGGGTGTCGCTCGGTGAGCTGCCAGATGAGAAATGCCACGAAGCCGACGACCGCCACGACCGCAAGCATCACGATCCAGGGCGAGGCAAACCAGTCGGCGTCCCGCCCGGTGTCGAGCATGATCTGCAGTGCGCCGACCCAGACGACCAGCAGTACCAGCCCGGTCCAGTCCACCGGAATCTTTTCGGTCGGCGTCTCCTTCGCGTGCAGCGCCCGCCAGCACATGATCGCGCTCAACGCGCCGACCGGCAGGTTGATCAGGAAGATCCACGGCCAGGAGTAGTTGTCCGAGATGTATCCGCCGAGCAGCGGCCCCATGACCGGTGCGATGAGCGTGGTCATCGACCAGATCGCGAGCGCCGTCCCGCGTCGCGACGACGGATAGATCGACATCAGCAGCGCCTGGGACCCCGGCATCATCGGGCCGGAGACCGCGCCCTGCAGGACCCGGAACGCGATCAGCGACTCGAAGCTCCAGGCGATGCCGCAGAAGAAGGACGCGACCGTGAAGAGCGAGACCGAGGCGACGAAGGTGCGTACCACGCCGTAGCGGCGCATGAGCCAGCCGGTGAGGGGCACCGAGATTCCGTTCGAGACAGCGAACGAGGTGATGATCCAGGTGCCCTGGTTCGCGCTTACGCCCAGGTTGCCGGCGATGGTGGGCAGCGAGACGTTCGCGATCGTCATGTCCAGCACCTGCATGAAGGTGCCGAGCGCGAGGGCGAACGCGGTCATGGCCCGCGTGCCGGGCGGCAGCGGGATCAGCGGCCGGTCGTGGTCCTCGCGCCGCCCGCTCATGTCTACGGAGACGGGTGCCCGGAGTTGATCGCGATGGTGCGCTCGATCAGCGCCTCGGTCGCCGGGTCCGCGGTCGAGCGAGGCTCGATGGATGCGGCGACCTCTGTGTTCGGCACCGTGAGCACGGGGCCGGACTGATCGTGCACGTCCACGACCACGGTCACGGACAGCCCGATGCGCAGCGGGTGGTCATGCACCTGCGCCGGGTCGAGCGCGATCCGCACCGGGACGCGCTGGACGATCTTGATCCAGTTGCCCGACGCGTTCTGCGGCGGCAGGAGCGCGAATGCCGCGCCGGTGCCGGGGGAGAAGCCCCGGATGTGGCCTTTGAACTCCACCGCGTCGCCGTAAAGGTCGGCGTGCAGCCGCGCCGGCTGACCGATCCGCATCTGCGCGAGCTGGGCCTCCTTGAAGTTGGCGTCCACCCACACGTCCTCGAGCGGCACGAGGCCGAGGAGCGGCGCACCTGGCGCCACGCGCTGGCCGACCTGGACGCCCTTTTTCGCGATCACGCCACGGACCGGGGCCTTGACCACGGTGCGCTGCAGCGCGAGCGCAGCCTCGCGCACCCGCCCCGCGGCGCGCAGCACCTGCGGATGCTCCGCGGGCGTCGTCCCGACCGTCTGCGCGAGGGCGACGTTCAATTCCTCGCGTCCGGCGCGCAACGCGGCCTCGAATCCGGCGACCGCGTCGCGGGCGTGCGCGACGTCTTCCGCCGAGACCGCGCCACCCTCCGCAAGCGAGTTGCGGCGCGCGAGGTCCTGTCGCGCGCGAGTGAGCTCTACCTCGCGCAGCGCGACCTGTGCGCGCAGGCGGTCGACCTGCACGAACGCGCCGCGTACCTGGCGCACCGTATTGCCGAGGTCTGCGACGGCCGCGTCCATGGCGACGCGGGCGTCCGCCGGGTCGAGTTCGAGCAGGGTCTGTCCTGCGGCGACCGTGTCGGTCTCGCGCGCATGCACCGATAGAACCGTGCCGGCGATGTCCGAGGTCACCTGGATGACGGTGCCGCCGACATATGCGTCGTCGGTGGAGATTCGCCAGCGTGCGTAGCCGTACCAGTACGCGGTCCAGGCCGCGAGCCCGAGCACCACGCACACGGCCAGGATGACGAGACCGCGACGGCGTGAGGAGCTTGGGGCCTCGTCGGCCGGCTGGGGATCGGGGGTGCTCACTCGGTCGTCTCCTTCTGGGCAGGCGTGGCGGCTGCCGCCAGTGGCGCCTGCTGGATTTCGTGGAAGCTGCCGCCGAGCGCAACCAGCAGCGCGATGCGCGCCAGGGTGCGATCGGCGAGCAGGTTGACGCGCTGCCGCCGTGCGGCGAGCACCTGCGTCTCGGCATTGAGGACGGTGAGGAATGTGCTGATCCCGGCTTCATAGCGCTGCGACGCGAGCCGCCAGCCTTGTTCGGCGGACTCTACGGCGCGCCGCTGCTCGGCGATCTGACGGTCCAGGGACTCGACGCGGGAGGCCTGGTCGGCCGCCTCGCGCACCGCCCGAAGCACCGTCTCGTTGTAGCTCGCGACCGCCGCATCGAGGTCCGCCGTGGACTTGCCGTACTCGGCCCGCAGGCGTCCCGCGTCGAACACCGGCAGGTGGATGGCGGGGCCAAGGGTCCAGGTCTGCGAGTCGCCTTTCGGCAGGCTGTCGAGGCCGATCGCCGTGAAGCCGGCGAAACCCAGCAGATTCACGTTGGGATAGAAAGCGGCATGCGCGGCCGAACGTCCCGCCTGCGCCGCCGCGACCCGGACCTTCGCCGCGGCGACGTCGGGGCGGTGCGCGAGCAGGTCTGCTGGCAACTCCGTCGGCATCGACAGTGACTTCTCGAGATCGAGAGTTGGCGCCGCGAATGACGCGTAGTCGCCAGCGCCGCGCCCGGTCAGCGCGGCGAGCGCGTGCGTTGCAAGCTGGCTGCCGACGCGCGCCTGCTCGAGCTCTACCCTGGCCTGAGCGCGGTTGCTTTCCACGGCGCGCAGCTCGACGTCGCTGTCGAGGCCGGACTTCACGCGCCGCGACGTGAGCTCGAGCAGCTGCTCGCGCTGCTCCAGCGCCCGGCTCGCGAGCTTCCCGAGCTCCGTGATGCGCTCGAGGTCCACGTAGGTCTGCGACACCGCGCCAGACACGGCGAGCGCGGCTGCCGCCGCGTCCAGTTCCGCCGCCTGCGCGCTCGAGCGGGCCTGGTCGATCAGCGACGCCTGGCGTCCCCAGAAATCCAGGTTCCACATGAGGCTGAACCCGACCCGGCCGTCCCAGAACGTCGAGCCGGCATACGGCGGGGGATAGATGTAATTGCTGCTGACCTTGGATCGATAGGCGTTCAGGTCGAAGTCGACTCGCGGGTTGTCGCCGGCGCCCACGGCCTTTGCCTGTTCCCAGGCGCCGCGCACGCGGGCGAGGGAGACCGCGAGGCTCGGGTTGCCCGCCAGCGCCTGCGCGACGACCCGGTCGAGCTGCGGATCGCCGAGGGCGGCCCACCACTCGTCCCCCGGTGCATGGTACTCGGCCCCGCCGAGGCCGAGCTGGGCGGCGGGAATCTCCGCCTCGCGCGGGCCGTTGGCGGGTGTGCTGACGCAGGCTGCGAGCAAGAGCGCCAGCGCGCAAGCGAAAATGAGCTGCGATCGCCTCACGACCGACGGCTCCGGGCAGGAGCGTCGCCGCCGCGCGCGGCCCGCCGCCTCGGCGGCGCTTTCGGCTGCGGCGACTCCGGCGGTGCGAGTTGCTGGAGGTGGTTCACCATGCGTTCCGTGAGGTCGCGGAACTGCTCGAACTCGGCGTGGGTGAAGGGCGCAAGCGCGATATTCATCTCGGCCACCATGACGGGCAGCAGCTCCTCGATGGTGCGGCGGCCCTTCGGCGTCAGTGCCAGGTTGACGGCTCGCCGATCGCGGGTACTGCGCTCGCGGGTGAGCAGGCCCCGCCGCTCGAGCTGGTCGATGACGCGGGTGAGGGCCCCGCTGTCGTGGCGGAACTCGCGCACGATGTCGGACGCCGTGCGCGCCAGCCCGTCACGGACGTAGATCAGGACGATCCACTGCATCAGCGTGAAGCCATGACCGGCGAAGGCCGCCTCGATCCGCTCGTGCATGATCGTGTACACGCGGCGCAGCAGGTATCCAAGGCTGCCGCGCGCCCGGTACGAGGCGGGACGATAATGCTGCTCAGGCATAAGAAGCTCAGGCCGTAACTGCCTAGGCAGATAATAAAGGATGACGACGGCGCCCGTCCACGCGGGCCGGGTCGCGGTTCGGGGGGGTACCTGGGGCCAGGTGCGGCCGCCTGGCCCCAGCGGGTCTTGCCGGAGTGCGGGCCCGGTCGGCGGTCAGGCCGGGTTTACCAGGCGTTCCTCGCGGTAAAGCCGCAGGACGAGCTGGCCGGCGGGCCGCCGGCGGAAGTCCTCGACTTCGGCCCGCCACTCGGGATCGAGGTCCTCGAGTGCCAGCCTGCGGCCGCGGAGGCCGCGTCCCGCGTACTCGGGCGGGAGCACCGCGAGGGCGGCGAGGCTGGCGAACGTGATGTCGGCGAAGCTGAGTGCGTCGCCGAGCAGGTAGCGCCGGCCATCGGCGAGCAGGCCGTCCACCTCGTCGAACGCCTGTCGCGATCGCTCGAGCGCGGTTGCGGCCCGCTTCGACGTGACGCCGAGCATGCGCCGCACGGCGGCGCGCAGGACGGGCGTGCACGTCACGAGCAGTGTGCGCTGCCAGCCCGGGATCCCGGGTTCCTCCGCGCCCCAGGTCCGCAGCGTGAGGTCGCGGTGGCGGAAGATCCGCGAGTACGCCCAGACCCGCACGTCGTTGCCCAGCCGTCGGTCGAATTTCTGCTCGAGCGCCAGTGCCGCGGCGGTGGGCTCGAGGAATCGCGTTCGCTCCTCCGGCAGGCGTCCGCAGTACTCGCCCCACAGGTAGCGCAGGATGCGGGGCGAATCCCCGATGCGCGTCAGGCCCGGCGGAACCTCGAGCGCGGGCACCGTGCGGCCGGTCAGCAGCACCCCGAGGATGCCCGCGTTCGGGACTTCCTCGTAGTCGAGGCCCAGCCGGTCCATGCACCAGCGCACCTTCTCCACGTAATGCGAGAACGAAATCGTGTGCAGGCGGAGCTTCGCTGCGTCGGGCTGTGCGGCCGCCGCGCGCATGGCGTTGAGCCGCAGAGTCATCCCCGCGAGCGCCATGAGCGCGCTCGCTGCCAGCGCTGCGCCCGCACCCCATGCGAGCCACGCCACGATGCAGGGCAGGGCGTACAGGCCCAGCTGGTGCAGTGCGCCGGGAGTTCGAAGCCGCATCCGTCGCTCCGGGTCGCTACTTGCGGGTCGGCATTTCGGCGAACTGCGGGACCTGGTCCGTGATCCGGTCCCAGCTGGCCTTCGAGTCCACGAAGATGTGCGCCTGGACGCGCATTCCGGGGTCGGTGTCGAGCGAACCTGCCGGAACCACCGCGACGTTCCGTTCCAGCGACACGCGCGGCATGGCACTCCCGCACTTGCGGCAGAATGCAGTACCGAAGAACTGCGCCCCGGGCAACGGGTAGTCCTGCAGGAGTTCCGCCCCGCGCAGCCAGCGCAGGCCGTCCGCCTTGTAGAAGACGTTGGCCGCGTGCGCCGCACTGCGTCCGAGCCGGCAGCGCGAGCAGTGGCAGTAGAACATCCTGATCGGCGGGCCCGAGATCGCGAAGGCGATGTCACCGCAGAGGCAGCTGCCCTGCGTGCCGTCGTCGCCCGTCTTCACCGCCGGACGCGACGTCGCCTGCATGCCGAACTGGGGTGGATATTCCTCGTAGCGCGGCAGGTCATCCGTGATCTCGTGCCACGGAGCCTTCGAGCCCACGAACATGTGCAGGCTCGGTTCGATGCCGAGGTCGCCTTCGAGGTTGCCGGCCGGGCAGATCACCAGGCCCGCGGACTCGACGCTGTCCGGCACGACCGAGCCGCAGGTGGTGCAGAAGGAACGGCGGAAGCCCGGCGACGAGGCGTAGCGCCCGATCGCGGCCTCTCCCGCGGTGTAGCGGAACCCCGCCAATGGTGCCACGGCCCAGGTGGCGTACGGCGTCCCATGGTGCTTGCGGCACATCGAGCAATGGCAGTGCGCGGCATTCGAGAACGGCCCGTCGACTTCGTAGCGAACGGTGCCGCAGAGACATCGGCCTGTGGTCATGGCGCGGACTCCGGTGGAACTCGGAAGGGGAGTGGATCATCAGGCCCCGCCGGGCGCAATTGCAACGCCGCCTGCCTGCAGCCCTCGGCGACCTTGTTTCGCAGTATCTCGGCCAGCCGCCGCACGCCCGGTCCGGCCGTGTCGCGATCCGCATGCACGAGGTACAGCGTGACGTAGCGCTCGCGTCCCTCGGCGAGCGGCAGTGGTGCGAGAGCCCCCGAATCGAGCTCCATGCGAATGCTTTCTTCCGGATACCACGCGTAGCCCAGGCCCATGCAGGCGGCGCGGATGGACGTTGCCTTGTTCGTGACCGTCCAGCGCTTCTCGTTCAGCCAGCCACCGCTGCGGCTGCGCTGCGCCCCCGAATCCCGCACGACCAGATGCCGGTGCTGGCGCAGGTCGTCGAGCGTCAGCGCACGACCGGCCTGGTGCAGCGGGTGGGACGGCGCCGCGGCGCAGACGAAACGCACCTGCATGAGCGGATCGCCCATGAATCCGCCGGGCACGACTCCGCCGATCGCGAGGTCGGCCCGACCCTCGGTGAGGGCTTCCTCCGTGCCGCCGAGCACGGATTCGGCGAGCTCGATGCGGGTGTCGGGATGCTCCTGGCCGAACGCGTCGAGGCACTCGAGCAGGAGCCAGGTCGGAAATATGATGTCCACCGCGAGGCGGATCTCGGGCTCCCAGCCGCGCGCGAGTTCGGCAGTCGCGCGCTCGAGCCGGCCCGCTTCTTCCACCAGGGCCCGGCCCCGGCGGTACAGCACCTCGCCGATCGGGGTGAGCACGGCCTTGCGGCCCTGCAGTTCGAAGACCTTCACGCCGAGCAGGTCCTCGAGCTTCTTGATCGTGTAGGTGACCGTGGACTGGGTGCGGTGCAGCCGGTTCGACGCCTGTGCATAACCGCCCGCCTCGACGACCGTGACCAATGCGTTCCATTGGTCGAGAGTAATGCGTGGTTGGGCCATATATCTACCGGATAGATTGATTAGCCCTAATTTACCGTCTTTTTAATTTACTGAATAGATGGAAAATGCGCCGCTACCAAGCAACTCACCGTTCACTCGCGGTAACCCTGGGGAAGATCAATGACCACCATCCTGCAGATCAACAGCAGCCTCCACGGCGAAGGCGCCCAGTCGTCCCGCCTGGCCGCCGGGTTCGTCGATGCGCTGCGCGGCGTGCCGACCGCGCCAGGCACCGACCTGATCGTCCGCGACCTCGCGAGCGAGCCGGTCCCGCACCTCACGGCCGAACGGTTCCAGGCGTTCACGATCCCCACCGCCGAGAGGACCCTCGACCAGCAGCGGATGGTCGCAGAGTCAGACCGGCTCATCGCCGAGCTCGAGCGCGCGGACGTGATCGTCATCGGTCTGCCGATGTACAACTTCGGCGTGCCTTCGACGCTCAAGGCCTACTTCGATCACGTGGCCCGCGCCGGGGTGACGTTCCGCTACACGGCCGAGGGTCCGGAAGGCCTGCTCAAGGGCAAGAAAGCCTACGTCTTTGCGACACGTGGAGGGCGCCATGCGGGCACGCCCTCGGACTTTCAGACGGCGTACGTGCGACAGTTCCTCGGGTTCATCGGAATCCGCGACGTCGAGTTCGTCTATGCCGAAGGACTGGCGCTCGGCGCGGAGCAGCGCCTCGCGGCGGTCGCAAGCGCCGTTGCGCGCATCGGGCAGCTGGCTGCCTGATTCGATCGGCGCCCCGATACCGCAGGCGATCGCGGTTTCCATGCTGCAAAATATTGAATCGGAGGACAACGTGAACACACAGCAGAATTTCCTGGACTTCACCGGCCGCGTGCTGATCTCGGCCATCTTCCTGGTCAGTGGCCTCGGCAAGATCGCCGGCTACGCCGGCGCGCAGGGCTACATGGCCGCGATGGGGGTGCCGGGCGCGCTGCTGCCGCTCGTGATAGCGCTCGAGGTGGGTGGTGCGATCGCCATCATCCTCGGTCACCGCACGCGCCTCGCGGCCTTCCTGCTCGCAGGATTCTGCATCGTGTCGGCGCTCATCTTCCATCGCGCGCTCGGTGACCAGATGCAGTTCATCATGTTCATGAAGAATTTCGCCATTGCCGGCGGCTTCCTGCTCCTCGTTTCCCGCGGCCCGGGTGAGTGGTCGCTCGACGCGCGGCGTGCGGCCCAGGCCGAGCCCGCAGCGGGGCGCTCATGACCGCCCGACGCCTCCAGGCCGTGATCGAGTCGGTCGCGGCGTCCGACGGCGCCGGCGTCAAGCTCAGGCGCAGCCTTGGCAGCGGACCCTACCAGCGCTTCGATCCGTTCCTGATGCTCGACGAATTCTTCTCCGACGATCCGGACGACTACCTCGCCGGATTCCCGTCGCACCCGCACCGCGGCTTCGAGACCGTGACCTACATGCTCGACGGGGTCATGCGGCACGAAGACGTCCTCGGCAATCGTGGCGACATCGGGCCGGGCGACGTGCAGTGGATGACGGCGGGCCGCGGCGTGATCCACTCCGAGATGCCGCAGCAGGCGAACGGCCGCATGCGCGGCTTCCAGCTGTGGATCAATCTCCCGGCGCGCGAAAAGATGAAGCCAGCGGCGTATCGGGGAATCCCGTCCGCCGGGATCCCGACCGTGCCGCTGGCCGGTGGCGGCGAGGCCCGCGTGATCGCGGGCGCACTCGAGCAGGCAGGCGTCGCCGCGTCCGGACCGATCGGTGGACTCTCGACTGAACCGCTGTACTTCGACCTGCGACTGCCGCCGGGCGTGACGGCAACGATTCCGACGCCGAGCGCGCACAACGTTTTCCTGTACGTGTACGAGGGAGACGCCGCCGTGGGTGACGACGCGCGGACCCTGCCATTCCGCGCCGCGGGGCTGCTCACGCCGGGCGACGAAGTGCGCGTCGTCGCCGGGTCCGGGGGCGCGAGAATGCTCCTGCTCGGCGGCAAGCCGATCGGCGAGCCGGTCGTGCAGTACGGGCCGTTCGTGATGAACACGCCGGAGGAGATTCACCAGGCGATCCGCGACTACCAGAGCGGGACGCTGTCCGCCGCCGGTTGATGCGCGATCGATCCCGTCACGCGTCGCGCCGGCGATAGAAGCTCGCCTTGAGTACCTCCGTGCTCGCCACGTAGAGCGCCACGACCGCCGCCAGCGACAGCATCACGATTGCGGGCAGCGGCGTGAACCCGAGCAGCGCCGCGCCGGGCAGCCACGGAATCGCGAAGGCCACCAGGACCACGGCAACCGAGCTCCACAGGAGCAGGCCGCCCGGCCGGCTGCGCCAGAACGGCCGTCGCGTCCGCACGACCAGCGCGATCACGAGCTCGGTCAGCAGCGATTCGACGAACCACCCGGTGCGGAACACCTCAGGTCCTGCCGCGAATCCCCACAGCAGCAGGCCGAAGGTGAGGAAGTCGAACACCGAGCTCATCAGGCCGAACTCGATCATGAAGCGGCCGAGGAAGCGCATGTTCCAGCGCCTCGGTCGCTCCACGAGCTCGGGGTCCACGCTGTCGCCCGCCAGCCCCACAGCCGGCACGTCCGACAGGAAGTTGTTCAGCAGGATCTGGCCAGCGAGCAACGGCAGGAAGGGCAGGAACAGCGACACGACCGCCATGCTGATCATGTTGCCGAGATTCGCGCTCGTGGTCGTGAGGATGTACTTGAGCGTATTGGCGAAGGTGCGCCGCCCTTCCTCGATGCCGCGGCGAATGACGTCGAGGTCGCGCTCGAGCAGCACGAAGTCCGCCGCCTCGCGCGCGACGTCCACGGCGCCCTCGACCGACAGGCTGGTGTCGGCGGCGTGCATGGCGGGCGCGTCGTTGATGCCGTCGCCGAGGAACCCGACCACGTGGCCGGTCTTCTTGAGCGCGAGGATGATGCGTTCCTTCTGGTTCGGGTCCACCTCGACGAAGAGGTCGGTGTGTTCCGCAGCCTGCCAGAGCGCCTCGTCGTGCAGCTCGTCGAGCTGCTGCCCGGAGAGTACGCGCTCGTGCGGCATGCCGACGGCGGCCGCGACGTGGCGAGCCACGGGGCCGGCGTCGCCGGTGATGAGCTTGAGCGAGACGCCGAGCTTCGCGAGGTCGTTGATCGCGGTGGACACGCCTTCCTTCGGGCGATCGAGGAAGCTCAGGAATCCGTCGAACACGAGGTCGTGCTCGACGTGGCGGTCGACAGGCGTCGCCTCGTCAAGCCTGCGGGACGCCACGGCCAGAACGCGGATCCCCTGATGCGTCCATCCCGATGCCCGTTCCCTGAGCGCGTTCCGGCCCGGTTCGTCCAGCGCCGTGCCGCCGGCGATGCTGGTGCAGGCGGCGAGCACCTGCTCGAATGCTCCCTTGGTGACGAGCCGCAGGCCGGAGGCATCACGCACGGCGACGCTCAGCCGCTTGCGCACGAAGTCGTACGGGACCTCGCCGACTTTTTCGACGGCCGCCGCCGCTGGCCGGTGCTCCTGCAGGATCGCTTCGTCCAGCGGATTAACGAGGCCCGACTGCAGGCCCGCATTGATTGCGGCGAGTTCCATGACCGCGGCGGACGCGGTGCCGTCGGGCGACCACGCGCCGTGCATCTTCACGATGCCTTCGGTGAGCGTTCCGGTCTTGTCCGTGCAGAGCACGTCCATGCTGCCCAGGTTCTCGATCGCGTTCAGGCGTCGCACCAGCACGCCGTGTGCGGCCATGGCGCTCGCGCCGCGCGCGAGGTTGATGCTCAGGATCGCCGGCAGCAGTTCGGGGCTGAGGCCCACGGCCAGTGCGATGGAGAAGAGCAGCGTCTCGACCAGCGGCCGGTCGAGCAGGAGATTGGCGACGAGGACCAGCACGGTCATCACGGTCATCGCGCTCGTGAGCAGGTAGCCGAAGTGGCGGATGCCCCGGTCGAATTCGGTCTCGGGCGGCCGTAACGTGAGCCGGTGCGCGATGGCGCCAAACTCGGTGGCCCGTCCGGTGTGCACGACGAGGCACCGGGCAGTACCGCTGCGCACGTTGGTGCCGAGGTAGAGACAGTTATAGCGCCGGGCGAGCGGCGCATCGGCCGCGACGGCGCCCGGTCGCTTCCGCACCGGAAAGCTCTCCCCGGTCAGCACCGACTCGTTGACGTAGCAGTCGGCTGCCTCGAGCAGGAGGGTGTCGGCCGGCACCACGCTGCCCGCGGACAGGAGCGCGACGTCGCCGGGGACGATCTCCCCGATCGGGACCGCCCGCGGCTTGCCGTCGCGGAGCACGTTCGCGTGCACCTGCACGCGCGCGCGCAGTTCCGCCGCCGCCGACTGGGCGCGGTATTCGCGCGTGTAGCCGATGCCGACACTGGCCACGACGATGGCAAGCACGATGACCGCGTCGACCCATTCGCCGGTGACCACCGATACACCCGCAGCGAACAGCAGCAGCAGGAGGAGGGGGCTGCGAAGCTGGTTCCACAGCACGCCGAGCCTCGTGAAGCCTTCGGTCTCGCTCAGCACGTTTGGACCAAATTCCGCGAGGCGGCGTTCTGCCTCCTCGCTCGACAGGCCGTTTGCAGGCGCGTGCAGTTGCTCCGTGACCACCTCCGGCGCCATGGTCCAGTACTTCAGCCGGTTCGCAGGCGCCGCCGCGTCCCTGGGCCGGGCCGCGAGGCGGCGGGAGAACGCGAGGCCCGGCAGCATCGGGAGCCAGAAGCTGAGACCGCGGAAGAGCAGGGTCGCCGACAGGCCGACCACAGCCGGGATTCCCGCCAGTGCGAGCGTCGCGACGGACGCGGCCTCGAAGACGCCGAGTCCGCCGGGCATGAAGCCGAAGGTGCGCAGGAGCGAGGAAATCATGAAGCTGGCGAACACGGCGCCGGGACTCGCATCGGTGCCGAGCGCGCGGACCAGTACCCAGATCGTCGCGGCATCGAACACGAAGATCAGCAACTGCAGGACCGTCGAACGCGCGAGCACGCTGGGATTGCGGGCCAGGTGCGGTTCCGCCTGCTGCAGCAGCGTTACCGCACGGCCGATGCCTGGCACCTTGAGCAGACGGCCCGTCCAGGCACCTGGGACGCGGCCGGACAGCGAGAGCACGGCGATCGCGAGCGAGGTTCCGAAGACGACGAAGAGTGCCGCCACGGCCAGGACGAGTGCGCTCGCCTGGCCCTTGCCGAGCAGGATCGCGAGCGCCACCGCGAGGCAGAGCACATAGGCCGCGAAGTACGAGGCCACGTCCACCGCGATCGTTGCCATCACCGTGGATCTCGGCTGGCCCCGTGCCTCCAGCGCCTGAGTCACCACGACCGCGCCGCTCACGCCGAGGGATGGAAGCGCCTGGTCCACGAACAACTTGGCGAGGCTCAGCCGGCAGGCGATGGCGAAGGGGAGGTGGGTGCCGGCGCGGCCCAGCACGATTCGCCAGATCTCCGCCTGCGCCACGTAGGTCGCCGCTTGCAGGCCGACCGCCCACAGCAGCCACCAGGGGCGCACCTGTTGGAGGAGGGCGACGAATTCGCGTTCCTCGGTCGCGTGGAGCACGACCAGCACGACCACAGCCAGGGCGGCGGCGCCCAGCAGCCAGGGAAACCAGCGTGCGACCTTGTGCGTCGTCATAGTCGCGACCCGGGCGGCACGCCCGAATGCAGGGACAGGATGCGCGGTTCCCGAGACTTCGGCCAGATCAAGGCACCGCGGCAAACCGTGATGCGGGCTTGCGCCCATTGCGGGAGACCGCAAGCGTCGGCCCGTGGCGGATCGGATATGCTCGGACGCGGTGTCGTCCCAGGGACGGAAACCATGAGCCACAAGCACGAGCAGTTGCTGCGGACCATCTTCCACGACCCGATCAGCGCCAACATTCACTGGCGCGAGGTCGAGTCGCTGCTGAACCACGTCGGGGCAGACGTCGAGTCGCTGTCGGGTGCACGGATCCGCGTCAAGCTGAACGGCGCGGAAGGCATCCTGCACCGTCCACACCACGGCAACACGCTCGACAAGAGCGCCGTGCGCCACCTGCGCGAGTACCTCGCGCACGCGCGGATGACGCCCTCGCAGTACGAGGTGTCGCGCGAAGCACCACGCTGAAATAAACGAGGGCGTCCCGTTACCGGAACGCCCTCGGTGCGATCAGCAATCGGTCAGTAGCGCAGTTCTGCCGCGACCGCCGCGTGATCAGAGGGCCAGAGACCGTAGCCCGGCGGCCAGGTCTTCGACTCGGGAGTCGCGCCGATCAGCCGCGCGTCCATCACCTTGGACGGCTGCTTGAGCGAGAAGATCATGTCGATCCGCTCGTAGAGCTTCGAATGGCGGTTCGCCAGGTCCTCGTCCTGGCAGCACGATAGACCGACCAGCGGCCAGCCCTTGCCGGTCGACGCGCCCGGACGCATGGTCCATGCGTCGGTGAAGCCCGCGAAGCCATCGGAGACATTTCCAGCGAACAGCATGTAGGGCGGCACTATCGCGCCCCCCGGTACCGGCGCCGGGAGCGGCACGTCGCGCGGATCGGAATTGATGTCGCCGACGACGATGAGCTTGCGCCCGAGTTCGGGTGCCATGAGGTTGGTGGTCACGGCGATGAGTTCCTGGGCCTGCACGGACTGGACGAACCTCGAGTACGGATTGCTCGAGTCGGGCTCGCGGACCTCGAGGTGAGTGTTGACGATCCGATACTTGGATCGGTCGACTTCGAGGTCGATGCCCACGAACCCGCGCTCGATGCGGACAGTGCTTCCGCCGATGCTGGTCGCCGCGACGTAGTTATAGTTGCATCCGTCCACGGACGCGCGGCTGGGGACCTGGCTCGCGCAGAGCGAGGCATACGGCACGACGGTCGCCGCCCTGGCGAGGTCCCTGCGTACGAGGATGACGTCGCGATCGATCACCGTCACATAGGCCCCGCCGACGGGAGTCCCGATCGGCAGCGTGATGTCCAGGTTCTTGACGATCGCCTTGTCGACGTAGCGGCCGTCCAGCGCGTCGAGCGTGCCCTGCAGGTGATCATTGAATGCGCCCACGATCGGGCCATAGTTGCAGCCATTGCCCACGAGGCCGTTAGGGTCGTCGGGACCGGGGGGCGTGCAAATGAATTCGAATACCTCCTGCAGGCCGACCACGTCCGGGCGGCGCTGGGAGATTTCCCTGGCCAGCGCGAGGTAGCGCTGCTCGGGGAGATTCGCGGCGACCATGCCGAGTGCGTTCAGCAACGCAGTGTTGAACGCGGTTCTCGAGGCGATGACCGCCGCGAGGACCGCCGGATCACTGCAGGATTCCGGCGGATCGCACGACAACACGGCCGCGCCGGCCTCCACGACCGGCACGAGGTCCGCGCCTAGGTACTGGTTCTGCGTCATCACGTCGATCTGCGGCGGCGGTGGCGGCGCCTTAGACGGCTTTTTGGCCTCCGCGGCAGCGGCGAAAACAAGCAGCGACGCGGCGAGCGACGCGAGAATGATGCGTCTCATGTAGTCCCCTCCGAATTCCAGAATGACGCTATTGAGCACGGGCCACAGGGCCCGCAGCGTCCGGACTGTGCGCCTGCGTACGATGCCGCACAATCCGCAGATCATGCATTTAACTTAATCGCCGTCAGGGCAGGAGCGCGACGCCGAACAGCCGTGCGTGCAGCCAGTGCGCGATCACGACGTACAGCGCGAGGCCGGCGACGATTGCGATCACGTCGTTGTATCTGCGCGGCGGAGCGCCGGGTACGGAGCGGACAGGGCGCTTGCCTACCGAGACCCGGTCCAGCACGGCCCAGCCGAGAAATCCCCCGAACAGGAGCACGTCCGCAAGGGCACCGTTGGCCAGCAGGTGGGCAATTGCCCACACCTGTGTCGCCGCGAGCATGGGGTGCTTCACGGCGGCCTTGATGCGCCCGGGAAAGTACGCCGACAGCAGCAGCGGGAACGCCGGCAGCATGACGATGAACGCAAGGTGGCGCATCCACCGGGCCGGCTCGTAGAGCACGACCGGGTCCTGTCGCGCGAGGCTGCAGCCGTGCACCAGCGCGACGAATGCCGCGAGCGACACGATCGAGTACAGCCGTTTCCACCGCAGTTCCCCGAGCCGCGCAGCCATCGATTCGCGCCATGCGGGCGCTACGATGGACACCGAGTGGATGCCGAGCAGGAGCGCCAGTCCGATGATGAGCCAGGTCATGGAGGGCCTCTCCCGGGTCGAGGTGATGTCGCAGGCGGGTCGATTCTAGCGAATCGGCAGCAACGATACCGGCGGGTTGCCGTCCCGCAGCCAGCTGTGCACGACCTCGGTGTAGCGCCGCATCAGGTCTGCCGCGAAGTCGGAGAACACGCGCACCTTTGCCGACTGGTGTCCCGACGACGGATACACGAGCGAGATCTGTGGCCCGGGCGTGACATAGTCGTTGAGAATGAGCTTGAGCTCGCCGCGCGCGATGTATTCCGCAGCGATCAGGTCACCCGCGTGCGCGATGCCGAGGCCGGCCGCCGCGGCGATGGCCGGGGCCTCGATGGCGTTGAACAGCATCGCGAAGTGCAGCTTCAACCGGCGCGGCAGGTAGGGCGGCGGGAAATTCCACTCGGGGCTGCCGCCGCCGGGGGCCGAGAGCCCGAGCAGGCGATGCCCGCGCAGGTCATCCGGCGTGAGCGGCTCGCCGTGCTCCGCGAGGTAGGAAGGAGAGGCAACGGTGACGAAATTGACCTGCACGACGCGCCGCGCGACCAGACCGCTCTGCCTGATACCGCCGACGCGCAGGGCCACGTCCACGCGTTCCGCGACGAGGTCCACGACCCGGTCGTTCAGCCGCAGGTCGAGTTCGATGGCGGGGTAGCGCCTGACGAACTCCGGCAGCGCGGGCAGGAGCAGGTAGCGGCCGAAGGACACCGGTACGTCCACGCGCAGCCGGCCCTCGGGTTTCGAGCGCGCTCCGCGCAGCGTTTCTTCCGCGTCGGACAATTCCTCGAGGATGCGGCGCGTGCGCTGCAGGTAGTCGCTGCCCTCGGCCGTGAGGCTGACCTTGCGGGTAGTCCGGTTGAGCAGGCGGGCACCGAGATGCTTCTCGAGCGCCGCCACGTGCGCACTGGCCGCGGCTCGGGAGATGTCGAGTTCATCGGCAGCCTGGGCGAACGAGGCGCGTTCGGCCACCCGGGTGAAGACGCGCATGGCGATCAATTGGTCCATGGCTTGATTGTTCAGGATTACGGGACATGATGCAACGATTAATCCCATTTATCGGATTAACCGGCAGGCCTATCGTTGCTCCCGACAGCAACCGATGGAGGATCGAGTCATGTTGAACCGAAGCGAAATGCAGGACCGGCTCCTGCCCGGCGTACTGGCCGCCCTGGCGGTGTCCATCCTGGTCGTCGTGGCCTCGTTGACGCACGCCGTCGCGGCCATGGCCTCCTATGCCTGATGTGGCGCGCTGTGTGGGTGGGACGTGTGTCTCATTTCTTCCCACACAGCGTCGGATTCTAGTAACGCATTGATTTATAAGGAGTCAAAGCGTTGCTGAAATGTGACAGATTTCAACATAAATTGCTGCGTCGCAGCACGATCAGGGTATAATGGCGCCGTCCGAACTGGACTGAGGCAGCGCCCGGCGGGCTGCCACAAGGCTTCCGCCGACCGCAGCCCTCAGTCACTCACTGGAGGCATCATGCACACACCTGAACGTACCTATTCCCTGTTGACCTTGGGCGCCCTGGCGCTGGCCGTGCTCGTCACGTTCGCCGTGCTCGTCCACAGCCTGTCGGGGGTCAAGTTCGTCTGGTGATGCAATAGGGGGCGTTCGCGCACCGTCGCGGGCGCCCGCCTTGGGGCCGGTGTCCCGCCCGGGCGCGGTTCTGCCCGGGTCCACCCGGGCTCTCTCGTATAGAAGGCCCGCCCGATTCAGCGGGCGATCCCCGACTCGGGGATCACGTCGAGCGCTGTCCCGTGCAGTCTATGCACATAAAGGACTCCATCGTGTTCCGTCACCCCGCTGGTCGCCGAAATCCGGCCGCTGGGGTCCTGCAGGTCAGCGACGACCCGGCCGTCCTCGTCGAACGCGACCACGTGACCGTAGGCCGGCGGCAGCGGCCGCATCGACGTCGGAAGTCTCTGGCTCATCGCCCGCAGCCAGGGCCGGCCTGACATCGCATCGATGACCGCGCTGCGCGGCGCCGTAAAGCCCGTCCAGAGCCGGCCGTCGGCATCCCGCGTCAGGTTGTCCGGGAACCCGGGCAGGTTCGCGATGATCACGCCCGCATTCGGGTTCACGGGATCGCGCACTGCCACCCGCGCATCCAGCGCCTCGGCATTGACGTCCACTTTCCAGATGCGGTATTCGCCGGTCTCGGCGATGAAGAGCCGCGACTGGTCGCCAGAGAGCGCGACGCCGTTCGGGAAGCAGAGCCCGCCCATGACCACGCGCAGCGAGCGCGTCGGCGGCTGGTACTCGAGCACGCGACCGGTGCAGGAGTGCTCCATGATGTCGAGCAGGGCCGCTTCGAGCGTGCCTATGCCCTTCGGCGAGAAGCGCCGCGACGCGTCCGTGAAGTAGATGCGGCCGTTCCCGGCCACGACGACCGCGTCCGCGTAGAGGATGGGATCTGCGCCCACGTGATCGGCCAGCGCCGTGACCGACCCGTCGGCGGCCACCATGAGCAGGCCCTTCAAGGCATCCGCCACGACCAGGTGCCCCTCCGGATCGAACGCCATTCCGAGCGGGCGTCCGCCCGTGTTCACCACCGTCTCGATGCCGGTGCCGTCCGGATTCATGCGCAGCACGGCACCCGACAGCACGCCCGTGTAGAGCCTGCCGTCCGGGCCGAAGGCGATGTGCTCGGGGCCGATCTCCGGTGCGATGGATATTGCGTGGGCCGCAGCGAGGCGCTCGTTTCGCGCGTGCGGCCCGACGTATCCAGCGGACCGCGGCGCCTGCCACGCGACCGGCTCGATCGGCACCGGCCAGAAGAACAGGTAGGCCGCCAGCGCAAGGGCGATCCCGCCGAACCAGGTCAGTATTTTCTTCATCGCATCCCCCTCGTCGTGCCGCCATCGCCCGCGGTGTCAACACCGGGATTCTAAGCCCGTGGCGCATGAAACGATGCGGCCCGCGCATCGCGCCGGCCCATATGGACGACGGACCCGCGGACGCGTAACGTCCCTCAATCGTCGCGTGCGCGCGCCGGCACCCCGGCGGGCCGCACTTTGCACCAGGAGTACGCGGATGAGACAGCTTTCCGGCATGGACAACCTGTTCCTGCAGTTGGAACACGGCAACCAGTACATGCACGTCGCATCTTTCGGGATCTACGACCCGTCGACGGCACCGGGCGGGAAGGTCCGGTTCAAGGACATCCTCAAGTTCTTCGAGTCGCGGCTCGATTTGTCGCCGGTCTTCCGGCGGCGCCTTGTCACGGTGCCGATGGCGCTCGATCGTCCCTACTGGATCGAGGACGCCGACGTCGACGTCGAGTTCCACGTGCGGCACATCGCCTTGCCCCAGCCAGGCGACTGGCGCCAGCTCTGCATCCAGATCGCGCGCATTCACTCGCGTCCCCTCGACCGCAGCAAGCCGCTGTGGGAGGCGTACGTGATCGAGGGACTCGACAATATCCCCGGTATTCCGTCCGGCAGCTTCGCCTTCTACACCAAGTTTCACCACTCGACGATCGACGGCGAGAGCGGTGCGGTCCTCCTGCAGGCCATTCATTCCCTCTCGCCGGAGGCAGACGACGAGGACTTCCCGCGGCGCGCGCGCGTGCAGGACCGTGACCCGTCGCAGGTCGAGCTCTACACGCGTGCCTTCGTGAACACCCTGCAGCGCGCACCGCGGGCTGCGAGCTTCTCGGTCAAGACGGCCGCGCGGCTCGCCGGCATCGGTGCCGGCTACATGGGGCAGGTGAAGCAGATGCTGCAGGAGGCGGGCCTGCCGACGGTCGAGACCGTCAGGTCGAAGCTGCGCCGCCCGCCCGTGACGCGCTTCAGCGCCAAGGTCTCCGCTCACCGCGTGGTCGAGGTCGTCGGCCTGCCGATGGCAGAGATCAAGCAGGTACGGCAGCGGATCGAGGGGGCGACCATCAACGACGTGTTCATGACGACCGTCGGCGGGGCGCTCAACCTGTACCTCGGCGCGAAGGACGAGCTGCCTGATCGCACGATGACCGCACAGGTCCCGATGACACTGCGCGGTGAGAACAAGGGCGGGGACCATGGCAACCAGGTGGGGGTGGCGGTGATGCCCCTGCACACGGAGATCGCGGACCCGATCGCGCGACTGCACGCAATCCAGGAAGGTGCGGGCAAGGCCAAGGCGATGGTGGCCGTCGTGGGCAAGGACCTCGCCAAGAACATCTACGACCTGCTGCCGGCCGTAGCTTCGGAGATCTTCACGACCAGGGTGATGCTGCCGACGATGAACGTCGTCGTGTCCAACGTGCGGGGCCCGGACGTGCCGATGTACCTTGCCGGCGCGCAGATGATCGCCTTCGCGCCCGTCAGCATTCCCATGAACGGGCTCGGGCTCAACGTCACCGGATTCAGCTATCACGGCACCTTGTGGATCTGTGCCGTAGCTTGCCGCGACATGATGCCCGATCCGGCGTTCTTCGCGGACTGCCTGCGATCCAGCTTCGCCAGGCTCGTCGCGGCTGCCGCGAAGTCCAGTCACGAGACTCCGTCGGGAAAGGTCGCAGCCAGGTTGAAGGCGCGCGCCTCGCGCCGGAAACAGGGCGGCCGACGCCGCACGGCGTGACCGACCCGCTCGCGAGGCCGCTCCGCCTGCCGTGCGGAGCGGTTCTTCCGAACCGCCTCTGCAAGGCCGCGATGACGGAAGGCGTCGCGGATCCGTTGCTGCGGGCCACGCCTCGTCACGAGACGCTCTACCGCACCTGGAGCGAGGGCGGGGCAGGGTTGCTGCTCACCGGAAACGTGCAGATCGATCGTACCGATCTGGAACGGCCCGGCAACGTTGCCATCGACATCTCGGAGCCGCGCACGGTCTCGGTCGAGGCGAGGGACAGGCTCCGGGCCTGGGCGCGGGCGGGGACAGTTGGCGGCAATCATCTCTGGATGCAGATCTCCCAGGCGGGCTGGCAGTCGCCCCGCTACGTCACGCGTGCGCCCCGTGCGCCCTCGGACGTGCAGCTCGAGCTGCTGGGCAACTATGCGAAGCCGCGCCCGCTCGCGGAAGCCGAGATCCTCGACTTCATCAACCGTTTCGCGCAGGCGGCGGTCGTCGCGCGTGAAGCTGGATTCACGGGGGTGCAGGTTCACGGCGCGCACGGCTATCTCCTGAGTTCCTTCCTCTCGCCGGTGACCAACCGCCGCACGGACGCGTGGGGCGGTTCACTCCAGAATCGTGCGCGGTTCCTGCTCGAGGTCGTGCGCGCGGTGCGCAGGGCCGTCGGCCCGGATTTCCCGGTGGCCCTGAAACTCAACTCCGACGATTTCCGCAAGGGCGGCTTCAGCAATGCTGAGTGCGTCGAAGTCGTGCGCTGGTTGAACGAGGAGTCGCTGGACCTGCTGGAACTCTCCGGCGGCACCTACGAACAGCCGCGACTGGTCGGCGCGGAGGGACGGGCGGACAGTGCCGTCGCCCTGCGGCCGAGTACTCGTGCGCGCGAGGCATATTTCCTTGAATACGCCGCGGAGGTACGTCTGGTCGCGCGGATGCCGCTCATGGTCACTGGCGGTTTCCGCACGCGGGCGGGGATGGAGGCGGCGCTGGGTGCGGAGGACTGCGACATGATCGGCGTCGGCCGGCCGCTCTGCTGGCAGCCTGATTTCCCGCGACGACTCCTGGATCGCACGGCCGACGGCGTAGCGCGCATCGAGGAGCGACTCCGCATCCGCGAGGGCGGCTGGCTGTCCCCGACCAGTTCCTTCGTCCCGATCAAGATGCTGAACACCTACGGTGCAATGTCCTGGTTCTACTGCCAGATTTTCCGGCTGGCCGATGGCAAGGCGCCGGAGATGGACCGTGGCATCGCGTCCACGCTGGTGGAGTACCTGCGCGATGAACTTGCCACGGCGCGCCGGATGCACGGCGCCTACGGCGACATCAGGCATTGACCGATGGGGCAGCGGACAGGAAATGTCTCAGCTGTTTCGATAGATCTCACGTCGATGCCCGACCTTCACCACCAGGACGGTGAGCCGAGCGTCTTCGATTTCGTAAATGATTCGATAGCGACCCTGCCGGACTCGATACCGTTCCTGGCCCGACAGCTTCTCGCAGCCAGCCGGTCGCGGATCGTCCGCAAGCGATCGGATGCGGCGCATGATCCGCACGACGTCCTGCTTCGGGAAGGGGCGGAGGTCTCTGGCTACGGACTTCCTGAACGCCAGCTCATAGCTTGCCATGCGCCTTCAGGTCCTTGAGCAGCGCTTCGTAGGAAATCACAGGTTCAGCGACCCGATCCTCGAACACTTCGAGGTCTTCCTGATCCTCACGCAAAGCGGACCGAACGGCGTCGTTGACGATGTCCGACACGGACCGATTCGTATGGGCCGCCTTCATGCGGATGGCCTTGTGCAGGTCCGGCTGAAAGTAAACGGTCGCGCGTTTCGAAGTGGCTTCGCTCATGAGGCATCCCCCGGAAAGTCCGTAGGATAGCGATATGACGTTATAACGTCAAAGCGACTTATCGTCAGGTAACGAAAGCGGCGCGGCGTGTGCTCGGGTGGTGCGTCAGCCGTAGATCGATTCCAGGCGAGCCTCGCGCTCGACAAAGAGCGCTTCCTCGTCACGGACCGCCTGCATGAACGCCAGTGTGCCCGGCGACAACGAGCGGTTGCGCAGGTGGATGAACCCGTAGCTGGCGCGGAAGTCGAAGCCCGGGGTCGACACGACCGCGATTCTGCCGGCTTCGAGGTCCCGTTCGACGAGTCCGAGAGCCCCAAAGGCCAGGGCGTCACTGTCCTGGACGAACGAAGTCAGTTGCATCGGAACGTCCAGCTCGATGGCGGGAACGAACTCGCCGGTGAGTTCGTCCAGGCGGCCTGCACGCCACGGAAAACGAGGGAGCGCGGCCGCAATCCGCGGCGGCACCCGGGTATTGACCCATGGGAACTGAAGCAGTTCGCGAATCGTTACGCGTCGTCGCGCGAGGATCGGATGGCCGGGGCGGCAGAAGGCGCGGGCGCGGTGCCGTCCCACGAGTTCCGTCGCCAGCGCGTCGTTCAGGACCGCGTCGGACAACTCGGCGACCCCGATGTCCGCTGTCCTCCCGGCCACGGCGTTGGTCACTTCGCGCCAGCCGGCGACACGCAGCGCGATCGCGAGCCTGGGGTGCGCCGCGCACAGCCTGGCGGCCGCCGCGTAGCCCGACAACACGCTGGGGTACGGGCCCAGCGCGACATTGATGCTCCCGGCCTCCAGCCCGCGCATCAGGGCGATATCGCGGAGCAGGTCCCCGTCAGCCGTCGCCGATGCCTCGGCGTGGGCCATGACGCGCCTGCCGAATTCCGTGAGGGTGACCGGCCCGGGCGGGCGGTCGAACAGGCGAACGCCGAGCGCGGCCTCGACGGACTGGATGCCCTTCGTCAACGCTGGCTGCGAGATTCGCAGTGCCGCCGCCGCCTGCCGGAAGTTCCCGTGCCGCGCGAGCGCCGCAACCTGGCGCAGCTGGGTATGCGTCAACATGATGATAACCGTTACCTTATCAAACGATGGCTATTACGCGAGGCAGCTTATCAAGCTGCAGGGCTCGGAATAAGATCGCCCGGTATTGCGGCCCGAAGGGCGGTCGCTCTCCTTCCGCCGGTCTGACAGAGGGACATCAACGTGACACTTACAACCAGACTGAACCTGGCCGCTGGCCTGCTCGCAGCGTCGCTGATGACGCCACTGCACGCCGCTGACAAGCCCAACATCCTGTTCATCGTGTCCGACGACACCGGCTACGGTGACCTCGGTCCCTATGGCGGCGGCGTCGGTCGCGGCATGCCCACGCCCAATATCGACAAGATGGCGGCGGAAGGCATGACCTTCTACTCGTTCTATGCGCAGCCGAGCTGCACGCCGGGTCGCGCGGCCATGCAGACCGGGCGCATCCCGAATCGCAGCGGCATGACCACCGTGGCCTTCCAGGGCCAGGGTGGCGGCTTGCCGGCCGCGGAGTGGACGCTGGCGTCCGTGCTGAAGACAGGCGGCTACAAGACCTACTTCACGGGCAAGTGGCACCTCGGCGAGGCGGACTACTCGCTGCCGAACGCGCAGGGCTACGACGTGATGAAGTACGCGGGCCTCTATCACCTGAACGCGTATACCTACGGCGACCCGACGTGGTTCCCGGAAATGGACCCGGATCTGCGCGCAATGTTCAACAAGGTGACCACGGGTGCGCTGTCCGGAAATGCCGGCGAGAAGGCCCGCGAGGACTTCAAGATCAACGGGCAGTACGTGAACGAGCCCGGCAAGAGCGTCACGCTGCACGGCGTGACCTATCCGGACGGCGTGGTCGGCATCCCGTACTTCGACGAATACGTCACGAAGGCCGCCCTCGAGTTCCTCGACGACGCGGCGAAGTCCAAGTCGCCGTTCTTCATCAACGTGAACTTCATGAAGGTTCACCAGCCGAACATGCCGGCGCCGCAGTTCGAGCACAAGTCGATGTCGAAGACGAAGTACGCCGACTCGGTCGTCGAGCTCGACGCACACATCGGCCAGATCATGGACAAGCTGCGGGCGCTCGGCCTCGACAAGAACACGCTGGTGTTTTACACGACCGACAACGGCGCCTGGCAGGACGTCTATCCGGATGCCGGCTACACGCCCTTCCGCGGCACCAAGGGCACCGTGCGCGAGGGCGGCAATCGCGTGCCGGCCATCGCGATCTGGCCCGGCAAGATCAAGCCGGACGTGAAGAACCACGACATCATCGGCGGACTCGACCTGATGGCGACCTTCGCCTCCGTCGCGGGCGTGAAGCTCCCGACCAAGGACCGCGAAGGCCAGCCGATCATCTTCGACAGCTACGACATGACTGCCGGTGCTGCTCGGCACCGGCAAGGACCCGCGCAACGAGTGGTTCTACTTCACCGAGAACGAGCTGAGCCCAGGCGCGACGCGCGTCGGCAACTACAAGGCCGTGTTCAACCTGCGCGGCGACAACGGCCAGTCCACCGGCGGCCTCGCGGTCGACTCCAACCTCGGCTGGAAGGGCGCGGAGAAGTACGTCGCGATCGTTCCGCAGGTTTTCGACCTCTGGCAGGACCCGCAGGAACGTTATGACGTCTTCATGAACAACTACACGGAGCACACCTGGACGATGGTCTCGATCAGCGAGGCGATCACGAACCTGATGAAGACCTACGTCCAGTATCCGCCGCGCAAGATGCAGAGCATGGGCTACACGGGCCCGCTCGAGCTCTCGAAGTACCAGCAGTTCCAGTGGCTGCGCGAACAGCTTCAGAAGGACGGGTTCAACCTCGCATTGCCGACGGGCAATTAGCCTCGGTTCAGCCGCCATCGATTCGATGGCGGCCGCCTGACTGATGGTTGATACGTAACGGCCCCGATTCGATCGGGGCCGTTCTTTGCGTCTAATGGCAGTGTCGTTCCGACATGTACGAGCCCGAGGTAGCGACATGTTGCCGAATTCCCGGATTGCCTGGTGGCCCCGCGAACTGGCGGTCGTGCTTGTCATTGGGCTGCTGGCGGCGGCTCCGGCCCACTCCCGGCACGACCAGCTGTCGTCATGGAACGACGGCCCCGCCCGGAAGGCGATCGTCGAGTTCGTGAAGGCGACGACCGACAAGTCGAGCCCGGACTACGTGCCGCCCGGCGAGCGCATCGCCACCTTCGACAACGACGGCACGCTCTGGGCCGAGCAGCCGATGTACGTGCAGGCCATGTTTGCACTCGACCGCGTCAAGGCGTTGGCGCCGCAGCATCCCGAGTGGCAGACGCAGGAGCCGTTCGCGTCGATCCTGAAGGGGGATCTCAAGGCCGCGCTCGCGGGCGGCGACAAGGCGTTGCTCGAAATCGTGATGGCGACACACGCGGGCATGACGACCGACGAGTTCAGGCAGATCGTCAAGGACTGGATCGCGACCGCGAAGAATCCCGCGACGAAGCGCCCGGTGCTCGAGATGGTCTACCAGCCGATGGTGGAGCTGCTCGCCTACCTGCGGGCTCACGGCTACAAGACGTTCATCGTCTCGGGCGGCGGCATCGAGTTCATGCGCCCGTGGGCCGAGAAGACCTACGGCGTGCCGCCCGAGCAGGTGATTGGCTCGAGCATCAAGACGAAGTTCGAGCTGCGCGACGGCAAGGCAGTGCTGGTTCGGCTGCCGGAGCTCAATTTCATCGATGACACGGACGGCAAGCCGGTCGGCATCAACCAGCACATCGGCCGTCGTCCCGTAGCCGCGTTCGGCAATTCGGACGGCGACCGGCAGATGCTCGAATACACGACGACCGGCAGCGGCCTGCGTTTCGGGATGCTCGTGCTGCACGACGACAAGGCACGCGAGTTCGCCTACGGCCCGGCGACCGGGTTGCCGGACAGTCATGTCGGCACGTTCACCCAGGCCTTGTACGACGAGGCCAAGCAGCGGGGCTGGATCGTCATCAGCATGAAAGACGATTGGAAGCAGGTGTTTCCACCCGTACACTGACACCGGGTCGCCGGCCCATGATCTTGCCTGCGGCGCAGCGTCGATGTCAGGGTCGCTGGCGCGCGGGCGATTTCAACACCAGGGGGATGGCATGAGCGGCGCAGCCCAGGACTTCGACTACGACTGGCTGGTCATCGGCTCGGGCTTCGGCGGGAGTGTCTCGGCGTTGCGCCTGGCCGAGAAGGGCTACAAGGTCGGCGTCCTGGAGGCCGGTCGGCGCTACCGCGACCAGGACTTCGCCAGATCCACCTGGGACCTGACACGCTTCCTCTGGGCGCCTGCACTCGGGCTGCGCGGCATCTTTCGCCTGACTCCGTTCAAGGACGTGTTCATCGCGAGCGGCGCGGCAGTCGGCGGCGGCAGCGTCGTGTACGCGAACACCTTGTACCGGGCAGCCCCGGAGTTCTTCGTCAACCCGCAGTGGGCCAGCCTCGGCGACTGGTCGGCGGCCCTCGCGCCGCACTACGACACCGCCGAGAAGATGCTCGGCGTGCAGATGGTGCCCCACGAGAGCGACGGCCAGAAGCTGCTCCGCGAGGTCGGCAGGCATTTCGGCGTGGAAGGCACCTTCCGTCGCACTCCGGTCGGCGTCTTCTTCGGCAAGGCCGGCACGACGGTGCCCGACCCGTACTTCGGCGGTGAGGGGCCCGAGCGAACCGGCTGCACGCGTTGTGGCGCCTGCATGGTCGGCTGCCGTGAAGGCGCGAAGAACACGCTGGTCAAGAACTACCTCTGGTTCGCCGAGAAGCGCGGCGTCGAGATTGTTCCTGAGCGCGAGGTCGTGGACATCCGGCCGATCGGTGCGGCCGACGGCGCCGACGGCTACGTGGTGACGACCGAGCGCCCCGGAGCCTGGTTCCTCAAGCGGCGCCGGGTCTTCAGGGCCCGCGGCATCGTCATGTCCGCAGGTGCGCTGGGGACGAACCGCCTGCTGGCACGGTGCAAGCTCGCCGGCTCGCTGCCCGGCATCAGCGACCGGCTCGGGCACCTGGTGCGCACCAACAGCGAGTCCATCCTCGCCGTGACGCTGCCCGAGGGCATGGCGCGACCGTGGAACGACGTGGCGATCAGTGCCAGCATCTATCCGCGCGCCGACACGCACATCGAGTTCGTGACCTACGGCAAGCACGGCGACTTCATGTCGCTGCTGTACACGATGATCACTGGCAAGGGAGGCAGGGTCACGCGGCCGCTCAAGTGGCTCGGCAGCATTCTGCGGCACCCGGTGACCTTCCTGAAGACGCTGTGGCCGGTCGGATGGTCCGAGCGCTCGGTGCTGTTCCTTGTGATGCAGAGCCTCGACAACGCGATTTCGTTCCGGGCGAAGCGAGGGCTGTTCGGCGGCGTCTCGCTCACGACCGAGCAGGATCCGGAGAAGCCGAACCCGACCTTCATCGAGGTGGCCAACCAGGCAGCCGAGTGGCTGGCGGGGCACACGGGAGGCTACGCGCAGAGCATGGTGCTCGAGGCCTGGGCCAACATCCCGACCACCGCGCACATCCTCGGTGGTGCGGTCATTGGCAAGGATGCGGCGAGCGGCGTCGTGGACCAGCAGAGTCGGCTGTTCGGGTACCGGAATTTCCTGGTCTGCGACGGCTCGACCGTTCCCGCGAATCCTGGCGTCAATCCCTCGCTCACGATCACCGCGATGACCGAGCACGCGATGAGCCAGGTGCCGGCGAAGGCTGCGGCGGCCGGCAGCCACTAGCAGCCCGGGCGGAGGCCACCGTGCCGGTCTAATATTGCCGGCATGAGCAACCCGCCGCAGCCCGACAGTCTCGACCCCGCCGACTGGGACGCGTTCCGCGCGCTTGCCCATCGCGCCGTGGACGACGCGATCGACGACCTCGCGACCGTGCGCGACCGGCCGGTCTGGCAGCCGCTGCCGGAGGACGTCGTGGCGCGGTTTCACGCACCCTTGCCGATGTCGCCGCAGGACCCCGGTGCCGTCTACCAGGAGTTCCGAGAGTCGATCGTGCCCTTCGGCATGGGCAACACGCATCCGCGATTCTCGTCGTGGTACATGGGCGCCGGAACCGCGTTCGGCGCGCTGGGGGATTTCCTGGCTGCGATGCTCAATCCGAACATGGGTGCCGGCAACCACATCGGGATTCACGTCGAGGCGCAGGTCGTCGACTGGTGCAAGCAGATCGTCGGCCTGCCGCTGTCCGCGGGCGGACTGCTGGTGAGCGGCGGGTCGATGGGGAATTTCGTCGGGCTCGCCGTTGCCCGCAATGCGACCGCCGGCATGGACCTTCGCACCGAGGGCGTGCAGGGGCTCGCCGCGCGCTCGACGTACTACACCTCCACGGAAGTGCACAGCTGCATCCAGAAGTCGGTCGAGCTGCTGGGCCTGGGCAGCCGCGCCTTGCGCAAGGTGCCCGTGGACGCCGCGTACCGCATGGACCTCGGCGCCCTGGAATCCATGATCGCGGCCGACCGGGCGGCGGGACTGCAACCCTGCTGCGTCGTTGGCACCGCCGCGACGATCAATACCGGGTCGGTGGACGACCTGGATGGCCTTGCGGATATCTGCGCCCGCGAGAAGCTCTGGTTCCACGTGGACGGCGCGATCGGCGCCGTGCTCGCGATTTCCGCAAGGCATCGGGGCCTGGTCTCGGGCATCGAGCGTGCCGATTCAATCGCGCTCGACCTGCACAAGTGGCTGCAGGTCCCGTTCGAAGCAGGCTGCGCGCTGGTGCGCGATCGCCAGCTGCACCGCGGGACGTTCGCGCTGACGCCTGAGTACCTCGAGAAGTCGGAGCGGGGCCTCGCGAGCGGCCCGCTGTGGTACAGCGAGTACGGGCTGCAGCTGTCGCGCGGTTTCCGGGCCCTCAAGGTCTGGATGTCGTTCAAGGAGCACGGGCTCGCCCGCTACGGGCAGCTGATCGACCGCCACATCGCCCAGGCGAAGTCGCTCGCGGCACTGATCGAGAAGACTCCCGACCTCGAGCTCATGGCGCCGGTCGTCGTGAACATCGTCTGCTTCCGTTACAACCCGGGCGGGCTCGGCGCCGCGCGACTGAGCGCGCTGAACGAAGAGTTGCTGATACGCCTGCACGAGAGTGGCATCGCGGCGCCGTCGTATACGACGCTCGGCGGCAATTACTGCATACGCGCAGCCATCGTGAATCACCGCACGGAGGAGGGCGACCTCTCCGTGCTCGTCGAGGCCGTGCGGCGCCTGGGCCGCGAACTCACCTGAATCCCGGGGAGGCCCCGCTGCCGGTCCGGTTCGCAATGCGGCCGGACGGCAGGGCCATTACAATGACCCGAGGACTTCCAGGTCCCCGGTTGCCGAAGAAGAGGTTTACGCCATGCCGCCCGTCCCGCCGGTCGCAGCGACCCGGCCCTGCGAGGTGAAGGCACCCTGCGGGACCCGCGTGGACGAGTACTACTGGCTGCGTGACGACTCGCGCGCCGATCCCGACGTGCTCGCGTATCTCGCGGCGGAGAACGACTACAAGGACGCGATGCTGGCGCACCTCGCGCCGCTCCAGGACAGGCTGTACGGCGAGATCGTCGGCCGCATCAAGCAGGACGATTCCACCGTCCCGTATCGCGAACGCGGCTACTGGTACTACCGCCGGTTCGACGCGGGCGAGGAGTACCCGCGGCACGTGCGTCGCCGCGGGTCGCTGGAGGCACCGGAAGAAGTACTGCTCGACCTCGCCGAGCTCGCGCGCGGCCGCGATTTCTACGACGTCGCTGAACTCGAGGTCAGTCCCGACAATCGACTGCTGGCCTATGCAGAGGACACGGTGGGGAGACGCCAGTACGCGCTGCGTTTCAAGGACCTCGCCACCGGGGCGCTGCTGCCGGACGTCATTCCCAACGCCGAGCCGTCCGTGGCCTGGTCCGCCGACAGCAGCACGGTGCTGTATGTCGAGAAGGATCCGCGGACGCTGCTCGGCAACCGGGTGCGCAAGCATGTGCTCGGAACGGATCCGCGTCACGACGCGCTCGTCCATGAGGAGCACGACGACAGCTTCTTCACCGACGTCGGCCGCAGCAAGGACGGGCGGTTCCTCTTCATCCACTCGCAGAGCACCACGGCGACCGAGCAGCGCTACGCCGACGCGGCGGATCCTGCGCTGGCGTTCCGGGTGCTGGTGCCGAGGGAACGTGACCACGAGTACCACGCGGAGCATTTCGACGGCCGCTGGATCATCCGCACGAACTGGCAGGCGCCGAATTTCCGCCTGGTGCAGGTTCCGTTCGCGGAGTCGGCCGACCGGGCCCGCTGGCAGGATCTCGTCGTCGCGGGCGACGAGCTGTTCATCCATGGCTTCGACGTTTTCCGTGACTTCCTCGCGATCCAGGAGCGCTCCGGGGGGCTCCGCAAGCTGCGTATCCGGCGCTGGTCCAGCGGCGAGGAGTTCCTGCTCGCTTCGGACGAGCCGGCCTATCGGATGACGCTTGGGGACAACGCGGAGATCGACAGCGACGTCGTGCGCTACACCTACACGTCGCTCACGACCCCGGTCACGACCTGGGACTTCGACGTGCGGACCGGGGAGCGGAGGCTGCTCAAGCAGGAGCCGGTGCTCGGCGAGTTCGATTCGTCGCGTTATGCGACCGAGTACCTGTGGGCGCCGGCGCGCGACGGCGAAGTGGTGCCGGTGGCCGTAGTCCATCGAAAGGACGTCCGCAGGGACGGCACGGCGCCCCTGCTGCAATACGGCTACGGATCCTACGGGCTCTCGACAGACCCGGTGTTCTCATCGGCCATCGTGTCGCTGCTCGACCGCGGGTTCATGTACGCAATTGCGCAGGTGCGCGGCGGCCAGGAGCGTGGTCGCCGCTGGTACGACGCGGGGCGGCTGCTCGCGAAGCGGAACTCCTTCACCGACTTCGTCGACGTCACGCGGTTCCTGGTGCGCGAGGGTTACGCGGACGCGCGGCGTGTCTTCGCCCGCGGCGGCAGTGCGGGCGGGCTGCTCGTGGGTGCGGTCGCCAACATGGCTCCGGGGGACTACAGGGGCATCGTCGCGCACGTGCCGTTCGTCGACGTCGTGACGTCGATGCTCGACGAGAGCCTGCCGCTCACGACGAACGAGTATGACGAGTGGGGCAATCCGGCGCTGCGCTCGCACTACGAGTGCATGCTCGCGTATTCGCCGTACGACAACGTGTCGCCCCGCGACTACCCGGCGATGCTCGTGACGACGGGGCTCTGGGACAGCCAGGTGCAGTACTTCGAGCCGGCAAAGTGGGTGGCCAGACTGCGGCGCATGAAGACGGATGCGAATCCGCTGCTGCTGCGCACCAACATGGAGGCGGGCCACGGCGGAGAGTCGGGGCGATTCCAGCGCCAGCGCGAAACCGCCGAGGAGTACGCCTTCATCCTCGACCAGGCCGGAATCGAGGAATAGGGGGAAGCGGGGGCACTCCCCCTTGCGCATCACCCGGCCGCTGCAATTCGCTGCCGCAAGGAGAAGGGCGGCGGCCGCCCACCGTGGCCTCCGCGAGTGCGGAGACCACGGTGAGGCACGCTTGCGTTACTGTTTTGCGCCGCCCGCAGCGGCCGGCTTTGCGGGTTCCGGGAAGCCGCGGTCGCGCATCAATGCGCCCACGTCCGGGTCGCGGCCGCGGAACGCGCGATACGCGTCGGCGGGATCGACCGTGTTGCCCTGCGAGAGCAGTTGCTTCAGCTTCGCGGCCTGCGCCTTGTCCCAGGCTCCGCCGCTGGCTTCCATGAACGATTCCCAGGCATCCGCCGTGATCGTGTCGGCCCACAGGTAGCTGTAGTAGCCGGCCGAGTAGCCGTCGCCCGCGAACACGTGGTTGAACTGCGGCGTGCGGTGCCGCATCACGATCTCGCTCGGCATGCCGAGCGCGGCCAGCGTCGTCGCGCTCGAACGCGTCCGGGTCGATCGGCGCGCCGGCGGCCAGGTGCAGCTTCATGTCGACGATCGCGCTCGCGAGGTACTCGACGGTCTTGAAGCCCTGGTTGAACGTCTGCGCCTTCTCGATCTTGGCGACCAGCTCCGGCGGGATCGGCTTGCCGGTCTGGTAGTTGCAGCGCGAAGCGGTTGAGCACCTCGGGCGTCTGCGAGCCAGTGCTCGAGGAGCTGCGAGGGGAACTCGACGTAGTCGCGCGCGACGCTGCGTGCCCGAGAGCGTCGGGTAGCTCACGTTCGAGCTCAGGCCGTGCAGCGCGTGGCCGAACTCGTGGAAGAGCGTCTGCGCGTCGTCCCAGCTGATGAGCACCGGCTCGCCCGGCTTGCCCTTCACGAAGTTCGAGTTGTTGGACACGATCGTCCGTGACCTCGCCGTCGAAGCGCTCCTGGTTGCGGTACGCGTTCATCCACGCGCCGGAGCGCTTGCCCTCGCGCGCGTACGGGTCGAAGTACCAGAGGCCGACGAGTGCCGCCTGTCTCGTCGGTCACCTCCCAGACGCGCACGTCCGGGTGATAGACGGGCACGGTGCCCGGCTTGACCGGCGTGAAGGCGAAGCCGAGCAGCTCGCTTCGCCATGCAGAACATGCCCTCGCGCAGCTTCTCGAGCTGCAGGTAGGGCTTGACTGCGGTCTCGTCGAGGTCGTACTTCTCCTTGCGGACCTTCTCGGCGTAGTAGCGGTAGTCCCACGGCTCGATCTTGATGCCGGCGTGCTCCTTGTCGGCGAGCGCCTGCATGTCGGCGACCTCCTCGTGGACGCGCGCGACGGCCGGCGGCCAGACCGCCTCCATCAGCGCCATCGCCCGCTCGGGCGTCTTGCGCCATCGAGTCCTCGAGCCGCCAGTGCGCGTGGCGTCGCGTAGCCGAGCAGCTTCGCGCGCTCGGCGCGCAGCTTCAGGATCTCGCGAGATGGTCGCGTTGTTGTCGGTGGCGCCGCCGTCGTCGCCGCGGTTCACGAACATGCGCCAGACCTTCTCGCGCAGGTCGCGCGCTGTCGGAGTAGGTGAGGAACGGCTCGACGCTCGAGCGGGTGTTGCGCGACCGCCCACTTGCCCTTCTGCCTTGCGCCGCGGCAGCCTCGGCCTCGGCGTCCCGCGCGCGACGGTCGGCAGCCCGGCGAGGTCGGCCTCGCTGTCGATGAGCACCACGCCGCTCGTCCTCGTCGGCGAGCACGTTCTGGCTGAACGTGGTGAAGAGCGAGGCGAGTCCTGGTTGATCTCGGCCATGCGCTTCTTCGCGGCCGCGTCGAGCTTCGCGCCGGCGCGCACGAAGTTCGTGTAGTAGTAGCCACGCCAGCCGCTGCTGCTCGGGCGTGAGGCCCGACTTCCCGCGCGCCTCGTAGACGGCGGCGATGCGCGGAACAGCGGCTCGTTCTGGGTGATCTGGTCCTGGAACGCCGCGAGCTTCGGCGCCATCTCGCGCTCGACGGCCTGGACCGCGTCGTCGCTCATCGTGGAGCTGTAGACGTCGTAGATCGTCACGGCGCGGGTCAGCGTGCGCCCGGTCCGCTCGAGCGCCGCGATCGTGTTCTCGAAGGTCGGCGCGCTCGGGATTCGGCGCGATGGGTTCGATCTCCGCGAGGTTGCTCGGCCATCGCCGACCTCGAGCGCGGGGCCTGATCGCGTCCGACCTTGACCTTGGTCGAACGGCGGTACGCCGCCGTAGGGGCCGGTCCACGGGGGCGATAACGGTCAGCGAGCTGCAGTTGCTGTCTCGGTCGGTTCACCCGACGCCAGGGCGAGCGTGCTGACGGCGAGTGTGGCCGCAAGGCAGGCGCGCGAGAGGAATTTTCGCTGAGACATGATTGTTCCCAAAGGTCGATGCGATCTGAGAGGTTTTGGCGGTGGGCTGCGGGCTATGGGCGGTGGCCCAAAGCCTACGGCCCACAGCCTACGGCCCACAGCCCACAGCCCACAGCGTCGGCCCACAGCCGCCCACAGGGCCGCGGCCGTCGGCCGTCGGCGCCGGCCCCGACGACATGCCCGCGGACGGCCGCGGAGCGGGCCTCGCGACATGCCGGTGGACGGCCGTGTCGTGGGTCGCGTCGATCGCTGGCCGGGACGTTCCGCAGGAAGCTGGTCGGCCGTGCCGGCAGCGTGGTCGGTCGGTCGGGACGGTTACCGGCGGAACCTCGATCGGACGGCCGTCGTCGTCGTACCAGCAGCAGGGATTGTCCGGGTAGTAGCCCGGGTAGTAGCCCGGGTAATAGCCGCCCGAGTAGTAGCCATAACCCACGGCGACGCTTGAGCTCGCGCCGCCGTAGCCGCCGTAACCGTCATCGGACGCGCAGCCCGCGGCGAGCAGCAGCCCGAGCGTGGCCGCAGGAACCCCAACGAAACGAATGAGGCTGTTCATCGGGCCGCCTCCGTGGCCACGGCGGGCCACTCGGCGACCGCGAACGGGGCGCCGGTCGGATCGAGGATCACGGCGATGGAGGTGCCGTGAACCCGGGCTGGCTGCATGACGATCTTGCCGCCGGCCTCGCCCGCGCGCGCGACCGTGTCGGCAACGCTCTTCACGCGGATGTACGGCAGCCAGGTCGTCGGAACGTTTGCCGGCCTCGGCAGGATGCCGGCTCGCGCCGACCTTCGGACCAGAGCTGGAAGCCGCTCGTCTCGCCGGTCGCCGCGCCGTCACGGACCTCGTAGGGACCGATGCCCTTGTAGAAGGCCGCCATCTTTGGCGCGTCGCCCGCCCACAGTTCCGCCCACAGCCACT
>CAVPNH010000009.1:0-39930 GCA_963706755.1 uncultured Gammaproteobacteria bacterium
GAGGTCGATGCGATGGGCGCCGCCCAGGCGGTCGGGGTCCTCTTCTTCCACCGTCGACAGGGCCCGATAGACGCGGCTCATGCGCTCGTCCTCGCTCAGGCTGACGCGGCCTCGCGGAAGTATTGGTCGATCGAGCGGCTGACCCGGAAGCGGCCGCCATCGCCTCGATCAGCGTGGCCGGGCCGGAGACGCAGTCGCCGCCGGCGAAGATGCCGGGCTGGTCGGTGACCAGCGTGTCGGCGTCGGCGGCAAGGGTGTCCCACTTGCTCACGCCCGGCGCGCCTGCCTTGTCCAGGCAGCCCGTATCGACTTTCTGGCCGATGGCAGGAATCACCATATCGCAGGGGATCACGAACTCGGAGCCAGGCACCGGCGCGGGGCTGCGCCGGCCGGACGCATCCGGCTCGCCCAACGCCATGCGGATGCACTCGACGCCGGCCACGCGGCCGTCCTCGATCACAAGACGGGTGGGATTGCTGAGGAAATGATAGACGACCCCCTCCTCTTCGGCGTCATGTACCTCAACCTTGTCCGCGGGCATCTCGGCACGGTCACGCCGATAGACCAGGTGAACCTGCTCCACCCCCAGCCGCAGCGACGAGCGGGCGCAGTCCATCGCCACATTGCCGCCGCCCACCACCACCGCCACTTTGCCGACCTCGAAAGGTTCAGCCCGGTTGACGCGGCGCAGGAAATCGATGCCGGGATAGTAGCCGGCCGGCTTCAGCTCCTCGCCGGGGACGCGCAGGCTGCTGGTGCCCTGGGCGCCGATAGCGACGAAGATCGCCTCAAAACCATCCACGCGCAGGCTCTGCAGGGTGAAGTCGCGGCCCAGGCGCTGCTCGTAATGGATCGCCGCGCCCATCTGGCGGATCACCTCGACCTCGCTCCGCAGCACCTCGCGCGGCAGGCGATAGTCGGGGATGCCGACCGCGGCCATGCCGCCCGGCTCGTCCAGCGCCTCGAAGATCTCCACCGCGTAGCCGCGGCGCAGCAGGTGATAGGCCGCGGTCACCCCCGCCGGCCCCGCGCCGATGACCGCCACGCGCTTGGCGTCCGCCGCGATGGCCGCCACGGGCGCCACCTTCTTCACCGCCGCGTCCTGCTCCACATCGGAGACGAACCGCTTCAGGTGCTTGATGTTGATCGGGTCATCCAGCTTACCGCGGCGGCAGGCGAACTCGCAGAAGCGCACGCACACCCGGCCGCAGACGGAAGCGAGCGGGTTCTTCTCGTGGATCACCGACAGCGACTCGGTGTAGCGGCCGGCCTTGATGTTCTCGATATAGCGCGGGATGTCCAGCCGCTCGGGGCACGCCTCGATGCACGGCGCGGTGACCTTCGTGTGATAGCCGCGCCGCGGGCGGCGTTCGCCGTCGGTGATCGCCTGGCGGAAGACCTCCTCGTAGCGGTCGATCATCGCCAATACGCCGGTCATGGAGGTGTGACACAGCTCGCACATCGAGCCGGCCCGCACCAGCTCACCTACGTTCCGCAGCGTCTGGAGGTCGCTCTCATCGCCTCGGCCATCGGTAATCCGTGCCAGGATGTCAGCGGCAACTTTGGTGCCCATACGGCCGGGCACGCACTTGCCGCATGCCTCGCCCTGGGTCACCGCCATGTAGGCGCGGGCCATGTCCACCAGGTCGACGCCTTCACCGCCGCCTTGGCCGCGCGGCTCGGCGAAGAGCAGGAAGCCGTCCCAGCCCATCAGGGCCCGGATGGGGTTGCCCGGCTCATACTCGCCGAGCTTCGCGATCTGGGACAGCAAGGTCGCGCCGCCGTTTGCCGGATCGATGACTTTGCCTTCCCAAACCCCGTAAACCAGCTCGTTCAACGTTCGCTCCCTCCGCACGGGCTGATCTTGCGCCGTGAGATATGATGCGATAAGGTCGCCAGCTCGGCGGCCAGGTCTTCGTTTTTCACCAGCACATCGGCCGGCGCCTTGAGCTTGCACGACGCAAAATTCCAGATCACCTCGATGCCGCCGGCCACCATCGCGTCGGCGACTTCCTGCGCCACGCTTTCCGGCGCCGCGATGATGCCGATACGCACCTGCAACCGCTCGACGAGGTCGGTCAGCTTTTCCACCGGGAGCACCTGGCGGCCGTCGGGCAGATCTCCGAGCCTGGCGGGGTCGCTGTCGAACAGGGCGATGATGCGCAGCCCGTAGCGCGCAAACCCCGGATAGAGCGCCAACGCCATCCCCAGGTTGCCCGCGCCGACCAACACCGCCTCCTTGTCGTTGACCAAGCCCAGGAAGCTCTCCAGGTCGGCGGCCAGGGAGCGCGCGTTGTAGCCGACACCGGGGCGGCCATCCAGCTCCAGATAGCTCAAGTCTTTGCGCGCCTGGGCGTCCGGCACGCCGGCGCTTTCGCCCAGGTCTTTGGAGGATGCAATCTCAACGCCCTGGTCGAGCATCTGGCGCAAACGGCGGTAGTAGATGGGCAGCCGGCGCAGGCTGGGAGCAGGGATCCCGATCGGATGAATCGCCATCGTGCCTCCTTCCAACAGCTAGACTTCGTTCTTTTTCACACGGATTATATACAAGACCCGACTTCGTGTCAAAAATAACGATGTCCGCTCACAGCGCCGGCGCCGGAAGCGGCTCACCGAAGGGAAGTTGCGTGCGGAGACATACCCTTCTCTTGTCATGAGTTGATTTCGTGTTTGTGCATATCTTGAGTATAATCCGCGTGATTTCCAGAGACGCAGATCCGGCTCACGAGCCGGGCGCTGACAGGACAAGGATACTACCCAGGGAGGATGCCATGGATGCCGTGCAGGAGCGAGACGTCTACAAGCCATCGTCTGAAATCATCGCCAACGCCAACGTCAAGAGCTACGAGGAAATGGCCCGGTGGGCCGAGGGAGATCTGGCGGGATTCTGGGCCGCGCAAGCCGAACAGTTCGAGTGGTTCCAGAAGTGGGACACGGTGCTGGATGACTCGAACGCGCCGTTCTTCAAGTGGTTCGTCGGCGGCAAGACGAACATCGTCACCAACTGCCTCGACCGGCACGTGGCCACCTGGCGGCGCAACAAGCTGGCGCTGATCTGGGAGGGCGAGAACGGCGAGGTGCGCACCTTCTCCTACCACACGCTCAGCCGCGAGGTGTGCAAGTTCGCCAACGTCCTGCGCAGCATGGGCGTGAAGAAGGGCGACCGGGTGACGATCTACATGGGCCGCGTGCCCGAGCTGCCCATCGCCATGCTGGCGTGCGCCAAGATCGGCGCGGTGCACTCGGTGGTGTACGGCGGCTTTTCGGTGGAGGCGCTGCACGGCCGGCTGGAGGACAGCGAATCCAACGTCTGCATCACCTGCGACGGCAGCTACATGAACGGCAAGATCGTCGAGCTGAAGCGGATCGTGGACGAGGCGCTTCAACGCGCGGCGACCGTGGAGCACGTGATCGTCTTCAAGCGCACCGGCCATGAGGTGCCGATGGAGCAAGGGCGGGACTACTGGTGGCACGAGTTGATGGGGCTGCCGGTGGCGCGCGCGACCGGCGGCGGGAACCGCTGCGACACCGAGGTGATGGACGCCGAGGACCCGCTGTTCATGCTCTACACCTCCGGCACGACCGGCAAGCCCAAGGCGATCCTGCACACCCACGGCGGCTACATGGTGGGCGTAGGGACCACACTCAAGACGGTGTTCGACCTGAAAGAGGACGACCGCTACTGGTGCGCCGCCGACCCGGGCTGGATCACCGGCCACTCGTACATCGTCTATGCGCCGCTGTTGGTCGGGGCGACGAGCTTCATGTACGAAGGCGCGCCGACTTTCCCCTACCCGAACCGCTGGTGGAGCATGGTCGAGAAGTACGGCATCAACGTGCTCTACTGCGCGCCGACCGCGATCCGCGGGCTGATGCGCTTCGGCGAGGCGTGGCCCAACCGGCACGACCTCTCCACGCTGCGGCTGCTGGGCACCGTGGGCGAGCCGATCAACCCGGAGGCGTGGCGCTGGTACCATCGCGTGATCGGCAAAGGGAACTGCCCGATCATGGACACCTGGTGGCAGACCGAGACCGGCATGTTCATGATCACGCCGCTGCCGGTGGTCGATCTCAAACCGGGCAGCGCACACGCGGCCGTTCCCCGGCGTCGAGGCCGAGGTCGTGGACGAGCACGGGGTCCCGGTCGCGGCCGGCGAGGAAGGCTACCTGGTGCTCAAAAAGCCGTGGCCGGCCATGCTGCGCACGATCTACAAGGATCCCGACCGTTATGTCGCCCAGTACTGGAGCAAATATCCGGGCAAGTACTTTACCGGCGACAGCGCGCGGCGGGACAAGGACGGCTACTTCTGGATCATCGGCCGTGTGGACGACGTGATCAAGGTCTCCGGCTACCGTCTCGGCACCGCCGAGATCGAGAGCGCGCTGGTGAGCCATCATGCGGTCGCGGAGGCCGCGGCCATCGGCCTGCCGCACGAGATCAAGGGGAACGCGATCCACACCTACGTGATCCTGAAAACCGGCAACGAGCCGAGCGAGGCGCTGATCGAGGAGCTGAAGGCGCACGTGGGCCACGAGCTCGGCCCGATCGCCAAGCCGGAGAAGATCACCTTCGTGCCGCAGTTGCCCAAGACGCGCAGCGGCAAGATCATGCGCCGCGTGCTGCGCGCGCGGGCGTTGGGGCTGCCGGAAGGGGATGTGACGACGCTGGAGGAGTGATCACGTGGTGCGTGGTGCGTGATGCGTGATGCGTGATGCGTGATGCGTGGTGTCGGCGCCTTCGCTGAGCTTTGCGCGAGGCACGCGTGATCGGCATGATGTACGGCGTCCGTCGCCAGGCAGGGTAACGGACGCCTTTTTTGTACCTGCGAAAGATAACCTCTTAACGCTCCGGCGCTATCGCAGTAGAATGGCCTCAGTAAGAGTTGTGGAGGTGTGTCATGACCATTGTTGCGCCAACGGCTGAAACGGTGCTTCGACTCCTGCGTCAACTAACGCCGCGGGAACAATTGCGCGTGGTGGCGCGTGTGTTGCCGGAACTGGCGAATGACTTGCCCCCCATGCCGGCCAGCGCTGACTTCTGGCACGGCTCGACGATGGAGGCGTTGATCGAGCAGCAGGGTGTGCGCCCGGTGATCGATTTCGACGCGTTGCTGGGCGGCTGGCCGGAGAATGAGACGGTAGATGAGTTTATTGCGACGGTGCACCAGTGGCGGCAGCAGAATCCCGGTAAGGTGCGAGTCGGATGAACGGCGTTGCGGTGCTGGATACTTGGGACGTGGAGCGTGATATGTCTGCTGCCCGGTGCCCGGCGCCCAAGTGGCGTCGGGCACTGTTTCTGTCTCGATCGGCGCAGCCTGGCGCTTCAACCGGCGCCGTCGAAGGCCGCTTTAATCCAGGCGATCAGCTCGTCATCCACCGCATCGACCTGGGTAAGCTTGACCGTATAGTTGCACATGCTGCCCGCCGGCATCCCGATCAGCCGCTCGGCCGCGGGCAGGCCTTTGGCATTCAGCCCTACTTCGACACGGGTGTTGGTCGCGGGGCCGATCATGGCGAACTGCTTCTTGCGGCGCAGGCTGACGTAGCCCTTCTTCGGCAGGGTCTCAAACTCGCCGAAGGTGTCAATCTCAGCCATCAGCCGATCGTGGATGGGCCGCAGCGCGGCCTTCGCCCCGGTGTAGATCCCGTCCAGCACATCCTCAATCGTCGCGCCGCTGGCCTCGGCGGTGCTCGGACCATCGGTCTGGAGCACGTTGAGAGCGAGCATATTGGCGTCACCCCAACCCAGGCCCAGCTCCTGCTGCAGCATCGCCCGGATCTCGCCGTGCTTTGTCAACCCGCTCTGCTGGATCAAAGCTGCAAGCTCAGGCATCGATTTGCCCGTTTTGGCCTGAATGTTAGCCAATTGCGTCGCTACTGCCTTATCGGGACTGCTCATGCCTCGTTCTCCTTTTCGCTTGTCTGGCCGTCCGCCGGCAAACTGTCCCACTGACGCCACCAGTACACGGCAAACACCATCATCCAGTATGTAAGGTGAATGTAACACCTTTATGTGTCGAATGTCGGTAAGCGGGATTGCGAGGAGCCTTCATCCGAATTCGAAAACAAGAGAACCCGCGCGCGGGCCGGCGGGCCACGCAAGCGTGCATGCTGAGGCTCGGGTCGCGGGATCAGCCAAAGGCGTACCCGACCCCCGTCAGATCCTCCGACACCGCCCACAACCGGGCCGCCACGGCTTGATCGTACGAGCGGGCATTGGACTTCACTTTCTTCGGGAAACCCCGCTGTCCCATGAACCCTTCGGGGCCGATGTAGTCGCCGCCGCGCACTGCCAGTGACGTGGCCGCATACACCTCGGGCAGCGCGCCCATCGCCGCGCTCTGCGCCAGGACGCGATTTGCGGCCGACATGGTTCGCTTGCCGATCCGCGAGCCTGCCATCTCCGGCCCGACACTTTGCAGGTTGGTGGACGCATAGCCGGGATGCGCGGCCACGCTGATCGCGCCGCTGCCCGCAGCTTGGAGCTTGCGCTGCAACTCATACGCGAAGAGCAGGTTCGCCAGCTTGCTCTGCCCGTACGCGCCCCACTTGCTGTAGGACCGCTCGCCCTGCAGGTCGTCGAAGTTGATCTTGCCGAACATATGCGCGCCGCTGCTGACCGTCACGATGCGCGCGGCCGGGGTCGTCAGGAGCAGCGGCAGCAGCAGCCCGGTGAGCGCGAAATGCCCCAGGTGGTTCGTGCCGAACTGCATCTCGAACCCGTCGGCGGTCGTGCGGCGCGGGATCGCCATCACGCCCGCGTTGTTGATCAGCATGTCGAGCCGGCCGTGAGTCCCGGCAAAGGCATCGGCAAAGGTGCGGATGGACGCCAGGCTGGCGAGATCGAGCGCCGCCACCGCCAGCTCAGCACCCGGCACGGCGGCGCGGATGGCCGCGGCCGCGGCATCGCCTTTGGCCGTGTCGCGCACCGCCAGCGTCACGGCCGCGCCCTTCCCGGCCAACACCTTGGCTGCCTCGAACCCCAGCCCACTGTTGGCGCCGGTGATCAGCGCGGTCTTGCCGGTCTGCGAGGAGATATTCTGCTCGATCCAACGATCGAAATCGGTCATGGTCGTCCGTCCTTTGCTCTGATGATTCATTGCGCGCTGTGCTCCGGCGCAACCATGCTATTCAACGATCTTTTGCGTCACGTGTCGGTAAGCGAGCACGCCGCACAGCACATCTCTGCCCCTGAACCACCGCGGAGAACGCAGAGAGCGCTGAAAACAAGATACGCTGCGTTCTCCGCGACCTCCGCGGTCAGATTCTCATCGGCCGTGGCGCCAAGCCCGGCATGCATACATTTCTTGAGAGCGTGTCTTGCAACCGAAGGGCGTGACCTGCGTAGTGAAAACCGAACGTGCCATCCATCGCCCCGGCAATCTCAGTCAGCGGATGGCCGCAATCCGATTCTAACGCAGCTTCCTATCTCTGGAGGACACGCATGACTCACTTTCTTGGTCACCTGGGCGATCACCGCGCTGGGCCTGCTGATCATCTCCCAGCTCCGGCTGGGCATCGAAATCAAGAACATCGGCACGGCGTTGGTCGCGGCGCTGGTGTTGGGCATCCTGAACGCGATCCTGCGGCCCATCCTCGGCTTCTTCGCACTGCCGATCACCATCCTGACGCTCGGGCTGTTCGCGCTCGTGCTCAACGCGCTGATGATCATGCTGATGGCCGCGCTCGTGCAGGGGGTCCACCTGCGCAACGGCTTCTGGAGCGCGCTGATCGGGTCGATCCTGCTCGGCATCTTCAACGCCATCCTCACCGCCATCATTTTCTAACGAGAGGACGCACGCGCATGAAAAGCTACCGCAAAGAACTCTGGCTCAACATCCCCGGCCGCCGCGGCTTCGTCAACATCACGCCGCAGGTGGAGGCCGCGCTGCGCGAGAGCGGCATCCGGGAGGGCCTCTGCCTGGTGAACGCGATGCACATCACCGCGTCGGTGTTTATCAACGACGACGAGTCCGGGCCTGCACCACGACTACGAGGTCTGGCTGGAGAAACTCGCGCCGCACGAGCCGGTGAGCGGCTACTGGCACAACCGCACCGGCGAGGACAACGCCGACGCCCACATGAAGCGCCAGGTGATGGGCCGCGAGGTGGTGGTCGCGATCACCGCCGGCCGGCTGGACTTCGGCCCGTGGGAGCAGATCTTCTACGGCGAGTTCGACGGCGGGCGGCGGAAGCGGGTGTTGGTGAAGGTGATCGGGGAGTAGCGGGGCGGAGGACGGAGGAAGCTGCGGTCCTTGGCGGAGCGCGGCGCGGATGCCGGCAATGTCCTGCTCGATCTCGCCCTGGTGTTCGTAGAAGTAGCTGAGCGCGTCGTAGACCTGGGACAGGGTGAGCACCCCATCATAGTCTTCCACGATCTGCGCCGGTGAGCGGCCCAGCCGGGTCTGCTCGATGACGGCTTTATGTCTCAAGTCCCCAGTTCCCCCAGAGGATGGCGCGACCGCTTGAACAGAATCTATTCCTCTTTCAGTTGACAAAGTGTCGAATTCTGTGTATAGTTGTCAACCAGAATGCTAGTCATCACTATAGCTAAGGAGGCGAGACTATGATCGGCCGGCGTTTGCGACAACTACGCCTGGCTCGTGGACTCTCATTGGAGGCGCTGGCGGCGGCAATTGGCGGGGTCGTCACCAAGCAGTCATTGTCGAAATACGAGCAAGGCAAGGCAACACCATCGCCAGTGGTGTTGAACAGACTCGCCGAGGCGTTGGAAGTCAAAGCGGCGTACCTCTGGAGCGAACCGAACATCCGAGTTGAGTTCCTGGCCTACCGGAAAGGATCGGCCTTACTCAAAGGCGAACAGGCGCGGGTCGAAGGCCTGGTGGCTGAAGGACTTGAGACTCGCGTGCATCTGCAGCAGTTGTTGGGACAGGACGATGAGATTCGCTTGCCGGTGCAGGTGTTCGCCATCGAGAAGTTGGAAGACACCGAGGCGGCTGCGATCGAGTTGCGAGATCAGTGGCAGCTCGGATTGGACCCGATCGCTAACGTCACCGATGTGCTGGAACGCCACTCTGTTCACGTGCTCGAGATAGATGCTGCGGAGAAATTCGACGGCATCTCCGCAGTGGCTTATGACGAGAGCGGACAGACACGTTCTGCCGCCGTCGTTACGCGCCGGGGCGTTCCTGGCGAGAGGCAGCGGCTTAGCCTCGCCCACGAGCTCGGTCATCTGGTACTGAAGATCCCGGAAACCGTCGATCAGGAAACGGCTGCCTTCCGTTTCGGCGCGGCCTTTCTGGCTCCCGCGACGCTGGTAAGACAAGAGGTAGGTCGAAAACGCGCTTTCATCCAATCCCAAGAGCTGATGCTTCTCAAGCGCCAGTACGGCATGAGCATACAGGCCCTACTTCGCCGTCTGCGTGATCTCGAAATCATCACCGAATCCTATTACCGGCAGTGGTGTGTGGACATCAACCGTCTGCAGTGGCGCAAGCATGAACCTCTGGAGATGCCGCCGGAGCAACCGCAGTGGATGCGCCGCTCGGTGCTGCATGCGTTAGCAGAAGGGTTGATCAGTCAGGAGGATGCCGCGGCTATGACCGGAGAAACCATGCAGGGCGAGTTGGCATTGCCGACCATCGAGCGCCGGTCCTTCATGAAGCTGCCGCTTGAAGAACGGCGCCGGATTCTGGCTGAGCAGGCCGAGAAGCTTACGACCTACTACGCACAAGACTCCGAGTGGCGAGAGATGGAGGCTGGCGACCTTGTCGAGTATTAGCTCCGACACACCGAAGCGGGGGGAGATCTGGCTGGTGGATTTCAACCCGACGCGCGGCGCCGAGATCCAGAAGCAGCGACCAGCCATCGTGGTGAGTTCTGACGCGATCGGTAGACTGCCGATCAAGCTCGTTGCGCCGATCACCGGTTGGAAACCCGCATTTGCCGGCAATCTGTGGCATGTGCGGGTGATCCCTGACAGGCTCAATGGACTGGACAAGGAGTCGGCCGTGGATGTGCTGCAAGTGCGCGGCGTTGATACGCAACGGTTTATCCGTTACATCGGGCGCGTCGCTCCGGCCTTGATGGAAGAAGTCGCCGCGGCAATCGCGGCGGTGGTGGAGTACCAGTGATCGCAGGGTGGAATGTCTCGACCCGAAAACGACCAAACTACTGATAGGAGATGATGACGATGAGCAAGTCGAAGTCAACGGATTTGAAGCCGGGGCAGCGCCCAGAGTCCGGCCAGTACGGGATCGTCGGGCCACGCGGCGGCAAGACGGGCGCAGAACGAACCGTGGTTAAGGATGAACCACTTCCGCCGACGCCAAAGTCCGGCCAAACTTACCGCATCGTGGATCGGACAAAGACGGGAGGCAAGTAGGTAGGGCAAGGCTAAGCTGTCGGTCAGCAGATCCTTTATGGCGGTCTCTCGCAGCGTGACTCAGAGACAAGGCTGCACTTCGGTGATCGTGCTCAAAGACCCGCGCGGCCTGCTCTCGGCGATGGCGTTGCTCACATATACATTGCAGTTCTCCGCCGCGCTGCGACGCCTCATCACCTTCAATTAGAGCATAGTCGTTCGTCTCTCTTGCCGCCTTAATGTGTGCTGCTCAACGTGTCGGTGAGATACCGTTTAATCCGCTCTCGGTTAGCTGCCAGGCTGGAGAACTGCTTGTCGGCCACATCGCTGAACCGTGCCAGCACTGGACGGCTGATCGCCTGTTGATCCTCGAAGACCGCCATGCTTTGGAAATCCATCCCCCACCGCTCAAATTGGTGCAGCGTGATCGTGACGTCTCGACACCGGTCATCGCCGGGGACCGCGAAGGCAAAGAGCGGGCGCGCCATGTGGTTGACGCGACAATCTACGGTGTAGATTCCTTCCGGGTCATGCCTGGGATCGTGATACTCAAATTCCAGGCGTTCTGCAGGCGCCGTTTCCTGCATAAGCTGGCGAAAGTCCTCGAGAAAAGTGGACTTAGCCCGCTCTCGGCTGAGATATGTCACATCCGAAATCTTGATCAGGCTCTGCACGAAACTGAACAGGGCATCCCCGTAGGCGTCGCCTTGCACGACAAAGACCAACTCACCATCCTGGTTGGCGACACCGAAGGCACTCAATGCGCCGTCAATGATCTTCTGGCGGTTGCCCCGCAGCAGGTCGCGCAGATCTATCTCGTAGGTCAGCCGCATCAGAGTATTCCCTTCGTCACTCAACACCCAGTCTCGGCCCCGTCCTCTTGAACACGATGCTGAGATGATCGCCATCCTCAAACAGGAAGGGCGTGAATACTCTGTAGCGCTCGTTGCCTTCTTGGAGCAGGCTGACCTTTTCGCCCACGCTCTGCCGGAAGTCCTGCTCTATAACCTGGAGTTCCATAACAGTCCTCCTCAATTTCAGAATAACCGGGCCGGCCTGTCGGCAGGCTGAATGAATCCACAATCGGCGATAAGGCAGTCAAGGGCACCGGCTAGATCGCTATAACGCTCGGTCGGCTCGGCGAAACCATCTTCCTTGAGGCCGCGCTCCTGGTAACGCTGTGTGGCCGTATGCATGTGGAAGCCGTAGAATCGATCACGTTCGATCTGATTGGTGTGCTCATGGCTTTTCCCATTGTAACGACGCAACCGAAACACCTGGTTGGTAGTCTTCGACAGATGCGCCAGGATGATGGAGAAGTCGAACAGATTATGCACACTTTGGCGGATAATGACTCGGTAGTCCGTGCCAGACGTCCCCGTGACATCGTATTGTGCTTCCTTGTGGCCAGCGCGCGTATTGCGCAGAGGCGGGGTCAGGGCAGCTAATTCGACCGGCAATGGCTTTGGTTCGCCGATGTAGGCCTTGATTTGTTCGTCAGTGAAGAATTCGGCCATAGCTTCGCCCTCCTATGATGGCACAGTCCGGGAGTCATTTCAGGCTTCTTCAGCCAGTTTCACATCCAGCTCCGACCGAAAGCCGACCATCGTGCCATCGCGCAGGCTCTGGAAGAACTTGTTGAAGCTGGCCGGCGTGAGAAAGGTGAACTTGTAGCGAATCGGACTGCCTTCCTGTTCCAGGTGCTCGTTGATGCGCTTGAAATGCGCGATGGCGTACTCGTTCTTCTTGCGGTTTTCCTCGGAAGGCTCCTGCAACTCCTCATCACCCTTGACTTCGACCACGATGATCAACTCGCCAGCCTTGATGAAGAAGTCGGGGTTGAACTTGCCTGCGTTTTGGGTGCTCACGTTTCTTCCAGGAATAGTCAATCTCGTAGAAGCGGGTTGCCGTGGACTTCGAGCCAGGCGTCGTAGTGGGGTAGGTTGGTCGTGATGTAAGAGCATGTTGATGAACCGGCGTTCGTTGTCGGAATCCGCGATCGCCGCGGTGAGCGGGGTCTTGAAGTCATGATAGTTGGGGACGTGGATGCAGCGATAGCCGCTGCCTGCCTCGCTCACCTCATCGAAGAACTCGAGCTGCTCCTCCATGAGCGTGGCGCGCGTCTGGTCGCTGTAGAAGATACGCCTTGCGCGTTGCCCAACTCGGCCGCGCTGACACTGTCGGCCTGACGGCTGGCGGTTGAGACGGTGAAATAGCGGTTGGCGATGGGGGTATGACGGACGTTTTCGGAGCTGGTGCGTCGGAGCGTGCCAAGGGACTGAAGGAACTTCTGCTTCATGCTCTCCGTGGCAACCGTGGCCTGGCGTCGCGCCAACGAGGCCGCTACAAGCTGTTCCAGCCGGTCAACCGTCCACTGGTCGGTGTACACTCTGCGCCGTCGCGCGTTCGGGATCTTCAGGGTCTTGCGCCTCTTCGAGTCGCTGGTACATCGCCAGCGCGATCTCGCGTGGCGTATACGTCTTGTGACGCACTTTGGTCTCCCAGGTGTAGTGCTCTCCGGTTAGAGCGTGCTCGAACTTCGATGCTGACATCTTCGGCATCTGACTCGGTGAAGAGGTCTACATAGCCCTTGGCGAACAGCGTGTATTCCCGCTCCATCGGCACGACGACCGAGGTCGACTCAAGCGTGTAGTCAATGTTGTGAAGTTCGAAGTGGTGGGGAGATTCCACGATCACGCGCGAGGGCAAACGCTTCTCGATCTCCAGGATTTCGTCCACCAGGTGCCGGATACTCCCTGCCCAGGCGTCGTGGTTGAAAACCGTTACCGTCGGTTGCTCCCCTTCCCAGCCGACCGGGACGCGCAGACCGCGTCCCAAGACCTGGGCGATCAGAAGCTTGCTATTGAACGCCCGCTCCTCGTGGGGCACGATCTGAAAGACGCGTTTGACGTCCCAGCCCTCGTTCAGCATCGAGACGGAGACGATCCACTCGACCTTGCTGGTGCGGTGATCCACATAGGGCAGCTTGGCCACGCCGGGCGCGCCGTTGTAGACCACCAAGACCTGCTCACGGGCTTCGTCGGGTGTGAGATGGGTATGCTCGACCAGGAACGCCTTGAGGTCATCGGCCACACCCTCGCACTTGGCAACCGTGGGCGTCACGATGATACTGAGCGGACGGATGTCTCGCCGCTTGAGCTTACGGCTGGCGTCTTCGTGACGGTTGTAGATGAGCTGCCACTTCTCATCGGGGTCGCCCGTCCGGGGCATTTCGGCGACGTAGTCCACTCGTTTGACGTAGCGTTCTTCCATTGCCAGGCGCAGCGGATAGCGGTAGATCACGTCGGCGAAGTAGTCGTCACCCACGTAGCAGGTGCCGGATACGCCGAGGACGTAGCGGAAACCGTAGTCGGGGCTGAGCAGGAACTCCTTCCACTTCTTGACCTTGGCCGCCGACTCGTTGTCACCTACGTGCTCGAGTCCGTGCTCGCGCTGCTGGTGCTGGGCGCCGCGGCGTGGACGATCGCGGCGCGCAGCGCGTTCGCCGCGGCGGTGGGCTTCGTCAGCTACGGCCTGCTGCTTTCGCTCATGTGGGTGCAGCTCGCCGCGGTGGACGTGGCGCTGACCGAGGCCGCGATCGGCGGCGGGCTCACCGGCGTGCTGCTGCTCGGGGCCGTGGCGACGCTGCGCGGCACCGAGGCGCGCACCAGCCGCGGTCCCGCGTTGATGATGCGCGTGCTCGCGGCCGCCTGCTGCGCGCTCGTGTCCGTGGCGCTCGCGGTGGTCGTGCTCACGCTGCCCGAGGCCGGGCCCACGCTCGCACCGCACGCCATGGCCGCCCTGCCGGCGACCGGTGTCGGCAACCCCGTCACGGGCGTGCTGATGGCGTTTCGCGGCTTCGACACGCTGCTCGAGAAGGTCGTGCTGGTCGTCGCGCTGGTCGGCGTGTGGTCGCTGGCGCCCGACCGCTACTGGGGCGGCCACCCCGGGCTCGAGCACCGCCTGCCGGCCGACGGCGTGCTGCCGTTCTTCGCGCGCACGCTGCCGCCCCTCGGCGTGCTGCTCGGCATCCACCTGATGTGGACCGGCGCGGATAACCCGGGCGGCGCGTTCCAGGGCGGCACGGTGCTCGCCGCCATGTGGCTCGTGGTGATGATGGCGGGCGTGCGCGATGCGCCGGCGATCCGCGAGCTGTGGCTGCGCCTTGCGCTGGTGTCGGGCCCGGTGGTGTTCGTCGCGGTCGGCCTCGCCGGCATGCTGACCGCGGGGGCCTTCCTCGCCTATCCGATCGCGATCGCCAAGCCGCTGATCCTGCTCATCGAAGTGCCGATGCTGCTCACGATCGCGCTCGCGCTCGGGTTGCTGGTCACCGGCCCGCCGGAGCGCACGGCGGATCCGCGATGAGCACGGTGACGCTATTCGGTCTGTGCGCGGCGGCGCTGGTGGGCCTCGGGCTTTACGGCGCGCTCACGCATCCGCAGCCGCTGCGCAAGCTGATCGCCTTCAACCTGCTCGGCAGCGGCGTGTTCCTGCTGTTCGGCGTGTTCGCGCGCCGCGGCGCCTGGCAGGCCGTGGGCGGCGACCCCGTGCCGCAGGCGCTGGTGATCACCGGTATCGTGGTCGCGTTCGCCGCGACGGCGCTGGCCGTGGCGCTGCTGCTGCGCCTGCACAAGGAGAGCGGCGAGGCCACGCTCGACCCGCCAGCGCCGGCCGGTGCCTCCGCCGGGCGCCGCAACCCATGATGCTCGACACGGGCGCGGCCGCCGTCGCCGCGACGACGCCGGGCGGAGCCTGGCTGGTGGCGGCCGTGATGTGGCCGGTGGTTGCGGTGCTGCTCGCGATCGTCGCCGGGGGGCGGCACGCGGCCCGCATCGCGCTCGCCGCGATGCCGGTCGGCCTCGCCGTCGCGTGGGTGATCGCGACGCGCGTGCTGGGAGGGCGGAGCGATCTCCTACCTCGTGGGCGGCTGGGCGCCGCCGCTCGGCATTGCGTTGCGCGCCGACGGCCTGTCGGCGGCGATGATGCTCACGACCGCGATCGTCATCACCGGCGCGGGGCTTTTCGCCCACGCCGATTTCGCCGCGAAGCCGGGCGAACCCGAGACGCGCGGCTCGCTGGTGTTCTGGACGCTGCTGATCGCGGTGTGGGGCGCGATGAACCTCGTGGTGATGGGCCGCGACCTCTTCAACCTCTACGTCGCGCTCGAGCTGCTGACGTTCGCGGCGGTGCCGCTCGTGTGCCTGGACGGGCGCGCCGCGACGCTGGCCGCCGCGCTGCGCTACCTGATGTTCGCGCTGCTCGGGTCGGTGCTGTACCTGCTCGGCGCGGTGCTGCTCTACGGTGCATACGGCACGCTCGACATCACGCTGCTCGCCACGCGCGTGCAGCCGGAACCGGTCGCGTGGGTTGCCGCCGCGCTGATGACGGCGGGCCTGCTCGCCAAGACTGCGCTGTTCCCCCTGCACCTGTGGCTGCCGCCGGCCCACGCCGGCGCGCCACCCGCCGCGAGCGCCGTGCTCTCGGCGCTGGTGGTGAAGGGCTCGTTCGTGCTGCTCGTGCGGCTGTGGTTCGAGGTGATGCCCGCGCTCTGGAGCGTCGCGGCCACGCAGCTGATCGCGGCGCTCGGCGCGGCGGCGATCCTCTACGGCAGCGTGCTGGCGCTGCGCCAGGAGCGGCTCAAGCTGCTGATCGCCTATTCGACCGTCGCGCAGATCGGCTACCTGTTCCTGATGTTCCCGCTCGCCTGGGACCCGGCGACCGCGCAGCTGCAGGGCGGCGTGGCGCTCACGGGCGGCGTGCTGCAGACGGTGTCGCACGCGTTCGCGAAGGCAGGGATGTTCATGGCCGCCGGCCTGATCGCCAAGTCGCTCGGGCACGACCGCATCGCCGACCTCGCCGGCGTCGGGCGCGCGCTGCCGATGAGCCTGATCGCCTTCGGCCTCGCCGGGGTCTCGCTCGTGGGCCTGCCGCCGAGCGGCGGGTTCGCCGCCAAGTGGCTGCTGCTGTCGGCGGCGGTCGGCACCGGCCAGTGGTGGTGGGCCGTCGGTGCTGGTGCTGGGCGGCCTGTTCACGGGCGGCTACGTGATGCTGGTGCTGGTGCGCGCAATGGGCAGCGCAGCGGAGCCGGCGGAGCCGTTGAAGCCCGTGGCCCGCTCCCGCGAAGCGGTCGCGCTCGCGATGTCGCTCTGCGCCGTGCTGCTCGGCCTGCTGGCGCTCGGGCCGGTCGAGCTGCCCGCACTCGGAAGCGCGGACGTGACCGTCGCAGCGAGGTCGTGCCATGAGCGGCCCGCTGGCCACGCTGCTGCTCGGCGCGACCTGGGCAGCGCCGCTCGCGCTGCTGCTGGCCTGCCTGTCGGGTGCCGTGCGAGGCGCGATGCCGCGCCTGCTCGTGGCTCGCGCCGCTTGCCGGCGCTCGCGGCCGCGGCATTTGCACTCGGAGCGCCGGCGCTCGAGATCGGTGCCGGGCGCCTGCGACTCGTCTTCGAACTCGACGGGCCGGGCGCGCTGCTGCTCGGCGTCGCGGCGCTGCTGTGGAGCGCGGCCGGCGCCTATGCCGCGACCTACATGCGCGACACGGCGAAGCCCGGCCGCTTCGTCGCCTGCTGGCTGATGGCGTGCACGGGCTGCCTCGGCGTGTTCGTCGCGGGCGACCTCGTGAGTCTGCTACGCGATGCTCGCGATCCTGACGCTGGGCGCGAGCGGCCTCGTGATCCACGACGAGACCCCGCAGGCGTGGCGGTCGGGCTCGATCTACCTCGTGCTCGCGCTGCTCGCCGAGTCCGTGCTGCTGGTCGGGCTCGTGATGCTGGCCGGCGAGATCCCGGGCGACAGCCTGCGCCTGCGCGATGCGGCGGCGGCGCTCGCCGATTCGCCCGATCGCAACCTGATCATGGCGCTGCTCGTCGCCGGCTTCGGCACCAAGGCCGGGCTCGTGCCGATGCACGTGTGGATGCCGCTCGCCCACGCGGCCGCGCCGGTGCCGGCCTCGGCCGTGCTGAGCGGCGCCGTGGTCAAGGTCGGCATCATCGGCCTGATCCGCTTCCTGCCGCTGTCGGAGGCGCTGCCGGACTGGGGGTTCGTGCTCACGGTGGCCGGCTTCGTGACCGCGTTCTACGCGGTCGCGATCGGACTCACGCAGCGCCATCCGAAGGCGGTGCTGGCGTACTCGAGCGTGAGCCAGATGGGCGTCGTCGCGGCGGTGCTCGGCATGGGCCTCGCCGCCGGCGATGCGACGGCGGGGATGGCCGCGGCCTTCTACGCCTCGCACCACGTGCTCGTGAAGGGCGCCCTGTTCCTGTCGGTGGGCGTGATTGCCGCGAGCGGCGCCGGGACGGCGCGCCGTGGTGCTGGTGCCGGCGCATGCTGCTGTGCCTGGGGCTCGGCGGCTTGCCGTTCACCGGCGGCGCGATCGCCAAGTACGCGGTCAAGGACCAGCTCGACGTCGGCGTGGTCGGCTGGCTTGCGGCGGCCTCGGCGGTCGGCACGACGCTGCTGATGCTGCATTTCTTCACGCGGCTCGCGAGCTACGGCAGCGAGGACTCGAAGGCGAGGGCCACGGTGGGCCTGCGTTGGCCGTGGCTCGCGATGGCAGCGGCGGCGCTGGTGCTGCCGTGGCTGCTGCATCCCATGACGGGGCTCGGCCCCACGATTGCCGCGATCGCGCCCAAGGTCCTCTGGGCCTCGCTGTGGCCGGTGGCACTCGGCGTGGGCCTCGCCTTTGCCCTGCGGGGATGGGCGGAACGCCTGCCGAAGATCCCGCAGGGCGACATCGCCGCGGCGATCGACCACGCCTCGCGGGCCGCGCTGGCCCGCGGCCCGATCTACGACCGCTTCGACGCCGTCATCCGGGCCTGGCCGGCGGCGACGCTGGCGTTGCTCCTCACCGTTATCGCCTTCGGCGCCACCCTGATCCTGCCCTGGACCTGAGCGACCCATGACCGACCCGAATACCCACGACATCCACCTCGACCTCGCCGATCCGCGCGGACTGTTCCACCCGGCGGAGCTCGATCCGATCGGCGGCCAGCCGTACGCGGAGCCCGGGCTCGAGCGCATCCTCAACCGCATCCGGCCGCGGCCGGACCGGCCGGTGCGCGCGACGCTGCGGCTGCCCGCGGCGGCGCGCACGCCCGACCTCGAGGCGCGGATACGCTCGGGCCTGCAGCAGTATTGCGATCACCGTATCGGGCAGATCGCGAACGACATCTCGAGCCTGCGGCAGGAGGGCCTCGCCACGCTCTGGCGCGGGCTCCTCTTCCTTGCGCTGTGCATGCTCGGGTCGCAGCTGCTCGGCGAGCCGAAGTTCCTGCCCGGCATCCTGGCGCGCTTCCTCGACGAGGGCCTGATCATCGCCGGGTGGGTCGCGCTGTGGTACCCGCTCGATGCGCTGCTCTACCAGCACTGGCCGCTCAAGCGCGAGCGGCGGCTCTACCAGTCGCTGCGCGACATGGAACTGAAGCTCGAGTTCGTGGACTGAGCACAGGAAGGCGCCGTGCAGTGGCGGGTCGCGGGACTGCTGGTCGCAACGCTGCTGCAGCCCGCAGTCGCCGAGCAGCGCTTCGTGGAACTCGGCGCGGGACGCGGCCTGGCCGCGTCCATCGTGAATGCGATGCTCATCGACCGCGACGGGCTGCTGTGGATCGGCTCTCGGGAGGGCTTGTTCCGCTACGACGGCTACAAGACAACCGCACTCCTTTCCGACCGCGCCGATCCCGGCGGCGCCCGCGACCTCGATGTGCGTGCGCTCTACGAGGCCGATGATGGTGCGCTCTGGGTGGGCACGCTCGGCGACGGCCTCATTCGCCGCGATCCGCTCACGGGTCGATTCAGGCAGTACGCGCACGATCCGGCCGATTCCCGCTCACTGAGCGATCCCCACGTCCTCGACATCGCGCAGGACGGCGAGGGCAAGCTGTGGGTCACCACGAGGAACGGGCTCAACCGCCTCGACGCCGACCTCGACGGTTTCACTCGCTATCACCAAGTGGCAGAGCCGGTACCCGACCTCGGGCGGCACCGCGTCTCGCAGTTGCATCTCGGCTCGCAGGGGCAACTGTGGATCGGGACCCACGGCGCGGGGATCGAGCGCTGGGACGCGGACAGGAGGGAATTCGAGACCTACTCGCTGGCGACGCTCGCCGGTGGATCGCCTGGCTTCGATTCGGTGTTCGCCATCGAGGAAGCGCGCGACGGGCGGCTGTGGGTCGGTACTCGGGCGGGCCTGCTGCTGTTCGATCCGCTGCGTCGGGAGGCGCGACTCGTCAAGCTCGCGCGCAGCGGGGGACCGGAACCGTTCGTTGCAGCACTGCACGTGGACCGGCTCCACCGGCTGTGGATCGGGACGCTGACGCAAGGCTTGATGGTCGCCGAGCAGCCTGAAGGCGACTGGCCCGACGTCGCGCAGCTCGTGCCTGCATTCCTGGACGACAGTTCGTCAGTGCTGCAGACGCTCAGCTTCGCTTCGAACCACGACAGCATCCTGGTCGGGACCTGGGGAGGGGGTGTCCTGCGCGCGCCCCTCGTGCATCCGGGCGTGCGCCTGCTCACCCGCAAGGCCGACGGCAGCGGCCTGCGCAACAAGAGCGTCTCTGCGGTGCGGGGCACGGCGACCCCGGGCCGACCCTGGGTGGGCAGCCAGGGCCCCGAGCGCGTCGACGTGAACGCCGGAACGGTCATCGCCTCGTCGCGCTCCGCGTCGGACCCGATCCGCAGGACCAACGTGCTCAGTCTGGCGATCACCGGGGATGGGGAGCATTTCGCGGGCTCGGCGTCGGGCCTGCATCGGTTCGGCCCCAGCGGCGACAGTCTCGACGGTCGCCCGATCGCCGCCACAGACGCCGACAGCCGCGGGCTTGGCTACGTTCGTGCGCTGCTGCCTGCAGGGCGAGGCGACCTATGGGTCGGCTCGAGCCGCGGGGGGCTCATGCTGCGCGACGCCGGCAGCGGGCAGTTCACCCGCTACTCGATCGACACGAATCCGAACGACCAGCGCGGCGTCGACTACGTGACGGCGCTCGCCTTCGCCTCCGACGACTGGTTGTGGGTCGGCTCCCGGGTTGCGGGATTGAGGCGTTGCCGGATCACGCCGTGGTCCTGCGAGCGGTTCGCCCAGACGGCCGGCGGCCGCAATGGCATGGGTCGCCAGCACGTCACCGCACTGCGATACGACCCGGCTGGCGCGCTCTGGGTTGCGACGGACAGCGGCGGGTTGTTCCGGGTGAGCGGGGGCGATGGTCCTGCGGGCTTCCGGGTCGAACGCTGGGGCAAGGAACAAGGACTGCTCGGCGACGCCATCATGTCCATCGAGCAGGACTCGGACGGAACGCTATGGTTGGGCACGCGCGAGGGGCTTTCGCGGCTCGATCCGACCACGGGTCGTGTCGCGAACCTGATCGTGGAGGCCGGCCTGCCGGAGGGCAGGTTCAATGCGGGGGCATCCTCCGCGGATGCCGACTTCCTGTACTTCGGCTCCAGCGAGGGACTGGTCAGCATCAGGAAAGGCAGCCCGATGCCGGTCCGACCACCCTCACCCGTGCGTATCACCGCCGTGCACCGCGTGGGGGGCGGATCGAGCGTGGTGCTGCGAGCCGACGAGCTGGCCCAGGGTCTGCAGCTTCGATCCGGAGAGAATCTTTCGCTGGAGTTCGCGGTCCTCGACTTCATCGAGGCGAGTCATGAGCATGCCTACCGGCTCAACGATGGCGCCTGGACACCGCTGGGCGAGAGCCGACGGTTGACCGTCGCGGGCCTGAAGCCGGGGAGCTACCGGCTGGAGGTGCGCGGACGCGACGCCTTCGGCCAGTGGAACGCCTGCCCGCCGCTGGTCTTCGACGTCGTGCCTCCGGTGTGGAAGAGCACGTGGTTCAGCGTGCTCGCGGGCACGGCCACCGCCCTGCTGCTCGCCGCGCTGCATTTGCTGCGGGTGCGCGGCCTGCGCCGCCGCAATGCCGTTCTGCTGCTGCTCAAGCGGCAGCGCGAGGACGCGCTCGAACGCGCGAACCGCGCCCAGCGCAAGACCGAGGAGGCGACGATGGGATTGCGGCAACTGACCCGTCGACTCGAGTCGGCGGAAGAAGAGGCGCGCAGTCGCATTTCGCACGAGCTGCACGACGAGTTCGGCCAGACGCTCACCGCGGCCAAGATCAACCTGCAGATGCTGCGCAGCAAGGCAACAGATCCCGCGGTCCTGCAGCGCCTGGACGACTCCGTAGGGATGGTGGACAGGATGATCGGCCAGGCCCGCGACATCGCCCGCGGCCTGCGGCCGCCGCTGCTGGACGACGTCGGCCTCGTGCCCGCCCTCGAGGACCACCTGCTGGCGGCGGCCAGGCGATCCGACGTGCGTATCGAGTTCGAGGCCGCACCGGGGGTTGTGAGCGTGCCGCCCTGGCTCAACACGACCGTCTTTCGAGTCGTCCAGGAAGCGGTCAGCAACTCGCTTCGTCATGCGGATGCCACGACGATCCGCGTCGTGCTGCGCGACGAACCCGACGCGCTTCACCTCTTGATCGAGGACGACGGCGTCGGTTTCGACACCGAGGCCGCGCGCCAGCGCATCCGGCGCGGCGAACGCCTCGGGATCCTCGGCATGTTCGAGCGGGTGCGCGGCGTGGGCGGCCGGATCGACTTCGACTCCCGCCCGGGCGCCGGTTGCCGCATCACCGTGCGATTTCCCTTCTCCGGGCCGACGCCCGACTCGGACGACACGAACCGGTGACCACCATGCAGACCCGACGCAGGATCATGATGGCTGACGACCACGCGCTGGTGCGCGCGGGCATTCGAGCACTGCTGGAGAGCCTGCCCAACGTCGAGGTCGTCGGGGAAACCGGCGACGGCCTCGAGGCCGTCGAACTGGTGCGGCGCGATCCTCCGGACTTGATCCTGCTCGACGTGACGCTGCCCGGCCTGAACGGGCTCGAGGCCGCATCCCGCATCGCCCGGCTCGGCGTGCCGACGCGGGTGCTGATGGTGTCGATGCACGCGTCCCCGGAGTACGCCGCCCGGGCGTTCGCCGCCGGGGCGAAGGGCTACCTCAACAAGGACTCGGCCTTCGACGAGTTGTCCACCGCGATCGAGGAGGTCTGCGCGGGCCGGCGCTACCTGTGCCGCGCGATCGATCCGGACCTCGTCGAGCTGCACGTGCAGCAGGCCGGCAACGGGGTCTCGGGGCCGGATGCCCTGACGCCGCGGCAGCGGCAGATCCTGCAGATGGTCGCGGATGGCAAGAGCACGCGGCAGATTGCCGAACTCCTGTTCGTGAGCGTCAAGACGGTCGAGACGCATCGGGCCCAGCTGATGCAGCGACTCGGCATCTTCGACGTTCCCGGCCTGGTGCGTTTCGCGATCCGCCACGGGCTCCTGCCGCCCGAAGGGACCTGACCTCGCCCACTGCCCGTCGGGAAGGCAGGGGCGACCCCGCCTTTCCTTGCTGCGCGATCGCATACAATCGCGCCCGGCAAGCGCGCCGCGCTGGCGGAGGTCGGATGAGTTCGTACATCAGCTGGTTCCTGCAGGGACTCATCCTCGTCCCGGTGACGCTGCTGCCGATCATCAACCCGCTGAGCAGCGCGCCCGTGTTCGCCGCGACCGTGGGGTCGAACCACAGCATCGCCAAGCGGCTGGCGCGGCAGGTCGCGGTCAACGCGTGGTTCGTGCTGGTGGCCTCGATGCTGATCGGAACCTACGTGCTGGCTTTGTTCGGCATTTCACTACCAGTGGTGCGCATCGGCGGCGGGCTGCTGGTGGCCGCCACGGCCTGGCACATGCTGCACCACACCGAGGACGACGATGTGCACGCCGTCGCGGCCGAGAACGCCGCGAAGCTTTCCGACGCCGAGATCATCCAGCGCAGTTTCTTCCCGATCACCTTTCCGCTCACGACCGGGCCCGGCACCATCGCCGCCTCGATTGCCCTCGGGGCGCAGATTCCCTCCGACCCCGTCAAATACGTGCTGGGCGTGGCGGTGGCCGCCTGCGGCGCCGCGCTGGTCTCGCTGGCGCTCTACCTGATCTTCAAGAACTCCGTGGCCGTGCTCGCGAAGCTCGGCCGGATCGGCACGCTGGTGATGATCCGCATGATGGCGTTCATCCTGCTCTGCATCGGCATCCAGATCATCTGGACCGGCTGGGCCGAGTTGAATCAGAACCTCCACACCAGCGGCACGACGAGCACGGCGACCACGAAGAACAGCACCATGAGCGGCGCGCCGAGCTTCCAGTAGTCGCCGAAGCGATAGTCGCCGGGTCCCATCACCATCATGTTGGCGGGCGTCGCCACCGGCGTCAGGAAGGCCGCCGCCGCCGCGACGCAGACGGTCATCAGCAGCGGCTGCGCGGACACGCCGAGCTGCTCGGCGGCCGACAGCGCGATCGGAATGACCACGAGCGCCGTGGCGGTATTGCTGATCAACTGACCGAAGACCGCCGTCAGAACGAACAACGCGATCAGGATCGCGGTCGGGCCGGCGCCACCCACCGCATCGACGAGCAACGTCGCGACGATCTCGCCCGCGCCGGACTTCGTGATCGCCGTGGACATCGGGATCATGCCGGCCACCAGCAGCACGGTGGACCACGAGATGCCCTGGTAGGCCTGCTGCACCGTCAGGACCTTGAACAGCAGCATCGCTCCCGCGGCCAGCAGCGCGGCCAGCACGGGCGGCACGATTCCGGTCGCGAGCATCAGCACCATCGCGAGCAGGATCACGATGGCCGGCGTCGAGCCCGCGGCCATCGGTACAGCCTGGCGTCGCACCAGCTTCGGCGAGTCCACGACCAGCAGGTCGCGCTCCTCGCTGCGCGACTCCAGGACTGCCCAGTCGCCCTCGATCAGCAGCACGTCGCCGACCTGCAGGTCGGTGTCTTCGGGACCGCGATCGCGGCCCTGCCGGCGGACCGCCAGCACGATGAGGTCGCCGTCCATCACGTGGCCGGGACGCACGACCTGGCCGACGAATCGCGACCGGGGCGGGATGACCACTTCGGCCGCGCCGTTCGTGCGCGCCAGCAGCGATCGCTCGATGTCGCGGGCGGTGCGGTAGGCCTCCTCCCGCAGGCCCCGATCGCCCGCGTAGCGTCGCGCGACTTCGGGATCGCCGACGACGGTGAGCCGGTCGTCAAGGCCGACCGGACCTGCGAACACGGGACGTTGCGTCTGCCCGTCGAGCACCGTGATCACCTCGATGCCGGGGTAGGTGCCGAGGTCCCATCGGTTGCGGGGCGAACCGAGGAGCGGCGAGCCCTCGTTGACCCGGAAGTGGAACACGTTGTCGAGTGAGTAGTGCTCGATCAGCGTCTGCGCGTGCCGGCTCAGGTCGGGTGGCAGCGAACTGCTCATGCGACTGGGCAGCAGCCGGGAGCCGAAGAACAGCACGATCAGGATCGTGCCGCTCACCAGTGGCAGGCCGACCCAGGCGAACTCGATGAAGCCGAATTCCCCGTAACCGGCTTCACCCGCCGCCTCGGAGATCACGACGTTGACCGGGCTGCCCGTTAGCAACAGCATTCCGCCGGCGCTGCCGGCGAATGCCAGTGGCATCAGCAGTTGCGAAGGCGGGAACGACCGCCGCATCGCCATGACGACGGCCATCGGCAACAGCGCGGCGACCGTGCCGTTCAGCCCGATCAGCGCCGTGAGGCCGGCCGACATCAGCATCGTCAGGACCAGCAGCCGGCGCGTGCTGTCGCCGGACTTGTTGACCAGCGCCTGGCCGACCCAGGCCGTGACGCCAGTGGCGTCGAGGCCTTCGCTGACGACGAACAGCGCGGCGATCAGGATGACGGCCGGATCCCCGAAGCCGGCCAGTGCCTCGCCGAGGGTCAGCACTCCGGTGAAGTGCAGCGCGAGTGCCGAGCACACCGCGACCCACTCGACCGGCAGGCGGTTCGAAAGGAACAGGCCCACGGTCGCGGCCAGCACGAGCAGACTGATTGCGGCTTCGCTCACGGAGTCCTCTGCGCCGGGCCCTGAGTTGAAGTCGACACTATGCCAGAGGGGCAGTCTGGGCCGTGCGAGCCCGTCGACCACGCTGTCGTCAACGATCGCATACAATTCTGAGGTGGCAAATCTCGAGTATCCACGCGATGCCGTCACGGGCCTGGTACTGGCCGGTGGCGTCTCGCGTCGCATGGGTGGCGAGGACAAGGGACTCGTCGACCTTGCCGGGCGTCCCATGCTCGAGTACGTGCTCGACGCAATTCGTCCCCAGGTCGGCTCGATCCTGATCAGCGCCAATCGCAATCTTGACCGGTACTCGGTTTACGGCTGCCTGGTGGTTGCGGACGAGTTCGAGGAGCATCCAGGCCCGCTCGCCGGCGTGGCCAGCGCCTTTCAGTACTTGGCGACCGATTACCTGCTGGTCGTCCCGTGCGATGCACCGTTGCTCGTCGCTGATCTTGCGCCCCGTCTCCATGCAGCCTGTGTCGCCGAAGGGGCGGCGGCGGCGGTCGCCAGCGATGGTCGGCGCATGCAGCCGGTCTTCCTGATGCTGCGGGCCACGGTTGGCCCGGGATTGCATTCGTACCTCGCCGGCGGCGGGCGCAGGGTCGACGCCTGGTTGCAGCAGTTGCACCTGGCGCAGGTCGACTTCAGCGACGAGCCGGACTGCTTCGTCAACGTGAACGAGCCGACCGAGCTTGGCCGGGTCGCGGCGCGACTGGAGCGATGACCAATGCAACGAGCGGCGCGTCGATGAACGGGAGCCAGCTGCTGCGACTGGACGAGGCGCGCGAGCGCATCATCGCGAACATCGTGCCGGTGACGGAGCGGGAGGTCGTCGGCCTGCGGGACGCGCTGGGTCGCGTGCTTGCGAGCACGGTGCACTCGAGCGTGGACGTCCCGGCGCATCGCAGCTCCGCGATGGACGGATACGCGCTGGCGGGCCGGGACCTGCCGTCGTCCGGTGCGGCCACCTTCGAACTCGTGGGCACGTCACTGGCCGGACGGCCGTATGCCGGCGAGGTGGGGCGCGGACAGTGCGTGCGCATCATGACCGGCGCGACCGTGCCCGAAGCCACCGACACGGTGGTCATGCAGGAGCAGGCGCGTGCGGACGGGGGTCGGGTGGTGATCGATGCTGGTCATCGTGCCGGTCAGCATGTCCGTCCCATCGGCGAGGACATCCGTCGCGGCGCCGTGGCGCTCGGCGCCGGCACGCTGCTGCGTCCGGCTCAACTCGGACTGCTGGCTGCGGTCGGCGTCGGGCAGGTACCCGTGCTGCGCCGCATTCGTGTCGCGACGTTCTCGACCGGCGACGAGTTGCGGCCGGTCGGCGAACCGCTCGCCTTCGGGCAGATCTACGACAGTAACCGCCATTCGCTGTACGGCATGCTGGCGCGCCTCGGGCTCGAGGTGATCGATCTCGGGGTCGTGCCAGATACACGCGAGGACACGATTCGCGCGTTCGAATCGGCGGCGACCCGCGCCGATGCGATCGTTTCGTCAGGTGGCGTCTCGGTGGGCGAGGCGGACTACGTGACGGAGACGCTCGAGCGACACGGGCGGATCGGATTCTGGAAGGTCGCGATCAAGCCGGGCAAACCCATCGCCTTCGGGAGGTATGGCCCAGCGTACTTCTTCGGCCTGCCGGGCAACCCAGTGGCGGTGATGGTCACCTTCTACCAGCTCGTGCAGCCGGCCCTGCTCGCGCTCATGGGCGCCGTGAATCCGGATCCGCCGATCCTCGTGCGAGCGACCTGCGAGACCCGTCTGCGCAAGGCGCCCGGCCGGATGGAATTCCAGCGTGGCGTGCTCGAGCGGCAGCCGTCCGGCACGTACACGGTGCGCAGCAGTGGTCACCAGGGCTCGGGAGTGCTGCACTCGATGAGCGAGGCCAACTGCTTCATCGTGCTGCCGCTGGAAGCCGGCCACGTCGAGCCGGGGACGCAGGTCGAGGTGCAGCCGTTTGCCGGCCTGGTCTGACGCGGCACCACACATGCAGGGGAGTCGAAGAATGTCATTTGCACACGGCGGCGGCGAACGCGACTTCGTGCCGGTCCGCATCGCGATTCTCACGGTATCCGATTCGCGCGACGAGCACAGCGACAAGTCCGGCCGGGTTCTGGTCGAGAGGTTGGTCGGCGCGGGTCACCGGCTCGCCGAGAAGGTGATCGTCCCGGACGACATCTACCAGATCCGGGCAGTGGTCTCACGCTGGATCGCCGATCCGGGGGTGAACGTCGTCATCACGACGGGCGGGACCGGGGTCACCGGCCGCGACGGCACGCCGGAGGCCGTTGAACCGCTGCTCGACAAGCTGCTCGAGGGTTTCGGCGAGATGTTCCGGTCGGTTTCCTACGCTGACATCGGGACGTCGACGCTGCAGTCGCGAGCGCTCGCGGGCGTGGCGAATGCTACCTACGTGTTCTGCGTGCCGGGCTCCTCGGGAGCGTGCATCACGGCCTGGGATCAGCTGATCGCGGCGCAGCTCGATTCCCGGACGCGGCCCTGCAACCTCGTCGAACTGATGCCTCGGCTGATGGAGCGGTGACCGCGTCAGGCGCAAGCGCGGGCAGCGCGTTGCTCGACCTGCTGGACGCAAGCGCCGGCGTCGTCTGCGCCGTCGGAGCCGGAGGCAAGAAGAGCCTGCTCAACCACCTCGCCACGACCCATCCCGGCAGGGTGGCGCTCACCACGACCGTATTCATGACCTGCTTTGCAGGCAATCCGGGCTTCGCCATCGCCGTGGACGAGGACGAGCGGCTGCCGGGGGCGGTCGCGGCCCTCGATCCTGCGCTCGGCGTCGTGTATGCCTGCCCGAGCAACAAGCCGGGGCGGTGGGCGGGCGTGAGTGAGGCCACTCTCGAGCGGATTCATCGTGACGGTGATTTTGCCGCCACGTACGTCAAGGCCGACGGCGCGCGGATGCGGTACATGAAGGCGCCGGCGGACGGGGAGCCCGCCTTGCCGGCGTGCTGCACGAACGTGGTGCCGATCCTCTCGGCACTCGCCATCGGCGAACCGTTGACGGCGGCGGTTGCGCATCGCGTCGAGCGCATCGAGCGTGTCACCGGGCTGCGCGAGAACGAGTGGATCACCGCGCGCCACTTTGGTCAGTTGCTGGCCAGCGCGGACGGCTCGATGAAGGCCACCGAGGGGAGGCGGGTCGTTCCCGTCATCAATATGGTGGACGACGACGTTCGCGAGGCGCAGGCGCGAGAGGCCGCCGAGGTCGCGCTGGAACTCTGCAGCCGCATCGACAGAGTGGTACTCGCCTGTCTTGCCCGGACCGAAAATCCCGTGGTGGCCGTCGTGCAGCGCTGAGGCGAACGCTGCGATGCGGCCTCAGAGCTCGACCGTGACTCCGGGCGCTCCGTCGCTGATGCCCCCGACGATCGAGGCGCGCTCGAACCCGCGGCGCCGAAACGTTGCCAGTACGCCGTCGACGGCATCGGCAGAGCAGGACACGAGCAGGCCACCGGACGTCTGCGGGTCGCACAACAGCGCCTTGCGGACCTCGTCGAGGCCCGCGGCCAGCTGCACGTCCGACCCGTAAGACGCCCAGTTGCGCGCCGACGCGCCGGTGACGAAACCCGCTTCGGCGAGCGCGACGACGTTGTCGAGGAATGGCAGCCGCGACATCTGCACGCGCGCATGCTTGCCCGATCCGCGGCAGATCTCGAGCAGATGGCCGAGGAGGCCGAAGCCGGTGACGTCGGTCATGGCGTGCACACCCGGCAGCTGCGCGAGATCCGGGCCCACGACATTGAGCTGGGTCGTCGTCTCGACCATCGCCCGATAGTCAGCGGCCGTGAGCGCTTCCTTCTTCAAGGCGGCCGAGAAAATGCCGACGCCGAGGGGCTTGCCGAGCACCAGCACGTCACCCGCGCGGGCGTCGGCGTTGCGTTTGACGCGGTCCGGATGGACGACGCCGAGCGCCACCAGTCCATAGATGGGCTCCACCGAGTCGATGCTGTGACCGCCGGCGAGTGGAATGCCCGCCTGCGCGCAGACGGCCTCGCCGCCGCGCAGGATCTCGCGGATGATTTCGCCGGGCAGGACCTTGATGGGCATCCCGACGATCGCCAGGGCCAGGATCGGCGTGCCGCCCATGGCATAGACGTCGCTCAAGGCGTTGGTCGCTGCGATGCGCCCGAAGTCGAACGGATCGTCGACGATGGGCATGAAGAAATCCGTAGTGGCGATCACCGCCTGCTCGTCGTTCAGGCGATAGACGGCCGCGTCGTCCGCGGTCTCCGCGCCGACCAGCAACTGGGCGAACGGCGCAGTGGTCGCGGCGTCCTTGAGCAGGTCGCGCAGGACTCCCGGGGCGATCTTGCAGCCGCATCCGCCGCCGTGCGACAGCGACGTCAGCCGCAAGGGGGTCGCGTGGTTCCCGGCGGCTGACACGGTCGGATTGGCCATGAGTGCTCCTCAAGTTGGCGGAAGGACGTGGGAGTCGAACCCACCAGGAACCGCCTGACGGCCCCTACCGGGTTTGAAGCCCGGCCGCCCCTCCGGGGACGAAGTCCTTCCGTGCGCATTGCGCCGCTGGTTCTATCGTACCTGCATCAAAGAGTCCTGAAACAGCTTGTGGCTGTCGCCGATGCGCCGCGACATGCCGACGCGATCGAAGAACTCCAGGATCTGGATGGCCACCTTGCGGCCCGTGCCGATCCGGTCGCGAAAGGTCGCCGCCCGCGCCTCACCGTCGCAGTCGTGCAGGCTGCGCAGGATCTCGGAGAGTTCCGCGACGGACTCGCGAGGGAAGTAATGATCGTGCGCAACCAGGAACAGCTCGCCCTGACCCACCAGCGTCCGGCACAGGCGCCGCACGCGATCCTCCTCTAGCCGCAGGCTGCGCGCCAGGTCGCGCACGCGCGGCGGGTTGAACGGCCGCGCGCGCAGCATCGGGCGGATGTCTTCGTTCCACAACTTCTCGTCGGGCAACGCGAGCTTCACGGCGTGGCCTGGCAGGTGCAACAGCGCCCCGCGCACCGCCACCTTGCCGGCGGCGACGAGTGCGCCGACGAGCGCGGCGAACACCGGCCGCGGCAGCGACGGGTCGGTCAGCCGGCGCAGTCGCTCTCGGTCCGGGCCGAGGCGTTCAGGATCGCGCTCGTGTTCGGCGGTCAGGGCCTCTAGCGTGCGCGACTGGAGTGATTCCCAGCGCTCGGGCGAGAACACGACCGGGCCGGCCGGACCGGGCACCTGGACGAGTGACGGGTGGTCGCGCAGGTGCGCGGCCCTCGATTCATCGAGGTTCCAGAGCCGCACGAAGCGTGCGAGGTCGACGCCGCCTGGCACGAGATCGACCAGTTTCAGGAGCGCGGCGACCGGGTCATCGTGGCGGTAGGCGCGCAGCACTGCGATGCGCTGCGTACTGCGGCGGCCGCGCGTCGGCGGGTCGTCGTCGAGTACCCGGCCGCCGCCGAGCGTCTGCCGCGCGGACTGGTCGCGCAGGATCACGCGATCGCCACGCAACGCCAGCGTCGGCGTGTCCAGGACGAGTTGCACCAGGGCCGTCGTGCCGGGGTCGATCGAGTCGCCCTCCAGGACCGCGACGCGGCCGGTGATGCGGGCGGCGCCGAGGTGCGCGTGCACCGGCGTCCAGTGCTGCAGCGGACGCCCGGCGTGTGGCGAGACCCGCAGCTCGACGTCGAGCTTGTCGGTGGTCGCGAACAGCTCGGGCGCCACCAGCCAGTCGCCGCGGCTGACGTTGTCCCGGTCGAGCCTCGGCCCGGTGAGGTTCAGCGCGCAGCGCTGGCCCGCCCAGCCGCGTTCTGCGGCCGCGTTCTGTGCGTGGAGGCCGCGCACGCGCACCTCGAGTCCGCGTGGCGCGAGGATCAACTTGTCCTCGACGGCGACCACGCCGGAGTGCGCGCTGCCGGTCACGACGACGCCGGTGCCCTTGAGCACGAACGCGCGATCCACGGCGAGCCGGAAGCGCCCGCGCCCGTCGCGCATGTGCGTCAACGCGGACTCCGACGCCAAGTGCGCGCGCAGCGCGTCCAGTCCTTCGCCAGTGACCGAAGATACGGGGAAGACTGGCGCGCCGGCGAGGCTGGTGCCGATCAGCAATCCGGCGATCTGTACCTCGACCTCGGCCTGCCGCTCCGCGTCCGCCAGGTCGCATTTCGTCAGCGCCACGGCGCCGCGGCCGAGGCCGAGCAGGTCGATGATCTCGAGGTGTTCACGGGTCTGCGGCATCGGGCCGTCATCGGCCGCGATGACGAGCAGCACGAAGTCCATGCCGGTGGCGCCGGCCAGCATGTTGTGCACCAGTCGCTCGTGCCCCGGCACGTCGACGAAACCGAGCCGCGTGCCGTCGTCGCAGGTCGCGTAGGCGTAACCCAGGTCGAGTGTGATGCCGCGCGCCTTTTCTTCCTCCCAGCGATCGGGATCCGTGCCCGTGAGCATGTGCACCAGCGCGCTCTTGCCGTGGTCGATGTGGCCTGCGGTGCCGACGATCATGCCCGCCCAGGCTCCGTGGTCGCGAGGTTCAGTCGCAGCTGCGGCAGCTGCCGCAGGAACGTCGCCTCGTCCTCCAGGCAGCGCAGGTCGAGCACGAGCGTGCCTTCGACGACGCGGCCGATGACCGGCACGGGAAGTGCGCGCAGCGCCGCGGCCAACCGGGTCAACGCGCGCCCCTCGCCACGGCCGCGAGTCGTGGGCCGGATTGCCACGCCCGCGCTCGGCAGTCGATCGGACGGACGGGCGCCGCTGCCGACCTGGCTCTCGCACTCGATCACGCCGGCCTCGTAGTCCGGCGGCAGGTGCGCCTGCACCTGCGGAGCGATGAGTGCGGCCAGTGCGCCGAGCTCATCCAGCTTGCGGGCCAGCAACCGCAACGTGGGCAGTCGCTCCGCCAGCCGGTCCGGATCGCGGTACAGCCGCACCACCGCTTCGAGCGCGCCGAGCGTGAGTTTGTCGAGTCGCAGCGCCCGCTTGAGTGGATTGCGCTTGATCCGGTCGATCAGCTCGCGCCGGCCGAGCAGGATGCCGGCCTGCGGGCCGCCGAGCAGCTTGTCGCCGCTGATCGAGACGAGGTCGGCGCCGTCCTGCAGCGCTTCCTGCACCGTCGGTTCATGCGGCAGGCCCCAGCGCTCGAGCGGCACCAGGGCGCCGCTGCCGAGGTCGATCATCAACGGCAGCCCGTGCGTATGGGCCAGCTCGGCGAGTGTGCGCTGCTCGACGCTTGCGGTGAATCCACGCACTTCGTAGTTGCTCGTGTGCACCTTGAGCAGCAACCGCGTGCGCGGCCCGATGGCCTGCTCGTAGTCGGCGAGGTGCGTGCGGTTCGTGGTGCCGACCTCGCGCAGGCGCGTGCCGGCACGCGCCATCACGTCCGGGATCCGGAACGACCCGCCGATCTCCACCAGTTCGCCACGCGACACGATCGCTTCCTTGCGCAGCGCGAGTGTGTTCAGCGCGAGAAGTACCGCTGCAGCGTTATTGTTCACGAAAGTCACGGCCTCGGCGCCGGTCACCTCGCGCAGCAAGCCCTCGATCAGGTCGTCGCGGTCGCCGCGGCGGCCGTGCTCGAGGTCGAACTCGAGGTTGGTGGGATGACGGGCGGCGAGTTCGAGCGCCGCGATGGCCGGCTCCGGCAGCGGTGCGCGGCCGAGGTTCGTGTGCAGCACCGTGCCCGTAAGGTTGAAGACCCGCCGCAGCCCGGGCTGATCGCCGGCCGTGAGCCGTGCGGCAATCTCGCCAGCGAGCGTGTCGAGGGCGTAGTCCTGTGGGGTGGCGGCGCTGTCCGCTGCGCGGGCGCGCAGGTCAGCGACGACCTTGCGGGTGGTTTCGAGGACCCGCGGTCGGCCATGCAGGTCGAGCAGCGGTTTCAGCGCCTCGTGCGCAAGGAGGCGGTCGATGGACGGCGGACGCGGCGGCCGGTCGCCGGCCTCGGCAGGGTACGCGTCGTCGGCAGTGCTCGTTGGCTGCATGAGTCTCGTCGACGGGCAGTACCTGCCACATCTCAGTCTGCGCTGCGCTCCTCGCCGGGGACGAACAGCAGGTTGGGTCCGCTGCGCAGATACTCGCGCTCCGCCATCAGCATGTCCAGCGTCAGGGTCGCGAGGTCGTCCGCCACCGGGTCTACCCCGGGGGACTTGGTCATGTAGACCTGCTTCAGGTAGCTGCGACAGTCGTCGCAGGCCTCGGCCTTCACTGCTTCACCGGCGCCTTCCACGGCGAAATACCCGAGATCGTTCGTGTTGCTGCAGTTCGAGCACTGCACGCGCGCCAGATGCCACTCCGTGTCACAGAGCGAGCAGTGCAGGTAACGCAGACCCTGCTCGGACCCGCCGATGCGCACCACGCTCGCCACGGGCGCGCTGCCGCAGACCGGGCACAACCCGGTCGCCGGCCCACCGGAGCGGAACAGGCTCGCGTCGAGTTGCGAGGCGAGCGCGTTCCAGTACACCTGCAGCGCGGCGGCGACCAGGGGCGCCTGGCCCGGATGTTCCGCCTCGAACTCACCCGCCAGCAGGTGTTCCGCAACGGTCTCGATGCGCTCCGGCGGCGCGGTGCCGAGTTCGCGCACGGCCAGGCTCGCGGCTTCCTCCGTTGCGAGCCGCCCGAGGATCAGGTCGAGCGCCTGCCGCCATACCGGATCACGCGGCCAGCCGAGCGCGGGAAACACGGGCCGCGCTTCCTCGGCGCAGCGCGCGACGTCGTCCGTGCTCGCGGCGCGTATCCGCCCCGCCAGTGCGTGCGCCGCATGCGCCTGCGCCTCGACGAGGCGCGCCATGAACTCGAGGTAACCGCCGAGCGCGTGCCCTGCCGCCAATGCATGCAGGCGGCGGGCACGGTCGCGGAACGTGTATTCCCCGCCGGGGACGCGCACGTGAGGCGCGTCCTCGGCGGGGGGGCTAGGGGCGCCGGGCGTCGCGCCTTCGCTCACTTGCGCGTGGCCTCTTCATACCACTGCGGGTGGTGCGCCTTGGCCCAGGAGCGCGACACCTTGCCGCTCAACATGCCTTCGGTCGAGCCCTTCACCCAGAACGACGAATAGATGTGCACGAAGACGAGCAGGATCAGTGCCAGCGCACTGAGCGCGTGCATCAGGGCGCCGAACCGGATGGTACCGATGCCGAACCACGGGGCGAAGTACGGCCGCCACAGCGCGATGCCTGACACCAGCAGCACGATCATGCTCGCGAGCAGCACCCAGAACAGGATCTTCTGCCCCGGGTTGTAGCGACCGATCGGCGGCGCCTTGTCGTCGCGATTGGCGACGACGTCGCCGATCTTGCCGAGCCACGCGCGGTCGTTGCCGCTCAGCACGTTGTGGCGCCAGAACTTCAGCGCCATGAGGATGAACGCGACGAACATCACCACCCCGATGAAGGGGTGCAGGATGCGCGCCCAGGTGCCGCCGCCGAGCAGGTTGGCCATCCAGTACATCGAGGGGTGGAAAAACGCGAGCCCCGACGCCGCCAGCAGCAGGAAGGTGATGGCCGTGAGCCAGTGCAGGATGCGCTCACCTGCCGTGTAGCGATCGATCATGGAATGCTGGCTCATGGTTCAGGCCTCCCCTCGCTGGTCGCGCTCGCCGCCGGCGGCCGACTCGTGCTCGATCTCCTTGCGCCCGTACTTCAGGTAGTGGATGAACGCACCGATCGCGGTCAGCCCCAGCAGCGCGAGCCCGACCGGCTTCATCGGTCCCTTCCACGCTGCGACGCTCGCGGCGATGGTCGGGTCCCTCGGCAGGCCGCTGTACGCCTCCGGGCGATCGGCATGCGGCAGCACGTACATGACGTGGGTGCCGCCGACCCCGGGCGGGTCGTACAGCCCGGCGTTCGCGAAGCCGCGCCCCTTGAGGTCGTCGATGCGTCCCTCGGCGTGGTGGACCATGTCCTCCTTGGTGCCGAAGACGATCGCGCCCGTGGGACAGGACCGCACGCACGCCGGTTCGAGCCCGACCGCGACACGGTCGGAACAAAGCGTGCACTTGTAGGCCTTGTTGTCCTTCTTCGAGATCCGCGGGACGTTGAACGGACAGCCGGCAATACAGTAGCCGCAGCCGATGCAGTGCTCCTGGTGGAAATCGACGATGCCGTTCGAGTACTGCACGATGGCGCCCGGCGCCGGGCATGCCTTCAGGCAGCCCGGGTCCGCGCAATGCATGCAGCCGTCCTTGCGGATCAGCCACTCGAGGTTGCCACCTTCCGGCTCGACCTCCGCAAAGCGCATCACGGTCCAGCTGTTCTCGTCGAGGTCGAGCGGGTTGTCCAGGACGCCGACGTTGTGGCCGATCTCGCTCCGCAGGTCGTTCCACTCCTGGCAAGCGACCTGGCACGCTTTGCACCCGATGCAGCGCGACACGTCGAGAAGCTTCGCGACCTGGGGCTGCTCGCGTGCGCCCGGAGGCGGCGTCGTGGTCGCCGAACGTCGCTCGATGTCAAGCGATTGCAGTGACATGGTTCACCTCCTCAGGCCTTCTCGATGTCGACGAGGAACGCCTTGTACTCCGGCGTCTGCGTGTTCGCGTCGCCGACGAACGGCGTCAGCGTATTGGCGAGGTGTCCTTTCCTCGCCACGCCGGTGAATCCCCAGTGGATGGGGATGCCGACGGTGTGCACGACCTTGCCGTCTACCTCGAGTGCCTTGATGCGTTTGGTGACCACCGCCACCGCCGTGATCTCGCCGCGGTTCGACGAGACCACCACCCGGTCGCCCTTGCCGATGCCTTTCTCCTTCGCCAGGTCCTCGCCGATCTCGACGAACTGCTCCGGCTGGGTGGTGGCGTTCAGCACCGAGTGCTTGGTCCAGAAGTGGAAGTGCTCGGTGACCCGGTACGTGGTGGCCGCGTACGGGAAGTCCTTCGCCTTGCCAAAGCTCGCCCAGTCCTGCTTGAACACCCGAGCCGCCGGGTTGCTCATGGCTGCCGGGTTGTCCGGGTGCAGCGGGTTGCGGTCGAGCGGCGACTCGAACGGCTCGTAGTGCTCGGGGAACGGCCCTTCGGCCATGCCGCCGAGCGAAAACAGGCGCCCGACCCCCTCCGCGGTCATGATGAACGGGTTGACGCCTTCCTCCGGTGCTGCGTTCGGACGCATGTCCGGCACGTCCGGTCCCGCCCACTTCGCACCGTTCCAGTACAGGATCGCTCGCGACGGATCGAACGGCTTGCCGTCCGGCGCCGCTGCTGCGCGGTTGTAGAGGATGCGCCGGTTGGCGGGCCACGCGAAGCCCCAGCCCGGGTACACGCCGAGCCCCGACGGATCGGACGTGTCGCGCCGCGCGGTGAGGTTGCCCGTGGGGCCCCAGCAGCCGGAGTAGATCCAGTTACCGCAGGCGGTGGAGCCGTCGTCACGCAGCAACGCGAAGCCCGCGACCTGCTCGCCTGCCTTGGCCAGCACCTTGGTCTTGTCGACCGGGTCGGTGACGTCGCCGATTGCGTAGCCGGAGATCTCCTTCAGCAGCTCAGCCGAGGACGGCTCGCTGCGCATGGCGTAGTTCCAGGTGATCTTGAAGATCGGCTCCGAGTACGCGCCGCCTTCCTTCTCGTACAGGCCCTTCAGCTCGAGGTACAGGCGGGCCATGATCTCGCGGTCGCTCTTGCCGTCGCCCGGCGGGTCGGCGGCCTTTTCCTTCCACGCGATCACGCGGCCCGAATTGGTGAACGTGCCGTCGTCCTCGGCGAAGCACGCCGTCGGCAGCCGGAACACCTCCGTCTTGATCTCGGCCGTCTTGACGTTGTTGAACTCGCCGTGGTTCCTCCAGAACTCCGCCGTTTCCGTGGCGAGCGGGTCCATGACCACGAGGAATTTCAGGTTCGACAACGCCGCAGTCACCTTGGCGCGGTGCGACACCGCAGCCAGCGGATTGAAGCCCTGGCAGATGAACCCGGTCATCTGTCCCTGGTGCATGCGCTCGAACATGTGCAGCACGTCGTAGGGCTTGTCGATCTTCGGCAGCCAGTGGAAGCCGAAGTCGTTCTCCGCCGTGGCAGCCGCGCCGAACCAGGCCTTCATCAGGCTCACGAAGAACTTGGGCGTGTTCTGCCCATAGCTCATCTGGTTCGGGCGCAACGGCTTCGGCGAGCGCGCATCGAGGAACGCCTTGAGATCCTGCTCCTTGTCGGCGGCGAGCTTGATGTAGCCCGGCAGCGTGTCCGTGATCAGGTTCTGGTCGGTGATGCCCTGCACGTTCGCGTGGCCGCGCAGCGCGTTCACGCCACCGCCCGGCCGCCCGATGTTGCCGAGCAGCAGCTGGATCATGGCCATCGTGCGGATGATCTGCGCGCCGGTGGTGTGCTGCGTCCAGCCGAGCGCGTACATGATGGTCATGACCTTGTCGGGCGCCGCGGTCTCCGCGATCAGCTCGCACACTTTCAGGAAGCGGTCCGACGGCGTGCCGGTGATCTTCGTCACCATTTCCGGCGTATAGCGCGAGTAGTGCTGCTTGAGCAGCTGGAACACGCAGCGTGGATTCGTGAGGGTCGGGTCGACCATCGCGAACCCGTCGGGGCCGATCTGGTAGGCCCACTTCGAGCGGTCGTAGCTGCGTTTCTCCGCGTCGTAGCCGACGAAGATGCCGTCCTTGAACGTGAAGTCGTCCGACACCAGGAACGACGCGTTCGTGTAGGTGCGGACGTATTCGTGGTGGATCTTGTCGTTCGTGAGCAGGTAGTGGATGACGCCGCCCAGGAAGGCGATGTCGGAGCCCACGCGCAGCGGCGTATAGAAGTCGGCGACTGCGGCGGAACGCGTGAAGCGCGGGTCGACGACGACCAGCTTGGCCTTGCGTTTCGTCTGGGCTTCAGTGACCCACTTGAACCCGCAGGGATGCGCCTCGGCGGCGTTCCCGCCCATGATCAGCACGAGGTCGGCATTCTTGATGTCGACCCAGTTGTTCGTCATCGAACCGCGACCGAAGCTCGGGGCCAGACTGGCCACCGTCGGTGCGTGTCAAATGCGTGCCTGGGTATCGATCGCCGCCATGCCGAGCGAGCGGACCACCTTGTGCGTCAGGTATCCGGCCTCGTTGCTCGCCGCGCTGCTGGCCAGGAAGCCGGTGCTGATCCAGCGGTTCACCAGCTCGCCCTTGTCGTTCTTCACGACGAAGTTGGCGTCGCGGTCGTCCTTCATGAGACGCGCGATCTTCGTGAGCGCCTCGTCCCACGAGATCGTCTGCCACTGGTCGCCGCCAGGGGCGCGGTACTCGGGCTGCTTCAGGCGGTCCGGGCTCTTGATCATGTCGAGCAGGCCCGCGCCCTTGGGGCAGAGCGTGCCGCGATTGACCGGGTTGTCCGGGTCACCCTCGATGTGGATGATCGAGGAGTGCGCGTTCTTCGCGCCACTCCCCATCGTGTGCATCAGCACGCCGCAGCTCACCGAGCAATACGGACAGATGCTGCGGCTCTCCCTGGTGCGGGCAAGCTTGAACGCGCGCACCTCCGCGAGGGCCGGTTCGGGCGAGAAGCCCAGGTACGCGACGCTGGACGCCCCCAGTCCCGCCCCGCAAATCTTGAAAAACTGCCGTCGTGTGACTTGCATGCTTCGCCCCCTTGGAGAACGCGGTGGACCGAGTCCATCCCCCGGTCACGCGACTTTATACCCATCGCCGCCGGGAAATCGGCCGTTTCGGAAAACCCCTATTGGGCCTCTGTTGCAGCCGAGAACTTGTTGCGGTGCGTTACAGAACAGAGCGTAAGGTGCCGGTGTTACGGTTTCGGAATCCAGGCCAGCCACTGATGCCCGATCCCCGGAGTGCGAACGTGCTTGCTGCAAGCGCGGCCGTCGATGCAGCGGATCCCGTGGCCAGTCCGCCCCGGATCCCGGTTTCCTATTCGCTGCCCAAGACGAACGCGAAAGTCCTGGCGCTGCTGCAGCCCCATCTCCCGTCAGCGGCCGTGGTGCTGGACATCGGCGCCGGCGAAGGGTATCTCGCGCAGCGAGTGCATGCGGCCATCGCTGAACGCGGCCTGAACGCGCGACTCGAGGCGTGCGACCTGTTCCCCGATAACTTCAGCGTCCCCGGTGTGCCCTGTCGCCCGATCGACCTCGACGGGGGACTGCCTCTGCCGGACGCGAGCGTTGATCTCGCTTACTCGGTGGAAGTGCTGGAGCACCTGGAAGACCAGTTCGCCTTCCTGCGCGAGGTGCAGCGGGTGCTGCGGCCTGGCGGACGCTTCGTCATCACGACCCCGAACGTGCTCAGCCTGACCTCGCGTCTGCGCACGCTGCTGGTCGGATTCCCCGAGCTTTTTGGCCCGTTGCCGCTGCGGTCCGAGGATCCGCAGCACCTCGGCGGCCACATCCACCCGGTGTCCGCTTACTTCATTTCCTATATGGCCGAGAAGGCGGGCTTTCGCGTGGCCGGGTTGCACATCGACCGGGTGAAGTCGGGATCGGTCGGCGCCCTCGTGCTCTGGCCGATACTGGCCTTGGCCTCGCTGCTCGTTTCGATGCGGGTGAGGCGCAAGGAGCCGGCGATTTACGCCGAGAACCGCACTCATCTGCGGCGAATCAATTCGCTCCGGGTGCTCACCGGCCGAACGATCATCCTTGACCTGGTCAAGGACGGTGCCGGTGTTACGGTTTCGGAGACGCGGCTGGGCGGCGCCGCTGATTCGACAGGACGTCAGTCGCTGGCCGACCTACCGAAACCGTAACACCGGCACCTCTGGCTTGCTCAATCCTCGAGGAACGATCGCAGCTGCTCGCTGCGACTCGGGTGGCGGAGCTTGCGCAGCGCCTTG
>CAVPNH010000010.1:0-197215 GCA_963706755.1 uncultured Gammaproteobacteria bacterium
GTGTTTTCTCTCCAGGCTTGTCAGCCATGGTGTCCCGCTCCAATGGCGATGGGGTTGACGGCCCCGATGTTACAGCTTTGCGTCGCGTCGGTAACGCCGCGCAGGTCACGGATCGGGGCCCGAGTCCCGGCCGGCGGCCTCCGCTTCGGCGGCAAGCGCCGAGCCCGCCCAGAGCAGGCCGACGAGGCTCTTGCCGTCCCGCAGCCGTCCCTCGGCGGCCAGGCGCACGGCCTCGGCCAGCGGCAGCCACTGGACCTCGAAGACCTCGTGATCCTCGGGTGTCGCGTCCACGGGGGAAAGGTCCCGGGCGAGGAACACGTGGATGACCTCGGTCAGCACGCCGGGCGAACTCAGGTACTCGCCCAGCCTGTCCCAGCGGCGCGCCGAGACGCCGGCCTCCTCGGCGAGTTCACGTCGGGCGCATTCGAGCGGCGGCTCGCCTCCGTCGAGCTTGCCGGCAGGAATCTCCGTGAGCCAGCCGCCGGCCGCGTGGCGGAACTGGCGCAGCAGGCAGACGCGTCCCTCGCGGTCCAGGGCGACCACGGCGGCGCCGCCCGGGTGGTGGGCGATCTCGAGCTCGGCGACGCGGCCGTTTGGCAGCGTCACCGTCTCCAGGTTCAGCGTCAGCACGCGGCCCTTGAATACGTTCTGGACCTTGTCGGTCATGCGCGTTGCGTCCCGTCCTGGCACTTGCCCGGGATCATACAAGTCCCCGTCGCTGGCGCCCCGAGTCAGCACCTGTTGCGGCGCACAATCGGCGCCGGACCTGTGGTAGTTTTCGCGGCACGCCCCGCCCGAAGCGGGCACCGGAGCAGGCCATGACCGATTCCACGATCCCCGCAACGCTCGCTATGCTTCGACAGACCTTCGACAGCGGCAAGACCCGCCCGATCGAGTGGCGGCTCAGGCAGCTCAGCGAGATCGAGCGCGCCATGCACGAGCACGAGTCGGACTTCGCCGAGGCGATCCACAAGGACCTCGGCAAGTGCCGGTTCGAGGCCGTGATGACGGAGATGAGCTTCGTCGAGGCGGAAGCGAAATACGCCCGCAAGCACCTCAGGGGCTGGATGAAGCCGACGCGCGTGCGCACGCCGCTGATGGCGCAGCCGGGCCGCAGCTACATTGAGCCGGAGCCCAAGGGCGTGGTGCTGATCATCGCTCCGTGGAACTACCCGCTGTCCATGGTGATGGCGCCGCTGGTGGGCGCGGTCGCTGCGGGCAACTGCGCGGTGATGAAGCCGTCCGAGATCACGAGCCACACGTCGGCCGCGCTGGCTGCGATCCTGCCGCGCTACCTGGACCAGGATGCATTTGCCGTCATCGAGGGCGGCATTCCCGAGACTACCGAGCTGCTCGCGCAGAAGTTCGACCACATCCTCTACACCGGCAACGAGCGGGTCGCGCAGGTCGTGATGACCGCCGCCGCGAAGCACCTGACGCCCGTCACGCTCGAGCTGGGCGGCAAGAGTCCGTGCCTGATCGACAAGAGCGCAGATCTCGAGGTCGCGGCCTCGCGCATCGCCTGGGGCAAGTTCATCAATGCGGGGCAGACCTGCGTCGCTCCGGACCACGTGCTGGTGCACCGCGAGGTCGCGCAGCAGTTCATCGATGCACTGACCCGCAGGATCAAGGAGTACTACGGCGACGACCCTTCGCTGAGCCCGGACTATTGTCGCATCGCGAGCGAGCGGCACGCCGCGCGCTTCGCCGAACTGCTCAAGGGCCACAAGATTCACCTGGGCGGGCGCGTGGACGTCGCAAAGCGCTACGTCGAACCGACCATCGTGCTTGACCCGCCCGCCGATTCCGCGCTCATGACCGAGGAGATCTTCGGGCCGGTGCTGCCGATCATCACCGTCGACGAGATGCACCACGCCATCAAGTTCGTCGCCGACCGGCCGAAGCCGCTGGCGCTGTACCTGTTTACGAAGAGCAAGGCGCTCGAGGAGGCGCTGCTCGGCCGCCTGAGCGCGGGCAGCGTCTGCATCAACGACGCCGTGATCTTCATGGTGTCGCCGGAACTGCCGTTCGGCGGCATCGGCAACAGCGGCATGGGCCGCTACACCGGCTGGTACGGCTTCGAGACCTTCAGCCACATGAAGCCGGTGATGAAGCGCAGCTTCAGGTTCGATTCTTCACTGCGCTATCCGCCCTACACCGAGAAGAAGGCGAAGCTGCTCAAGCTGGTGCGCTGAGCGCTGTCATGCGTCGATGCGGTCCACGGACGCCTGGCCGGTGACGCGCTGGCGGATCAGCGCCCATGACATGCCGATGCCGAGGACCAGGCCGAGGATGGTGAGCGCCACCCACGCGAGCGTCGCGCCGCTGTCGATCGTGACCCAGCCGCGGCTCGACATCCACCAGACGACAGCCGCGAACAGCGCGCCGAGCAGGCTGAAGCCTATCGTGCCCAGAGCCGCACTGGCCGACCGCACGAAGAAGATCCACGCGCAGAGCAGCGCGAGCCCGACGATCGCCTTCGCCGGCCGGCCCGTCTGGAAGTCCGCGGCCACCCAGTGCAGGTAGGAAACGCCGGACGGGTTGTAGGTCGCGAAGACCAGTCCGAGCGCGAACGCCATGCGCCACAGGACGCCGGTAAAGCTGAACTTTCCCACGGTCGGTCGTACTCCCGGATGTACCGCCAGGCGCCAATCTTACAGGCGGGCGGTCGCGGACTCGGGTACTGGATATACATACAGTAGCGCTCTATAGTCCGGCCTGACATGAACGCCAGCGACGCATTCTCGAGGCTGAACCCCGCGCAGCGCGAGGCTGCAACCCACGGTGAGGTCGTGCCCGGCAGCGGCGTGCAGGCATCGCCTCTGCTGGTGATCGCCGGCGCAGGAACAGGAAAGACCAGCACGCTCGCCCATCGGGTAGCGCACCTGCTGCTGAACGGGGCGGTGCCCGAGCGCCTGCTGCTGCTCACCTTCACCCGGCGCGCGGCACTCGAGATGACCCGGCGCGCGCAGCGTGTGGTCTCGGAGTCCATGGCGAGTGCGCGGGGTTCGACGCCCGGGATCACGTCGCTCAGGTTGCCGTGGTCCGGCACCTTTCACGCCATCGGCAATCGCCTGATCCGCAAGTACGCGAACCGGCTCGGCCTCGACCCGGCGTTCAACGTGCTCGATCGCAGCGACGCGGCCGACCTGATGGACGTCGTGCGTCATCGCCTGGGCTACTCGAAGTCCGAGAAGAGGTTTCCGCGCAAGGACACCTGCCTCGGCATCTATTCGCACCGGGTCAACACCCGGCGCTCGTTGCGCGAAACGCTGGAGACCGCCTGGCCGTGGTGCCTGGACCGGGAGGACGAGCTCGCGGCGCTCTGCCGCGCCTACGTCGAGACGAAGCTCGAGCAGCAGGTGCTCGACTACGACGACCTGCTGCTCTACTGGCAGGCGATGACGAGCGACCCGGCACTGGCCGCCGAGATCGGCGCGCAGTTCGACCACGTTCTGGTGGACGAGTACCAGGACACGAACGCACTGCAGGCGGAGATCCTGTTCGGGCTCAAGCCGGACGGGCGGGGCGTGACGGTGGTCGGCGACGACGCGCAGGCGATCTACTCGTTCCGCGGCGGGACGGTCGAGAACATCCTGGAGTTCCCGGCGAAATTCTCGCCACCTGCCCGTGTGGTCACGCTCGAGGAGAACTACCGCTCGACGCAGCCGCTGCTCGACGCCGCGAATGCGCTGATGGCCGGCGGCGGGCGGCAATACCGCAAGTTCCTGCGGAGCTCCCGCGCCGGAGGCGCGAAGCCGCGCCTCGTCACCGTGCAGGACGACCAGGCGCAGGCCGCGTACGTGGTCGAGCGCGTGCTCGAGTGCCGCGAGCGCGGGATCGAGTTGCGCCGGCAGGCCGTGCTGTTCCGGAATTCCGACCACAGCGACGTCCTGGAACTCGAGCTGATGCGCCGGAACATTCCCTACGTGAAGTACGGCGGGCTCAAGTTCCTCGAGGCGGCGCACGTCAAGGACCTGCTCGCCCTGCTGCGCTGGGCGGACAATCCGCGCAACCGCATCGCGGCGTTCCGCGTCATCCAGCTCCTGCCAGGCATGGGGCCCGCGAATTCCGAGCGCGCCTGCGAGGCATTCGAGGCGGCCGGCTACCAGTGGCCCGCGCTCGCCGCGCATTCGGTGCCACAGGCGGCGCGCGAGCACTGGCCGGCGCTCACGGGCCTGATGGCCTCGCTGGCCGGCGGCGCGCCCTGGGAAGGGCAGCTGACGCGCGTGCGTGCGTGGTACGAGCCCGAGCTCGAGCGCCTCTACGAGGCGGCGCAGGTGCGACGCGGCGACCTCGAGCAGCTCGAGCGGCTCGCGGTGCAGTACGCGACGCGGGAATCCTTCGTCACCGAACTCACGCTGGACCCGCCCCAGGCGAGCGGCGATCACTCGGGCGATCCGCTGCTCGACGAGGACTACCTCGTGCTCTCGACCGTGCACTCGGCCAAGGGCCAGGAGTGGGAGTCCGCCTACGTGTTGAACGTGACGGACGGCAGTTTTCCGTCCGAGTTTTCGACCGGCCGCCCGGAGCTTGTGGACGAGGAGCGGCGTCTACTCTACGTTGCGATGACGCGCGCCCGGCAGGAACTGCACCTGCTCGCACCGGTGCGCTTCTACGTGACTCAGCAGGCGCCGGGTGGCGACCGCTACGTGCACGGGGCGCGCAGCAGGTTCCTGACGCAGCCGGTGCTCGCGACGTTCGAACGCACGGCCTGGCCGGAATCACCCGCGGACGCGGCGCGGCCTGTTGCGCCGTCCGGGGCGCGCATCGACGTCGCGTCCCGGCTCAGGGACATGTGGTAGGCGGGCGGGAGGATCACGAGTGCGAAGACGGACGATTCTCGAGGGCGCTGCCCTCATGATCCTGGCCCTGACCGGGAATGCGGCGGTCGCCGCAGAGTCGGCCCATGGCGACAACTTCACGCGCAGCGAAGTCGTGGCCGAGGCCGAGAAGTTCTTCGGCAAGGGCATGCTCGTCAGGAAGAGCGGTGGGTCGCAGCCCGTGTACTGGCAGGGCCCGTCCATTGGATTCGACGTCGGCGGCAACGCGGCCAAGTGCTTCACGCTGGTCTACAACCTGCGCGAGAACCGGCAGCTGTTCCAGCGATTCCCGGGCGTGGAGGGCAGCCTCTACTTCGTCGGCGGGTTCAGCCTGAACTACAACCGCACGGACGACGTCACGCTTGCCCGGTCCGCTTCGGCGTAGGCTGGCGGCAGGGTGCGAGCGTCGGCTACCTGCACTTCACGCCGAAGATATCGCTGCTGCCGATCTGACGTGCGGCGGGCCACGGTCCCCTGCCGTCTCTGCGACCTGCGGTCGCGTGGGCGCACGCTGCGGCGATCCTGAAACGAAGAAGGCCCGGGTTTCCCCGGGCCTTCCTATGGTCGTCAGCAGTCGCGCTTGCGCGCGATGGCTTTTACCAGCGACGCTGGCCGCCGCCGCCGCCGCCACCACCGCCGTAGCCACCACCGCCACCGCCGCCGCCGTAGCCGCCACCCGAGCGGCCACCGCCGCCCGGACGACCACCACCGCCGCCGCCGCCGCCGGTGCGCGGACGGTCCTGCGCTTCGTTCACGCGCAGCGGGCGTCCGCCCATGTTGAAGCCGTTCAGCGCCTGCATGGCCTTCTGAGCGTCAGCCTGCGGCATCTCGACGAAGCCGAAGCCGCGCGGCCGGCCGGTCTCGCGGTCGGACGGAAGGGCCACGGACTCGACGGTGCCATGCTGCGCAAACAGGTCACGCACTTCGCTCTCGGTCGCGGAAAAAGGCAGGTTGCCCACGTAGATCTTGGTCATTCGAACATCCTAAAAGAAATTATCAACACACAACGACAGGGGTGAAAAAGCCGATACGCCCACGCACCCTGACCCGTTCCAGGGCCAGTGCCCGGGCGATTCCTGTCACCTGATCGAAGACGTTTCGGCTTAACAAACCAGGCGCCAACAGGCGCCCTGCAAGACACGTACGGGCAACGATCGCGCCGCAGTCTATCACAAGCTCATGTCCAGCAAGGGAAATTCTGGGAAAACGGACTGGCGGGGCGGCCTTCGGCGGCTATGAACACCCTCACCGCAGCTCCCGCCAGGTTCCCCGGGGCCGGCTACCAGCGGTCGCCGCCGCCGCCCCGCGGCGGTCGTGGCGCGCGCTCCCGCGCCTCGTTGACCCGCAGCGGGCGACCATTCATTTCGCAGCCGTTCATGTGCTGGATCGCGTTCTGGGCGTCGTCGGCCGGCATGTCCACGAAGCCGAAGCCACGCGGCCGGCCGGTATCACGGTCGGTCACGATCTTCACCGCTTCCACCTGGCCGTGCTGCTCGAACAGGCTGCGGATCTCAGCTTCGGTTGCGCTGAAAGGCAGGTTTCCTACGTAGAGTGTCGTCATCGGCGTGCTCGCTCACTGGTGCTCGAACGAAGAACGCCAGTACGCCCGCGCTTGCGGCACGGATTGCGGCTGGCGGCTGAAACGATGGCTGACAAGGGCGAATGCACCGGAAGGGGGTGAGGCGGAACCGCGCGAGATCGTCGGCCGAATGCCTGGTGTCCGGTGCCCTGGAATCGTGAACGCGCAGAGACTACTCAAAAAACGGCGGGCGCTGCAAGCTAGATCATTGACGCAGCGCAAAAAACAGGTGCCTGGCACCTATTCAGGAAAGTCAGCGCCTGGCGCACAACGTGAGCGAATCAGGTGCCAGGCACCGTCCGCGAGGCCCGGTGCTATCAGGCTCCGTTATCATGGCAGCGGCTTGGGGCCAGCCACCTGCGCCCTTCTTCACGGTGCAGTCCATGGAAGCCTTCCTGGTCTCGACAGGCGTGGTCGCCCTCGCCGAAATCGGCGACAAGACGCAACTCCTCGCCCTGGTGCTCGCGGCCCGTTTCCGCAAGCCGGTGCCGATCATCCTCGGTATCCTGGTCGCGACGCTGGCGAATCACGCCATGGCTGGCGCGGTCGGTGCCTGGCTCGCGTCGCTGATCAGCCCGACCGCGATGCGCTGGGTCCTCGGCCTCTCGTTCATCGCGATGGCCGTGTGGACCCTGATTCCGGACAAACTGGACGACGGCCGGGAGCAATCGCAGCCGCGGCTCGGCGTCTTCGGCACCACGCTGGTCGCGTTCTTCCTGCTCGAGATGGGCGACAAGACCCAGATCGCGACCGTGGCGCTCGCGGCGCGCTATGCCTCGCTCGCGAGCGTGGTCGCGGGAACGACGCTGGGCATGATGCTCGCCAACGTACCGGCGGTGCTGCTCGGCGAGGTCGCCGCGCGGAAGCTCCCGATGGGGCTGGTTCACGGCATCGCGGGCGCGATCTTCCTCGTCATGGGCGTGATCGTTCTGCTCGGCGTCGGCGCGACGCACTGACGCGTATCGCTGGCGCGCGCGGCGGGCAACGGCCGTCCTCGATCGCGCCCGCAGCCCGAGCTCAGTCCGGCTCAAGATACGTGTAGCCGTTCAGCTCGGCGTCGTAGAAGCGCCGCAGCGCCTGGCTTTCCGCCAGCGAGAGGCGGCCTTCGCGCACCGCGCGCTCGCAGTCCCGGACGAGCTGGGGAAGCAGGCGGTCCACGTCGTAGCGCATGTAGCGCAGCACTTCCGCGGCGGTGTCGCCCTTGACGGTCTCCTCGATCCACCAGCCGCCTTCCTCGTGCAGCTTGATGTGCACCACGTGGGTGTCGCCGAAGAGGTTGTGCAGGTCGCCGAGCGTCTCCTGGTAGGCGCCCACCAGGAACGCGGCGACGTAGTACGGCTCGCCGTCGCGCAGCTCGTGCATCTCGAGCGTGCGCTTCGACTCGCGCAGGCTCACGAAGTGGTCGATCTTGCCGTCGGAGTCGCAGGTGATGTCCGCGAGCACCGCGTTGCGCGTGGGACGCTCGTCGAGGCGGTGGATCGGCATGATCGGGAAGAGCTGGTCGATGGCCCAGCTGTCGGGCAGCGACTGGAACACCGAGACGTTGCAGAAATAGATGTCGCTCAGGATCGCCTCGAGCCCCTCGAGTTCCTCGGGCACGGACGGCAGCCGTCGGCAGAGGTCGCGGATCCTGGCGCAGGTGGCCCAGTACAGCCGCTCGACGAGGCCGCGCGCCTCGAGGCTCAGGTAACCGATGTTGAACATCTGCAGCGCCTGCTCGCGCGCCTGCTGTGCGTCGTGGTAGCACTCGACGAGGCGCCGCTCGGTGATGGACTTGTACGCGTCGAGCAGGTCGCGCACCGGCTGCGGCACGTTCGCGTCGCGCGCGCACTCGTCGGTCAGCTGTTCGCTCACGCTGAACTTGTCGAGCATCGAGCAGCCGAGCGTGTTGAACACGAGCAGGCTGTGATGGGCGGCGATCGCGCGTCCCGACTCGCTCACGATCACCGGGTGCTCGATGCCGCGCGCGTTGCAGACGTTCGCGATCCGGTACACGACGTCGCTCGCGTACTCCGCCATCGTGTAGTTGATCGAGGAGGGGTAGTTGGTGCGGCTGCCGTCGTAGTCCACGCCGAGGCCGCCGCCGATGTCGATGTAGCGCAGGCCCGCGCCCATGAGCTTGAGCTCGGCATAGACGTGCGCGAGCTCGTTCACCGCGTCCTTGACCCGGCGGATGTCCTGCAGCTGGCTGCCGGCGTGGCAGTGCACGAGCTGCAGGCAGTCTTCCATGCCCTGTTCCTTCAGCACCCTGAAGAGCTCGAGGATCTCGGTGACGAACAGCCCGAACTTCGACTTCTCGCCGGAGGACTCGCGCCAGCGGCCGGCGCCCTCACTCGCGAGCTTGACGCGCACGCCGATGCGCGGCCGCACGTCGTAGGCGCGGGCGTGCTTCAGGATCAGCTGCAGCTCGCCGAAGTTCTCGACCACCGGGATGATCGTGCGACCGAGCTTGGTGGCGAGGATCACGGCCTCGATGTAGCTGTCGTCCTTGAAGCCGTTGCAGATGACCATCCGCTCCGACTCGCCCTCGGTCATCGCCATGACCGCGAGCAGCTCGGGCTTCGAGCCGACCTCGAGCCCGAAGCCGTATTCGCGCCCGTACCCGTACACCTCCTCGACCACCAGCCGCTGCTGGTTCACCTTGATCGGGAACACGGCCGCGTAGCGGTTGCGATAGTCGTTCTCGGCGATGGCCGTGGCGAACGCGTCGTGCAGCCGCTTCAGGCGGTGGCGCAGGATGTCGGAGAAGCGCACCACGACGGGCGTCGTCAGGTCGCGCGCCGCGAGCCCGTTGATCACCTCGAGCAGGTCGATCTCGTGGGCGGTGGTCTGGTCGGGGCGAACGACGACGTGGCCCGCGTCGTTCACGCCGAAGTAGCCGTTGCTCCAGGCGTCGACGCCGTACAGCTCGACGGAGTCCTCGACCTTCCAGTTGCCGCTCGGGGCGAGCTTGCGTGCCGTGGTTTCCACTGCGGCTCCGGGCCGGTCGGAAAAATGAGGCGCGAACGATAGCAGAAGCCGGCCTGCGTGCAATGCGTCGGCTGCGCTCAGGGCGCGGAGCCGCGCGCCACCGGCCGGGACGGGTTGCGGGACCACTCGCTCCACGAGCCCGGGTAGAGCTTTGCGCCCGCGAGTCCCGCGTGTTCCATCGCGAGCAGCAGGTGGCAGGCCGTGACGCCCGAGCCGCACATTGCGATCGTCCGCTCCGGCGCGACGCCGTCGAGCGTCTCAGCGAAGGCCGTGCGCAGCGCCTCGGGCGGCAGGAACCGGTTGTCCGGGCCCAGGCTCGACGCGAACGGATGGTTCCGGGCGCCGGGTACGTGGCCCGCCACGGCGTCGATGGGCTCGACGTCGCCGCGGTAGCGTTCCGGCGCGCGCGCGTCGAGCAGGCGGGCCGCGCGATCCCCCGAGTCTGCCAGCACGCGGGCCGCGTCCACGGCGAACCCGGGCCTTGGACGCGCGACGAAGTCGCCGGGGGCGCGCTCCGGCGCCACGAAGTCGGTCGGCAGGCCGAGCTGGACCCAGCGACGCAGGCCGCCGTCCAGCACGAAGACCTCGTCGTGACCGAGCCAGCGCAGCATCCACCACAGGCGCGAGGCGTACATGGCGTTGCCGTCGTCGTAGGCCACGACGACCGAATCGCGATTCACGCCGAAGCTGCGCAGGCGCAGCTCGAACTCCGCCGGGGTCGGCAGCGGGTGTCGCCCGGAGGCCGCGGTCTGCGGCGCCGAGAGGTCACGGTTCAGGTCGGCGTATGTGGCGCCCGGAACGTGGCCCGTGGCGTACGACTCCCGGCCCGCCTTCGGCCGCGCGAGGTCGAAGCGGCAGTCGAATATGCGGAGCGCCGGCTCGTCGAGCCGCCGCGCGAGTTCCTCGGCCTGGATCAGTGTTCCCAAAGCGCATCCTCGTATCCGATACCGCCGCCCGGTCGCCGTCAGTACAATCTACGCGCCGTGCCGTCTCGCGCGGACGACGGACGGGAGGGCGCTCGATGACCATCGAACTCTACTGGGGCAGCGGCAGCCCGTATTCCTGGCGCGTGCAGCTCGCGCTCGAGTACAAGCGGCTGCCGTACGAGTCGCACCAGCTCCAGTTTTCCAAGCAGGAGCACAAGTCGCCGCAGATGCTGCGCATGAACCCGCGTGGTCGCGTGCCGGTGCTCAAGGACGGCGACTTCATCGTGTTCGAGTCGCTCGCCTGCCTGCTGTATCTCGATCGCAAGTATCCGGATCCGCCGCTCTTCGGCCGCACGCCCGAGGAGGCGGGGACGATCATGCGCGTGATCTGCGAGTACCAGGCCTATGCCGAGGCCCATCTCACGGAGATCGTCTCGGCCGTGTTCTTCGGCCAGATGGACGGGCACGTCGAGGAGGTCACGCGGGCCACCCACCTCGTGGCGGGCGAGGCCCGCACGATCGAGGGACGGCTCAGCAAGTCGGATTGGCTGGTGGGCGAGCACGTCTCGGCCGCGGACATGGTGGTGTTCCCCGGGATCATGCTCCTGCTGCGCGCCATGGAAAAGCGCGAGGCGAGCGACCTGCGCTCGCGTTTCCTGCCGATGGAAACGACCTACCCGGCGATTGCGCGCTGGATCCGCCGCATGGAGTCGCTGCCGGGCTTCGAGCGCACCTATCCTCCGCACTGGCGCGAGGGGGCGCTGCGGGGGTGAAAGCACGCCCGGGCGGCGCGACGGGCGTGGGTGACTCCCGGCAATAACCGGTAAACTACGCGGCCTGCGGTCATTCCATTCCAGTTCTTCCCGGTGTCGAAATGAGCAACTACCCGGTGCACGTCACCTTCCATGGACGACTGGTATGCGTCGGCTTCGGCAGCATCGGCCAGGGCGTCCTGCCGCTGATCCTCCGCCACGTCGGCATCAAGCCCGAGCAGATCACGATCGTCACGGCCGACGAGGCGGGCGAGAAGGTTGCGGCCGAGTACGGTGTGCACTTCGTCAAGCACCCGCTCACGCGCGAGAACTTCAGGAAAGTGCTGGACCCGCTGGTCGGCCGCGGAGACTTCCTGCTGAACCTCTCGGTGGACGTGTCGAGCGTCTCGCTCATCCAGTTGTGCTGGGAGAAGGGCGCCCTCTACCTCGACACCTGCATCGAGCCCTGGGCCGGCGGCTACACGGACCCGACGGTCGCGCCGTCGCGCCGCTCGAATTACGCGCTGCGCGAGACGGCGCTGGCGCTGCGCGACACCAAGGCGCGGCCGCCGACCGCGGTGCTGACGCACGGCGCGAACCCGGGCCTCGTGTCGCACTTCGTGAAGCAGGCGCTGCTCAACATCGCGACCGACACCAACGTCGAGCACGGCGACCCTGGCACCCGCGAGGAGTGGGCCGCGCTCGCGCACAAGCTCGGTGTGAAGGTGATCCACGTCGCCGAGCGCGACACGCAGGTAGGCTCGCACGCCAAGGAGCAGGGCGAGTTCGTGAACACCTGGTCGGTGGACGGCTTCGTGGGCGAGGGCTGCCAGCCGGCCGAGCTTGGCTGGGGCTCGCACGAGAAGAACTGGCCGCGCGACGGCAAGAAGCACGACTTCGGCCGCGGCAGCGCGATCTACCTGATGCAGCCGGGTGCGGCGACGCGCGTGCGCACCTGGACGCCGATGGCCGGGCACTTCCACGGGTTCCTCATCACGCACGGCGAGTCCATCTCGCTCTCCGATTACCTGACCGTGAAGAAGGGCGAGCAGGTCGTGTACCGGCCGACGGTGCACTACGCCTATCACCCGAGCGACGACGCCGTGCTGTCGGTGCACGAGCTCGCGGGCCGCAACTGGATCATCCAGGAGCGCAAGCGGATCATGATGGACGAGATCGTGAAGGGCGCGGACGAACTCGGCGTGCTGCTCGCCGGGCACAAGAAGAACGCCTACTGGTACGGCTCGCAGCTCTCCGTGCAGGAGGCGCGGCAACTCTGCCCGCACAACAACGCGACGTCGCTGCAGGTGACGGTGTCGGTGCTCGGCGGGATCATCTGGGCGATGGAGAACCCGAACGCGGGCATCGTCGAACCGGAAGAGCTCGACTTCCGCCGCATCCTCGAGATCTGCCGGCCCTACCTCGGGCAGGTGGTCGGCGAGTACTCCGAGTGGCACCCGCTGATCGATCGCAACCGCCTGTTCCCCGAAGACCTCGACGAGACCGACCCCTGGCAGTTCAAGAACATCCGGGTCGTGTAGGAAAGGGGACATTCTCCTTTTCCGCAGGTGTCGTCGCAGCAGCCGGCAGTCCGCAAGGAGCGGAAAAGGAGAATGTCCCCTGATGTCATGTCCCCCGACGCGGTAACCGGCGGCTGTCTCTGCGGCGCGGTTCGCCTGCGCGCCGCGCTGCCCCCGAACTGGGTCGCGCATTGCCACTGTTCGATGTGCCGCCGCGCGCACGGCGCGGGCTTCGTGACCTGGGTTGGATTCCCCCGCGACGCGGTCACGATCGAGAGCGGCGGGGAACGGCTGACGCGGTTCCAGTCCTCCGCGCAGGCGACGCGCAGCTTCTGCAGTCGTTGCGGCTCGATGCTGCTGTTCCAGTCCGGGCGCTGGCCGGACGAGACACACCTGACGCTCGCCTGTCTCGATTCCGCCGAGGGTCTCGAGCCGCAGGTGCACGCCTACTGGAGCAGCCGTGCGCCGTGGGCGGACTGGAGTGCCCGGGAGTTGCCGACGATGGATCCGCCGGACCACGGCGGCGATGTAGCGCCGCCGTCAGCCGGGTAATCGCGATTCGACCTCGCGCCAGAGTGCGACATAGGTCTGCCCGGCGGGACTGTGCGGCGCGAACGCCGGCAAGGGTGCACGCCGGACCGTCATGCGCTCGATGTCGCTCCAGTAGGGAACCTCGGTGTCGAGTACCGCCGGGAACCGGCTCCGCGCCTCGTCGATGACCTGCTCGTGCAGGGACCTGCGCCGGTCGACCATGGAGAAGAAGGGCAGGATCGCGAGATCGGACCAGCCGGCGTCCGCGACGAATGCCAGCAGCTGCTCGAGCATGCGCAGGGACAGCGGCGCCGGCGGCGTCGGCACGATGACCGCGTCCGCCGCGCGCAGCACGTTCTCGGAGACGAGCGAAATGCCGGGCGGGCAGTCCAGGAAGAGCAGGTCGTAGGCGTCCTGCAGCGGCCGGCTCATCATCATCAGCCGCTTGGTCGGATGCCTGGCTTCGCTCATGTGAACGTCGAAGTTGCGGTACGAGAGGTCGGCCGGCAGCAGGTCGAGGTTCTCGTAGTTCGTCGGCGCGATGAGCTCCGGCAGTTCGCGCTTGCCGCTGACGAGCTTCTTCGCCGACGCCTGCTCGTTTGGCTCGCCCTGCAGCAGGAACGTCGCGGCGCCCTGTGGATCGAGATCCCACAGCACCGAGCGAGAGCCCGCCGAGGCCGCGAGGTAGGCGAGGTTGACGGCCGTGGTCGTCTTGCCGACCCCGCCCTTGATGTTCGAAATGGCGATGATCTTCATGGATCCTCCGCCTGGTACCGCACCTCGGTCACCACGTACGTCCGCGGGCCGCCCGGGACGTCCACGGTGAACTCGTCGCCGCCTCGCCGGCGCATCAGCGCGCGGGCGATCGGCGAGTCCATGCTGACATAGCGCCGCGCCGGGTCGATCTCGTCCGGCCCGACGATGCGCAGCTCCGTCTCGCGGCCCTCCTCGTCCTCGATCCGCACCCACGCGCCGAAGAACACGCGGCTCGTGTCGTCCGGCGGCCGCGACACGACGACCATGCCCTCGAGGCGCTTGCGCAGGAAGCGCACGCGGCGGTCGATCTCGCGCAGCTGCTTCTTGCCGTAGATGTACTCGGCGTTCTCCGACCGGTCCCCCTGCGCGGCGGCTTCCTGCACGGCGCGCGTCACCTGGGGCCGCTGGACCCGCCACAGGTGGTCGAGCTCCTCCCGCAGCCGGCGCGCGCCCGCGGCGGTGGCGAACTTCGACCCGGCGGGTTCGGATTTCCGGTAACGCGTCATATTTCCGGCGTCACCGGCGCCGCCGGCCCGGCGTCCGGCCCGAGTTGTGCGGGAGATCACGGTCTGGCGGCGCGCGCATCAGTAGCGTCCCGTGCCATGAGCAATAAGTACTACGCGCATTTCCTGGTGGACGAGCCGGACCCGCGTGGCCTGCAGGAGTACCGCGGCATCGTGGAACTCGACGGCCAGCCGAAGCCCGGCCGGGAACTCCGCGAAGCGTCGCGCATCATCGCGCAGAACATGGGGCTGGCGGCGCGCGAAGTGAAAGTGCTGCAGTGGTCCCGATTGCACTGAGTGACTGAATCGATCCCCTGGCGGACTTTTCCCTTCCCTTCGACCAAAGTCCGCTACTCGGCCCCGGGCCTCAAACCCGGGGCCTTTTTTCTTGTACGCAACCCGGTGCCGCGCCGGTGGAACTCGCTGCGCGAGCGGCGAGTTCACCGTACGCCGATCCTGAGCGCCGCGGTCGCGATGCGCACCTCGACCAGGAAGCTCATCAGTGCGCCGATCAGCGCGATCATCGCCGCCACGAACAGCGCCGCCACGTACACGGCCAGGCTGATCGGGACGAAGATGCTCGAGAAGAGCAGCGCGACCACGAGCGCGATGAGCAGCGCGGCGATCGTGCAGAGCGTGATCGAGGCGTTCATGAACCTGGCGCGGCGCGAGGCGACGCGCAGCTGCCCGCGCGCCGCCGGGATGTCCGGAGCGGTTGCCTGCCGCAGGCTTTCCTCTACCTTGCGCGCCCGGTCCACGATGCGCGCGAGGCGGTTCGTCAGCACGCCCAGCATCACGCCGATGCCGGACAGCAGGAAGACGGGCGCGAGCGCAAGCTGGATCGCGTGCGCGATGTCCACGACCTGTATTTCGTTCATGGTGGGGGATTCTATGCCAGCGCGCGGCCCGGGGTTGCGGCGCAGCGGGGCGCCCCTGCACCATGGCCGCCGGATCGTGCCATGTCGTTCAAGGATCACTTCTCCCGCCAGTCGGCGGCCTACAGCCGCTACCGTCCCGGCTATCCGCCGGAGCTGATCGACTGGGTCGCGTCGCAGGCGCCGGACCGGCGCCTGGCGGTGGATTGCGCCACGGGCAGCGGGCAGGCCGCGATCGGGCTTGCCGCGAGATTCGAGGCCGTCATCGCGCTCGACGGCAGCCTGAGCCAGTTGCTGAACGCGGTGCCCCGACCGAACGTCGCCTACGTCGCGGCCCTCGCCGAGCGGCTGCCCCTGCGCGATGCCTCGGTGTCGCTCGTCGCCGCGGCACAGGCGGCGCACTGGTTCGACTTCGAGCGGTTTCACGCCGAGTGCCGCCGCGTGCTCGTGCCGGGCGGGGTCGTGGCGGCCTGGACCTACGAAAAATTCCGCGTGGACGAGGCAGTGGATGCGGTGATCGACGACTTCTATGAACGCGTCTTGGGCGAGTTCTGGCCGCCCGAGCGGCGCTACGTGGAGCAGGGCTACCGTATGCTGCCGTTTCCGTGGCGCGAGGAGCCGGTCCCGGCGTTCGCGCTCGAGACCACGTGGGACCTGGAGCAGGTCGTGGGCTACCTGGGGTCCTGGTCGTCCGTACAGCGGTACCGGGATCGCCATGGCCGCGACCCGCTGCCGGACCTGCGCGGGCCTCTCGGGTCGGCCTGGGGCGGGACCGGGCCGAGGCGGCTCTGCTGGCCCATCCACCTGCGGCTCGGTCGCCGGCGCCGACCCAGGCATGGAGATTCGGCCGGCCCGCCCCATAATGCCCCTGACGCCGGCCCGTTCCGGGTCCGCGAGTAGGAGGACGAGTCATGCGCGCCTTTCGAATTGCCGCCGTCGCAGCCGCGAGCCTGCTGCTCTCGGCCTGCGGCTACAACACGATCCAGGTCCAGGACGAGCAGGTGAAGTCGGCCTGGTCCGAGGTGATCAACCAGTACCAGCGCCGCGCCGACCTGATTCCGAACCTGGTCAACACGGTGAAGGGATTCGCCGCGCAGGAGCAGGCCGTGCTGATCGGCGTCACCGAGGCTCGCGCCAAGGCCACTCAGGTCAAGGTGGACGCCAATGACGCCGGCTCGCTGCAGCAGTTCCAGGCTGCGCAGGGCGAGCTCACGAGCGCGCTGTCGCGCCTCATGGTCGTGGTCGAGAAATATCCCGAGCTCAAGTCGGACCAGAATTTCCGCGACCTGCAGGCACAGCTCGAGGGCACGGAGAACCGCATCGCCGTCGCACGCAACCGCTACATCCAGGCGGTGCAGGACTACAACGTGACGGTGCGCAAGTTCCCGGTCAATCTCACGGCGATGGTGTTTGGTTACAAGACCAGGCCGAACTTCACCGTTGAGAACGAGGCGGCGATCGCGAAGCCGCCGACCGTGGATTTCGCGGCGCCTGCGCCCGCCGCAGCGCCTGCGCCGGCGACCAACTAAGGACCGGCCGCGCCGCCGCGAGGCCGGCGCGGGTTCCGAAGTGTCGTTCCAACCTGGGCGCTGGTTGCGTCGTAACGCTGCAACGGCGTTCGTTGCGGCCTGCCTGCTGTGCGCGAGCGCGGGGCACGCGCAGGCGCTGGTCGAGGTCCCGGCGCTCCGCTCGCCCGTCACGGACCTCACCGGGACGCTCACGCCCGGGCAGGTTGCCGCGCTCGAGGCGAAACTTCGGGCATTCGAGCAGGCCAAGGGCAGCCAGGTCGCGGTGCTGGTCGTGCCGACGACCCAGCCCGAGGAGATCGAGCAGTACTCCATTCGCGTGGGTGAGGCGTGGAAGCTCGGTCGCAAGGGGATCGACGACGGCGCCATCCTGCTCGTCGCGCGCGAAGACCGGAAAGTGCGCATCGAGGTCGGCTATGGTCTCGAGGGCGTTCTGCCCGACGCGATCGCGAACCGCATCATCGACCAAGACATCGTGCCGAAGTTCCGCTCCGGGGACTACTACGGCGGCATCGCCGCTGGCACGGATCGAATGCTGCGCGTGATCGAGGGCGAGCCGCTGCCCGAGCCCGAGCGCCGCGGTACGGCGCACGGCTCCGGGGGCCTTGGCCAGCTCCTGCCGTTATTGCTGATCTTCGCGCTGGTGGGCGGCTCGATCCTGCGCCGGTTGTTCGGCCGGGTCGGCGGCGCGCTCGCGACGGGTGGGCTGGTCGGGTTCGTCACCTGGCTCATCATCCGCATCGTCGCGATTTCGGCCTTCGCAGGCGTCGTGGCATTCGTCTTCGCGATCGTGGGCGGCATGGGCGGCGGATCCGGTGGCCGGGGCTGGTACAGCGGCCGACACGGCCGAGGCATCGGACTTCCGGGCGGCTTCGGTGGCGGCGGATTCGGCGGCGGCGGCGGTTTCAGCGGTGGTGGCGGCGGCTTCGGTGGCGGCGGCGCCTCGGGGGGCTGGTAGGCATGGACTGGAAACGCTGGTTCCGGCACCTGTTCGCGACCCGCGCCGCGCTGCGTCGCGCATTTCCGCCCGGGACGCTCACGTCGATCGAGACGGCCATCGCTGAATCCGAGCGGCATCACTCCGGCGAGATCCGGGTCGCGATCGAGGCCGGCCTCGACCCCCACCACGTGCGCCGCGGCCACAGCCCGCGCGAGCGCGCGCTGGAGGTCTTCGCACATCTCGCCGTCTGGGACACGGATGCCAACAACGGCGTGCTGGTCTACGTGCTGCTCGCGGATCGCGACGTCGAGATCGTCGCCGACCGCGGCTACAACGGTCGCGTGTCCGCCGAGGAGTGGGGCTCGGTCTGCAAAGCCATGGAGTCGAGTTTCCGCGCCGGCCGGTTCGAGCAGGGCACGCTCGAGGGCATTGCTCGCGTCAGCGATCTCGTGGCGGTACATTTCCCGGCCGGTCCGGGCGCGCGCAATCCCGACGAATTGCCGAACCGGCCCGCACTGCTCTGAGGAGGATGGAATCGGTGACGCACACCACGCCCGCACATCGCACCGCGGCGATCCCGCGTGCAACGGCAATCATGACCTTGCTCGCGCTCGGCGGGTGCAGCCTGTTCCAGCCGCAGAAGCCGCCGCCGCCACCGCCACCGCCACCGAAGCCGGCGATCCAGGCGCCGCTCGCCACGCACCTCTTCACCTACGAGCCGGGCGTCACGACCGTGCTCGGCGAGCTGCAGGTGACGCATTCGCGACGCGAGGACACGCTGGCGGACATCGCCCGCCGCTTCGACGTCGGCTACGACGAGCTGCACCGGGCGAATCCCGGCGTGGATCCCTGGCTGCCGGGCGATGGCACGACCATCGTCGTGCCGACGCTGTTCGTGATGCCGGACGGACCCAGGGAGGGCATCCTGATAAACGTCGCGTCCATGCGGCTCTTCTATTTCCCGAAGGCCGCCAAGGGCGCTCCGCGCACCGTGGTCACCTACCCGATCGGCATCGGCAAGATCGGCTGGGCCACTCCGGTGGGGACGACCAAGGTCGTTTCGAAGCGCGAGGGTCCCGTGTGGACGCCTCCCGCATCGGTGCGCAAGGAGCACGCCGCCAACGGGGATCCGTTGCCGGCGCGAGTGCCGCCCGGTCCCGACAATCCGCTCGGCGCCTACGCGATGAATCTCGGCTGGCCGAGCTACCTGATCCACGGCACGAACAAGCCGCCCGGCGTCGGCATGCGCGCGAGCCACGGCTGCATCCGGCTCTATCCCGAGGACATCGAGTCGCTGTTCGGCGAGGTGGCGGTCGGCACGAAGGTGACGGTGGTCAACCAGCCGCTGCTGGCCGCCTGGCAGGGCGGCAACCTCTACGTGCAGTCGTTCCCGGTACCGGTCGAGGGCGAGGACGACAGCAAGGCGCCGGCCCCGGTCCCGTACGACGACAAGGTGGCGGCCCGGCTGCAGCAGCTGGCCGGTGAGCACGGCGCAGCCGTCAACACGTCGCTCGCGCAGCTGGTCGTGACGCAGGCGCGCGGAATCACCGTTCCCGTTTCGCGCCCGGGACTGACGCTCGAGGCCTACCTCGGCGCCGCGCGCCGCGTGGAGAACGTCGTGCCCAAAGGGTCGAACTGGGACGGCGTGGACGAGCCCGCCCCCGCCGCAGGCAAGGGGTCGCCTCAATAGGTGGGGTTGCACGGCGGCCACGCACACTAGCGCTTGTGCTAACGTACGCCGAGCGCGAGCGGGGACAGCGGTTTGCCAGATTCGAACCAGAACGGCATCGTCGTGGCGGAGGCGCCGGGCGCCGACCACGCCATCGCAAGACTGGCGGCGTCGGTCTGCGGCTTCGTCGGACGCACGCTGCGCGGACCGGTGAATCGTCCGGTCTCTGTCCACAGCTTCGCGGAGTTCCAGCAGGTATTCGGCGGGCTGTGGCAGCCGAGCCCCGTGACGTATGCCGTCGAGCAGTTCTTCGAGAACGGCGGCCGCCACGCGGTGGTCGTGCGCGTCTGCAACGGCGGCAGCCCGGCGACGATCACGCTGCCCTGCGGCCGCGAGTCGCTCACGCTCGAGGCACGCAGCCCGGGCTCGCGCGAGGCGCTGCGGGCTTCCGTGGACTACGACAACGTCAGCGCGAACGAGGACGACCGCTTCAACCTCGTCGTGCAGCGCGTGCGTTCGGCAGGCTCCGAGCACATCGAGGACCAGGAGATCTTCCGCAGGCTCTCGATCGTCCCGGGCACGACGCGTTTCGTCACGACCGCCCTGCAGGAGTCGACGCTGGTGCGCGTGCGCGGCGAGGTCCCGCAGCTGCGCCCCGACCGGACCTACCGTGCCGGCACGCGCCATCCCATCGGGTACGTGGATTCGAATCCCGACGGTGACGACGGCCAGCCGTTGACCGACTACGACCTGATCGGCTCCGCGGCGCGCGGCACCGGCATCTTCGCGCTCCACGCGAGCGACGACATCCACTTTCTCTGCATCCCGCCGCCCACGCGCGACCGCGACCTGGGTCCCGGCGTGCTCGTCGCCGCGGCGGCGCATTGCCGCGAGTTGCGAGCCTTGCTGATCGTCGATCCTCCGGCCGCGTGGACGAGCTGCGACGAGGCGATCGTGGGCCTGCGCGAGCTTGGCTTCCGCTCCGACCATGCGCTCATGTGCTTTCCACGCATCGTTGCCAACGACCGGCTGCGCGGGCGCCACGAATCCTTTGCGAACTGCGGCGCGGTGGCGGGCGTACTCGCGCGACTCGACGAGCATCGCTCGCCCTGGCAGGCAGGCCCCGACGAGGAACTGCTGCTGCGTCCGGGAACCCCCGCGGCGCAGGAACTCACCGAGCCCGAGCGGGCGCGGCTCATCGCGCACGGGATCAACCCGCTGCAGTCACTGCGTTCGGCGAACCCGGACGCGCCGGTGCTGCGCACGCTCGCGGGCGGCTCCGCAGGCAGCGTGGACGGCTCGTACCTGACGCGGCGCCGCCGGGCGCTGCTCATCATGAACAGCATCGAGCGCGGCACGCGCTGGGCGGTCTTCGAGACCGGCGACCGCAATACCTGGCACAAGATCACGCGCCAGGTGCGGGACTTTCTCGCGCCGCTGGCCGCCGCGGGCCTGTTCGGTCCCCTGGACGGCGAGGATGCCTGCTACGTGGTCTGCGACGAGCGGGTCAATGCCGGGCCGGACATCGCGGCCGGGCGAGTCAGTTTCCTGGTCGGGCTGCGCTCGTCGCGGCCTGGCGAGTACTTCTCGTTCCTGGTCACGCACTCGCCCGACGGCTGCCGCGTGCGGCCCGCGCGCTCGACCATGCTTCCGGCCGGGACACGCATGACCGTGAAGGGCGTGCCCGGGGAATCGCGGGGCGAGGCGGCGCGCCGGCCGCGCACCCTCGCGCAGGAACTCTTTGGCTATTACCGCGAGCCGCGGCCGTCGGCGCAGGCCGCCGCGCAGTCGCCTGCGACGTCCGCCGACTCGCCGTCAGCGCTTGCCGCCGCGCCACCGCCCGAAGCCGCCGCCGCCGGGCGTCGCGATCTCGATGCGGTCGCCCGCTTCTACCGCGACTTCAGCGGTGGCGGCGAGCGCTTCTGACCGGCCGTCGCGCCGCACGAGCCGGTTCTCGCCGGGCATCGCAGGCTCGCCGCCCTCGAGCCCGAACGGCGCAATGCGGCGGTGATTCGAGAGAATCGCGGCCGTCATCGCCTCGCGGAATTCAACGCAGCGCACGAGTCCGTCGCCGCCGCGGAATGCCCCGTCGCCGCCCGACCCGCGGCGGATCGAGAACTCACGCAGCAGCACCGGGAAGCGGGCCTCGAGCACCTCGGGATCGGTGAGCCGCGAGTTGGTCATGTGCGTCTGCACGCCGCTCGCGCCGTCGAAGCCGTCGCCGGCCCCGGAGCCGCCGGCAATGGTCTCGTAGTACTGGTAGCGCTCGTTGCCGAACGTGAAGTTGTTCATCGTGCCCTGGGCCGCGGCCTGCAGCCCGAGCGCGCCGTAGAGCGCATCCACGATGCACTGCGAGGTCTCGACGTTGCCCGCGACGACCGCGTGCGGGAACGACGGGTCGAGCATGGAGCCCGGCGGCACGACGATGCGGATCGGGCGCAGGCAGCCCGCGTTCAACGGGATCGGTTCGTCGATCAGCGTGCGGAACACGTACAGCACGGCGGCCACCGTCACCGCCCGCGGCGCGTTGAAGTTGTCGTCGCCCTGGTCTGATGTTCCCGAGAAATCCACGCTGACCGCGCCCGCCGCATGGTCCACGGTGACTGCGACCTCGACCCCCTGCCCGTTGTCCATTTCGCAGCTGTAGCGGCCGTCGCGCAGGCGGCGCACCGCGCGGCGCATGCAGGCTTCAGCGTTGTCCTGCACGTGCCGCATGTAGGCGAGCAGCGTCGCGAGCCCGTGCTCCCGCGCGGCCCGCTCCAGCTCCCGGATGCCCCGCGCATTGGCGGCGAGCTGCGCGCGCAGGTCGGCGAGGTTCTGGTCGGGATTGCGCGCGGGCCAGTCGCCGGCCGCGAGCCCGCGCCTGAAGCCTGCTTCATCGAGTCGCCCTTCGCGCAGGATCCGTACCGGCTCGAAGAGTGCTCCTTCCTCGCCGATGCGGCGGCTCCCCGGCGGCATGGAGCCGGGCGTGATTCCGCCGACGTCCGCGTGGTGCGCCCGCGACGCGGTGAAGAAGTGGATGAGCTGGCCCGGGCCGTCGAAGACCGGCGTGACGACCGTGATGTCCGGCAGGTGCGTGCCGCCGTGGTAGGGCGAGTTGACCATGAACGAGTCACCAGGGCGCATGTCGCGCCCGTGACGCTCGATCACCGCAGAAACGCTCGCGCCCATCGAGCCCAGGTGCACCGGCATGTGCGGCGCGTTGGCGACGAGGTTCGCGTCGCCGTCGAAGATGGCGCAGGAGAAGTCGAGCCGTTCCTTGATGTTGACCGAGCTGGCGGTCTGCCGCAGCACCACGCCCATCTGCTCCGCGACGTGCATGTAGAGCCCATTGAAGACTTCGAGGCGCATCGGGTCCGCGCGCGATGAGTCGGCGGACGGTCCGCCGGACGCGACCCGTTCGCGCGCGAGGAGCAGGCGGCCGTCGTCGCGCGCGCGGGCCGTCCAGCCCGGCGCGATCCACACCGTCGCGCCCTGCTCGGCGAGGAGTGCCGGGCCCTGGAGAACTTCGCCGCGCGCAAGGTCCTCGCGCGTGCGGAGCACGACGGGGCGCCGTGCGCCGTCGATCCACGTCTCGACCGAAAGGGCCGCGGCGCGTGACGTGGCGCCCGTTGCTGGTGAACTGGTCGGGCTTGCCTCGCAGGCGTCTGCGTTGGCCGGCGATTCGTGTTCGATCGCCTCGGCACAGCAGCCGGACAGCACTACGCGTCCGGATTCGTCCGTGAAGCCGTACAGCCTGCGATGAGCGGCCTCGAACCCGGCACGCATCGCCGCCGGGGTACCCCACGTGACTTCGATCGCCGAGTCGGACCCCGAGAATCGCAGGCTCGCGGTTCGCCGCAGTTCGACCGCCTCGTCCGGCAGGCCCTGGCGGCGGAGCTCGCTCCTGGCCGCGTCCTCGAGCCCGGCGAGCACTTCGGCCGCTCGCGCGGCGCCCGGTCCGTCGCAGGCCTCGTCCACGCTGCGCCGCCTGACGCAGCGGCGGCGCGCGAGCCCGATGCCATGCGCCGAGAGCACGCCCGCCAGCGGGTCGAGCAGCATCGAGTCGATGCCGAGCGCTTCCGCGACCGCGCAGGCGTGCTGACCGGCTGCGCCGCCGAAGGGCAGCAGCGAGAACTGCGACGGGTCGTGTCCCTGGCCCAGCGCGAGCTCGCGGATCGCATTGGCCATGCGCGCCACGGCAACCGTGAGAAAGGCCTCGGCGAGCTGCTCCGCGCCAAGTCGCGTGCCGTCGCGCGCAACCTGCGCGGAAATGGCCGCGAGGCATGCGTGCGATGCGGCGGTGTCCAATGGCTCGTCTCCCGCCGCGCCGAACACCCGCGGGAACCGCTCCGGCCGGATCCTGCCCAGCACGACGTTGCAGTCGGTCACCGTCGCGGGCCCCCCGCGCCGGTAGCAGGCCGGTCCGGGATCGGCGCCGGCCGAATCGGGCCCGACCTGCAGGCGCCCGTCGGCGTAGCGCACGATGGAACCGCCGCCGGCCGCAATCGTGTGGACGTCCATCATCGGCGCGTGCAGCCGCACGCCGTCGATCTCCGTCGTGAGGCGGCGCGGCAGTTCGCCCGCGTAGAGACTCACGTCCGTCGAGGTGCCTCCCATGTCGAACCCGATGAGCCGGCCGAGCGCGGTGGACTCGGCGATGGCCGCGAGTCCCACGACTCCGCCGGCCGGGCCGGACAGCACGCCGTTGATGCCGCGGAATCCCTCCGGGTCCACGAGCCCGCCATTGCTCTGCATCATGAGCAGCTGCGGGTGGCCGTGGCTTGCGGCGAGGTCGTGCTGGAAACCCCGCACGTAGCGTGCGAGGACGGGGGACAGGTAGGCGTCGGCCACCGCGCTGTCGCCGCGCGCGACGAGGCCGACGAGCGGGGCGACTTCGTGCGACGCGACGACCTCCTCGAAGCCGGCCTGCGCGGCGAGGCGGGCGGCTCGTCGCTCGTGGTGAGGGTTGCGCAGGCCGTGCAGGAACGCGATCGCGACGGAACGCAGGCCCGCGGTCCGCTCGGCCGACAGCGCGGCGAGCAGGGCGACCTCGTCGAGCGGTTCGAGGACGGTGCCATTTGCGTCCACGCGTTCGGCCGCCTCGATCACCCTGGCGTACAGCATGGGCGGCAGCCGTATCGAGCGCGCGAAGATGTCGGGACGGTTCTGGTAGCCGATGCGCAGCACATCGGCGAGGCCGCGCGTCGTCACCAGCAGCGTAGGTTCTCCCTTGCGCTCGAGCAGCGCGTTCGTGGCGACCGTGGTGCCGAGTCTTACGGACTCCAGGCGGGCGTCGATGGAGGGATCGCGCGCAAGGACCTCTGCAATGGCGCGCACGGCCGGATCGCCGGGACGCCGCGGATCCCGGGACAGCACCTTGTGGGTGTGGAGCCGGCCGGCGGGATCCCGCGCGACGACGTCGGTGAAAGTGCCGCCGCGGTCGATCGCGAACCGCCAGCCTCGCGCCGGGATCGTCTTCGTCATCGCGGGACTTTCGCACGCGGCCGGCGAACGCGGCAAACGGCCGTGCTTGTGCGCCCGCACCGGGCGTGGCTAGCATCCGCGGACATGCAGGACGCGACCCAGGCAATCCTGTCCGTCGTGGAGCAGGTGCCCCGCGGCAAGGTGACGACCTACGGCGCGATCGCCGAGCGCGCCGGACTGCCGCGGCGTGCGCGTCTCGTGGGCCGCGTGCTCTCTTCGCTGCCGAAGCGCAGCACGGTGCCGTGGCATCGTGTCGTCGCGGCGGGCGGCAGGATCGCGCTTCCGCAGGGCGCGCCTTCGCGCGACCAGCAGATCCGGCGCCTGCGGCGGGAGGGTGTGGATGCTTCGAGTGGCCGCGTGGACCTGGGCCGACACGGCTGGCGCAGTCCCGCCGGGGACCTCGATCGCTGGCTGTGGCACGTCGGCGATGAGAACTGATTCCGGAATCGCGGACGAATGCGGCATATGATGCCGGCGGGAAAGGTCGCAGGACGAGCCGAATGGCCGAACGTTTCGTAGTCTTCTCGCACGGCAAGGACAGCGAGCCCTGGGGCAGCAAGATTGCTGCCATGGCCGAGATCGCGCGCGAGGAGGGGTTCCAGGTCGAGTCGGTGGACTATCGCGGCATCGACGATCCCAGGGACCGGGTCACGCGCCTGCTGTCCTTCTGCAAGGACGTGCGCGGCTCCCTGGTGCTGGTCGGCTCGAGCATGGGTGGTTACGTGTCCGTCGCGGCCTCGTCGCTCCTGCAGGCGCGTGGCATGTTCCTGCTGGCACCCGCGCTCTACATGCCGGGCTACGAGAAGTTCAGCCCGCGTCCGGCTGCGTGCCCGACGACGATCATCCACGGCTGGCGCGACGACGTGATCCCGGTGGAGAACAGCTACCGCTTCGCGCGCGAGCAGAAGGCCACGCTGCACGTGGTCGACTCGGATCACGGCCTGCTGGACCAGATCCGGCCGATCAACCACTACTTCACGTACTTCCTGTTCTCGATCGAAGAGTTCCTCTGACAGGGGACACTCCCCTATTTTCCGAAAAATAGGGGAATGTCCCCTATTTCCCCATCGGTTAAGATTGCTCCATGGATGAATCCACGGGGGGCCGCATGCGCGCGCGAGCAAGATCAGCCGTCCTGGGCCTGGCGTTCACGGTCATCGCGGCCTGCGGAGGCGAGCAGGCACCGCAGGACAAGGCGGAGGCGCAGGCCAAGGGCCGCGACACCGATGCGACGGTGTTCGACGACATGATCCAGACCGAGGACCGTGCGCGCGGGGTCGAGGCCACGACGATGGCGGCCAAGGCCGCAACGGACGCTGCGATCGAGCAGCAGACCGGGGGCGAGGAGCCCGAGCAGCAGTAAGCAGCGTCCGGACCGGTCCCGACGCAGGTAACCCGATGCAACGCATTCCCGAAGCCGAGCTCATGGACGAGTTCGAGCAGGCCCGAGCCTATGCCGAGGCCGATTTCTCCGAGCCGAACGAACGGTTCGTCGATCTTTTCGCGACGGAATTTCCCGCGTTTCGCGCCGGGACCGTGCTGGACCTGGGCTGCGGGCCCGGGGACATCACGCTGCGGCTCGCGCGTCGCAACGCGGGCCTTCAGTTGGACGGGCTCGATGGGTCGCAGCCCATGCTCGCCTTCGGCGAGGCCCGGCTGCGCGGGGACCCGGACCTCGCGTCCCGCGTGCGCTTCGTCCGCGGGATGCTGCCGGGCGCCAGGCTGCCGCGCAGCCGCTACGACGCCGTCGTGAGCAACAGCCTGCTCCATCACCTGCACGACCCGCAGGTCCTGTGGCGCGCAGTACTGGCGCTGGGGGCGCCGGGCGCCGCCGTGCTGATCATGGACCTCTATCGGCCCGCGTCGACCGTCGCCGCGCGGGAAATCGTCGAGACATATGCAGGCGGTGAACCCGAGGTGCTGCGGCAGGACTTCTACAACTCGCTCTGCGCGGCATTCGATCCTGCGGAGGTGCGCGGCCAGCTCGCGAGCTGCGGGCTCGGCATGCTCGAGGTCCGGACGGTCTCCGACCGCCACCTGCTGGTGGCGGGGCGCCTGCCGGCATGAGCGGCCCGTCGGTGATGGAACGCCTGCTGCTGCCCCTCGTGCGGCGCTTCGTCGCGTCCTGGGTACGTCCGTCCATCCTGCCGGACGGAGTCGCCGGGCGTTTCACGCCCGGCCGCCCCGTGGTCTACGCGCTGGAAAAACGCAGCATCGTCGACCTCGCCGTGCTGGAGTACATCTGCCGCGAGAAATCGCTGCCCATGCCCCTTGCGCCGCTCGGCGTCGGAGCGCGGCTGCCCGTGTCCGTCATGTTCCTTGAACGGCGTGCGGGCTTCCTGGGAATGCGCATCGACCGGCGGATTCCGGAAACCCTGCGCGAACTCACCGCCCTCGCGGCCGCCGACATCGGTTTCGAAGCAGACGTCGTGCCGGTGAGCCTGTTCTGGGGCCGCTCGCCGGACCGCGAGCGATCCTGGCTGCGACTGCTGGTCGCCGAGGGCTGGGACATCGGCGGGCGATTCAGGAAAGTGCTGTCGCTGCTGGTGAACGGCCGCAACCTGCTGATGCTGTTCGGCGAGGCGCTGCCGCTGCAGCCTACGCTCCTGGAGACGCGCGGCCTCCCGAGCGGGCCGCGCCGGCTGTCGCGGCAGCTGCGGGCGCAGTTCCGCGGCCAGCGCACGGCGACCATCGGCCCGGACCTTTCGCATCGGCGCACGATCGTGGCGCAGGCCCTGAACACGAAGCTGGTCCGCGACGCGGTGCGCGACGAGATGAGGTCGAAGGGCCAGAGCCGGCGGGACGCGCTCAAGGTCGCGCAGGCGTACGCGAAGGAGATCGCGGCCAACTACTCGCACTGGTTCGTGGTGTTCATGTCCGGCGTGCTGGGCAAGCTGTGGAACCGCCTGTACGACGGCGTCGAGCTCGCAAACTTCTCGAGCCTCGAGTCCATCGAGGACGGCGCGGAAGATCGTGTACGTGCCGTGCCACCGCAGCCACATGGACTACCTGCTGATGTCCTACGTGGTCTACAACAAGGGCTTCGCGGTGCCGCACATCGCGGCGGGCGTCAACCTCAACATGCCCGTCATCGGGCGCGTTCCTCCGCCGCGGCGGGGCGTTCTTCCTGCGCCGCAGTTTCTCCGGCAACGCGCTCTACACGGCCGTGTTCCTCAAGTACCTCGGGCAGATGATGGCGCGCGGCCACTCGATCGAGTACTTCATCGAGGGCGGCCGCAGCCGCACGGGCCGGCTGATGCAGCCGAAGACGGGAATGCTCGCGATGACGGTGCGCAGCTACCTGCGCGAGCCCGACGCGCCCGGTGGTATTCGTGCCGATCTACTTCGGCTACGAGCGGCTGGTGGAGGGGCGCACCTACATCGGCGAACTCTCCGGGCGGCCGAAGGAGAAGGAGTCCGTCCTGACGCTGCTGCGCACGATCCCCGAACTGCGCAGCCGCTTCGGCAAGGTGTACGTGAGCTTCGGCGAGCCCCTGCCGCTCGATCCGGATGATCCGCCGCACGCACCCGACTGGGAGCGGCGGCCGTCGGGATCGGACGACCGTCCGCCCTGGCTCTCGCCGCTGGTCAAGGACCTCGCGACGTCCATCATGACGCGCATCAACGCCGCGGCCTGCGTCACCCCCGTCAACCTGCTCGGCCTGGTGCTGCTCGCCACGCCGCGACACAGCATGGGCGAGGCCGACCTCGTGCGGCTGCTCGAGGTCTACGCGTCCGTCATGCGCCGCGCTCCGTACTCGCCGCGGGTCTGGGTCACGGGCATGGACGGCGCGGCCATAGTCAGCCACGGGGAATCGCTCGGGATCCTGCGCCGCCAGCCGCACGAACTCGGCGACATCATGTGGATGACCGAAGACTCGGCGATCCTGACCAGCTACTTCCGCAACAACGCCCTGCACCTGCTGCTGCTGCCGCTCGCTGGTCGCCTGCGCGTTCCTGAACAACGCCAGCGTGCCGCGCGCCGACCTGCAGCGCCTCGCGGGCCGCGTATATCCGTACGCGGCGGACGAGTACTTCCTGCGCTGGACGGAGGCGGAGCTGCCAGGGGTCGTCGACTGGGTGCTCGAGGACCTTCTGAACCTCGGGCTGCTGTCGGCGTCGGAGGACCGCAGCATGTGGTCGAGGCCGCCCGCCGAGTCGCCCGAGGCGATGCAGCTCTCGGTGCTCGCGCGTGCGAGCGTGCCGCTCATCGAGCGCTACTACCTCGCCGTTTCGCTGCTGCTCAAGGCCGGCAGCGGCCGGATCACGCAGGACGCGCTCGAGCGGCAGTGCGAGCTCATGGCGCAGCGCATGTCGCTGCTGTACGAGCTGAACGCGCCGGAATTCTTCGAGCGCGCACAGTTCGGCAACTTCCTCGACCTCGCGCGCAAGCGCAACGTCATTGCCCAGGGTCCGGACGGCACGATCCAGTTCGAGCCGGCCATGGTGGAGGCGATCCTGCGCGACGCGCAGCTCGTGCTGCACGAGCAGATCCGCAACAGTATCCTGCAGGTGGTCCATCGCTGACCGCCGGCTGACATGGATCAATGCGCGCTGCCGGCGGGACAGACGAGCCGCATGGATGCTCCGCCGGTCAGGATGCCGGCGGGCCGAAGATCTTCGACCACAGTGAATCGACGCGGCGTTCGACGGCCGGGTCCAGCGCGATGGGGCGGCTCCAGGTGCGGTCGGTCTCGCCGGGCCACTTGTTCGTGGCATCGAGGCCGAGCTTGGAGCCGAGATTCGGCACCGGGCTCGAGAAGTCGAGGTAATCGATCGGTGTGTTTTCGACGAGCAGGCTGTCACGCGCCGGGTCGACTCGAGTGGACACGGCCCAGATGACCTGCGACCAGTCGCGTACGTCGATGTCGTCGTCGGTGACGACGATGAACTTGGTGTAGGTGAATTGCCTCAGGTACGACCAGATGGCCATCATCATGCGGCGCGCATGGCCGGGATACTGCTTGCGGATGCTGACCACGGCGACGCGATAGGAGCAGGCCTCGGCAGGGAGATGGAAGTCCACGATCTCCGGGAACACCTTGCGGAGAATCGGCACGAAGAGTTCGTTCAGCGCGAGGGCGAGCACGGACGGCTCGTCGTGTGGCGCGCGTCCCATATAGCTTCCGTGGTAGATCGCGTCGCGGCGCATGGACATGCGCTCGACCGTAAACACGGGGAACTCGCCCTGCGCGTTGTAGTAACCCGTGTGGTCGCCGAACGGCCCCTCGAGCGCGGTGTCACCCGGATGGATGTGGCCCTCGAGCACGATCTCGGCGCCTGCCGGCGCATCGAGCCCCGTGATGGCGCTGTGCCAGACGCGGGTTCGCTCCCCACGCAGCAGGCCGGCGAATTCGTATTCGGACAGCGTGTCCGGCACGGGTGCGACGGCGGCCAGCATCGTCGCCGGGTCCGCGCCGATCGCGACCAGCACCGGAAAGGGGCGCTCCGGATGCGCGGCGCGCCAGTCGGCGTAGTCGAGCGCACCGCCCCGGTGGGGCAGCCAGCGCATGATGACGCGGTTGGGTCCGATGAGCTGCTGGCGGTAAACGGCCACGTTCTGGCGCTCGCGGCGAGTGCCACGAGTCACTACGAGGCCGAAGGTGATGAGCCGCCCTGCGTCCTCGGGCCAGCAACGCTGGATCGGCAGGCTGCCGAGGTCGATCGCGTCTCCGGTCAGCACCTGTTCGCCGAATGCGACGTGGTCGACGCGCCGCGGCGCGACGTGTGCGAGTTGCGCGAATTCGGGCCAGGCGGCCAGCGCCTCGCGCAGGCTGCCCGGCCAGCGAGGTTCCTTGAGCGCCGCCAGCAGCTCGCCGAGCTCCCGCAGCGAGCCCGACGGCCGGCCCGACAGCGCTGCCTCGATGCGCTCGCGGTGGCCGAACAGGTTGCCGAGCAGCGCGTGCCCACTGTCGCCTGCCTTCTCGAACAGCAGGGCAGGCCCCTGTGCGCGCTGCGTGCGCAGGCAGAAGGCCGTGCTCTCGAGGTTCGGGTCGACCGGCTCCGTGACCCGCCGCAGCCGGCCGGTCGCTTCGAGGCGGTCGAGAAACGACCGCAGGTCGTGGAAAATCATGGTCCATCCGCGGCAGGTGAGGGCGGCATGCTGCCGCCATCGCTGGGTCGCGCCCTTGATGCACGTCAAGTGTCGGCGCGATCCGGTGCGGGTTCAATAGCGCTGCGCAGAACCTGCGGCGGCAGCGGCCGGGTAGCAGTATCCTTCGATGACATACGGGTGAACCGAGGGGACTGAGCCATGAACGCATTCACCACTTCACTGGCCGCGGTAGCGGTAACGCTCCTCTGCGTGTCGGGTCCGATCCGGGCGGCGACGCCTGCCGCGACTGCGGCGCCGGCACCGGCTGCGGCCAAGGCGCCTGCGCCCGCCGCGACCAAGGCGCCGGCGGTGGCTGCGGCACCGGCCGCACGCAAGATCCCGGGCATCAATGCCCCGGACCCGTACCCGAAGGCGTGCGTGGACTGCCACGTCAACAAGCCGCCTTCCGATGCACGGCTCAGCACCCAGCTGCAGCAGTGGACGTCAGGCAAGGTGAGTCCGGCGCTGCTCGCGACGGTGCAGGGCAGCGCGCCCGCTGGTTTGAAGCTGAAGGGCAAGCACCCGGACGCGTCGGACGCGCTGGACGACATCCCGGTCGCCTGCGCCGACTGCCACAGCGAGGATTCGAAGAAGGCGCCGCCGCTCGCCGGCATGGTGCACCGGATCCACCTCGTCGGCGGCGACAAGAACCGTTTCATGACGGAATTCCAGGGCGAGTGCACGTCCTGCCACAAGCTCGACGCAGCCACGGGCGCCTGGTCGGTGCCGAGCGGGCCCGAGAAGAAGTGAGGCCGCCGCTGCGCGGCTAGTCGTCGGCCCGCCCGGGACGGCGCAGCTTCTTGGTCCGCGCGTCCCTGGCCTTGGAGGCCAGGCGACGCTCCTTCGACGCACGGGTCGGGCGGGTCGGGCGCCGGACCTTCGGTTCGATCAGTGCCTCGCGGATCATCGTGACGAGCCGGTCGAGCGCGTCGGCGCGATTCTGCTCCAGGGATCGGAGGCGCTGGGCGTCGATCACGATCAGGCCGGCCGACGTCATGCGCCGCCCGGCAATCCGCTTCAGGCGCATCCTCGCCGAGGCGCGCAGCGGCGGCCACGCCGCGGAATCGAAGCGCAGCTCGACCGCGTTCGACACCTTGTTGACGTTCTGGCCGCCTGGCCCGGACGCGCGGACCGCGCGGAATTCCAGCAGCTCGTCGGGGATCGCGAGCGAGCCTGAGATCTCGACCGGCATGGAGCGTCAGTCGTCGCGGGCCGGATCGAGCGTGCCGACTCGCGGATTGATCATCTCGAGGCGGACCTCGCGCTGCGCCACCGGGATCACGATCCCGTGCTCGCGGAACAGCCGCCAGATCGCGCGGTTCACGTCGGATCGGACGTTGTTCACGCCTTCTTTCGGGTCCGGGATCCAGAACCGCAACTCGAGCTCGATGCCGTGGTCCCCGAAACCCATGAGGCGTGCGACGGGCGCGGGATCGCGGATCACGCGGGGATGTCCTGCCGTCGATTCCAGCATCAGGCGCATGGCGAGTTCGGGGTCGCTCCTGTAGCTCACGCGGACCGGCAGCTTGAGGCGCACCCTCGGGTCCTCGTAACTCCAGTTGGTCACCGGATTGGTGATCAGGTTCTGGTTCGGCACCAGCGTGGCGACGCCGTCCCGGTCGCGCACCACGACGTAGCGCCCGCGCAGCTCCTCGACCCAGCCGAAGCCCTCGGTCGCGGTGCCGGGCATGCCGGTGAAGCTGATGACGTCTCCCGGCTTGATGGAGCGGTCCATGAGCAGCACGAAACCGCTGACGAAGTTGGCCGCGATGCTCTGCAGGCCGAAGCCGAGGCCGATGCCGACGGCGCCGGTGAGCACGTTCAGCGTCGTGAGATCCAGCCCCGCCGCGTTCAGGCCGACCAGCACCGAGAGGCCCACGAGGAAGGCCTGCGTGAACTTGGCGATCCCGATGCGCATGTTGGGCGCGAGCGCGTCGAGCCTGAGCACGTGCCGCTCGAACCAGCGCGCGATCCACATCGCGACCACGACGAACAGGCTGACCGTCACCAGCAGCTTCATGACGGACCATACGGAGATGCGCGTCTCGCCCGCGTTGATGCCGATGCCGTCCAGCAGTCCGATGAGCGCCTCGCCCCAGCCGAGCAGGTGCAGCGACAGGAAGGCCCAGACCAGGAAGGTGATCAGGGTGCCCCAGCCCTTGAGCCGCGCGCGGGCGCCCATCGTTACCCGGAACACATACACGATGATCCGGATGAGCAGCAGGAGCGCGCCGAGCTGCACCGCGACGTCGACGACCCGCGCCGGCGTCCCGAGCGCGTGCATCAGTCCGTCGGCCGCGGCGAGGACGAGCAGCACGGCCGCGTAGGGCGCGCCCAGCCATGCGAACTCGCGAGCGCGGCCACGCCAGTCGTCCGGGGCGTCGGGAGGAACGATTCCCCGTCGCAGCAGCTTCGCAGTCCACAGGCCGAGGGCCAGCGCCGCGGCTACGACCGCGAGCTGGGGCAGGTTGGACGGTGCGAAAAGGCGCGTGACGATGCCGGCCGCGGTTTCGAGGGGTTCCGACATCGCTCAGGCGTTGAGGTCGGGGATCAGCTGGCTCTCGAGCCTGGCGATCTGGTCCTTGATCAGGAGCTTGCGCTTCTTGAGGCGACGCATCTGCACCTGGTCCACGTACAGGTCGAGCTGCAGGCGATGGATCACGTCGTCCAGGTCGCGGTGCTCGATCCGCAACTGGCGCAGGCGCTCAATGTGCTTGAACGTCTCCGTGTCGACGTTGTCGCTCGCTTCCGCCATCGCTGGGGTCGTCGCTCGAGCCTTGGCCGGGGCGGGTAGCTTAGCCCCGCCCGCGACAAAAAGGGTAGGCCCGCCTGCAGGGACAGGCCCGGCTCAGAGCCCGACGCTGTCCACACTGTGCCCGGTCATGATGACGAAGCCCTGCAGGCGCGTGTAGCCGTCGCGCGTGTAGTCGAAGACGTAGGTGCGCCGCAGCTGCAGCGAGCCTCCCGCGACCCGCACGGGGCGCAGCCTGCGGAAGGCGACCGTGCCGTCCAGCAGGCTGGCGCCCGTGGTGCGGCAGGTCTCGAACGCGACGTCATTGGCCCGCTCGCGCGCCCCGAGGCTGTCGTGCCAGTACCAGGCAGTGGCAATGAGCAGCGCGAGCAGCCCGAGCAGCGTCCAGGAGAGTTCCATCGATCAGAACAGCGCCGGCCAGTTCCGCTCCGGGTCGCCGTACGCGATGAAATGCGGATTGAGCAGGGTGTCGCGCGCGTTGTAGCGCAGGGGCGTGCCGTCCAGGGTCGTCACCGCGCCGCCCGCCGTCTCGAGCACGGCCTGCGCCGCGGCCGTGTCCCACTCCGACGTGGGGCCGAGCCGCGGATAGAAGTCGGCCGAGCCCTCGGCGACCAGGCAGAACTTGAGCGCGCTGCCCATCGGGCGCAACTCGTGCGGGCCGAGCCTGGCGAGCAGCGCGTCGAGCGAGTCGCCGCGGTGCGAGCGGCTGCCGACCACGACCAGGGGGTCCGCCGCCGCACGCGCGTGTATCGGCCTCGGCCGCGCCGCGCCGTCCGAGCACCAGGCTCCGTGGCCGCGGGCGGCGTAATAGGTCAGGCCGAGCGCCGGTGCGGCGACCACGCCGAGCACCGGCGCGTGGTCCCTGACCAGTGCGACGTTCACCGTGAACTCGCCGTTGCGCCCGATGAACTCGCGCGTTCCGTCGAGCGGATCCACGAGCCAGAACTCGCGCCAGCCGCGCCGCACCTCGAAGGCGTGGGCGGCCTCGGCCTCCTCGGACAGCATGGGAATTCCGGGGGCCAGCATCGCGAGGCGTGCGGCGAGGATGTCGTGCGCGGCCCGGTCGGCGCGCGTGATCGGCGACTCGTCGGCCTTGTACTCGACGGTGAGCGCCGAGGCGTAGACCTCCAGGATCGCGGTGGATGCGGCGGTCACCGCGTCCTGGACGCCCGGTAGAAGCTCGGCGGGATCGGAGGCCATGCGAGGGCTCCAGTGAGAATGTGTGTCGCCGTATGATAGCGGTCCGTCCGCAATCCGGCGCCCTCCAGCATCGTGCACGCAGCATCAGGCAACCGCGGCGCAGCCCCGCCCGCGTGGACCGAGGTCGAGACCGTGTGCCTCGACATGGACGGCACCGTGCTCGACCTGCGCTTCGACAACCTGTTCTGGCTGGAGGCGCTGCCGCGACGCTGGGGTGAGGCCCGCGGTCTCGACGAGCGCGCCTCGCTCGCCGAGCTGAAACCGCGCTTCGACGCGAAGCGCGGCACGCTCGACTGGTACTGCATCGATCACTGGAGCGAGGAACTCGGCTTCGACATCGCGGCGCTGAAGTTCGAGATGCGCAGCCACATCCGCTACCTGCCCGGCGCCGTCGACTTTCTCGATCGACTGCGCGGGCGGGGCAAGCGGGTGCTGCTCACGACCAATGCGCACCCGATCAGCCTCGGCATCAAGAGCGCCCAGGCCGGGCTCGAGCGGCACTTCGACGAACTCATCTCGTCGCACGAGTTCGGCGTACCGAAGGAATCCCCGGAATTCTGGGCGCGGCTCGCGCGGGGGCACGGAGTTGCGCCCGGATCGACCCTGTTCGTGGATGACAGCGTTGCGGTGCTCAGGGCCGCGCGCGAGGCGGGGGTCCGCTGGACCTACCAGGTGCTGCAGCCCGATTCGACCCAGCCGGCCCACGTCGAAGCGCCCGGATTCACGGGCATCGAGGGACTGGGAGATCTCGCGCCCTGAGGGCGCTGAGGGCGGCTCAGCCTTCCGACGACGGGCTCGGCGGGCTGGATGGACCGCCCGCGACCGGCGGATTGCCGCCGCCACCGCGCCGCCTGCGACGGCGCTTGCGCTCGCCGCTTCGCCGCCTTCGCCGCCGGACTGCGCGGCCGGTCTGGATTCGGAGGCCGCTGCGCCGGGAGTGACAGGTGGTGCCGTGGTCCGGCTGGCCGGACGGTCTGGAGGACGCTGTTCGTTTCGCCGGCTGTCGCGGGGAGGGCCGCGATGCCGGTCTCCGCGCCCGCCGCCGCCGCCGCCGCCGCTGCTGCGTCCGCGTCCGCCGCCGAAGCCGCCGCGTGCGCCACCCGGGCCGCCGGGGCCGCCGAAGCGGCGCCGTTCACGGGCCGGCACGGTGATGTCCGCCAGCAGTTCCTCGGCCACCGCCGCGCGCGGCAGGCTGCGGCCGATGTAGGCCTCGATGTCGGGCAGCGACTGGACGAAGTCCTCGCAACCCAGGCTGATCGCGTCGCCCTCGGCGCCCGCTCGCGCGGTGCGCCCGATGCGGTGCACGTAGTCCTCGGGGTCCTGCGGCATGTCGTAGTTGAAGACGTGGCTCACGTCCGGGACGTGCAGGCCGCGCGACGCGACGTCGGTGCCGATCAGGATCGCGAGCTCGCCGCTGTGGAAGTCGCGCAGCAGGCGCAGGCGCTTGGTCTGCGGCACGTCGCCGGAAATCGCCTGGGCGTTGAAGCCGTTGGCGCGCAGGAGCACTTCCAGTTCTTCTGCTCCACGTCTCGTGTTGACGAAGATCATCGTGCGGTGCGGGTCCATGGAGCGCAGCAGCCCGACCAGCAGGCGCGGCTTCTCGTCCATGGAGGGGAAGTAGATCACCTGGCGCACGAGGTCCACGGTCATCTTGTCGGGCTCGATGCGCACGAGCTCCGGGTCGTTCATGTGCTCGTAGGCGAGCTCGAGCACGCGCTGCGCGAGGGTGGCGGAGAACAGCATGTTCAAGCGCTGGTCCGGGGGAGGCAGGCGCCGCATGATGTAGCGGATGTCGGCGATGAAGCCGAGGTCGAACATGCGGTCGGCCTCGTCGAGCACCAGCGCCTGCACCGAGCGCAGGTCGTAGACGTGCTGCTTGTAGAAGTCGATGAGGCGGCCCGGCGTGCCGATCAGGATGTCGACGCCTTCCTCGAGATCGCGGCGCTGCTTCTCGTAGTCGACGCCGCCGAAGGCGAGGCAGAGCTTCAGGCCCGTGTACTGGCCAAGGAGTTCGGCGTCGTGGTGGATCTGCACCGCGAGCTCGCGCGTCGGCGCGATGATGAGCGCAAGCGGGGCGTTGACCTTGCGGGTCGGCGGTACCTCTGCACGCAGCAGCCGCGAGTACAGGGCGACGAGGAAGGCCGCCGTCTTGCCGGTGCCCGTCTGCGCCTGGCCGGCCACGTCGAATCCCGCGAGGGCGCGCGGCAGCGTCTGGGCCTGGATCGGCGTGCAGCGCTCGAAGCCGGCGTCGGCGATGCCGCGGGCCAGCGACTCCGGCAGGTGCAGGTTGCTGAATGAGACGTCGGTCAGGTGTGCGTCGGCCATCGGGTCTACATGTTGTGAAGAGTGGTCTTGCAAATTGGCGCAAAGCGGGGTCAAATACTCCGCAACCCGCGGCTAACAGTCCGCTCCCGCCAGAAGCGAAGCCGGCTCGCCGGGTCCATCGAGGACCGGCGCTTACGTCCGGTGCAGCGGGACTCCAGAACCCCAGGTACGGCCAGCAATCCCGTTAGTTTGCCTCACGCAGATCGCGCCGTCACTCGATAACTCCGGCGACAGACACAAAATCCCTTGAGCGACCCATCCATTCCAGCCAACGAAACACCAGCGGAGGTAGTCTCTGGTGAGCCAGCAGATCATCCACGTCACCGACTCGAGCTTCGAGACGGACGTACTCAAGTCCCCGCACCCGGTACTCCTCGACTTCTGGGCCGAGTGGTGCGGCCCATGCAAGATGATCGCCCCGATCCTGGACGAGATCGCGACGGAGTACGCGGGCCGGGTGACCATCGCCAAGATGAACGTGGACGACAACCCGAAGACGCCGATGCGCTTCAGCGTCCGCGGCATCCCGACCCTAATTCTGTTCAAGAACGGCCAGGCCGAAGGCCAGAAGATCGGCGCGGTCCGCAAGGTGGACGTCGCGGCTTTTCTGGACAGCAAACTGTGAGGGGCTACCTCGGCAACCAGGGCCGCAACCGGCCCGGCAAGCGGGGCCGAGGCGGTGGCGGAGGCGGTGGCGCCGATGGCAACCGTGGGCCACGGATGGAAGAGCTGCCGCCGGACGAGTTCCTGGACGCCGACGACCTCGACGTCATCAGCCCGGCGGAGCTCGAGGCGAGCCGCCGCTCGATGAACCTGTCGGAGCTGAAGCACAAGCCCATTCCCGACCTGCTCAAGATGGCGCAGCAGATGGGGATGGAGAACCTGGCGCGCTCGCGCAAGCAGGACATCATCTTTGCGATCCTCAAGGCGCACGCGAGGAACGGCGAGGACATCTACGGCGACGGCGTGCTCGAGATCCTGCAGGACGGCTTCGGCTTCCTGCGCTCGCCCGAGGGTTCGTACCTCGCGGGCCCCGACGACATCTACATCAGCCCGAGCCAGGTCCGTCGCTTCAACCTGCGCACCGGCGACTCGATCTCCGGGCTCATCCGCCCGCCGAAGGACGGCGAGCGCTACTTCGCGCTGCTCAAGGTCGGGCAGATCAACTTCGACTCGCCCGAGAACGCGCGCAGCAAGGTGCTGTTCGAGAACCTGACGCCGCTGCACCCGACGCGCCGCCTGAAGCTCGAGCGCGGCACCGGCAGCACCGAGGACCTGACCGCGCGCATGATCGACCTGATCGCGCCGCTCGGTAAGGGCCAGCGCGGCCTCATCGTCTCCCCGCCGAAGGCCGGCAAGACGATGCTGCTGCAGAACATCGCCAACTCGATCACCGGCAACCACCCCGAGGTGTACCTGATCGTGCTGCTCATCGACGAGCGGCCCGAGGAAGTCACCGAGATGTCGCGCACCGTGCGCGGCGAGGTCGTCTCCTCGACCTTCGACGAGCCGGCGAGCCGCCACGTGCAGGTGGCCGAGATGGTCATCGAGAAGGCGAAGCGCCTCGTCGAGCACAAGAAGGACGTCGTGATCCTGCTCGACTCCATCACGCGCCTCGCGCGCGCCTACAACACCGTGGTGCCGAGCTCCGGCAAGGTGCTCACGGGCGGCGTGGACGCGAATGCCCTGCAGCGCCCGAAGCGCTTCTTCGGCGCCGCGCGCAACATCGAGGAAGGCGGCAGCCTCACGATCATGGCGACCGCGCTGATCGACACCGGCTCGCGCATGGACGACGTGATCTACGAGGAATTCAAGGGCACCGGCAACAGCGAAATCCACCTGGATCGCCGCATCGCCGAGAAGCGCGTCTACCCGGCGTTCAACATCAACCGCTCGGGCACGCGCCGCGAGGAGCTCATCACTTCGCAGGACGAGCTCGCCAAGATCTGGATCATCCGGAAGCTCCTGCACCCGATGGACGAACTGGCGGCCGCGGAGTTCCTCATCGACAAGATGCGGGACACCAAGACCAACGGCGAGTTCTTCGACCTGATGAAGCGCTGAGCCGCGGGCCGGTCGCGGCCGGCCGGGGAGCGGACGCCTGCACACGAATAACCTCCGGGGCATCGCCTCGATGCTGGTGGCCGTGGCCGTGTTCTCGGTCATGGACGCGCTGCTGAAGCTGCTGGCCGGCCACTACGAGCCGATGCAGGTCGCCTTCCTGCGCGGCGCAACCTCGATGCCGTTCGTGCTGCTGTCCGTGCTCCTGCGCGGACGTGCTGCGCGGCTGCGCATCGTGAACCTCCGGCTGCACCTCTTCCGCGGCGCGCTGGCCGTGCTGATGCTCGGCAGCTTCGTGTTTGCGGTCCGCGAGTCCTCGCTCGCAACGACCTACTCGATCTTCATGTGCGCGCCGCTCGTGGTCGCGGCGCTTTCGGCACCCATGCTCGGCGAGACCGTGGGCCGCGCCCAGTGGGCCGCGATCGCGGTCGGTCTCGCCGGCGTGCTGCTGATGCTCCGGCCATCGGGCGCCGACTGGGTGTCGGTCGGCAGCGTGGCGGCGGTGATGGCGGCTCTGTGCTACTCGCTCGCGGTCATCACGCTCCGCGTGCTGGCCCGGACCGACACGACCGAGAGCATGGTGTTCTGGTTTACCGTGATGATGGCCGTGGGGGCCGGGTTGCTGTCCATCCCGAACTGGCGACCGCTGCAGTACCCGGACTGGCCGCTGCTCGTGGGCCTCGGCGTGGCGGGTTCGCTCGGGCAGCACTTCATCACCGAGGCGTTCAGGAATGCGCCCGTGTCGGTCGTGACGCCGCTCGAGTACACGGCCCTCGTGTGGGGCGTGGTGCTCGACTTCTCGATCTGGCACGTGCTGCCTGGCGTTGCCACGCTGCTCGGCGGCGCCATCGTCGTCGGCGCGGGGCTCTATGTCATTCGCCGCGAAGCGCGGCTGCGGCGCACGGCGCCGGCGCGCGCCACGCACGGCGGGTCTTGAAGGAGCGTTTCTATGACGGGTCTGGAAACACACTATTCGGCACGCGACATCGAGGCGCGAATCCTGGCCGCCATCCGTGCGGCCGGATTGAATCCCGAGCAACGCCTGTCGCCCGAGTCACTGGGAGCGCTCGACCATTTCCACACGGGCGGACTCGGCGCCTCGCTCGAATTGATGGAGCTGGCGAAGATCCGGGCCGAAGATCGCGTCCTCGATATCGGAGCCGGGCTGGGCGGCTCCGCACGGATGCTGGCGTCCGCGCGCGGCTGCCGCGTCGACTGCATCGAGCTTTCGTCCGATTACTGCGCCGGCGCGATGCTGCTGGATCGGCTGACCGGCCTCGGCGACCGGATCGGGGTGCACCAGGGCAGCGCTCTCGAGTTGCCCTTCCCCGACGATTCCTTCGATGTCGCCTGGATGCAGAACGTCGGCATGAACATCGCGGACAAGCGGGCGCTCTATGTGGAGATCTGCCGGGTCCTCAAGCCGGGCGGCCGCTTTGCATTCCAGGAGATGGCCGCCGGCAAGGCCGCCACGTCCCATTTTCCGCTGCCGTGGGCCACCGACCCTTCCGACAGCTTCCTCGTTTCCGTCGAAGAGATGAACTCGCTTCTGGGCGAGCGTGGATTCGTCGCCGAATGCTTCGAGGACACCAGCGACGCTCACTTGAGCAGGACTTCCGCGCCCACCACGCCGGGACCGCTGACACTGGGTGTGTTCGTCGACAATCTCGGGGAGAAGGCCGGGAACGCGCGGCGCAGTCTCGAGGAGGGGCAGGTCCGGCTCGTAAGGGGTGTGTTCCGGGTGAAGTGAGCGTCGAACCCGGTCGTTGGGGTCCGGGACCAGGGCGACGGACTACTCGCGGTCGATCGCGCGGTGGCCGATGTCGCGGCGGTACTGCATGCCGTCCCAGCAGATCGCGGCGGCGAGATCGTAGGCCTGACGCTGCGCGGTCTTCACTCCGTCGCCGAGTCCAACGGCGCAGAGCACGCGGCCGCCGTTCGTGACGACCGAGTCGCCCACGAGCTGCGTCGCGGCGTGGAACACCTTTCCGGGCAGCCTCGCTGCCGCATCGAGGCCGTGAATGACGTCGCCCTTGTGGACGGCGTCCGGGTAGCCGCCGGCGGCGAGCACGACGCCGACCGCGGCGCGCGGATCCCAGTCCACGCTCGCACCCGCGAGCCGTCCGTCGAGCGCCGCATCGCAGAGCTCCGTGATGTCGGAGCGCATGCGCGACAGGATCGGCTGCGTCTCCGGATCGCCGAGCCGGCAGTTGAACTCGAGCACTTTCGGCGTGCCGTCGGCGGCGATCATGAGGCCCGCGTACAGGAAGCCCACGTACGGCGTGTTCTCGGTGGCGAGCGCGCGCACCGTGGGCCACATCACCTCGCGCATGGCGCGATCGTGCACTGCGGGCGTCACCACCGGCGCGGGCGAGTAGGCGCCCATGCCGCCGGTGTTGGGCCCCAGGTCGCCGTCGTCGCGGCGCTTGTGGTCCTGCGAGGTGGCGAGCGGCAGAACGTGGGTCCCGTCCACCATCGCGATGAAGCTCGCTTCCTCGCCCTCGAGGAACTCCTCGACGACGATGGTCGAGCCCGCGGCGCCGAAGCGCCCGGCGAACATCGCCTCGGCCGTCTCGACCGCCTCAGCCGTGGTTGCGCAGATCACCACGCCCTTGCCGGCGGCGAGGCCGTCGGCCTTGACCACGAGCGGCGCGCGCTGTGCGCAGACCCACGCGGCGTCGAAGCTCTCGCGCGTGAAGGTCGCATACGCCGCCGTCGGGATCGAGTGGCGCCTCAGGAATTCCTTCATGTAGGCCTTGGAGCCCTCGAGGCGCGCAGCCTCGCGGCTCGGGCCGAAGCAACGCAGGCCCGCGGCGGAGAATTCATCGGTGACGCCCAGCACCAGCGGCCCCTCGGGCCCGACGATGGTGAGGTCGATCTTCTCCGCGAGCGCGAAGCGCAGCAGGCCCTTCAGGTCGTCCGCGGCGACGTCGACGTTCCGCACGCGCGGCTCGAGCGCCGTGCCCGCGTTGCCGGGTGCCACGAAGACCTGGGTGACGCGCGGCGACTGTGCGGCCTTCCACGCGAGCGCGTGCTCGCGGCCGCCGGAACCGATGATGAGAACCTTCACTTCAGTGCCTGAAGTGCCGCATCCCCGTGAACACCATCGCGATGCCGTGCTCGTCGGCGGCCGCGATGACCTCGGAGTCGCGCTTCGATCCGCCCGGCTGGATCACGGCGACGATGCCGTGCTCGGCCGCGGCATCGAGGCCGTCGCGGAACGGGAAGAACGCGTCGGACGCCATCACCGAGCCCGCGGGGTCGAGGCCCTCGTCGCGCGCCTTCATGGCCGCGATGCGGCTCGACACGACGCGGCTCATCTGGCCCGCGCCGATGCCCACGGTCATTCCGTCCTTCGCATAGATGATGGCGTTCGACTTCACGTACTTGCAGACCTGCCAGGCGAAGGTCAGGTCGTCGAGTTCGGCCGGCGTCGGCGCGCGCTTCGTGACGACCCGCAGTTCGCGCGTGGCGACCACGCCTTCGTCGCGCGTCTGTACGAGGAGACCGCCGTTGACGCTGCGGATCTCGAAACGCGAATTGCTCGCCGCGAGCCCGCCGGTGACGAGCAGGCGGACGTTTTCCTTGCGCGCGCAGGCCTCGCGGGCCTCTGCGTCGGCACCCGGCGCCACGATGACCTCGACGAACTGCCGCTCGAGGATCACTCGGGCCGTGGCGCCGTCGATCGGCTGGTTGAAGGCGATGATGCCGCCGAACGCCGAGGTCGGGTCCGTCCTGAACGCGCGGTCGTACGCCTGGCCGATGTCCGTGCCGACGGCGACGCCGCAGGGATTCGCGTGCTTGACGATCACGCAGGCCGGCGCCGCGAACTGCCGGACGCACTCGAAGGCCGTGTCGGCGTCGGCGAGATTGTTGAAGGACAGCTCCTTGCCCTGCAGCTGCGAGGCCGAGCCGATCGACGCGCCCTGCGCGTCGGACGCGGCGTAGAAGGCCGCCTGCTGGTGCGGGTTCTCCCCGTAGCGCAGGTCGAGGCGCTTGCGGAACTGCAGGGCGAGGAGATCGGGAAAGCCGCCGTCCGAAGGGCGCACGGCCTGGCCGAGATACGAGCCGACCGCGGCGTCGTACTGCGCCGTGTGTGCGAACGCCTTGGCCGCGAGACGCAGGCGGGTCTCCGCCGAAACGCCGCCGCCGCCCCGGTCGATTTCCGCGAGCACCGACCCGTAGTCGAGCGGGTCCACGACGACGGTGACGCGATCGTGGTTCTTCGCCGAGGCGCGCACCATCGCCGGGCCGCCGACGTCGATGTTCTCGATCGCGTCCGCGAAGGTGCAGCCGGGCTTGGCGACCGTTGCCGCGAACGGATAGAGGTTCACCGCGACGAGATCGATGGCCTCGATGCCGTGCTCCGCCATCACCGCGTCGTCCGTGCCGCGTCGGCCGAGGAGGCCGCCGTGGATGCGCGGGTGCAGGGTCTTCACGCGCCCGTCCATGATCTCGGGAAATCCCGTGACGGACGACACGTCGGTGACCTCGATGCCGTTGGCGCGCAGCAGGAAAGCCGTGCCGCCGGTCGAGAGGATGGCGACGCCGCGGTCGCGCAGAGCGCGCGCGAAGTCGAGCAGGCCTTCCTTGTTCGAGACGCTGAGGAGGGCGCGACGGATGGTGTTTTGCACGACGAGGACCCGATCGACCGAGGGGCTCAGGCGGAGATGCCGTAGGTGCGGAGCTTCTTGCGCAGCGTGCCCCGGTTGATGCCGAGGACCTCGGCTGCGCGGCTCTGGTTGCCTTCGGAGTAGTCGAGCACCGCGCGGAACAGCGGCTCCTCGACCTCGCGCATCACGAGGTCGTAGAGGTGCCCCGGCGCGTGGCCGTTCAGGCTCGTGAAGTAGCTGTCGAGCGCCTGCTCCGTCATCGATCGCAGCGGGATGCTGCGTCCCGCGGGGTTCGAAGCGGGCCTCGATTCCCTGCGGCTCCTGGTCTTTCTGCGCGGCGGCATTGTCTCCGTCCTCGATGTCCCGATCGACGTTCCAGCTCAGGCCGCCTCGGCCTGGCATCCGGCGTCGAAGAATTCACGCACCGCGGCGAGCTGACCCTCTGCCGAGTCCAGCCGCATGACGCATTGCCGGAACACCTGCGCGTGCGGGCGATCCCGGCAATACCAGCCGATGTGCTTGCGCGCGATCCTGACCCCCGCCTCCACGCCGTAGAAGGCGTACAAATCGCGCAAGTGAGTCGCGATGATATCACGCGTCTCCGCGCCGGAAGGCTCGGCCGGCACGGGTTTTCCCGCCAGCAGCGCCTCGACTTCGCGGAAGATCCACGGCCGTCCCTGCGCCGCGCGGCCGATCATGACGCCGTCCGCACCGGTGGCGCGGATGATCTCGGCGGCCTTGGCGCCCGAGTCGATGTCGCCGTTGGCGATCACCGGGATGCGCACGGCCTGCTTGATCGCGGCGATGGTCTCGTACTCCGCATCGCCCTCGAACCGGCAGGCACGGCTGCGGCCGTGCACGGCCAGCAACTGCACGCCGGCCGACTCCGCGATCCGCGCGATGGCGACGCCATTGCGCCGTTCGCGGCTCCATCCGGTGCGGATCTTGAGCGTTACCGGCACGCCGGCGGCCCGGACCGTCGCGTCGAGGATCGCGCCGACCAGCGCCTCGTCGCGCAGCAGCGCGGAGCCCGCGTCCCTGTTGCAGACTTTCTTCGCCGGGCAGCCCATGTTGATGTCGATGATCTGCGCGCCGGCGTCCACGTTGCGGCGCGCGGCGTCGGCCATCGTCCCGGGGTCGCCGCCCGCGATCTGGACGACGCGCGGCTCGGCCTCCCCGGAGTGATCGCGCCGGCGGCGGGACTCTTCCGTGCTCCAGAGCCGCGGATCGGCGGAGATCATCTCGCCGGCCGCGAGGGCCGCGCCCATGCGCCGACAGAGTCTGCGGAAGGGCAGGTCGGTGACCCCTGCCATCGGGGCGAGGAAGGTGCGGCCGCCCAACCGATATGGGCCGATGCTGATGACGTCCATGGTTCAGCCCGGGTCCTGGGCGCAGCGGAGGATCCGGGGGGACTCGCGCAGGCAGACGTCGAGCTGGTAGCCGACCGCGTGGAGGCCCGGATCGACGATCACGAGTTCGGCCTCCGTGCTGGCGCCGGGACCGAGGAGCCGCGGAGCCTCCGCGGGGTTTTTCAGGTACTCGGCGGGCTCGAAGTCGCGTACGGCGATCGAGTCCCCGAAGCGATCGTCGAGTTCCATGCGGAGCACCGGGTGCGGCTGCGCAAAGTCCGCGCGGTTCGTGAGGCTCGCGCGCACGGTCAGGCGGCCGGTCGTGTCGGGGCCGCTGTTGCTGCCCCATTGCCGCAACTCGAACGCTTCGAGGTCCCAGTTGGGCGAGAGCGGCCAGCCGATGCGGGCGTAGAGGTCCTTGAGCAGGGGGCCGATCTGCGGGCGTCGCACCAGATCCTGCCGATACTGGTGCGTGATCTGCGCGAGCAGGACGAGCGCGAGCAGCAGTCCACCGATCGACCATCCGAGCGACGCGCGGCTCGGACGCATCCGCACGGGACCCGGTGCGAGTGCTTCCGCCAGCACAGGCCCCGCGCCGGGCTCCGCATCGAGCTCGGCTTCTGGCGCGGCCTCGAGTGCGGGTGCCGGCGCGGGTGCCGGTGGCGCCTCGGTCGCGAATGACGTAGCCGGGGCATCCGGGGCGGGCGCCTCGAACTCGACGGCCGCGCGCGGCACGTCGTCGTCTTCCGGGTACGCCGAATCCGGGACGTCACGCAGAATCTCAAATTCGTCGGTCGGGTCTTCGTCGGCCGCGTGCTCGTCGGCCAGGCCTTCTGCGGTCGCTGCTTCCTCAGTCGGGCCCCGGTCGAGCAGGGATTCGCCGGGCGGGCGTTCCTCGGGAGGATTCCGGTCATCCAGGCGCTCTTCGAACTCGATGCCGAGGATGGCCTCGATGTTGATGCGCTCGCCCTCGAGCGTGATGTCCTCGAAGGGCCCGCTCGCGCTTTCCACCACCATCGGGAGCGCGGCGCCTAACGCGTTCGACTCCGAGGCCTTCGCTGCGTGCCCGGCCGCGACGGGGCCCTCTGGCCAGTTGCCCGCGTCGACGAAGACCGCCTCGATGTCGTCCGCAGTGAAGTGAAACTCGACGCCGGAGACGGGCCCCGGAGACGTCTCGAGATCGGCGGCCCCCCTTGGCACAGGCCCCTCGACGGCGTAGCCGAGCGAGGGCGGCACGGTGTCGCTCAACCGGGCAAGGGCGTTGAACGCGCTGCCGCAGCGCCCGCAGCGCACGGTGCCGCCAGCCGCGCTCAAGTCGCCGGCACCGACGCGGAAGCGCGCGTTGCATTCAGGGCACTGCGTGTACATGAGCCGGCCTAGGTTCTCTTTTCAATCCGCGCGGCGGCGCCCGCCGATCAGTCCCCAGCCTTCGCGCGCCGCGGTGAGTGCGATATCAAACCACGGCCGGTAAGCCGCTGTCACTGCGTCCGCCTGTTCGGTGAGCACGCCGGAGAGCGCGATTTCGCCGCCGGCGCGCACGGCGGCCGCGAGATGCGGCGCCAGTTCGACGAGCGGCCCGGCGAGTATGTTCGCGACCAGCACGTCGGCCGACGCCCCCGGCAGCAAGGGCTCGCCGGTCACGGTCAGCCCGGACAGGATGCCGTTCCGCTCGGCGTTTTCCCGGGTCGCGATCAGTGCCTGCGGATCGATGTCCACGGCGTGGGCCGAAGACGCTCCCAGCTTGAGCGCCGCAATCGCCAGGATTCCGCTGCCGCAGCCATAGTCCACCAGCGACCGGCCGCGCAGGTCCCGGCCGTCGAGCCATTCGAGGCACATCGCCGTGGTCGCGTGCGTCCCGGTGCCGAAGGCGAGGCCGGGATCGAGTTCGACGCGCACCGCATCGGGATCCCCCGCCGGCTGCCCGCCCGGGCAGACCCACAGCCGGCGGCCGAAGCGCATGGGCCGGAAGTCCCTGAGCCACTCCCGCTCCCACGCCTTGTCCTCGACGGTGGCCAGTCGCGGGGCCGCCACGCCCGGAAACAGCCGCGCAATCGCCTCGGTGATCGCTTCCGCATCGGCGTCGCCGGCGAAGAGCGCCTGCAGGCGCACCGTGGGCCAGAGCGGCGTCTCGCCCGGCGCGGGCTCGAGGACGGGATCGTCGGCGGCGTCCTCGAGCGTGACGGAGACGGCGCCGAGCTCCACGAGAGCGTCTTCCCAGGGGGCAGGGTCCGCGCCACCGATGTCGATCGTCAGTTGCAGGAAGGGCATGTCGCTGGTCTCGCCCGTCCGGCGCGGATCGGGCCTTGCGCCCGACCGATGCCGGTCTCCGGATCTCCTTGTCTCTCGCGTTCCCCCCGGGCATTCTCCTGCCGCCGGGACGCTCAGGGTAAACGAGATGGGTTCGCCCCGGACGCGGCGCCACGTCGCCCGGTCGTTCGGGCCAGGTACGAAACCGGGCGGGCGTCAGGCACAAGGCCGCCCGATCGCACGATCGCAGGGGAGACTTCGATGAGCAATTCCGTGATTTCCGGCGCCCGGCCGGCGCAGGTCCGCGTCTACAGCGTACTGCTGGTGCTGAGTGCCATACTCATGGCGCTGCTCGGCTGGTCGGCCGGCGCCTACTACGTGCCCGCCATGTGCCTGGCGCTGCTGGCCCTGCTCCTGTGGTCGGGCCGCGGGGGCGCGTTCTTCAAGTGGGTGCTGGTCGCGAACCAGGTCGGCGGCCTCGTGCTGATCCTGGCGCTGTGGCTCGGCGACCGCATCGGCCTCGGTCACGCCAAGCTCGACGTGTCCGGCGTGGCATTGCTCCTGAACCTGCTCTGCGGCGGTCCCCTCGCGTCCATCCTCGGGGGGCTCATGCTGCCTGGGCTGCGGGACGGCAAGCGCCTGTTCTCCTGGTTCAACGCGCGCCCGGCCTGAAGGAGAGAACGATGAACAACCGGGTTCTCTCCCTCCCGTTCCTGGTCGCCTGCGCGGCCGCCGGGATCGCCTCGCAAGCCAGCGCCGCGTCCTTCACGGGCAAGGTGACGCTGCCGGACGGCCGGCCCGCATTCGGCGCGATGCTGAGCGTCTTCAACGCCGACCACACGCGGAAGCAGACCGTTTACACGGCTGCCGACGGGACGTACGCAATCGTGACGCCGTATTCAGGCAGCCTCGCCCTGCGGGCGCGGCTGGCCAACTACGACGACGCATCGACCAGCGTGGACGCCGCCGCCGACGCCGTGGGCCAGGCGGACTTGCAGCTCAAGGCTTTCGCCGACGCGCAGGCCGCATCGGATGCGCTGTCCGCCTCGGCGCACAACGCGGTCCTCGCGTGGGGGCGGGCGGGCGACCGGCACGATTTCGTGAGCCAGTGCAATTACTGCCACCAGATGGGCAATGCCACGACGCGGGCGCCGCGCAGCCACGAGGCGTGGATGGCCACCATCACCAAGATGGAAGGCTACCTCGCGATGGTCACGAAGTCCGAGAAGATCCGGATTGCATCCGTGTTCGAGAAAGGCTTCGACGGGCAGCCGGTGAAGGCGACCCACGACTACGGCGCGACGGCGGAACTCGCGCGTGCCAAGGTCGAGGAGTGGCAGGTCGGCGACGGGTTCTCGTTCATCCACGACATGGACGTGGCCAGCGACGGCAAGTTCTACGGCACCGACGAAGGGCACGACAAGCTCTGGGTGCTCGACCCCGCGACCGCGAAGGTCGAGGGGCTCGACCTCCCGCCCAGCGGCCTGCCGCGCGGCGGACTGTTCTCCGGCATGCACCTCGCGATCGGCGTGTTCACCGGCAGCCACGGTCCGCACAGCATGGCGCAGACCAGCGACGGCCGGATCTGGATCACGAACGCGCTGTCGTCCACGCTGATGTCGTTCGACCCTGCGACGAAGCAGTTCAAGACCTACGCCGTTCCGGGGGACGCCATGTACCCGCACACGGTGCGCGTGGACAAGGACGACATCGTCTGGTTCACCATCGTCGCCTCGAACCAGATGGGGCGCTTCGATCCGAAGACCGGCCAGATGACCGTGATGCGCCTGCCGTCGAACGGGTTCTTCCGCTGGATCAGCGACATGCTGTTCCCGACGCTGATGCGGATTTCGTCCTGGTTCCCGGACAAGGTGCTGCTGCTCAACTTCTCGCATCACCGCTTCCTCGGCTACACGGTGATGGCCTTCCCCTACGGCATCGACGTGAACCCGAAGGACGGCAGCATCTGGTACGCGAAGCTCTACGCCAACAGGATCGGGCGCATCGACCCGAAGACCATGGCGGTCACGGAGTACGAGACGCCGATGAGCGGCCCGCGGCGCCCGCGCTTCGACGCCGACGGAATCTTCTGGATACCCTCGTTCGACGAAGGCGGACTGATGCGCTTCGATCCCGCGACGGGCAAGTTCGACGCCTACACGGTCCCGGGCGTGGCGCCGGGCGAATACGAGACGCCCTATGCGCTCAACGTCTATCGCCCCACGGGCGAGGTGTGGATGGCCGCGAACAACTCGGACCGGGTGATCCGCTTCACGCCGGCCACCAGGACCTTCCAGAGCTATCCGAGCCCGACGCGGGTCACGGTGCTGCGCGACTTCTCGTTCACGAAGGACGGGCGCGTGTGCACGTCGCAGTCGAACCTGCCGGCCTACGCGATCGAGGGCGGGGTGCCGAGCTACCTCTGCATCGATCCGGCGGGCGGCGAGCGCGATCGCGCGGCGCTGGCGGCGGCTGCCAGCGGCGGTTGAGGCGTCCACCCGGGTACTGCCCCGGCTTCGCTCGGAGATATGCTCGCCGGAGCAGTACCCGTGCGGACGCCACAGGGGCTCACGTAGCTGGCGTCAGTGGCTGACCTCAAGTGGCCGACCTCGGTAGCCGGCCACGAGGGCCAATCCTGGACTCGCAGCGTCGCGATGCTGCCTCGATGCTGCGCGGCGATCGCGGGCGGTCAAGGGTTTGTCCAGGCGAGCATATTTCCGGGCGAAGCCGGACAAACCCTTGAGCGCCCGCTTGCCGCAGGCGCAAGGGCAGCGGGCGAGCACTCGTCCGGGCGAAGCCGGACAAACCCTTGGCTCCCCGATCGCCGCTTACGCGAGTGCTGCTTGCGAGGGCGTTGCTGACGCGAGCGCCGGCTACGCGAGCGCCGCCTACGCGAGCGCCGCCTACGCGATCGCTGGCTACTTGAGCCCCAGCCGCCGCTCCAGGTAGTGGATGTCCGTGCCGCCCGCGCGGAAGGCCGCGTGCTGGAAGATCTCCTGGTGCAGCGGCACGTTGGTCTTGATGCCCTCGATCACCACCTCGACCAGCGCATTGCGCATGCGCGCGATCGCGGTGTCGCGGTCCTCACCGAAGGCGATCACCTTCGCGATCAGCGAGTCGTAGTACGGCGGCACCGTGTAGCCCGTGTAGAGGTGGCTGTCCACGCGGATGCCCGGGCCGCCCGGCGGGTGCCAGAGCTTCACCGGCCCAGGTGATGGCGTGAACTTCTTCGGGTCCTCGGCGTTGATGCGGCACTCGATGGCGTGGCCGCGGATCTGCACGTCCTCCTGCGACCACGGCAGGCGCTCGCCCGCGGCGATGCGCAGCTGCGCCTTTACGAGGTCGATGCCGGTGATGATCTCGGTCACCGGGTGCTCGACCTGGATGCGCGTGTTCATCTCGATGAAGTAGAACTCGTCGTCCTGGTACAGGAACTCGAGCGTTCCGGCGCTGCGGTAGCCGATGTCGGAGCACGCCGACCCGACCCGCTCGCTCATGGACTTGCGCTGCTTTGCGGTGAGGCCCGGTGCCGGCGCCTCCTCGATCACCTTCTGGTGCCGGCGCTGCATGGAGCAGTCGCGCTCGCCCAGGCAGATCACGTTCCCGTAGTGGTCGGCCAGCACCTGGAACTCGATGTGGCGCGGCTTCTCGAGGAACTTCTCCATGTAGACCTGGTCGTTGCCGAACGCGGCGAGCGCTTCTGCGCGCGTCACGCCGACCGAGTGGATCAGCGTCGCCTCGCTGTGCACCACGCGCATGCCGCGGCCGCCGCCGCCGCCCGAGGCCTTGATGATCACCGGAAAGCCGATGTCGCGCGCGATGCGGACGATCTCGTCGGGTTCCGTGCCCAGCGGACCGTCGGAGCCCGGCACGCAGGGCACGCCGGCCTTCTTCATGCGCGGATCGCGGAGACCTTGTCGCCCATGAGGCGGATGGTCTCGGCGCGTGGCCCGATGAACGTGAAGCCGCTCTTCTCGACGCGCTCGGCGAAGTCCGCGTTCTCGGAGAGGAAGCCGTAGCCCGGGTGGATGGCCACCGCGTCGGTGACCTCGGCCGCGCTGATGATGGCCGGCATGTTGAGGTAGCTTTCCCTGGACGGCGGCGGGCCGATGCAGACGGTCTCGTCGGCGAGCAGGACGTGCTTCAGGTTCTTGTCGGCCGTCGAGTGGACCGCGACCGTCTTGATCCCCAGTTCCCGGCAGGCGCGGAGGATTCGAAGGGCGATTTCGCCCCGGTTGGCGATGACGACCTTGTCGAGCATTACTCGATCACGAACAGGGGCTGGCCGAACTCGACCGGATCGCCGTTCTTGACCAGGATGGACACGACGCGCCCCGCCTTGTCGCATTCGATCTGGTTCATCATCTTCATGGCTTCGATGATGCAGAGCACGTCGCCCGGCTTCACCTCGCTGCCGAGGTCCACGAACGCCTTCGCGCCCGGCGCCGGCGCGGCGTAGAACGTCCCGACCATCGGCGCGGTCACGGACTGGTCAGGGGCCGGCGCGGGCTTCGCCGGCGCGGCTGCGGCGACGGCGGGCGAGCCGTGGCCGGCGGGTGCCGCAGGTGCCGCGTAGCTCATCGGCGCGTGGAAGGCGTGCACGGGTCCCGTCGGGTGGCGGCTGATGCGGACCGACTCCTCGCCTTCCTTGATCTCGATTTCCGAGATGCCCGATTCTTCGAGCAGCTCGATGAGTTTCTTGACCTTGCGAATGTCCATTCGGGTTTCCCTTGGATCTGTCGTTGTCAGGCGTGCCCGCGTGGCCGGGCGGCGAGGTACTCGGAGGCCGCGCGCAGGGCAAGTTCGTAGCCGACCGCGCCCAGGCCCGTGATCGAGCCCACGGCGATGTCGGAGAAATAGGAGTGGTGCCGGAAGGATTCCCGGGAATACACGTTGCTCAGGTGCACCTCGATGAACGGGATCTTCACGGCGAGGAGCGCATCGCGCAGCGCGACGCTCGTGTGGGTGAACCCGGCGGGGTTGAACAGGATGAACGCGACGTGGCTGGTCGGCGCCTCGTGGACCCGCGCGATCAGTTCGGACTCGGAGTTGCTCTGGAACGCCGTCAGGTGATGGCCGGACTCGGAGGCGAGCTGCCCCATGCGCTCATGTACCTGGTCGAGGGTCACCTTGCCGTAGATGCCCGGCTCGCGGGCCCCGAGGAGGTTCAGGTTCGGGCCGTTCAGCAGCAGGATGTGAGCCATGACTTTGCGGCGTACCCGGAGAAGGCGGCAAGTTTAACGCCAATCGCCGCAAGGTTGTGCAAGGTTCAGTCCTGGCGTCCCGTGCCGGCCTTCAATCCAGCGATCGCCGATGCGATCTGCGACCGTGCCGCTTCCAGGGACACACGGCCCTGGTTCACCTGCTCGACCGTGCCGAGGATGGCCTCGGCAATGGGCTCGGTCAACTCACCCACATGGCAGACGACGATCCGGCCCTGGCTGTCGGAGAACACGGTGAATGGGAACCCGACGATCTCGATGCCGAACCTGGCTGCCGCGTCGAGGGCCTCCTGCTCGCCGATGAGGAGCGGGTAGCCGATCTTCGCCTGGTCGGCGTAGGCGAGGACCTTGTCGCGGTAGTCTGCCGCGATGCCGATCACCTGGAATCCGTCGGGCCCGTAGCGCTCCTGCAGCCGGCCCAGCAGCGGGATTTCGCGCCGGCAGGGCGCGCACCACGTGGCCCAGAAATTCACGATCAGCGACTTGCCCTGCCAGTCCGCCAGCGAGCGCAAGGTCCCGTCGCGGTCGGCGAGCTTGAACTCGGGGATCCGCTCCGCCAGGCGGACGGCCGGCGCCTCGGCCGGCGCGGGCGGGGGCGCTGCCAGCCGGGCGTATTGCTCATAGGCGAGGTAGGCCGCGGCACCGGCGCCCACGGCGCCGACCGCGAGCGCGACGAGCGCAAGCCGCCTCACGCGCCGTTGCCGCCGAAGGCCTGCGCCACGTGCGCGCGGAACTCCTCGGCGGGCTGGAAGCCGACCACGCGGAAGTCCTTGCGCTCCGTTCCGTCGGCCGCGAAGAACACGATGGTCGGCGGGCCGAGGATGCCGAAGCGCGCGAGCAGCGCCTGGTCGTCGTCGTCGTTCGCGGTGACGTCGGCCTGCAGCAGTACGGCGCGTGCGAGCGCCGCCTGTACGCGCGGCTCGGTGAAGGTCTGGTCCTCCATCTCCTTGCAGGACACGCACCAGTCCGCATAGAAGTCGAGCATCAACGGGCGACCGGCGGCCTGTGCCGCCGCCAGCTCGCGGTCGAAGTCGGCGACCGTCTTGATGCGCTTGAGCGCGAGCCTGTGCTCCGCGGCCGGCGCACCTGCCTTGCCGCCCAGCCCCTCGAGCGGTCGCAGCGGGTCGCTGCGGCCGGCGAGGGCACCGACCAGCATCAGCACGCCGTACACGAGCGCGAGCACGCCGATGCCGCGGCGGACGGCGACCGTTCCGCGCTTCGCGTCGGAGGCGCCCATGGTGATCAGGCAGTAGCCGGAGACGAAGGCGAGCACGGCCCAGAGCGCGAGCGTCAGCGGCCCGGGCAGGATGCGCCCCAGCATCCACACCGCGACGCCCAGCATCATCACGCCGAACGCGGCCTTCACCGCGTCCATCCACGGCCCGGCCTTCGGCAGCAGCCGGCCGGCCGACGCGCCGATGAGCAGCAACGGTGCGCCCATGCCCAGGCTCAACGCGAAGAGCGCCGCCCCGCCGCGGAACACGTTGCCGCTCTGCCCGATGACCGCGAGCGCAGCGACCAGCGGCGGCGCCACGCAAGCCGTGACGATGAGGGAGGAGAGCGCGCCCATCACCGCCGTGCCGACCAGCGTGCCCTGCTTCTGCCGGTTGCTCAGGTCCGCGACGCGCGCCTGGAACGCGGCCGGCACCTGCAGGTTGAACACGCCGAACATCCCGAGCGCCAGCAGCACGAAAAGCCCGGCGAAGACCACGATGATCCACGGTTGCTGGAAGAACGCCTGCGCCTGCCGTCCCGCGGCCGCGAAGGCCGCGCCCGCCACCGTATAGGTGAGCGCCATGCCGAGCACGTAGGCGAGCGACAGGGAGAACGCGCGGCCCCGCGAGACGGGACGGTCGCGACCCGCGCCCACGATGATCCCGGAGAGGATCGGCACCATTGGCAGCACGCAGGGCGTGAACGCGAGCAGCAGGCCCGCGCCGAAGAAGGTCGCCAGGACGGCGAGCAGGCTGCCGTTGCGGATCTTGTCGGCGAGCGCATCCTGGGCCGACCTGACCGGGCCCGCCTCGCCGCTGCGCCGGTCCGCCGACGCGGATGCGAGCCCCGTTGCCGTCAGCCCGACCTTGACCGTCTTGCGGATCGGCGGATAGCAGAGCCCCGCCTCGGCGCAACCCTGGTAACCCACCTCGAGCGTGATCTCGCGCGTGCCGGCGGCGGTGGCGACCGGAACCTCGGCGTCCATCCGCTCGAAGAACACGACCTGATCGCCGAAGTAATCGTCGTGCTTGACCTTGCCGCCCGGGATCGACGGCGGTCCGAGTTGTGCGTCGCCCGACGGCGATGTCACTTTCACCTTGTCGCGGTAGAGGTAGTAGCCCTCGGCGATGTCCCAGTGCAGGGAGACCTGGTCGGGTCGGTCGCTCGTGGCCACGAGCACGAACGCCTTGCTGGCCGGCAGCAGGCTGCCTTCGGACGGTTGCTCGCTGCCGAGCAGCTGCTTGATGTCGAAGCCGCCTTGCTTCGCGTCACCGGCCTCCCGGTCGGCGGCGGAAACGGCCGTGGCGGTCAGTCCGGCCAGCGCGATCAGCGCGGGCAGCACAAGTCGGTGTCTGTCGATAGATGCGATTCGTTTCATGCGTGCCGTCTGGTCAAGCGCCCGAAAAATGCCCCGGTCGCGAACCCTGCGCAACCTGGCCTGGCGACTGTAAGAATGTCGAGCCCGAAAGAATATCATTTTCTTTCATATGGTTAGAGCGTTGTTTGGCGGCCGGGCCGGTGCCTGTCGCCGCACCCCCTCCGGGGCCATCCGGGTGTCCCAGTGGGCGGTTCGAGGCCACGTCGGACCTCGTATGACCGCCTCAGGGCTTGAATTCACGCTCCCGGGACCTATTATTAGCAGCCGCATGAGGAGAGTGCTAACACTCCCCCCGCGAATTCCCTTACAGCTGAACGTACCAAAACGGAGATTTCAGCAATGGCTGACAAGTTGAAGATTCGTCCGCTTCATGACCGCGTGATCATCCAGCGGCTCGACGCCGAGACCAAGTCCCCCGGTGGCATCGTGATCCCCGACACCGCAGCCGAGAAGCCGATCCGCGGCAAGGTCGTCGCGGTGGGCAAGGGCAAGATCCTCGAGAACGGCACCGTTCGCCCGCTCGACGTAAAGGTCGGCGACCACATCCTCTTCGGCAAGTACAGCGGTACCGAGGTGAAGGTCGATGGCGAGGAATACCTCGTCATGCGCGAAGAAGACGTGATGGCGGTGCTCGAGAAGTAATCGCCCGCCCGCAAGCAACCAACGAATTCCGGAGAACTACTGCAATGGCAGCAAAAGACGTACGTTTCGGCGATGACGCCCGCCAGCGGATGGTCCGCGGCGTCAACATCCTGGCGAATGCGGTCAAGGTGACCCTCGGCCCCAAGGGCCGCAACGCGGTGCTCGACAAGAGCTTCGGCGCCCCCACCGTCACCAAGGACGGCGTGAGCGTGGCGAAGGAGATCGAGCTCAAGGACAAGTTCGAGAACATGGGCGCGCAGATGGTGAAGGAAGTCGCTTCCAACACCTCCGACGAGGCCGGTGACGGCACGACGACCGCCACGGTGCTCGCCCAGGCGATCGTGCGCGAGGGCCTGAAGGCCGTCGCCGCCGGCGCCAACCCGATGGACATCAAGCGCGGCATCGACAAGGCCGTCGAGACGTGCACCGAGGAACTGCGCAAGCTCTCCAAGCCCTGCAAGGACCAGAAGGCGATCGCGCAGGTCGGCACCATCTCGGCCAACAGCGACGAGTCGATCGGCAAGACGATCGCCGACGCGATGGAGAAGGTCGGCAAGGAAGGCGTGATCACCGTCGAGGAAGGCCAGGGCCTGCAGAACGAACTCGATATCGTCGAGGGCATGCAGTTCGACCGCGGCTACCTCTCGCCGTATTTCATCAACAGCCAGGCCAGCCAGGCGGCCGAGCTCGAGAACCCGTACGTCCTGCTGTACGACAAGAAGGTCTCGAACGTGCGCGAGATGCTGCCCCTGCTCGAGAGCATCGCCAAGGCCGGCCGGCCGCTGCTGGTCGTCGCCGAGGACGTCGAGGGTGAGGCGCTGGCGACCCTGGTCGTCAACACCATCCGCGGCATCGTCAAGGTCGCGGCCGTCAAGGCCCCGGGCTTCGGCGACCGTCGCAAGGCCATGCTCGCCGACATCGCGGTCCTGACCGGCGGCACCGTGATCGCCGAGGAAGTGGGCCTCTCGCTCGAGAAGGCGACGCTGGCCGACATCGGCCAGGCCAAGAAGATCGTCGTCGCGAAGGAAAACACCACGATCATCGATGGTCACGGCAAGGCGGGCGAGATCAAGGCGCGCATCGCGCAGATCAAGCAGCAGATCGAGGAAGCCACCTCCGACTACGACAAGGAGAAGCTGCAGGAGCGCATGGCCAAGCTCTCCGGCGGCGTCGCCGTGATCAAGGTCGGCGCGGCCACCGAGATCGAGATGAAGGAAAAGAAGGCCCGCGTCGAGGACGCGCTGCACGCCACCCGTGCGGCGGTCGAGGAAGGCGTGGTCGCCGGCGGCGGCGTTGCGCTGATCCGCGCGCAGAAGGCGCTCGAGAAGATGGTGGGTTCGAACGAGGACCAGGCCATCGGCATCAAGATCCTCTGCCGTGCCATCGAGGAGCCGTTGCGCCAGATCGTCGCGAACGCGGGCGAGGACGCCGCGGTCGTGCTGGCCGACGTCAAGAAGGGCAAGGGCACCTACGGCTACAACGCCGCGACGGGCGAGTACGGCGACATGCTCGAGATGGGCATCCTGGACCCGACCAAGGTCACGCGTCTTGCGCTGCAGAACGCCGCCTCGGTGGCGGGCCTGCTGCTCACGACGGAAGTGATGGTGGCCGAGGCTCCGAAGGACGACGACCACAAGCACGGCATGCCCGACATGGGCGGCATGGGCGGCATGGGCGATATGGGCATGTAAGGTCGAGAGACTTTACCGCTCGATGAACGAGGCCCGGGAGGCGACTCCCGGGCCTTTTCGTTGCGGGCGGGCTGGGAAGTCCCGGCTGCCGCACGCGGCCGGTGCGCCGACAGCAAACAGGCGCACTCCGGCATGCGCGTTTGAATTTCCCATCCCCATCGTGACCGCGCGAACGCCGACGACCGCGGCGCCAATCACGGCCGCCTTAACCCTCCGGCGAGAACACGCGGGAAAGCCGGCTCCCTGATGCGACGAGCCCGCCGGAACGGCGGGCTCGCGCAACGCATCACTGCGGTGTCGGTCAGGTCCGCCTCAGAACTTGTAGGTCGCGCTGACCGTATACAGGTCCGTCGTGTCGATCGGCGCCCAATCCGAGAAACCGGCACCGCCGAACTCGATGTGCGTCCAGTCCAGCCCGAAGATGATGTTTTCGTTCAGCTTCCAGCTGCCACCGACACCGAACAGCAGGTCGGTCGCATCGGACTTTTCGTTGAGGACTTCCCTGTACGTGCCCCCGTCGTCGAACACATCCGTGTGTGTCCATTTGGCCTCAGGCGTCCACCAGATCACGCCGACCTTGGCATGCACGTCCCAGCTCTCGCCCAGCGGCACCTTGCCGACGACCGCCAGATCGATCCCATTGAGCGTGGCCTCGACGTCGACCTTGTGGTTGAAGGGAAACGAAGTGTCCGTAATGTAGGCTCTGTCAACGACATCGCTCGGCTTGCCAAGATCCATGTAGCCGAGCTCGACGGCGACATACTTGTTGAAGTCATAGCCGACGAAGATGTTCCACCCGAAATCCGAACCGCTGAAATCCTGTTTCCCGGAGTCGGTGAACCCTTCACTGTTCGAATCCTTGTAGCTGTAGCTGGCCTTCACTTCGCTCATGCCGAGTCCGGCCCCGACGTAGAAGCCGGAGTCAGCCGACCAAGCCGCGCCGCAAACCATCGCAAACGCTACTGCAATTGCGAGTTTCGTCTTCATAGTTGGCACCTCTGCTGATGGGTCCGGCAGCCGGCGCAGCGAGAGGATTCCCGTCCGCTGGACGGCCGAACACTTCCCTAGAACGGCTTCATTCTTTTCGCTTTTCTGCGACTGCACAATGCGCAGGAATGCCTACGAGCCAAGATCATCGCTTTATAGACAAGGGGTTATGCGGTCACTCCACCGCAGCAGCCTGTTGCTTTTCCGCATCTCAAGCCCTCTCGCACCTGCAGTGCGCGCAAGGCGCGCCTCGAGTGAAAGAAGAGGGCCGGCGGAAACGCCGGCCCTTTTTTTCATGCCGGCGCGGTCGGTCGCGTCAGCTCTTCGGCTCGATGATGATCCGCGGGTCGCGCACCTTCCCGCCGACGTCCACGCTGTACTTGTAATCCGTCTTCTTCCCGCCCTTGGCAGCGCCGGCTTTCACCGTGCCCCAGACGGACGCCCCTGTCTGCTTGCGCCACTCGAACGGCGAGTCGGCCACGCTGGTGAAAATAATCTCGAACTCCTTGGCGTCGTGGCCCTGGAAGATCCAGTGCACGTCGTCGCCCTCGTGGGCCCTGGCGTCCTCCGGATCCACCACCGGCGCGCCGTTGACCACGGAGACTTTTACCTTGACCGGCGCCCCGCCCGACCCTGACCGGGTCGATTCGCAAGCGCTTACCCCCGCGAGCAGGATCAGTCCCATCGCGGTGGCAGGGGCTATTCTGGTGAGAACAAATTGATGGCGAGACATCGACTCCCCTCCTTCTGGTTCTAGTTCGACGACGGCATATATACGCCACGTCGCCAGCCTCCGCTATGCTCCCTCCCATGCCGCTCGCCTGGCTCTCACTGGCAATCGCCTGCACCGTCGCCTACCACCTGGTGCTCAAGCTCACGCCCTCCGGCGTGAACCCGCTGCTGTCGCTGCTGGTGACGTATGCGCTGGTCACGACATTGTTCGGAGTCGTCCTGCTGGCGGCCCCCGGGGAGTTCGCGTGGCGACAGGAAGTCCGTCAGCTCAACTGGACCGCGCTCGCCCTCGCAGTTGCGATCATCGGACTCGATCTCGGGTTCCTGTTCCTTTACCGGAGCGGGTACGCGGTCAGCCTCGGAGCGCTGGTCACGCAGTCGGCCGCAGCGATGCTGCTGCTCTGCGTCGGCGTCGCAGTGTTCCGCGAGCGCCTCAGCCTGGCGAACGCGCTCGGGGTCGCGCTTTGCATCGCGGGCCTGTGGCTCGTCAACCGTCGCTGAAATAGGGGACATTCCCCTATTCCGGAGCGGAATAGGGGAATGTCCCCTATTCCTGGGCAATGGCGGCTCGGCTACTTGTCGATCCGGACCCAGGCCGACGAGGGCATGGCCTCGAAGAACATCTGGATCCGGTGCAGCAGGTTGTTGCGATCCGCCCAGATCGCCTGATCGTCGAGGCAGTCCATCCTGTCCTGGTCCGTCGGGTCGTGATCGAGGCCGGCAGTGGGCGGCGGGGGCGGGGGCGTCTTGCCGCGCCTCTCCGCTTCTTCCTGCAGCATCTGGTACAGGCGATCCCAGTACCGCTGCTTCGGATACGCGCGGCCGCGGAGTCGCTGGTGATCGAGAAGACGTCGGGCGCGGCTCGATGGCTTCCGGGTCGGCATGTGCGCAGGACCTCGCGATAGAGCGTGGCCGGGTGCCTAGGTTAACCGGATCTCTGCCGGTCTGCCGAACGTCACGCCGCGCCTCGATGCTCGCCCGTCCTGGGGAACCTGTTTCCCCTGCGCCGGCGCCAGAGCCCGTCTGCCGCGTAGATGGCGAGCGCCGACCAGATCATGAAGAAGCCGACAGCGCGGGCGCGCGGGAACGGTTCCTGGAAGATGGTCACGCCGAGCAGGAACTGCAGCGTCGGACCGATGTACTGCACGAGCCCGACCGTGGACAGCGGGATGCGACGCGCGCCGTAGGCGAACAGCGCGAGCGGCGTCGCCGTGATGAGCCCGCTGCCGACCAGCAGCACATCGACCGTGGCGCCCGAGTGCCCCAGTGCGCCCGTGCCCTGCAACGAAGACCACACGAGGAACGCGAGCGCAAACGGCGCGAGCAGCAGGGTTTCGGTGGCGAGGCCCGCCACGGCCTCGACGGTGACGACCTTGCGGATGAGGCCGTACATGCCGAAGCTGCCCGCGAGCCACAGCGCGATCCAGGGCGGGCGCCCGAGCACCACCGCGAGGTAGATCACGCCGGCCGCGGCCAACGCGACCGCCGTCCACTGCGCGCGATTCAGCTGCTCGCCGAGCACGAACACGCCGAGCACGACGCTGAACAGCGGGTTGATGAAGTAGCCGAGGCTTGCGTCCACCACGTGGCCGTTGGCGACCGCCCAGACGTAGATGAGCCAGTTCATGCTGATGAAGATGGCCGAGGCCGCGAGTCGCCGGCGGCTCTTTGCATTGGCGAGCGCCGCCCGCACCGCGCCGACCTCGCCGCGCAGCGCCAGCCACACGAACACGAGCAGGCAGCACCAGACGATGCGGTGGCTCATGACCTGCAGTGTCGGCACCCCGGACAGCGGCTTCAGGTAGAGCGGGAACAAGCCCCACATGGCGAAGGCGCTCACGGCGGCCGCGAGGCCGGAGCGCCCGGGCGAGTGTGGGGCGGTGGTCGTGGTCTCGTTCGGGGAGGCGGCCATCGTGGCCCGTTTGAGCATGACCCGGGAGTCGAGGGCCGGCATTCTCGCAGATTCGTGCCGGACCGAGACCGTGTCTTCGCGCTTGCGGAAATCCACGAGGGCCGCCGGGCGCGTGCGGCAGCATCCTGCACACCGGCGCCGGGCTGGCGCCAGACGCGGGCACGGACGACATGCCCGGGTGATCAGCGATCGTCCGGGCGCAAGGGGTCAGGCGAGGCGACGCGACAATTGGACTCCAGGCTGGAACGCGAATTCCGCACCATGCGTCGCATGGTCGAGATGCATTGCGCCGACAGGCACGGAGTGCGGCGCGGGGCGACGTGTGAAGATTGCGCGGGCTTTCTCGCCTACGTGCAGCGCCGCCTCGAGAAGTGCCCTTATGCCGCTGACAAGCCGACTTGTGCGCGTTGCCCGATCCACTGCTACAAGCCGGCCGAGCGCGAAATGGCACGCGCGATCATGCGTTACGCGGGGCCGCGCATGGCGCTACGCCATCCGTGGCTCAGCCTGGCGCACATGCTCGACAAGCTGCGGCGCGTCGAGCACCCGATGGATGCCCGGCGCCGCGAGCGGACCTGAACCGACGGTCAGGCGGCGCGCATTCCCCGCGACGCGACTGCCTGCGGCCTCTCGATGACCTGGTCCTTCAGGAATCCATTCTCGGGCTTCCATTCCAGCGCCTCGAGCTTGCGGCGCAGGGCCTCGCTTTCCGCGTCGCCGACCAGGCGGACCTTCGGCGAAACCTGCAGGCTGCGATTCGTGATCCAGCTGAAACTCATTCGACACTCCCGGCGCGCGTGTTGCGTGTGGCTGCGTAACCACTTGCAGCTTGCGTGCCAACGCATGAATGCGCCCGGATCGATTGGCTTTCAAGGCTGTATTGGCCGCAGCAGGCGCATTGCGCCGGCGGCCCTGTAAAGCGCGCCGTCAGCATGCACCTGTTGCTGCCTGCCAACAGTCAATCCGCAGTGTGATGCAGTTCACACTTTGCGACGCAGTCGGCGCCGTCCTGACATAAGCAGGGAGCCCCCCGCGGTCGCTCGGCCTGTATGGTTTTCCGACGCGCTCGCGTGACAGGCCGTGCCACGCGCGCTGCCGGCGCCGCGCCCCACGGGTCATGCGCCGCTCGCCGCGCGGCCGCCTCCGCCCGCTCAGAAGCCGCGCAGTTCCGCGATCTCCTCGAGCGGCGCGCGGTCCGTCCGCAGGCGATTGATCGGCGCCGACTCGTCGCGGTAGCCGAGCGCCATGCCGGAGAAGAGCATGAGTTCCGGCGGCGCTGCCAGGCATTCACCCACTGTTCGATACCAGACCGACCACGCTTCCTGGGCGCAGGTGTGCAGCCCGTGCTCGCGCGCGAGCAGCATGACGGTCTGCATGTACATGCCGAGGTCCGACCACTGCGGCGGTCCCATCTGCCGGTCGATGAAGAAGAAGAGCCCGACCGGTGCGCCGAAGAGCGCGTAGTTCTGCGCGAACTGGCGCAGGCGCGCGGGCTTGTCCTCGCGCGTCACGCCGATCGTCGCGTACATGTCCTCGCCGCACTTGTAGCGGCGCGAGCGATACGGCTCGCCGAGCGTGGCGGGGTAGATGTCGTATTCCGATCCCTCGCCGCGCGGATGCGAGAACAGCTTGCCGCGCACGGCGGCCTGCAACTGCGCGAGCGGCTCGCCAGCGAGCGCATACACACGCCAGGGCTGGAGATTGCCGCCCGAGGGTGCGCGACGCGCGGTCTCCAGGATCGCCCGCACCGTCGCCCCCGGCACCGGAGTGGGCAGGAAAGCGCGGCAGCTCGTGCGCGACTCGATCGCTTCGGTTACGTTCATCGTCACTCCTGCTGGGAGAGGATGGATCCTCGCAGGCGCACCGAAATTTCGCTAGGCTCGCAGCGCGAGGTGTACATGCAGGAACTACGAGAGCTGGTGGTCGAGATCCCGGACTTTCCGAAGCCCGGAATCCTCTTCCGTGACATCACCCCGTTGCTGCGGGAGCGGTTCGGCGCGACCATCACGGCGGTCGAGTCGCTGTTCTCGCAGGAGGAGTGGGCAACGGTAGACGCGGTCGCGGGCATCGAGTCGCGGGGCTTCATCCTCGCGGCCGCGCTGGCGGACCGGCGCGGCAAGGGCTTCGTGCCGATCCGCAAGAAGGGCAAGCTGCCGCCGCCCGTGGTGGATGTCGCCTACGACCTCGAGTACGGCACCGGCGTGCTCGAGATGCAGACGGGCAGCGGACGCATGCTGCTCATCGACGACGTGCTCGCGACCGGTGGAACGCTCGGCGCGTCGCTGGTGCTCGCAGGGCAGGCCGGGTACGAAGTCTGCGGCATGGGCGTGCTGCTCGACCTCGGCCTCGCGCCGGGATTTTCCTGCGGCGGCTTCACGACGCGCTCGGTCCTCAAGTACGGCTGACGATGCCGTTCGACCTGTCCGGCGTCCCTGAACCGCTGCGCCCCGCGCTCGCCGGGCGACTCGAGTCGCTCGCCGAACGCGGCGGCACGCCGATCGGTGGCGAGGCGGCGGAGGCCCTGCTGCGCAGCCTGCCGCTCGTGTGGGCCTGCAGCGATTTCGTCGCCGAGGCCTGCCTGCGGGACCCGCGGCTGCTGCCGTGGCTCGCCGGGCCCGGGCGGCTCGAGGACGATGCGTCACGCGAATGGCTGGCGGCGGACCTTGGCCCCGAGGTCGCCGGTGATCCGGATGACGCGTCCTTCATGGACGGTCTGCGGCGGTTCCGGCGCCGCCAGCTCACGCGCATCGCCTGGCGCGACCTCGCGGGCTACGCGGACATCGAGCCCGTGCTGCGCGAACTGTCGCTGCTCGCCGAGGTCTGCATCGGCGCAGCCCGCGATCACGCGGAGCGCGGCCTGCGTGCGCGCTTCGGTGTCCCCCGCGCCCAGGACGGCAGCGAACTCGAGCTGATGGTGCTGGGCATGGGCAAGCTCGGCGGCGGCGAGCTCAACTTCTCCTCGGACATCGACCTCGTGTTCCTGTTCCCGGAGCACGGCGAGACCGACGGCGGCCGACCGCTCGAGCACGAGGAGTATTTCACGCGGCTCGGCCGGCGCGTTGCGCAGCTCCTCGGCACGGTCACGGCCGAGGGATTCGTGTACCGCGTGGACCTGCGGCTGCGGCCCTTCGGGGACTCCGGGCCGCAGGTCGTGAGCTTCGACGCCTTCGAGGACTACCTGCAGCAGCACGGGCGCGACTGGGAGCGCTACGCCTACGTGAAGGCGCGGCCCGTGCTCGGCGCCGGACGATTCGACGAACTGCATCGCAACGTGCTGCGGCCGTTCGTCTACCGGCGCTATCTCGACTTCCGGGTGTTCGAGTCGCTGCGCGAGATGAAGTCGTTGATCTCGCGCGAGGTCGAGCGGCGCGAGCTGCAGGGGAACGTCAAGCTCGGGCCGGGCGGGATCCGCGAGATCGAGTTCATCGTCCAGGCCTACCAGCTGATCCGTGGCGGTGGCGACCCGCGGCTGCAGACGCGCAGCCTGCTCGAGGCGCTGCCGCTGCTCGCGGGCCAGAAGCTGCTGCCGGCCGAGACCGTGGCGGAGCTGCGCGATTCCTACCGGTTCCTGCGCCGCGTCGAGAATCGTCTCCAGGAGCGCAACGACGAGCAGACGCACGAACTGCCGCAGGACGAGGTCGGCCGCGCGAGGCTCGCGTTTGCGATGGGTGCGACCGGCATGGACCGAGATCGAGGCCGACATCGCGCGGCACCGGGAACGGGTCAGCGGTCACTTCCGCCGCGTGCTGTTCGCGCCCGAGCAGCCGGGCGCCGACGAGCGCAACGCGCGAGCCCTCGAGACCCTGCTCGAGCCCGGCACGGACGAGTCGCGGCTGCAGTCACTGCGCGCCGCGGGCCTGCGCGAGGCGACGGCGGTCCTCGAGCGCCTCGACGTCCTGCGCGAGGGGTCGTATTTCAAGCGCCTGGACGAGGCCGGCCGCAGGCGGCTGCAGACGCTGCTGCCGCGCCTGCTGCAGGCGATCGCCGGCAACGGGTCCGAGGCCGCGGCGCTCGGACGCCTGCTGCACGTGATCGAGCGCATCGGCGGCCGCACGGTCTACCTCGCACTGCTGAACGAGAACGCGGTCGCGCGCGGCCGCCTCGTCGAGCTCTGCACGCAGTCGCAGTTCCTCACCGACCAGGTCGCGGCGTTCCCGCTGCTGCTCGACGAACTGCTCGACGAGCGCCTGTTCGACACTTCGCCCACGCGTGCGGAATTCGCGCTCGACCTGCGCTCGCGCATGGCCGGCGCCGATGCCGGGGATCCCGAGCGGCAGGTGGACCTGCTGCGCCAGTTCCAGCGCGCCGCGGTGTTCCGCGTTGCCGTGCCGGACCTCACGGGCCGGCTGCCGGTGATGAAGGTGAGCGACCGGCTGACCGACATCGCCGAGATCATCGTTGCCGAGGCACTGGACCTGTCGTGGGACCAGATCGTCGCGCGCCACGGCGCACCGCGCTATGGCGCGAGCGAGTCTGAGCTGCGCGATGCCGGGATGATCGTGGTCGCCTACGGAAAATTCGGCGGCATCGAGCTCGGATACGGATCCGACCTGGACCTGGTCTTCCTGCACGACTCGGAGGGCGAGGTGCAGCGCACGCAGGGCCCGGCGGTCGTGGAGAACGGCGTGTTCTTCCTGCGCCTGGTGCAGCGCCTCGGGCACCTGCTCACCGTGCACTCGGCCGCCGGCCGGCTCTACGAGGTGGACACGCGGCTCAGGCCCAGCGGCAAGGGCGGCCTGCTGGTGCAGAGCCTCGAGGGCTTCCGCGATTACCAGCGCAGCGACGCGTGGACCTGGGAGCACCAGGCGCTGCTCCGCGCGCGCGCAGTGGCCGGGCCGCCGGCGTTGCGGGAGAGGTTCGAGGCGGTGCGCCGGGACGTGCTCCGCTTCGGCGTGCGCCGCGAGACCCTGCTCGAGGAAGTCCGGAAGATGCGCGGGCGCATGCGCGCCGAACTTTCGAGCCCGCAGCCCGGCCAGTTCGACCTGAAGCGCGATGCGGGCGGGATCACCGACATCGAGTTTCTGGCCCAGTACTGGGCGCTCAAGTGGTGCGATCGCCACCCGGAGCTCGTGACCTATTCGGACAACATCCGGCAACTCGAGAGCCTGGCGTCGATCGACCTCGTGCCGCAGGCCACGGTGGACGTGCTGACCGGCATCTACCGCAAGTACCGGCAGCGCATCCACCACCTGTCGCTCGACGGTGCGGAGACAGTGGTGCAAGCCGCGGACTTCGCCGACGAGCGGCAGCAGGTGACCGCGATCTGGCGCGCGACGATGGAGTAGGTGCGGAAAATAGGTGCCAGGCACCATTTTCGGAACTTTTCCGCCCTGGGAAAAGGAGAATGTCCCCTATAATCCGCCGATGCCCGAACTCCTCGTGCCGATCTCCCCCGGCGAGCTCGTCGACAAGATCACGATCCTCGAGATCAAGTCGCAGCGCATGACGGACGCGACCAAGCTCGGCAACGTACGTGCCGAGCTCGAGCTGCTGACCGCGACCTGGCGCGCGTCGCCGTACGCCGCGAGCGACGTGGACGTGGACTGGCGGGCCCTGCGGTCGGTGAACGAGCAGCTCTGGGACATCGAGGACCGCATCCGTGACAAGGAGCGGGACGCGGCGTTCGACGCGGAGTTCATCGAGCTCGCCCGCGCCGTCTACGTCACGAACGACGAGCGCGCGGCGATCAAGAGGCGCATCAATACCCGGCTCGGCTCGGCCCTGGTCGAGGAGAAGAGCTACGCCGAGTACCGGAAGCCGGGCCAGTCCTAGCTCCGGCAGGCTGGATCGGTCGCAGCCCGGGCAGGCGGCACCGGCCCTGAGTCGGGCACGGTGTAGACCCTGCGCACGCGAACCCCGTGCTGCGCATGTTCCGAAGGGCAGGTCCCGGGCCACGGGGGTAAACTCAGGTCGTCACGCCCGGCAGTGCCCTGAAAGCAATGCCTGTGCGGACCCGAGCCGATACCAGGAGTCGTCATGAACACCGCATTCGTCAGGTCCCTGCTCGTCGCCCTTGCCGTCGCGCTTCCGATTGCGCTGCCCTCGCAGGCATTCGCGGCGTCCAAGTCGGAGCTGAACGCATCTTCGAAACGGGCGCTCGACAAGCTGGTGGCGAGCGTGCCCGCTGCCGCGGCCATGAAGTCGAAGGCCGTCGCGATACTGGTGTTTCCCAGCATCACCAAGGCCGGCTTCATGATCGGCGGCCAGTATGGCGACGGGGTGCTCTGGCAAGGCGGCAAGCCGGTCGCCTACTACAACACCTCGGGAGCGTCCTACGGGCTGCAGGCCGGCGCGCAGAAGTACGGCTACGCGATGTTCTTCATGAACAAGAAGGGCTCTGGACGCGCTCAATTCGTCGGAGGGCTTCGAGGTCGGCGTCGGCCCGAGCGTGGTGGTCATGGACCAGGGAATGGCCAAGAGCATGACGACCAAGACCTATGACCGATGACGTGCTACGCGTTCATCTTCAGCCAGTCGGGCCTGATGGCCGGCCTCGGCATCCAGGGCAATAAGATCACGAAGCTGAACAAGTAGGCCGCGCGGCGGGCCTTCGGCCGGCTGACCGACGCCGGCGAGGCCGCCTCGTCGAGCGCGCGGGACCTGGCCCGACGGCCGTTCACTTCCTGAGCGTGTATTCCGCCGAGCAGTAGGGGCACTTGGCCCAGCCGGTCTTCTCCACCGGCAGGAATACGCGCGGGTGCGAATTCCAAAGGTGCATGCCCGGCATCGGGCAGCACAGCGGCAGGTCGTCCTGCGTCACCTCGTAGTGATTGCGGGCGTTCGGCTGGATGAGCTTGTCGCTGCGTTCTGCCGTCACGGCGCGTACCCGCGTTGGATCCTGGACGTGCATTATCGCCGACGCGCCGCGGGACGTCAGCCGCCGTACTTCACGGATCGTCAACCGGTGGGCGTCCGCGGCGCGCCGGCCGCGATGAGTGCGTCGAGTCGCGCCGCGGCGTCGTCCACCGTGATGAGGTCCATCACCCCGGGCCGCTCGATCTTGGTCGTCCAGGGGATCTCGCTGGCGGGCTTGCCGAGGAAGCGCAGTGCCGCGTCCGCGTAGCGATCAACGCACGATTGGCGACTGAAGTACGGGACCGCTGCGGGCCGGGTTCGCGGTCGCATAGAGCCCGATCACCGGCGTGCCGACGGCTGTCGCCATGTGCGCCGGACCCGGAGTCGGGGGAGACGAGTACCGTCGCCCGCGACAGGGTCGCGAGGAGTTCCAGCAGCGTGTCCTTGCCCACGAGGTTGACGCAGGGATGACGCATCAATTGCCCGATGCGCGTGCCGTACTGCAATTCCAGCTCGCTGCGGCCGCCACACACGAGCACACGCAGCCCGTGGCGGGCCGCGGCGTGGTCGGCGAGCGCCGCATAGCGCTCCGCGCTCCAGTTGCGCAGCGCGTGGCTCGAGCAGGGACTCAGGACCAGCGTCGGCTGGCCGTCCGGCACGACTCGCTGCGCGTGGTCCATCGCGGCCAGCGGCAGCGGAATGTCCCAGCGCATCGAGCGGCCGCGGATGCCCAGCCGCTCGGTGAACCCGAACAGGCTGTCCAGCACGTGCTCGCGGCTGCGCGCCTCGATTCGGTGCGTGGTGAAGAGCCACTGTGCTTCCCGCGCCCGCGCGCGGTCGAACCCGAGCTTGACGCGGGCCGGGACGACCGCCGCCGCGAGGCTCGCGCGCAGCGCGAGCTGCATGTGCAGCAGGGCATCGTAGCGGCGGCCGGCGAGCCGCCGGCGCAGGTCTCGGTAGCCCGCCAGTCCCGGCCTTCTTGTCGAACACGACGAACTCGATGCTCGGGGATGTGCCCGAGCAGCTGGTGCTCCAGCCCGCCCAGGACCCAGGTGATCCGCGTGCCGGGCCAGGCGTCCTGGATCGTGCGCACGACCGGCAGCACGTGGCAGACGTCGCCCAGCGCCGAGAGCCGGAGCACGCAGAGACTGTCGGGCGGGGAATCGAACAGGGGTGGCTGCATGCGAGGGAATGGTAGGCAGCGGCGATCCGATGGTGAACAATCCACGCCGGACCCGGCAGGAACGAGGCACTCGGTGAGCGCAGGCCCGGAACTCGAACTGCGCATCGCGCGCGCCGCGATGCTATACGATGCGTCGCGCATGGACCAGCCGGGCTTCGACGCCTTCGAGCGCGGGTACTGGCGCGGGCGCGGTGCGCTCGAGGAGGTCGCGGGCGGCCGCGGGACCGTGGCCTTCGTCCACGATGCGGGCCGACGCTGGGTGCTCAGGCATTACCGGCGCGGCGGACTGGTCGCGCGCTTCCTCGACGACACCTACGTCTACACGGGCGAATCGCGCACGCGGGCCCACGCCGAGTTCCGCCTGCTGCGCCGGCTGCGCGAATGGAGCCTGCCGGTTCCCGCGCCTGTCGCGGCGAGGTACGTGCGCAGCGGTCTCGTCTACCGGGCCGATCTCATCACCGAGGAACTTCCGACGCGCCTGACGCTTGCGCAGGCGCTCGAGTCGGGGCCGCTCGAACCCGCGACCTGGCGCGCCGTCGGCCGCTGCATCGCGAGCCTGCACGCGCGCGGCGTGCAGCACGCAGACCTGAACGCGCACAATCTCCTGCTCGGCGCGGGCGGGGAGGTCTACGTGCTGGATTTCGACTGCGGTCGCATCCGCGAGCGCGGCGCGTGGGAGCAGCGGGTGCTCGCGCGACTGCGGAGGTCGCTCGCGAAAGTGACGCGCGCCCTGCCGGTCGGGCGCTGCGGCGACGCGGAGTGGAGCTGGCTGCTCGAAGGCGTGGCAGGAACGCCTGGTAAATAGGGGACATTCCCCTATTTAGGAAACGTAAACGTGAGTCCCTTGCGCATCCTCTACCTGCTGCTCACCCATCTCGTCGCACCGATCGTCATCGCGATCGAGGGCTGGCGCGAGTTGCGCGATCCCACGCAACGCGGGCGCGTCCGGCAGCGCCTCGGTTTCGTCGCGCCCCAGCCGCGGCCGGGCTGCCTATGGGTGCACGCGGTGTCCGTGGGCGAGGTGCAGGCGGCGGCAGCGCTCGTCCGCGAACTCAAGGCGCGCGTGCCGGGACTCGAGATCGTGCTCACGACCGTGACCGCGACGGGTGCGCAGCGCGCGCGGACGATCTTCGGCGCGGAGGTGCGTCACTGCTACCTGCCCTACGATCTGCCCGGGCCGGTCGGGCGATTCCTCGATCGCATCCAGCCCAGTGCGGTCGTCGTGCTGGAAACGGAGCTCTGGCCCACGCTCTATCGAGCGCTCGGCCGGCGGGGTATCCCGCTCGCTATTGCGAGCGCGCGGCTCGCGGATCGCTCGGTGAAGCGCTATCGACGCCTGGCCTCGCTCATCCGCGACACGCTGTCGAGCGGCGTCGTGATCGGTGCGCAGAGCGCGGCCGATGCCGCACGATTCGTGGACGTCGGCGCGCCCGCGGACCGGGTCCGCGTCACGGGCAACGTGAAGTTCGACCTCGAGATTCCCGAGACCGTGATCGCGGCGGGACGTGAGTTCCGCAGTCGCTGCGCGGCCGGACGGCCGGTGTGGATTGCCGGCAGCACGCACGAAGGCGAGGAATCCGCGGCGCTTGCGGCGCACGCCCTGGTTCGCGCGCGGCATCCGTCCGCGCTGCTGCTGCTAGTGCCACGTCATCCGCAGCGCTTCGACGCGGTGCGTGCCTTGCTGGCCAGGGGCGGACACGCGTTCGCGGCGCGCAGCGCGGGCGCGTTGCCGGCGGCGGGCGACGAGGTGCTGCTCGTGGACACGATCGGTGAGTTGCAGACGTTCTACGCGGCGGCGGATGCCGCGTTCGTCGGCGGCAGTCTCGTGCCGGTGGGCGGCCACAGCCTGCTCGAGCCGGCGGTGCTGGGCCTGCCCGTGATCTCGGGCCCCTGGACGCAGAATGCCCCGGAGGTCGCGGAACTGCTGGCGGGGGCGGGAGCGCTCGCAACGGTGCGCGACGGCGAGGGGCTGGCGCGTTGCGTAATCGGGTGTCTCGACGATCCCGCGCGCGCCCGCGCCGACGGCGAAAAGGGCCGCGCAGCCGTTGCCGCGAACCGCGGAGCGGTTCAGCGTGTCGTCGAAATGGCGCTGCCCCTGCTTAAGGCGCAGGCTTCGGCAGCTGCAGCGGAGCCGGGGTCGTCAGGAAGCCATTGATCGAGGCGAGATCGCCAGGCGCCAGCACGCCCGACGCCGACTTCAGGTGCACGACGTTGACGAGGTAGTCGTAGCGGCTGCGCGCGTAGTCGCGCTGCGCCTCGAACAGCCGCCGGCGCGCGTCGAGCACGTCCACCGTGGTGCGCGTGCCGACCTCGAATCCCGCTTCGGTCGCCTCGAGTGCGGTCTGGTTCGACGCCACCGCCTGCTTCAGCGCCGTCACGCGTGCCTTCTCGGCCACGACCCCGAACCAGGCGTCGCGCGTCTCCCGCTCGGCGCCGCGCAGCGCGCCCTCGAGCCTCTCGCGCGAGGCGCGGTGCAGGTAGACCTGCTCGCGCACCCTCGACTGGGTGACGCCGCCGCTGAAGATCGGGACCGTGAGCTGTAGCCCGACGGTGTCCAGGGTCTGGTTGGCGTCGGCTGGTCCGGTGACGGGCGTCCCGCCCGAGAGCTTGTTCGTCTGGGTCGCGTCGGATGAGTACTGCCCGTAATTCGCGAAGAGCTGGACCGTCGGCATGTGGCCCGACTCGGCAATCTTCACGTTCGCCTTGGCGATGTCCACCCCGAAACGCGCGGCGATGACGTTCAGGTTCTGCGTCTCGGCCTTGGTCACCCAGGCGCCCTGGTCGCCCGGTTCGGGCTGGTCGAGCGGCATGTTGTCCGCTGGTTTCACGAGCTCCTGGTAGTCCTCGCCCGTGAGCTCACGCAGGTATTCGTGGGCGGTCGCGAGCGAGCGCTTGGCCAGGATGACGCCCGCCGTTGCGTTGTCGTGCGCGGCGCGTGCCTCCTGCACGTCGGTGATCGCGATCAGGCCGACCTCGAAGCGCTTCTCGGCCTGCTCGAGCTGGCGGGCCACTGCCTGCAGCGTCGCATCGGCCGCGTCGAGCGTGTCCTCGGCCGCGAGCACGTCGAAATAGCGGCCGGCGACGCGCACCAGCAGGTCCTGCTCGGCTGCGCGGTAATTCGCCTCGGCCAGCGCGACCTCGGAGTCGGCGCGCTGCAGCGTCTGCCACTGGCTCCAGTCGAAAACGGTCTGGGTGAGCTGGGCCTGGTAGCGCCAGTAATCCGAATCCTTCTGCTGCGAGCTGTTGATGTTGACGATTTCCGGCGGAGTGGCGGGGTTGTTGTCCAGGTCCACCGCCTGGGGGAAGGTCGTGGAGCCGCGCGCGTTGTCCCGCGCCGCCTGCCCGTTCACGTTGACCTGCGGGAACAGCAGGCCCCGCGCCTGGGGCTTGACCTCGAGCGCTGCCATGCGCCGGGCCTGGGCCTCGAGGATCAGCGGGTCGCTCTTCGCGGCCGCCTTGTAGACGTCGAGCAGGTTTTCCGACGAAGCGTTCGCCGAGAGAAGCGCGAGCGCGATTCCACAGGCGAGGATCGAGGTCTTCTTGTGCATGAACTCACCGAATGGCGGCGGGGCCGCCCTGGGTCAACTGGTGTTCTAGTAGACTATATCACTTACCGGGTTGCTGGCTAGCCGGGAGGGGGTCAGAACACGAACCGGGACGGCCGCGTCGCATGGACCAGCGGGTCCATGGCGGTCTCGAACAGGTTCTCCCGCAGCCACTCGTCCGGGCCGATGCGGGTGACGAGCCTGGCCTCCATGACCGGTCCCTCGCCCACGACCACGAACATGCGGCCGCCCACGGCCAGCGCACGCTCGAAGCGGGGATCGTGGACCGGCAGGGACGCTGTCAGGGCGATGACGTCGTACTCGCCATCGGACGCGAGCGTCATCGCGTCCAGCGTCTCGACGCCGACGTTTCCGACCCCGGTGCGCGCGAGGTTGTCACGTGCCGCGTCGGCGAGGTCGGGGAAGATCTCGAGGCTGCGGACCTGCCGTGCCAGCCCGCCCAGGCAGGCCGCGAAATATCCGCTGCCCGTGCCGATCTCGAGCACGCGTTCCTCCGGCTGGATCGCGAGCGACTGCAGGATGCGCCCCTCGAGCATCGGCGCGAGCATCGCCTGCCCGTGGCCCAGCGGGACACACATGTCGGCGAACGCGAGGTCGCGGTAGGCGGGCGGCGCGAACTCCTCGCGCGGCACGCGCTCCATGACCGTGAGCACTGCGGCGTCGAGCACGTCCCAGGCGCGGACCTGCTGTTCGATCATCTGGCGGCGGGCTGAGGCTACGTCGAACATGGCTGATTCGTCCGGGATGGCGGAATTCGCGGCGGGAAGCGCAGCGAGGCGCGAAGGTTAAGGACTTGGATCGCGGGCCACAAGCCGATCTTGCCCCGTGATTATGGTGAATCCGACGGGTGTGTGCGACCCGTTCCGCTATGCTTCGGCGAGACTTCAACAAAACTACAATTTTCAGGGGAATTCGCACCGTTTGCGCCCCCGGTCCGGAGGACATGGCCAGTCCCGACAATGCCTTGCTGATCGCCGCGCTCATCGCGCTGGCCCTGCTGGCCGTGCTGTCCGCCGTGCTCCTGTACCGGCGCCAGCGCGAGGCGGGGCACCTGCGCGACATCAGCGAACGCATGGCGGCGGTTGCCGCCACGGGCGACTTTGCCGAGCGGCTCGCCCCGCACGTCACCGGCGGCCGCGCGGGGGACGTCGCCGAAAACGTGGACCTGTTGCTCGCGAGGCTGCAGAAGGAGAGCGCATCGGGCGTGGAACGCGAGCACGTGTACCGCCGCCTGACCGAGGCGATGCACGAAGGCGTGGCCGTGGATCGCGACGGCATCCAGATCGCCAACGCGCGCTTCGCGGAACTCTGCGGCGCGGCGTCCCCGGCGCAGCTCCACGGGCGGCAACTCACCGACCTCGTGCACCCGGACTTCGCGGAGCTGCTGGGCGAGATCCTGCGCCGTCACCGCGCGGGGCAGGCGGCGCCCGAGCGATTCGAGGCCGAGCTGCGCTCTGCAGACGGCCCTGGACCGCGGCTCGAATTCGCATTCCAGCGCGCGAGCTACGAGGGCCGGCCCGCGCTGCTGGTGTCCGCCATCGAGATGAGCGCTCGCGCCGGGTCCGGCCCCTCGCAGCGTGGGCACGGCACCGCCTGGGAGGCCCTCGACGCGCTGGGCGAGGGCGTTGCCACGACCGACGCCGAGGGCCGGATCGTCTACGTGAACCAGTCCGGCGAGCAGCTCATCGGCAGGCCGGCCGCGGAGGCGCTGGGGCGCAGCCTGCAGGAAGTGATCAACCTGGTCGACGAGGCGGACCGCAAGGCCCTCGGCGACCCGGTGCGCCAGTGCCTGACCACGGGCACGAGGGTGCACATCGGGCGGCGCGGCATGGTGGTGTCCAACGACGGCGGCGGCGAGCGTTCCATCGAGCTCACGGTGTCGCCGCTGCGCGATCCAGGCGGCGAGATCGCGGGCACGGTGATCACGATGCGCGACGTGAGTGACCTGCGCGGCCTCACGCGGCAGATGTCCTACCAGGCGAGCCACGACGCGCTCACGGGGCTCGTCAACCGCCGCGAATTCGAGAACCGGCTGCAGGAGTCGCTCGAGGCGGCGCACGGGGGCGCCGCCCGCCACGTGCTGTGCTACCTCGACCTCGACCGCTTCAAGGCCGTGAACGACGAGTGCGGCCACGTGGCCGGCGACAGCATGCTGCGCGAGGTCGCGGCGCTCATCAAGGACGCGGTCCGCGACTCGGACACCGTCGGGCGCCTGGGCGGCGACGAATTCGGCATCCTGCTCATCGGGTGTCCGCTCGAGAAGGCGCGGCAGATCGCCGACGACGTGGTACGCGCGGTCGCCGACTATCGCTTCGTCTGGAAGGACAAGATCTTCAACACCGGCGTGAGCGTCGGCCTGGTCGAGGTCTCGCGCGAGAGCGGCTCGCTCGAGGACCTGATCGGCGCCGCGGACTCGGCCTGCTACGTGGCGAAGAAGCAGGGCGGTCGCGTGCACGTCTACTCGGCGCGCGACGAGGCCGCGGCGCGGCAGCGCGGCGAGATCCACTGGCTGCAGCAGCTGCAGTCGGCGCTGAAGGACGGGCGCTTCGAACTGCACGCGCAGCCCATCGTCGCGGTGGACGCGCAGACGACGATCGGGCCGGGGCTCGAGGTGCTGCTCCGGCTCCGCGACGAGAACGGCGCCACGGTCGCGCCGGGAGAGTTCATGGTGGCCGCGGAGCGCTATCGCCTCATGCCGCACGTGGACCGCTGGGTCGTGCAGACCGCGCTCGCGGCGCTCGGTCGCGGCGCGGTGCGCCTCGCCTCTGGGCGGAGCCTGTGCATCAACCTGTCCGGGCAGACGCTCGGCGACGCCGCGTTCCTCGAGTTCGTGGTGGACTGCCTCGACCGCAGCGGGGTCGCGCCCGAGCGCGTCTGCTTCGAGGTCACCGAGAACTCGGTCATCACCAACATCGAGCACGCGCGCCGCTTCATCGGCGTGCTGCACGGCATGGGCTGCCGCTTCGCCCTCGACGACTTCGGCCGTGGCCTCTCCTCGTTCTCGAACCTGAAGAACCTGTCGCTCGACTACCTCAAGATCGACGGCTATTTCATCCGCAACCTCGCCTCCGACAACGTCAACCAGGCCATGGTCACGGCGATGATCAAGCTCGCCCGCTCGCTCAATTTCCAGGTCGTCGCCGAGCAGGTCGAGGACATGAGCGCGCTCGATTCCGTGCGCCGCATGGGCGTGGACTTCGTGCAGGGCTACCAGGTCGGCCGGCCGCAGCCGCTCGCGCTCGCGGGCTGAAGCCAGGATTCGTGAGCGCCGGCCCGATCTCGGCTATCTTGGCGTCGTGATCGCACTCTCCGGAATCCACAGCTACCCGGTGAAGTCGTGCCGGGGAATCGAGCACGAATCCGCGCTCCTGACCAGCGCCGGGCTCGAGCACGATCGCGAGTGGATGTTCGTGGCACCCGGCGGGCGATTCATCACGCAGCGCGACGAGCCGCGCCTCGCCCAGGTTGACGTCGCGATTCGCGACGGCGCGCTGCGCCTTTCGGCGGACGGTGCGGGCGAGGTGTCAGTGCCGCGAGAGCTAGACGGGCCGCGCGTTCCCGTCACCGTGTGGGGCGACGACTGCCGGGGGATCGACCAGGGCAACGGACCGGCGGCGTGGATCTCCTCGCTGCTCGGGCGCGAGGCGCGCCTCGTTCGCTTCGATCACGCCAGGACGCGGCCGAGCGATCCCGCGTGGGCGGGGGCTATCGAGGCACCGAACCGTTTTTCCGACGGCTTTCCGCTGCTCGTCGTGTCGCGCGCCTCGCTCGACGACCTGAATTCGAAGCTGGGCATCGCCGTGCCGATGGACCGGTTCCGCGCCAACCTCGTGCTCGACGGCCTGCCGCCGTTCGGTGAGGATGCGTTGCACGAGCTCGTGTCCGGGGAACTGCGCCTGCGGATCGTGAAGCCCTGCACGCGCTGCATCGTTACGACCACGGACCAGCGCTCGGGCGAACGCGTGGGCGATGAGCCGCTCTCGACCTTGAAGACCTACCGCTGGAACACGGCATTGCGCGGCGTGGCCTTCGGGCAGAACGCGATCGTCGTCACGGGCGCCGGGCAGACGCTGCGCCGGGGCCAGGCTTTCGCTGCGACGAGTGACTGACCTCCCGGCGCAGGGCTGCGTGACGGCTGCCGGGCGCGGCGCGGTAAGCATCGCGCCACGCGGTCCCGAGTGGCGCCGTCACTGCATGAATCTTCGCGTCGATTCGATGAGCTCGCGCAGCGCCTCGCCATTCCTGCGCAGCGCGGCCTCCGGGTCGGGGACCGGCCTCCAGTCGTAGTCGTATACGTCCGGCATGCCCCGGTACGCGTTGAGCGGCAGCACGATGATCGCGTCGGACGTCCACGTCCCGACGACTTCCCACCCGGCCACCACGCGGTTGCGCTTCGGTGCCGGCGAGAACATGTTCTCGCCCACCGCCCACTTGTCACGCATTGCCGGGTCGGCGCCCAGCATCTCGAGCAGGGTGGGTGCCACGTCCACGTTACTGGTGGGCGCGCTCTCCACGCCCGGCGCCACGCCGGGGCCGCGGAGCACCATCGGGACCTTGACCTCGGTGTAGGTGAAGTTGCCGGTGTGGCCCCACATGCGGTGCTCGAAGAATTCCTCGCCGTGGTCGCCGGTGATCACCACGATCGTGTTGTCCAGCTGGCCGGACTCCTTGAGCGCCGTCAGCATCAGGGTCAGGCTGTTGTCCACGTCATAAACAGAATTCTTGTAGCGGTTGAACAGCAGGGGACCGACCGTGGCCGCGTCCTTGCTCGACAGGATGGCCCGGTCGGTATCCTCGATGTAGGGCTGGAACGGCGTGCGTCCTTGGACGACGCGGTAGCGGAAGTGCGGTGCGTCGAGGAACGCAAAGGCGAAGAACGGGCGAACCTGCGGGCGCGTCCCGGCCCAGCGCGTGAAGCGACGCACCAGCTCGGCGTCGCGGCTGCCGTCGGGCGGCGATTCGAGTCCGTCCTCGACCTGCTTCTGGACCTTGACCCAGGCGGTCGAACGCAGCTCCGGGAACGTCATCTGTGCGGTGCCGTAGACCTTGACCTCGTAGCCCAGGTCGAGGAGCGTGTCGACCAGCACCGGCGAGGCGTGCTCCGCCAGCGCCGGGGCGAAGTACGAGCCGTGCAGCCCGTAGATCAGGGTGAACGTGCCGTAGCGCGTGGCGCTGCCGCCGCTCGCGTGGTCGAGGAAGCGCCTGCCGCCCTTGGCGAAGTTCCAGGTGAAGGGCATTACCTCCGGTGACAGCATGTCGGCGCGCAGCGACTCGACCACCAGGATAAGGATGTTCGGCCGCGGGCCGTCCGGGTTGACCTTCGGGCGCTCCAGCGGGTAGTTGAGCAGCAGCTGCTTGTCGCGATCGAGCCTGACGTAGTGGGGCGCCTTCAGCCCCAGCTTCTTGTGCAACAGCTTGTTGACGGTGAAGCGCACGTACAGGGGGACGAGCTGCGCGGTGGCGGTGATCTCGCGGTCGTGGAGGAAGTTGCCCGCCGCAAATATCGACTTCTCCGTCACCAGTGGCACGACGACCAGCGCCACGATGATCCATCCGTACCTGAGCCGCCTCGCGGCCCCTGCCTGATTCAGCAGGCGGGCGGTGCGCCAGCGCTGGAATACGTACATCGCAACGGCCGTGCCGAGGATGACCACGCACGCCGTCATCACGAAGCCTTCGCCGAGCTCGATGTTGTCCGCGATGCCGCCCTGCGTCGTGATGACCGTCCACACCCAGCCGTTGAAGTGGTAACGGAACAGGTCGTACACGCGGGCGTCGATGAACAGTGCAACCTGGTACGTGGTCAGCAGCACGGCGCTCAATCCCGCGAGCAGCCGGCCGCGCAGGCCGATGCGCGAGAGCGCCCAGCACACCCCCGTGAGCAACCCCGATGTCCAGGCGATGGCGGCGAGCAGCGCGACGTTCAGGAAGATGAGCCCCTTGGGGCCGACGCCGTCCGGCACGTGCGCGCGGTAGACCTGGGCCTGGATGAGCCCCAGCACGATGTTTGCCAGCCAGAGCTCGAAAAGGGCGCGGCGTTCGAGGCCACGCTCGTGCATGGACTGGTTCATGGTGACGTCCGCAGATCCTCGATGAGCGTGGCGTCCTGCATCGCCTCCACTTCGTGCTCCTCGTCGCGCCACGGCTCGGCGAGAGCCGCTTCGTACCATTCGCGCATCGACGCAAGCCCGAGCAGGCGGCGCGCGTACGCCGCGGAACCCTCGGACAGCTGGAGCCCGTAGGTGCGCACGCGGAACGCCACCGGCGCGTAGAACGCGTCCACCGCAGTGAACGCGGGACCCGCGAGGAACGGCCCGCCGAACCGGCGCAGCCCCTCGGACCACAGTTCGTCGACGCGAGCGAGGTCTCGCTCAAGAGCCGGCGGAATCCCGTTCAACTTCACGCGCAGGCCGCAGTTCATCGAGCAGCGCTGGCGCAGCGCCCCGAATCCGGAATGCATTTCCGCGGCTGCGCAGCGCGCCCAGGCCCGCGCGAGTGGATCCTTCGGCCAGACTCCCGTGTGGCGCTCCGCGAGGTATTCGGCGATGCCCATCGAGTCCCAGGCCACAGTGGTGCCGTCGACCAGGCACGGGACTTTGCCGCTCGGGGAGAACGCGCGGAACTTCGCCCAGCTCGTGCCCGGATCGAACGGCACCACGTGTTCGACGAAGGGAATCGCGAGCGCACGCATGAGCACCCAGGGACGCAGCGACCACGAGGAGTAGTTCTTGTTCCCGATGTAGAGCTCGTACATGAAGACTCCCGGAAGGCGGCCGGCATGATAACCACACGCAGGCTGCCGCTGCACGACCCAGGCGTCGCCGGGGCCGGCGGCACACCTTCAGTAGTGCGGCGGGATTTCCACGGCGGCTGGGTCCGCGGACCCGCTCTCCAGGTTCTCGACCTGCTGGCGCAGCCGCCGGTTCAGTTCGAACGCGGCGTCGATCTCTCCCTGCTGCCGGTAGACGGCGTCGCTCAGTTCCTGCAGCGCGCGCTCGAGGTGCGCGAGCTTGAATTCGATCGCCTCCACGCGCCTGGCGTCGGTCATCTCGATTTCTCCCGGGTCGCTCACAGGAGTGGCGCCGCCATGAATGCAAAGCCCTCCTTGAGGCGCTCCCCGATCGGGCGGGAGCGCCACGCCTCCGGCGAGACGGGCTCGGACTGCGCCTCGTAGGAGCGCTGCAGGGCGAGCAGCCGTTCGGTGAAGTCGGAGTCGTAGATCGCGAGCATGAGCTCGAAGTTGAGCGACAGGCTGCGCACGTCGAGATTCGCCGTGCCGAACAGCGACAACGCGCCGTCCACCGTGATGCTCTTGGTGTGCAGCAGGCCACCGGTGTAGCGACGAATGCGCACGCCCGAGGCCGTGAGGTCCTCGAAGAACCAGCGGCTTGCGTACTCCACCAGCCACGAGTCGTTGCGGTCCGGCACGATCAGCGTGACTTCGCAGCCTCGCAGCGCCGCGTTCTCGAGCGCGAGCGCGAGCGCGGCGTCTGCGACGAAGTACGGAGTCGTGAGCACGATGCTGCGTCTCGCGCTCGCGATGGCCTGCGTGATCAGGCGCAGGTTCGCGGTCTCGTCGGCGCCGGGACCGGACATGACCACCTGCGCAACCTGCCGCCCGCCGGCGGCCGCCCAGGCTTCGCGGTAGTCCTCGACCGCGACCGACGGCGTCTCGCCCGTCTGCATCCCCCAGTCGAAGAGAAAGACGGCGCGCAGCGCGCCCACGATCGGGCCCTCGGCGCGCGCCATCGCGTCGACCCACTCGCCGACGCCCGCGCCCTGCTTGAAATAACGCGGGTCCACGAGATTCATGCTGCCGGTGTACGCGACGCGCCCGTCCACGACGACGATCTTGCGATGCAGGCGCAGGTCGATGCGCCGGAACGGGACTTTCCACAGGTCCACGGCGAGCGCTACCTGCAGGTCGATGCCCTGCGAGCGCATGCGATCCGGCCACTCGGTCTTCAGGAACTCCTTGCTGCCTAGTGCATCCAGCAGCAGCCGCACTCTTGACGCCCCGGCCAGCCGCCCGAGCGAGCGACTCCGCCACCTCGTCGGCCGTTCCGCCGGCGTTCCAGATGTAGAACTCCATCTCGACGCTGGAAACGGCGCGGCCCACGTCCGCGATGATCTCGCGCAGGATGGCCTCGGACCCGTCGAGCAGGCGGAACGTAGAGCGTGCCATCAGCGGCATGCCGGTCGAGCGGAACGCGAGCCGCGCGAGGCCGTCCCAGGGAGCGCTGAGCGACTCGGGCTCGGCACGCTCCTGGCGCGAGAGCGTGTCCACTACGGCGGGCAGGCCGGCGTAGAAGGCGCGCGCGAAGTCGGCGCGCCGCTTCCCGATGGGGCGTTCGCCGATCAGCATGTAGGTGGCGGCGCCAACGACCGGCAGCACTGCCGTGAGCAGCAGCCACGCGAACGAACTGCCAGGAGCGTGCCGGCTCAGGATGACGCGTACGCCGACGCCCGCCACGATGGCGACGTGCAGCGCGATCATTGCGATGGCTTCGATGTGCTGGCTGGCCACGTCCGGAGTGCCTGCGTCAGCCCGCCGCGCCCAGCTGCGCGATCAAGGCCCGCAGCCCGCTCCAGCCGATTTCCGCGCCCAGGCAGACGATCACGAAGGCGCTGAGTCGCGTGAGCACCGACAGGCCGCTCGGCCCGAGACGCTTCGCGAGGCGGCCGGCATTCGCGAGGCAGAGGTAGGTCACGAACGCGGCCAGCAGGATGCCGATGAAGGCTCCGCCCTGTGCCATCGCGGTGGCGACCGGGTGCTCGCGGCTGGTGTGTGCACTCAAGGTGATCGCAACGGCGATGCAGCCGGGGCCGATCGTCAGTGGAAACGTGAACGGGTAGAAGATGCTGCCCGAGTAGTCGCCGGTCTCGCCGGACGGCGCATCCGGGGCCCTGGCTGCAGCAGGCGCATCCGGCTGGAACAACATGGCCCAGCCCATGGCCGCGAGCACGATGCCGCCGGCGAACTGCACGATCGGGACCGAAATCCCGAACAGCTCAAGGAAGGCGCGGCCTGCCACCAGGGTCACCGCGAGGAGGATCACGGCGTTGACGGAGACCTGGCGCGCGATTCTGCGCCGTGCTGCGTCGTCGGCCTGCTCCGTGAGGGCGAGCAGGATCACGGCGGTCCCGATCGGGTTGATCACGGGCAGCAGCGCCGCGAACGCCATCGGTATGGCCTTGATGAGTGAGCTCAAGTCGTCCATGCGCGGTCCCCTCTTCGTACGCCGTCAGAACTTGTAACTGGAAAGCAGCAGGCTCGTCTCCGTGCTCGCGATGCCCTCCACCTGGCGGATGCGCCCGAGTACCCGATCGAACGCCTCGAGGCTGTCGGCGCGCAGTTGCGCAACGATATCCCAGCGGCCGTTGGTCGTGTGCAGCGCCTCGATGGCGGGATCGCCGCGCAGCGTGCGCAGCACCGAGTCCGCGCGATTGCCCTCGACGGCGATGCTCATGAATGCCGCAATGCGGTGCTGGTCTGCCTGCGGCTTCAGGCGGACCGTGTATCCGGCTATCGTGCCGTCGCGCTCGAGCTTCGCGATTCGGTTCTGCACCGTGCCGCGGGCGACGTGCAGCGTCTTCGCGAGCGAGGCTGCCGTCGCGCGCGCATTGGCGCGCAGCAGGGCAATCAGCCGGCGGTCGGTGTCGTCCATTCGGGGCTCCGGGGCTGGCGTAACGACAGAATAGTCTGACGATATGGCCAATGTACATATCAAAATGGTCGATTAGCTGGCTTCTTGTTGGCTCGCCGTGAGGGGAAGATAAACTCATGAGAGCAATCTCGATGATCGGTGCGCCGACGGACATCGGCGCGAGCGCGCGCGGCGCGTCCATGGGGCCCGAGGCGTTGCGGGTTGCGGGACTCCGCGACACGCTCGAAGCCCAGGGGCTCGAGGTCCTGGACCGCGGCAACCTCAGCGGTCCAGGCAATCCGTGCCTGCCGCCGGTCAACGGCTATCGTCACCTCGCGGAGGTGACGCAGTGGAACCAGCTCGTGCACGACGCGGTGCACGGCGAACTCGAAGCGGGCCACCTGCCGATCCTGCTCGGCGGGGACCACAGCCTCGCCATTGGCTCCATTGCCGCCGTCGCGCGCTACTGCCGCTCGAGGGGTCGCCGACTGCGCGTCCTCTGGCTCGACGCGCACGCTGATTTCAACACGCGCGAGCTGACCCCGAGCGGCAACCTGCACGGCATGCCGGTCGCCTGCCTGTGCGGCTACGGACCCCCGGAACTCACCGGTATCGGCGGCGCCGTGCCCGCCATGAGCCCCGGCGCGATCCGGCAGATCGGCATCCGCAGCGTGGACCAGGGGGAGAAGCGCTTCGTGCACGAGGTCGGGCTCGAGGTGTTCGACATGCGCTACATCGACGAGATCGGCATGCGCCACACGCTCGAGCAGGCGCTTCTCGAACTCGACGGCGACACGCACCTGCACGTGAGCTTCGACGTCGACTTCCTGGACCCGGAAATCGCGCCGGGCGTGCTCACCACCGTGCCGGGCGGGCCTTCGTATCGCGAGGCGCAGCTCTGCATGGAAATGATCGCGGACACCGGGCTCCTCGCCTCGCTGGATGTGATGGAGTTGAACCCTGCGCTCGACGTGCGCAACCGCACGGCACAGGTGGCCGTGGACCTGATCGGCTCGCTGTTCGGCAAGAGCACGCTGATGCGGCGCTAATCAGGCTTTCACTTGGCCGCGGTTCTGCGGCATCATTGCCGCCACCCCTCGATCATCGGCCATCTTCGGCCAGCGCCCGCGGGCGCGCACCCTTTAGGAGAAGCTCATGAAGATTCGGACGATCCCGGCCTGCACCCTGGCCGCCATCGCCTCATTGGCCGCCGTCGCACCCACCGCGTCCCGCGCCGAAACGCCGGACGAGTGGCAGTTCAACGCGACGATTTACGCCTGGCTGCCCGACATGGGGGGCACGACGGCGTTTCCTCCTCCCAGCGACGGGGAGTCCTCGGTCGAGGTGACCGCCAGCGACATCCTCGACGCGCTCAATTTTGCCTTCATGGGAGCCATGAGTGCGCAGAAGGGTCGCTGGGGGCTGGCCACCGACGTCAACTACCTGGACCTCAGCGCATCCAAGAAGCGGTCGCGCGACCTCACGGTCGGAGGCATTACCCTGCCGGCCGACATCACGGCCAAGGTCGACCTCGGCGTCACGGGCTGGCTCTGGACGACGGTTGGATCCTACCGGGTGGTGGACAAGCCTGACTATGTGATGGACCTCATCGCGGGGGCGCGCATGCTGAACCTCGCCGAGGACCTGAAGTGGAGCCTGAGCAGTGATGTTACCGACCCGCCGATCAGTCGCGACGGCAAGAGCGAAGTGAGCGATACCTTTTGGGACGGAGTCGTCGGCGTCAAGGGCCGCGCCACGTTCGGCGCTGAGAAGAAGTGGTTCATGCCGTACTACGTCGACATCGGCACGGGCGACAGCGACCTCACCTGGCTGGGCATGCTCGGGGTTGGCTACTCATACGGCTGGGGCGACCTGGTCGCCGTGTGGCGCTACGCGGACTACGAGTTCTCGTCCAAGGACCTGGTCCAGGACCTGTACTTCAACGGCCCGGCGTTCGGCGTCTCCTTCCACTTCTGATCAAGCCTGTGACCGGGCTCGGGATCGCGATCCCGAGCCCGGCCTGCGCCCCGGCGGGGGCAACATTTCTTCCAGCACGACCTTAGACCGCTACAGCGCGCCCCAGTGGCTGGGGGAGCGCGCGGTGCGTCGCTTCCACGTCATGGCGAAGCCGGCCGGGTCGGCCTGCAACCTCGACTGCACCTACTGCTTCTACCTGAGCAAGCAGGAACTGTCCGGTGGACCCGGCGGCGGGCACATGCACGACGACGTGCTCGAGCGCTTCGTCGCGGACTACATCGCGAGCGTCACGGCCGAGGAGGTCGTGTTCTCCTGGCAGGGCGGGGAGCCGACGCTCATGGGCCTCGATTTCTTCCGCAAGGCCGTCGCCCTGCAGAAGAAGTACGCGAAGCCGGGCCAGCGCATCGAGAACGACCTGCAGACGAACGGCACGCTGCTCGACGAGGACTGGGCGCGGTTCCTGAAGGAGCACTCGTTCCTGGTGGGCCTCTCCATCGACGGCCCGAAGGACGTGCACGATCACTACCGGATCACGAAGAAGGGCGAGCCCACCTTCGACCGCGTCTGCGACGCCGCAGCGACGCTGCGGCGCTTCGGCGTGCGCTACAACACGCTCACCTGCGTGAGCCGGTTCAACGCCTCGAGACCGCTCGACGTCTACCGCTTCCTGCGCCGCGAGCTCGCTTCAACCTACCTGCAGTTCATCCCGATCGTCGAGCCGCGGGAGTTCGAGACCACCGCGCCGCAGCGCTGGAATCCCGAGCGCACGGTCGCGATCGGCGATCCCCGGACGAGTCCCGACCATCCCGAGTCCGTGGTCACGCCCTGGTCGGTGGACGCAGAGGAATACGGTTACTTCCTGTCGAAGGTGTGGGACGAGTGGCTGGCGCGCGACGTCGGCAAGGTGCTGGTCAACTTCTGCGAGACGCTGGTGGTGCAGCACATGGGCCAGCCGTCGCAGATCTGCGTGCACGGTGAGTTCTGCGGCAAGGGCGTGGCGCTCGAGCACGACGGCAGCGCCTACTCCTGCGACCACTACGTGTATCCCGAGTATCGGCTCGGCAACGTGCGCGAGCGCTCGCTGGGCGACATGGTGTTCTCGCCCGAGCAGGTGCGATTCGGGTACGCGAAGTCCGAGAACCTTCCCGCGTACTGCCGGCAGTGCGAATTCCTCTCGGATTGCTGGGGCGAATGCCCGAAGAACCGGTTCCTGCAGGACGCCCGACGGCGAGCCGGGGCTCAACTATCTCTGTCCGGGCCTGAAGCGCTTCTTCGCACATGCCACGCCGGCCGCCGCGAAGATGGCCCGCAAGTTGAACAAGCTCAAGTAGGACGCCGGGCGACGACCTGCACAACTGCGCTCGGGCCGGCATGGCCTGGACCCTCGTGAATCACGCGCTCCAGTTCTGCCGCGTGGACGAACTCGAGTCCCACCAGTTCTTCGCGCAGGCCGGCCAGCGTGGGCAACAGGTCCGTGTCCTTCGGGCCGCCGGTGCCGTAGGCCAGTTGGGCGGGCGTGTACGCCTCGAGCAGGAACACTCCCCCGATCTTCAGGCCCGCGACCACCTGCCGATGAACCGCGGCGCGCAGCGCGCTGGGCAGGTGGCACCAGATCGACACGATGCCGTCCCACCGCTCCGGTTCGACCCGGTATTCGGCGAGGTCGGCGACGACCGTCTCGATCCGTACGCCACTGGCCGCAGCGAGTTGTGCCGCCTTGCCGAGCCCGACGGCGGACTGGTCGACCGCGACCGGAACGAAGCCCTGCTGGGCCAGAAAGACCGCATTTCGACCTTCGCCCTCGGCGAGGCACAGCACGTCGCCACCAGGGCGGATCTCTGAACAGTGCCCGCGCAGGAAGTCGTTCGGTTCGGTGCCGTAGAAGTAGTCCGCCGTGCCGTATCGCTCATCCCAGGAAATCATGAGGGCCTTCTCCCCGAAGCCTTGTCCAGGACGCACCGGCCCCCCCGAGAAAGAAAGGGGGCGGCAATGCCGCCCCCTTCGTTCAGTTCCGCGGGCCTGCCCGCGGACGAATCGGCTTACTGGCTCGCTGCCTGTGCCTGCATGGCCGCCTCGAGCTTCTTGATGTCCTCGGGCGACAGCTTCGGCCGGTCGACCTTGATCGTCAGCTTGTCGAGCTTGGCGGTCAGTGCGAACGGCGGCTGGTAGTCGGCGTCGTTCACGCCGGTGAGCGTGTCCGACCCGATGTCGAAGCTCTCGTCCCACTGCAGGATCATCGGCAGCGTGTGGTCCATCGTGATCGTCTGCACCGGCTTGCCGTCGACGATCAGCGTGCCCGTGCCCGGCCGACCGAGGCCGCTCATGTTGTTGAACGCGAGCGTCCCGATGCCCAGGCCGTCGTACTTGAAGTCGAACGCGACTGTGTGTTTACCAGGCGCGAGAGCGTCCGGACCCTCCCACTTCACGCGCTTCAGGTCGACCAGGTTCCACAGGAATACCGGCTTGCCCTTGAGCAGGTAGAAGCCGTAGCCGGCGAAACGCCCGCCCGAGGTCAGGATCATGCCCTCGGCGCCTTGCTGCGGTACCTCGATGTCGGCGGTGATGGTGTAGGAGCTGTTCAGGATCATCGGCGAGTCGCCCTGCGGCAGGCCGACCATCGGCCGCGTGTAGACGAACTCCGTGCGCCCGGCCGTGATGTTCGGCCGCGGCGCGACGATGCGGGCCGCCACCGAGGCGTCCATCGGGAAGACCTGGTACTTCTTCGCCTCGGCGATGAACAAGTCCTTCATCTCCTTGACCCTCTGTGGGTTCTTCGCGGCGATGTCGTCAGTCTGAGTGAAGTCCCTGTTCAGGTCGTAGAGCTGGAGCACCTGCTTGTTCAGCGGGTCGGGGTTCGCTGCGCCGAAAGCCTGCCACGGCGCGCGGTTCACCTTGGTGCTGAGGAGCCAGCCGTCGTGATAGAGCGCGTACTGGCCCATCATCTCGAAATACTGGGTGCGGTGGCGGGACGGCGCCTTGGCATTCTTCGCATCGAAGGTGTAGGCGAAGCTCGTGCCCTCGATGGGGGCCTGCTTGATGCCGTCCACCATCTGGGGCGCATGGATGCCGGCGGCCTCGAGGATGGTCGGCACGACGTCTATGACATGCACGAACTGCTGGCGCAGCCCGCCCTTGTCCTTGATGCGCGCCGGCCACGACACGACCATGTTCTGGTTCACGCCGCCCAGCCTGGACGCATTCTGCTTGAACCAGTCGAACGGCGTGTCGAAGGCCCACGACCAGCCGGCCGACATGTGGTTGTAGGTCTGCTCCGTGCCCCAGACGTCGTAGAACTTCAGCTGCACCTCGGCGGGTAACTCGTTGACGCCGTTGAACCACGCGACCTCGTTCGGCGTGCCCAGAGGCCCGCCCTCGGCGCTGGTGCCGTTGTCGCCGTTGATGTAGATGACGAGCGTGTTGTCGAGCTTGCCGATGTCATCGAAGGCCTCGATCACGCGCCCGATCTCGTAGTCGCTGTAGGCTGCGTAGGCGGCGAACACCTCGACCTGCCTGATGAACAGCTTCTTCTCGTCGGCCGAGAGCTGGTCCCACGGCTTCAGCAAGTCACTCGGCCAGGGTGTGAGCTTCGCGTCCATCGGGACCACGCCGAGCTTCTTCTGGTTCTCGAAGATGCGCTCGCGCAGCTTCTCGTATCCGTCGTCGAAGAGGTGCATCGCGTGGATCTTGTCCACCCACTCCTTGGTCGGGTGATGCGGGGCGTGCGTGGCGCCGGGCGCGTACTTGATGAAGATCGGCTTGGACGGGTCGATCTGGTGGATGCGCGTCATATAGTCGATGGCGTCGTCCGCCATGCCGGTGACGAGGTTCCAGCCGGGCTTGCCCTCGAACGGATAGATCTGGGTCGTGTTGCGGAACAGGTTCGGCTGCCACTGGTTCGCGTCGCCGCCGACGAAGCCGTAGAAGTACTCGAAGCCCATGCCGGTCGGCCACTGGTCGAACGGTCCGACCTGGCTGGCCGCGAACGAAGGCGTGTTGTGATCCTTGCCGAACCACGCCGTCGCATAGCCGTTGTCGAGCAGCATGCGGCCGATGGTGGCCTTGTCCTTGGGGATGATGCTGTTGTATCCCGGGAAGCCGGTCGACTGCTCCGAGACCACGCCGAAGCCTGCGGAGTGATGATTCCGCCCGGTAATGAGCGCGGCGCGCGTCGGCGAGCAGAGCGCGGTGGAGAACATGCGGTTGTAGCGCAGGCCCTCGCTCGCGATGCGGTCCATCGTGGGTGTCGGGATGACGCCGCCGAAGGTGCTCGGCACTCCGAATCCGGCGTCATCGGTAATGATGAGCAGAACGTTGGGCGCGCCCTTGGGCGGCACGATGCGCGGGGCCCACCAGGCCTTCGACTGCAGTGCGCCATCCTTGATCACGCCGCCGAACTTCGGGTCGGGGGCCGGGAGTTGCGCGGGACTGACGGTCGTGGTCGCGCTCGGCGCGCCCAGCGTGCCGGTGACCTGCTGTGCAAGCACGGCGGGCGGCGCGCCACCGACGACGACGGACGCCGCGATGAACAGGGAGGTCCTGAGTCTCGACATGGTGTGACTCCAGAATTTGACTTACAGGTGTCGGCTTGGCGTCTTGGATCACGAGCACGCCAGCCGCTGCCGCAATCCTATCCTCCGCGATCCGGTCTCCGCAACGAGAAAGTCGGGCCAGTCAGTGCTGCGGCGTGCCGCCCCGCCCGCGTGCACCCGGTGGCGCCGCGGCGGGATGGTGCGCTGCGTGGCAAGCCCGCGCGGTCACAATGCGGTAATAATTCGCCACTCATTTCAGGAATCCCGGGGACAGCCAGTGAACCGCAAGATTTTCGCCGTCGTCGCTACCCTGCTGGCCGCGACCCTGGCAACCGCCCCAGCCCGCGCCGCGGATGTTCCAGATCACATCTACTACGGCGCGAAGGTCTGGACGGGTGACCCGTCCGTACCAGCCGCGGCCGCGTTCGCGGTGAAGGGCGACCGCATCGTGGCGGTCGGGTCCGACGCAGAGGTGCGCGCACTGGCTGGTCCGGGCACGGTTTCGACCGACCTCGGAGGACGGCGGGTAGTAGCTGGCTTCAACGACGCGCACTGGCACCTGCCGGCGCGCCGCACGGCGCGCCTCGACGACGCGGGATCGGTCGCCGTCATCCAGCAGCGGCTGGTCGAATACGCGAAACGGTTTCCGCCGGGCAGCTGGGTGATGGGTCGCGGCTGGACGCCGGGCGATTTCCCGGGCAACACCGCCGACAAGCGCTACCTCGACGCCATCTTCCCCGACCGGCCGGTGCTGATCCGAGACCGCGACGGGCACCAGGGGCTCGCGAACTCGCGGGCGCTTGTGCTCGCCGGCATCGCGCGCGACACGCCGAATCCGGAGGACGGGCGGATCGAGCACGAGTCCGACGGCGAGCCGTCTGGCCTGCTCAAGGAAGCCGCGGTGAGCCTGGTTTCGAAGCTGCTGCCGCCCATGACGGCCGAGGACACGTACGCGCTGCTGCTCGATGAAATGGAGAACGCGTCGCGCGTCGGTCTCACTTCTCTGCAGAACGCGAGCGAGGGCGGCCTGACCGGCAACGAGCGTTCTGCGGTCCTGCGCGCAATCAAGGAAGGCGCGCTCAAGGTTCGCTACCGCGCGGCCGTGCCCTTCGAGAAGGGCGCAACGCCCGAACAGCTCGCGAGCTACGTGATGATGAACGAGGACGCGCGCGGCACGCTCCTTTCATACGGCGTTGCGAAGGGCATGCTCGACGGCACGGTGGATGCGAAGACTGCCTGCATGCTCGAGCCCTACGTGGGCGGTGGGAACGGCGAGCCCTTCATGTCGCAGGAGGATCTCAATTCCACGGTCGCGAAGTACGATCGCGCGGGCATCCAGGTGGAGATCCACGCCATCGGCGACTGCGCGATCCGCATGTCGCTCGACGCCTACGAGTACGCGGCGAAGGTGAATGGCACGACGGGGCGCCGTCACCGCGTCGAGCACATCGAGGTGCCGTCGCTCGCCGACCTGCCGCGGTTCCGCGAGCTCGGCGTCATAGCCTCCACGCAGGCGGCATTTGCCACGCCGGACGCCAACACGCTCGCGAACTACGAGCCGCTGCTCGGACCCGGACGCGCCTCGCACGCGGACGCATTCAAGCTGTTCGACGACGCGGGCGCGGTGCAGGCCTTCGGCAGCGACTACCCGGTCTACCCGATGGACCCGATCCTCGGCATCTACGTCGCGGTCACGCGGCAGACGCGGCAAGGCACGCCCGCCGGCGGCTGGTATCCGCAGAACCGCATCGGCGTCGAAGCGGCGCTCACGCACTACACGCAGGACGCCGCCTACGCGAGCTTCGACGAGTCGCAGAAGGGCACGATCACTGCCGGCAAGTACGCGGACTTCGTGGTGCTGTCCGCGGACATACTCGCGCTGCCGCCGGAGCGACTGCTCGACGCGAAAGTCCTGCTCACGGTGATGGGCGGACGCGAGACGTACCGGGCGCCGGGGTTCGGGCACTAGACGCCGCTGTCATGGGAGTCGCCCTGGATTTCTTCATGGGGTGACTGGCCTTGCCGCTGGGGGCTCCCTCGCCTGTATTATCCGCATACAGACGCCTACGGAGTAGATGCCATGACGACAAGACGCATTCTTATCGCAGCTGCCGCACTGATGGCCCTGGCTGCGCCGCTCCAACTCGCCATGGCAGACGCTGCGGCGACGACGAAGCAGGCCGACTTCCTGTTCGTGCAGACCGCGCGTGGCATGAGCTTCGACCACGCGACCAGCAAGCTGACTCTGCACGACGTCAGTCCTGTGACGCTGTTCTTCTCGGATCGACCGGACCGGATCGCCGGCAACATGAAGACTACGGCGTTCGTGCCGTTCTGGAGCACGGGCAAGGACAGCTTCCTGTCCGACCCGCCCAATGCGGACGTCTCCATCCTGGAAGGCGATTCGCTCCGGCAGGTGGTGGTGGAGTTGCAGGCCCCGGCGCTTTCCGGCAACGACCTTACTTATACGGTCAAGGTGCTGAAGGGTGACCTGCCGGCCAGTGGTGCCGAAGTCTCGGTGTTCATCGACGTCGTCGGCATGCCCCTGACGCCCGTCTCGGTTGCGGGCGTCGCGCGGCGCTCCTACAGGCGAGCCGTCATACGTTGAGACGCCGCCGCCGGCGCTAGCCTTCGCGCCTGGCGACGGCGCGCCCGCCGCGCAGCAGGAAGAAGCACACCGCGAGCGCAACCAGGAGCGCGATCGCCTCGCCCGTGAGGCCGCCGAGCCGCGGGTCCATCGACCTGGGTGCAATACCCGCCGCGACCAGCCCGGCGACCGCCACGCCCGCGAGGCCTTCTCCCGCGACGAGGCCGGAGGCGGCGAGGATGCCCGGGTCGCTCATGCCCGCGGGAATCGGGCCGCGATTGCGTTCAGTGAGCGCGCGCACGCAACCGCCCACGTAGAGCGGCGCCATCGTGGCCAGCGGCAGGTACACGCCGATCGCGAAGGCGAGGCCCGACACTCCGCAGAGCATCGCGCCGAGCGACAGGCCCGCGCCCGTGAGCACGAGGTCCCAGGGCAGCGCGCCCGACAGCACGCCCTCGATGATGGTCTTCATCAGCGTGGCTTGCGGGGCGGGAATCTCGTGCGAGCCGAATTCGTAGGCGTGGCCGAGCAGCAGCACCGTCGCCGCAACGGCCCAGCAGGCGAAGGCCGCGCCGATGAGCTGCCCGAGCTGCTGCCGCGCCGGTGTCGCGCCGACCAGCCAGCCGGTCTTCAGGTCCTGCGAAATGTCGCCGGCCTTGCTCGCCGCGATCGCGACGATCGTGCCCACCGTGAGCACGCCAGCCCGTGCGCTTGAATCCACCCAGCCCGCCGCCGCGAACACCGAGGCCGTGCCGAGCAGCGTCACGAGCGTGATGCCCGAGGTCGGCTGCGAGGACACGCCGACGATGCCGACGATGCGTGCGGCCACCGCGACGAAGAGGACACCGAAGAATCCGACACCGGCCGCAAGCACGGCGCGCTGGATCGCAGTCATGTCGCCGGCGAAGACGCCCGGAATGAGGCCCGCCGCGAGCACGACCGTTGCGATGCCGCCGAGCACGAATGAACCCGGCAGGTCGCGATCGGTGCGCTCGGTGCCGCGCCGCAGCCGCGCGCCTGCGCTGCCGCGCATGCCCCGGGCCACGGCCATGAACGCGCCCGCCATGGTCGGCAGGCCGCGCAGCACCGTGAGGATGCCCGCGGTGGCGACGGCGCCGGCCCCGATGTAGCGCACGTAGCGTGACCAGATGTCGCCCGCGTCCATCTGCGAGATGAGCCGCGTGGTCTCCGGGTAGATCGGCGTCGTCACGTGGGCGCCGAGCCACGCGATCAGCGGCGTGATCACGATTGCGGAGATCAAGGCACCGGAAACGCACACCGCCGACTGGCGATAACCCAGGATGTAGCCGACGCCGAGCAGCGCGGGCGCGACTTCCAGCGCGAGTTCGGCCTTCGGCAGCACCGGCAGCATCGTGTGCAGTTCGCCGGGGATGAGGTAAGCGAGCGAGATCAGCAGCTTGACGGCGGCACCGAGCGCCATCCCGCGGAAGATCCACACGCTGCCGCTCGCGGCGCCGGTGGTCTCCGAGCTGGTGGCACGCAGCACCTCGGCGCAGGCCGTGCCTTCCGGGTAAGGCAGCTCGCCGTGCGCATTCACGATCAACAGCCGCCTGAGCGGGATCATCGCCGAGAGCCCGAGCAGGCCGCCGAGGAACGCGAGCGCGACGACCTGCGTGTATGGCGGGATGGCGCCCCACAGGAAGAGCGCCGGGATGGTGAAGATGGTCCCGGTCGCGAGCGCGGTGGAGGCCGAGGCGACCGTCTGCGAGAGATTGGCCTCGAGGATGGTGCCCTTCGTGCGCAGCACTCGGAACGCGGCCACCGTCATCACCGCCGCAGGAATCGAAGCGGAGACCGTCATGCCGACGCGCAGGCCGAGGTAGGCGTTCGCCGCGCCGAATACGATGCCGAGGACGACGCCGATGGCCACGGCCTTGAAGGTGAATTCGGCGACCGTTTCCTGTGGCTGCATCGGCGCGATCATCGCCGAGCGGTGTCGGTCGCGCAACGAGCCGCCCTGCCGGCTTCCCCGGGCTCACGAAAACCGACATGTTCGCCCGGAGAAGCCGGCACGCCGGCTCGATGGGCTGCAGTCGACGCGTCGGTGGCTGCGCCGGGCCAGTGTCCCGTGCCATCCGGCCGAGCATGTCGGCTTTCGCGAGTCCGGATGGCACGGGGCGATGGACCGGTCCGCAGCCACATGGAGCCAGGCGATGGACCGGCCCGCGGCAGTGCCTTGTCGTGCGGCCGGGCACCCGTCGGAATTCCAGCTTGCGCAGCCGGCAGGCGACTGCGCAGACTCCGGGGCAGAGGTCGTGCATCCGATGCCGCGGTCACTCTCTCCGGGCCTCCCATGGGCGCTCGCCGTTGCGATGGCGGGATTCGGCGCGGCCAGCGCGCCGGCGGCACGCGCCGGGCCGGACCCGGAGCAAGCCGCTGCGGTTGCTGCGGTCGCATCTCCTGCGATCACCGCCACCTACAGCGACGGAGCACTGGTGCTGCGCCTCAGCGGCGCTTCGCGCGAGGCTGCGCTCGTGGCCCGCTGGCCGGTGGTGGAGGACGTCGCCGACAACGGTCACGGCTATCGCACCGCGCGTCTCGAGCTCCTGGACGACGATGAACTGCAGGAAGCAACGCGAGCGCCCTCGCGGACGCTGCCGCTGCAGGGGCGCGACGAGTGGAACGAAGTCGTCCGGCAGGTGATGACGGAACTCGCACCGTCCGGCGCGAACGAGGCCGCGCTCACGCTGGTGCAGGGCGAAGGGATCGTGTTCTACCGGACGCCGGACGGGGAACTGCGCGTCCACCGTCACGAAGACAAGCCGACCGAGCGGCATGTGACCCGCGCGGTCAGCGAAGACGAGTTCGCGGCGCACGCCGACGAGTTGCTGCACCGGCGGTTTCCGGACCAGGACCTGCTGTTGTTCCAGGCCGGCGGCGGTGAGGGCAACCTCTCGTTCGTCTTCTTCGATCTCGCGCGCCGGCAATCCGTGCTCATCGCCGCGCCGGCCGATGCGCAGGGCAGCAACCTCGACAACCTGATGCACACGATCGTGCGCGTGCCTGACACGCTGATCCTGCGTGGGCAGGCGCTCGGCATACTGACGCGACCCGTGAGCTCCGCGCTGCGCCTCGCGTGGCTGGCATCGCAGACGGTCGCGACGATCGCGCCTCCGCTGCGCGCCCCGGGCGGCACACCGCCTCCGGTCGTGTCGCGGCCCGGCATGGACCTCGATGCCTGGGAACGGGAACTCGACGACATGGATCTCCCGCGGCGGTACCCCGGCGCCATCGCGCCGCTGATCGACGGGGAAGCGTTCTTCACCGGCCTGGTGCAGGCGTTGCAGGACGCCCGCAAGTCCGTGTCGATACGGCTCTTCATCTTCGACAACGACGACTATGCGTTGCGCATCGCTGACCTGATCAAGCGTCGCTCGGCCGAGGTCCGCGTGCGGGTCCTGATCGACGCGCTCGGCACGCTTGGCGCGGGGCAGGGCGCGCCGGCGGGCGCTGCCACCGGGCCGCCGGTCTCGATCGCCCACTACCTGCGGGCCGGCTCGAAGGTCGAGGTGCGGGAGACGCCGAACACCTGGCTCATGTCCGACCACACCAAGACGATCATCGTGGACGATCGCCTCGCCTACCTCGGCGGCATGAACATCGGGCACGAATACCGGCACGAGTGGCACGACATGATGGTCGCGCTCACCGGGCCCGATCGTCGGCCGGCTGCAGCGCGACTTCGACGTCGCGTGGGCGTACGCGGGCCTGGGCGGCGACCTCGCGTACCTGCAGGCGCTCGGCGTCGAAGGACCGGTTCAAAGGGCCGCCGCCCGGGGAGCGATACGTGGAGCTGCGTCCGCTCTACACGCGCACGCTCGATCCGCAGGTGCTGCGCGCCCAGCTCGCGGCGATGCAGCGCGCGGAGCGTGAGATCTGGGTCGAGCAGCCCTACGTCTCCGACGACAAGCTCGTGAACGAGCTGATCGCGGCGCGCGGCCGTGGCGTCGACGTGCGCGTGGTCCTGCCGGCCAGCGGGGACTCGCGCTTCATGAACAGCGCCAACCTGCTGGCGGCGCGTGCGCTCGTGAAGCGCGGCGTACGCGTCTACGTCTACCCCGGCATGACGCACGTCAAGGCGGCGCTTGTACGACGGGTGGGCCTGCGTTGGCTCGGCGAACTTCGACAAGCTGAGCCTGCGGGTGAATCGCGAGACCAACGTCGCGACCTCGGATCCGGTGTTCGCGGGACGGCTGCGGCAGGAACTCTTCGAGGCGGACTTCGCGAGGTCGCGCGAACTGGTCGAGCCGCCGTCGGCGGGCTGGGGCACCTACATTTCGGCGTACGTCGCGGGCCAGTTGTAGGGCCGCGCCTTGTCCGGCGAGCTGGGGGGGCCGAGCCGGTTCGACGTGCCGGGTTCTCCGGACTCGCAAAATGCCGATATCTCGTCCGGAGAACCCGGCACGTCGAACCGACAGGCTGCAATCGACGCTGTGGTGGCTGAGCCACTCCAGTGTCCAGGCCGGACCAGTGTCCCGTTTTCGCCCGGACGAGATGTCGGTATTTTGCGAGTCCGGGCGAAAACGGGGCGATGGTCCGGCCTACGACGTCACCGGTAACGCGCCGATGGCCGGCCCACGGCCCCGCTGGGCAGCGAGGCCGCGAGCCAGTCACGTGCGCGATCAGTGGAAGACCACCATCGACGTCGGCAGGCTCCGGTAGACGCCGGCCTCGTCGGCGTCGCCGCCACGCGGTCCGGCCGAGCGCAGGCCCGAGTCCGCGACCGCCGCCGTCACGGGCGGGGCCTCGACCTCGGGCAGGCCGCCGGACTTGAGCGACTTGTTGAGCGCCGGCAGGTCCTTCTCCAGCAGTGCGTTGAACTCGGCGTTGATGCTGGCGAGGTCGCCCTCGAGTACCCCGATGCGCTCGACCTGGTAGGCGGTCGGTGCGCCGTCGTAGCTCAGGATTGCGCCGTAGAGCGTGTCGGTGTGCTCCCGCAGGCGTTCCTCGCCGGTGATGGCGCCGCCCTCGGTCGTGGCGACGATGCGCTTGCGCACGGCGTCGACCTTCTCATCCATGGTGGTGATCTGCTTCTTGAGCGCCTCGCTGCCTGCGGCGGCCTCTCGCTCGGCAAGCGCGCCGCGCAGCGCAAGGATGCGGTCCATGAGCGCGCTTTCGGCGCCGAACAGGCTGCGCACCCGCATGGCGGCGTCGTACTGCGCCTTGCGGTCGGCGAGCGTGTAGGTCGCGCGACGGTCGAGCACGACGTCGAATTTCGACTCGTAGACCACGCCGCCCTTGGTCATGCGCACGGTATAGGTGCCGGGCAGCACCCGCGGACCCTGCGCGCCCGCGAAGGCCAGCTGCACCGCCGGCGGCACACGCGGCGCCTTCTCGCGCATGGACCACACGACGCGGTTCAAGCCGCGTCGGGGGCTGGCCGGCAGCTCGTCCACGACCTTGCCGTCCGCATCCAGCACCTCGATCTTGAGCTTGCCGAACAGGTGGCGCGACTTCTGGTAGTAGTTGATGACCGCGCCCTCCGTGGGATTGTCGCCCACGAACACGGCCGCGCCGTTCGCCCAGCCTCCCTGGGCACTGATGCGCTGCTGCGGCGCCCTGCCGGTCACGAAGGTCGCCTCGCTCGCCAGCACCTCGGGCGTGAGCCCGCGCAGCGGCGTGATGTCGTCGACGATCCAGATGCCGCGGCCGTGTGTGCCGAGCACGAGGTCGTTCTCCCGCGGCTGGATGGCGATGTCGCGCACCGCGACGGCCGGGAAGTCGTCGGCCTGGAACTGCGCCCAGTTCTCGCCGCCGTCGAGCGACACCCAGAGGCCGAATTCCGTGCCGAGGAACAGCAGGCTCGACTGCTGCGTGTCCTCCTTGATCACATGCGCGTAGCCGCGCACGCCCTTGGCATTCTTCGCTGTCACGAGCGGCTTCCAGGTCTTGCCGTAGTCGTGGGTCACGTACAGGTAGGGCGTGAAGTCGCCGAAGGTGTGGCGGTCGAAGGTCGCGTACGCCGTGGCTGCATCGTGTCGGCTCGCCTCGACCCAGCTGACCCACGACGCCTTCGGGAGCGCGTCCTTGCCCGCCTGCAGCGCGCCGACGGTATTGGTCCAGTTCTTCCCGCCGTCGCGGGTGACCTGCACGTTGCCGTCGTCGGTGCCCACCCAGATCGTGCCGGCCGCCCTGGGCGACTCGCTGATCGAGTAGATCGTGGTGTGCATCTCCGCGGCGGAGTTGTCCACGGTCACGCCGCCGGACTGCTCCTGCTTCTGCTTCTCCGGATCGTTGGTCGTGAGGTCCGGCGAGATGCGATCCCAGCTCTGTCCGTGGTCGCGCGTGCGGAACAGGAACTGCGCGCCCATGTAGAGCGTGCCCTTCTCGTGCGGCGAAAGGTGCAGCGGCGTGTTCCAGTTGAAGCGCAGCTTCTCGTTCGGGCCCGCCAGCGGCTGGATGGCTCGAACCTCGTGCGTGTAGCGGTTGACCCGCCCGACGAAGCCGCCCTGCGCCTCTGCGTACAGGTAATCGGGGTCGGCCGGGTCGCTGAACATCCAGAAGCCGTCGCCGCCGTACATGTTCTCCCAGCGGCTGTTCGTGATGCCGCCCGGGTAGGCGCTGTCTCCGACCCAGCTCGAGTTGTCCTGCAGGCCGCCGTAGACCTTGTACGGGTCCTGGTCGTCGACGCTCACGTGGTAGAACTGGGAGATCGGCAGGTTCTCGCCCTTCCGCCAGCGGCTGCCGCCGTCGTCAGAGTACCAGATGCCGCCGTCGTCGCCGTTGATCACCTGCTTCGGATTCTTCGGGTTGACCCAGACGTCGTGCAGGTCGCCGTGCGCGCCGTTGAAGCCGCCGACGCCGGCGAAGCTCTTGCCCCCGTCCTCGGAGAGGATGAGCATGCCGTCGCACTTGAAGACGCGGTCGGGGTTCGTGGGATCCACGGTCATCTGCGCGAAGTAGAACGGGCGCCACACCATCCACTGGCTCTTGTCGCGCGCCTCCCAGGTCTTGCCACCATCGGAGCTCACGTAGAGCGCGCTGGCTGTCGATTCGACGAAGGCATAGATGCGCTTCGAGTCGCTCGGCGCCACGCTGACGGCGATGCGGCCGTAGGGCTTCTTCGCGAAGCCGGGGTTCGCCTCGGGCGTGATCTCCGTCCAGCTGCGCCCGGCGTCGCGCGACACCATGAGGGCGCTCGCCGACTTTGATGTGGGCGTCTCGCCGCCCGAACGGAAGGTCCAGCCCTTGCGCCGGAAGTCCCAGAGCGACGCAAAGACGACGTCGGGATTGCCCTGGTCGATGCTCAGGTTCGCGCAGCCCGTGGACAGGTTCGCTCCCTTCAGCACCTGCTGCCAGGTGGCGCCGCCGTCGGTCGTCTTGTAGACGCCGCGCTCGGCGGAGTCGCTCCACAGGCGCCCGGTGACGCAGGCATAGACGACGTTGCTGTCGCGCGGGTCGATGCTCACGTCGACGATGCGCTCGGACTCGCGGAGCCCGAGGTTGGTCCAGGTGTTGCCGCCGTCGGTCGTCTTGTAGATGCCGTCGCCGATGGACGTGCTGTTGCGCGTCCAGGCCTCGCCGGTTCCGACCCAGACGGTCTCAGGGTTGCGCGGATCGATGGTCACCGCGCCGATGGATTGCACCGTCTCGTGGTCGAACACGGGCTCGAAAGTCGTGCCGCCGTCCTGGGATTTCCACACGCCGCCGCTGGCCGCGCCGACGTAGAGCGTCAGCTTGCCGTTCGGCATGTTGATGGCGTCGATGGACGCGATGCGGCCGCTCATCGCCGCCGAGCCGATGTTTCGCACGCCGAGCCCGGAGAGTGTGCCCGCGTCGATGGTCGGGGCGGGGGTGGCGCCGGCGAGGGCCGCGGACACGGGCAGCAGGGCTGCCAGGAGCATGATGTTGCGCTTCATGGCGTGTCCTCAGTTCTTGGCGGAGGTGGGGAAGGAGAAGTAGGCCGCGTCCAGCGGGATGTTCACCTCTACCTTCTCGTAGATGATCTTCGCCGGGTCGCGGTCCCCCTTGCGCCCGGTCGTGATCGACGTCGCCCAGTACACGCCCGACACCTTCTCGTACTCGCCGAGGTCGGTGATCACCGTCTCCTTCACGCTGCGCACGATGCGCTGGCTCTCGATGCGGATCTCGAGGAAGTGGTCCGGGTCGAGGTACACGTACATCACGTCGCCGTTTTTCTGCGTGAGCTTGAGCTTGTGCGCCGCCGTCCCGTCGATGTCCTCGGTGCCTGCGTACTCGAGGGTCGCGCCGCGCGCCTTGTAGTCCTCGAGCGGGCCGCCGATCTGTGCGTCCTCGATCAGGCCCTTGATGTCATCGGGGGAGGTGCGCTCCGGGTCCTTGCGGCCCTGGAACGGGTCGATCTTCCATCCGTCCTTGCCGTCGTAGGACTCGACCTGCGTCAAGCCCTGCAGCGTCGCCTCGGAGCGGATCGAGCCCGGCCGCCGCCGCGTCTCGACCGTGCCCAGGGTGAGCTGACCGCCAAAGATCATGAGTTGGCCGCTGCGTCGCACGGACTCGACCGCAGCGAGCGCGGTCGTGCCGCCCCTGGCCTCGATGTTCTTCGCCGCGAGTTCCTCGGCCGTGTAGGCGCCCGCCTGCGCGGCGAAGCCGAGCAGCAGTGCGCAGAGGGCAATCTTCGTTCGTGTCATTGGGGTCCCCGATGATCGTTGGTATCGTTCGGGCGGCCCGGCGTCGCCCGGCCGCCAAAGGGCGCAAGGTTAGCACTTGGCGCGGGTCCGCCGCACGGGCGGCTCGTCGGGTAACGGACACATTGGCCGGTTCGGCGTGCCGGGTTCTCCGGACTCGCGAATACCGACGTGCCCGTCCGGATCAACCGCGAAGTCAGGGCAGCTCGGCGTTCCGGCTTTCCCGGACTCGCAAAATACCGACATCTCGTCCGGGAAAGCCGGAACGCCAAGCCGCCGGGCTGCATTCGACGCGCAAGCGGCTGGGTCGGGCGTGCCGAGTCATTCAGGCGAGCATGTCGGCTTTCGCGAGCGTGGCTGGCTCGGCAGGACCGCTCCGATGTTCGGCTGGCAATGCCGGTCCAGTGTCGCGGTTGCTGCGGTGCCGGGGCCGGTTCAGCGTCCCGTCTTCACCCGGACGAGATGTCGGTATTTTGCGAGTCCGGGCGAAGACGGGGCGATGGACAGGCGTGCGACCTCACGGGCGTCGCGGCGATGGACCGGCCTGCGACTTCGTGCACGCGTCGCCGCGTGGCTTACCAGCTCCAGTCGCGGCTCGACGCCTTGCAGCCACCGCCCCCGTGCCCGGTCCAGCCGCGGCCGTGCACGAACCGCCCGGGCTTCGCGCCCGTCGGCACGCCGTCCTTGATGGCGAGCTGCCCGTTGACGATCACCTCCGAGACGCCCGTCGAATACTGGTGCGGCTTCTCGAAGGTCGCGTGGTCCTGGATCGTCTGCGGGTCGAAGACTACGACGTCCGCGTAGTAGCCCTTCTTGAGCAGGCCACGATCGGCCAGCGAGAGGTTTCTGCGCGGGCAGCCCGCTCAGGCGATGTACCGCGTCCTCAAGGGTGAGCGCGTGCTCGTCGCGCACGTAGCGCGCGAGCAGGCGCGCGAAGTTGCCGTACGCGCGCGGATGCGGGTTCGACATCAGGAACACGCCCTCGGGCGCCATGGCCTCGGCGTCCGAGCCGAAGCTCATCCAGGGCAGTGCGGTCTCGCGGCGCACGTTGTCCTCGGACATGAGCGTGTAGGCGACGCCGACGCGCGAGCCGTCCTCGATCACGAGGTCGATGGCGGCGTCTTCGGGCGACACGCCGCGCTCCTTTGCGACGGATGCCAGCGTGCGCCCGGTGAGTGGCTTCAACTTCGGGTTCTTGAACGCCAGCAGCAGCGTTCCTTCCGCGCCGGCGTGGAGATACAGGTTCTCCCAGCCCTGGGACGGATCACGCATTTCCTTGATCACCCGCGCCCTGACGGCTGGGTCGCGCATGCGCTCGATCCAGGCTTCGAGGCCGCCATCCTGCACCCAGGGCGGCATTGCGGCATCGAGCCCGGTGGCGCCACGGACGTACGTGTACATGTCCGCTGTCACGCGCACGCCCTCGACGCCGCGCCTCGTCCACCATCGAAATGACCTGGTCGAGCTTGCCCCAGTTCGCGCGGCCGCCGGCCTTGAGGTGATAGATCTCGGCTGGCGCACCCGAGGCACGCGCGATCTCGATCGTTTCCGCCACGGCCTCGACGAGCCGATCGCCTTCGCTGCGCATGTGCGTGATGTACATGCCACCGCAACGACCGGCCTCGGTCACGAGTGCGATCAGCTCCGGCGTCTTCGCGTAGCTCGCGGGCGCGTAGATGAGCGAGGCGCCGACGCCCATCGCGCCTTCCTCCATCGCCTGGCGGACCAGGCCGCGCATCTGCTCGAGTTCCGCCGCAGTCGGCTGCACGTCGCGCTCGCCGAGCACGTAGTCGCGTACCGTGGTCGCGCCCACGAAGGAGGCGACGTTGGGTGCCACGCCGCGCGCCTCGAGCTTCGCGAGGTACTCGCCGAGCGTGGTCCAGTCCACCGGATAGTGGATGTCGGCCTGGCGCTCGACACCCTGTCGCTTCATGCGCTCATTGAGCGGGCCCATCGAGTCGCCTTCGCCCATCACTTCGAGCGTGACGCCCTGCCGGAGTTCGCTCTGGCCGAGCCCGTCCTGCAGCAGCGACTCGTTCGACCAGCTCAACATGTTGATGAAGCCAGGCGCGACCGCCTTGCCGCGGGCGTCGATCACCGTGCGGCCGCGGAGTCCCCGCGCCGGCCCCACGTAGCTCACGCGGTCGCCGTCGATCGCGACTTCGCCCGCGTACGGGGCGCCACCGCTGCCGTCGTAGATCGTCCCGCCGCGGATCACGACGTCGTGGCGCGCGTCCGCGAGGGCCGGGGTCGCGCCGCCCAGCAGACATGCCGCGACCAGCGCGACAAGGGCGCGCGACGCAGTCTCGTGCAGCCGGCCGATGTCTCGCGACTGCCCGGCTCCAAGCGTGCGCATCGTGCCGTGCGCGTATTCCCGCGTTGTCATTGCCATGCGGTTCCCCCGTCAGATGGGACGGATCATATAGACACGGTGCGACCTGTCCACTTGGTCGGAAGTGCCGGCCCGCGGAGCCGTTCGGCCTGATGCTCGGCGTCGGGCATGAGATGACGGTTCGACGCGCCGGTTCGTCCCGACTCGCGAAAGCCGACATGCTCGTCCGGAGAAGTCGGAACGCCGAGCTGCCGCGTCGGCTGCAGGGTCGGGTGCGCGACGTCATCCAGGCGAGATGTCGGTATTCGCGAGCGTGGATGACGTCGCACGCCCGACCCGGTGCAGCACGGGAAGCGGGGCGATGGACCGGCCCGTGCCCTCAGCCGGCCCGTAGCACCACGAGAAGCCGGCCGATGGGCGAGCGGGATTCCGTGCGCCGACGCCGGTAGACTGCGGGCCGAGGAGGTTGCAGCCGATGGTCGTCACCGAGCCCCTGTTCCAGCGGGACGCCTACCTGCGGCAATGCCCTGCGCGCGTGGTCGAGGTGCTCGCCGAAGGCGTCGTGCTCGATCGCACGGTCTTCTACCCGCAGGGAGGCGGGCAGCCCGGCGACACGGGCCTGCTGCGGGCGCCCGACGGCCGCGAGTGGCCCGTGCTTGCCGCCCGCAAGGGCGAGGGCGGGCGCGTCGTGCACCCGCTGGCGTGCGAGCTTCCGCCGCCAGCCGTGGGCGACCCGGTGGAGGCCGTCATCGACTGGGACCGTCGTCACGCGCACATGCGGATGCACAGCTGCCTGCACCTGCTCGGCTCGGTGCTTCGTTACGGAGTGACGGGCGGGCAGATCACGGCCGAAAAAAGCCGGCTCGACTTCGACACCCAGGACGAGATCGACCCGGAGGCCGTCAGCGCGTCGGTCAATGCGCTCATTGCCGCTGGCCACGATCTCACGTCCAGCTGGATCACGGACGAAGAGCTCGACCGCCAGCCCGAACTCATTCGCACCATGTCCGTTCAGCCGCCTCGCGGCGCAGGACGGATCCGGCTGCTCGAGATCCCAGGCGTGGACCTGCAGCCCTGCGGCGGCACCCACGTCGCGAACACCAGCGAGATCGGGCCGATCGTCGTCACCAGGGTCGAAAACAAGGGCCGGCACAACAAGCGCGTCTACGTCGCGTTTGCCTGAACACCGAGGCGTCATGCGGCCCACACACCTGCTGCAGCTGACCGACACGCACCTGTACGCGGATCCGGTGGGCGAGATCTACGGCGTCAACTCGGCGGATTCCCTGTCGCGCGTGATCGAGGCGGTATTCGCCGACGGCGGCTCGCGACCGGACGCGATCGTCGTCACGGGCGACGTGAGCGACGACCTGGGCGAGGGGTCGTACCGCAGGCTGCGCGACGCGCTCGGGAATCGAGGGGTGCCGGTGCACTGCCTGCCGGGGAACCACGACGACCCGCGCCTCATGGCGGAGCTGCTCGACTCCGACGCGTTTCGGTACTGCGGCCGGGCGGAGTTCCAGGGCTGGGGCCTGGTCACCGTCGACACGCACTTGCCCGGCGAGGTCCGGGGCTGGATCTCCGACGCCGGGCTCGAGCGGCTGGACGCGGACCTCGCGGCGTTCCGGGACAGGCCGGTGGTCCTCGCCATGCACCACCCGCCGGTGCCGATCGGCAGCGCCTGGCTCGATCGCAGCCGGCTCGGCAATGCCAGCGGATTCTTCGAGGTCGTCGGCCGGCATCGGCACGTCAAGGCCGTGCTTGCAGGGCACGTGCACCAGGCCAGCGACGAGATGCACGGGACCGTGCGCGTGATGACGGCACCTTCGACCTGCGCGCAGTTCGCGCCCCGGTCGGCGAAATTCGCCATCGATCCGCGACCGCCGGGGTACCGCCGGCTCACGCTGCATGCGGACGGCAGGATCGAAACCGAGGCGCGCTGGCTCGCGAGCGCGACGCCCGCCATGGGTCCCGGCCGGTCCGGATAGTCGCGTTTTCCGCAAATTCCTCGGCCCACGGCCCGGGGAAAAGCGCCATTTGATGCGTTACTATCCGGTGACTCGTTCCGCAGTCCGGCGGGCGACATCGCGGGGTACGGATAGGTGGTGCAAGGAGCGTCGTCGAGCCGGGTCAGTGATGCGCATGCGCCGGTCATCGGCCGCGCGGACCTCACCACGCTGCCCAACCTCGTGTCACTGGCGCGCATCGTGGGCGTCACGGTCGCCGTGCTCCTCTATTTTGCCGGGTACCCGATGATTACCGTCGTGCTCGGCACGATTGCCTGCCTGACCGACTACCTCGATGGTTACCTCGCGCGCCGGCTGGGGCAGGAGACCGTGCTCGGCGCGATGCTCGACCAGGCCGCCGACAGCTACACCACCGGGATCGCGCTCGCGATGCTGGTGATCGCGGGCGGATTTCCCTTCGTATTCCTGGTGATCTTCCTCGGCAGGGAATTCTGGGTCGCGACGGTGAGGCGCTACGCGGCGATGGGCGGCCTCGAGATCCCGTCGCACGATTCGGGAAAGGTCGCGACGGGCTTCCTGTACTGGGCCATGCTGCTCATGGCGGTGGCCATCATGGTGGACATCCCCGCGGGGCTCGCCGTGCTTGCGGGGCGGGTCGCGACGGCGGGCATGGCCGTCGGCCTCGCGTTCAGCTGCACGGCCGCGTGGCATTACACGCGGGCACTCGCCGGGAAGGCGCGATGAGCCCCGACGCGGGCGCTGCCGGGAGGGAACTGGTCCTGCTGTGCCCGGGGCCGGTCATGCTCTCGCCGGGCGTGAGGGCCGCGCTCTCCGAGGGCGGGATCGGGCACCGCGACCTGCGGTTCTCGGAAATCGTCGCCCGCCTGCGGCGCAACTGCGCCAGCGTTCTCGGCGCGGGCGCCGGCCACAGCGTCATCTTCGTCACCGGCCCGGCGACGGCAGGTGTCGAGGCTGCCTGTGCCTCGCTCGTGTCGCCCGGCGGGGTGGTGATCGTCCCGGTGAACGGCACCTTCGGCGCGCGCATCGTGGACATCCTCGGGGTTCACGCCATCCGCTGCATCCCAATCGACTTCGGGTTCGGCCGGCCGATCGACCTCGCGCGCCTCGAGACGGCGATGCTCGAGTGCCGCGGGGCGGAATTCGCCGCCGTCGCAATGACCCACCACGAAACTTCCTCGGGCCTCCTGAACCCGGTCGCGGCCGTGGGCGCACTGGCGCGGCGGCACGGTCTGCGGACCTTCGTGGACGCGACCTCGAGCGCCGGGGTCGAGGACCTCGACCTCGTGCGCGACGGCATCGACGTCTGCATCACGTCCTCGGGCAAGTGCCTGCACGCGGCGCCGGGCATCGCGATCGTGGCGGCGAGCCGCGAGCTGCTGGCGGCGCGCGCCTCGTTCGCGTCGCGCAGCTTTGCGCTGGACCTCGTGCGCCACCACGAGCAGCTCGAGAAGAATTCGCAGACACCGTTCACGCCCGCGGTGCCGCTCATAGTGGCGCTGGACCGGGCGGTCATCGAGCTCCTGGCGCAGGGTGTCGCGGCGCGCCGCGCGACCTACCTCCGGCGGCGGGCATTCCTGGCCGCGGGCCTGCGGCGGCTCGGGCTGCCATTCCTGCGTCACGCCGAGGGTGGCGACGCCTGCTCGATCCTCACGATCGCCGTGCCGGACCCCATGGGGTTCGAAACGTTTTTCCGTGCCATGCGCGAGCGCGGCTTTCTCATCTATGGGGCGAAGCCGCCACTCGCGCCGCGCTATTTCCAGGTGAGCGTGATGGGGGAGCTGTCCGACGCGGATCTCTCCGGCTGCCTGGTGGCACTCGAGTCGGTGCTGGCGGGCGCGGGCGCGCTGCGCCGCGCGGCCACGGCCTGACGCAAGGTCCCGACTCGATCAACCGGGCCGGAACGCGCTGCCATGTTCGACATCGCCAACAACCGCAAGGTCTTCGCCGACTGGCGCCACTGCCTGGCTTTCGGCTTCGGCAGCGGACTCGCGCGATATGCGCCGGGCACCTTCGGCACGCTCGTGTCCATCCCGCTCTTTCTCGCCCTCGCGCATTTGCCGGACTGGCTGTACGCGGTCACGGTGATCGCGGCGTTCGCGCTGGGCGTCTGGGTGTGCGACGCCGTGTCGCGCGACCTCGGCGTCCACGACCACGGCGGCATCGTGTTCGACGAGTTCATCGGGTTCTGGATCACCATGTTCATGGTTCCCGTGTCGTGGCCGTGGATCCTGGCGGGCTTCGCGGTGTTCCGGCTGTTCGACATCTGGAAGCCGTGGCCCATCCGCTGGTGCGACCGGAACATCGGCGGCGGCTTCGGCATCATGTTCGACGACGTGGTGGCCGGCGTGTTCGCCTGCCTGTCGCTGCACGCGCTGCGCGCCGTCGCGACCGGTTGAGTTGCACTACACTCGCGGCAGACGGGGGAGGGGCACATGACGCGACCAGGGGACGCGCGGGACTCGGCTGCGGATCCGGATCGCCTGCTGGTACGCGCACTCGGCGTACGCCAGCTCACCGCGACGATCTTCAACCACACGGTCGGCAGCGGGATCTTCGTGCTCCCGGCGTTTGCGGTCGCCACGCTTGGCAGCGCGGCGCCGGTCGCCTACCTCGTCTGCGCCGCGGTGATGGCGCTCGTGGTGTTGATGTTCGCGGAGGCGGGCAGCCGGGTCACGATCACCGGCGGGCCGTACGCCTACGTCGAGGTCGGGCTCGGCCCGTTCTTCGGATTCGCCGCCGGCATCCTGCTCGCGGTGTCGCAGATCTCGGCCGCGGGTGCGATCGCCATGCTGCTCGCCGAGAGCGTGGCCCGGCTGCTCGGCCTCGCGGGCGCGGCGTGGCCGGCGGCGATCGTCGTCCTGTTCGTCGTGGGGCTCGCGGCGGTGAACATCCGCGGCGTGAGCCGGGGAGCGCGCGTGATCGAGATCTTCACGGCAGCGAAGCTGGTGCCGCTGCTCTTCTTCGTCGTGGTCGGCGCGTTCTTCGTGACGCCTGCCAACCTGCATTGGGATTCGCTGCCCGCGGCAGGGCAGGTTGCGACGACGGTCGGCACGCTCATCTTCGCGTTCACCGGCATCGAGACCGCGCTCATGCCCAGCGGCGAGGTCAAGGATCCCACGCGCACCGTGCCGCGCGCTGCGATGCTGGCGCTCGGCGGCGCGACGCTGCTCTACCTCGCCGTGCAGGCCGTCGGCCTCGGGGTCCTCGGCACGGCTCTCGGCAACGACAAGGTGGCGCCGCTCGCGTCGGCGACCGGCACGTTCGCTGGCAGCGCGGGCGCGGCGCTGGTGCTTGCAGGCGCCTCTGTCTCCATGTTCGGCTGGCTCACGGGCTCGATCCTCGCCGGGCCCCGCGCGCTGTTCGCGCTCGCGCGCGACGGCTTCCTGCCGCGCGGCCTCGCGGCCGTGCACCCGCGCTTCCACACGCCGCACGTCGCGATCCTGGTCTACGGAGTCCTCGCGATCGCGATTTCGCTCACCAGCAGCTACCAGCAGCTCGCGGTGCTGTCGAACCTCGCCTCGTTCGGCGTGTACCTGCTTGGTGCGGTCGCCGTGTGGCGGCTGCGCGTGCGCGACGTGCGGACGGAGAAGCCGCCGTTCCTGATGCCGGGCGGCATGCTCGTGCCCGTGCTCGCCTGCGCGGCGATCACCTGGATCGCCGTGCGGACCATCACCCTGCGCGAGGCTTTGGCGCTCGGCGGTGTGTTCGTGCTTTCGCTCGTGGTTTACGTGGTGCAGCGGCAGCAACGGCACGGCGCGGCGGGGCGGCGCTCGTCTTAGCGCCGGCCTTCACGCCGGCCTTCACGCCGGCCTTCGCGCTGGCCTTCGCGCCGGTCCTGGCTCTCGCCTTGCCCTTCGTATTCACGGGCGCGTCCGGATCCGGCAGGGCGTCGGCGGCGGCGAGGAGTTCTTCCCAGGAGTCACGCATGCTGTCGAGCATCACGCCCGGGTCCGGCACCATGCTGCGGCAGGACACCATCGAGACCCACATCACGCGGTTGTAGCTGACGCCCGTGAAATTGAGCCCGCATCCGTCCACCGGGATGCTGATTGGGTACATGCACATCGCCTTGGCGCCCGCGAGGTACATCGCCTCGTCGGGGCCACGCACGTTGGACACCGTCATGTTGAGCCGGGAAACCATGATGCGGTTGAAGAGCGTGTGCCCCGCGAACGGCGGCAGCACGTCCAGGAGGTTCTTGAGCAGGTCGAGGCCCATCGCCTCGGCCTGCGCCTTGCTGGTCTTGGCCTCGTCGTGCACGGCTTTCAGGCGCTCGATCGGGTCGGCGATGTCGGAGCGCACGCGCACCGGGAAACCGGCCACGTCGTTGCCGCCGGCCGACGCGTCGCTGCGCAGCGAGATCGGCATCAGCCCGGACAGCGATTCCGCGGGCAGTTCCTTCTTGAGGAGCAGGTAATTGCGCGCCGCGCCGCCGGCCACCGCGACGAACACGTCGTTCAGCGTCGAGCCGGGGACCTTGTCGCGGATGCGCTTGATGCGTGAGATGGGCATGCCGAAGCCTTCCACCACGCGATTGGTCGTGATCTTCTCACTGAATCGCGTGTGCGGCGCCGCTGGCGGCAGCATGCTGGCCAGCTTGCCGGTGACCTCGCTGAAGTGGCCTTCGGCAATCTTCGGCAACTGCTCGCGGCCGAACTCGAGCGCACGGCCTGCAATCGTGCCCGACATGTGCAGCAGCTTGGAGGCGCGCTCGAACTGGTTGCCTACGCTGCGCGAGATGAATTCGTAGGTCGACGGCTCGCGGTCGCCGACGACGACGCGAGGCGACTCGGTGGGCGCGACGGGCTCGGGGCTCGCCTCGTGCAGCTGGCGCGTCAGGTGCACGGCGGCCATGCCGTCCACGATGGCGTGGTGGATCTTCAGGAAGATCGCGAACGCGCCGGGTGGCAGCTTCGGGATGTTGTCGAGACCCTCGATGACATAGGCCTCCCACAGCGGGTGCGCGCGGTCCAGCGGCCGCGAGTGCAACCGCGCGACCTGGATCATGAGCTGGCGCCAGTCGCCCGGCTTCGGCAGCGCGATGTGGCGGATGTGGTACTCGACGTCGATGTCGGTCTCGGTGACCCAGTATGGCCGGTCGAGATTGAACGGCACCGGCACCAGCCGGCGCCGGAACACCGGGTGGAGATACAGCCGTTCCTCGTAGTGACGCAGGATGTCCTTGAACCGGACCTTGCCGCCGGGTGCGGTCGTCGCGTCGTAGATGATCAGGCTCGCGACATGGTTGTAGATGTTGCGACGCTCGCCGATCAGCATCACGTTGTCGGTACCGGACAGTTGCTGCATCTCGACGCCTCCGGGCACTGGGACGACGAAGTGTGATGCTCGCGATGGCTGCGGGCAATCCAGGCAGGGAGGAGCCACCCGGTGGCCCCGCCTTCCCGCCGGTACGGCATGGGCACCGGCGGTCGGCCGCCAAGCGGCCCCGGGGGAGGCCGCTTCACCCGGTCCGGCGCCAGGGAGGGGCGGCGTGTAACACATTGATAATTCAAATAAAAAAAAGAAACCAGGGACGGTTCTTGCCCTGGGTGGGGAACTCGGGTGGCCCAAGCCTGTCTATGCTGCGATGCAGCAACCTATTTCAGTGCAGTACCGGGGCCAGCCGTCGAATCCGGTGGGCGCGCCCGCGCTCCAACGCAGGCGCCTGCTAGGGATCGCTGCTGCGGCGATCGTGCTCATGCTCTGCGCCCCGGCCTCGGGTTCCCGCAACGCGTCGGTCCACGACGCCGTTTCGTCGTGGACCCAGAGCGGTCGCGTCTCCTGGTACGGGCCCGGTTTTCACGGCCGCCGCACGGCCAACGGCGAGACCTTCAACACGCACGAGCTGACGATGGCGCATCGCACGCTGCCTTTCGGCAGCGAAGTGCGCGTGACCAACCTCGTGAACGGTCGCAGCGTCGTGCTGCGGGTCAACGACCGCGGACCCTACGTGCGCGGTCGCATCGCGGATCTCTCGAACGCCGCGGCCAGGCGACTCGGATTCGTGGATGACGGCGTCGTGCGGGCGAGGATCGAATTGCTCTGACCCACTGCGCGGCGACGTCGACGCGCAGTCTCCAGCCGTTGCAACCGCCGTCCCGCTCAGCCCCCGCCCGGCACGATCACGTGCGGCAGCCCGAGCGCACTGGCCTGCGCCTCGAGCCTCGCGAGATCGCCACCTCGCATCGCCGCGAGCTCCGCCTCGACGGCCGAGAGTTCCGCGAGATTCTCCTCGAGCTGTGCGGCCTGTCCCTGCGTCGGTGCGAAGTCCGAGGCCTGGATGTCGCTGTACAGGCTCGAGATCTGCGAATAGAGCTTCGCGCCGCCCTCGCGGCCCGCGAGCACGTCGTATACGACCTTGGCTTCCGGATTGTGCATCCGGTGCTCGATCTCGTCGCAGCGCTTCACGAGCGCATCCGCGGTGGCCTGCAGGTCGCGGGCCGCGGGATTCTTCGCCGTCCGCTTCGCAATGTCGGCCGCCTGAGCGCGGATCGCGCGCACGGCCTCGATGTCCATCTCGAGGCGGTCGAGCGCCGCGCCGGCGCGCAGCGAGAACTCGTAGTTCGCGCGCATGTCTTCCGCCGTCGCCGTCGAACGCGGGTCCGCCTCGACTTGCGCCGAGGTCGTGAGCGTGCGGCCGGCGGCCGTGAACTTCAGCGTGTACGTGCCGGGCAGCACCAGCGGTCCCTGCTCAGGATTGCCCGCATCGACCTTGGCGTCGTCCGGCCGCTTCGCGCCCTCGTGCCGCAAGTCCCACTGGACGCGATTCAGGCCCTGCTTCTTCGTCAACGCCGGCTTGTGCGGCTCGTCCGGCTCGTCCGGATCGTCCTTGCGATACCGGTCGGGCTTCGCGACGGAGCTCAGTGTGCGCACCAGCGCGCCCTGTGAGTCGAAGATCTCCAGCTTGAGCTCGTTCGGGTCGTCGGGCGAGGCCTTGTGGCCGGCCGGAGCCTCGGCCGGCTCGTCCTTCAGCCAGTAGGTGATCGTCATGCCGTATGGGGCGTTCTTCGAGCCCGTGTCGACGAGCTGGTCCCAGCGGAACTCGAGCCGGCTGCGCCAGGACTTGCGCGGCGCAAACAGGTGCACCGGCTCGGCCTTCACGCCCGCGTCGAACGCGCGCAGCGCCGTGATGTCGTCCAGGATCCAGATGCCGCGGCGCGTGCCGAGGATCAGGTCGTCGTGCCTGACCTCGATGTCGGCGACGCCGACGGCAGGCAGGCTGTTATTGCGGATGTCGAAGAAGCTCGCCCCGCCGTCGCGCGACATGTAGAGGCCGCGCTCGCTGCCGACGTACAGGAGGTCGGCATTGGTCGGGTCCTCGCGCACGACGTACAGGTGCTGGTCCTCCGGCAGGCCCTTGCCGAGCTGGTCCCAGCTCTTGCCATGGTCGCGCGTGCGGAAGAGGTAAGGGCGCGGGTCGTCGAGCCGCCGTGCGTCCACGACCACGTAGGCCGTGCCGGCATTCCGGTGCGACGGCTCGACCACCTCGACCGTGCCCCACTCGGGCAGCTTCGCGGGCGTCACGTTTGCCCACGTCTTGCCGCCGTCGCGGGTGAGCTGTACGAGCCCGTCGTCGGTGCCCACCCAGATCTCGCCTGCGCTCAGGGGCGACTCGGCAATCGAGAAGATCGTGTCGTAGACCTCCACACCCGTGATGTCGCCGGTAATCGGGCCGCCGCTCCACTGCTGCTTCGACTTGTCGTTGCGCGTGAGGTCGGGGCTGATCGCCTCCCAGGTCGCGCCGCGGTCGGTCGTGCGGAACAGCACGTTGGCGCCGTGATAGAGCACCTTCGGGTCGTGCGGCGAATCCGCGATCGGCGCCGTCCACTGGAAGCGGTACTTTCCTTCCTTCGCGGGCGTGCCCGACAGGTCGCGCGGATAAATGCTGACGCTGCGGAAGTTGCCGACGCCTTCCTGGTAGTGCGAGATGTAGCCGCCGTACTCGCCGGCGTAGATCGTGCCGGGCGTCATGCGGTCATACACGAAGTCGCCCGCTTCGCCGCCGCCGACCGCCCAGAAGTCGCCGAGCGTGGGGCCGCCGCCCTCTTGACCGCGGCGCAGGGTGTAGGCGGGACCGCTCGCCGTGCCCCAGTCCTGGATCGTGCCGCCGACGTGGTACGGCCAGCGATCGTCCACGTCGATGTTGTAGAACTGCGGGGTCGGCATCGGCGGCCAGGCCCAGGTCGCGCCGCCGTCGATCGAGATGCCGACGCCACCGTCGTTGCCTGACATGACGCGGCGCGGATTCGTCGGGTCGATCCAGATGTCGTGGTGGTCGCCGTGGATCTTCGCGTCCACCGACACGATCGTGCGGCCGCCGTCCACGGTTTTCAGCAGCGGGACCTGCGGGAACCACACGATGTCGGCGTTCGTCGGGTCGATCGTGAGGCAGGTGTAATACCAGGCGCGCTGCCGCAGCGAGGCGTGGTCGCTCGCGAGTTCCCAGTTTTCGCCGCCGTCGTTCGAGCGGTACAGGCCGCCGTCCTTCGCCTCGATGAGCGCGTAGACGACGTTCGAGTTCGAAGGCGCGACACGCACGCCGACCTTGCCCCACGGTCCTTTCGGCAGGCCGTCCTTCTCGAGTCGTTCCCAGGTGTCGCCGCCGTCGGCGGAGCGGTAGAGGCCGCTGCCCGCGCCGCCACTGGTCATGACCCAGGGCTGGCGCCGCGTCTGCCAGAGGCCGGCGAACACGATGCGCGGATTGTTGGGGTCCAGCGTGACGTCGGAGGCGCCGGTCTCGGGGTCCTTGTACAGTACCTGCTTCCAGGTCCTGCCACCGTCGGTCGTGCGGTAGACGCCGCGCTCCTTGTTCGGCCCGAAGGGCGAGCCGAGCACCGCCGCGTATGCGACGTCCGGATTGCGAGGGTCCACGGCCATCGTGCCGATCTGGCCGCGCGTCTTCCAGACGTGCTGCCAGGTCTTGCCGGCGTCGCTGGACTTGAAGATGCCGCTGCCCCAGGCGACGTTGCCGCGGATGTTGGCTTCGCCGCCGCCCGCATAGATGACGTTCGGGTCTGACGGCGCGATGGCGATCGAGCCGATCGAGTTGGTCGGCTGCTCGTCGAACACGGGCTTCCAGTTGCGGCCGCCGTTCTCGCTCTTCCAGATGCCGCCCTGCGCGTACGCCACGTAGTAGGTGAGCGGGTCGCCCGGCACGCCGGCGACGCGCGTGGCGCGTCCCGAGATTGCCGGGCCGACGGCGCGGTACTCGAGCGCGCCGAGTTCGCCCTTGGGCTTCTCCTTGCCATAGGCCTGCGGCATGGCCGCGAGCACGGCGCCTGCAGTCACAACGCCCAGCACCATGCGCGAGAAGCGCGCACTCGACTTGTTCATGGAGCCCCCAGCCCGAGTCAGGTTTTGACGTCAGGCCGCCATCCTAGCGTGCGGCGGCGATCCGCGCAGCCCGATGCCCGCCCGCGCGTACGGCAGGGGGCCACACCGGGCCATTGGGATAAGCTAGGCCATGGACGCCGATTTCGATGCGGAACTGCCGCTGCGCGACGACATACGCCTGCTCGGCCGGCTGCTCGGCGACACGGTCCGCGACCAGGAGGGCAGCGCGTCCTTCGACCTCGTGGAACACGTGCGCCAGAGTTCCATCGCCTTCCGGCGCGACGACGACGTGGCCGCCCGCCGCGAGCTCGAACGCATCCTCGACGCGCTGAGCCGCGAGGAGACGATGGTCGTCGCGCGGGCGTTCAGCTACTTCTCGCATCTGGCTAATCTCGCCGAGGACCTCGACACTATCCGCCGCGGGCGCCAGTCGGAAATCGGCGGGGAGCCGCCGGGCGACGGCAGCCTGGTGCGCGCGCTCGACCGGGTCGAGGCAGCCGGCATCGGCCCCGAGGCGCTGTGGGAATTCTTCAGCACCGCCGCGATCGTGCCGGTGCTGACCGCGCACCCCACGGAGGTTCAGCGCAAGAGCGTGCGGGACCTCGAGATGAAGATCGAGCGGCTGCTGCGGGCGCGTGACCGCTCGCGGCCGACGCCCCGGGAACGGGCCACCAGCGACGAGGCCGTGCGGCGCGCGGTGCTGGCGCTCTGGCAGACCCGGATACTGCGACTCGAGAAGCTCGGCGTCATCGACGAGGTGGCCAACGGGCTGTCGTTCTTCGAGCAGACCTTCCTGCCGCAGGTCCCGGCGATGTACGGAGCGCTCGAGGACGAACTCGAGCGGCGTCACCCCGGCCGCCCCTGGACCGACGTGCCGTCCGGCCTGCGGATCGGGTCCTGGATCGGCGGCGACCGCGACGGCAATCCCTTCGTGAACGAAGCGGTCCTGCGGCGCACGCTGCGCATGCAGTCCTCGCGCGTGTTCGAACACTACCTCGCCGAGCTGCACGCGCTCGGCGCCGAACTGTCCGTCACCACGTTCGTCGCGCAGGTCTCGCCCGAGCTGCAGGCGCTGGCCGAGCGCTCCCCGGACGTGAGCCCGCACCGTCGCGACGAGCCCTACCGGCGCGCGCTCACGGGCGTCTACGCGCGCGTCGCGGCGACAACCCGCGCGCTGGACCAGTACGAGCCGCTGCGGCACGCGGTCGGCGACGCTCCGCCCTATGCCAGCCCCGCCGAGTTCGGCGCGGACCTCGACGTCATTCATCGCTCCCTGCAGGCGAACGGGTCGGCCCTGCTCGCCCGGGGCCGCCTGCGACGGCTGCGGCGTGCGGTCGGGGTCTTCGGCTTCCACCTCGCGGCACTCGACCTGCGGCAGAACTCCGACGTCCACGAGCGGGTCGTGGCCGAACTCTTCGCGGCGGCGCGGCCCGACGTCCGTTACTCGTCCCTCGACGAGGCCGGCCGCGTGCGTCTGCTGGTCGAGGAACTGGCGACCGCACGACTGCTGGGCTCCCCGTACGTAGAGTATTCCGCCGAGACCCGCAGCGAACTCGACATCCTGCAGGCCGCCTCGCAGCTGCAGCGGATGTACGGCGAGGCATGCATCCCGAACTACGTCATCTCGAAGTGCGACGGGGTCTCCGACGTGCTCGAGGTCGTGCTGCTGCTGCGCGAGGTCGGCCTCTTCCGCGCGGCCGACGCGGGCCTGCGATGCAACGTCGTCCCGCTGTTCGAGACGATTGCCGACCTGCGCGCTGCGGCGCGGACCATGGACGAGCTCCTGTCGCTCCCGGTGTACGCCCGCCTGCTCGCATCTCGCGGCGCGGCCCAGGAGGTGATGCTGGGATACTCGGACAGCAACAAGGACGGTGGCTATCTCACATCGCGCTGGGAGCTCTACAAGGCGCAGACCGCGCTGGTCGAGACCTTCCGCCGGCACGGCGTTCGCCTCAGGCTCTTTCACGGTCGCGGCGGATCGGTGGGACGCGGGGGAGGGCCGAGCTACGAGGCGATCCTGGCGCAGCCCGGGGGCAGCGTGCAGGGCCAGATCCGTCTCACGGAACAGGGCGAGGTCATCGGCGTCAAGTATGCGAATCCTGAGGTTGGCTGGCGCAACCTCGAGGTTCTCGCCGCCGCCACGCTGGAGGCGACGATGCTCGGCGGATCCGCTCCGCAGCCTCCCACGCGGTACGTGGAGGCCCTCGACGAACTGTCCGCGAGCGCATTCGCCGCCTACCGCAGCCTCGTCTACGAGACCCCCGGATTCGAGGACTATTTCTGGGAGTCCACGGTCATCAGCGAGATCGCCGAGCTCAACATCGGCAGCCGGCCGGCGTCGCGCAGCAAGTCCCGTTCGATCGAGACCCTGCGCGCCATCCCGTGGGTCTTCTCGTGGTCCCAGTGCCGCCTGATGCTGCCGGGCTGGTACGGGTTCGGGTCGGCGGTCGAAGCGTGGCTCGAGGGCCGCGACGAGGGTCTCGAGCTGTTGCGCGAGATGCACCGCGAGTGGCCATTCTTCGCGTCCGCCCTCTCGAACATGGAAATGGTGCTCGCGAAGGCCGATCTCGCCATCGCATCGCGCTATGCCGCGCTGGTCACCGACGAGAAACTGCGCGATACGATCTTCCAGCGCATCCGCGCCGAATTCGACGCCACCTCCAGTGCGCTGCTGCGGATCCTCGGCACCGACCGGCTGCTCGCCGGGAATCCACAGCTGGCGGGCTCGATCCGGTATCGATTCCCGTACCTCGACCCGCTCAACCACATCCAGATCGAATTGCTGCGCCGCTACCGGGCCGGCGACAAGGACGAGCGCAGTCGTCGCGGGATACACCTCACCATCAACGGCATCGCCGCGGGACTACGCAACAGCGGCTAGCGTCCGGGGCAGCAGTGCAACCGGACTTCGGGGCGTGTCGTGGGGCCAGTGCCGCCCCGGACAGAGGCCGTGGCGGGTGGCATTTGCATCCCGGAATTCGCGGGAGAATACTGACCGCTCCAGTCGAATTTCATCACCGCCACGGGCGGCGCCTTCGGCCGTCCTGGCCGCATCAATCAGGGGATCCACATGAACGACATCCAGGCGAAGGCCGCCACGCTCCCGTCCGCCGCCGCCGGCTTCAAGACCTCGGTTCCGATCCGCGGCCGCTACGACAACTGGATCGGCGGCAAGTACGTCGCGCCGGTCAAGGGGCAGTACTTCTCGAATCCGACGCCGATCACCGGCAAGCCGCTGTGCGACGTGGCCCGATCGACAAAGGAAGACGTCGAACTCGCGCTCGACGCCGCGCACGCCGCCGCGGCCAAGTGGAACATTTCGTCGCCTGCCGAGCGGTCACTGATCCTGAACCGGATCGCAGACCGGCTCGAGGCCAACCTCGACACGCTTGCGTTCATCGAGACCATCGACAACGGCAAGCCGATCCGTGAGACGACCCACGCCGACATGCCGCTCGCCGTGGATCACTTCCGGTATTTCGCCGGGGCGATCCGCGCGCAGGAAGGCGCGCTCTCCGAGCTCGACCACGACACCGTCGCCTATCACTTCCACGAGCCACTCGGCGTCGTCGGCCAGATCATCCCGTGGAACTTCCCGCTGCTGATGGCGGTGTGGAAGCTCGCCCCCGCGCTCGCCGCTGGCAACTGCGTCGTGATCAAGCCGGCGGAGCAGACGCCGGTGTCGATCATGGCGTTCATGGAGCTCATGGCCGACATCCTGCCGCCCGGCGTGGTGAACGTCGTGCAGGGCTTCGGCGTGGAGGCGGGCAAGCCGCTCGCGTCGAGCCCGCGCATCGCGAAGATCGCATTCACGGGCGAGACGACGACCGGGCGGCTGATCATGCAGTACGCCTCCGAGAACCTGATCCCCGTGACACTCGAGCTCGGCGGCAAGTCGCCGAACGTCTTCTTCGCGGACGTCCTCTCGGCCGACGACGACTTCTTCGACAAGGCGCTCGAAGGCTTCACGATGTTCGCGCTGAACCAGGGCGAGGTCTGCACCTGCCCGTCGCGGGCGCTGGTACAGGCGTCGATCTACGACAGGTTCATGGAGCGGGCGATCGCGCGGGTCAAGCAGATCGTCGAGGGAAACCCGCTCGAGCCCACCACGATGATCGGCGCGCAGGCGTCGAACGACCAGCTCGAGAAGATCCTGAGCTACGTCGACATCGGCAGGAAGGAAGGCGCGAAGGTGCTGACCGGCGGTGCGCGCCGGGTCCACCCCGGCGAGTTCAAGGACGGTTACTACGTCCAGCCGACGGTGTTCGAGGGCACGAACCGCATGCGCATCTTCCAGGAGGAGATCTTCGGCCCGGTGTTGTCGGTCACGCCGTTCAAGGACTTCGACGACGCGTTGGCGATCGCGAACGACACGCTGTACGGGCTCGGTGCCGGAGTGTGGAGCCGCGACGCTAACACCTGCTACCGCATGGGCCGGGGCATCAAGGCCGGGCGGGTGTGGACGAACTGCTACCACGCCTATCCCGCGCACGCGGCATTCGGCGGCTACAAGCAGTCGGGCATCGGGCGCGAGAACCACAAGATGATGCTCGACCACTACCAGCAGACCAAGAACCTGCTGGTGAGCTACAGCCCGAAGAAGCTCGGATTCTTCTGAGCAGCGGCGTGGCCGCGACGCGAATGGAGGGTGTCGCACGCGTCGCGATCACGGACGAGGCGGCGAAAGTGCTGCGCGAGCTCGAGGCGCAGCACGGGCCGCTGCTCTTCCATCAGTCGGGGGGCTGCTGCGATGGCAGCTCCCCGATGTGCTATCCACGCGGCGAGTTCAAGGTGGGCCAGCGCGACGTGTTCCTGGGCGAGATCGGCGGGACTCCGTTTTACATCGGCGCCCAGCAGTTCGAGGTCTGGCAGCACACGCAACTCCTGATCGACGTCGTGCCCGGCCGCGGCGGCGGGTTCTCGCTCGAGGCGCCGCTGGGCGTGCGGTTCCTGACGCGCTCGCGGGTGTTCGACACGGAGGAACAGGCCTGGCTCGATGCCTGTCCCGCGCCGCGAGGGCCGCAGGCGTAGTGGCGGAAGACAACAGCCGGCTCTTCCCCCGGGTTGCTGCCGGCACGAGATGCCCGCGCCCGAAAGCAATGGGATGGACCCCTCCCCACACCTACGGCATCGAGTGCCAGACTGGAGCTGTGAAATAACCAGTCACGGAATGAGGAGGGGTCGTCATGAAGCTTACTCGCGTGGGTGTGGACTTGGCCAAGCAGGTCTTCCAGGTGCACGGTGTGGATCGGGCGGAGCGTCCGGTCTGGTGCAAGCGTCTGAAGCGCTCCCGGTGGATCGCGGATCTGGAGCGTGACGTCGAGCCAGGCGCCGAGATCGGCATGGAGGCCTGCGGCAGCGCGCATCACTGGGCGCGATTGCTGCAGTCCAAAGGCTACCGGGTGAAGTTGATTGCCCCGCAGTTCGTGAAGCCCTACGTGAAGACCAACAAGACCGACGCGAACGACGCCGAGGCGATCTGCGAGGCGATGAGCCGGCCGAGCATGCGCTTCGTTGGCGTGAAGACGGTTGAGCAGCAGGATCTGCAGGCCGTGCATCGCGTGCGCTCGAGTCTGATCCGGGAGCGGACGGCCAAGGCGAATCAGATGCGAGGGCTTCTTTACGAGTACGGCCTAGTGGCCCCTCGCGAGATCAGCTCCCTGCGGCGAGCGGTTCCTCAGTGGCTGGAGGATGCCGAGAATGGCCTAACCATACGCTTCCGATCGCTGCTGGCCGGCCTGTACCGTGATTTACGGCAGTTCGACGAAAGGGTGCGTGAGCTCGATCGGGAGGTCGCGGCGATCGCTCGCGAACACGAGGCGGTCGGTCGTCTCGAGCAGCTGCGCGGCATCGGCCCGCTGACCGCCTCGGCGCTGTATGCGCTGGTCGGCGATGCGAGGCAGTACCGGAATGGCCGTGAGCTGGCCGTGGCACTCGGACTGACACCGCGACAGCACAGCTCGGGCGGTAAGGAGCGACTGCTCGGGATCAGCAAGCGCGGCGACAAGTACGTCCGCACGCTGTTGATCCACGGGGCGCGCTCGGCGCTACGAGCAGCACCAGGCAAGACCGATCGGCTCAGCCGCTGGGTCTTGGCATTGGCTGAGAGATCGCACCCGAACGTCGCGGCGACGGCTCTCGCCAACAAGATGGCGCGGGTCGCCTGGGCGATGCTGCGCCACGGAACGAACTATGAACCGGAGCGCGTAGTGGCCTGAGGCCATGCGTCCCGACTGATCGAGGAAAACATCACCGCGGTTGCGAGCAATCCGAAGGATGGCGAACAGGTCGAACCGGCGTCGGAGTAGCCTGCTAGGGGCCACGGGCGCGAAGCCCGAGAAAGCAATCAGGAGCCGACGCGCGAATAGCCCATCGTGGCCCGACCTCGGCTGATCGAGGTCAGACAGAGGCCGGATATACGTGAGCAGTCGTACCTTGTCGCCTGAAAGCGGAGTGCTAGCAAAGTGGGGTGGGGTCCATATACGGCCCCTGTAGGGCTGAGAACGACCCTATGGAGACGGTCGCGGACGGCGTGCCCGTCCCTGGCTATGCCGCAACCTCAGTCCACAATCTGATTACGGATCACGCCGAGCGCATCGGCGCGGATCACGACCTCGTCCCCCGGCCGTAGGTACACCCAGGGATTCCAAAGATTGTGCGGCTTGAATATCACGCCAGCTGGCGTGCCGGAGAATATCACCGTGCCCGCCGGAATCCTTCCTGCGGCGTCGAGCAAGGGCACGCCGCCTTCGTGGTTCCGAAAAACCCAGCCTTTGCGCCGGAAGATCTCGGTCAGGATTTCACGCGGCCCCCATGCCATGTGTCCGGCCGAGTCTTGCTGGCGCAGGCGACCGTTCAGGTAGAGCCGCAGGGTGATCTGCTTGTAGAAGGAATCCAGATCGCGAGGAATCACCAGCAGTGGGCCCACCACGGCAAAGCCCTCCCGACTCTTTCCCTCGACGAAACCCGTCGTCCCCATCGGCGCGCCGCGGCGGTAGTGGCGCACGAGCGCCCAGCGGTCCGTGAGTTCATTGCACAGCACCAACCCCATCGTCCGCGGCGCGGGCTCAGGCCCTACGATGTCGTCCAGCGATACCAGCCCCAGTTCGCCCTCATAGTCGAGAAGCACCGATTGCTTCCTGCTCACGGCGCTGGAGAAGCGCGTAGTCTGCGCGAGCTTCGGGAACACAAACGGCGTCTCCTCGACGTGCGACTCTCGCGCATGCTCCGGGTAGCTGGCCCCGATGCCTATGTTCGCTTCGCGCCCCTCGAACGGCACCTCGAGGTTCACCACATCCACTGTCGCCGGCGCCCCGCCCGCCGCCTGGGCGATCGCGTCGTAGCCGAACTCGCGGAACAGTCCCAGCGCATCAGCCTCCGGACGGTCGAAGTGGGCCGTAAGGTCCACGCCGACAATCGAATCTGCTACGTAGCTGCGTACAAGCAGGATCCGCGGCCTACCCTGCTCGCGATACCGTGCTAGCGTCAGCGCCTGATCCACAGGCGCAATCGCAACGCCAGTCGCCATGGCGGGATCGAGCGTATCCGTGAACAGCGGGCGCGACAGGTAAACGCTGGTCAGCAATGCTCCAAGCACCAGCAGGCAGAAGCCGGCCACCAGCGATCGAGGGAGTATCGTCATTGCGGGAGTCTAGTATCGCGGCAAGTGCGGCGTAAGCCCGGCGCGATGGCAGCTATCGGGAAGACAGTCTGACGCCGCGTACGGCCGCTTCTGGCCGACTCTACGCGTCCACGCATGTCCGCTTTCCCTCGATGCCGGCGAACGACCCCGGACCTGCACCCGACAGCAGCCGGTCAACGGGAAGAACCGACCCGAAGCGGCCTGACTTGATGCGGAAGAGCAGACGTTCGCGGATAGCCCAACGCGCCCCGTGGCCGGCTGAGCTTCCGATCTCCTGCGCTCTTGGCGCGCGGTACCTCAGTCGATCATTTCGAAATCGGCCAGGCTGAACGTCTTGTCGAAGAAGGCCTGCAGCGGGGCATACAGGCGGAAGTAGACGAACCAGCCGTCCTCGCCCACGGTCTTCATGAAGTTGCTCTCGAATCCCGCGGGCGCCTTCGCGCCGATGTAGAGGTCGACGCTGCCGTCGGCGTTGCGCTTCAGGTCCTCCATCTTGCTGCCGAGATCCACGCTGCGCGCATCGGCGCCCCCGTTGTCATACGGCCTGCGGGTGTTCTCGCTGTAGAGCGTCAGCGCCCAGAACTGTGCGACGGGGACGTCCTTCGGCACATGCAGCCTGTAGGTCCGGTCGGCGCGGAGCGGGTTCCCCTTCGCGTCGCGCTTGGTGGTCATGTACACCTGGCCCTTGCCGACCACCGGGTTGACCATGCCCTCGCTGCTGGTGACGGCCTCGTAGAACCATGTCGTGCGCTCGTCCAGCTCGACGCGGGTGTCGGTCTCCTGCGGGATGGTGAAGTCGAAGCACTTGTACCACCGGGTGTTCTTCCAGTACGGCTGCGCGAAGCGCGGGTTGATCTGGAGGTTGCGGGCCATCAGTTCGCCCATCGCCGCGCCCCGGAGCAGGATCGACGTCTGCCGCGCGTCGGGCTGGAAGGGCTTGCCCTTCTCGATGCCCAGGGGCAGCAGCATCGCCATCCAGGCCTTGTCGACCGCGCGCACCGGCTCGTCCTGGATCGCCTCCCAGAGGACGCGCCAGTACTCGACGCCCCGCGGCGCCGTCGCGCTCCACTCGACGTCGCGGTTCTCGATGAAGCGGCAGGTCGCGAGCGGGCCTCCGTGCCGGCCCATCTTCAGGCTGGACTTCACCAGGGCGTAGTAGGCCGGATCGGGGTCCAGGATGCGCAGGCCGAAGAGGATGACGTTCGTCGCGCTCTGGAACACGAAGGCGCCCGGCTTCTCGTACGCCTTCGGGTCACCGTCCGGCCCGACGATGACGTAGGTGCCGCCCTTGCCCCCGTCGGGACCGGTCAGGCCCGTGTCCGCCACCGGGCGCTGCCACAGGTCGATGAAGCCACCGGCCGTCATTCCGCCCGGATACTCGACGACCAGCGGCCCGTCCTTCAGGCTCGTGAACTGCAGGATGTAGGGGGTGGACAGGTTTCCCGTCACGATGCCCCGCTTCTCCTTGAGCGAGTCCAGGACGACGAAGTCGGTGGCTCCCTTCACGCCGTAGGCCTTGCACTGGCGGAGGCGAAACGTGGTCATGCTGACGATCGGAGTACTCCAGATGTAGGCTTGGCATGCGCGCTGATAGTCCATCTCGTCGAACAGCCTGCGGGAGGCGTCGTCGTCGAAGTAGCTGTGGCGTAGCTCGATGTCGCCGATGGGTGTGCTGATCAGTTCGTCGCCTGCCAGGGTCGCGCTCTCGAGGGATCTCTTCGGGGCACTCATGTTCACCACCTCATGCTCAATTGTTTGGAATGGTCGACGATTGCGCGGGCACCGTTCGTGCCATCGCTCATCGGGATCGATGTCACAATTTTATCTTACCTCCGGGGCGTATCGAGCAAGACCAGTTCATTCGTCGACGCGCCTTCATGCCGGGACCGGACACTTCACGGTGAAGTCCGCGAGCGCGACGGGAATGTCGTGCGCGGGCGACACGCGGGGTGCCCACCACTGGTGAGAGGCGGTAACGAACTCCGCCCACGTCGGTTGGCTGCACAGCGTCGAGCCAATGAGGGGCTGTATATGGACCCCGTAGGCCCGAGAACGACCCTGAACGTCCTGCCACCTCTCGCGAAGCAGACGTTCACCGGCAGCGCCAAGTACTCCAGACTCGGCGATGGACCGGCCTCGTGACCTGGACGACCGACCGCTACTTGGGCTTGGCGGCCTGGCCGTCCTTGACGCCCTTCTCGTACGCATTCTGCTCGTCTTTCTTGCTCTGGTCGCAGAGGTACCCGCCCGCCGCACCGGCCGGGCGGAGAAGGTGACCGGCTGGGTGATTTTCAGACCGTTGGATTCTTGGGAAGATGGCTCAGGACAGTTCGTAGGTAAGCTGCACCCAAAGCGGCCATGACGAGGTATCGTACCGACACCCTCGGGCCGTATGAGGAATGACATGACCCGATTGATTTCCGCGACGACAAAATCCCTCGTGGACCTGGGCGCGGCGGTATTGATCGCCTGTGCTCTGCCCAGCACCTCGCTCGCGCAGGCGGAAGGGGGTCTCTACATTGCCGGGTACCGCTCTAACTTCGAGCGGGCGGCCGAACAAGGCCTTGCACGGAATCCTCCGGGCCAGCGCTTCTTCGTGCTCGCACTGCCGCCGAACACCGCGGCGCTGACGACGGCGGCGACCACGGCGGCCGCTGCGGTGCGCGACCGGGTCGTTGCCAGCGGCGGGTTGCTCTACGTCTGCCAGCGCGACATCGATAACGGCTCGGTCGACGCTGCGACGCTGGTGCCGGGAGTGGTCGCCGTGCGCGGCTTCCCGCCGCGCGGCAGCGACGCCATCCCCCGCGGCGAGCTTTACTTTCCCGACGAGAACCGCGACCTGCTGCCCAGGAGCAACAGGACGCTCAAGCGACTTCGGTCCACGTGCACCTGATCGGCCCGGACGTCAGATCAACGAGTCCTTTTTCAGCGTGTCGACGATCAGCTGGACGAACTGGTCGATCATAGCCGGCACGTTGCCGCAGTTGGTCACGGTCGTCGTCGCCGCCGACCAGTCGACTTCCGACGACGCGACGTCGAAGAGGCGACTGTCCCCGTGCGTGTTCTGCGTCGTGCGGACCTCGGGCGGGATCGAGCGCGACCCGGCCCGACGGGACGTCCACCGACTGGCAACGGGTCGACGGCAACAACTTCTATGTCCTGAACGCGGCAAGCCGGCTGAAGTGTGAACCGGGAAATGACCCCAGGGCCCGCAGCCGCGCCGTCAGATCAGCCTGGTGCGGAGCTTCTGGTATTCGGCGTCGGTGATCGAGCCCTTCGCCTTCAGCTCGTCGAGCTTCCGGATCTCATCGGCGGCGCTGAAGCCGACGATGTTCCGTATCTCCTCCCGCGCCTTCGTCGCCTGAGCCTGGTTGCGCTCGGCCATGCCGCCGCCCTGGGTGAGCAGGTAGGCGAGGACGCCGAGATAGGGAAGGATGATCAGGAAGATTACCCAGATCACCTTGGCCCCGCCCGAGATGTCGTCACGCCGGAAGAGGTCGCTGAACACCGAGATCAGCAGCCAGATCCAGAGCACGAACATGAAAATGACAAACACGTCGACCAGGAACGTCCCGAACTGCACGCCGCCCAGGTGCACTGCCGCTTCTCCGCCCATGTCGCTTCTCCTTGCTATGTGATGTGAAGAACTGACGCCGGCGCAAGTATAGGACGGATCACTCTTGTCCAAGACCGATGCGTGCACTCTGGGAGCGGCCCTGACGCAGGAGGCGGATTGGGCGGGTAATGGGAATCGAACCCATGCTGGCGGTCGGGCACAACGCAAGGAATGGCCGCTTCCCACGCGTCGACATGTCGCAACTTGGCCGACAGCCGAAAATCGGCAAGGTCGATTCACATCTCGGGCGTTGTCGCCTGAAGACGCAGGCGCTCGATTGGGCTGGTGGCACTCGAGGCGGCGGTGGCCCTGCGATTGCGCCGCCTCAGTAGCGGCCGCTCGCGCCGCCGCCGCCGAACCGGCCCTCGCCCGGCGTGACGGCAGGTTCTGCGGACGGGGGCCCGGGACTGGTGCGCTGCGCCAGCAGCGCGGCGCCCGCGGTCTGCAGCAGGTCCAGCGGCCCTTCGCGAGTCTCGAGCGCCGCGGATGTCAGGCCATTGCGGGGCCGACGCAGGTAACGGTCGAGTGCCACGCCCGCGACCAGCGCTGCAAGCCCGTAGAGGATGAGCCACGTCTCGGTGGCCAGCGTGGTCGCGAAGCGCAGTTCCACCGCGAGACAGGCCACGCAAGCCATGAAGCCGAGCAGTGGCGCGTGCCGGCGTCGTCGCAGGCCGACGACGAGCAGGGCGACGCCGAGCACGAGCAGCATTGCCATCGTTGCTGGCCGGCCCCCGGCGCTGCCGATCGGGTCGCTGACGACCGGGCTCAGGCTCCAGGTCGCGTGCTGCTCGTACGCGGCGAGGGGCAGGGTCACGACCAGCCAGTCGAGCATCCGGTCGTGCGACGGCCTGCGGTACTCGCGCGCGCCCAGGGCGAGCGCGAGTGCTGCGAGTGCCAGGCCGAAAGTCAGCGCCGTCACGCCGCCGCCAATGGTCTGGTCGAGCGTGCGCGCGATCACCGTCGTATCCACCCAGTTGACGAACGCGACCACCGCGCAGGCGGTGACGAAGGGATTGAGCAGGCGCAGGCCCGCCGCAAGCCCGGCCGCGATCATCACCAGCGTGGCGACCCTGGCCGTCATGTAGTCGTCCGGCTCGATGACCGTGACGATCCAGGCGCCGATCAGGAGGAACCCGGCGACGCACAGGCCCTCCTCGATGCCCGACGCGTGCAGGCGCTTGCCGACGGCGAGCCACTCGGCCGCAGCTGCGGCAATGAGTCCCGCGAGGAGCGCAGTGGCCCCGGGGCCGAGAACGGGGACTCCAAAGTCGAGAATTCCCAGGACCAGCCCGGCCGCGACGAGCCCCAGCACGAAGAGCGCGATGCGAGCGAGTGGGCCGGTGCTGCGCCAGCCGCCGGTGCGCTGGGCCAGGGCGTCGCGCGCGACGGCGCCGAGCCGTGCTGCCACCTCGAGCCAGCGTTCCTCGTCGGGCGATGGTCGCCAGCGGCTCATGGCCCGGGTTCCCGCAGGCGCCGGCGCAGTTGCCAGAGCGCGGCTGCTGCGGCGCAGACGATGAGCAGCACGAAGGCCAGCGACGCCGTGGCGCCGTGGATTCGCGGTTCGACCACGACGCAGGTCCCGATCGCGGCGTAGACGGTGCCGTACACCAGGAAGGCCTCGCGCCCGGTGTCGAGCCCGCGCCGGATCGAAGCCCAGGCGAGCGCCGCGAGCAGCGGCAGGCCGGCCGCGAGCCACGGCCACTCCATGCACCACGCGATCGAACCCCAGAACGCGAGGTTCGCCGCAAAGTGATCGAACACCTCGCTGAAGCGCGTCTCCGGCCGTGCGCGACGGTCCGCGTAGCGCCACGCGGCGATCGACGCGGCGCAGGCGAGCGCGCGGCCACCGAGTTCCGGCGTCGAGTACCCGAAGTGCAGCACGTCACCGAGCGAGCCGCCCACGCCGAACCAGCCGGCGAGCGCCGTGAGCGACGCCGCGAGCACCAGCGGCGAGGCGAAGGCGTAGGCGATCGCGCGCGTGCACCACCGCGAGCAGCAGCAGGTGCCACGACCACAACGGGCCGAGCAGCGTGAACTGGCGCTCGGCATAGGCGAGGTCCGCGCTCGCGAGCAGCACGGCGAGGAGCAGCAGGTATTCGCCGGCCACGCTGAGGGCGCGGCCGGCGAGCTTCGCGCGCACGGCCGCCACGGCACAGGCCCCGGCGGCGAGCGCAATGGCAAGCACGATGGCAAGCGGGCCGATCCGGTCGAGGTTGCGCGCGAGGATCATGCCCACGCCCGCCATCACCAGCAGCACGCCCGCGTACATCGTGGCGCGCAGCTCCAGGTGCAGGGAGAACACCTTCCCGCGATCGCGGGCCAGGGCGCGCGACGCGGTGGCATCGTCGATCACGCCGTCCGCGTGGAGCGTCCGAAGTTCCGGCTCGAGCGTGTGCATCGCATGACTCTACGCCGGCGCGGGTCCGGGGGTCCATCGGGGAAAATCGGCCCTGCAGGGGACTGCCGGCGCCCGACGCGGCGATCGGCGGCGGGCCGGAGTGCGCCATTGACGTAGATACGCCAGTGGCGTACGGTGCGGCGCGTGCTCACCGAGGACATCTTCGAGCGGCTGCTGCAACGACGCGCGCCGCGCGCGCCAGCGCCGGCTCGAACGACTCGCACGGCTGACGGGCGTGCGCCTGCCGCCGGCCGGGCCGGCGCGTCCGACGTCGACGTCCGCGCCATCCGCGCGGTCACCGGCCTGAGCCAGGCCAAGTTCGCGGAACTGCTCTCCATCGAGGTTGCGACGCTGCGCAACTGGGAGCAGGGCCGTCGCGAACCCACCGGCGCCGCACGGGCACTGCTGCGGGCCATCCGCAACAACCCGGTCGCCGTCATCGAAGCGTTGAGCGACTGACAACACGGAGTATCCGCATGGCCACGCCGACCCGCACGCAAATCTCCGACCTGCGCGGCGCCGCGCGCCTGGCGTTCGACGCGACGGTCGGAATCACCGACCTCGTGGAGAAGATGCACCGCACGATCCAGCTCACGCCGTTGCCGCTGGGCAAGTCGCGCGCAGGCAGGACGCGCGGCATCACGGGTTTCGTGTACCGCAGCGTGCGCGGCGTCGACGCACCTGGTCCGCCTCGGCGTCGACGCCGGCTTCAGCCCGTTGAACGCCCTGCTGCCGGAGGGAGAATCCTCCGCAACGCGGGACGCGCTCGTGTCGGTCGTGAACGGCGTATACGGCGACCACCTCGAGCGCACCGGCAATCCGCTCGCCATCGACATGCACTTCCGGCGCGGCGGCCGGCGCCTCGACGAGAGGACGCGGTCGGGGCTGTTCCCCGGTGCGACGGGTCGCGTGATGCTCGTCCTGCACGGACTGTGCCTCAACGAGTCGCACTGGGAGCGCGACGGCCGCAGCCGGATCGAGGATCTCGCCGTCGCGCTCGGCTATACGCCCATGTTCCTGCGCTACAACAGCGGTCGCGCGATTGCGGACAACGGCGCGGACCTCGCCGCGCTGATCGAGGCGGTGCTGGGCCACTGGCCGCAGCCCGCAACGGAACTCGCCATCGTCGGGCACAGCATGGGCGGGCTCGTCGCTAGGAGCGCGGTGCATCACGGCCAGCTCAGGGGCCACGCGTGGCCGAGCCTCCTGCGCAGCCTCGTGTTCCTGGGCACGCCGCTGCACGGCGCGCCGCTCGAGCGCGGCGGCCACCGGCTCGACTACGTCATGGAGCTGAGCCCTTACGTCGCGCCGTTCACGCGCATCGGCAAGGCGCGCAGCGCGGGCATCACGGCCCTGCGCCATGGCAGCATCACCGCGGACCAGCAGGAGTTCATTCCGCTGCCGGAGGGCGTCGCCTGCCATGCGGCGGCGGCCATGCTGGGCAAGACGCGCAGTCTCGTGAGCGATCGGCTGGTGGGCGACGGGCTCGTGCCGCTCGACAGCGCGCTCGGCCGGCACCGGGACCCGGCGCGGACGTTCGCGATTCCGCCGGAGCGACAGTGGGTCGGGCGCGGCATCGGGCACCTGGAGCTGCTGCACAGGCCCGAGGTCTACGCCCAGCTGGGCAGGTGGTTGCGCCGCTGAGGCACCCGCTTTCGCGCGGCACGCCAGTTGCTACACTTCCGGGCATGAATCGAAATACCTCTGCAGGAGTGGCGGGCCTCGTTGGAGTGGCGCTGAACGTCGTCGCCGTCGCGGCGCTCCGGCACGTTCCACACGCCTACAGGCCCGGTGACGTCTCCGCGTGGCTTGCCGAGCTGCAGGCCCGGCCGTTGTCCACGCAGCTGAGTGCCTGGGCGTTCACGGTGGGTCTCGTGGCGCTCACCGCCTTCGCGGCGGGGCTCGCGCTCACCGTCGCGAATCGCCGCAACCTCGCCGTGACGGACCGCCGCAACCTCGCGGTGGCCGGCGCCGCATTTTTCGGCGGCGGCGCATTGCTCGACGCGGCTGGCACCATGGCGCCGATCGCTGCGCTGCACGTCGATCCTTCGACGGGCGTGGCGCTCCTATGGCTCACGCTGCTGCTCGATTCGGCGTTCAACGGGCTCCTGGCAATCGGCCTGCTGTGTCTTGCCGGTGCGCTCAGGGCGGATGACGGCTGGCCCGTGCCGCTGCGCTGGCTCGGGATCGTGGCGGGCCTCGCAAGCCTGCCGGTGGCGCTGCAGTTCTCGTCGGACTTCTTCGCGAACCTGCTGGCCGTCGCGGGACCGCTGTGGCTCGCGTGGGTGACCTGGACTTCAGTGCTCCTCCTCCGGGGGCGGCGTGCCGAACGCGGCTGACGAGGCCGCCCTGTCATCGACGCCGCGGGCATCCAGGGAGACGCTGCGCCGCTACGCCCGCCGCGCGATCACGATTCCAGCCGTCGTGCTCTCGCTCATCGCGAGCGTCGCGGCGCTGCCCGTGCTGTTGCTGCTCGCGTTCGTCTTCGACCTCGCGCGTGCCGCGGGACGCCGCAGCTTCGTGTCGGTGCGCATCGTGCTGTTCGGCGTGTGCTTCCTCGCCACGGAGGTGCTGGGGCTCGTGCTGCTGCTCGGCGTGTGGCTCTCCTCGCTCGGGCGGCCGCAACTCCGGGCGGCGCGCACCTGGCCAGTGCAGCGCTGGTACACGGCGATGCACTACGTGGCGCTCCGGTCACTCTTCCGGCTGCGCTTCGAGGTGGATGGCGACGAGGCCGCGACCCCGGGACCGCTGCTGGTGCTGGTGCGACACGCCAGCATCGTCGATTCGCTGGTGCCGGCCGTCTTCATCGCGAACGCACATCGCGTGCGGCTGCGCTACGTGCTGAAGCGCGAGCTGCTCGTCGATCCCTGCCTCGACCTGGCCGGTCACTGGCTGCCGAATCGCTTCGTCGCGCGCGACGGCGCGGACACGGCGAGGGAAGTGGAGGCGGTGAGGGCGCTCAAGTCGGGCCTCGGGCCGGACGAGGGCGTGCTGCTCTATCCGGAGGGCACGCGCTTCACGCCCGCGAAGCGTCGCCGCGTGCTCGAGCGGCTCGACGGCGTGGCACGCGAGCGCGCGGAGCGGCTCCAGCACCTGCTGCCGATCCGTCCGGGCGGAGCGCTGGCCCTGCTGGACGCGCCGCCCGCCTGCGACCTGCTCTTCATCGGCCACCACGGGCTGGAGGGCTTCGCGCACGTCGCGGACATCATGCGCGGCGCGCTCGTCGGGCGTACTGTCAGGCTGCGCTTCTGGCGGGTTCCCGCGTCCTCGATCCCGGCGGGCACGGATGCGCGCCGTACGTGGCTTGCCGAGGAATGGCAGCGCATGGACGACTGGCTCTCGGCCGAAGAAGCATCGGAGGCCCGCGATGAACGGAGATGACGCATGTCGATATTCGTCCTGACGGCAATCACCCTCGCGGGGGCGATGTTCGTCATGTGGCTCGTGTCCCTCGCGGTGAAGGACTCGAGCATCGTCGACATCTTCTGGGGACCCGGCTTCGTGATCGTGGCGTGGGTGGTGGCGCTGCAGGTCGGCGGGTCGCCACGCGGCGCACTCGCAGTGGGGCTCGTGACCGCGTGGGGAGCGCGCCTCGCCGCGTACCTCGCGTGGCGCAACCTCGGCAAGGGCGAGGATCCGCGTTACCAGGCGATGCGCCGCGCCCGCGGGTCGTCGTGGTGGTGGAAGAGTCTCTTCATCGTCTTCGTGCTGCAGGGCGTGCTGATGTGGGTCGTGTCGCTGCCGCTGCAGGCGGCGATCTCGCGCGGCGGGCCGCTCGGGCACCCTGGACGTGCTCGCGACGCTCGTCTTCGCGGCAGGCCTGCTGTTCGAGTCGGTGGGCGACTGGCAACTCGCGCGGTTCAAGGCGCGGCCCGAGCACAAGGGGCGCGTGATGGACCAGGGACTCTGGCGCTACACCCGCCACCCGAATTACTTCGGCGACTTCCTCGTGTGGTGGGGGCTGTACGGCCTCGCCCTTGCGGCCGGCGCCTGGTGGACGGTGATCAGTCCGCTGGTGATGTCGTTCCTGCTGCTCCGCGTGTCCGGCGTCGCGCTCCTCGAGACGACCATGCGAGCGAAGCCCGGCTACGAGGAGTACGTGCGCCGCACCAGCCCCTTCTTCCCTCGCCCCCCACGAGAGGGAGGGGCCGCAGGCGACGGCTAGGGGCCGACGAGTTGCAGTTCGTCGACCGTGAGCACGCGACGCAGGTGGCTGAAAAGCACGTCCTGCGTTTCCGGGGTGAGCCTGAGCAGCATGAACTCGAGCGGCCGGCCGGCCGCGCGGTCCGCGCGATTCATCATTGCCTGCAACATGCGCCGGTGGCGCCCCGCAGGCGAGCCGGGCGGAGAGGAAGACCCATGCGGGAGGGGCGTTGCCGACGACGCGCCGGTCAGCCACTATCTCAAGCGCCTCACGGCCATCGACCTCGCCCCGGGCGACGCGGCCCGCCATCGCGGTGCGCCGGGGGATCTGCTCGCGACCGCTGAGCCGTGGGCGAATCGGACCGGAGGTAAACAGCATGGACTTCGAACACTCGGAACGCGCGCAGCATCTCATCGGGCAGGTCGAACGCTTCATGTCCGAGCACGTCCTTCCCAGCGAGAAGACGTACTACGACCAGCTGGTGAACTCGAGCGACCACCGCCAGTGGCGCGTGCCGCCGGTCATGGAGGAACTGAAGGCCAGGGCCAAAGCGGCCGGGCTGTGGAACCTGTTCCTGCCCGACAGCGAGTACGGCGCCGGGCTCGACAACCGCGACTACGCGCCGCTGGCGGAAATCACGGGCCGCTGCCTGATCGCCCCCGAGGTGTTCAACTGCGCCGCGCCCGACACCGGCAACATGGAAGTGCTGGTGCGCTACGGCACGCCCGAGCAGAAGGAGCGCTGGCTGAAGCCCCTGCTCGCGGGCGACATCCGCTCCGGCTTCGCCATGACCGAGCCGGCCGTGGCCTCATCCGACGCCACCAACATGAAGGCCACCTGCGAGATCGACGGCGAGGAGGTCGTGGTCAACGGGCAGAAGTGGTGGACGAGCGGCGCCGGCGATCCGCGCTGCAGGATTCTCATCTTCATGGGGGTCACCGACGCGGGCGCCGACCCGCACCGGCGCCATTCCATGGTGCTGGTGCCGCTCGACACCCCCGGCGTCAGGATCCTGCGCATGGTGCCGGTGTTCAACTCGCTCGACGAGCCGCACGGTCACGCCGAGATCCTGTTCGAGAACGTGCGCGTGCCGGGGAGCAACATCATCCTCGGCCCCGGCCGTGGCTTCGAGATCGCACAGGGCCGGCTGGGGCCGGGCCGCATCCACCATTGCATGCGACTGATCGGTGCATCGGAGCGCGCCCTGCAGCGCCTGTGCGAACGCGGGCTGGGGCGAGTGGCCTTCGGCAAACCCCTGGTTCAGCTGGGTGGCAACGCCGACATCATCGCCAACGCCCGCCTGGCGATCGACCAGGCTCGCCTGCTGACCATGAAGGCCGCCTGGGCGCTCGACAAGCGTGGAACCTTCGGCGCGCTGAACGAGATCTCGGCGATCAAGATCGTCGCGCCGAACGTGCTGCAGCACATCGTCGACGCCGCCATCCAGATCCACGGCGGCGAGGGCGTGGCCGATCCCGAACTGACGCGCCTGATGGGCATGGCGCGCGCGCTGCGCCTCGCCGATGGCCCGGACGAAGTGCATCGCCGGCAGCTGGCCAAGCTCGAGCTGTCCAAGTACCTGCGCAGGTGAGCACGAGCCGCGGAACCAGAGGAGACACCGCAATGCACGTTGCCAACGCCCACCAGCCCACCCGGGCGCAGATTCAAGCCGCACGCGAACGAGACGACGGACAGCCGATCTGCATGGTCAACCTGCTCAAGTTCCGCGACAAGGCGGTGTACGCGGACGGCCGCGAGACGCAGCTCACGGGCCGTGAGGCCTTTGAAATCTACGGCCGTGCCATGACGCGCATGGTGCTGGAGGCGGGCGGCAAGTTCGTTTTCGCAGGCCGGGTTCGAGGCCTGTTCGTGGGCTCGGCCGACGAGCCCTGGGACCAGGTCGCCATCATGATGTACCCGTCTTTCGAGGCCATGGCGGCGATCACCTCGTCCCCCGCGTACGCCGAGATCCACGTGCACCGCGACGCGGGGCTCGAAGGGCAGTTGCTGATCGAGACCGTCAGGTCCTGAACGAAGCAGCCGCTCAGCCGGAGCTCCGGGCCGCGGCCAGCGCGGCGTCGTCCTGCGGCGTGCCGTGCCAGCAGGCCAGCACGCGCTCGGCGAACCGGGTGTGCGCAGGATCTGCATGCAGTCTACGTACCCACCAGGGCGACCAGGCTGGCGAGATGAACCAGCGCCGCCGCCAGGGCCAGCACGAGTGCCACCCAGGCCCGGGGCCGCATGGCAAAACCCATCATGACCTGCGCCGGGAAGGAAAAGGTCATCGCCGTGCCCGCGGCCTTGAGCGGGTGCACGTCGCGCAGGCTCGGGTCGGTGGCCAGTTGCATCATGTCGCGCCGGCTGCGGTAGCGCATGGCGGCCACCAGGTGCCAGCCCGGGTCGGGCGGCGTGTTCCACGAGTCCACGTAGCCGCCCACCTTGCGCATGGCCAGCATCGGGTGGCCGCCGTGGCGCAGCAGCACCTTCACGAAGCGACGGCCGTATTCCTGCAGCAGCGCGAGCCCCCGGGTGGGCGCACCCGTGACCGGGTGTGGCACCTCACCGGGGTGCACGCGCACGAGGTTGCTCATGACGAACTCGCGGCCATCGTCGGCTTCGAGAAAGGCGCGCACGACTGCAGGGTCGGTGTACCCGCCGCTCGGTGCCCTGGCCGCCTCGGCCATGAAGGCATCGATCTCGGCCGGGCTCAGCGGCCCGCGCCAATTGTCGTACCAGAGCCGGAACAGGCCATACATGGCCAGCGCTACCAGCCAGACCCACCATGCGCCGACCATCATGCGGACTCCTGTTCGAAGTTGATCAACAGGCGGAACTCGACCTCACCCTTTGCGTTCCAGCCGGCCTGCGCCGCGAAGGCCACGGGCACCCGCCGCATGCGGCCTCCTGGCCGGCGTGGATGATCGGCGGCGCGATTTCAAGAATCATGGTGCGGCGCCGTCGCTGGATGGCCAGGTTGAGAGCGGCATTATGGGCCAGCAGATCCTGGTTACGAGCGCTCAGTTCGGCGACGCCACGCTCGAGCTGCTCCGTGCGCAGCGCGCGGAAGTCGAGGCCGACCTGGTGCGCGGTGTGGCCCAGCACTTCGATTTCGTCCGGGCGGCAGGTCTCGCCGTTCGGCTTGCTGCCCGGCAGGACGAAGCCGTCGGGCTCGCCGTGGTGGACGCCGGGGAGTGCGAGCTCACCGGCGAGGCTGGAGTGGGAACGGGGGACCTGGAGATGGACTCGGTCTCGATCGTGCCTGCCGATCGAGAACGGCCTGATGTGCGCCACAAAGACTTGACGACATGGACGTCTGCGCCGGTACGATCCTCGATGGAACCGAATCGGTCGCGCAAGCAGCCGCGCAAGCAGCCGCGCAAGCAGCCGCGCAAGCAGCCGCGCAAGCAGCCGCGCAAGGCCTGGTGCATCATTGCGGCTGAATCGAAAGAGTGTCCCGCGGATGAACGGGACGTTTCCCCGTGGGGCCTGGGCGTGGTGCCCCGACGTTGACGCAGGTAACAGAGGTCGAAATGAGCGAACTCGAGGCATTCCGCGCGGAGACACGCGCGTGGCTCAAGGCAAACTGCCCGGAGGAAATGCGGCGTCCGATCGTGAAGGACGCCGACATGTGCTGGGGAGGCCGGAACCCGCGGTTCCAGTCCGAGGCACAGCGAGCGTGGTTCGAGCGCATGGCCGAGCGAGGCTGGACGGTGCCGGCGTGGCCCAGGGCCTATGGCGGCGGCGGCCTGGGCAAGGAAGAGGCGGCCGTGCTCAAGCAGGAAATGTCCGCGCTCGGCTGTCGGTTGCCGCTCTACAGTTTCGGCATCTGGATGCTGGGACCGGTCCTGCTCAAGTACGGTTCCGAGGAACAGCGGCTCGAGCACCTGCCGAAGATCGCCAGGGGTGAGATCCGCTGGTGCCAGGGCTATTCCGAGCCGAACGCGGGCTCCGACCTCGCATCGCTCGCGACGCGGGCCGAGCTCGTGGACGACCACTTCGTCGTCAACGGACAGAAGGTGTGGACGTCGTACGCCGACGAGTCGGACTGGATCTTCTGCCTGGTGCGCACCGACAGCGCCAGGAAGCAGGCCGGGATCAGCTTCCTGCTGTTCGACATGAGCACGCCCGGGGTGACGACGCGACCGACCCTGCTGATTTCGGGAAAATCGCCGTTCTGCGAGACATTCTTCGACAACGTGAAGGTGCCGGCCCGCAACCTCGTGGGTGAGTTGCATGGCGGATGGTCGATTGCCAAGTACCTGTTGACGCACGAACGCGAAATGATCAGCGGTATCGGCAGCGCCGTGGCGGAAAAGTCCGTGGGGCAACTCGCCGTCGAGTCCGTTGGAGTCGATGCGCAGGGGCGCCTGCTGGACTCGAGCCTGCGCAGCCAGATCGCCAGCTTCGAGGTCGATGAAGCCGCGTTCGCCGCCTGGCTGCAGATGACCGGCGACCGGGCGCGCCGGGGCGAGGGCCACCCGGCCGTCGCCTCGGGGCTCAAGTATTACGGCGCGGAACTGAACAAGCGGCGCTGGGAGCTCATGGCGGCGAGCGGCGGCGCGGACACGCTGGAGTGGGAAGGGGCCCGCACCAATGACGGCGAGGTTGCACGAACCTGGCTGCGCAGCAAGGGCAATTCGATCGAAGGCGGCACCAGCGAAGTGCAGCTCAACGTGGTGGCCAAGCACATCCTCGGCCTCCCGGGCGCGTGACGGAGACAACGCATGACACTGGTTCTGAACGACGAGCAACGCATGCTGAGCGACAGCGTGCAGTCATTCCTCGGGGATTGCGCGCCGGTCGCCCACCTGCGGAAGCTGCGCGATGCGCGCGACGCGACCGGCTTCAGCCCTGCCCTGTGGCGGGACTTCGCCGGCCAGGGCTATAGCGGCGTGCTGGTGCCGGAGACCCATGGCGGCCTCGGGCTGGGTGTGGTGGAGGCGGGCTTGATCAGCGAGCGTCTGGGTCACACCCTGACACCGACGCCGTTCCTGTCGACGGCGGTGCTCGCGGCCTGGGTGATTTCGCGGGCCGGTTCCGCGGCACAGCAGGATCGCCTGTTGCCCGCCATCGCGGCGGCCGAGACCGTGGTGGCGCTGGCTGTGGATGAATCGAGCAAGCACCGGCCCGCGGCGATCGCCACGCGGGCCGCACGCGACGGCACCGGCTTCGTGCTCGACGGCAGCAAGCTCTTCGTCCTGGACGGACACGTGGCAGACACGCTGGTCGTGGCCGCACGCACGAGTCCGGACGCGTTGACACTGTTCCTGGTGGAGGCGGGCGCCGCCGGCGTCGAGATCGAGCGGACCATCATGGTCGACGCCCACAACGCCGCACGGGTGAACCTGCGCAGCGTGCGCGTCGCTGCCGAGGCCGTGCTCGGCGTCTCCGACGGCGGCGAAGCCCTGCTCGAGCAGCTGCTCGACGTCGGACGGGCGGTCGTTGCCGCGCAGCTGCTGGGCGTGGCCGACGAAGTCTTCGACCGGACCGTCGCGTACCTGAAGGAACGCAAGCAGTTCAATCGGCCGATCGGCGAGTTCCAGGCGCTGCAGCACCGGGCCGCACAGATGTACTGCGACCTCGAGTTGACGCGCGCGATCGTTCTCAAGGCGCTGCAGGCAGTGCAGAAGGATGCGACGCGGGCGCGGGTACTGGTTTCGCAGGCCAAGTCACGCGCGTGCACCACCGCGAACCGCGCGGTCCAGGAAGGCGTGCAACTGCACGGAGGCATCGGCATGACCGACGACCTGGACATCGGGCTGTTCATGAAGCGTGCGCGGGTTTTGCAGGAGCTCTACGGCGACGCCGGGTTCCACGCGGACCGGGTCGCCACGCTGGGCGGGTATTAGCCGGGCCCGTGCCTTGCCCTCGTCAGCTCCGCAGGTACACGGCTTGCGGAGCTCTTCATTTCCGAAAGCACGGTTGGCGCTTTCGTATCTGAGCGCCGAAAGCAGACGTCTTACGGCGGAGACCGACCCACAGCAGAAGTTCGTCGCGCTACAAAGCGGACGTCGAAGGAACAAGAACGACCTATTCTGTTGAAAAACTGCCCTTGCGAATCTGCGCGAATGCTCACTAGCCCCAGGCGCACGACAAGGGATTACTTGCTCACCTTCTGCACTACCGGCACAGGAAACTTGCCGGCCTGGACGTCCTCATCACCCCCATACATGCGCAGCAAGAGGTAGAAGTTTTCGTTGGGGACCGGCAGGAAGTTGGTGTCTTCCGCCTTGCCCTTGGTGTCATGGCTCAGGCGGAGCGTGACGGTGCCATCGGCATTCGGCTTCACATGACGGTCGCCCCGGCTGTGACGGTTGAGGTCATTGGCGATCATCAGCCTGGTTTTCGAGCCATAAGCCGTCACCGACCAGAATTGGGAGACCTTGGGCGGGATAAAGGTGATCGTGTAATCATTCGCACCGTCGAGGGCATCGCCGTTCTGGTCCCTGATCATTTGTATGTAGGAGGCTTCAACAGGTGGAGCGCCCCACTGGCCGATATAAGTAGCAACCTGGAACGGAATGCGGTCAGCGTTTCCAAGTTGTTCGCGGGTGCCCAGCGCGTCACTGGCGTTGGTAAGTGTCGGGAGGATTTCCTTGAGCTTTGCGATCACATGCTGTTCGCTGATTTCCGCGGCGGCCAACTGCTCGGGGGTGAAGTCCACTTTCCCCGCGCCGATTCCGGACGCCTCCAGCCCCTCGAGCCAATGGGCGTCTGCGGTGGCCATGGTGCTGTCCGCCAGCACGAAGTTCACGCGCTCCAGCCAGGAATTTCCCGAAGGGGGGACAAACTTGCGGACCTTGGGCTTTGGCCCGTTTTGTCCGAGGAACTCGCTCAGGGTGCGGATGTTCCAGTCGTCCACATAGGTCAGTGCCTTCTTCTCGTCCTCGACGCCGGTCGCCATCACCCGCCCCATCAACTTGATGAAGTTGCTTTCGACACGGACGACTTCGGTGATGCCGTCCGGAACTTCGCCTTGCCAGTTCTGGTTCGCAAACATGAAGCGACCACCCTTGGGGCCGCGTGTCCGTTTGCCCAACATGGTCGTGGTGTAGTGCCCCATGTCCATGGTGTGGAGTACCCAGTAGCGGCCGTCATCATGGTCGGGCACGGACACGATCACCGGCTCGGCGGCGACATCCAGCCAGCCCATGAGGTGCAGGGTGTCGTTGTTGATGCTCACGTGCGCTGTGTATTTGTCGTCGGCGAGGTGGCGGATGATTTGAAAGCGATTGGCCGGACAATCCGGTTCCACCAGCGTTTTGTAGAGATGCTTATAAGCCTCGTCGATGCCGTAGGCATACAGGTAGGCGCGGTCGGAGATGGCTTGGAGTTCAGGTGAGACTTTGCGAGCCTGCATGTCCGGTTGTCCTTGACGGTTGGTCGATGGTTGAGCCCGGCGACGGCGCAGACATCACGATTTGCGCGGCTATTGCTCGAAGTCGCCGGCTGCCTTCATTCCCTTCAGCACGGACTCCACCGCACCCGGGGGCATCAGGTGGCTGCGATCGAGCACGCGGTCGAGCTGGCTCAGCGGATCCGCGTCTGACGGCGAGCGCGTGCCGAGCACGAAGGCGGCGAGTTCCTGTCGCGTGAGTGAAAGGTGCGTCGGTGCCGCGGCGTCCGCGTCGGTGATCACGAGCACGCCGTTGCGCAGGTCAATGCGCCGGATGCGCGAGTCGCCTTCGACGGCAAGCGTAAACGTCTGGCGCAGCCCCTCGGCCTTGCGCGGATCGACGAGGTAGCGCACGAACTGCAGGTTCTCGTCGACGGATGCCGCGACGAGCGCCTGCGCGGTGGGCGTGCCGAGGAAGTGACGGATCGCGTCGACCGTCAGCGGCTGACCCTTGAACTGCATTCCGCCTTCGATCTGCAGCGCCTCCGTCAGGTACCAGCCGCGCGCGTTGGCCGACGAGGTGCGCTGCCCGAGCTGGCGCGCCGCCGCGGCCCGGAGCTTGCGCGCCTCGGCGTCCGCGGGATCGAGCTGCAGCAACAGCGACGTGAGCTTGAGGCTCCAGCGCCAGTTCGCGAGCCCACCTTTCTTCGCGGCTTCGGCGGCGGCCTTGCGGACGGCGCTGCTGCCTCCCATCATCTCGACGGTCCGGCTTGCTTCCTCGCTCTCGGACAGGGGGTTGATGTCGTACACGTCGCCGCCGAACCAGCCGATCACGCCGTTGTAAACCTGCCGCACGTGGCTCTCGACCTGCCCGTAGTTCTCCCAGTCCCCACGCAGATTGCGCGGCATATACACCTGTTCGGCCGCCTGTCGTGCGTCCAGACCGTGCGCGATCTGGCGCAGCGTCTGGTCGTGGATCAGTCGCACCTGGTCGAGGGCACGCTGGACCGCGTCGCGCACCGCGTCTTCGCCCTTGAGGGTGGGGCCGTGGATGTCGAGCAGGATTTCCGCGTTCTTTGACTCGATCCAGCGGCCGTCCTCGATCAGAACCGCCGGATTGCGATACGAACTGCCGCGCAGCGAATACACGTTGAAGATGCCGCCCGGCATCATGAAGTTGGTCGCGAGCATGCGCTTGCGCGGGAAATAGAAGCCGACGCTGTCGGTCGTGTCCGAGCGGTTGGGAGCAACCTGCACCGGCTCGCCCGCGACGACGACGTCGATGACGCGGCCGTTCTCGAAGAGCCGCGTGGGCGGTTGGTAGCTGGACTCGGCCAGCAGTTTCTCGGGCGTGAAGCCGAGCGTGTTCGGAAAGGCGTCGGGACCGCTTTGCGGATGGAAGACGCCGAACTGGGCGGCCACTCTCGCCTGGGTGGTTCCGCTCAGGACACTGATGCCGGTCGAAGCCCTGCGGTTGCGGTCCAGGTACTCGTGTCCCCAGACTTCCGCGCCCTCGTCGAGCCACGCACCGGTGCCGTCGCCGTAGTGCCAGTGGGTCAGGAGGATCGCGGCCACCTTGACCTTTCGGCCGAGCGTTTCCTCGAGCTTGGCGCGCATCTCGGTTGCTGCCCGCGTGGAGTCTCCGGTGTCAACGATGATCCAGCCACCCGGAGCTTCGATCGCGAAGGTGCTCGCAATGCCCCAGCCGCGCAGCGCATACACGCCGTCGGTGACCCGCTCGACGCGCTTCGTGTTGCCGATGCCCCACTTTTCATTGGCGAGCAGCGCGGCACGCGTCGTCACGGCGCCGTTCGGCCCGACGGCGGTTTCGCTGCGCAGGGACGGACTGCTCCAGGACGGCGGCGACGCGGCGGCGGCGGGCTCCGTCGTCTCCGCGCGGGCGCCGAGGAACGGGACCAATGCCATTGATGCATAGGTCAGGATCGCAACAACACGGTTTCTCATGGCTGGTCCCTCGAGGCTAGGCTCTTGGGACGCGGCACCGCGCCCCTCATTGGCGCAGATCAATAGCACGGCGCAGCGACGCGCTTTGCCCAAAATGGCACAATTACAGCGGCACCCGGTGACTTCCGGCGATGAGTCAGCATGGCCAAGACCCGTAGCCCGAGCGTTCCAACCGGCTTCCCGATCCGCGGGTGGTTCGCGGACAGCCGTCCGGAGTTCCGCCGCGATTTGCTTGCGCTGGCCCGCCCGAAATCCTATGCAGCCGGCAGCGTGATCTACCATGCGGGCGAAGTCGGGCAGGACGTCTTCGGTATCAGCTCCGGTGTGGTCACCTTGCAGAGCAGGTTGACCCATCCGGATGCGATGCTACTGCATATGCTGCGGCCCGGAGAATGGTTCGGCACCGTGCCGGTGCTTCTCGAGCGGAGTCGTCGCATCACGGCCGTCGCGAGAACCGACGTGGAACTCCTGCGCGTGCCGGGCGATGAGCTGCGGGCATTGCTTCGATGTCGCCCGGAGTGGGTTGCCGAGATCGGGCGCGACGCGGTTCATTACATGGACCTGGGGATGCAGATCGCCGCCGACCTGTTGATCCGAGATGCCTCGGCCCGCTGCGCGGCCACCCTGCTGCGCCTGGCCGGCCGGCGTTGGGTCTCGGGTCCAGATGCGGACCTGCCCTCCGAAATCCCGGCTTCGCAAACAGAGCTCGCGATGCTCTGCAACGTCTCCAGGAATACGTTCAGCCGCGTCGTGAAAGAGTTCTCGAGCCGTCGACTCGTGAGCCTCAACTACCGATCACTGACCGTGAACGACCCTGCGCGACTGCGTGTCGTCGCGGATGCCGGCTGAGAACGAGCCGCCGCTCGTGCACGGGTTCCTGGGTCACACGCAAACGCGTCCGTGCTCGCAAGGTCTTGATACTTGAGGTCGTGGAGCTCCCGTCATTTGGGTTCGATTCCCATCACTCGCTGCTGATCTTCCGCTGAAAACCGGCTCGCCACTATGTGGCTGTGCACCCGGACGCTTACCGCCAATCATGGGCCGATGAATATGCCGTTTCGGAAAGACGTGATTGCGGGCGGCGACCGCCGCTGGGGCCACGGATGAGCGAGCCGAGATCATCGAGCAACGACCGCAATTGGCATGCGCCTCGTACGACTGCTCGTGGCCGATCTTCCCCATTCGCGGATGTCCGCTTTCCCGCAGCGTCGGGGGACGACTACGAAGTCGTGCGCGAACATGGCGTCGCCGGCGCAGCGGTCCTTCAGGTGGAGAGCTGCGTCATCCGCTCAGCGCTGCAGTTCGATTTCGCCGGGGCGCCAGGTCTTGTCGAACCACGGCTCGAGCGGGCCGTACAGCCGCAGGATCATGAACCAGCCCTTGCCCGGAATGGTCTGCACCCAGTTGTTCTCATAGCCAGCCGGGGCCCTTGGGCCGAAGTACACGTCCACCGATCCGTCCGCATTGACCTTCAAACCCTTGTTCTGGCTGCTGACGCTCGGAGACTTCTGATCCGTCTGGACCATTGAACGCGTCTGGTTGTCGTACACGATGACGGACCAGAAATCCTTGACCGGGACATTGGGTGGCAGGTGCATCCGGTACGACTTGCCGCCATCGAATGGGTTGCCGTTGGCGTCCTGGACCGACCAGGGATACTGCGATCCCTGGCCGACCATCTTCATCTCCATCGCGGGCGTGACGCCGGTGGCGAAGTAATAGTATTGAATGTAGCCGTCCATGTTCGTCACGCCGGGCGCGCTTTCGAACTTGTAGCCGCCGAAGAACGGCAGGCGCCACGTGCTGTTCGGGTAGAAGTACGCGTCGCTCGAGCGAACCTTGAAGGCGATCGTTCGCGCCGTGACGGCCCCGATGTTCGCGGCGTCCGTGAGGATCTTCTTCATGCGCTCGTCGGGATTGAACGGCTGCCCCTTGACGATACCGACGGAGGCGAAGAGGCCGAGCGTCGTTGGATCGCTTCCCCCGGCGGCTCTTCCTGGATTACCTTGTTCAGGAGTTCCCAGAACCCATAGTCACCGGGCGCGACGAAGTTCGAGGGGACTCCGGAACCATTTGCAAACTTCATCGGCGGCGGATTGGCCGCGTCCGACAACTGGTAGATCTTCAGGTGCTTCTTCACCGAATCGACGCCGGGCGCCGTCGAACCATCGACGAGGAAGGCGCGGAAAAACAGCCAGTTGCCATACGTGCTTGGCTTCACCACGACGTAGCCCGACGGGACGTCGCCCTGGTATCCGGGCGGCAGCACGAGGTACTTGCCACCTTTGCCCCGGTCTTCGCCGGTGATGCCCACATCTGCGACCCAGCGATACCAGAAGTCATTGATGCCGCCCAGGACCCCGGGAGGAATCTCGAGCGCCAGCGGCCCCTTTTTGGTGTCCAGCCAGATGAAGTTGTAGATCGTGTTGTCGTTCGCCGTCAGTTCCACCGTCCTCGCGTCGACCAGATCTTCCCAGATGACGTCGGTCTGGTTGTCCGGCCCGAACTGGCGGAGCGAGTCGCGCATGCCAGCCTGGTTCACGATCGGTATCGCCATCAGGTAGGCCTGCAGGGCGCGTGAACGATCGAGGTTGTCGTAGATCTTCTCGACGGTGCCGGCTTCGGGATAGCCGTAGTGCAGGTTCAGGGTGCCGATCGAGCTTTCGAGCTTGTCCGGCACGGCGACGCCGGGTGCGATCGGAGTCGAGTACTTGTACGCCGGCGAGGCTTGCGCGCCGGACACGGACTGCGCACTGACGGTGCCGAGGCCAACGGACAGGAACAGCGCGGTCGCGAACGCGCCGGCGATACGGGACTTGGTCATTTCGCTCTCCAGAGCGGTTGGGCGTGGCCGGGATCAATGGGAAGATTAGCAACTCAGGAGGCGCGAAACATTGCAAAAACGGCCCCAGGGAACTAGCGTTTGCACGCGGACTTCCTGAGTGCAGGGACCAACACATCAGGAGTCGAGGGGTCTCATGGTGCGAGCGGGATTACGGGTGACAAGAGGTGGCTAGGCATTCGGCGCGGAGGCCGCCGTCGCCGCTGTTTTCCAGCATGGCCGGCGACGTCCGGATCGGCCCCCTCATGGCCATCCCCGATGTGCTGACGGAACTCGGGGTCGCACCCCGCCGCGCGTTCGCCCGCGCCGGTGTAGATCTGCGGCTGTTCAAAGATCCGGAAAGCCGCGTCCCGTTCGAGGCCCTCGCCTACCTCCTGTCCGTCTGCGCGGAGTTCACCGGATGCGGGCACTTCGGCCTTCTGGTCGGCGAGCGCTTTCGCCTCCAGGCCCTCGGTGACATCGGACACTTGATGCGAAACTCGGCCACTGTCGGCGAAGCCCTGCGGGCGTTACTCCTGCACCTTCACCTGCATGATCGCGGTGCCGTCCCGGTCCTGCTGGAACTCGAACCGTCAAGCGTGCTCCTTGGCTATTCGGCATACGGACAAGGCGCCTCATCAACGGCACAGATCTACGACGCTGCCATCGCCATCGGCTACCGCTCGCTGCAGGAACTCTGCGGCCCGTCTTGGTTGCCGACATGCGTCCAGTTTTCACACGTGCGCCCGACGGATGCGGCAGCCTTCCGTCGCATGTTCCGGACCAGGCTCCGGTTCGATGCCGAAGCTTGCGGTGTCGTCTTCGCATCGTCGTGGCTCGAACAGCCGATTGCCGGCACCGACCCTGCACTGCGCCGCATGCTGAACCGCGCCATTGCGCGCGCAGAAGAGCACGCCGCGATGACCTTCGCGGAGCAGGTTGAATGCGCGCTGCCACAGTTCGTGCTCAACGGCGCCGCCTCGGCGGACGACGTGGCGGGATTCTTCGGCATTCACCAGCGGACCCTGAGAAAACGACTCCGTGCCGACGGAACGCATCTGCAGGAGCTGGTCGATCGGACGCGCTTCGGGCTGGCGCGGCAGCTGCTGCGGGACACTGGACTTCCAGTTCTGGAGATTGCGGCCGCACTGCACTATTCGGACCCGAACGTCTTTTCACGAGCCTTCCGCAGCTGGGCAGGGGCGAGTCCCAGGCAGTGGCGTGATCGCCAGGGTGGCTCGGCTCGTGCTGGTCGATAACGCCCGCGACCGCCATCCCCGCGCGGCGATCCCCCACTGCCCCGCCCCGACCGACGGCGGCGTACACTGGATCGCGGTGCCGCGTCCGCGTCAACCCTGGAGACGATATCGTGCACGCGCTGAGGGCCGCATCGTTCGTGGCTGCCGTCGCCGTGCTCACGATTTCAACCGCCATGGCCATCGAGGAACCAGGCTTTCAGGCGCTCGAGAAGGACGGAAACTTCGAGCTGCGCGGATACGCTCCCTATTGTCGTCGCCTGCTGGCGCTACTCGGGCCGCTGGACAGTCGCCAACTATCGGCAAAACGAAACGCTGCTTCGCGAGCGGATCAAGGCCCGCGGCCTGGTCGCGCGCGGCGACGCGATCCTCGCCCGCTACAATCATCCCTTCACACCCTGGTTCCTGCGCCCGAAGAGGCAGACGGCCATATTCGTCGATGTTTGCTACCTTTCGCTCCAGCTGCGTCTCCGCGCAGGATTAGCTGATACATGGGGGTCGCGCATGGCTGATCTGCCGCTCACACGGATCGCCGTTAATACAGAAAGGCAGGCTTGCATTCGCGACGCTGTAAGCAAAGCAGAAAGCCTCGCTGGCATTGCGCGCGTCGCCCGCGAAAAAGACGTAGATGCGCTGGCTGCGCTATTGGCGGACCCGCAAATATCCGAGCCGATCTATACACTTCCGAGTCTGATCAATCACGACACCGTTGCGGCCTTTGTCGCCCGACATCTCGACGAACGCGAACGTGGTGAAGGGCTCTTGATGGTCAGTATTGATGAGAGCGGCGTGGCGCTCGCGTATCACGACATTCAATTTTGGCCGCAGTGGGCCGCCTGTGAGGTTGGCGGCGCCATCCGCCGTGATCGGCAAAGCGCCGGCCGGGGTGGTGCGGGCGCGGCGATGGTCTTTGGCTGGCTGTTTGAGGTCATCGGAGTGGATCTGATCTGTGAGACGGCGGCGCTTGATAATGTTCGTACGGCGCACCTCCTCGAGCGGCTCGGCTTTGCCGGTAAGGGTGAAATCGAGAGTGCGTTACCTGGAGGAAGTCTGCGCCCCTCGCGCTATTGGGAGTTGACCAGAGCTGCCTGGGCATTGCGGTCAACTCCCACCAGATCCTTGAGCGGACCTGAAACATAGGCTGTGGGGTGTTGTCAGGTTAAGTCGCTGGAGAGGCAATGAGCGGGGAGGGTGAGCGGGGAGGGAGCGATCGCTCAGGCGGCCGCGGCTACAACTCGTTCAGGCACTTTGGTCGCGTCGTGCAGCGGTTCCCGATGGCGACGCTCAATGCGCCGTCGCGCTACGATCTTCGCCCGGCATTTCAGCTCGTCTACCGCGCGTACGAGTCCCTGTTCGGAGCCCTGCACATGGTGGACGAGGTGCGGCGGCTCGCGGCCGGGCGGTATCTCGGCATCGGAACATTCGGCTTCACTGACGCGCAGCGGCGCATGCCCTATCCGTTTCTGCTGACGGGGCCAGTGGCACCGTATCGGGGCGACATCGGCCAGGAGCGGGTCGGTTACTGGCCGACCTGGCCGGCCTGTTGTGCTGTCGCTCAGACCTCGGCGATCCGTCGTAGCGGAGAACCTCTTTCTCCGCCGGGAACTTGCGCTCCTACGCAATCGCGCGGGCGCGATCGTCGCGAGTGCTTGGACTGGTTGATACCGCTATCGGCGTCGCACCTGCGATCGATCCTGAGGTCATGGGTGTGTCACTACAGCCACGGACGCCCGCACATGGCGCTCGGTCCAGGCGTGCCGGACCCTCCATCGGTCGCTGTGCCGTCTGCGACACAACCAACCCGCCATCGGATCGGCGAGCGCCGCGGGGTGCGCGCCAGATCGGTGCTACGCGGCACCCGGGATTTCCCTGACGAATTGCCTGCGGACTCGCTGCTAGCATCAGGAGCCGGTGAATCCACCCCCCCCTCCATAGGAGACTGCGCCATGAGCGAACCACACATTGCCGCGAGGACGCCGATGGCCGTGGATGTCGAGGCCGGCAAGACCTACTGGTGGTGCTCATGCGGCAAGAGCGCCAGGCAACCGTTCTGCGACGGTTCGCACAAGGGCTCGGAATTCACGCCGGTGAAATTCGAGGCGACGGAGTCGAAGCAGGCCTGGTTCTGCTCCTGCAAGCACTCGGCGCACAAGCCGCTGTGCGACGGCTCCCACAAGACGCTCTGACCGACGCGCTCAGGCTGCTGCCACCGAACCGAGCCAGGACTACGCTGGCTGCAGCGCGAGGTATCTCATCATGCATCGACTTCATGCTGTAGCAGCCCGCACCCGACCGGCGAGAACGGCCGGCCTGATGGGCGTCCTGTTGTGTCAGGCCCTCATCCTGCTGCCACAGGCTGCCTCGGCGCTGCCTGTCTTCGCGCGGCAAACCGGACAGAACTGCGTCGCCTGCCACGCCGGCGGCCAGTTTCCGGAACTGACGCCCTATGGCCGCATGTTCAAGCTGACCGGCTACACGATCGGCAAGCGAACCTTGCCGTTCGCGGTGATGGGGGTGGCAACCTATGCCAACCTGGCCAGCACCACGGATGCGGCCAACGGCACCCCGAACGAGACCTACGCCAAGGACGGCTCCGTGCTGCCTTTCTCCTCCGGCAGCCTGTTCATCGCCGGCAAGATCACGGACAACACGGGCGCCTTCGTGCAGATCACCTATGACAATTACGCCAGCCAGTCGAGCGACGGCGACTGGCACGGGCACAGCGGTGCCGACAACATGGACTTCCGCTATGCCGACCGTTTCATCAGCACAAACCAGGACCTGATCTTCGGTGTCTCGCTGAACAACAACCCGTCGGTCTCAGATCCCTGGAATACCGCGCCAGCCTGGATGCAGTACGTGCCACCCGGGTCGCCCGGCGCCTACAGCTTCGTCGATGCGAATGCGCCGTACCCCACCACGGCGTCGGATGGCGGCGTTGCCGGCCTGACGGCGTACATGTTGTGGAACAACATGATCTACGGTGAGGTCGGCTTCTATCGCACCGCGGACAACCTGCTGTCGTTCATGACCGCCGGGACTGCCGAGGCCGACAAGACGCGCCTGCAGGGCAGCGACAACCCCTATTGGCGACTCGCCTACACCCACGCGTGGGGCGCCAGCAACATCATGGTCGGGACTTCAGGGATGGTTGCGCACGTCTTCGACGGCAGTACGACGCCGTCCGATCACGACGCATACCAGCGCATCGAGAATATCGGATTCGATTCCCAGTACCAGTACCTGCTCGACCCGCACACCGTCACCGCGCAGCTGGCCTACATGAAGTTGACGGTGGACGACTCGGTCAACGGCGGCGGCGGCACCGACAAGCCGGTTGTCCTGAGAGGCAAGCTCTCCTACGTGTACCAGGCGAAATACGGCGGGGCCCTCTCGTATTTCAACCAGACCGACTCCAGGGATTCCGAGCAGGACACGCGTGGCTTCACCTGCGAACTCTTCTGGACACCGATCCAGTATGTCCGTGTCGGCGCCCAGTACACCGCCTACGACAAGTACGGCGGTGCTTCAAGAAACTATGACGGGTTCGGACGCGACGCCAGCGACAACGACACGCTGTTCCTGTACGTCTGGGCAGCCCGCTGATCGAGCGGCCGTCACCCATCGGAGACCGTCATGCAGAGACCCACCCTCCCGCTGGCCCTGGCCGTGGTCGCGCTCGGCGCCGGGTGCGCCAATGTCGAGCGCTCCCGCAACCTTGCAGACCCGAATGTCTCAGGAACAACGCTCGCACAGCAGGTCTGCTCGAACTGCCACGGCCTCGACGGCAATTCCGTATCGCCCAATTTCCCCAATCTCGCCGCCCAGCAGAAGGACTACATCGTCGCCCAGCTCGAGGCCTTCCGGAACCCCGGCCGCAGCGATCCCGCGGGCTTCGAATACATGTGGGGACTGAGCCATCACCTGACCGACAAGCAGATCGGCGAGCTGGCGGACTACTTCGCGGCGCAGAAAGTGGTCTCACCGGGCGCCGGAAATCCGCTCCAGGCGGCCAAAGGGAAGCTGATCTTCGATGAAGGCATCACGGCGAAGAACACGCCATCCTGCAAGGCCTGCCACGGCGAGGATGGTGCCGGGAACGGCATGTTCCCACGCATCGCGCACCAGCACGCCGACTACATCGTCAAGCAACTCGAGGTATTCAAGCGCACCGATCAACGTCCGGAAGGCGCCGTGATGAAGGTGATCGCCCACGGTCTCACGAAGGAGGACATGAAGGATGTCGCCCAGTACCTCCAGGGAATGACCGCCTCCGGTTCTGCACGCTGACAAGCCAGCAAGAAGACAGCGAGTGTCCTTTCGGGTTGCCCACGTGATGGAATGACAGACCGCTGTTGGCCGAACTCGGCGGTTCCCGTCGGTCCGCTTTCGGGAGCAGAGAAGAGGAGACGCTGCTGTAACGGGGTACCTGGGAGGGGATATCGTCACGAGGTTCGCAAGCGCCAGTGCGCAGCGGCACTCTCGACTCTGTCACGACAGTGGATCAACCAGCCCACGTTGGCCCGGTCAGTCGCCTTCAGGGCGTTGGCGGTAGCCTTTACTTCGTCTCGCTTCCAACCGACGTATCGAATTCGAAATCCGCAACGCCTTGAGCTGCCGCGCTTAGGACTATGTGCGCCCGCCGGCTGCCGTTCAGCTGCTGAATCGCCAGGCCTCTTTGCCCTTCATTGATCAAGACCATCGACCTTGACTGAGAGTCGTGGCCGGCTCCGTACCGACGTGTTGTCGCACCCGGCTCAGTCAGGACGACAACCTTGCAGCCCTTTCGGCAAGAGACCAGTGCATAGTCCAGCATGACGCGAACTGGCGCCGGGTAGCTGACTTTGAAAAACCGCTGGGCACCACGGCGTCGCTCCGAGGGACAACCAGTTTTGCACGTACTTCGAGCTGGCCGAAGCGAACCGTATTGACGCTCGAGAACACTCTGCTGGAGCCCCCGAATTCCGCTTCAAGCGACTCGTAGCGTTTCAAATCAAGCTCATCGTAGTAGTCAAAATGCCGGGCGATCGCATCGTTCTGCGCCGGCGAGTCGCCACCAGCGCCATAGGTCGTCGCCGCAACGAGTGGCACGGCGACCAAACCGCAAAGCGTCGCGAGCATCCAGTGCAATCTCATTGTCTTGCCCTCCATGGAAATATTGGGTGGATGCCAGCCTCGGGTGGCAAGACATCAATATGGGTTAGCCGCCAGGGCGCTGGAACCATGGCCAGCCAACAGGCCCGTATTCAAAGGATATCCCGAAGCGGGGAAGAGGGGACGCTGCTGCTGAGCGCAGTAGCTCGCGGCGCTTTGCGACGCCCCGGAGCCGCGCGTGTGGGCGCGGTGTTGTCCGCTGGCGGCTGTCAGTTGATCTCGCGGACGTCGCTCACGGTGATGACGCGGTCGATGCGCGTGCCGTCCCAGCGGTAGCGGAAGTGCTTGCCCTGCACCGGGAGTGAGACGGCCCGGGTGCGGAACGCCGCGATGCATTCGCCGCCTTCGCGGCGGGCGCTCAAGTAGTTCAGGCCCCAGGAGCCGGCCATGCGGCGCTCGGCGGCAAACGCCTGGCAGGTGGGGTAGGTAGCGAGATCGGGGTCGCGCAGGTGCGCGTATGCGCGGCCGCGGAGGTCGTCGAGCGGCTGCAGGACCTTGCCCACGTAGCAGCGGCGTTCCACCTCGATCGCCGGTTCCGCGGTTTCGCGCAGGAAGCGGGCGGTGTGGAACACGGTCTCGGCGACGGCCGTGTCCTCGTCGAGCGCCGCGTAGTACACACCGTGGGCGCCGTCGCTGAAACGCGTCGGGCGACCGATGTGCGTGAAGGCGGCCATGACCACGGTGGCACCCGGGCCGGTGACCCAGTCCTCCTTCGGCACCCGGTGTAGGTCGCCGGCGGCGGCACGCAACCGGTCGTTGGTCAGGCCCTCGATCGCGTCGAGGATCTCGAGGTCCGCGGGATCGGCCAGGGTCTCGAAAATCTCGATCGGCGGGAAGCGCGAAGGGATGATCCGGTACTGGCGCCGTCCGGTCAGGTCTCGGCGCCGGATCCGGGGCTTAACCGCCACGCCAGGCATCGAGGTAGCGGCGCACCTGGTAGAGGTCGTCGACCCGGCCTTGCTTCATTACGTCGAGTGCCGAGCGGCCGCCGAAGGCGGTGTTGTCGCGCTTCACCCAGGCGTTCGCGCGCTCGTTGATCGGCAGCAGGATGCCGAGCGCCTTGTAGATGCCGAGCAGGACGCTGATGCGCTCGAGCGTGTCGGCGGGGAGGGTGGCGACTTCTCCGGCGCGCCAGCGATAGAACGTCCGGCGGCTGGGTTGTCCGAGCAGGATGAGTTGGTCGGCCGGGGTGAGTCCCCATTCGGCTGCGAGGTTGAAGAACGCCTTGAGCGCCACCGCATCGACTCGGCCGCGGTCGAAGGCGGTGACGGGTCGGGTCTGGTGGGCGAGGGTGGCGGTCATTGGGGTTGCGCCAATTGGCACTAATCAATGTACTCCGTGCCGGATAGCAGGGCAAGGGGACGGCGCTGAAAGCGGACGTTGTACGGAAAGAAACGACCCAAAGGCGACGTTCGAGCCGCATCACGCGATGCGAATTTGGGTTGCTCCATTTGAAGAAAGCATCGTGACTAGTTCCTCCACTGCGGCTGGAGGAGCCGATCCGAGGTCTACTTCAAAAGCCACCCCGCCATCGTTAAGCAAGACGTCGCCCAGGTAATGAACGGCGCCGTATAGTCCCGAACCGTCTGCCGAATTCTCGTCGTCCAGGTCGAACCATCGCACGAACCACGTGCGGACAAGTTCGCGCGCCTCTGGTCCGACTCCATGCGCCTCAACGCGCGCCATGCTCCAATCGAACGGTACGACCTGAACAGTCGTGACACCAACCTGTGTGGAGGACGCCTCCATGTGTGGAGAGCGCTCGGAATCCACGGTGTACTGCTCGCCGGTAGCTTTGACGATTAGATCCATTCGGCATGGCGTCGGTGGATTCCCGGACAGCGCGAGCGAGCCATCGGCAAGCCGCATCGCCGGTTCAACGTGGCACGGCTCAAGTTCAGCCATGCGCTCGACGACCGCGGATACGTGTCGGGACCGAGCTTCGGAGAGCACTTCATGTGTTTGCATTCTAGGGATCGCGCGCTCTGCCCGATTTAGGTGAAGGTCCGCTTCTGGCCGATTTTACGCCTACGCGAAGGTCTGCTTTCCCTCGATGCAGAGGAACGACCCCGAACCCGCGCCCGATAGCAGACGGTCAACGGGGATAAACGACCCGAAGCGGAACTTCACCAGCTCCGGGACCGGTCACTGGTGCTGCTCCCCTTTCGCAGCGCTCCCCGACCGGCGGAAGAAACGCATGATGTCGGCGTTTGGCGACCGGGCCGTCAGCAAGCGCGCGTACGGCCCGGTACCCGGTCGGTCAATCCGCGACGACGACCTTCGGCGGACTCCAGGTGCCCTTGCCGGGCGGCAGGATCGACGGCGGCTCGGTCTTGGGCCAGTAGAGACGCATGGCCATGAAGATCGGGCCGGCCGGCGCCGGCAGCCAGTTGGACTCCTTGTCCTTGCCCGGCGAGTCCTTCTGGACGTAGATCGTCAGTGAGCCGTCCGCGCCGAACTTCATGTCGCCAAGCATGGTCGAGTTGATCAGGTAGCGGTCGAGCAGGTTGGCGACGAGAAACTGCGTCTTGCCGTCGTACATCGTGACGGACCAGAACGCGTTCACCGGAGGTAACTGGGCCTTGGCGAACGTGATCGTGTGATTGTGCTTCGAGCCGTCGAGCAGGCTGCCGTCCGCCGCGTTGCGCGTTATCGGGTACATGGCCTCGTCTGCGTCCAGCCCGTAGATTCCTGCCCGCGCCGCGGCTGCGCGCAGCAGCCAGTCGCCGTGGAAGAAGGCCCGGTTGCCGAAGGCCGAAGCCACCCTCCAGCCATTGATGTCGGAGCCCAGCGTGCTGACCCGGGCGTCGACCTTGTCGCTCCCGGCCTTCATGCCCTCGGCGATCGCCGCCCTCAGCTCGGGCGACAACGCACTCGGATCGAACCTGCCCTTCGTGCCCACGCCGATCCGCGCGAGCTTCGCGCGGATGGTCGCTTCCTCCGGCGACGGCGGAGCGAAATCCATGACGAGATCGAGGTACTCGAAGAACCGAGTCCTCGTGAGCTCCGGATTGATCGCCGGCCAGTCGACCTTCGGCGCAGCGGCGGGCGCCGGCTTGCCGGTGAACGCCGACAGCGTCCGGGCCTGGTATCCGGCCTGCACCTTCTCGACGTTCGGCATGTCCTGCGGGTTGAACAGCTGGGTCCGGAACAAGACCATCGAGAAGTCGGTGCTGGACCGCAACACCTTCTTGATGCCGGCAGGCGTCGCGCCCTGCCACTTCGGGCCGACGATCATGAAGTTGCCGGGCCCGTTGCCGGTCGTGCGCGTGCCGATGATCGCGTAGTTGAACGTGTTGTTGTCGACCATCATCACGGAGTAATAGCGCTTGGGCTCGATCTGCGGCACCGTGATCACGATCGGCTCCGCCCGCAGGTCCGCCCACACTATGGAGTACGGCGTATCGCTGTTGGGGGTGACCACCGTCGTGTCCGCCGAGGTGAACACGCGCGCCTCGTTGCGAAGCTGGTTGAACGGCGCCTTCCAGGCTCCCGAGTCGCGGTTGATGACGAAGTCGTTCATCACGGCGTAGTCCATGACCATCGGCAGGCCGTAGATGAATCCCTCCTCGGCGATGGCGCGTGCCTCGGCGGGGGTGACGGGCGGGGCGGCCTGGGATGCCGCCGCGCCGGCGCCGCACAGCAGTGCCGATGTTGCCAGCAGCGGCGCGCACAGGCGGCGCGCGCGCAGACGAGCCGAGGACAGCATGGAGTTGGGACCCCGCAGGCGATGCTTGGTTTTCATAGAACCTCTTTTCCTAGAAGGGACCTCGGCAGGTTGCGATTTGCTGATGACCGGAGAAGTGCGACCAATCTTAGCGACGAGGAAAGACTTGTCCAAGGAGACGGCTACGATTGTCCGCTTCGGGGCCGACCTCGCCTTCCCTTCGAAACGGCCGCTCTTGGCCGAACTCGCCAGTTGCCCACTGTCCGCTTTTCCTCGGCGCCGGGGAGGGGCCCCGAATCTGCGCCCGATAGCGGACGCCGTAGGCGAAAGAACGACCCACACCGGACGGTCGCCTAGGATTTTCTAGCGTGTCGAAGAGGAACCGCATTTCCAGCACTCGGCGCTGCCCATTGGGTAATACATAGCACCAAATCTCGAGCACGGCTCCGCTGATCCGGTCGGCCTATTTGCAATGAACGGCATCCGGCAACTTGTAGCTGCCATCCAGAACGGATTGGCCAGGGCGATAAACGCGCATCAGGAAGTTCCAACCTTCGGGGGCATCCAGGCGGTTAGGCGCATCGCCGCATGCTTCCTTCGACCCGAAATGAACCGTGAACGTGCCGTCAGCATTCATCTTCGCGTTCGAGGCGTTGAGAATGTTATCAACGCTCTTCATGTAGCCATCGGCGCCGTAAACAGTGATGGACCAGAACGCATTGTTCTCGGGCACCTGATAGGTGGCGGTGTGGCATTTGTCGGCGGGCAGATGTCCGTTGTAATTGATGTAAACCGCGTCCTTGTTCGGGAAAAGCCCCCACGCCCCGGCGCAGCCAATGTGACGGGTTGCTTCATCGGCTTCTCCGCGCTTGCCCATCCAGCCATCGGGATACAGATCGAACTTTGCGAACTCCTTGTTGTATTCCGCAGTCAGTGCGGCCAATGACGTCTTGTCCCAATTCGGTTCCGGGAATGGGTCGGCGCTGTGGGCGTTGATGACAAACTGATCCTGCAATTTGTTGACCAGCGCGATGTCCGCCGGGTCATCCGGGTGCAACAGCTGGATACGAACATTGATGGCGAGGTACTTGGTGTCCTGGGGCAGTTTGTGCGTGCCCGGGGTATAGATCACGCCCGGACAATAGTGATCGTTATCAAGCAGCAGCACGGAGAAATAGCGGCCTGCCGGCATTTCCGGCACCGTGATGGTGGCCCCCTTGGAAGTATCCACCAAGGCCACCGTGTAGAGCGTGTCCTTGTTCATCCGGACGACCGTTTGCCTGTCCAGCGGCGTGACATTGCGGAAGGGAAACAGCCTGTTTACCCCGCCAGTCAACTGCTGAGCGTTGAAGAATGTTCGATCCGTTTCAGCTCGGCAGTAAGTCTTCTGCGTCACCTCGCGCGTCTCGAGAATGTCTTTCATTTCCTTCTCTCCCCTTGGGTAGTGTTGGTTGGGGCCACCTGTATTCGCGATAAACGCGAGCGCGAAGCGTTGGTCCGTGCGCTGGGTGGTTCAGTCGGGATGTGACTGCTCTGCCCTTTACCGAAGCTTGCCTACGTGTGGCTAATTGGACGTGACCGACTTGCGCCAGCGCTCATAGGGAACGCTGAGCAACAGGGAGGCGACCAGATACATCAGTACCGCCCCGAGGACGGTCGCCTCGCGCTCCGGAAAGGCGCCCGAGGCGAGCAGGAGCGCGATGGCTGGGTGCCGGAGGACCGTGGCCTCAGCGAGCGCTCCACGGTTGCCCGGATCCGGGCCGCCGAGCAGGTGCCCGACGAGCAGGCCAAACAGTATGACGGCCACAGTGGCGATGAGCGTACCCTGGCCGATCACGCCCAGGATCGCCCGACCATTTACGATGAGGAGGACCACTGCGCCGAGAAGCAGTACCACCCCACCCACCCGGTCCGCACGGTCCGCAAGCCGCGCTGCACCCGGGTAGAGGCGGGCGAGGCCCATGCCGAGGGCCAGGGGGGCCGCGACGGTGATGAGAAGCACCATCTCGACGGCCAGGGGATCCAGATTGGTCGCAACTCCGAACGTCCGGTAGACGATCCAGATCATGAGCGGAACGACCAGGAGCGCGACGACGGATGACAAAACCTGTAGTCCGATGACGTAGTCGCTCTGGCCGCCGACCGCGGCTCCCTTCTTGGCCCACGGAGGCAGCACGGGCGAGACCGCGAACCCAAGCAGCACCGCGCCAACGCCCGCCTGGAGCGGCATGAGCCACACCAGCACGAGCACGAAGGCGGGCAGCGCCACGTACATCGCGACCATGGCGCGTAGGGCCAGCGCCGGGCTGCGTAGCAGCAGGAGCGGCTGCTCCAGGCGCGCCCGGATGCCGATGGCAACTACCAGCATCACCACGCCCAGGAGCAGCACCAACTTGAGGACGGTCTCAGGATTCACGGCTTCTCTTCCCGGTCAGTTGAAGGCACCGAACAGCAGCATGATGCTGATGACCGCCGCCCGACAAGCACTATCACGGGTTCGAGGAGGATGGATGGCCGGAGTGGGTCGTTCTTTCGCCTACGGGGTCCGATGTGGTGTTTACGCGAAGGCATTGACGCACGGCGCCGTACGTGATGGGCCTGATTAAAGCGTGGGTATCAGCACTCTGCCAGCCACAAGAATATGCGTGGATGGTTTCGTTCGAGGTGGAGAGATGTTCGGCTTACTCGGCTGCGCATCGGCGCTGCCGGCCATCAGAATACGCCGTTTCGGAAAGACGTGAATGCGGGCATCAACCGCCCTTGGGGCCGCGGATGAGCGAGTCGGCATTGTCTAGCAACGACTGCAATTGGCACAGGCCTCGTACGACCGTTCCTGGCCGAACTCGGAAGTTCGCGAATGGCTGCATTCCAGCTCGCCGAACAGCGCTCCAGCCGAGGGGCCGGGCTTCGGAGTGGAGGTCGGCAGGGGCGTTGGATCGGGAGTGGGGGAGGCCGAGTCTCCGGAGACGTAGCGTTTGCATGCTTCCGATAGACTCGACGCATCGAGAGAGGGCGACCGACTCGGCCAGGACGACTGCCACCGAGGGGACGATGAAGATGGGCGAAGTCACTCGGCACGATCTTTCACACTGGCAGGGCGCGCGCTACCACCATGACCAGGTGCGCGGCCACTACGAGAGCTGGTTCCTGCGCGCCAACCACCGGACGCGCAACGTCGCGTTCTGGATCCGCTACACGATATTCGCGCCGCATGGCCGTCCGCAGGACGCCATCGGTGAACTCTGGGCGATCCATTTTGACGGCGAACGGCGGCTGATCCGCGCTGCCAAGTCCGAGATCCCGGTGAGCGACTGCACCTTTGCGCCGCGTGGGCTTGACGTGCGGGTCGGTGGCGCGACGCTCAAGGCCGGCGAGCTTCGCGGCAGTGCCAGCGGCGCCCACTCCATTCGATGGATGCTCGAGTACCGCGGCGGCGGCACGCCCATGATCTTCCTGCCCGAGCCGACGTACGCAGCGCGATTGCCGAAGGCGAAGGCGCTCTGCACGCGTCCGCAGGTCGTGTTCGACGGGACGCTCGAGGTGGACGGCGAATTGATCGCCATCGATGGCTGGGTCGGCAGCGAGAACCACAACTGGGGCAGCAAGCACACGGACACGTATGCCTGGGGACAGGTCGTCGGCTTCGACGACGCACCGGAGGCGTTCCTCGAATGTGTCACGGCGAGGCTCAAGCTGGGACCGTTCTGGACGCCGCCGATGACGATCGTCTGCCTGCGGTTCGGCGGACGCGACTACAAGCTGAATTCCGGGCTGCAGATGCTCCGGGCGAAAGGTGCGTGGAAGGATTTCGACTGGCACTTCGACAGTGCGGAGTCAGGCGTTCGCATCCACGGTCGAATTCACGCGGCACCGGAGGATTTCGTGTCGCTCACGTATTACAACCCGCCAGGCGGCACTCACACCTGCTTGAACAGCAAGCTTGCCGCGTGCGAAGTGACGCTGGAACGTGCAGGCGAGCCCCCCGTCACACTGACGACACGTCACCGCGCTGCGTTCGAAATCCTGACCTAGAGCTTGCCGTCCCTGGTCGAACGAAAGCCTGCGCGTGCGCGCTGCAGGTCATTGCCCCTTGGGCTGATCCTGCCACTTGGCCCTGCGCGCCTCTCGCTGGGCGGCGACGATGCCGGGGATCCGGGCGCGCTGGTCGGGGGTGAGTTTCGCGTAGACCTGCGTCCACAGGTCGCTCATGAGCTGGATCTGCTCCGCGGCGTTCGACTTGGCGGACGCGAGCACGCCGGGGTAGGCCGGGTCTGTGGGCGGCATGACTTCGAGCTGATCGCGGTTGGCGCGGCCGCTTTCGTGTGCTGCCTTCAGCTGCGGCTTCGCCTGGTTGAAGATCGCGCGGATCTGGGTCTTCTGTTCCGCTGTCAGGTCGAGCTGGTCGAGCACGCGGTGAAAACCGCCTTCGGGACCGCCCGGGCCCTCGTGCCCGCCGTGCCGCATCGGGGGATCGTTCGGGGTGGCGGATTCGGTCGCAGCGGCGGAGGCGATGGCGACAGCGCCGAGCGCGGCGGCGAGGAAGAGAGCGGAGAGCGTGGTTCGAAGCGGCTTCATTGGAATACCTGGTTTCATCTGATCCGTTGGCATGTCGACTCGGAAGGTCGCGTCAAAGTTCCGTCGACCGCGTTTTAGGTGCCTGGCACCTATTTATCTATTATCCTGTATGCGTGAACAGAGTAGTTCTAATAATGCCGTTTATCGATGCAATCGAAGCGCGTAGCTTCTCCTCCGTACCCAACGGAGGATTCAGCCATGACCGCCTGCAACATGACCGCCTGCAAAGAAACCGACCGCTCACTCAAGAACGTTCTCGCCGGCCTCGTGATCTCGGTCACCGTGGTGATGGTCGCGCTGACCCACGTGTTCGCCAGCGTCCAGCCCCTGGTCTGAAGCGAAGTCGAGCGAACTTGGCCGCGAGGGCGGGCATCGCGCTGCTCGCCCTGCTCGCGGCGGCCTGCGGCCCCGACGCAACACCCGAGGCGCAGGTTCGCGCGGTGATCGCGCGGGGCGAGGTGGCCGCGGAGGCCCGCAATCTCTCCGGCCTGATGGACCTCGTCTCGCCGAAGTACCAGGACGGGCAGGGCGCAGGTCGCGAGGACCTCAAGCAGTACCTGCGCGGCTACCTCGTGACCCACCAGTCCATCCACCTCCTCGTGAAGGTGGACTCCGTCGAATTCCCGTACAAGGACATGGCGAAGGTGAGCGTGACCCTCGGCACACTGGGCCGCGACGCCGCCACCGCCTCGACATTCGACATTGCAGGCGACGTGTACGACCTAGACCTCGAGTTCCAGCTCGACGATGGTGATTGGCGCGTCACGCGCGCCCGCTGGCATTCCGCCTCGGAACGAGGCTGAGCCGCCGCGGCTCGAGGGCGAGTCGCCGCCGGGTCCTGGTCGAACTCAAAGCGGCCCGTCCCTGTCCAACCGACAGTGACTGAATGGCGGCGCCGCAGCGGAATCGTTGCGGCCCGGGCGTAGAATTGGACGTGCGCAACACGAGTCACGTTGCGCCTGGAGCGGCCACGTGTCGGAGGCTCCGTCGGTCAGCGAATCCGGACGATTCCACGTTCCGGACATCTCCGCGGCGCATCACCGGCGGCCCGCGGTGGCCCCGCTGGTGCGCGACACCTACGCGATCGTGCTCGCGGGGGGACGCGGCACGCGCCTGCAGGAGCTCACGGCGTGGCGCGCAAAGCCCGCCGTGCCATTCGGCGGCAAGCACCGGATCATCGACTTCGCGCTGAGCAGCTGCATCAACTCCGGCGTCCGCCGCATCGGGGTCGCGACCCAGTACAAGGCCCACACGCTGATGCAGCACCTTCAGCGTGGCTGGAATTTCCTCGACAGCCACCTGCACGAGTTCCTCGAGGTCCTGCCCGCTCAGCAGCGCAACCGCGACAGCTGGTACGACGGGACGGCGGATGCGCTGTACCAGAACCTCGACATCCTGCGGATGGAGGAGCCCCGGTTCGTGCTGGTGCTGGCGGGCGACCACGTCTACAAGATGGACTACGGCGTCATGCTCGCGGAGCACGTTGAGCGGGGCGCCCACGTCACCATCGCGAGCATCGACATGCCCGTGGAGTCCGCCTCCGCCTTCGGCGTCATGACCGTCGATGAGGACGGCTGGCTGCGCGGGTTCGAGGAGAAGCCGGCCCGGCCGACACCCATGCCGGGCGACCCGGCGCGGGCGCTGGTCAGCATGGGGATTTACGTCTTCAACGCGGACGTCCTCTATGCCTGCCTGCGGGAGGACTCGGGTCGTCCCGGGTCGACGCACGACTTCGCGAAAGACCTGCTGCCGGTGCTGCTGGCCGGCGACTGCCGGATCGGCGTGCACCGCTTTGAGGACAGCTGCGTGAACATGGTGAGCGGCCGGCCGTACTGGCGCGACGTGGGTACCGTGGACGCGTACTTCGACGCGAACATGGACCTGACGCGCGTGCAGCCGGACCTCAACATGTACGACCAGTCGTGGCCCATCCGCACCCTCGAGGAAGACCTGCCGCCGGCGAAGTTCGTGCTCGGCAGCCCATGCGGCTGTGGCCAGACGTTCGAAGCGCTCGTCTCGAGCGGCTGCATCGTGAGCGGTGCCGCGGTGATCCGCTCGCTGCTGTTCACCAAGGTCGTCGTGGAGCAGGGATCGATCGTCGAGGACTGCGTCGTGCTGCCCGACGTCACGATTGGACGCAATGTCCGGCTGCGGCGTGCAGTCGTGGATAAGTTCTGCATCCTGCCCGACGGATTCACCGCGGGGCTCGACCGCGCCGAGGATGAGGCGCGGTTTCACGTCACGAGCGGCGGGGTGGTGCTGATCACGCCGGAGAAGTTGGGCCAGCCGGTGCACGAATTCAGCTGAGCCCCGCGAGGCCCCGGCGAAATTCGGAGGAGCGACGATGAAGACGAACGCCATTGCATCAACCATCGCACTCTGCTGCGGCCTGTTCGCCGGCACGGCCGTGGCGGACGACGACTTCCGCTGCGGCAGCAGCATCGTAAAGGTCGGCATGACACAGGCGGCGGTGCTGGACGCCTGCGGCCAGCCGGCGTCGAAGGTCGTCGAGAAGGTGGACGTGCGCGCCGCCAACCAGGTGGTGGGCCAGACCGACGTGTGGCGCTGGACCTACGTGATGAACGGCAGGACCCGGTTGCTGACCTTCGACCAGCAGACGCTCAAGTCCATCGAGTAAATAGGTGCCTGGCACCTAAATAGGTGCCAGGCACCTATTTACGCCGTCAGAACGACGCCTTCGGATCCTCGAGCAGCTCGATCTCCTCGGGGGTGGAGGTGCGCCCGAGCACGGCGTTGCGGTGCGGGAAGCGGCCGAAGCGATCGATGATGACCTTGTGCGCCTGCGCGTACTGCGTCCAGTAGTCGTTGCCGAGGCGCCCGATCAGTTGGCAGGAGAGCGCCTGGTCCTCGCGATCCTCGCTGTGCTCGAAGGGCATGTATAGAAATACACGCTCCTCGCTCGCGAGGCCCGTGTCGAATCCCTGCGCGATCGCCTCACGCGCCAGCCGGCGCGCGAGCGGATCGGACGCGAACGCTCGCGGCGTGCCCCGGAACATGTTGCGCGAGAACTGGTCCAGGACGATGACGGCGGCGAGCGCGGTGCGAGGCTTCGGGACGACAGGGAGTTCGCCAGCCGCAATGCGCTCGTGCAGCGCGAGGAATCGCGTGCGGATTTCGCCGTCGATCCCGGCGTCCTTGGAAAACCAGTGCCTGGCACCTATTTCCTGGAACCAGAAGTCCAGCACGTCCACGACCCAGGCCGGTTCTGTCGCGTTTCCAGTCGGTTGATCGGCAGTCATCGTCGCTCCGTCGGATTCGGTCTCGTCCCGCGCCGGCACTGCAGCGTCAGCCGGGCAGGCCTGCGAGGCGCAGTGACTCCGCGATGCGCGCGGCGTCCGCCTCGATCTTGAACGGTTCCTTCGCCATCCAGTGCCGGACCGAGAAGGCCGGTCTCAGTGACAGGCACTCCGCGACGCTGCGCCCTCGCGCTCTCCATGTCGCCCAGCCGTGCGTGGCATCCGGCCATGTACGCGGCGATGTAGTGCTTGCGGACGGGATGGCGCGCGAACAGCTTGAGGGCCTCCTCGTACCGGCCGAGGACCATGCAGGTGAGGCCCGACTGGCGCCAGTACCAGGGCTGGTCGAAGTACGGGTCGATCTGACGCGCGCGCTGGTTCCAGGCGAGCGCCTCGTCCGCGCGACCCAGGTACACCAGGATCAGCCCCATGTCCGCGGCGTTCCACTGGTTGTTCGGGTTCAACGCCATCGAGCGCTGCATGTGCTCGAGTGCCAGCTCGAACGATCGCCGGTACAGGCAGACCTGCGCGAGGAGCGAGTGGCAGGTGCTGTCGCCGTCGTCGAGCTCGACCGCGCGCATTGCGAGCCTGTGCGCCTCGTCGAGCAGCACATCCGAGCTTTTGGAATCGTCGTCGCGCCACTTCTGGCGCGTCAGGGTGGCAAGCAGCGCGTGGGCCAGGCCGTACTTCGGATCGATCTCGATGGCCCGCTCGAAGAGCCGCCGCGCCTCGGCCGCGCCCGCCGGGTCGTCCCAGAAATGCGCGTTGCCCTGGAGCACGCACTCGTAGGCATCGAGGCTCGCCGGCGGCTTGCGGCGCGACCGCTCCGCGTCGGAGACGTGCACGCGGCCGACGAGCGTGCCCACGATCGTCTGCACCACCTCGTCCTGGACGGAAAAGATCTCGGCCTGCGCCCGGTCGAAGCGCTCGCCCCAGACCTGGTTGCCGGTCTCCGCGTCGATCAGCTGCACGCTGATGCGCACGCGATCGCCCATGCGCCGCACCGTGCCTTCGACGACGAAGCGCACGTTCAGCTCGCGCGCCACCTGCGCCGGGTCCACGCCGGGCCCGCGATACTTGAACGAGGCCGAGCGCGACCGCACGGCGAGCAGTCGCCAGCGCGAGAGCTCCGTGATGATGTCCGCGGTGATGCCGTCGCTGAAGTACTGCTGCTCCGGATCGCCACCCAGGTTCGCGAGCGGCAGCACGCAGATGGTGATGCGCGACGGCGCGGAGGCCGTCCCGGACTCGGAGGCAGGCGTCACCGGCATCGCGGCCGGCGACCGCGGCGCGCGTCCGACCAGCGCTTCGATGGCGCGCACCACGCCCTCGAACTGCGGGTTCGATGCCGCGTCACCCGGTTCGCCGAGGTCTGTCGTGTGATACGCGCGGAAGTCGATCGGCAGGCGGGCCGACCCGAGTTGCACCGGCACGAGGATGCCGCGGTCGGCGCCCTCGCGCGCCTCGCCGCGCACCCAGCGCGATTCCACGGAGTCGGGCGTCCACACCACCAGCACGGCGCGGGCGCGCTCGAGTTCGTCCGCGATCATCCGGTCGAACTGCTGGCCTGGCGCGATGGCCGGGTCCCACCAGACGGACCACCCCTGCGCCTCGAGTGCGGCGACGATCGGCGCGACGCGCGCCTTGTCGGCGCGCGAGTAGGACACGAAGACGTCCGCCATGCCGATCACGTCTCCCGTGGCGTGGGTGGTTGCAGTTGCGCTGGACGGCCGTAGCTTAACTCCGCGGTCCGAGGCGCGTCCTGATTTGACAACAACCAGCCCTGCGACCACCGCGCGGCTCATCGACGTGAGAATTTCACCGATTGGCACAATTATCTGGCTGGGCACGACCTCTGTGGCCGGCTAGCCTTCAGGTGCCACGGCGCCACGGTTGCAATCCGCTAGCCAACGGCCGTATTTTCCCAAGGAGAGGGCAATGATTGGCATGAAGTACAAAGTCGCGCTGCGCGCCTCGGAGGAGGGATTCGCCGTCTCGGTGCCGGGGTTGCCCGGTTGTTGGTCGCAAGGCCGCACAGAGGCCGAGGCGCTCGAGAACATCAAGCAGGCGATCGAGGAGTACCTCGCGGCCGTCGATGGGGACCTGAAAGGCGCCACGATCCGCGAAGTCGAAGTAGCGGCCTGAGCTGGCTCGGCCTCTTCCGAGCGCTCCACCGTGCCCAAGTTACCGGGCGTGCCTCACTACGCCGCGATCCGTGCGTTGCAGAAGGCCGGGTTTCGCGTCGTCCGACAGGGCAAACATGTCGTGATGAGCAATGGGCAGCGAATACTGACCATTCCAAGGCACAACCCGGTAAACGCCATAACCATGGCTGGCATTGTTCGCGATGCCGGGCTTTCTTTGGATGAATTCCGGCAGCTCCTGTAGCGATGCGGGCACGTTGCCTCCGAGAGCGCCCTGGACCGCGACGACCTACTCGCAGCTTCCCTCGAGGTCGCAGACGTCTCCCGCCGCCACCAGCGTGGACGGAGCAGCCGTTGCGCCCACCCATTCCGCGAACGACTGTCTCAGTGCTCCCAGGAACACCGCGCTGTCCTGTGCGCCGCTCACGGCGTACTTGTCGTTGAACACGAAGAACGGGACTCCGTTGATCCCCATCTGCATCGCCTGGTCGATGTCGCGGCGAACGTCGTCGGCGAAGAGGTCCGAGGCCAGCAGGTTCTTTACGTCGCCTGCGGGCAGCCCTGCGGCGACAGCCAGCTCCGCGAGCGTGTCGTGGTCCGCGATGTCGCGGCCTTCCGTGAAGTACGCCTTGAAGAGTCGCTCCGTCACCTGGTCACCCTTGCCGTGGGCGGCGGCGAAGTGCGAGAGGCGGTGCGCGTCGAAGGTGTTCGCAACCACGGTCCGGTCGTAGTTGAACTCGAGCCCGACTTCCCTGGCCCTGTTCGACACCTCCGCCGCCGCCTGGCGCGCGTAGTCCATCGACCAGCCCTTCCGCTGCGCCGCGTGCTGCACCGCGTTCATCTTGAGACCGGCCGTGACGTCGGGCTGCAGCTGGAAGCTCTTCCAGATGACCGTGACGCGGTCTCGCCCGGGCATCTGCGCGAGCGCGATCTCGAACTTCCGCTTGCCGATGTAGCAGAACGGGCAGACGACGTCGCTCCAGATCTCGACTTTCATGGTGGGTGAGGCGGTCATCGGCGGGTTCCGGTAGGGCGGTCTGGCGGCAGGGCGCATGTTGCCATGAGGCGCTGCCTGCGGTCGGTGCGGGTGATCAGCGCTCAGGTCCAGGGAAAGGTCGGATTCCCAAGCCGGCCCGATCGGATCATATTCAGCGGCAGGTCCGGGCGGCACACACTTGTCTGCCGGTGCGGTGGCAAGCTCGACGCAGTTGCGAGGAAAGAGCGATGGCGGTCGGTAACACGCAGCACCTGATTCGGGCGGCCATGGCCGCAGTGCGTGACTGCGCAGCGCAGGTGGAGGACCGCGCAGGAAGTCTCCTGCAGGCGCTGTCGAAGATGCCGATGGACGAGGGATTGCGGGCGACGGCGATCGAGTTGAGCGCGGGGCTCAAGGACACCTCGGGTCGCGTGACGTTCGAACTGGCCTTGCTCCAGGCGCAGCTGGGTGAGGACAAGGTGGATGCCGCGACGGTGGTCCGGACGTTGTCCAGCATGGACGCGACGATGATGGATGCGCTGGCCGGCCTTGCCGACGTCGTGGACGAGCTCGAGGCAGCCGCGGAGCGCGACGAGGAAAACGAGCGAGCATTCGTGCTCGTGATCGAGGCCGCGGGCGTGATGCTGCAGGGCCTCGAGAAAGCGAAAGCCGCGACGCAGGCGCTGCGATCCGCAGTGCCTGCGGAATAAAACCCGGCCCGGCCCGGCCCCGGCCCCGGCCCGGCCCCGGCCCGGCCCCGGCCCCGGCCCCGGGCGAGGGGGGGGCATGCCTTGCTGCGAAACGCACTCATCGGCATTCGCACGCTTATGTTCAATGTTGCTGCGGCGCAGGATTGGCGCCGCTGAATCGCGAGCGTATGGTGGCGCCGAGGGCGGTCACGCGGTCGCGTACGCCCAGATCAATAACGTCCAGGGGAAATCACATGCGTATCGCCAGCCTGCTGCCGGTTTGCGCCTTCGTCTTTCTTTCCGCCGCAAACGCCGGGAACAAGCCGCCGGGCCAGGATTACAGTCCGCCGGGCCGCGGCAACAGTCCGCCGGGCCAGGACCGCAATCCGCCGGGCCAGGTCAAGGACAAGGCGATCACTCTCGCGGAGCTGCACGGACCGGCGCGCATCCTGCGCGACGTCGATGGCATGCCGCACATCGACGCGTTCGACGAGCACGACGCGCTGTTCCTGCAGGGCTGGGTGCAGGCCCAGGACCGGCTGTTCCAGATCGACGTGCTGCGCCGGCAGGCGAGCGGCACGCTGGCCGAGTTGCTTGGCTCCGGCGCGCTGCCGAGCGACGTGGAACTGCGCACGATCGGTCTCGCGCGCGCTGCCGAGCGATCGCTGGCGGCATATTCGCCCGCGACCCGTGCCGGGCTGCAGGCCTACGCGGACGGCGTGAACGCCTGGGTCAAGCGCAACCCGTTGCCGGCCCAGTACGGAGCGCTGCAACTCACCAAGTTCAGGCCGTGGGCGGCGCTCGACAGCGCCATCATCGGCAAGGCCCTGGCCTTCCAGCTGTCGTTCGACATCGACGACGGCGCAACGCGGGACTACCAGACCTACGCAGCTGTGCTCGGGCCCCAGTACGGGCTCCAGTTCGTGAATGCGATGTTCTTCGGCGACGTCTTCCGCTCCGCGCCGTTCGACCATGCGTCGTCCATTCCGGACGCGACCGGCGGCGCGCCGTTCATGGGCGGGCTGAGCAAGGTGAGCGCGGCAGCGTCGTCCAGGGCCGCCGCCGCGCCGGCCGCAGACGCCTCGGCAATGCCGTCCATGAACCCGACTGCGCTCGACCCGGCCGTCGTGAAGGGTCTCAAGGACCTGCGCCGTCGCTACGAGGCCGTGCCGTTCCTGAAGAACACGTTGACGCGCACCGAGCAGCAGATCGGCAGCAACGAATGGGCCGTGGCCGGCTGGCGCACGAAGGACGGGCGGCCGCTCGTCTCGAACGACCCGCACTTGAGCCTCGACCTGCCGCCGAATTTCTACCAGCTTCAGCTGACCACCAAGAAGGACGGCCTCGACGCCATCGGCAGCAGCGTCGCCGGCACGCCGTGGATCGTGCTGGGACAGAACCAGTACGTGGCCTGGGGCGAGACGACCACGGGCTTCGACGTCACGGACACCTATATCGAGCAGCTGGTGCCGGACGGCGGCTCGCCGAGCGGATTCTCGTCGCTCTACAGGGGCGTGCCCGAGCCCGTGATCCCGATTCCCGTCTCGTTCAAGGTCAACCTCATGGACGGCCTCGGCAATGGCGCCGACACCGTGGTCACGCTTCCGCCGGGTGGCGGCATCCCCGCCTATGTGCTCACGATTCCCCGTCGCAACAACGGGCCGATCGTCGCGGATCTCGGCGGCGGCCAGGTGATCAGCGTGCAGTACGCGGGCTTCAGCGGCACGCGCGAGCTCGAGACGTTCCGGCTCATGAATCGTGCGAAGAACGTCGACGATTTCAAGCGCGCGCTCGAGTACTTCGACGTCGGCTCGCAGAACTTCATCTACGGCGACATCGACGGCAACATCGGCTACTTCACGACCAGCGAAGTGCCGCTGCGCGAGGACCTGCAGGCGGGTACCGTGAACGGCTCACCGCCCTGGTTCATCCGTAACGGGCAGGGCGGCAACGAGTGGCTGAAGGATCCGAATCCCGACCAGTTCAACGGCACGGGCTATCTCTCGCTGCCCTCGAGCGAGCTGCCGCAGACGGTCAATCCGGCGAACGGCTTCGTCGTGAATGCCAACAACGACACCGCCGGCACGACGCTCGACAACAACCCGGTGAATCAGCTGCGGGTCGGCGGCGCAGGGCATCTACTACCTCGGCTACTCGTTCGATTTCGGCAGCCGGGCCGGCAGGATCACGCAGGCGTTGAACGAGCGCTTCGCCAAGGGCAAGGTCGATCGCCGCGACATGGAGGCCATCCAGGCCGACGTGACGCTGCTCGACGGGCAGGTGTTCACGCCCTACATACTCAACGCGTTCACGAATGCGTCGGCGCCGGGCGCGCCCGACGGCGCTCAGCGGCGCTGGCGGGGGACACGCGTGTCGCCGAGGCGATCGGCCGCCTGAAGGCGTGGAATTTCACGACGCCGACGGGCGTGACGAGTGGTTACGACGCGTCCGACCGCGATGGCTATCGGCTGCCGCCGTCGTCCGCCGAGGTGCAGCGGAGCATCGCCGCGACGATCTATTCCGTCTGGCGCGGGCAGGCGATCCACAACGGCGTCGATATGACGCTGAACGGCCTCGGCGTGCCGACGCCCGGTTCGGCGGAGGCGATCAAGGCCCTGCGCCACCTCGTCGAGCGCGACGGCATCGGCCTGTCGACGGTCGATTTCTTCGGCTGGGCGGCGCCGCTCGGGCTGCCGCAGGCTGCGCAGCGCCGTGACTACGTGATGCTCAAGAGCCTGCAGGACGCGCTCAACCTGCTCGCGGGCCCGAACTTCCAGGCCGCGTTCAACGGCTCGACCAACCAGAACGACTTATGTCTGGGGCAGGCTGCACCGGATCGTGTTCGACGGGACTCGCGGTGGGCGGGCCGTTCAGCATTCCCAATGCGGCGCTCGGCTTCCCGCCGTCGTTCGACGACCTGACGGGGCTCGCGACCGATGGCGGCTTCGGCGCCGTCGATGCTTCGTCGCACAGCGCGCGGGCGGCGTCGTCGAACGACTTCATGTTCGGCTCGGGTCCCAACCGCCGCTACGTCGGCGTGCCGGGTACGCACAAGGGCTCGATCGAGGGCCGGACGATCCTGCCCGGCGGCATGAGCGGCGTGCTGACGAGCCCGTTCTACGCCAACCTGCTCGGTCGCTGGCTCACGAACGATACGTACCCGCTGCGCGACAACATGGGCGAGGTGATGCAGAACTTGAGCAGCCAGCAGATGTTCAAGCCCGCGTCGAAGCGCGACGACGACTAGCGGCCGCGGCGCTCAGCGCATCGCTCGATTGGCTTGCGCCCTCTCCCAGGCGGGCTGGGAGAGGGCTGCTGCGGAAGGTGACATGCGGCGCGACCTCATAGGGTGACATGCAGCGCGACCTCATGAAGAGGCTCTGCTGGGTCAGCCTGGCGCTGACGCTGGCGACGTTTGCCGCGCTGATCGCGATCGACCTGCACCTGCGGAATGCCGCGTCGCCGCAGGGCATCGTCTCGTTCGAGCTCTGTGCCTACTCGGCGTCGTGCGCTGACATCGTGAATGGCTGGGGCCCGGGCGGGCGGGTCTGGGCCGCCTTGAGCCTGGGGCTCGATTACCTGTTCATGCTGCTCTACCCGGCCACGATTTTCCTGGGCCTGATGCTGGTCGTCGTGCACGTGCCCGACCGGCTGAAGATGTTCACGCGCGGCGTGGCGTGGGCGGTGTGGGGTGCAGGAGCGGCGGACGCCGTCGAGAACTACTGCCTCGCACAGATGCTCGTGAGGCCGGCCGCAGATGGGTATGCGTGGCCGGCGGCCCTGTTCGCGACGGTCAAGTTCATCGTGCTCGGCGTATCGCTCACGTGGCTGCTGCTCATGTATGTGCGATTCGCCCGCGGGGCAGCCCGGACAGCGTGAGGTCGTCGTTGGTGCCGTGCTTCGCGAGGGGCCCGCAATCGCGGCGACGCCCCGGCGAGGGCGTATGATCGGACATCTGGGGGCGCGAGCCGCCGGCCCGCGCCCATCTACCAGGAGGAGACAGCGAATGGCCAAGAAGAGCAGTAAGTCGGACAGCGGTGTCTACCGCGTCACCGAGGTCATTGGCACCAGCACCGTGTCCTGGGAGGATGCTGCGAGCAGTGCCATCAAGGCGGCGTCCAAGTCGTTGCGCGACCTGCGCATCGCCGAGGTCAGCAAGCTCGACATGAAGGTCGAGGACGGCAAGGTCGTCGCGTATCGGGCACGGGTCTCGCTGTCCTTCAAGTACGAAGGCTGACGCCTGGGCTCCGCCGCGGTGGGCTACTGGCCGTAGACCTTCGCGGCCGCCTGCAGCTGCGCGGCGACAGCCTTGCGCAGGGATTCCGGCGCCAGCACCTCGACGTCGGCCCCGTACTTGAGGATGTCCATCACGAGCTCGGGCTCGCGTGAGTACGGCAGCTTGAGGATGTAGCTGCCGTCGAGCTGCAGTTGCCCTTGCTGCTGCGGGTGCCAGGTCTCGCGGCTCACCCAGCGCGCGCGCGCGGCGTTGAAGTGCAGCACGGCTTCCTGCGTGTCGCTGCCCGCGAAGATGCCGTAACCGCTCGCGAAGTGGCGCTCGAGCGATTCCTCGCCCACTTCCTTCGCGGGCTTCTCGACCACCGTCGCGGTCTCGATCGCGTCCACCGCGAAGGTGCGCAGCGCCTGGCGCTTGTGGCAGAACGCGTCGAGGTACCAGTTGTCGCGATAGTGCACGAGGCGCTGCGGGGAGACCTCGCGCTCGAGCACGTCGCCGTCCTCGCGGCGCGTGTGCCTCAAGCGCAGGCGCTTGCGCGCGAGCAGCGCCGTCGAGAGCGTGCGGAAGTGCGCGGGCTCCACGGCGCGGGCGCCCATCGTGAGCACGCGGATGCGGCGCGTGATTTCGCCGGCCTTCACGTCGCCGGCGTCGAGCAGTTCACTGGAGGCGCTTGCGCAGCGGGTGGACGAGTTCCGAGAGCACGCCGGGCTCGAGCCCCGCGATCAGCTGGTCCATGGTGAGGAGCGCGCGCAGTTCGTCCGCGGTGAACCAGAGGCCGGGCAGCTGCCAGACGGCGCTGTCCTCGACCTTGTCGTCGAAGCGGTAAGCCTCGTGGTCGGCGTCGTAGACGATCGGCGCGCGGAATCGGTCGCGCAGGTACTCGAGGTCGCGCTTGAAGGTGGCGCGGGAGACCTCGAGCTCGTCGAGGAAGTCCTGCGTGCGCACGAAGCGGCGCGCCTTCAGGAGCTGCTGGATGCGGTAGAAGCGGTCGAGGCGGTCCATGCGTGTCGAGTTCCGGTAGCGGCTCGAGTCGGCGATCCGGGGGACAGGGTAACGGTCGGCGTAGCCGGGGGACAACCCGGCCGCCCGCAATGTCGCCGGGCGGACCATGTAGGTACCGTTCGAGATCCTGGCCAAAGAGCTCACAAATCGGCGTCGAACCTGAGCGGGTCTCGGGAGACGATCCAGGGCATCGATCACGGCTGGCAGTTTTGCGGTGGGCGAGTACAAATTCGCGGAGTACTTCGAGCGCAAGGTCCTCCAGAAGCGCCCTTACCTCCGCAAGGAATGGCGCATTGCGGTCGTGGAGCGTCCAACTCGGTCAGAACCGCAAGGTGACTCGCGATACCGGTTCTGGGCGCCAATTCCAGAGCTCGGCGGCCGTTACTTGCGGGTGATCACGCTGGCCGATAAGGATCACGATCCTGAATGCTTTTCCCGACCGGGGGTTCAAACCGTGAAACTCAGTTACTTCGCCGACACAGACTCGCTCTATATCGACCTTTCGGAAGAGCCAAGTGTCGAAAGCCGCGAGATTTCCGAAGGCGTCGTGCTGGACTACAACGCCGCGGGGCGCCTGGTGGGCATCGACATCGACGAAGCCAGCAAGCGCGTACAGATGGACAAGCTGGTGCTGAGCCAACTGCCGTCGACGGTCGAGACGGCTGCTGCGTAGGTCTCGGTGACGCTCATCACTTGATGTCGCAATTTGCGACCGGTTCATGCCCGCAACCTCGTCCACGGAGAGCTGGAACATGAAATCCTCAGGGAGGCGATCCCGATTGCGCTTCACCTGCTCATTGAGCCAGTATCTCGTCCGTTCCGCAGCTGTCACCGCCGACTGCGGCTGTTGACCGTCTCGCAGATAGTCCTACCGCGTCCCTGCTTCGCGACGTACCGGCCGGCACCTCAGTGTGCCGGCGTTCGCGCGGGTGGCCTGACATTCAGTCAGCCCGCTCGGGATCCGCGCTCACCCGCCCGCGCCACCAGACCGACTCGCCTCAAAGCGACGCTGCGACCTATAATGGGCGCGTGACAAGCACGAGTCGCACCAGTTCAGCCTATCGCCGCGAAGCTGACGTGTGGCTCATCGAGCTCAACTTGCGCGATGCACGGCAACTCTTCCACACCCTGGATCCGGCGCCGTTTCGCGAGAAGGATCTCGACCCGGCCGCCGAGACCTACATCTACGAAGCGGTCCGCGAGCTTGGAGCGAGCAGACCGACCAAACTGCTCATCCACCTGCCGGCCGCGCAGGCCTCCGACGAGGCGCACGCACTCCCGGAAGCCGTCTCCCATTATTTCGAACATCGCGCCGACCGCGCTCGCATCGAACTTCGTCGACTCCTGGTGCGCGGACTGATCAGCCTGGCAATCGGCCTCGCGTTCATGTTCAGTTGCCTGTCGCTGCGTCGCTACCTCGAGAACGCTGCGGACTTCGAATTGCTGCACGAGGGTCTGCTCATCATTGGATGGGTCGCCTTATGGCGGCCCGTGGAGATCTTTCTCTACGACTGGTGGCCCATCCTTCGCCAGCAGCAGCGCTGCGCGGCCATCGCCCGCATGCCCATCGACGTCCGATTCGGCAATCCCGACTCCGCGCCGTGACCCCGCCCCAACTTGATGTCGCAATTTGCGACATCAAGTCAGCGCCGCCCGCGTGCCGGCTGCAATTTCCGATCAAACCCAACGCTTTCTCGAATTGGATCGGCTTCCCTCTCGGCGCATCACCACAGCATCCAGACGGAGCACGTGCTCCGGCCAGGCTGCCAAACTCGGTCCCCAAGGCCCGCTCGATCAAAGCCGCTTTGCCAGGGTCGCTCGCATCTCGGCGGTGAATCCCAACGCAGACGCGACCGCCCAAGCCGCTGGTCTGGATGGGAAGCAGCAAGAAGGACCTGCTGAAGCTACCGTCGTCAGTAATCGATGTATTCGGTTATGCCCTGTACCTCGCGCAAACCGGCGGCCGGCATCCGGATACCAGGATCCTGCGAGGGTTCGGGGACGCGAGCGTCATTGAGGCAGTCGAGTCAGCGACCGCCGGCACGTACCGCGCGGTGTACACAGTCCGATTTCCGGAGAAAGCGCTCGTCAGGAGCGCGACGCAATGAAGCGGAGCGGCAAGCGCAAAGCACGGCTCAGCCATGATGTGGGCACTGGAAACGTCTATGCCGACCTTGGCATCGACGATCCCGAGGGCATGCTCGTCAAGGCGCAACTCGTCGCAAAGATCGCCGAGATCCTCGCGGAGCAGGGCTACACCCAGACCAAGGCCGCAGACATCCTTGGAGTACCGCAGCCGAAGCTATCGAAGATCCTGCGGGGCCAGTTTCGCGGGGTCTCCGAGCGAAAACTCATGGACTGCCTGGCGAAACTGGGGCGCGACGTAGACATCGTCGTTCATCGAGCGTCCGTGCATCGCCGCACGGCGCGGCGAGGGGCGGTTTCCGTAGTCTTCGCCTAGCCCGCGGCCTGTCGCATTTCCGGATGTTTCCGCCAGATTCTCCAGCGGATGCGTCGCCACCTCGCCGTCAGCGCGCTACCCGCAGCGGGGCGTAATGCTCGTCGATACGACCGTCTGGGTCGACCACCTGCGTCGTGGCGACGACGTGCTCGCGTTCATCGAGGTCAACAAACTCATGGGACGCGGGCTGGGGTGGATCGACGTTAACCTGTAGCAGCAGCGACGTCCTGTCTGACACCGGATCGTGCGGTGATTCTGCAGGCTCACCCTCTGAGCCTTCCCCGCGAATAATCACCACAGCATCAAGACGGAGCACGTGCTCCGGCCAACCTGCCAGGCTCGGCAAGGTGGCGCGCCATTTCGGCGGATGCGGCCCGACCCAAGGGCAACGAAGGAGCGACCAGATGGCATATCTGTTGACTCTGGGCACATATTGCGGTGTCGTGCGCCCACGACCCGCAGCAGGCTGCCTGCCATGGTGAGGTTTGTCATGACACCCCGTTCGGTCGTTCATTCCAGCCCGGAAATCCTGGGCGGCGAACCCGTGTTCGCCGGCACGCGCGTGCCCGTCCGAAATCTCATCGACTACCTCGAGCACGGCAGCAGTCTCGATGATTTCCTGGCGGACTTCCCGTCAGTGACACGAGAGCAGGCGGTCTCCGTGCTGGAAATGGCACGAGAGGCCGCCGGCCGTGAAGCTGCTGCTGGATGAATCGCTGCCGAGGCGCCTCGGTCGTCTCATCACCGGCCACGAGGTCGTCACGGTTGTGGAGGCGGGCTGGTCAGGCCTGACGAACGGCCGGCTACTTGCGGTCGCCCAGCACGAGTTCGACTGTCTGCTGACTGTGGACCGTAGCCTCGTGTTTCAGCAGAGCCTGCCGCAGTTCGCCATCGCCGTGCTCGTCTTGCGCGCGCGGACGAACCGAATCGACGACTTGGCGCCACTGGTTCCACGTGTCCTGGAAGTGCTTCCAACAATGGAGCCCGGGCGATTCATGGTGGTCGAGCAGCCATTCCCCGCCGCGTAGCTCCAGGAGAATGGAGATGACGCGGCGAGGCTCACCCCCTGAGCCTCCCCCCGCGTATAATCACCACAGCATCAAGACGGAGCACGTGCTCCGGCCAACCTGCCAGGCTCGGCAAGGTGGCGCGCCATTTCGGCGGATGCGGCCCGATCCCAGGGCAACGAAGGAGCGACACATGTCCAGCATCCGTCCGCACGCGCCCGCGCCACGCTGCGGCTTTCAGGCTCGCCGACCTCGGCGTCTACGGCTTCGACCGGCACGAGACCACGATCCTCGCGTCCCTCGTCACCGAGGACCCGCTGCTGCTCGTCGGCCGCAGCGGCACCGGCAAGACCTTCCTGCTCAACACGCTCTCCGAAGCGCTCGGCCTCGAGCACCGCCACTACAACGCGAGCCTGATCTCGTTCGACGACCTCGTCGGCTTCCCGTATCCCGACGAGGCGCACGCGACCGTGCGTTTCCTCGAGACGCCGGCCACCGTGTGGGGCGCGGAGTCGGTGCTCATCGACGAGATCTCGCGCTGCAAGCCCGAGCACCAGAACCGGCTCTTCTCGCTGGTGCACGAGCGCAAGCTGCAGGGCCTGCCGCTCGAGCGCCTGCCGCTACCGCTGGGCCGCGATGAACCCCTGCACGTCGGACCAGGGCGGCACCGAGGACTACTCGGGCTCCGAGGCGCTCGACCCCGCGCTCGCGGATCGCTTTGCACTGGTCGTGACTGCGGCCGACTGGGGCGACCTCACCAACGCGCAGCAGCAGGCGATCGTCGCTCCTTCGGGAGAGGGGATGGTCACGCCGCGCAACGACGCGCTGTGCGATGCGGTCGGCCACTGGCGCGCGCAGTTCATCGAGCAGGCGAACGCGTGCCCGCGGCAGGTCACCACCTACGTCACGACGGTCGTGAGCGCGCTGAACGGTGCCTGCGTCCGCATCTCGCCGCGAAGGGCGCGGCTGCTCGCCCGGAGCCTCGTCGCAGCGACCATCGTCGCGGGCCGCGCCACGTCCGGCACATATAAGAGTGTGCTCGAGTGCAGCCTGCCGCACTCCACGTGGGGGCAGACCATCGATCCCGCGGTGGTCGCGGCCGCGCACCGCGCCGGCTGGGACGCCTCGCGCGAGGAGGAGGGCGCCTGGATCCACGCGTTCCTCGCCGAGCAGTGCCTGCCGCGCAAGCTCTCGCTGCTGATCGACAACTGCGGGGACCCGGACCAGGGCTCGCAGGCGATTGCGCAGCTCATCGCCAACGAGTCCCCCGACCGCGCCGCGGCCTTCGCGTTCGCGACCTATCCCGCCGCGCTCGCAGGGCCGGCTGCCGATCGGCGCCGAGGGCGTGAACGACCTCGCGAAGCTCGCCGTGCCGCTGCTCGACGCCGAGGGCGAGCTCTCGTGGCAGGAGCGGCTGAGCGAGAAGGGCACCAGCCACCCGGTGATCGCGAGCATCGGCCAGGTGCTGGCTCCGCTCAGGGACACCCGCCTCGCGCGGGCGCGGCAATTCCTCACGGCTTGCGTGGTGCGCGGCATCGCGCTCCCGTCGCCGGCCGCGCTCGAGCCGCAGCTGCACGAGTGCGTGAAGCTGCTGCGCAAGGCCGGCCTCGCCGCGGGAGTGCGGGCATGAACGCCTCCGAACGTGGCCGGTACGCTGCGGCGAAGCAGCGCACCGGCCCAGTACGCCAACAGCGGCGGCCCGATGTCCCGGCGCCGCACCGAGCGCGTGGTCGCGAGCGTGCTGCGCGACGACGCGTCCCGGATCCACCTGCCGCGGGTGATCCGCGCGGCGCTCCACTTCGGCGATCGGGATCCGCTCTCCGTGGTGCTCGAGTCCCTCGCGCGTGTCGGCCTCGACGACGCGGAGCTGCTCCGCGAGCGCTACCCGGCCCCGGAGTCGCCGCTCCTCGCCCGCGTGGTGCCGGACGCGCGCTGGGGCGTGCGGGTCGGGCAGGGCACGGACGAGGCGATCCTCAAGCAGGCGCTGCTGCTGGGCTTAAGCACCGCATGGCAGTACGACCCGTCGCGTCCCGTGCTGTGGACGCGCGCGAGCCTGACGCGCCGCGTCGAGCTCTACGAACCCGCGGGGTTCTACGCATGAACGCGATGCAGGTGCGTGCCCTGATGCACGAGCTGTGGACGAGAACCCGTTCGCGATCCGCGCGGTGCTCCGGATCCTGTCGGTCGAGTTCACGAACGCGGTGCCGACGCTCGCGGTCACCAACGAGCCGCGGCCCCGGCTGCTCATCAACCTCGAGTTCGTCGCGAAGCACTGCAAGACCGAGGAGCACGTCAAGGCGCTGCTGTGCCACGAGTTCCTGCACGTGCTGCTGCGCCACACCGACGAGCCCGGCGCCCCGACGCCGGCGCGTCACCTGGCGGCGGATGCGGTGATCAACGCGATCATCCACCGGCAGCTCGGCGAGAAGTACTCCAGCATGATGGCGCGCTACTACGCGAAATCGCCCGGCCTCCTGAAGATGCTGCGGCCGATGCTGCCCTCGGAGCGCGGCGCGTGCCTGGTCCAGGGCAGGCCCGGCGCCGCCGCCGTGCCGCCGTGGTGGCAGGCGTGGTTCGCGCTGTACGAGGGCAAGCTCCTCGCCGACGACATCGAGCAGCTCGCAAGCGATGTCGGAAAATCGGTGCCTGGCACCGATTTATTGCTCGGCAACCACGAGGACGACGCGCCGCTCTCCGAAGCGCTGCAGCAGGCACTCGACCGCGCCCGCAAGGAAATGAACGGCGGCGGCATCTGGCGCAACCCGGGGCCGGGCGCCAACCCTTACGAACTCCTCGTCACGCCTAAGCACGCGGCCATCGCGGAATGGCAGGCCAGGACCCTGCAAGTCCTTCGCAAGCACCTCGAGCCCGCGCCCGGCGCGCCGACCGCGCCAGTGCCCGTTACCGCGCGGCTGCCCGTGCTCTCCACCTCCGACCGCCGCGCGTTCCTGCGCGCCACGTGGTCGCCGTTCCTGCCCGAGGCGCAGTGGGGCGCCACGGCCCTGCGTCCCGAGGGGCGAGCGCAGGTGTACCTCGACGTCTCGGGCTCGATGAACGCCGAGATGCCGCTGGTGGTGGCGCTGCTCGGCCGGTTGTCGCGGTGGATCCGCCGGCCGTTCTGGGCGTTCAGCACGGAGGTGGTGCCGGCGGTGATCGAGCGCGGCGTGCTGAAAGCCGGCACGTCGGGCGGCACCAGCCTCGAGTGCGTGATCGCGCACGTCGAGAAGACGCGGCCCGCCAGCGCGGTGATCGTCACGGACGGGTTCGTCGAGGCGATCCCGAAGAAGCGCATCGCCGCGCTCGCGAGGACGACGCGGCTGCACGCCATCGTCACGCGCGACGGGAATCCGTCGCTGCTCAAGGCCGCGGGGATCCCTTACTCGCAGCTCGGGAGGTTGCCGAAATGATCAGGGTCAGCGAAGCGGTGTTGCCGGGCCACCCGGACAAGCTGTGCGATATAGCATATCTGTTGACTCTGGCCACATATTGCGGTGTCGTGCGCCCACGACTCGCAGCAGGCTGCCTGCCCATGGTGAGGTTTGTCATGACATCCCGTTCGGTCGTTCAGTCCAGCCCGGAGATCCTGGGCGGCGAACCCGTGTTCGCCGGCACGCGCGTGCCCGTCCGAAATCTCATCGACTACCTCGAGCACGGCAGCAGTCTCGATGATTTCCTGGCGGACTTCCCGTCAGTGACCCGAGAGCAGGCGGTCTCCGTGCTGGAAATGGCGCGAGAGGCTGCCGGCCGTGAAGCTGCTGCTGGATGAATCGCTGCCGAGGCGCCTCGGTCGTCTCATCACCGGCCACGAGGTCGTCACGGTTGTGGAGGCGGGCTGGACCGGCCTGACGAACGGCCGGCTACTTGCAGTCGCCCAACACGAGTTCGACTGTCTGCTGACCGTGGACCGCAGCCTCGTGTTTCAGCAGAGCCTGCCGCAGTTCGCCATTGCCGTGCTCGTTTTGCGTGCACGGACCAACCGAATCGACGACCTGGCCCCATTGGTTCCCCGTGTCCTTGAAGTGTTGCCGACGTTGCAGCCCGGGCGATTCCTGGTGATCGAGTAGCAATTTCACGCCGCTCGTCTCCAGGAGAGTCGAGATGACGCGGCCAGGCTCACCCCCTGAGCCTCCCCCGCGTATAATCACTGCAGCATCAAGACGGAGCACGTGCTCCGGCCAACCTGCCAGGCTCGGCAAGGTGGCGCGCCATTTCGGCGGATGCGGCCCGACCTCAGGGCAACGAAGGAGCGACACATGTCCACCTCCGACCGTCGTGCGTTCCTGCACGCCATCGTCACGCGCGACGGGAATCCGTCGCTGCTCAAGGCCGCGGGGATCCCTTACTCGCAGCTCGGGAGGTTGCCGAAATGATCAGGGTCAGCGAAGCGGTGTTGCCGGGCCACCCGGACAAGCTGTGCGATTTCGTGGCGGAGAGCATCGTGCAGGCGGCGCTCGCCGTGGACGGCGAGGCGTACGCGCAGATCGAGGCCGCCATCTGGTGCGACCAGCTGTGGCTCTCGGGCGGGTATGCGGCGCGGGGCGCGGCGCTCGACGTCGAGCGGATCGCGGTGGAGGCGCTCGATTCGATCGCGCGGGCCGTGAACCCCGATGCAAAGCGCGACCCGTGGCGGGTGACGAATGCCGTCTGCCGATATGACGTGGACCCGACGCGCTGGACGCGCCACGTCAACGACCAGGCGATCGTGATCGGCTGGGCCGGCTACGACGACAAGGTGCAGTACCTGCCGCCCGAGCACTTCCTGGCGCTCGAGTTCCGCACCGCGCTGTGGGAGGCGTGCCAGGGCGGGGAGCTCTCGCGCTGCGGGCCGGACGGCAAGCTGATCGTGCGCCTGCGCGAGGACGACGACGGGTTCGCGCTCGAGCACGTGCTGGTGACGCTCGAGCATCCCGAGGCCATGAGCGTGTTCGAGCTGGCGCAGCGGGTGAGTGCGGTGCTCGGGCAGCACTACGGAAAGCTGCGTGCCCTTGATAAGCGATGGAACGCGAAGTGGCCCGAGGTGGAGCTGATGGTGAACCCGAACGGTCCGCTCTCGGATGCGGGCAGCCGCAAGGACAACGGCCAGACCGGACGGAAGCTCGTGATGGATTACTACGGGCCGAGAGTGCCGATAGGAGGAGGGGCGATCTACGGCAAGGATCCGATGCACGTGGATCGGTTCGGGGCGCGGAAGGCCAGGGAGATGGCGATGGAGGCCGTGAAGAACGGAGCGGGGGAGTGCCTGGTCAGGGCGGTGTATGCGCCGAATGTGGCGGAGCCGCTGGATGTGCAGGTGGAGGTGTGTGGGGCCGGCCGGGAGTTTCGGCGCGGAAAGACGAACTAGTTTTGGTCGGGAACATGCCGCGGCGGCGCGAGCGCCAATTGCAGTTCAACAGCGCGCAGTCTAGCTCGGCACCCTCAGTTCCTCGCGCAACCGGGCCGGTACCTCTTCTCGAAGTTTCCAGTGGACCGTGATCGGCTTTTCCCCGTGCCAGTTCTGAAAGTCGATTTTTCCGCAATAGACAAATGGACTCGCTTTGTTCTGTTTCGTCTTCGAGTGGGTCCGTACAAAAAGGAGAACCTCTATACCCAAGATTCCGTGATCGCGTATTGAGGTTCCATCCTTGCTCTCCTGAGATGTTCGATTCTGGCTTTGCCATTCGAACTCGCTGGCGGACTCAAAGCGATCCTGATACTTGTGCTGGTCGGCAGCAGCGCTTTTGTCCAACGTCACGAGAAGAAATGTCCTATTGCCGCGGCGTACAAAGCCTTGCTGCCATACGGGCGCGTTGAATTCGAGTCCAAACAAGCCAGGGATCTGTTCGCGCGAATAGGACCTCCAAAGAACGGGCGCAACGATGCCAACCCCGCTGGGTGACAGAGTCCAATTGTCATCGGAAAGAGATAGCGCTACCTGGTGCCTAGTTCCCGGGGCGCCCGCATCGGGGCCAAACCATGTGCGGAGAATCCCCGGCAACTCATTGCGGTCAGCCCCTTCTTTGCGGGCCGCGTTCAATGCGATCCTGGCGAAATTGCCTATGTAGCGCTGACCATTTGCAATGAAGGGCGTCAGGCCTTCCGGCAGTGATGGGTGCCTTTCTCTTTCGAGAGGCATGAGAATCGGGTTCCCGTTGGATTGATTCACTTTGATCAGGAACTGGCCCGGCTGGGGTGCTGTTGAGCGATCGAAGTACTCGGCGAGTCTCCACTCAGCCAGTTCCCGCACTAGCGATTGACTTGCTGCGCGGGCGGACTGGGGAATATCGAGATTTGTGCGAAACGAGCCAGCAACGTACTCAAAATATCGTTCGCCGGACGTGCCTGCGCCGCCAACCCATGCATCTATCGGATTGGTTTCCAGAGATGCACGCAGACGCGCATCGTCACCGAAGTCCTCTCCAAAATCGGCTGCGATCTTGCCTTGGCTGTGACCAAGTCGTTGTACCTCAGCGACCAAGTCGCCGATATCAATCGCACCGGGGAATCGACCGGCATTGAGCATGCCTAGCAGCGTCACCATCTTGAAGCTGCGAGTCATCGGCGTGGACTCCAGCGATTCGAGAAATGCGGGGCAGGCACCGGCCGCTCGCTTGTCGTCGCCATCAAGGGCGTCAATTGACTGCAAGAAGCCGAACCAAGATCCGTAGTTCTTGCGAACCGAGCGCGGCGCATATCCGTCGCGAAATGCCTCAAGAGCGGTCGGTCTAATTCCGTGAGTGCTGATGAAGTCCTTAACGTATGTCCTTAACGCATCCGAATCGGACGCGGATATACGCAGTAGCCCCTTCAAGATATCGACCGCCTTCAAGTCATAGGTTACCGAGCAGCCGGGCGGCAGTTCTGCGGTCCCCGCCTGCAACTTCTCCAGAAGGTTTTGGATGTTGCGGTCGCCAGCGGGCAGGTTGAATAGTGTTTGGGGCTTCAGCAGGAACGTCCGATGGTTGCCGATATAGTCAATTACTTTCAGTCGCTTGCTCGGACTCGAACGCCGCAATCCGCGCCCGAACTGTTGTAACCAAAGAATCCTGAGATTCCGTTGGGCGCAGCATCATCACTGTGTCCAGGTCCGGCATGTCGACGCCCTCGTTAAACATGTCAACCGCGCACACCACATCCAGTTCGCCTGCCTGCAGGCGTTCAAGGGATAGCGTGCGAGGCGCGCTGTCGGCACCGGCATGGACCGCTACAGCCCTCTTTCCCCTTGACAAAAAGAAGCCTGCCATGAAGCTGGCATGGCGCTGCGAGACGCAGAATGCAAGCGTTCTCTTGCCGCCGCGGCTAGTCAATTGCTCCAAAGCGTTCTCCGCTCGTGAGACCGTTGCGACGGCGGTTGTCAGTTCTTCCTCGTCGAAACGAGTGCTTCGCCAGGGGATGTTCGTGTAGTCGACCTCGTCTGGGACTCCGAAGTAATCAAATGTGCAGAGCAATTGTTTGCTGATCCCCTCCGAGAGGTCGCAGCGGTACACGAGGTTTCCGCCGCAAAGTTCTAAGAGGTCCGCGCCATCGCTTCGCTCGGGCGTCGCCGTAAGCCCTAACAGATAGCGGGGTCGGAAGTGCCGAAGCAGGCGTCGGTACGTTGCCGCGGAGGCGTGGTGAAACTCGTCAACGACGATGTAATCAAATTGGTCCGCGCCGAACCGATCTAGGTGAACCTGTCGGCTAAGAGTCTGGATCGAGGCGAATAGAACATTTGCATTAGGATGCTTTGAAGCTCCGTTATAGCGACCCAGGTAGTCGTCCGGTCGAATTCGGCGGAATGTCTGCATCGCCTGATCCAGTATCTCTTCGCGATGCGCGACAAATAGAACCCGTTTGAAATTGCTCGAGTCAAAGGCGCTCAGCCACGTCTTCCCAAGTCCTGTGGCAAGTACCACGAGACCTGCCTCGGCACCTTCCTGCCGGCTGCGGCGCAAGGCTTCCAGAGCTTCCATCTGTATCTCGTGGGGCTTCGGTATTTCAGGCGACTCGGGCGGTGGCGTAGTGAGTACGTCCTCAGTGAGTGGTCGTAGATTTCGGAGACGCCTGGACTTGTAGTCCTCAATCCATTCTTCCGTCAGCGGGACCGTCGATTGGCTCGCGAATAGTTCGTCGAACGCGCGCCGGGCTTCTTGATATCCCGGACCGTCACGTGACGACACGATTCGGTAGTTCCATTCGATCCCCTCTGTCAGGGCCGATCTGCTGAGATTGGAACTGCCGATGAATGCCGTGCCGGCGCCGTCGTGATGCTCGAAAAGATATGCCTTCGGATGAAAGGCGGTCGGAAGCCCTGAGTTCGAACTGCGGGCCGAGCGCGTCTGATATACGCGCAGCGATATCGTGCCCGCCCGAGACTCGAAATCGAGAAGCTGAATCAGTGCGGCCGGATCGGTGGCGTCTAGGTAGTCTCCTGTCAATAATCGGATATGTGTCCCGCGATTCAGTGCCTCGACGATCGCGGAGCGGAGAAGGTCAACACCACTCTTCATTACGAACGCGACGGCAATGTCGGCGCGCGCAGCCGTCGCAAAGTGCTCCATCAACTGCTTATTGAAGGGCTCCGTCTTTCCGCCAGTCCAGAGAAGCCGGTCGACAGATGGTGCTAGCTTTGGAGGCGAGTCCTCGACGCGCAAGAAATAATTGGCTTGGCTTGGAATCACGTATCTCACGCCACCGCGCGGGTCGGCTACATCGCCGACATACCGCGGAATTAGGTGTACGTGTAGATGAAATATTGTCTGTCCGGCCGAGGCGCCAATGTTGATCCCGATGTTGAAGCCGGATGGCGCATGAATTCGCTCAATTGCAGCCTTTGCACGATCGATTGCCGCGATCAAGGCGGTTCGCTCGGATGAGCTTGCTTCGAACCATGATGTAACGTGTCGCCGTGGGACGACTAGCGCGTGCCCAGGGGATACCGGGTGTCCATCCCATAGCCCAATCACCAGGGGGTCCGCGTAGAAAGTCCTCGCGGCCGGTGGCGCGCAGAACGGACAAGTGTCGGTTGTGGTTTCCATTCTCAGATTCGTCTTACTTCCAGTTGACCGGTCAGGCCTGCTTCGACACATTGCTTACATCGCCAGGCGCGGACCGGGCGTCTCGACATCCGTTTCATGTGGCAAACAGCGCATCGATGCTCGTAGCGAGCCGGTCTCCATTTGTTCTGCGAAATGGACGACGTATTGCTCACATCGATTCTGGTTCGTGGCTCGAATCCAGCGATCTCGACGAGCAATCGCCATTCGTCGCCGTGGATGCGGCTAGTCCGCCCGAACTGGGTCGCAACGGCTGCGTGTGCCAGTTCATGTGCCAAAGCTTCCCGCCTAATTCCGGCCGAACTTGAGAAACGTCGGGCCCACCTCGATGCAAGATTGGTCTCGTCTATATCGAGCGACTGATGTCCTAAGCCTGCGGTTGACGCGGATTGCAATGCTTCTCTCGAGGGACGGGAGCGACCATGCCTTTGCCCATCGTCTGATGTCAGCCTGGACAGCTTTGGATTGGGCGGTACCCATAGCCTCGATAAAGTCCGGGCTTAGCGTCACTGAGCACACCTGGTTGACTCGCTAGCTTACGAGAGGCTACATCAGTTTGGATCTGTCAACAGCTAGGATCCCGCCGCCCAACAAAGCGTATTCACCAACGCGATCTCCGCCGGCGTCCGGCACCGCGTATCCAATAACCTCGGATTCGCCAGCACCACGCTCAAGCACCTTGCTCTTGAGATAGCCACGTTCAGCCGGTTCTTGCTGAACAGGAACTCGAGGTGGCGGGGCAGGTCGGCCTCGCTCGAGGTCGTCATCGAGATCAGCGACACCGCCGCCTCCTGGCCCTGGAACTTGTCCACCGTCCCGACGCGCGCGGTGTCGGGCAGCACGCGCTTCAGCAGGTTCACCTGCAGGTTGTAGGGCGCGACGACCAGGATGTCGTCCGGCGTGATGCGCCGCTTCTTGCCGCTGCGGTCGATCCACGACTGCTTGAGCAGGCTCTGGTAGATCCGCTCGATCTCGTCGGCTTCCTCCGGGCTCTTCTGCCCGCAGCCGGTGTGGTCCATCGGCCAGAACACCACGCCGGTCGGCTGCAACGCGGGATGCGGCTTCGCGCCCAGCACCAGCCGCTGGTGGGCGTTCATCTCCTCCGGGAACAGTCGCCCGTCGTACACGGCCTCCGAGATGAACCGGCACACGTCGGGGCACATGCGCCACGTGATGGGGAGGAAGACGCCCCGCTCGGGCGGCACCGTCGCGTGGCCGTCGAGCAGGTACTCGAGCGACGACTCGCCCGAGCGCCCGGGATGCACGCCCTGGATCGGCTGGCCGAGCTGCATCTGGTCGCCGGTATCGTGCTGCTCGGCGCGCTCTACGGCGCAGCGTTCGACGCGTTGATCGGTGAACTTGCGGCCTGGCCGACGGCGGCGCGGGCACTGGTCGCGGCGGGGCTGCTCGCCCCGCTCGCATTCTGCATGGGCATGCCGTTTCCGCTCGCGCTACGCGAGCTCGACGAGCCGCTCGTGCCCTGGGCGTGGGGCATCAACGGTTGTGCCTCCGTCGTCAGCGCCGCGCTGGCGACCCTGCTCGCGGTCGACTTCGGCTTCAGTGCCGTACTGTGGATCGCACTCGCGCTCTACGTCGTCGTCCTCGCCGTCTTTCCACAGCGGCGGGTGCCTGGGTAGCAGTGTCTGCGACGGTTTGCCAGGATTTCGGAGCGAGCAGATGGGGATACGAGGCGTATCTGGTGAGCTTGCGGGGAGGTCGGCTCAGCATCGTATGGGGCTCCGGGCAGACGCTGCTGCGCGGCTCGCGCAGCGACTGAAGCTGCGCTCCGAACTTGTAAACAAAGACTCAGGGGCGGGTATGGTTTCCGGCAGTGATATGCTTTTCTCACCATGAACAAACCCAAGCTGATTTACTTCGATGCTCCCGTGAGTCGCGGGGAAGAGTGTCGCCTCGCCCTGCATCTCGCGGGCATTGACTTCGACGACGTTCGCATCCAAACCGCGGACTGGCCGGCCATGAAGGAACGGATGCCGTACGGAAGCCTGCCGGTGCTGGAGTTGCCGGGAAGCCCGGCGCTCGGGCACTCCAACGCGATCCTGGTGCTGATCGGACGTCGCCACGGATTGCACCCGGCCGACGACGTCGAGGCAGCCCGCCACGAAGGGATGATGCAGCACGTGGAAGATCTGCGCGCCATGGTGTCACCGACGCTCCGCATGGGTGACCCCGAGAAGAAGGCTGCTCGCGAGGCACTGGTTGCCGGGTTTCTGCCCGCGTGGGCCCGGGCTGCGGAGCGAAACATCACGGCCGGGCCGTTCTTCGGCGGCGCGAAGATCCACGTGGTGGATCTGAAGATCCACATGGCGGTGCGCTGGTTCAACGGCGGCAAGGTCGACCATGTTCCTGCGACGATTTTCGCCGGCTATCCCAAGCTCATCGGCGTGCACGACGCCGTGCGTGACCACCCGGGCATCAAGTCCTGGTACGCGAGGGCTTGAGGCCCTCGCGCCGGGGTCCCCGTTTTACGTGCGGCCGGGAACCCTAAGAGACAAAGCGGCGCAGTCTCCGGGCAGACGCCGCGTTGCGGAGAAGAATTCGGACGGGACCAGGATCAGGTTAGACGAACGCAGTCACCGTTGCGTTCTCGCGCTGCAGGGGCAGCGCCCAGGAATCGATTCGCAGCGTAGGATTGCCGAGGCCGCGGATCGGACGGTCAGAGCACTTCGGGCGTAAGCTGCAGTTGGTGGCCTGGGACGGACGCGCAACGTCAACTAGTGGTCCGGGGCCACGCAATAACCAATGCACACTAAGCAGACCAATCAAGGGGAATCCTCATGGCCAAGTTCCTGATCAAGGGCTCGTACACCGCGGAGGGCGCCAAGGCGCTCGTAAAGGAAGGCGGTTCACGCCGTAAGGCCGCCGTCGAGCAGATGGTGAGTGGCTTGGGCGGAAAGGTCGAGGCGTTCTACTTCGCGCTCGGCGACAGCGACGTCTATGTGATCGTGGACGTACCCGACACGATATCGGGGGCGGCACTGAGTCTCGCCGTCAATGCCTCCGGCACGGTCAGGCTCAGCACGATCATGCTGATGACGCCTGAGGAGGTCGACGCGGCCTGCAAGAAGACCGTGGGTTATCGGGCCCCGGGCCAATAAACAAAACTCGTCCAACGGCGCGGCCGGAGATGGTCCGGCCGCGGCTTCTGCAATCAGTCGACGGTTACCTTCCTCCATTTTCGAATCGGAGAGAATCATGTCATCGATTACGGGGATTGCCAGGAAGTTCTTCGAGGCCTGCGAGACGGGCAAAGGGTGGGACGGGTGCAAGGCGTACTGCACGCCGGATGCGACGTTCTCCGCGCAGGCGGAGCCGCTGGCCGACGTGAGGAGCCTGCAGCAGTACACCGACTGGATGAAGGGTCTGCTGACGTTTGTTCCGGATGGCCGATATGAACTCAAGTCATTCGGCACGGACGATGAGCGGAAGAATGTCTGTGCCTATGCCGTATTCTCCGGCACTCACACGGGCCAGGGGGGGCCGTGTCCACCCACCGGCAAGCATGTGGCGAGCGACTACGTGTACGTGATGGACTTCGACGGTGAGAAGATCCGCCACGTGACGAAGATCTGGCATGCAGGATGGGCGATGAAGGCGCTCGGATGGATCTAGCTCACCGCAGGTCGGCGACCTGATCGAATAGTGTCGCGGCGGGCCCTGGCGAATGGTCCATTCGGGCCAGGTGGGATCTGAGTCAAGGCGGCCGGCCGCTCTGCAGCCTCGTGCGATAGTTGAGCCGGTAGCCGTCGCCGGTGATCTGCGCGATGTGCGTGTAGTGCCGCAGTCGGTCAGCAGGCGGCGGTCGGCGTCGCATCGTTCAAGACCTCCAGATAGCGCAGATTGGCAACGCTGCAGACTCTGCTTCCCGGCCGCACAAATGGGCCGCCATCAAGCGATCCCTCAGCCAAGTGATTGATGTGGCGAAGTCATCCGGGTGGCTCCGACGATCGATCGCGCTTCGATGTAGATGCGGGTGATCTTTGGATGTTGTGCGCGGATGTCGTGTTCGATATTCGCGACGGCGGCGACGATCTCGTCGGCAGTCGAATCGCGTTCGAAATCCACGTCGAGCGTCAGCAATATTTCGTTCGGTCCGAGATACATCGACAGTGGGCTGGCGGCGTCGCGTACGCGAGGGTTGCGCAACGCGAGTGCGCGGATCGCCAATGCCGTCTCGGGCGCGATACCCTCGCCGATGAGCAGGCCCCTCGACTCGGCAATCAGCAGCACCGCAACGCCCGCAAGCAGAACGCCGATCACGACCGATGCCGCTCCATCGACGATCGGCAGGTCGTAGCGATGACTCACGTACACCCCCACAGCGGCAACGGCCAGCCCGCCGAGGGCCGCGCCGTCCTCAGCGAGTACCGTGTAGGTTGTGGGATCCTTGCTGGCTTTGAGCGAGCGCCAGAACGGAAGCTTACCCTGGGTCTGGCGAAACTGGCGCAGTGCAACCACGAAGCTGCCGCTTTCGAACAGCGCCGCAGCGCCGAGCACAATGTAGTTCCAGGTTGGATCGCGCAATGGCACCGGGTGGAGCATGTGCAGCACCCCCTCGTAGGCAGAAATTCCGCCGCCGAGCCCGAAAATGAGCACCGCGACCATCAGGCTCCAGAAGTAGAGCTCCTTGCCATGCCCGAACGGGTGCTCGGACGTGGCCTTCCGCTTGCTCAACCTCATGCCGACGAGCAACAGCACACCGTTACCGCAATCCACGGTTGAATGAATCCCTTCGGACAGCATCGCAGAGCTGCCGGTGATTCCCGCCGCGGCGAACTTGGTGATCGCAATGGCGCCGTTCGCTGCGATCGCGCTATAGACGGCAAGTTTAGACTCGGACAATTGACACTCACCTGTTCACGCGCGCAGCGAACTGGGCGCGTGGCAATGCCTCGCTATTCCGACGTCTTGCCGTTGAAATGTTCGGTGTCAGCTTCCGCGTCCGCCCCGGTACGGTGGACAACACCGTCCCGATGATTCGGCGGCGGGCGGATACAGCGTGTACAGCTTCAGCGGCGTGATACCGGTAATGATTCAGAGTTGCCTCATTGAGTCTCGCTTCGATGCGGAGTTCGCGCGCCCAATACTGCAACGGGTTCGTGCCAGCATGGCGCCGCCAACCACACATAAAGTGTGGTCCAGCGCGCCGGTCGCCTCTGTGCGGTGGAGTACCGATGCGGGAGACACCGAGTCGATCTTGATGTGGACAGGGTCTTGACTGTCGTGCAACGCGGTACGCCGCGCCTAGAATGGACGGATGGGCGCTGCGAGGTAGTTCTCTGATGGAAACGGTCACGGTCAATCGGGCGCCGGTACTGACGCTGTGGGCGGCGATCGTGGCTGAGCGGTTGGGGTTTGAGCACGAGGAAGCGCTGACGCTGGGCAAGAGCGTGGCGGGGCTCACGGCTCAATCGAAGGGACAGCGGCTCGGTATCTTCACGCCGTCGCCGGCCGAGGTTCGTCGCAAGCGGGCCGAGAAGGCGCGCGAAGCGGGGGTGTTCTCGGTGGCGCTGCTCGGACGCGCGGTGCCGGTGCTGCAAACGGACGAGGGACTCCGCGCCGTGGGCAAGGATCAGAAGCCCGTGACGCCAGAGAGTGTCGAGAAGTACCTCAAGTCGAAGTTCGGTGAGGCGCTGCCGCAGGTGCGTGCGGCGATGGTGAAGCTTGCCAAGGCACGGTCGCCGGAGAGACTGGCGGAGGAGGCATTTCGGCTGTACGAGCAGTTCAGGCCCGAGGTTCCGGCGGGTGAGTCGGGGTGGGGGGCGAAAGGGACGTTGAGCTTGAAGAAGATCGAGGCGTTGGCCGAGAAGCCGAAAGGGTAAGGGGCGCTGGCGTGGCCGGCCCGCTTCGGACGGTTTTACAAGGGACGGTCAGTCCGCGGCCGGCGGAATCACGCGCCGGAGCCACGTGCACTCACGGTCGGCGAAGTCCTCGAGATCCTTCGCATGCTCCGCGATCAGTGCAGCAAGGGCCTCGCTCGGGAGCGTGATGATCTGGTCCTCATCGAGTTCCCTGCGTGCGGACTCCGGCGTGTAATCCCAGAGTCTGGTGTCGACGTAACACCAGCGCACGCGGTCACCGTGCCGGTCGAGGAGCGCATGTTCGATGGGCCGAGTCTCGTCCGAGGTGACCTGCTGCTCTACGACGATGAGATCGGCGATCCGGTATGCGCACCAGGTCCAATCCGGCAAGTAGGGACTCCGCGACCACCATTCGCCTGACGGGTTGCCGTTGCCGTCGAACAGCGCGACGCGCACGGTCATGCAGCCGCGTTGATCGTGCAGTAGTCCTGACACGACGATGATGCCGGGATCCGATTCGTCTTCCGCGGTGTGATTCGGCGTGACGTCTGCCGTCCAGATGCCGCGCAGATCCGGCATCTGCATGCGGGTCTGCTCGGGTAGCGGATTCTCGGTACCGGTGTCGACGCAACCCGCGACTGCGCACAGTCCCAGGACTGCCAGCCAGAGTTTGACGAGGCTCCCAAGCGGTACGGTGATCAAAATGCTCCCGCTCCGTGAGGCGACTCGAGTTCAGGCTACCCGCCAGCGTTCTGGTGTTCATTCGGACAAATGCTTAGCGGGAGCGCGGCGCCGGCCAAACGCAAGGGCTCATCGGCGAATGAGCTGAAACACCGGATCGGATGAGTGCGACGGACGCTGCGCGCGTCCCCGCGCTGCGGATCAGCGCCTGGGGAGCCGTGCCGTGACGACGGATTCCGGCAGGGCGAAAGATCGTCAGGCCTGGCGAGAAATGCGGATCGAGAGCAGCGCGTGGTCGGAGAGCGCGGGGCGTGGCCGTTCGCGGGGCCGGCGAGCAGTGTGGCGGCCGGTCTTGTAGATGTAGCGAGCCTCTTTGACCGAGAGGGTGGGGCTCGCGAGCGCGTGGTCGATCCGCGAGCCGCCGTGGCCGTTGCCGGAGTGGTAGCTCCATTCGCCCTTCGGTTCCGGCAGGCGAAAGCCGTCGGCCTGCAGGCGCGGGAAGACCTTCGTACAGGGACGGGTGTCGGTGAACGGATCGCAGTTGAAGTCGCCGAGGAAAATCACGCGGCGGTCGCGCGCGATGCGGGCGATGCCCTCGACCTGGTTCCAGTAGCCGGTGCGGTCGTCGGCGGCCAGGTACATCGGTGCGCGGAATCCAACGACCTCTAGCTTGAGCCCGGGCAGCCGGCGGTGCAGCCAGTTGGTCGTGGCGGCCTCGGTATGGCCGGGGAGCGGCAACAGGCCGTCGTCGGCCATCGCGGTGCGGGCCGCAATCAGCACCTGGTTCTGGCGAGGGGCCTTGACCGAGACGGCGAGGCTCTCGAAGCCGATGTCCTTGAGGCTGTCCTTGAAGCGGACCTGATGGTCGCCGTCGACGAACTCGGTCAGGACCAGCACATCGATGTCGAGTGCGGCGATTGCGTGGATGACGGCGGGCGGGATCGCCTTCTTGCTGGTGCGGTGGTTCAGGTTCCAGGCGGCGAGATGCAGGGTGTCGGTCATTGGTTCAGTCGTACTTTCTGGCAAGGATCCGACGGTAACGGATACCGCGGGGCGGATGTCATTGCGAATTTGTGGTGTGAATGCACAGAAATGCGTGACCCGGCCGCGGCACTGCCAGTACTTGCTCGTGCGGACACGCCGTGGCTCCGTCGCGGGCGCAGGGCACTCCGCACAGTGGCTCATATTGTGAATATCCGCAACTTGCGTATAGTGCGCTATTGAAAGCGACGTTCGTTGAGTTACCGGCCTTCGAGCGGTTTCGCGCCAGCCACCTGTCAGACGACGACTTTGCCGCTTTGCAGCTGGCGTTGCTTGAGACGCAGCGGATGGCGCGGAGGCTGGATGGCTAAACGATCGATGGCAAGCGACAAGACCACGGCGCGTCGTGATCTCTTCGGCGAACTCATCGAAGGCATGGGGGCCCTGGAAGCTTCTCGAGGCGGCAAGCGCACGCTGCGCACGCATGCGGTGGTCTTCAAGCCAGCGCCCGAGCTGACACCGGGCGAACTCGTCCAGGTGCGCGAGCGCCTGAATCTTTCCCGAGGCGTGTTTGCGGCGTACCTGCGAACCAACGTCCGGACCCTGGAGAACTGGGAGCAGGGGCGAGCCCGACCGAATGCGCAAGCCGCGTTGCTGATCCACCTCGTGCGACGCTACCCGGATACGGTGGCGCGATTGGCCGCGCTCTAGGCGTAGGCACGAAGCGCCCCAGGGAAAGCCCTAAGAATGTCGATATACCTGGGGTCCTCGTGAATCACTTACGCGATGCGGTAGTGCCTGCAGTGCAGGATGCGCACCTCCTGGTCAGTCACGTAGTGGTACCGCTGTCGAAGCGATTTTGCCGGCCGGCAGGCTCAAGGTATGCGCCTGAATTGACGCGTTTGCGGAATGAATACGCAGCGACGGCCGAGATGCCGTGGTGCAGCGTGGCGATGGTTCCATCCATTGCCACGAATGTCCCGGATCTGAGACAATCACCGTGCTTCGACCTGTCGTGTTTCACCTTCGGGCGAAGGAGGAGATCCGCGCTTTGCCGAGGGACGTGAGGCTCAAGCTCGGTAGCGCGCTTTTGGCCTTGCAGCGTGGCTTCAACCTCGGGTTGCCGGTGTCCCGGCCGATGACTGTGGTGATGCCGGGCGTCGAGGAGCTTCGGTTGCGGGGCGAGTCTGGACAATACCGGGTCTTCTGCTATCGCAAAGCGAGAGCGGGCATCCTCGTGCCCCGGGCGTTTCACAAGAAGACGCCGGAAACTCCGCCGTCCGAGATCGAGCTTGCACGGCGACGCCTGACGGAGATGCTGCATGAGCACAAACAAGACCCTCGTCGCGCGTAACTCGAAGGAGCTTGCCGATGTGCTCGGCCTCACCGACGCGGACCGCGCGGCAATGGAGATCCAGCTCGAGTTGGCCGAGCAGATAGGCGCGGAGGTCCGCAGGGCGGGGATGACGCACGCGCAGCTTGCGCAGCTCGCCGGGGCGTCGAGGCCCAGGGTCACGTCGATCCTCAATGGGAACCTGGACGGCGTTTCCACGGACCTCTTGCTGCGAATCCTGGCCGCGCTGGGCGTCCGGGTGCGGCTCAGGTTTCACCGGGCTGCTTGATTCCCAGCTGCGACCCTGGCAGCAGGCTCGTCCCTGAGCCCGCCACCGCACGACTTTCGTTTTCGAATCAAGCCTGAGGTGGCTTCCGATCGGCCTTGCCCTGCTGCGATTTGCGGCGCAGGTACGATGCCGCAGGCGTGGCGTCCTGGACGCTCAGCGACTCGTGGCTCGCCGCCAGCCGCGTGCTCATCCGCCGCGCCGCGAACGCTGACTCCTTCGAGAACATCACCTCGTCCTTCTGCGCGGCGTGCGACCGCGGCGGTATCGCCCGGCTGCGGCCGGGTTATCGGCGGCGATATTGCCGCATCCGATGGGCTATTTCGTCGTTGGGGACGACGCGACGGGAATCAGGATCTCGTTGCGGCGCATGAAGGAGGGCATGAACGGTGGGTTGTAACGGGCGAGCACCGGTTCGCCGATGATGGTGAGCTTGCGCGCGGCGATCGCTGCGCGCAGTTCGGCTTCGTGCTCGCGGTAATTCGCCTCGGTCCAGCGGCCCGAGTAGCGCCAGCTGGCAATCAGTTGCGCCGGGACGGCGCGGATCTGCACGGCGGGATCGCGCGGTTGGGGCACGGTGTCGCGCGAGAACTTGGCGGGCACGACGAAAGCGACCCAATAGGCGTCGCCGTCGGCCCGCTGTGCTACGGGTGCGGTCATGGCAATCTTCTCGCCGCGCGCGGTGTCGGCTGACTGCGTGACAGGAGCAGTCATGGCAATCTTCTGCTGCGCGACGTTGTGGCCACTGATGTAGCGGAACAGCCGCTGGAACGCGATATTACCGGCGTCAGTGAAGCTGGATTCCACGCGCGTTTCGGCGACCAGGTACGGCGCGTACTCGCGTAGCTCGAATGCGCCGTCGCGTTCGACGAGGCGGAAGGTGGGTTCCTCGATGGCCATGGCCGTAGATGATGCCAGCAAAGACACGGCAGCGAGGAGACCAGTGGGCAAGCGGCGGATGGGCATCGCGGTTGTCCGAATAAGCGTAGAGAGCCTTGGATCAGTTCGGCCGGTGGTCGGGGGTGGATTTCGCAAGGCGCGACCCTGGCAGCGGGCTCGTCACTGAGCCCGCCACCAAACCAGTTTCGCGTGCGACCGGTCAGGATGACTTCGTCGCGCGGCCGGGACCGTGCTCCGAGGCCAGGAACGATTCGTAGATGAAGCCGACCATCGATGACAGGTGACCCACGCGGTGAACCTCCTCGAACAGCCCCTCCTCGTCGAGGCCGAAGTCTTCCGGAATCGTGCCGAGCATCGTGGCGTGAATCTGCACCGACGCGGCGATTTCGTCGCTCGCCACGGGTCGGGTCATGCGCAAGTGTTGGGGCCGAAGAGCGACATCAGCGGGGCCCGCACGACCCCGCTGTTGGCGAAGGCCAATGGCACTTGCGGCGATGTATATACAAACGTATGCTGACGACCGAGTCTTCTCGTGGGACCGGCGCAAGAGCGAGGCGAACCTTGCAGAACGCGGCTTCGACTTTGAATTCGCTTCCGCGATTTTCTCCGGGCCCACGCTCGAGCGCGAGGACATGCGGCAGGATTATGGCGAGCGTCGAATGGTCGCGATTGGTTCCGCCGACGGAATTCTGCTTGTGGTCGTGTACACCGACAGGGTCATCTCAGGCGACCGGGTCGAACGTCGGGTGATCTCCGCGCGGCGAGCAAGCAAGAGGGAGCGTATTGCGTATGAAACGGCAATCGAAGGCAAAGGCTCCGGGTCGCGGCCGCGCGGACCTTGATCGGCTCCGCCGCATGTCCGATAGCGAGGTGCGCGATAGTTCGCCGCCGGAGCTGTCCGGGCTTCCGAGCGATTTCTGGGACTCTGCGGAGCTGGTCGAGCCGGTTCGGAAACAGGCGATTTCGTTACGCATAGACGAAGACGTGCTGGACTGGTTTCGGCAGCGTGGTCCACGCTATCAGTCCCGCATGAACGCGGTTTTGCGCAGCTACATGAATGCGCGATCGAGAGGGCGGGCTCGTCCCTGAGCCCGCCACCGCTCGAAACACGCCCGCCTAATCAACTCCGCGGCTGCTTCGGGTCCGCCTTACCCTGGTTCGTCTTGCGCCTCAGGAAAGAAGCAGCAGCCGGCGCTTCCACGCTCCAGGATTCATTCCGCTCCGCCAGCCGCGTGCTCATCCGCCGCGCCGCGAACGCCGACTCCTTCGAGAACATCACCTCGTCCTTCTGCGCGGCGAGCGCCCGAAGCTCCTTGACCGACTCTGCCACCCACGGGTTGTTCGCGGCGGCGCGCTCGGCCTTGCGCAGCGCCGACTCGACGCCGGCCCAGTCGCCATTGCGTGCGGCGGCCGTGCCTTGGTCTGCAGGTAGGCCGCCTCGAGTTCGCCGGCACGGCGTGCGACCAGCTCGTCCTCGGCGATCGCGTGGAACGCTGAGGCGGGCAGTGCGGGCAGGGCGAGTGCGAACGGCTGTATCGCGCGTGGTTCGCCGTCGAGGGTGGTGTAGCGCACGGAGAAGGAGCAGAGGGAGAGAAGACCCTCACCTTGCCCCTCTGCCGCTGCAGCGGGAGACGGAATACGCAGGCGCACCACGGCCCACGCTTCGCCGGCGAAGGCGAGGTTGGGCAGCAGCCACGCGTTCTGGCCGTCGGCCACGTAGTCGTTGAGCAGCTTCGCCTTCACGCCGGGCGCGGGCTCGATCTCGAGGCGCAGGCGGCGCGCGCAGAGCGCGTTCAGCAGCTCGAACTCCTCGCGGAACGGGTCCATCAGGTCGTCGGCGGTCTGCCCGTAGTACGAGCTGCCGTGGCCGTGCTTGGCCATGCCGATCATCAGTTCCTCGTTGAATCCGTGGCCGAGGCCGTAGGTGGAGGTGCTCACGCCGGCGCGGGCGAGGTCGGCGCACTGCGCCCAGATCGCGTCGTGCTCGGTGAGGCCTTCGTTGGCGCAACCGTCCGAGAGCAGGATCACGCGCGAGGTGACGTCGTCCTTGGTGTGCGGCGCGAGCGTCTCGGCGCCCTGCAGCCAGCCGCCGTGCAGGTTGGTGCAGCCGCCCTCGCGGATCTCGCGGATCGCGCGGCGGATCGGTTCCTTGTCGGCGAGCGGCACGGCCGGCACGAGCGTCTGCGCGTGGCCGTCGTACATGACCACCGAGAGCCGGTCGGTCGGCTGCAATCCGTCGAGCACGAACTCGGCGCAACGCTTCGCCTCGTCGAGCGGCTGGCCCGACATCGAGCCCGAGCGGTCGATCACGAGCGACAGGTGCAGCGGGTTGCGCTTGGGGAGCTCGGCCGGCGCGTCGGGCGCCTGGATGCGCACGAGCACGTCGAGCTCGTTGTCGTGACCGGCCAGCAGGGCGGGGCGGCGCGCCGTGATGATCATCTTCGGTGTCGTCATGGTCACTTTCCTTTTTGTATGCGCTCTTCCTGGAGCGCCTGGGTCAACGCGGCCCCGAGGGTCTCGGGGGTGTCTTCGCTCATCTCGCCGAGCGTTGCGGCATCGACGTGCACGTGGCACCACGGCGTGAGTTCGATGCGGACGATGCGGCTGCGGTCGGCGCGGCCGGTGGTGTTGCCGAGCGCCTTGAGGTTCTCCTCGAGCGACACGCGGCGACGGGTGATGCCGGCGGCGCGGGCGAGGGGGCTCTCGAGCCGCATGGCCTGTTGCACGGATGCGCGGCTGGCGGGCGGCGCGGACTCCGGGGTGAGGGCGAACGTTTCCGCGGAGCGGTACTTCGCGACCACTTCCTCGGCGCGGGTGCGGGGTCGGTCGGTCGGGATCATCCCGGCGAGGCCGTCGAGATCGGTCGCGCGGACCATCTCGGCCACCTTCGCGAGCGGCCAGCCGTCCTTGATCAGGTAACGGGCGGCCAGGAACTCGACCACCTGGCGCAACCCGAACAGCGCCTCGCGTCCCTCGCGCTCGGGCGCCGTCAGCACGCCCACCTGCACGTAGTGCCGCACGAGGCGTTCGTTGGCCGAGCCCGCGTCGTCGGCGAGCGAGGGGATGCCCGTCAGCACCGCGTTGAGCCGGTCGGCCAGCTCGGCGGCGGTGCCGCGCCATTCGGCCAGGTCGTCGGGCAGGGAGAGGAGGATGGGGTGCATAGGATGTCGGTGAGCGTTGTCAATGTCAGTGGTCGTAGTATACGTGATCGGATGTCAATGTCATCATGCAATGTAACAATAATGCTGGAAGCGAGGTTTGGCGGACGCGACGCTGGCACGGGACGGCATGCAGAGGATGCCAACGCGGAGGCTCACGCGATGAGCCAGCGCGGCTTTAGTCTCGAGGCGTGGCAGACAAGAGGAGGAAAGATGCTCACGGATCGCTACAAGCAGGCCATGCAGTTCGCGGCTACGGTGCACGACGGTCACCTGCGCAAGGGCACCCAGGTGGCGTACCTCTCGCACCTGATGTCGGTGTCGGCGCTGGTGATGGAGAACGGCGGCAGCGAGGACGAAGCCATCGCCGCGCTGCTCCATGACTCGATCGAGGACCGCGGCAATGATTACGAGAGTCCGTTCCAGGTCGAGCCGCGGCACGGCCGCGAGGCGCTCAAGCGCGACATCGAGCTGCAGTTCGGCGCCGACGTGCTCGCGCTGGTGAAGCACTGCACCGACGACGAATACCTTCCCGCCGGCCGCCCGACGAACAAGGGCACGCCGGAGGAGTGGCGCGTGCGCAAGGCGGCCTACCACGAGTCGCTACGGAACAAGGCCGAAGTGGCGCCGTTGCGCGTCTCGTGCGCCGACAAGCTGCACAACGCGCGCGCGATCCTGGCCGATTACGAGGTCGAAGGCGAAAAGCTCTGGCAGCGATTCAACGTCGCGTCGAAGCAGGAACAGCTCTGGTACTACGAAGGACTCGCCGACGCGTTCATCGAACGCAGCCTGTTGCTCGGCGACGATGGGCTGCAGCGATTGGCGCGGCAACTGGCGGCTACGGTGGAGGCGATTGCACGGCATCAGCCGGCTTGAGCGACG
>CAVPNH010000011.1:0-374256 GCA_963706755.1 uncultured Gammaproteobacteria bacterium
CCAGTTGCCGTACACGGTCAACACGACGGCCAGCGTCTGGTCGTACGAGCCCACCAGATTGCCGCGCCCGCCGAGCACCGGGGGCAGCGTGCTGAGCTTGTCGACGCCCATCTTGCCGCCGTAGAGCAGCTCCCCCGTGAATCCCCACTTGAATGATTCGCTGGCCTGCTTTTCGCCGCCGACGCCAAACCGCCACGCCGAATTGACCGGGAACAGCGGCGAGACGTCGTTGCCGTCCTGGAACCCCGAGTCGTAGGCGAGGCCGACGTTCACTTTCCACTGATCGTTCGGGCGGTACTGCGCGCCCACCGCGACGTGCCACGTGTCGTCGAACGACAGTGGGTTGGTGAGGCTAGCCGGGTTCTGCGCGTTGCCGATGCCGATCTCGACCTCGCCGAACTCCGACCAATCCTGCCAGCCGACGTTGCCCATCAGGGCCCAGCGGTCGCTGATCTCGGTGTACACGCTCCCCATCACCTGCTGCGGCACCTTGGCGCCGACATCCACGCGCGCATCGAGCAGGCCGCGCGACTGCAGCAGTGCGGTCAGGATAGGGCCGATCCCCGAGAATTTTGCACGGCCGCTGAAATCGAGGTCGATCACCGACGTGTAGGTGAGCCCGAGGCGCGTGCCCGGCGTCGGCTCGTACAGCACGCCGACATTGCCGCCCCAGCCCCAGGTGTTGTCGTCGATCTCGAGGCGGCCGTCGCCCAGCGACGGCAACGCGTTGTTGATCGCAACCTTCTGGTCGAACATGCCGTACATGCCGTTGATGCCCGCGCCGAGCGACAGCTTGTCGTTCACGCGATACGCGATCGACGGCATGACGGATACGCCGACGAGGTCGCCGTCCTGCACGCGGTAGCGACCCACCCAGTCGTCTTCGTAGTCCAGCATGGAGCCGAAGTTGCCAGCCACGGCGAAGCCCAGCGCAAGATCGGGCGACACGCGATGCGTCAGGAAGGCGCCGCCGCCCGGGACGTAACCGTTCGAGCCGACGGCGCGGCCGCCGTCGCCGCTGCCCAGGCCGGGCGAGGTGGCGCCATCGACCGAGAACTGCGTGTTCAGCCACATCAGCTGGCCGCCCACGAGCACCTGCGTGCCTTCGAGGCGGGTCATGCCGGCCGGGTTCGTGAACGCCGTCGATGCATCCTGCGCACGCGCGGCATAGCCGGCCGCGGCGAGTCCTGGCTCACCCGTGCCGAACTCGTAGAGCAGCAGCCCGCCCGCTGACGCCGGCGCGGCGGTGAAGACTGCCACTGCGAGCGCCGTCGTCGTCACGGCTCTGCGCCGGGTCCGGGTACGCGTGTCGATCATGATGTTCCCTCTCGATTGCTGCACGAGCGCCTGGCCCGTGGTCGCGGTCGCTGTCAGCGAGGCTCCGGCGCGGCTAACAGTGTAGCGAGACTGGCGTTCAATCGCATCCGCAGGTTTGCGCAGCAGGCGTCGGGTCACTTCGACGAGCCGGCTCAGGTGTCAGGGCGTGTACCAGATCGGCGACGTCCACGCCCGTTCCTGCTGCTTCATCGGGACGTCGTCGCTCATCTTCACGCCGAAGCGCACCTGGTCGTACGCCGTCCAGCGGGGCGTCGGGATCTCGATCACGCGGGCGTAGTAGAAGGCGCGCTGGCCCCGCTGGAAGTCCGGGTCTTTCCACACCGCCGACAGTTCCGCCGCGCCGATCGTGTTGGTGAAAGTGGCCCGGGCGACATCGACCGTGTCGCCTACCGGCGGCAGCTTGCCTTCCTTGCCGGGCTTGCGGTCGCCGGCCCACACCACGTCGTACACCTTCTCCTGCGCAGTGCCCGAGGCATCGAGCCAACCCTTGACCACCTGGACGCGGTCGAGGTTGGCGCCGGTCGGGTCCTTCATCGCCGCCACCAGGAACAAGGGCGCCTTGCCGGGCGCCGCGGGCTTCAGGTCGCCGCCCATCGGCACGCCCTTGGTGTAGCCGACCTCGGCGAGGTAGCGCGACTCGGCGTCCTCGGGCACGTAGTCGTAGCCGCCGAAGAAGCGCACCGTCATGCGCGTGCCGGACGTGCCGTAGGTCTCGCGGCGCATCATTGCGTCGAAGATCGCGTCGCGCGTGTTCTCGGTGGCCCAGACGGCCGCGTAGCCAGCCGCGAGGTACTGCCAGGTGTAGCGCGCCGCGCCGTCACCCCCTTCGCCGGTGTTCGAACGCTGCTTCCAGCGATCCGGGCTCGGTTCCTGCCCGGGGAACTTGCCGAAGAAGTTGTCCTCCTCGACGAAGGGCAGCGCATTGTGCGCGTCGGAGCTGCCGATGATGCCGGACTTGAACGGATTCACGCCCAGCTTCGCCTCATGCTCGAGGCCGCGCATGAATCCGGCGCGTAGCTCGTGGGCATCATCTGCGGGGTGAGTTTCCCGCCGAGCGTCAGGTTGCCGAGTTCCCAGCCGGCGATGCCGTACTCGAGGAACTCGTCGTTCGGGGACAGTCTCGGATGGCTCTCGGAGGCACCCTTCATCTGCACGATCTCCTGCACCGGCTCCCGGCGCTGCCGGCGCTCGGCGTAGTCGCGGGCCAGCGGCGCGCCGCTGAAGGTCTGCGCAGCGTACATGCGGCCGTTCGACAGGTTGCCGTTGTGCGGAATCGCGAGCGCCCGGCCTCCGGTGCGCTGCTCGTAGGCCTCCATCCAGGCCCAGAGTTTCTCCGGGTCTTCACTGTTCCAGGACGAGAAGGGAAATACCTGGCTCGCGCGAGCCTGGCCGTCGCGTAGCACCACGTTGCGGTGCAGGTTGTCGCCGCCCGGCGTCGGCGTCCACTCGAAGCCGATGAAGGTCGTGAACCTGCCGGGGTCGTTGTACTTGTCGGCCGTCACGGCCGCGCGCTGCCACACCGACATCATCAGCGGGCCCGCGACCTTCGGGTCGGTCAGCACCGATGGCAAAGTGTTGCTCGCCTGTGCGCCGATCATTTCAGTGACCGCCGCGGCCGCTTCGGCGCCGCCCGCCTTCATCATGCGGCCCCAGCGCTGGAGGGTGCTGTCGCCCATCAGCTTCGAGTTGCCCTCGTAAACCTGGGTAATGAGTCCGAGCCCCTCGCTGTGGTCGCTGATGACGACGAAGTCGAGGGGGCGCGGCAGACGCGCCGGCAGGCCGGTCGTCGAGATCACTTCTTCACCGCGCGCAATGCGGTAGGTCTCCTCGGGCGTGAAGCGGGTGCCGGTCGTGAACGCATCGCCGGAGTTGGCGCTGTGCAGGTGGGTGTCGCCCCACATGACGCGCGTCGGGTACTTGCGGCCGGCGTACGGCGAATAGGCCTTTGCCTTGGGCTGCGGGTCGCCGGCGGGCAAGGGAAAGGCAACCTTCTCGGTGGCTTCCACCACGCCACGGACGGTCGTGTCGGGTGGCTGGGCGGGTTGCGCCCCGCTCTGCTGGGCAACTGCCAGCAGTGTACAAAAGAGAGCCCCGGCAATGGTGTTTGAGATCGGTCGAACTTCGAGTTTCATCTACTCCCCCTGTGGCCCGCACACGCCCGCGGTCATCAGCGTGCGCCGAAGCGGTATATCACGCCGGCGCTGATCATGAAGATCTCGGAGTCGTGGAACGCGACGTCCGAGTCGCCCTCGCCCCACCGCACGCTGCCGACCGCCTGCCAGCGTCCACTCTCGATTGCGGATTCAACCGGTCGATGCAACACCTAGACTCTGATCGTAGAGCGGAGGGTGCTGCAAATGAAGTACCGGACAAGGACTTTCTACACTGAGACGGAGAAGGCCTTGATGTGGGAGCGCTGGCGGGAGGGTGAGTCGCTGCATGCGATCGCCCAGCTGTTCGACCGCAATCACACATCCGTCAGAGGCATATTGGCGAGGACCGGCGGCATCCGGCCGCTGCCGCGGCATCGCTGCGCACGGGCCTTGGTGCTGGCGGAGCGCGAGGAGATCTCGCGGGGAGTGATGGCCGGTCTGTCGGTTCGACGCGCCGGCTCGATCGCTGCGACGCGCACCGAGCACCGTGAGCCGCGAGATCCGCCGTAACGGTGGGCGGGCAAGTTTACCGGGCGAGCGATGCGGAGGTCGGCCGCATGGGATCGGGCGCAGCGGCCGAAGCCCTGTAAACTGGCACAGAACCGCGCGCTGGCGCGCACGGTTGCCGAGAAGCTGCGGCTCGAGTGGTCGCCGTATCAGGTGGCCGGGTGGCTCAAGCGCACGTACCCGCAGGACGAGACCCGCCAGGTGTCCCACGAGACCATCTACCGCACGCTGTTCATCCAGGCCCGCGGAGCCCTGAAGAAAGAGCTGTTGCAGCATCTGCGACGCACCCGCGGGATGCGCCGCTCGCGCCACCACACGCAGAAGACCCCCAACCACGGCCGGATCACCGAGACGGTATCGATCCGCGAGCGGCCGGCCGAAGCCGAGGACCGGGCGGTGCCCGGACACTGGGAAGGCGATCTGTTCTTCGGCAGCCACAACAGCCAGATCGCCACTCTGGTGGAGCGCCAAACCCGCTACCTCATGCTGGTGAAGGCGCCCGGCAAGGACACTGAGACTGTGGTCGATGCGCTGATCAAGCAGGCTCACAAGCTGCCGAGGGAGCTCTACAAGTCGCTGACCTGGGATCGCGGCAAGGAGATGGCGGACCACCGGCGCTTCTCGCTGGCGACCGACATCCAGGTGTACTTCTGTGATCCCCAGCAGCCTTGGCAGCGTGGCTCGAACGAGAACACCAACGGTCTGCTGCGCCAGTACTTCCCAAAGGGGATGGATCTGTCGGATATTAGTCAGGCCAAGCTCAATGCCATCGCTCGTCGGCTGAACGAACGCCCCCGGCAGACGCTCGACTTCGAGACACCGGCAGAACGCTTTGGCCAATGTGTTGCGTCGACCGATTGAATCCGCAACCCAAAGAGGACATCTTTGCTTGGCGCAGACTCGGACATGTGTAGTTGGCTCTGCCAGGCTCGGCCAGGAAAGGTGGTTTGAAATTCCTATCCGCTCTTCCGTGGCCAGTTCGTGCGTCGGCTCGACGGCCGGATACAGCAACGCGCACGGGAACAGCTCAAGTGCCTGGCCGGCGCCGCCGATCAACGGAACTGGAAGATCCCACCGTCGAACCAGCTCGAGGCACTTCAACGAGCATCAACCAGGTAAATCCCGATCAAATCGGCTACACGACCGCCGCCACGGTCCGGCGGGGGCCGAACCGTGGCGAGGGTGTCTGTTCAACCGGGGCCGCTCTATTGTCTCGCCATGGCGAGGCGGAGGCGGTCTTCGGGGTTAATGAGGTGATCGAGGCTTACCGCGTCCTTGCCGAGATCGATCTCCACCCAGTTCACCTCGCCGCTGAACTTGTTGCCATGGGCACCATAGTCGGTGCTCGATGGCGTGCCCGCCTGGAAGCCAATGTCGCAGGTCTCGTCCGCGGAAAACACGAGCGGCTCGGTCTGCTCTACGCGACCTTCGCCGACCTTTTTGCCGTCCACGTACAAGGTGACGCCGCCCCCTTTCGCCAACCCGCCGCCATCATAGGCGAACTCCATCCGCACCCGATGCACGCCGGGCGGAATCTCCGACGCGCCCTCGATGGCGTATCGGTGCACGCCGTAAAAGTTGTAGTGGTAGATCGGCTTGCCTTTCCTGGCGTAAAGGCTCCAGCCGCCGATGATTCCCCCGACCGCGATGATGACGCCCTCTGCGCCCTTTGCGGGGACCACCACTTCCGCCGTCACGCTGTGCGACTTGTTCTTGTAGTTGATGATGGCGTGTTCGGTCAGCCGTCCCATGCCGCCAAACAGTATCTGGCGGTTGCCTTTCGTCAGTTCCGGCCGTCCGGCGATTTCGGAATTGGCACGCTCGGCAAAACGGTCGTCCAGGGGCAGCACGTTGTACTTCACCGCTTCGATCAGCCACAGCCGCTGCAAGTGGTGAAGCTGTTCAGGGTTCTCCTTCGCGAGATCTTTCGATTGGCTCCAATCCGTGTTGGTGTCGTACAACTCCCAGACATCGTCATCGAACGCGGGCAGGACGACCTTACCGGTCTCCCACGGCGTGCGGTGTCTCGTCACCGCGGTCCATCCCTTGTGATAGATCCCGCGGTTGCCCGCCATTTCGAAATACTGCGTCTCGCGCCGGTCGGGCGCCGTGGCGTCGTTGAACGAGTACAGCATGCTGACGCCTTCGATCGGGCGCTGCTGCACCCCGTCGACGAAGACCGGCTCGGGCAAGCCCGCCGCTTCGAGAACGGTCGGCGCTATATCGATCACGTGATGAAACTGGCTGCGGACTCCGCCCTTGGCCTGGATCCCGTTTGGCCAGTGCACGATCGTGCCATTGCGGGTGCCGCCAAAGTGCGAGGCGACCTGCTTGGTCCATTGATAGGGCGTGTTCATGGCGTGCGCCCAGCCCACCGCATAGTGGTTGTAGGACTCTACCCCACCGAACTTGTCCAGCCGCTCGATCAGAAACTCGGGGGTCTCCAGATGTGGAAAGCCGGTAAGCGGAGCGAGCTCGTTGAAGCAGCCTTGCAAGGAGCCCTCGGCGGAGGCGCCGTTGTCGCCGAGGATCACATAAATCAAGGTATCCTCCAGGATGCCCAGATCCTTGAGCGAGTCGAACAACCGCCCGATGTGATGGTCGGTATGCTCGAGAAAGCCCGCGTAGATTTCCATCTGGCGGGCGAGCACCGGCTTCATCTCCGGCGCGACCGCGTCCCACGCGGGGATCTGGGCATGGCGCTCGGTCAGTTGGCAGTCGTGCGGAATGACGCCAAGCTCTTTCTGCCGGGCATATGTTTCTTCGCGCAATTTGTCCCAGCCGTGGTCGAACTTGCCCTTGTATTTGTCCGCCCATTCCGGCGCCACGTGATGCGGCGCATGCGTTGCGCCCGGCGCGAAATAGGTGAAGAACGGCTTGTCCGGCATGAGCGATTTCTGCTGGCGTATCCATTTGATCGCCTTGGTCGTCATGTCGTCCGTGAGGTGATAGCCCTCCTCGGGGGTCTTGTCCGGCTCGATGGGCGTCGTGCCTTCGTAGAGCGCGGGATACCATTGATTGGTCTCGCCGCCGATGAACCCGTAGAAGTACTCAAACCCACCGCCTCCGGTGGGCCAGGAATTGAAGGGACCAAGCGGGCTTGTCTGCCAGACCGGAATTTCGTGGCACTTGCCGAACTGCGAGGTTGCGTAGCCGTTGAGCTTGAGGATCTTCGGCAGCGGAGCGCAGGTGTTTGGCAGGATCGAATTGTAGCCGGGCGCGGACGTCGCAATCTCGGTGATGCCGCCCATGCCCACGGAATGATGGTTGCGTCCGGTCAGCATCGCCTGGCGTGTGGGCGAGCAAAGCGCTGTCGTGTGGAACCGGTTGTATTGCAGGCCATTGGCAGCGAGCTTCTCGAAGTTCGGCGTATGGCAGGGGCCGCCAAAGGCGCTGGACGCGCCAAAGCCGACGTCGTCGAGCAGGATGATCAGGACATTGGGCGCCCCCGCAGGCGGGCGTAGTTCCTTGATCGGCGGATACTTCGTATCCGGGTCTTTGGCGTCGTAGGTCGTGAGCCCGACGTGCGGTCGTTCCGGGATCGGCAGAATGTTGCGTTGGAATTTGGCGTGATCGCTCAAGGGATTTCTCCTTCGTTGTACGGGCTGCGGTGGCGTCCGCCGGCCTTCAAACAGACCGTAGTGAAGATTATACCGCGGGCCCGGTACCAGCCCGTTTGATCCTAGGCAATCCCCTGGTCACTGGCAATGACATGGGAACTATTGATTCCATACGTTTTTGCTATAGTTTTCTCGTCGCCCCTGTCCTACGGTTCTCAGAGTGTCCATCGACCTGCGCCTCATCCGTTACGCGGCGGCACTTGCCGAGCACGGCAGCTTTACCCGCGCCGCCGATGCGCTCGGCATCGCGCAGCCGACGCTCAGCCGCGGCATCAAGGTCCTGGAGGCGGATATCGGGTTGCCGCTGTTCACCAGGCACCGACATGGTGCGGAGGCAACAGACTTCGGCTACCTGTTCCTGCAACAGGCCGCGTCCGTGTCCGCGCAGGTTTCGGATCTCGAGCGCGAAGTGGCGCTGGCCAAGGGGCTGCAAAAAGGCGAGCTCGCGGTCGGCTTCGGCCCCCACGCCGCGCAGCTGTTGTTGCCGCATGCTTTGCCGCGCTTCGTGTCCGCGAATCCGGCCGTGCGGCTTCGTGTCCAGATCGATTCGCTGGAGGTCCTGGGACGCGCCCTGCGTCAACGCGCGCTGGACCTCGTCGTCGGCGAGAGCACGATCCTGGAGAGCGACGAATCGATCGATGTGTTCGAGCCGCTCGAGCCGATCAAGGGCTACCTCTTCGTGCGGGCCGGGCATCCACTTGCATCGTCAACCGTGTCGCTGCGCGATGTCCTCGACTACCCGCTGGTGCAGGTTTCCCGCCTGGCTCCGCGGGTACTCAAGCCCTTCCTCGACGCACTGGACGCTTCCTCAACCGCTGGGCATTCGCTCCCCGTTCCCGCGATTGACTGCCCTACGATCCCACTCGCCGTCGACACGGTGATCGGGTCCGACGCCGTGATGCTGGTCTCTCTCGGAATGGTGAAGCGCGAGCTGACGCTACGTCGCATAGTGCCCGTCTTTCACGAAAGCTGGATGCGGAGCAACTGGGCGTTCATGAAGTTGCGTCGTCGCTCGCCCAGCCCGGCGGGCACCGCGTTTCTTGCCGCCCTGCGCGCCGCCCACGCGGCGAGCGTGGCGGAAGACGCGATGCTCGAGAAGCGATGGCGAGCGCGCTTGCCGCCGCGTGCGGTCCCGGGCAACGTGGCCTCTCCGAAGAGGCGAAAGAAGCGGAGCAGGTGAGGCACCGTCACTCTGTCGACCGGTCCGGCAGGAAGGTGGAGCGGGCGATGGGAATCGAACCCATCCTGGTGGTTTGGGACAAGCGCAAGGAATGGCCGTTTCCGGGAAGCTGTCGCTGCATTCTTGAAGGACCGCTCGTGGCCTATTCTGTTGAAAAACTCGGCTGAGAGTCGTGGATTTCTGGCCAAGCCGGTCGGGACCGGGGTTCGTTCATCGACTTCGGCGACCATCGCGCCGCTTCCTCGCCTCTGTGGCGGCTTCGCTGGTGGCTTCTGGCGTCATGCAGGCGCACCGATCCTGTCACCGGGTGGAGCTTGACCTGCCAGCAACGCTAGTCGACGCAGGTTCTGCGCCATGGCGGCAAGCGTGAACTCGTCGCGTGCACCGCTCAGACCACGCAACCTCAGTCGATCGAGCCGCAGGATGCGCTTGAGGTGCGCGAACAGCATCTCGACCTTCTTTCGCAGCTTTCTCGATTGCCGGTACTGGTCGCTCGCGTTGATGCGACGCGCGACATCGCGGGCTTCCTCATGGATGCTGCGGGCGATCTTGCGGGTCGGAGTATTCGGGCAGCAACGCGGCTTCAGCGGACAGTCCTTGCACGTCTGATGACTCGATCGGTAGAGGACGGCTCCAGCGTGGGTGACTCGACCGCGCGGCTTGCTGAACGCACGCCACCGGCTGCGCAGCGGCTGGCCCTGCGGGCAGCGGTACTCGTCCTTGCTCTCGTCCCACGTGAACTCGCTGCTCGAGAGCGTCCCGTCGCTGCGCTGGGTCTTGTCCCAGACGGGCACGTGCGGCTCGATCCCCTTGTCCTCGACCAGCCAGGCGAGCGTCGCCGCCCCGCCGTAGGCCATATCGCCGATCAGCCGCTCGGGCTTCAGTGCGAAGCGCGCCTCGACGCGCTCGATCATGGCCTTGGTCGAGTCCACCTCCGAGGTGCGGTTCGACGGTGTGGCCTCGACGTCCACGATCACGCCGTGTTCCACGTCGATCAGGTAGTTGGTCGAGTACGCGAAGAACGCCGGGCCACCCGGCGCACAGGTCCAGCGCGCCTGGGGATCGGTCAGCGAGACGCTCTTCGGAGGCGGCGCCTGGACGTCGAGGCCCGCCAGGTACTCCTGCACGGCGCGCGTGCGCAGCGATGGATCGTTCCAGTCGACCGTCACCGTGCCAGGCACGCTGCGCTGACCGCTCGCATCCGCCGCCACTACGCTGGCATCGACCGCGAAGCCCTCGGCCTTCACCAGCCCCGCCGCCATGCAGCGGCGCAGCACTTCATCGAACAGCCAACGGAACGTGTCGCTGTCGCGGAAGCGACCGTGCCGATTCTTGGAGAACGTGGAGTGCTCGGGCACCGTGTCCTCCAGGCTCAGGCGGCAGAACCAGCGATACGCGAGGTTGAGGTGCACCTCCTCGCACAACCGCCGCTCCGAGCGGATGCCAAAGCAGTAGCCGATGATCAGCATGCGGATCATCAACTCGGGGTCGATCGAGGGGCGGCCGGTGTGGCTGTAAAACGGCGCGAGGTGCGCGCGCAGCTCACTCAGGTCGAGCACCGCGTCGATGCGCCGCAGCAAGTGATCCGCGGGCACCTGAGCATCGAGGTTGAAGGCGTAGAAGAGTTGGTCTTGCGGCGATCCCTGTTGTCCCATCATCGCGAAGCGAGCCTCTCTGCGGACCTTCGCTTCAGACAATCATCGCCGATGGCAGTTCACGGAGTTTTTCAACAAAATAGGCCGAAAGCAGCCAGCCACAAAGCACGCGACTTGCCCGCGTAACGCGTAAGAGCCACTGCTTCCGGCAACAGCGCGTCAAGGTGCAAGTAGCAGGTTCCACGCCTGCTGCGTTACACGTAGGCGGGCTGCCTACGCGGTTCTCTTGCGCATCGGGGTGGAGGTGGTCCTTGGATCACCGTGACCATCTGGAAAAGGAAAATCCCGCAAAATCAGCGGGATATCCTTTTGATGGTGGAGGCGGCGGGACAGTTGGTCTGACTCTTCCGAGCCAGGCTGGACTATGCCATCACCTCGATCGGCATGCCGATCGAGGGCGGGGCGTGTTATCCGACCCTCGTGGCCTTCCCCAATGTTGAGGAAAGTCGCAAGCATCGAATCCTAGTACCGACTCCGCTGTTTCCAGCTCAGCCGGCCTATGAGTCTCTACAGGGCAGGCATGAGGTTGGCCCTCTTCCTACCCCTCGGCGTTACCTCGTGCCGCCATCTTCGGCACGTCAGGCTTCACCGATGTGAGCCCCGTTATCACTTCACCCTCACGGGTGAAGGCGACCCATCGTTGATCGAACCCGCGTCCGCAAGCCCTACGTTCCAGGACCTACATGCTTAGCCGTCTCTTTGATTCTCGTCGAACGCTACCCGAGCGGCAGGGAAGACGTTCAACCAGCTCAGGTGCATTTTAGCGAGCCAGCCCTCAGCACACTGGACCCGCGAGCTTGTGAGCGCGTCCCTCGGGTCTGGATGCACAAGCACATGCCAGTCGAGGGTTAGGCGGGGTTAAGCCGCCAGAGCGTAGTTGTCTTCGTTGGCAACTAGTTGTTTGCAAGCGGTTTAACGAGGAACCTTGCACCTCGGCATGCACCTGAAGTTTCGCGACCCACGTCGAAACCGGTCGCCCCCAGATGGACAGGACCAGTGTAGGGGCAGGGGGCAGGAATGCAAGGCCGGTGAGCGGATAGTGAGCGGCGGATAGCCGATAGTGAGAGCAGGCGCTCTTCATTCTTGCTATCCGCTATTCACTACTCACTACCCGCCAGTCCTACCGCCTCCGCATCACCCTGGCCTTCTCCCGCTGCCAGTCGCGGTCCTTCTCCGTCGCGCGCTTGTCGTGCGACTGCTTGCCCTTGGCAAGACCGATCTCGATCTTTACGTTGCCGTTCTTCCAGTACAGCTTGAGGGGCACGATCGTGTGTCCCTTGCGTTCCACCGCGCCGATCAGGCGATCGAGTTCGCGACGGTGCAGCAGGAGCTTGCGCGTGCGAGTGGGATCGGCAATGACGTGCGTGGACGTCGTCTTGAGCGGCGCGATGTGGGCGCCGATGAGCCAGGCCTCGCCGTTTTTCACCAGCACGTAGCCCTCGGTGATCTGCGCCTTGCCTGCCCGCAGGCTCTTCACCTCCCAGCCCTGCAGCACCATCCCGGCCTCGAGGTTCTCCTCGATGAAATAGTCGAAGCGAGCGCGCTTGTTGAGCGCGATCGGCGGGGTCTCCTTGCTCTTGTCCTTGCTGGGGGCGGCCATGGCGGATCGTCCGGGCTGGTCGCGCATTCTAGCGGTCCCGAATACACTTGCGCCGCGTTCTGGATCGAACCATGGCCATACACGAAGTCCGGCGCAGCGCGCTGGTCATTTTCAGCCCCGAGCAGATGTTCGATCTCGTGATCGACGTCGAGCGCTATCCCGAGTTCCTGCCCTGGGTGGCAGGCGCGCAGCTGCACGAGAAATCGGACCGCGAACTGCGCGCCAGTCTCGAGATGCAGCGGGGCGGGGTGCGCGAGCGGTTCACGACACGCAACTCCTTCGAGCGGCCGGCCTTCATGACCATGAGCATGGTGGAGGGTCCGTTCCGGGTGCTCGAGGGTCGGTGGACGTTTTCACCGATCGGCACGGCCGGGACGAGGATCGAGCTCGAGATGCGCTTCGAATTCGCGAGTGCCGTGGTCTCGATGCTCTTCGGAAAGTCCTTCGAGGAGAGCTGCAACAGCCTCATCGACGCGTTCATTTCGCGCGCACGGCAGAAACATGTCGGGCCCTGAGGCGCCGACGGTCGAAGTCGCAGTTGCGTTGCGCGACCGGCAGACCGTCGTGCGCGTGAAGCTCGTCGACGGGATGACGGCGCTCGACGCGGTCGAGGCCTCCGGCCTGCTGCGGTCATGTGAGGACCTGGGCGGTCGGCCGCTGGACCTCGGTATCTACGGCCGGCCGGTTCCGCCCGGGGAACGGCTCCGCGAGGACGATCGTGTCGAGATCTACCGACCGCTCATGGCCGACCCGCGCGAGACCAGGCGCAGGCTGGCGGCCGAGGGCCGGACGATGGGGCCGCCGGGGAGCGACCCGCGGCGACGGTGACGGATCAGCGCGGGCGAGGCGGCCCGTGCCCGGGCGAACTCAGCCGCCGCCCGGCGGCGGGGTGGTCGCGGGAGACTGGTCTGCGGCCGGTGGTGCGGTTGCGGGCGCGACCGGCGGTGCCGCAACGGGGGGTGCCGCAGGCGTCGCGGCTGCCGCCGGGGTGGTGGCTGCAGCGCGTGCGGGAGGGGGCGGTGGCGCATTCCTCCGCTCGACCTTGCTCACCTTGTCGCCTTCGAAAAAGACCACGACGTGCGCGCGATCGACGCGGCTCGTTCGGCTCACCTGCAGCGTGTACACGTAGTCCCAGCGGTCGGGCTCGAACGGGTCGGACACCATCGGCGTGCCGAGGAGGTACCGGACCTGGCTGCGGGTCATGCCGACCTTGACCTGTTCGACGTCCTCGTACTGGAGGAGATTGCCCTGCTGGATCGGCGGCCGGTAGACGCAGCCGGTCATCACGGCGGCGGCCGTCGCCGCGACGATCATCAGGGTACGGCGCATACGTGGGATTCCGTCGGTCGGAGTCATCTGTGTGGAGTTGCCGGCGTTTGCCGGCCATAATGGCGGCGGATCATACAGGAACCGCGCATCCGCGCGGGCGTCCAGGGGCGGAACAGTGGTTGAATCCTCGCAGTTGCGTCGGGTCGGCCTGAAGATCACGGCGCCGCGTCTCAAGATCCTGGAAATTCTTGCCAGCAGCCAGCCGCGCCACATGGGCGCAGAAGACGTGTACCGGCGCCTCATCGAATCCGACGAGGACATCGGTCTCGCAACCGTCTACCGCGTCCTGACCCAGTTCGAGGGCGCGGGCCTCGTCACGCGCCATCACTTCGAGGGCGGCACGGCAGTCTTCGAGTTGAATGAAGGAACGCATCACGACCACGTCGTGTGCACGGACTGCGGCCGGGTCGAGGAGTTCACGGACGAGGGCATCGAGGAACGTCAACGCGCGATCGCGAAACGGCTCGGGTTCGAGCTGCGCGACCACGCGCTCACGCTCCACGGCCATTGCGTGCGCGACCACTGCCCGCACCGCCCCCGGAAGCGCTGACGCCGCGACGGGCAGCGCGGGGCCGCCCGGACTCCAGCATCTCTCTCGCGTGCTCCCGCGCGCGATCCGTGACGTTCGCGCCGCCGAGCATCCGTGCCAGTTCCTCGACGCGAGCATCGCCATCGAGCGTCTCGAGCGCCGTACGGGTCACGCCGGCCGCCGTGCGCTTGGACACGCGCACCTGCCGGTCGGCCTGGGAGGCAACCTGGGCGAGGTGCGTCACGCAGAGCACCTGACCGGAGGCCGAAAGCGCGCGCAGCTGCCGGCCAACCATCTCGGCGACCGCGCCTCCGACGCCGGCATCCACTTCGTCGAACACGAGGCAGGGCAGGTGCATCGCGTCTAGCGTCGCGACCTGCAGCGCGAGGCTGATCCTCGACAGCTCGCCGCCCGATGCGGTCTTCGCAAGCGGGCGGGTCGGTTGCCCGGGATTCGCGCTCACCAGGAACTCGACCTCGTCCGCGCCGTGCTCGGAGCGCGCCATCGGCGTCGCCGCCTCGATACGCGTCTCGAAGACGCCGCCGCGCATGCCGAGGCCCTGCATGATCCCGGTGACCTTGCGGTCCAGCTCGCCGGCCGCCGTGCGGCGGCGCCTGGACAGCAGTCGTGCTGCGGACTCGTACGTCGCGAGCGCGGCGGCGGTCCTGCGCTCGAGTTCCGCGGCGCCCACCGACGTGTCGCGCAGGCCGGCGAGCTCGGCCGCCAGGCACTGGCGCAGTGCGGGCAGTTCGCCGACCTCGACACGGTGCTTGCGCGCCGCGGCCTCGAGCGCCGCGAGCCGGGCCTCCACGGCCTCCTGCCGGGCCGGGTCTGCCTCGAGCGACTGCGTGTAGCGTCCGAGGTTTGCGAGCGCCTCGCGGCAGGCGATGCCCGCCTCGTCGAGCAGGCTGGCCGTCGGCGCCAGCGCCGGATCGAGACCGGCCAGTTGTCGCAGCACGGCCTGTGACCGGGCAAGCGCGGCAGCCGCGCCGCTCTCGTCGGCCGCCAGCAGGTCCTCGACCTGGCGCGTGCCTTCTGCGAGCCGGCCGAGGCTCGCCATGCGCCGCCGCTCGTCCGCCAGGTCCGCCGACTCGCCGGGCTTCGGATCCATGGCATCCAGTTCGTTCACATAGTGCGAGAGGATCTCGAGGCGGTGCTCGCGGTCGCGTCCCCGCTCTTCGAAGGCCGTGCGCTCCTGCTCCAGGGCGCGCCACGCCTGACAGGCTGCGCGCACGGCGGCGGCCTGCGGCTCGAGGCTGCCGCTGCCGTCCAGGAGTTCGCGCTGGTAGCCGCGGCGCGATAGCGACTGGAACTCGAGCTGGCCGTGGACGTCGAGCAGGTGTTCGCCGAGCGCCCGCAGCGACTGCACGGGCGCGGCCTGGCCGTTGATGTATGCGCGGCTCCGTCCGTCCGCCGCCACCACTCGCCGCAGGTGCGCCTCGCCTTCGTGCTCGATGGACTGCTCGGCCATCCACGCGCGCGCGCCCTCATTGCGCGACAGGTCGAACGTCGCCGCGACCTCGGCGCGTTCCGCACCGTGGCGGACGGCGCCACTGTCGGCGCGTCCGCCGACGGCGAGCAGCAGTGCGTCGACGAGAATGGACTTGCCGGCCCCGGTCTCGCCCGTGAGCGCGGTGAAGCCCGGCTCGAGCTCGAGTTCGACGGCTTCGACGATCGCGAAGTCGCGGATCTGCAGGTGCGTGAGCATCGCCGGGTCAGTCGCCGGGAGGCGGGCCGTTCCGGCCCCCGCGGCCCCAGTGCAGCTTCGAGCGCAGGATCCGGAAGTAGTCGTGACCGGGGGGGTGGAGCAGGGTCGCCGTGACCGCGGCCCGCTCGACCCGGAGCCGCAGGCCGGGCTCGAGTTCGCACAGCGGGATGCCATCGCAGACCACCTGCGCGCGCGTCTCCGGGCGGCCGGCGAGTTCGAGTTCGACGACGCTGTCGGCCCCGACCACGATGGGGCGGTCCGAGAGCGTGTGCGGGCAGATCGGCACGAGCACGATAGCCGCGAGGGCCGGGTGCACGATCGGGCCGCCGCAGGACAGCGCATAGGCCGTCGAACCGGTGGACGTCGAGACGACGAAGCCGTCACCCGCGTGGGTGTTGACGAAGGCCCCGTTCACCCAGGTCCGGAGGTCCAGCATGCGGCCGGTGTCGTGCTTTGCGACGGCGACGTCGTTCAGCGCGATGGCAGTGTGGCTCGTGCCGTCGCCGCGCACGGTCGCCTGGAGCAGCATGCGCAGCTCCGGCAGGCAGCGCCCCTCGAGGGCGTCATCCACCGATTCGATCATCCGGGCGGGACTCACGTCCGCAAGGAACCCGAGCCGGCCGCGATTCACGCCCAGGACCGGGACCCTGTGCGCTGCCGCCATGCGTGCGGCGTGCAGCATCGTACCGTCGCCTCCGATTGCAACGACGAAGTCCGCGCCGGGCGCGAGCCCGGACTCGGGCACGATGTCCACCCCGGCTGAACCGAAGTCGAGTTGCTGCCCGGTCGCGGCCCGGACGCGGGCGCCTCGCTGCCGAAGGTGGGCGGCGAGGGCGAGCATGGCTTCGCCAACGCGCGGCTCGTCGGGACGACCCGCCAGCGCGACGGTTCGAGAGGCGACGTTGGCAGTACTCATGGTTGCGCATCTTTTAGCACGGCCCGAGCGCGGACGGCCAGCGCGTGGAGCGGCGAGAATCTGCAGATTCGGTGTGCTTGACCTGGACGAGACCGCGTTGCAAGGTTGACGCAGGCCAGGCCGGGAAACGGTTCACCCCGGTGGCCGACAGGCAAACATGGCGCCGGATTCCGCGGACGACATTTTCAACGAGCGCGCGCAGCACCTGCTGCGAGTCCTCGTCGAGAGCTATATCCGGGAGGGCCAGCCGGTCGGATCGAGGACCCTTTCCCGGGATTCGGGCCTCAACCTGAGCGCCGCGACCGTCCGCAACGTCATGGCGGACCTCGAGGAGTACGGCTTCGTCGCATCGCCACACACTTCCGCGGGCCGCGTGCCGACCGACAAGGGCTACCGGTTCTTCGTGGACACGCTCCTGCGGCAGCGGCCGACCGGGGCGGCGGAGGAGGTCACGGACACCCTGCGCCGCAGGCTTGGCGAGGAGCAGGACCGGGACGCCAAAGTCCATCGTCTCGGTGGCCTCGCAGGTGCTCTCGTCCATCACCCACCTTGCGGGCGTCGTCACGATCCCGCGCCAGCCGCACCAGTCGCTCAGCCAGATCGAGTTCCTGCCATTGTCCGACAATCGCGTGCTGGCCGTCATGGTGGTGAATGGCCGGGACGTGCAGAACCGCGTCGTGCAGCTCGAGCGCTACTACTCGGCCGAGGAGCTGCGGCGGGCCGCCACGTTCCTCAACCAGCAGTTCGGCGGCAAGGACCTGCGGCAGGTCCGCGAGGACCTCGTGGGCGAGCTCTCGCAGGCACACGAGCAGCTGAACCAGCTCATGCGGGACGCCATCATGCTGGCGCGGCAGATGGTCGGCGTCGCCACCCCGGAGGCTCCCGAGTACGTGATCGCGGGCGAGACGAACCTGATGGAGTTCGCCGAGCTCTCGAACGTGGACAAGTTGAGGCGCCTGTTCGATGCCTTCACGGCCAAGCGCGACATCCTTCACCTGCTCGACCAGAGCCTCCACGCCGAGGGCGTGCAGATCTTCATCGGCCAGGAATCCGGCTACGGGATCCTCGACGACTGCAGCCTCGTGACCGCCCCGTACATGCTCGACAACGAGACCGTCGGGGTGCTCGGCGTCATCGGCCCGACCCGCATGGCCTACGAGCGGGTGATCCCGATCGTGGACGTCACGGCCCGCCTGCTCGGCTCGGCCTTGAATTCCCGCCGGTAGGCCCGATATCCGCGGGATTGCGCGGTTTCGGCCGGCACGGGCCGGGTGGGCGGCGTACACGAAAATCCAGGCAGGTGACATGACGACCGAATCCGATCCGGCCGCCTCCGTCGAGGTGCGGGAAGGCACGCCGAGCGAGGTCGAGCGCCTCGGCGCGGAACTCGAGGCCGCGCTGGCCAGGGCCCAGGAGAACTGGAACAGCTACCTCCGCGCCGTCGCCGAGACCGACAACGTCCGCAAGCGTGCCGCGCGGGACGTGGAGGCGGCCAGCCGCTATGCCATCGAGCGCTTTGCGGGTGAGCTCCTCGAGGTGCGTGACAGCCTGGAACTCGGGCTCGCCGCCGGCGCGGGGCCGACCCGGCCCGGCTGCTGGAGGGCACGGAGGCGACGCTCCGGCTCATCAACAAGGCCTTCGAGAAGTCGGGGATCGCGGTGCTGGACCCGCAGGGCCAGCCCTTCAACCCCGAGTTCCACGAGGCGATGGTCACGCAGCCCAGCGCGGACCAGCCGCGCCGGGACCGTCCTCGCGCGTGGTCCAGAAGGGCTATGCGCTGAACGGCCGGCTGCTCCGACCCGCCCGGGTCGTGATCGCCCGGGCAACCCGAGCCCGTCGAGCCCGTACGAGGCCGCTTCCTGACTTGAATCAACCGCCTGCGGCCCCACCTAGGCAGGCATCGCAGTTACTGAACTCGACGGAGTTCCTTCCATGGCAAGAGTCATCGGCATCGACCTGGGCACGACCAACTCGTGCGTCGCCATCATGGACGGCGGCAAGCCGCGGGTGATCGAGAACAGCGAGGGCGACCGCACCACGCCGTCCATCGTCGCCTTCACCAAGGACGACGAGGTGCTGGTCGGCCAGTCGGCCAAGCGCCAGGCGGTCACCAACCCGCACAACACGCTGTACGCCATCAAGCGCCTGATCGGCCGCAAGTACGAAGACTCGGTCGTGCAGAAGGACGTCGGCATGGTCCCGTACAAGATCGTCAAGGCCGACAACGGCGACGCGTGGGTCGAGGTGCACGGCAAGAAGATGGCACCGCCCGAGATCTCGGCGCGCGTGCTCATGAAGATGAAGAAGACCGCCGAGGACTATCTCGGCGAGCCGGTCACCGAGGCCGTGATCACCGTGCCGGCGTATTTCAACGACCAGCAGCGCCAGGCGACCAAGGACGCCGGCCGCATCGCGGGCCTCGACGTCAAGCGCATCATCAACGAGCCGACCGCGGCTGCGCTGGCCTACGGCCTCGACAAGTCGGGCGGCGACCGCAAGGTGGCCGTATACGACCTCGGTGGCGGCACGTTCGACATCTCGATCATCGAGTTCGCCGACGTCGACGGTGAGCGCCAGTTCGAGGTGCTCGCCACGAACGGCGACACGTTCCTCGGCGGCGAGGACTTCGACAAGCGCGTCATCGACTACCTGGCGGCCGAGTTCCTGAAGGAGAGCGGCGTGGACGTGCGGCGCGATCCGCTCGCCATGCAGCGCCTGAAGGAGGCCGCGGAGAAGGCCAAGATCGAGCTGTCGTCCAGCCAGCAGACCGAGGTCAACCTGCCGTACATCACGGCGGACGCCTCGGGCCCGAAGCACCTGGCAATCAAGCTCACGCGCGCCAAGCTCGAGTCGCTGGTCGAGGACCTCGTGCAGAAGACGATCGAGCCCTGCCGCATCGCGCTCAAGGACTCGGGCCTGTCGATCAGCGACGTGGCCGAGGTGATCCTGGTCGGCGGCCAGACGCGCATGCCGCTGGTGCAGAAGTTCGTGAAGGACTTCTTCGGCAAGGAGCCGCGCAAGGACGTGAATCCGGACGAGGCCGTCGCGGTCGGTGCGGCCGTCCAGGCCGGCGTGCTCACGGGCGAGGTCAAGGACGTGCTGCTGCTCGACGTCACGCCGCTGTCGCTCGGCATCGAGACGCTGGGCGGCGTGATGACCAAGCTGATCGAGAAGAACACCACGATCCCGACCAAGGCGACGCAGGTGTTCTCGACCGCCGACGACAACCAGACGGCCGTGACCATCCACGTGCTGCAGGGCGAGCGCGACCGCGCGAGCCGACAACAAGTCGCTCGGCCGCTTCGACCTCTCCGACATTCCTCCGGCGCCGCGCGGCATGCCGCAGGTCGAGGTCACCTTCGACATCGACGCCAACGGCATCCTGAACGTGTCGGCCAAGGACAAGGCGACCGGCAAGGAGCAGAAGATCGTCATCAAGGCCTCGAGCGGCCTGAACGAGGACGAGATCAAGCGCATGGTGCGCGACGCCGAGGCGCACGCGGAGGAGGACAAGAAGTTCCGCGAGCTGGCCGAGACGCGCAATCGGGCCGACGCGCTGCTGCACGCCACCGACAAGGCGCTGAAGGACCTCGGCGACAAGGTGTCGGCTGCGGACCGCGCCAAGGTCGAGTCGGCGCTCTCCGACCTGAAGGGCGTCATCAAGGGCGAGGACAAGGACGTGATCGAGACCAAGGCGCGCGCGCTGGCCGAGGCCTCCGCGACGCATCGCCCAGCAGGCCTACGCGAGCGCCCAGCCGGGCGCGGCCGGACGCCGGCGCCGCGGGCGGCGGCCAGCCGGGCGGCAAGGACGAGGTGCTCGACGCCGAGTTCGAGGAAGTGAAGGACAAGGACGGCAAGGGCAATTGATGCCGCCCGAGGCGCTATCCTTGGCCCGTTGACCCAATCCGCCGCGGGGGATGCGTCCCCCGCGGCGGTTCCACGTTGAAGACCAGCCCGGACTCCGAATGTCGAAGCGCGACTACTACCAGGTCCTCGACGTGCCGCGCACCGCGAGCGAAGCGGACATCAAGAAGGCCTATCGCCGGCTGGCGATGAAGTTCCACCCCGACCGCAACCCCGACGATCACGAGGCCGACCGACAAGTTCAAGGAGGTCAAGGAGGCCTACGAGGTCCTGACCGACGCGCAGAAGCGCGCGGCCTACGACCAGTTCGGCCATGCCGGCGTGGACGGGATGCGCGGCGGCGGTGGCGGCGCGGATTCGACCCCCGCGACGCGTTCGGCGACATCTTCGGCGACGTGTTCGGCGACATCTTCGGGGTCGGCCGCCGCGGGCGCTCGCAGGTGTACCGCGGCGCGGACCTGCGCTACGAACTCGAACTCACGCTCGAGCAGGCGGTCTTCGGCGGCACGGTCAACATCGACTTCACGACGCTCGCGCGAGTGCGGCGACTGCAGCGGCAGCGGATCCGCCAAGGGCGCGAAGCCCGCCACCTGCGACACCTGCCGCGGGCGCGGGGCAGGTGCGGATGCAGCAGGGCTTCTTCACCGTGCAGCAGACCTGCCCGCGCTGCAACGGGCGCGGGCAGGTGGTCACGCGACCCCTGCAGCTGCCTGCCGTGGCCAGGGCCGCGTGCGCAAGCAGAAGACGCTGTCCGTGAAGGTGCCGCCGGGCGTGGACACCGGCGGACCGCATCCGGCTGTCGGGCGAGGGCGAGGCGGGCCGCAACGGCGGGTCGCCGGGCGACCTGTACGTCGAGGTCAGGGTCAAGGACCACGCCGATCTTCGAGCGCGACGGCAGCCACCTCTCCTGCGAGGTGCCGGTGAGTTTCGCCACCGCGGCCCTGGGCGGCAGCATCGAGGTGCCCACCCTCGGCGGCAAGGCCACGATCAAGGTGCCGGCGGAAACGCAGTCCGGCCGGGTCTTCCGGCTGCGCGAGAAGGGCATCCGTCCCGTGCGCGGCGGGCCGGTCGGCGACCTGTTCTGCCGCATCGTGGTCGAGACGCCGGTGAACCTGAACCGCGAGCAGAAGGATCTCCTGCGGAAATTCGAGGAGTCCCTGCAGAAGGACGCGAAGCACCACCATCCGCGCGAGGAATCGTGGCTCGATGGCGTCAAGCGTTTCTTCAGCAGCCTCGGGGAGTGAGCCGATGTTGAACGTCGCGATGCTCGGCGCCTCCGGGCGCATGGGGCGGACCATCGTTCCGCTGCTCGCGCGAGGCGGCCGACCTGCGGCTCTGCGGCGCGCTCGCGGCCCCGGGAGACGCGGCGATCGGCCAGGACGCGGGCGTGCTGGCCGGGATCGCTCCGCTGGCCGTCGCGGTCTCCGGCGACCCGGCGGTCGCGCTGGCCGGGCGCAGGTGGCCATCGACTTCACGCTGCCGGCGGTCTCCGCTCGGCAATGCCCGGCTGTGCCGCGAGCGGGGCTGCGCGCTGGTGGTCGGCACGACGGGGCACGACGCGGCGCAGCGCGCCGAACTCGCAGGCCGTCGCGGCGGAGATTCCCGATCGTGCTCGCCCCCAACATGAGCCTCGGGGTCAACCTGCTCTTCAAGCTGGCGGAACTCGCGGCCAGCGCGCTCGATCGCGCAGTACGACATCGAGATCTTCGAGGCGCATCACCGCAACAAGGTCGATGCCCCGAGCGGCACCGCGCTCGGGACTCGGCGCGGCGGCGGCGCGGGGCCGCGGCACGACGCTCGAGCAGGCCGCGGACTACGCCCGCCACGGCCACACCGGGGTGCGCGAGCGCGGCCGGATCGGCTTCAGCGTGGTGCGCGGGGGCGACATCGTCGGCGAGCACCGGCTGGTCTTCGCTGGCCCCGGCGAGCAGGTCGAACTCGTGCACAGCGCCCAGGACCGCTCCGGGTTCGCCCGGGGCGCGCTGGTGGCCGCCCGCTGGGTCGCGGGGCGGCCGCCCGGCCTCTATTCCATGCTGGACGTGCTCGGACTCTGAGCCCGTCAGGTTCGCGTGGCGCACCCGCGGCCTCTCGCGTAAACTTCCGAACTTAGCCCGTCGAGCCAACCAGGAACGGGGTGAGCCAGAGCTCATCTCCGACGGTCGGCGCACGCGCGAAACGTGTCTGCATGCTGGATGCGGGCCAGCTTCACCGGAGGAAGGTCGTGACGACACCCGCTGTTCTGGCTCTCGAGGACGGCACCGTGTTCCGCGGCATTTCGATCGGTGCCGCCGGGACGGCGACCGGCGAGGTGGTCTTCAACACCGCGATGACGGGCTACCAGGAGATCCTCACCGATCCCTCGTACTCCCGCCAGATCGTCACGCTCACCTATCCCCACATCGGCAATACCGGCACGAATGCCGGACGACCTCGAGTCGAATTCGATCCACGCCGCCGGGCCTCGTCATCCGCGACCTGCCGCTGCTGCACTCGAGCTGGCGCGCGACCGAGTCGCTCCCGGAGTTCCTGATCCGGGGTGGCATCGTGGCCATCGCCGAGATCGACACGCGCCGGCTGACCCGGATCCTGCGCGAGAAGGGCGCGCAGGCCGGGTGCATCGCGAGCGGCGAGGCCGCGTCGCGGCCGGATCTCGCGATCGAGGCCGCGCGGCGCTTTCCCGGGACTCAAGGGCATGGACCTCGCCAAGGTCGTCTCCACCAAGCGCAGCTTCCAGTGGAACGAGGGCACGAACTGGGCCCTGGAGCAGGGCCCGCGCCGCCGGCCGGGCCAGCGCCTCCACGTCGTGGCCTACGACTTCGGCATCAAGCGCAACATCCTGCGGCTGCTGGCCGATCACGGCTGCCGCATGACGGTCGTGCCGGCGCAGACCACGGCCGCCGAGGTGCTGGCGCTCGCCCCGGACGGCGTCTTCCTGTCGAACGGCCCGGGCGATCCCGAGCCGTGCCGGCTATGCGATCGACGCGATCCGGGCACTGGTGGCGGCGGCCGTGCCGACTGTTCGGCATCTGCCTCGGCCACCAGCTGCTCGGGCTCGCGATGGGCGCGCAGACCGTGAAGATGAAGTTCGGTCACCACGGCGCGAACCATCCGGTGATCGACCTCGACACCGGGCGCGTCTTCATCTCGAGCCAGAACCACGGCTTCGCGGTGGACGAGGCGACGCTGCCGCGCGAACGTGCGCGCGACGCACCGCTCGCTGTTCGACGGTTCGCTGCAGGGCATCGAAGTCACCGACCGCCCGGCCTTCAGCTTCCAGGGCCACCCGGAGGCGAGCCCGGGCCCGCGCGACCTCGCGCCGCTGTTCGCGCGATTCGTCGAGTCGATGCTGCGCCGGGGCGATCGTGCCCGCGCGCAAGCTGGTGTGATCCGGAGAGGCCGAGCGCACATGCCCAAGCGCACAGACATCAAGAGCATCCTGATCATCGGCGCCGGCCCGATCGTGATCGGCCAGGCCTGCGAGTTCGACTACTCGGGCGCGCAGGCCTGCAAGGCGCTGCGCGAGGAGGGCTACCGGGTCGTCCTGGTGAACTCGAATCCCGCGACGATCATGACCGACCCGGAGATGGCCGACGCCGTCTACATCGAGCCGGTCAACTGGCGAACGGTCGCGCGGATCATCGAGAAGGAGCGACCCGACGCGCTGCTGCCGACCATGGGCGGCCAGACCGCGCTCAACTGCGCGCTCGACCTCGTGCGCGAGGGCGTGCTCGAGAAGTTCGGCGTGGAACTGATCGCCGCCTCGCGCGACGCCATCGACATGGCCGAGGACCGCGAGCTGTTCCGCAACGCCATGCGCGAGATCGGCCTCGAGTGCCCGCGCTCGCGCATCGCGCACAGCATGGAGGAGGCGCTCGCGATCCAGGCCGAGATCGGCTTCCCGCTGCGTCATCCGCCCGTCCTTCACGCTCGGCGGCACGGGCGGCGGCATCGCCTACAACCGCGAGGAGTTCGAGCAGATCGTCGCGCGCGGCCTCGACGCCTCCCCGACGAGCGAGGTGCTGCTCGAGGAGTCCGTGCTCGGCTGGAAGGAATTCGAGATGGAGGTCGTTCGCGACAGGAACGACAACTGCATCATCGTCTGCTCCATCGAGAACCTCGACCCGATGGGCGTGCACACCGGCGACTCGATCACCGTCGCGCCGGCGCAGACGCTGACCGACAGGGAATACCAGATCATGCGCGACGCCTCGATCGCGGTGCTGCGCAAGATCGGCGTGGAGTGCGGCGGCTCGAACGTGCAGTTCGCGGTGAGCCCGACCGACGGGCGGCTGCTCGTGATCGAGATGAACCCGCGCGTGTCGCGCTCCTCCGCGCTCGCGTCGAAGGCGACCGGCTTCCCGATCGCGAAGGTGGCGGCCAAGCTCGCCGTCGGCTACACGCTCGACGAGCTGCGCAACGACATCACCGGCGGGGCGACGCCGGCCTCGTTCGAGCCCACGATCGACTACGTCGTCACCAAGATCCCGCGCTTCACCTTCGAGAAGTTCCCCGGCGCGAACGACCGCCTGACCACGCAGATGAAGTCCGTGGGCGAGGTGATGGCGATCGGCCGCACCTTCCAGGAGTCGCTGCAGAAGGCGCTGCGCGGCCTCGAGACCGGCATCGACGGGCTGACGCCCGTGGTGCAGCTGCCGCTCGGCGAGGAGGGCATGCGCGCGCTGCTCGAGGAACTGCGCATGCCGGGTCCGCGACCGGCTGCGCTACGTCGCCGATGCGCTTCCGCGCGGGCCTGTCGCTGGAGGAGGTGCACCGTGCGTCGCGGATCGATCCCTGGTTCCTGGCGCAGATCGAGGACCTGGTGCGCGAGGAAGAACGCGATCGAGCGCGGCGGGGTGGCGCGCGCTCGACGGCCGGCGGCTGCGGGCCCTCAAGCGCAAGGGATTCGCGGACAGCCGGATCGCGAAGCTGTGCGGGCACGAGCGAGCAGGCGATCCGCGAGCGGCGCCACGGGTTCGGCACTGCGGCCCGTCTTCAAGCGCGTGGACACCTGCGCGGCGGAGTTCGCGACGTCCACCGCCTACCTCTACTCGACCTACGAGGAGGAGTGCGAGGCGGCGCCGACCACGGACCGGCGCAAGATCGTGATCCTGGGCGGCGGCCCGAACCGCATCGGCCAGGGCATCGAATTCGACTACTGCTGCGTGCACGCGGCGCTCGCGCTGCGCGAGGACGGGTTCGAGACCATCATGATCAATTGCAACCCGGAGACGGTCTCGACCGACTACGACACCTCCGACCGGCTCTACTTCGAGCCGCTGACGTTCGAGGACGTGATGGAGGTCCTGCACGTCGAGAAGCCGCTCGGCGTGATCGTGCAGTACGGCGGCCAGACGCCGCTCAAGCTCGCCAAGCCGCTGGACGCCGCGGGCGTGCCGATCATCGGCACGAGCCCCGACTCGATCGACGTCGCCGAGGACCGCGAGCGCTTCCAGAAGCTCGTGCGACCGGCTGCAGCTGCGCCAGCCGCCGAACCGGACGGCGCGCACCGAGGACGAGGCGTGCGGCACGCCGCGCGAGGTCGGCTTCCCGCTGGTGGTGCGGCCGTCCTACGTGCTCGGTGGTCGCGCGATGGAGGTGGTGCTTCACCGAGGACGACCTGCGCGGCTACATGACCGACGCCGTGCAGGTGTCCAACGACAGCCCCGTGCTGCTCGACCGCTTCCTCGACCTCGCCATCGAGGTGGACGTGGACGCGATCTGCGACGGCAAGCGACGTCTACATCGGCGGGATCATGGAGCACGTCGAGCAGGCGGGCGTGCACTCGGGTGACTCCGGCTGCTCGCTGCCGCCCTTCAGCCTGAGTCCGCGAACTGCAGGACGAGATCCGCGAGCAGACGCGCCGGCATGGCGCTCGCGCTCGACGTGATCGGGCTCATGAACGTGCAGTTCGCGATCCAGAACGGCGTCGTGTACGTGCTCGAGGTGAATCCGCGCGCGTCGCGCACGGCGCCGTTCGTCTCGAAGGCGACGGGCGTGCCGCTCGCCAAGGTCGCCGCGCGCGTGATGGCGGGCCAGCGCGCTCGCGGAGCTCGGGCTCACGGCCGAGCGCATGCCCGGCGTACTTCTCGGTCAAGGAGGCCGTGTTCCCCTTCGGCAAGTTCCCCGGATGCCGACCCGATCCTCGGGCCCGAGATGAAGTCCACGGGCGAGGTGATGGGCACGGGCCGCAGCTTCGGCGAGGCCTATGCCAAGGCGCAGACTGCCTCCGGCGAGTGTGCTGCCGACGCGTGGGGTCTGCCTGATCAGCGTCCGCGACCGCGACAAGCCGGTGCGGTCGAGCCTCGCCCGGCTGCTCATCGAGCGCGGCTTCGACGATCGTCGCGACCCACGGCACGGCGACGCGCTCGAGGAGGCGGGCGTGCCTGCCGGCGCGTCAACAAGGTCCGCGAAGGGTCGGCCCCACATCGTGGACATGATCAAGAACGACGAGATCAGCCTCATCGTCAACACGACCGAGGGCAAGCAGGCGATCAACGAGTCGAACTCGATCCGGCGCGCGGCGGTGGCGCGGCGGGTGACCTACTACACGACGCTGGCCGGCGCCTTCGCCACCTGCGAGGCGATCGACCACCTCCAGGAAGTCGAAGTCAACCGGCTCCAGGATCTTCACAAGGAAGTTCGTGTATGACGCGCAAGCCATTGACTCAAAAGGGGGCCGCGAGGCTGCGCGCGGAGCTGCGCCGGCTGAAGACCGAGGATCGGCCGCGCGTGATCCAGGCCATCGCCGAGGCGCGCGCCCACGGCGACCTGAGCGAGAACGCCGAGTACCACGCCGCCCGCGAGCAGCAGGGATTCATCGAGGGCCGCATCAAGCAGCTCGAGCACGAGCTTTCGCACTGCGAGATCATCGACGTCGCCCACCTGGCGGCGACCAGCAGGGTGGTCTTCGGGGCCACGGTGAATCTCGAGGACCAGGACGACGGCTCCGAGGTGGTGTTCCAGATCGTCGGCGAGCTCGAGGCTGACGTGCGGCTGGGGCTGATCTCGATCACCTCGCCGATCGCCCGCGCACTGGTGGGCAAGTAGCGAGGGCGACGTGGTGGACGTCGCGGTGCCGAGCGGCACCCGCGCGCTTCGAGATCGTGGCGGTGCGCTACGTCTGAGCGGCCTGCGCGCTCGGCGGAGCCGCGGGCGTCGGCGCTCAGTCCGGCAGCAGGATGCCCGGGCGGTCGGGGTTGCGGCGGTAGAGAGCGCCGCGTGGCCGATACGCTGCACCTGCTCGGAGCCGGTCGCGGCCGCGAGTTCCGCGAGGATGCGGTCCCGCTCGGCTCGCTCCCCGACCCGTGCCCGGACCTTGACGAGCTCGTGGTCGCGCAGCGCGCGGTCCAGTTCCGTGACGAGGTTCGCGCCCGAAACCGGCCTGGCCGACGAGCACGATCGGGTTCCGGTCGTGGCCGAGGCGGCGGAGATGCTTGCGCTGTGCGGTTCGTAGTGCCATCGGTATGGGGAGGCGGCGGGGAATGACCGGTAGTTTAGGGCCGAATCGGGCGGACGCGGGAAGGCCGCGACGGGCACCTCGGCCGCCGGGAACCCGAAAACCCTGCCCGCGGACGAGAGTCCGCCCCCTACTACTAGCGGCCATCTGCTATCACTCCGCCGTCCCCATGACCAAGCGCACCAAGTCTTCCGCCCGCTGGCTCGCCGAGCACGCCGCCGACCCTACGTGAAGCGCGCGCACGACGAGGGCTGGCGCTCGCGTGCCGCCTTCAAGCTCGAGGAAATCCAGCGCTCCGACCGGCTGCTGCGGCCCGGGATGATCGTGGTGGATCTCGGCGCGGCGCCCGGCGGCTGGAGCCAGTACGCAGCCCGGGTTCTGGGTGGCCAAGGGCCGGGTGATCGCCCTCGACCTCCTCGAGATGCCGGCGATCCCGGGCGTCGAGTTCATCCAGGGCGACTTCAGCGACGAGGCGGCGCTCGCGAGCGCTCCGGGCGACGCTCGGGGACGCACGAGTGCGACCTTGTGATGTCCGACATGGCCCCCAACATGATGGGCATGGCGGACGTGGACCACGACCGCTCGATGCACCTCGTGGACCTGGCAGTGGATTTCGCGCGCACAGAGCCTGCGTCCGGGTGGCGACCTGCTGATGAAGGTCTTCCAGGGCCGCGAGTTCCAGCCGCTGATCGCGCGCCTGCGGCGGGATTTCGAATCCGTGAAATTGCGCAAGCCGAAAGCGTCGCGGGCCCGCAGCGCCGAGCTGTACGTTCTGGCACGAGGGTACCGAATCGTGTAGTGTCGTCCGGGCGAAACAGCGTCCGCGCGGGCCCGTCCGCCGCATCTGCAATCCGAGGACATAGGCATTGAACGATCTGGCCAAAAACGTCGTCCTGTGGATCGTCATCGCCGTCGTGCTCGCGACGGTCGTGAGCAACTTCAGCTCGCGCACGGGCGCTTTCGCAGGAGATGCCGTACTCGACCTTCCTCGACGCAGGTCAAGAGCGGCACGGTGGCGCAGGTCACCTTCAGCGGCGACCGCATCATCGGGCGTGCGATCGGACGGCGAGCAGTTCGTCGTCTACAACCCGGAGACGGACAACTCGGCGCTCATCGGCACGCTGCAGAAGCGCGGCGTCACCTTCAGCGCCGCGCCGCCGGAGCGCCAGTCGTTCCTGATGCAGCTGTTCGTCTCGTCGTTCCCGATCCTGCTCCTGATCGGCGTCTGGGTGTACTTCATGCGCCAGATGCAGGGCGGGGCGGGCGGACGCGGCGCGATGTCCTTCGGCAAGAGCCGGGCGCAGGCTGCTGAACGAGGACCAGGTCACCGTCACGTTCGCCGACGTCGCGGGCGTGGAGGAGGCCAAGGAAGAAGTCAGCGAGATCGTCGACTTCCTCAAGGACCCGGCCAAGTTCCAGAAGCTCGGCGGCAAGATCCCGCGCGGCGTGCTGATGGTGGGCTCGCCCGGCACGGGCAAGACGCTGCTCGCCAAGGCCATCGCCGGCGAGGCCAAGGTGCCGTTCTTCACGATCTCGGGCTCCGACTTCGTCGAGATGTTCGTCGGCGTCGGCGCCTCGCGCGTGCGCGACATGTTCGAGCAGGCGAAGAAGCACGCGCCCTGCATCATCTTCATCGACGAGATCGACGCCGTCGGCCGCCATCGTGGCGCGGGCCTCGGCGGCGGCCACGACGAGCGCGAGCAGACGCTGAACCAGCTGCTCGTCGAGATGGACGGCTTCGAGGGCAACGAGGGCGTGATCGTCATCGCCGCCACGAACCGGCCCGACGTGCTCGACCCGGCGCTGCTGCGCCCGGGCCGGTTCGACCGCCAGGTGGTGGTGCCGCTGCCCGACGTGCGCGGCCGCGAGCAGATCCTCAAGGTCCACATGCGCAAGCTGCCGCTCGCCGAGGACGTGAAGCCCTCGATCATCGCGCGCGGCACGCCGGGCTTCTCGGGTGCCGACCTCGCCAACCTCGTCAACGAGGCCGCGCTGTTCGCCGCGCGCGCCAACAAGCGCACGGTCAGCATGGAAGAGTTCGAGCGCGCCAAGGACAAGATCATCATGGGCGCCGAGCGCAAGTCCATGGTGATGGACGACAACGAGAAGAAGCTCACCGCCTACCACGAGGCCGGTCACGCGATCGTGGGGCTGAACGTCCCGGACCACGATCCGGTCTACAAGGTGACGATCATCCCGCGCGGGCGTGCGCTGGGCGTCACGATGTTCCTCCCGGAGGCGGACCGCTACAGCACCAGCAAGCGGCAGCTCGAGAGCCGCATCGCCACGCTGTTCGGCGGCCGCGTGGCCGAGGAGATGATCTTCGGGGCCGACTCGGTCACGACCGGCGCCTCGAACGACATCGAGCGCGCCACCGAGATCGCCCGCAACATGGTCACGAAATGGGGCCTGTCCGACCGGCTCGGTCCGCTGACCTATACCGAGGAGGACGGCGAGGTGTTCCTCGGCCGCTCGGTCACCCAGCACAAGCAGGTGTCGGACATGACCGCGCACGCGATCGACGAGGAAGTGCGCCGCGTCATCGACGGCAACTACCGGCGGGCCCGCGAGATCCTCGACCGCGAGATCGACAAGCTGCACGCGATGGCCGACGCCCTCATCAAGTACGAGACGATCGACGAGTCGCAGATCCGCGACATCATGGACGGTCGCGAGCCGCAGCCGCCCGAGGGCTGGGAGGATCGCGACACGCCGAGCGCCGAATCGAAGCCGCCGCGAGCGGCGCGATGGCGAGGCGCCGAGCGGCCGGCCCGCCCCGCAGCACTGACCCGACCGCGAAGCGCCCGGCCCAGCCGGGCGTTTCGCTTCCGGCGCCCGATTCCCGATGCAACTGGACTTTCGCGACAGGATCCTCGACCTGGCCGAGCCGGTCGTCATGGGCGTCCTGAACGTCACCCCGGACTCGTTCTCCGATGGCGGGCGGCATGCCGAGCGTCGACGCGCGGTCGCACGAGGCGTGCGGATGGCGGAGGAGGGCGCCGGCATCGTCGACGTCGGCGGCGAATCCACGCGGCCCGGCGCCGCGCCGGTGTACCGCGCGAGGAGGAGATCCGCCGCGTCGTGCCCGTGATCGAGCGGCTCGTCGGCCGGCACGGCCGTGCCGATCTCCGTGGACACGAGCAAGCCCGAGGTGATGCGCGCCGCGGTCGCGGCCGGCGCCGGCCATGGTCAACGACGTGCGGGCGCTGTCGGCCTGCCCGGGGCGCTCGAGGCTGCGGCGGGGAGCGGTGCGGCGGTCTGCCTGATGCACATGCAGGGCGATCCGCCAGCGATGCAGGATGCGACCGCGAGTATACGTGGACGTGGTCGGCGAGGTCCGCGGAGCTTCCTCGCCGCGCGCGTCGAGGCCTGCCGCGGCGGCGGGCATCCGCGCGCGGCACGCATCTGCGTCGATCCCGGGGATCGGCTTCGGCAAGACGCCCGCGATCACAACCTCGCGCTGCTCGCCGCGCTCGTCGGCCTCGGCGGCGGCCGGCCTTCCGGTACTGGTCGGCGTGTCGCGCAAGTCGCTGGTCGGTATCATCACCGGCCGGCGCGCCGGGCGAGCGGCTCGCGGGCAGCGTCGCTTTCGCCGCGCTCGCCGTGTGCGTGGCGGTGCGTCGATCGTCCGCGCCCACGACGTGGCGGCGACGCTGGATGCGGTCAGGGTGGCGAGCGCGCTCAGGCGCGCGGCGACAGGAGACGCAGTGACGATGGGCAGGAAGTACTTCGGCACGGACGGTGTGCGGGGCCGCGTCGGCGAGGACCCGATGACGGTGGAGTTCGCGCTGCGGCTCGCGAGCGCGGCGGCGCGCGTGCTTGCGCCCGAGGGCGGCACGGCGCTGGTCGGCAAGGACACCCGCCTGTCCGGCTACATGTTCGAGGCGGCGCTCGAGGCGGGGTTCGTCGCGGCCGGCGTGGACGTGAACCTGATCGGTCCGCTGCCGACGCCCGGCATCGCCTACCTGACGCAGCGCTTCGGGTGCCGCTTCGGCGTCGTGATCAGCGCCTCGCACAACCCCTACGAGGACAACGGCATCAAGTTCTTCGACTGCCGTCGGCAGCAAGCTGTCCGACGAGGTCGAGGAGCGCATCGAGTCGTTTCTCGACGAGCCGGCCGCTGCACGCGCGAGTCCACGCGCTCGGCAAGGCCGCGCGGGTGGACAAGTCGCGTGTCGTCTACCAGGAGTTCTGTGCCTCGACGCTGCCGGCGGGCATGGACCTCTCGGGGCTCAAGGTCGTCATCGACTGCGCCAACGGGGCCGCATACAAGGTCGCGCCGCGGGTGCTGGCGGACCTCGGCGCCGAGATCATCCCCATCGGCTGCTCGCCCAACGGCCGCAACATCAACCTGCGCTGCGGCTCCACCGCGCCGGAGCTGCTGCAGCTCACGGTGGCGGGGTGCGGGCCGACGTCGGCATCGCGCTCGACGGCGACGGCGACCGGCTGGTCATGGTGGATCACCTCGGGCGGCTGGTCGACGGCGACCAGCTGCATGTACGTGATCGCGCGCGACCGTCGCGCCCGGGGCGAGCTCACGGGGCCGGTGGTCGGCACGGTCATGAGCAACCTCGGGCTCGAGCTGGCCCTGCGCGAGCGAGGGCATCGAGTTCCTGCGCGCGCAGGTCGGAGACCGATACGTGCTCGCGCTGCTGAAGGAGCGCGGCGGCGTCGCTGGGCGGGGAGACCTCGGGCCACCTGCTGTGCCTCGATCGCACGACCACGGGCGACGGCCTGGTGAGCGCGCTGCAGGTGCTCGCCGCCATGAAGCGCTCCGGCCGGCCGCTGGCGGAGCTTGCCGCCGGAATGCCGCGTTTTCCGCAGGTGATGGTCAACGTCCGGGTCAAGGAGCGTGTCGATCCGCGCGAGTCGGCAGCCGATCCAGGCCGCGGTGCGCCGCGTCGAGGCGGCGCTGGGCGGCGACGGGCCGCGTGGTCCTGCGCGCGTCGGGCACCGAGCCCCTGATCCGCGTGATGGTCGAGGGCAGGGATGAGGCCGTCGTGGCTCGCCACGCCAGCGAGCTGGCCGAGGTCGTGCGGCAGTCCGTCTGACGCGGCTTGCGCGCATTGCTTTCCGGCGGACCCGCCGCTAAGATCGCGCGCCTTTCGCGGCCGGCCCAACCCTGGGCAGGCCCGGCCCGTATCCAGGGTGGAGTGTGCGATGCGTCAGCCCCTAGTCGCCGGTAACTGGAAGATGCACGGTTCCAGGGCCGAGAACGCGGCGCTGGTCCGCGCGCTTCTCGACCTGCTGCGACCGGAGTCCGGCACCGAGGTGCTGGTCTGTCCGCCGTTCGCGTACCTGTGGGACGTCGGTCGCCTGCTCAAGGACACGGACGTCGGCGCTGGGCGCCCAGTCCGTCTGCTGCCGAGCCCGCAGGGCGCATTCACCGGCGAAGTGTCCGCGGCGATGCTGAAGGACGTGGGCTGCCGGTACGTCCTGGTGGGCCACTCCGAGCGCCGCCAGCTCTACGGCGAGGGTGACGCGCTGGTCGCGCGGAAATTCGTTGCCGCGCAGTCGCAGGGGCTCACGCCGGTGCTGTGCGTCGGCGAGACGCTCGAGGAGCGCGAAGGCGATCGCACTGCGCAGGTCGTCGCGCGGCAGCTCGACGCGGTGCTGGCCGTGAGCGGCGTCGGGGCACTCGGCGAAGGCGGTGATCGCCTACGAGCCGGTCTGGGCCATCGGCACCGGACGGACCGCCTCGCCGGAGCAGGCGCAGGACGTTCACGCCATGATCCGGGGCAAGGTGGCGGCGCTGGATGCTACAATTGCCGGGTCCGTGAGGATCCTGTACGGCGGCAGCGTCAAGGCGTCGAACGCGCGGGAGCTCTTTGCGATGCCGGACATCGACGGCGGGCTGGTCGGCGGCGCGTCGCTCAAGGCAGACGAGTTCGCGCGGATCTGCGCGGCCGCGGACTGAATATCGGAGAGATGATGAATATGAGCTGGGTACAGACGCTGGCGGTCGTGTTTCACGTGCTGCTGGCATTCGGAATCGTCGCGCTGGTGCTGTTGCAGCGCGGCCGTGGTGCGGATGCGGGTGCCGGGTTCGGCGCCGGCGCCTCGGGTACCGTGTTCGGTGCGCGCGGTTCCGCGTCATTCCTGTCGCGCACGACGGCGGTACTCGCCACGCTCTTCTTCGTGTCCAGCCTCGGGCTGTCCTACCTGTTCAGTCACGCCACTGCGCCGACGAGCGTGATGGACCGCGTGGCGACCGAGCAGCCCGCAGCCCGTGGGCACGGCCCCGGCTTCGGTGCTCCCGCGCTTCCGGCGCAGCTGCCCGCGACGAGTGCGCCCGCAGGCAATGCGCCCGCGGCGCCCGCCACGCCGGTCCAGCGGCGCCTGCGCCCGCCGGGCAGTAGGCAGGTCACGAGCGATCGATTGCGGATGTGGTGGAATTGGTAGACACGCTAGCTTGAGGGGTTAGTGCCGAAAGGCGTGAGAGTTCGAGTCTCTCCATCCGCACCAGACGAAGCGAAGGCGAGCCCCGGGGCTCGCCTTTTTCGTTTCAGTGACCTTACGGCGGTGCAGCGGACCCTGCTAAAATTCGCGGCTCGTCGGGCCTCATCCCGGAGCCGCCGCGCGATGCCTGCAGAATATCTGCCGATCCTGATATTCCTCGCAGTCGCAGGAGGCCTCGGCCTCGTGCTGCTGGCGCTGGGGTTCGCGTTCGGGCCGCGCCGGCCGGATCCGCAGAAGCTGTCGCCGTACGAGTGCGGCTTCGAGGCCTTCGAGGACTCGCGCATGAAGTTCGACGTGCGCTACTACCTCGTCGCAATCCTCTTCATCGTCTTCGACCTCGAGATCGCGTTCCTGTTTCCGTGGGCCGTGGCGCTCGACTCGATCGGCGTGGTCGGCCTGGCCGCGATGGGCGTGTTCCTGCTGGTGCTCGTGGTCGGCTTCGTCTACGAGTGGAAGAAGGGGGCCCTGGAGTGGGACTAGAGGCCTCCGAACTGCCCGAGCGCGGCGTCTTCACCACCACCGTCGACGCGGTCATGAACTGGGCCCGCACGGGCTCGATGTGGCCGATGACCTTCGGGCTGGCCTGCTGCGCGGTGGAGATGATGCACGCGGGCGCGGCGCGCTACGACCTCGACCGCTTCGGCATCGTGTTCCGGCCGAGTCCGCGCCAGTCCGACGTGATGATCGTGGCCGGGACGCTGGTGAACAAGATGGCTCCGGCGCTGCGCAAGGTCTACGACCAGATGCCCGAGCCGCGCTGGGTGATCTCGATGGGCTCCTGCGCGAACGGGGGCGGCTACTACCACTACTCCTACGCGGTGGTCCGCGGCTGCGACCGGATCGTGCCGGTGGACATCTATGTGCCTGGCTGTCCGCCCACGGCCGAGGCCCTGCTGTACGGCCTGATACAGCTGCAGAAGAAGATCCACCGCACGCAGACCATCGCCCGCTGAACCCGCATGAGCCAGTCACTTGAACAGCTGGGCGAGGCGATCGCGGCCCGATTCGCCGAGAAAGTCTCGCGCGCCACGTCGCGCTGCGGCGAGCTCACGTTCGAAGTGAACGGCGCGGCGCTGCTCGAAGTCTGCGGCGCGCTGCGCGACGAGCCGGCGTTCCGCTTCGAGCAACTCATCGACGTGGCGGGCGTGGACTATCTGACGCACGGCGCCGGCGAGTGGACCACCGAGTCCGCGACCTCGAGCGGCTTCAGCCGCGGCCGCATCGCCGCCGAGGGCGCGGCGGCTTCCGCGGGCGACGCGCAAGCGGCCGAGCCGCGGCGCTTCGCGGTCGTCTATCACCTGCTGTCCGTCACCCACAACCGGCGCGTCCGGCTGCGGGCCTGGTGCGAGCCCGGCGAGCCGCCGATGATCGACTCCGCCGTGGACGTCTGGTCGTCGGCGAACTGGTTCGAGCGCGAGGCGTTCGACCTCTACGGGATCATCTTCCGCGGTCACCCGGACCTGCGGCGCATCCTGACCGACTACGGCTTCGTGGGCCACCCGTTCCGCAAGGACTTCCCGCTCGCCGGCAACGTCGAGGTGCGCTACGACCCGGCGAAGGGGCGGGTCGTCTACGAGCCGGTCAGCATCGAGCCGCGCACGCTGGTGCCGCGCGTGATCCGCGACGACAACCGCTACGCCGCGGCGCTGAAGGATCCTCCCCGCCATGGCTGAGATCCGCAGCTACACGATGAACTTCGGCCCGCAGCACCCGGCGGCGCACGGCGTGCTGCGCCTGGTGCTCGAGATGGACGGCGAGGTCGTGCAGAAGGCCGACCCGCACGTCGGACTCCTGCACCGTGGCACCGAGAAGCTCGCCGAGTCGAAGCCCTTCAACCAGTCGATCGGCTACATGGACCGGCTCGACTACGTCTCGATGATGTGCAACGAGCACGCCTACGTGATGGCCATCGAGAAGCTGCTCGGGACGCAGGTGCCGCTCCGGGCGCAGTACATCCGCGTCATGTTCGACGAGATCACGCGCATCCTGAACCACCTGATGTGGCTCGGGGCGCACGGGCTCGACATCGGCGCGATGACGATGTTCCTGTACTGCTTCCGCGAGCGCGAAGACCTCATGGACTGCTACGAGGCAGTCTCGGGCACGCGCATGCACGCGACCTACTACCGGCCGGGCGGCGTGTATCGGGACCTGCCGGACTCCATGCCGCGCTACCAGGCGTCGCGCTGGAAATCACAGAAGGAAGTGGACCGCCTGAACGAGAAGCGCTCGGGCACCATGCTCGACTTCATCGATGACTTCACGCGCCGCTTCCCGGCCTGCGTGGACGAGTACGAGACGCTGCTCACCGACAACCGCATCTGGAAGCAGCGCACCGTGAACATCGGGGTGGTGACGCCGGAGCGCGCGCTCAACCTCGGCTTCACCGGCCCCATGCTGCGTGGCTCAGGTCTCGCGTGGGACCTGCGCAAGAAACAGCCGTACGAAGTGTACGGGTCGATGGATTTCGACATCCCGGTGGGCGTGAACGGCGATTGCTACGACCGCTACCTGGTGCGGGTCGAGGAGATGCGCCAGTCGAACCGCATCGTCAAGCAATGCGTGGACTGGCTCGCGAAGAACCCGGGTCCGGTCATGGCGGCCGACCACAAGGTCGCGCCGCCGACGCGCGAGGAGATGAAGGGCGACATGGAATCGCTCATCCATCACTTCAAGCTCTTCACCGAGGGTTACTGCGTGCCGGCCGGCGAGTCCTACGCGGCGGTCGAGGCGCCGAAGGGCGAATTCGGCATCTACCTCCTCTCCGACGGCGCAAACAAGCCGTACCGGCTCAAGTGCCGGGCGCCGGGCTTCCCGCACCTCGCGGCGCTCGAGGAGATGGTCACCGGCCACATGCTGGCCGACGTGGTCGCCGTGATCGGCACGGCAGACATCGTGTTCGGGGAGATCGACCGGTGAGCGAAACCACGCCCGCAACCGCAGGCGGAGTGCTGTCGAAGCACGTGCGCGACGAAATCGACCACTGGGTGGCGAAGTTCCCGCCGGAGCGCCGCCGTTCCGCGGTCATCTCGGCGCTGCACGCCGTGCAGCACGAGCACGGCTATCTCACGCAGGAAACCATGGACGCGGTCGCGGCCTACCTCGGGCTGCCGCCGATCCAGGTCTACGAAGTCGCGAGCTTCTACTCGATGTTCGAGACGAAGCCCTGCGGCCGGCACCACATCTCGGTGTGCACGAACATCTCCTGCATGCTGCGCGGCGGCGAGGAGATCCTCGCCCACGTCGAGAAGCGCCTCGGCATCAAGGTGGGTGAGAGCACGCCGGACGGCCGCTTCTTCCTCAAGAAGGAGGAGGAGTGCCTCGCGGCCTGCAACTGCGCGCCGATGATGATGGTGGACCACGTGTATTACGAGAACCTGACGCCGGAGACGGTGGACAGGATCCTGGACGAGCACAAGTGAGGAGTCGCCCCGTGACCGACTGGAGCGACCGCCTGAACCTGGTGTGCTTCGAGCCGCTCAAGCACGAGCGGCCGTGGGAGCTCGCCACCTACGTGAAGATCGGCGGCTACGACGCGTGGCGGAAGATCCTCGCCGAGAAGACAGCCGCGCGAGCAGGTGATCGAGTCGGTGAAGGCCTCGGGCCTGCGCGGCCGCGGCGGCGCGGGCTTCCCGACCGGCCTCAAGTGGTCGTTCATGCCACGCAACGCGCCGATCCAGAAATACGTGGTCTGCAACTCCGACGAGAGCGAGCCCGGCACCTGCCACGACCGCGACATCCTGCGCTACAACCCGCACGCGCTCATCGAGGGCATGGCCATCGCCGGCTACGCGATGGGCGCGACCGTCGGTTACAACTACATGCGCGGCGAATTCATGGCCGAGCCGATCCCGCGCTTCGAGGCGGCGCTCAAGGAAGCCTATGCGGCGGGGCTCCTCGGCAGGAACATGCTGGGCTCGGGCGTCGACTTCGACCTGCACACCTTCATTGGCGCCGGCGCCTACATCTGCGGCGAGGAGACGGCGCTGCTGGAGTCGCTCGAAGGCAAGCAGGGTAAGCCGCGCTTCAAGCCGCCGTTCCCGGCGAACTTCGGCCTGTATGGCAAGCCCACGACGATCAACAACGCGCAGAGCTTCGCCTCGGTGCCGACCATCCTGCGCAAGGGTCCGGAGTGGTTCGCGGGGCTGGGCCCGCAGAATTCGGGCGGCACGGTCATCTTCTCGGTTTCGGGCCATGTCGAGAAACCGGGCAACTACGAGCTGCCACTCGGCGTTCCGTTCAAGGACCTGCTCGCAATCGCGGGCGGGGTGCAGCGGCGGTCGCAAGCTCAAGGCCGTGATCCCGGGTGGCTCTTCGGTGCCGGTGGTGCCGGGCGAGGTCATGCTCGGCGCCAACATGGACTACGACTCACTCAAGAAGGCGGGTTCGGCGATCGGGTCGGCCGCCGTGATCGTCATGGACGAGACGACCTGCATGGTGCGGGTGCTCGAGCGCCTCTCGCGCTTCTACCACATGGAATCCTGCGGCCAGTGCACGCCCTGTCGCGAAGGCACGGGCTGGTTGAACCGTACGCTCAAGCGGATCGTGGCGGGGCAGGGCCGGCGAGAGGACGTGGACATGCTGGTCAGCGTGGCCAACAACATCGAGGGCCACACGATCTGTGCGCTCGGCGACGCGGCGGCGTGGCCGGTGCAGAGTTTCGTCAGGCACTTCCGGCACGAGTTCGAGCACTTCATCGAGCACGGCCACAGCATCGTGGATGCACGTGGACGTGCGGCGTGACGGCATGAGCGAAGACCTGGTCAACATCGAAATCGACGGCGTACCGGTCAAGGCGCGCAAGGGCGCCATGATCATCCACGCGACGGACGCGCAGCGCGCGTACGTGCCGCGTTTCTGCTACCACGACAAGCTGTCGGTCGCGGCCAACTGCCGCATGTGCCTGGTCGAGGTCGAGAAGGCGCCGAAGCCGCTTCCGGCCTGCGCCACGCCGGTGGCGGAGGGCATGAAGGTCTTCACGAAGTCGCCGCGGGCCATCGCCGCGCAGAAGGCGACGATGGAATTCCTGCTGATCAACCACCCGCTCGACTGCCCGATCTGCGACCAGGGCGGGGAGTGCGAGCTGCAGGACCTCGCGATGGGCTACGGCCGCGACGTGTCGCGCTACTCCGATCGCAAGCGCGTCGTGAAGGACCGCAGCATCGGGCCGCTGGTGTCCACCGACATGACGCGGTGCATCCACTGCACGCGTTGCGTCCGCTTCGGCGAGGAGATCGCGGGGCTGCAGGAACTGGGCACCATCGGGCGCGGCGAGTACACGCAGATCTCGACCTGGATCGAGAAGAGCGTGGACCACGAGCTCTCGGGCAACATCATCGACCTCTGCCCGGTCGGTGCGCTGAACAACAAGCCATACCGTTACCGGGCGCGGGCCTGGGAGATGACGCAGCATCCGCTCGTGTCGCCGCACGACTGCACCGGCACGAACCTGAGCGGCCACGTGCTGCGCGGCCGGCTGATGCGCGTCGTGCCGCGCGACAACGAGGAAATCAACGAGAGCTGGATCGCGGACCGTGACCGCTTCAGCTGCGAAGGCCTGTACACAGACGACCGGGCCACCAGGCCCATGGTCAAGGAAGGCGGCCAGTGGCGCGAGGTCGACTGGGAGACCGCGCTCGAGGCCGCGGCCCGGGGCCTGCAGAAGGTCGTGCGGGAGTCGGGCGCCGGTCAGGTTGGGTTCCTGGTGTCGCCGGGCGCCACGGTCGAGGAAGCGTACCTCGCCGCGCGCACGGCGCGCGGCCTCGGCAGCGGCAACGTGGACCATCGCCTGCGGCGCATCGATTTCCGGGACCAGGCCGGCGACGCCGCCGCGCCGACACTCGGCTGCGGCATCGCCGAGCTCGAGCGGGCCACCGCGGTGCTCATCGTGGGCTCGAACCTGCGCATGGAGGTGCCGATCATCGCGCACCGGATCCGCAAGGGCGCGGTGAAGCACGGGACGCAGGTTGCGCTGGTCAGTCCGCGGCCGCAGGAACTCCTGTTTCCGGTTGCAGCGGAACTCACGAGCAACGGCCTCGGGATGGCCCAGCACCTCGCCGCGGTGCTGCTCGCCGCACTCGCGGGGTCGGGCAGGCCGGTTCCACAGGACCTCGTGCCGGCGCTCGAAGGCGTCGTGCCAATGGCCGATCACCTGCGGGTCGCGAAGCTGCTCGCGGGCGAGGGGCTGCGCGTGATCCTGCTCGGTGGAGTCGCGGAGCGGCACGCCGCATATTCGGAGATTCGCGCGCTCGCACGCGCGCTGGCCGCGGCCACGGGCGCCGTGGTCGGCTTCCTGCCGGACGGCGGCAACGCCGTGGGCGCCGCGCTGGCAGGCGCCACGCCTCACCGTGGTGCTGCTGGACGGCCTGCGGTCGAGGCGGGCCTTCCGGCGCTCGAGATGCTGAACGCGCGCCTGCGCGGCTACGTGCTCGTGGGCGGCATCGAGTCCGCCGACCTTGCGCCTTCGCCATCGGCGGAATCGGCGCTGCAGTCGGCCGAGTGCGTGGTGGCGCTGACGCCCTACGCGGGACCCGAGCAGCTCGCGAACTCGACCGTCATCCTGCCGGTGGCGGCGTTCGCCGAGACCTCCGGGACCTGGGTCAACGTCGAAGGCCGCTGGCAGAGCGTTCCGGGCGCGGCGCGGCCGCCGGGCGAGGCGCGGCCCGCCTGGAAGGTCCTGCGCGTCCTGGGGAATCTCCTGGGCCTCCCGGGGTTCGACTACGTGAGTTCCGAGGAGGTCCGCGACGAGTTGCTCCGCGACCTCGGCGGGGCGGGGGTGAGCCCGGCGACATCGTTCGTACCGGGCCGGCTCACGGCCGTCGATTCGACCCGCGAGGTGAGCATCTACGCCGTAGATCCGATCGTGCGCCGCTCGCGACCGCTGCAGGAGACACGTGACGGGCGCGCCGACGCGCAGGGTAGTGGGCGATGATGGACTTCGCCGCCGCCACCTGGCAGTCGTGGCCGGACTGGCTCCGGGTCACGCTGGTTGCGCTGGGCCAGATCCTCGCGGTCACGATCGTGGTGATCCTGTGCGTCGCCTACCTCACGCTCGCCGAGCGCAAGGTCATCGGCTACATGCAGGTCCGCATCGGCCCGAACCGCGTGGGCCCGATGGGGCTGCTGCAGCCCTTCGCAGACGTGCTGAAGCTGCTCATCAAGGAAGTGATCGTGCCGGCGCGATCGAACCGCTTCCTGTTCGTCGTCGCGCCGCTGCTCGCGCTCACGCCGGCCTTCGCCGCGTGGGCCGTGATCTCGCTGTGGCCGGGGTTCGCGATCGCCGACGTGGATGCGGGCGTGCTCTACGTGCTCGCGCTCGCGGGCTTCGGCGCCTACGGCATCATCCTCGCCGGCTGGGCCACCAATTCCAAGTACGCCTTTCTCGGCGCGATGCGCTCGGCTGCGCAGATCGTGGCCTACGAGATCGCGATGGGCTTCGCGCTGGTGGGCGTGGTGATGGCGGCGGGCACGCTGAACATCGGAAAGATCGTGAGCCACCAGGCGGGCGGGCCGCTCTCCTGGAACCTCGTCTGGCTCTTCCCGCTCTTCGTCGTGTACTTCATCTCCGGCGTGGCTGAGACCAACCGCGCACCCTTCGACGTGGCCGAAGGCGAGTCGGAAATCGTCGCCGGTTTCCACGTCGAGTATTCGGGCATGGCGTTCGCGCTGTTCTTCCTCGCCGAATACGCGAACATGATCATGATCGCGACGCTGACCGCGACCTTCTTCTGCGGCGGCTGGCTGTCGCCGTTCGAGGGGTATCCGCTCGTCGGCGACGTCGCGTTCCTCGCGCGCCCGGGCCTCCACTGGCTGGTGCTCAAGGCGTGCTTCTTCCTGTTCTGCTTCCTGTGGTTCCGCGCCACGTTCCCGCGCTACCGCTACGACCAGATCATGCGGCTCGGGTGGAAGGTGTTCATTCCGGTGACGCTGGTCTGGCTCTGCGTCGAGTCGGCCCTCTGGTACTACAGAGTCGGTCCGTGGGCAGCATGAGGCGGGCAACGGCGATGCGCAGCGTCATCAAGACATTCTTCCTGTGGGAACTGCTCCAGGGCCTGGGCGTGACGCTGCGGGCGTTCTTCGCGCCCAAGATCACCATCCAGTACCCGGAGGAGAAGACGCCGCAGTCGCCGCGCTTCCGCGGCCTGCACGCGCTGCGCCGCTATCCGAATGGCCAGGAGCGCTGCATCGCCTGCAAGCTCTGCGAGGCGACCTGCCCGGCGGCCGCGATCACCATCGAGTCCGACGTGAGCGCCGACGGCACGCGCCGCACGACGCGCTACGACATCGACCTCTTCAAATGCATCTACTGCGGTTTCTGCGAGGAAGCGTGCCCCGTGGACGCGATCGTCGAGACGCGGCTGCACGAGTACCACATGGAACACCGCGGCGAGAACATCATGACCAAGGACAAGCTGCTCGCCGTGGGCGGGCGGTATGAAGCCATGATCGCCGCAGACAAGGCGGCCGACGCCCGCTACCGCTGAACGAGCAGCCACCAGATGATCGTCAACTTCCTGTTCTACGTCTTCGGCGCGGTCCTGGTCGGATCCGCGCTCGGCGTCATCACGGCCCGCAATCCCGTGCATTGCGCGCTGTTCCTGGTGCTTGCGTTCCTGAACAGTGCCGTGATCTGGCTGCTGCTCGGGGCCGAGTTCCTGGCGATCACGCTGGTGGTGGTCTACGTGGGCGCGGTGATGGTGCTGTGGCTGTTCGTCGTCATGATGATGGACGTCGACGTCGAGAAGCTGCGCCAGGGCTTCACGCGCTATGCACCGCTCGGCGCGCTGGTGGCGCTGGTCGTGGTGGCGCAGATCGGCACGGTCGTATGGGTCCGCCGGCTCGGCCTCGTGAACGCGCCCGCGTCGGCCGCCCGCCCCGAGGGGTACTCGAACACGGCGGAGCTGGGGCACCTGCTGTACACGCAGTACCTCTATCCGTTCGAGGTGGCCGCGGTGATCCTGCTGGTGGCGATCGTGGCCGCCATCACCCTCACCATGAGAAAGCGTCCGGGCCAGAGGCTCCAGGACGTGGCGAAACAGGTGGCGGTCCTCGCGAAAGACCGCATACGGATCGTGAAGATGGACGCGGAGGACGGGCAATGATTCCGCTGCAGAACGTGCTGCTGCTCTCCGGCATCCTCTTCAGCCTGAGCGTGGCCGGCATCTTCATCAACCGCAAGAACGTGCTGCTGCTGCTCATGTGCATCGAGCTCATGCTGCTCGCGGTCAACTTCAACTTCATCGCCTTCTCGCAGTACCTCGGGGACCTCGCGGGACAGGTGTTCGTGTTCTTCATCCTGACGGTGGCCGCGGCAGAGTCGGCCATCGGGCTCGCGATCCTGGTCGTGCTGTTCCGCGACCGGCGCAGCATCAACGTCGAAGACCTCGACGCCATGAAGGGCTGAGCCGTGGAACGGATGCTCCTCGTCATCGTCCTTGCGCCACTCGCGGCGGCCATCGTCTCGGGGCTCTTCGGCCGGTGGATCGGTCGCGCGGGTGCGCACACGCTCACCATCCTGGGCGTGGCGACCTCGTTCGTGCTCTCGGCCGGCGTGTTGTGGGACTCCCTGCACGGGGCCCCGGTCTTCGACGGTGCGGTCTACACCTGGCTCGTGAGCGACGGGGTCCACATGGAGGTCGGGTTCCTGATCGACCGCCTGAGCGCGCTCATGATGGTGGTCGTCACGTTCGTCTCGCTGATGGTCCACGTCTACACCATCGGCTACATGCACGAGGACCCGGGCTACACCCGGTTCTTCAGTTACATCTCGCTGTTCACGTTCGCGATGCTGATGCTCGTGATGTCGAACAACCTGCTGCAGCTCTTCTTCGGCTGGGAAGGGGTGGGGCTCGTCTCCTACCTGCTCATCGGCTTCTGGTACACGCGGCCCTCGGCGATCTTCGCGAACCTGAAGGCGTTCGTGGTGAACCGCGTCGGCGACTTCGGCTTCCTGCTCGGGATCGCCGGCATCGTGTACCTGACGGGCTCGCTTCACTACGCCGATGTCTTCGGCAAGGCGGAGGGCATCGCCGCCACGACCTTCGAGCTGATCCCAGGCACGCCGTGGTCGGCGGCGACCGTCATCTGCATCTGCCTGTTCGTGGGCGCGATGGGCAAGTCGGCACAGGTGCCGCTGCACGTCTGGTTGCCCGACTCCATGGAAGGCCCGACGCCGATCTCGGCGCTGATTCACGCCGCGACCATGGTCACGGCGGGCATCTTCATGGTGGCGCGGATGTCGCCGCTCTTCGAGCATTCGGAGACGGCGCTCAGCTTCGTGCTCGTGATCGGCGCCACGACGGCGCTGTTCATGGGCCTGCTCGGTATCGTCGCCAACGACATCAAGCGGGTGATCGCATATTCGACGCTGTCGCAGCTTGGCTACATGACGGTGGCGCTCGGAGCCTCGGCGTACGCGGGAGCGATCTTCCACCTGATGACGCATGCATTCTTCAAGGCACTGCTGTTCCTGGCCGCCGGCTCGGTCATCATCGCGATGCACCACGAACAGGACATGCGAAAGATGGGCGGCCTGCGGAAATACATGCCGATCACCTACTGGACGGCGCTGATCGGGGCGTTTGCGCTGATAGGGTTTCCGGGTTTCTCGGGCTTCTTCTCCAAGGACGCGCTGATCGAGGCGGTGCACGTCTCGACCATTCCGGGAGCGGGCTACGCCTACTGGTGCGTACTACTTGGCGTGTTCGTTACCGCGTTCTATACGTTCCGGATGATGTTCATGACGTTCCACGGGAAGGAGCGCATGGACGAGCACACGCGCGAGCACTTGCACGAGAGCCCTTGGGTGGTGACGCTGCCACTGGTGCTGCTTGCGATTCCGTCGGTCATCGCGGGCTGGCCGGACATAGGTCCGCTGCTGTTCGGTGACTTCTTCCAGGGCGCTATCTACGTGACACCCGGCCACGACGTGCTGATGCACCTCAAGGGGGAGTTCCATGGCCCGGCGGCGTTCGTTGTGCACGGGATCAAGGGCCCCGCAGTCTGGCTTGCGCTGGCAGGTGTGCTGACGGCCTGGTACCTGTACCTGAAGCGCCCGGAGCTGGCCACAATGGTTCGCGAGAAGTCCGGTGCTCTCTACACGCTGCTCGAGAACAAATTCTACTTCGACGCGTTCAACGAGAAAGTGATCGCGGCCGGCGCCCGCGGCCTCGGCGCCGCGCTCTGGCGCGGGGGCGACGAGGCGATCATCGACGGCGCCGCGGTCAACGGCTCGGCACGCCTGGTGGGCTGGATCGCCGGCGCAGTGCGCGGCATTCAGAGCGGCTACCTGTACCACTATGCCTTCGCGACGATCATCGGCCTTTCGGCGTTGCTCGCGTGGCTCCTGTGGCGAGGCTGACCCATGCAGGCTGACTGGCCCGTGCTGAGCGTTCTCGTGTGGCTGCCGATCGCGGCGGGCCTCGTGCTGCTCACGATCGGGGATCGCAGCCCCGGATTCGGCCGGTGGCTGGGCCTCGCGGCCTCGGTGGTGACCTTCGTCGCGAGCGTCGTGCTGTGGCGCGACTTCGACCGCGGCGTGGCCGCGATGCAGTTCGTCGAGCGCGAACCCTGGATCGGGGCATTCAACGCCTGGTATCACCTGGGCGTGGACGGCATCTCGATGCCGCTCATCGTGCTCACGGCCTTCATTACGCCGCTGGTGTTCATCGCCGGCTGGACCGTGATCGAGAAGCGGCCGCTGCAGTATTTCGCCGCCTTCCTCATCCTCGAAGGGCTGATGATCGGCGTATTCGCCGCACTCGACGCGCTGCTCTTCTACGTGCTGTGGGAGGCGATGCTGATCCCGATGTTCGTGATCATCGGCGTGTGGGGCGGCCCGCGGCGCGTGTATGCGACGATCAAGTTCTTCCTCTACACCTTCCTCGGCTCGGTGCTGATGCTGGTCGCGCTCATCTACCTGTACCTGAAGGGCGGCAGCTACTCGATCGCCGACCTGCAGGCGATGCCGCTCTCGCTGCGTGAGCAGACACTCATCTTCCTGGCCTTCCTGGCGGCCTTCGCCGTCAAGGTGCCGATGTGGCCGGTGCACACCTGGCTGCCGGACGCGCACGTCGAGGCGCCGACGGGCGGCTCGGTGATCCTGGCGGCCATCATGCTGAAGATGGGCGGATACGGCTTCCTGCGCTTCAGCCTGCCCATTGCGCCGGACGCCTGCCGGGAACTCGACTGGCTGGTCATCGCAATGTCGCTGACTGCAGTGGTCTACATCGGGTTCGTGGCACTCGTGCAGCAGGACATGAAGAAGCTGATCGCGTACTCGTCGATTGCGCACATGGGCTTCGTGACGCTGGGCGCGTTCGCTGCGTTCCAGATCGTCCGCGTCACCGGCAACACGGACGGCGCGGCGATGGGCCTCGACGGCGCGATGGTGCAGATGATCTCGCACGGCCTCATCTCGGGCGCGCTCTTCTTCTGCGTGGGCGTGCTCTACGACCGGATGCACAGCCGGCAGATCGGGGACTACGGCGGCGTGGTCAACACCATGCCGGTCTTCGCTGCGTTCATGGTGCTCTTCGCCATGGCGAACTCCGGCCTGCCCGGCACCTCGGGCTTCGTGGGCGAGTTCCTGGTGATCCTGTCGAGCTTCCGCGCGAGCTTCTGGTACGCGTTCCTCGCCGCGACCACGCTGATCCTGGGTGCGGCCTACACGCTGTGGCTGGTGAAGCGCGTGGTATTCGGCCCGGTCGGCAATGACCACGTCGCGCAGCTCACGGACCTGAATGGCCGTGAGTTCCTGGTACTCGGCGTGCTGGCCGTATCCGTGCTGCTGCTCGGCCTGTGGCCGGCGCCGCTGCTCGACGTGATGCGCCCGACGATCGAGCAGCTCGTCCAGCAGATGATGGTAACGAAGCTCTGAGCCATGAACCCCGCAATCATCACCCGCTTCGACCTCATGCTGGCAGCGCCGGAGATCGTACTGCTGTCGGCTACCTGCGTCATCCTGCTCGCCGACCTGTTCCTGGATGAGCGCCAGAGGTGGCTGACGTTCGCGCTTTCGCTCGCGGCGCTGGCCGGGACGGCGTGGGTGGTCGCGAGGACCGGTCTCGACGTGCGTACGGTCGGTTGGTCCGGCACGTACGTGTCGGATCCGCTCGGCAGCCTGCTCAAGCTCGTGGCCAGCGGCGCGGTGGCGGTGGCGTTCCTGTACGCCTACGGCTACCTGCAGAAGCGCGGCCTGCTCAAGGGCGAGTACTTCGTCCTCGGGCTTTTCGCACTGCTCGGGATCATGGTGCTCGTCTCGGCGAACAGCCTCGTAACGATCTACCTGGGGGTCGAGCTTCTCGCCCTCTCGATGTACGCGATGGTGGCCTTCCACCGGGAATCCGGCGATGCGGCCGAGGCTGCGATCAAGTACTTCGTCCTGGGCTCGATTGCCTCCGGGTCGCTGCTCTACGGAATTTCGATGATCTACGGTGTCACGGGCACGCTGGAACTCGGCAAGGTCAGCCAGGCAGTGACGACCCTCGGACCGAACCAGATCGGCCTGCTGTTCGGGCTCGCATTCGTCATCGTCGGCGTCGCGTTCAAGTTCGGCGCGGTGCCGTTTCACATGTGGGTGCCGGACGTCTATCACGGCGCGCCGACGCCGGTGACGCTGTTCCTGAGTTCGGCGCCGAAGCTCGCGTCGTTCGCGCTGGCCTTCAGGCTGCTGGCGGAGGGGCTCGGCGGCCTGCACTCCGGATGGCAGGACATGCTGGTGGTCGTGTCGGTGCTCTCGATGGCGCTCGGCAATGTCGTGGCGATCGCGCAGACGAACCTGAAGCGGATGCTGGCGTACTCCACGATCTCGCACGTCGGCTTCATCCTGCTCGGGATCCTTGCCGGCACGAGCGAGGGCTACCAGTCGGCGCTCTACTACACGATCACTTACGTCATCATGTCGCTCGGCGGGTTCGGCGTGATCATCCTGCTGTCGCGCGCCGGCTTCGAGGCCGACCGCCTCGAGGACTTCAAGGGCCTGAGTGCGCGCAGCCCCTGGTTTGCAGCTGTGATGCTGATGCTCATGTTCAGCATGGCAGGCGTGCCGCCGTTCGTAGGCTTCTGGGCAAAACTGGCGGTGATCCAGTCCGTGCTGCACATCGGGGCACTGTGGCTGGCCGTCGTGGCGGTCGTGTTCTCGGTCATCGGGGCGTACTACTACCTGCGCGTCGTGAAGCTCATGTACTTCGACGAGCCCGACGAGCGGCGCGCGCTCGAGGGTGGCGGGGCATTCAGGTTCTTGTTGAGCCTGAACGGGCTTGCGGTGCTGGTGCTGGGCCTGTATCCGGGCCTGATGCTGGCGCTGTGTGCTAGGGTACTTCCATAGGGCCAGGGGCCCACTGGAGATGAATATGCGTTCAAAGTTGATCCTATTCGCTGCAGCGGTACTTTTCACGTTCGCCGCGGCGGCGACGGAAGTCGCGGCCGCTCCCGAAGTGCAGGGGTCCGCGACCCCTGCGTCCCCACCGGTGGCCCAGCAGCCTGCTGCTGTCACGGAGACCCCCGAGGCACCCGCCACTCCGGTCGCAGCTGCCGAGGCGGCTTCGGCCCCTGCGACGGCTGGCGTTGCCGTGCCGGCAGAGACCGCGTCGGCCGAGGCTGCGGGCACCCAGCCGACCACGCTGAAACTGGCGACCGGGGCCCCGCCGGCTGATTTCCATCCGCCTGCCGGCTATCGAGCCGTCAAGAGCGGCCTCGAGACCATCTACTGCACGAGCTACACGCCGATCGGGTCGAGAATGTCGCAGAAAGTATGCATGAGCCGGGAGCAGGTGGAGGCGCTGCTCCGTCAGGAGGAGGAAACACGGCGGGATTTGCGGAAGGGGGGCGGATGTACGGGCGCGTGCGGCGGCGGCTGACTCTGCCGCCGACCGGCTAAGGCTGGAATCCAGTCGTGGTTTGTGTTCGCCAGGTAGCCCACGTATAATTTCCGGCTCGATTGCGGGGTGGAGCAGTCTGGCAGCTCGTCGGGCTCATAACCCGAAGGTCGTAGGTTCAAATCCTACCCCCGCTACCATCGAATCGAAGCAGACGGCCCCTTTGGGGCCGTTCTGTTGTGAGGCCTTGAGATTGACCGCGGGGCCGCATGCAGCACTACGGTTTCCAGCCCCTGTGCGCGTCATGAGCGGGCTGCGTGGAGTGCTTGCGCGGTGCCGCCAATTCCGCCAGCCACTGGAACCACTCAGCCCACGTCGGTTGCGACTGCTCCGCCCTGACGGTCGCGACCCACACATCGAGCTTGCGCCAGAGCATGACCACCATGCCACCGGCCAGCTGTTCGACGATGTCGTAATCGGCGATTCGACGAAACACAAGCAGTCCCATCGTCTCGAACGATGTATTGATGATGACGGCGGCGCGTTCGTATTCCGGACCGCGCTGCCTGAGTTCGTCAGCCTGGCAATGGTCGGGTAGCCTCCGCACGAGTGTCACCGCGTCGGCGAGGTCCACGCTGTAAAACGTACGCATCAATTCGGCCGCGATGACATCCCGCCGCTGCTTCCGATATTCCGATAACTGGAACAGCCCGAAAGCAATACCGCCGACGACAGCCAGTGCGCTGAAGATGTCGGCATAGTTGGCAGCTTGTTCCAGCGTCACGGTTTGCCTTCGATAACCCCGGTTTCACGGGCCTGATTCGGCAAGAATAGCCGAACCGGCGCAGCCATGCGCCGATGGACCCGGTCTGCGCCGTCCTTTTCGATGTTTGCCCGCCCCCCCCCCCAGGCAAGCGATGAATCAGGCCACGCCCGCGTGTCATTTCGTCTGGCGGCAGGTTCGGGCACGGCAAGCCCTCATTCCGCGATGTGCGCTTTCTTGCGCAAACTGTCGTGGGAGCGGGGCGCGACCCCGCGGAGGTTACCCATATGCAGATTCTCTCGATCCCCACTGTCCGCATGTACATGGACACCGAGACGCACGCGCTGTCTGCCGACGACGACATTCTGGTCGCGGTGCGCCGCCTCCTTGACGAAGGTGTCACGGGCGCTCCGGTGGTCGACGACCAGGGGCACGTGGTCGGCAATCTGTCGGAGTACGATTGCCTCCGGCTCCTGGCCGAAGGCCGCGGCGGCGACATGCCCCGCGGGCGCGTCCGCGATTTCATGGCCACCACGTTCACGGCGGTACCGCCCACCATGGACGTTTACTACGTGGCAGGGATGTTTCTGACCGATCCGGCGAACCGCCGATTCATGGTCATGGAAGGTCAGCGCCTGGTTGGTGTGGTCACCCGCAAGGACATCCTGCGGGCCGTCCAGGCGGGCCTCAAGGACAGCTGACTACCGCGGCCCCTCGCCACGCCGCGGGCTGGTCAAAGCGTTCGAGATCAGGCGGCGTCCACCGGTCATCCTGCGCTGGCGAAGACGGAACCTAGTGCGGTCCGACTTCCTGAAGCATGGCGAGCGCGATGCGGCGCTGCCGTTGGCGCTCCTGATCCGGGAGGCTCTTGGCCTCGTCTATGATTTCGTTGACGCGATCAAAGATCGCATCACCTTGGCCGCGATGATTGACAGCGGCGGTCCATGCCTCGCGGAGCATCGCGTCGGTCACGTTGGTTTGCATTGCCCAAGTGTACGGGGTTGCGCTCAAGGACTGTGAGCCGAAGCGTGACGCAGTCATGCAGTTTCGTTGGCCGCAGCCGGCATGACCCACCCGACCGACCCGGCCCGCGTCGGCACCGGCGGGCGTAGGCCCGAGGCAGGCTCAGGGGGCGAACCGGCGATTGACATGACGTCGAGCCAACAAGCGGCGTTGGCAGGAAGAGCAAAGCCTGACAGCAGCACTCCCCTCCACTTGTACCAATTGCCGCCGCTCCCTGTTGGTGAGTCTATACCGCCTCACGCGGCGGATTGCCGGACGCGGACGCGGCCGAACCAAGGCACGACTGCCAATGTCCCGTATCCCCACCGCCCGGCCATGGGGCGCAAACTGACAGAGAAAGGGAGAAAAGCCATGGGTATCGCGATACCGATGCTCGACCTGATGTTCTTCCTGACGGAGAACCAGGACAACCCGAGGCACGTCGGTGCCGTGCTCATCTTCGAGCGGCCGCGCCACGGTGGCGCCCGTGTCGTGCACAGGATTATCGACGCCTATCGGCATGCCGCTCCGGTGCCGCCCTTCAATCGCATTCCAGTGTTTCGCAGGGCGGGTCTGCCCGAGTGGCGCGAGGTCAACCGCCTCGACATGAACTGGCATGTCCAGCACCGGACGCTGCCGGCGCCGGGCTCGGACGCGCAACTGGACGAGCTTGTCGCCGAACTGCACGAGCCGATGCTCGAGCGGAACCGCCCGGGTTGGAGGGTGTACGTCATCGAGGGCCTGGAGCGGAATCGGTTCGCCATCTTCATCAAGGTCCATCACTCTCTGGTGGATGGCGAGTCCGGCATCGCCCTGGTCCATCGTTCGCTGTCTCGATCGCCACGGGACAGGCGTATCCGTACCGTCATCGCGACGAGCCTTCCGGCCCCGGCCCAAACGAGCCCCAGGGACCTGCTTACGCGTCTCGGGCACGAGGTGCGGAAGGCCGCGCGAACGGCCATGTCGATCGGCTGGGGATCGGAGCGCCTGCTCGAGGAAAGCCTGGCGGGACTGCGCGGATTCTCGAGCGAAGAGATTCGTCCGTTCACCGCACCGCTGACCCCGATGAACGAGCCGATCCGCAACGCGAGGGCAATCGTGCACACGGTCTTGCCGCTGGGGGCAATGAAGACCGCCGCGCGGGCCTCGGGAGCGACGCTGAACGATGTTGCGCTCTGCGTGCTCGACGCGGGCATGAACCGTTACCTGCGCAGCATTGGCCGATCAGCCGAGCGTGCGCTCGTCGCCGTCTGTCCTGTCTCGCTGCAGGACCGGGAGATCAAGCAGGCAACCACGGAGGTCTCCATATTCTGGACACCGCTCGGCACGCCCTCCGCAACGATCGGCCGACGCATGCGCCAGGTGATCGCCAATACCCGCGAGGCCAAGAAGCGCATTCGGACGCTGCCGCGGGACGTGGCCTACGCGTATGCGGTGCTCACCTTCGCGATCGGGGAAACGCTCGCGCTCGTCCCGCGCGGCTCCGCGGACTATTTGCTGCCGTCCAACGTCCTGATCTCGAACGTGCGCGGCCCGAGCGAGCCGCTGTACTTGAGCGGGGCGCGGCTCGAAGCGCTCTGCCCGGTGTCCACCCTGATTTCGGGGATGGGCCTCAATATCACGTTCATGTCATACGCCGGGCAGGTCGTGATCGGATTCACCGCCAACGCTTCCGCGCTGCCCGAGGCGGCCCGCCTTGCACGCTACACACGCGAAGCGTTTGCGGCGCTCGACCGGCACACTCGCCGGGCGCGGATGGGCGGCCCGACCGGTGCGGGACGCCGGATCACGCACAAGTCGCGAGCACGGTGATGTTCTCGGCACGCTCCGTAGTCCAGAGCCTGCGCGCGGCGATAACGCTGCCTCGTGGCCGATTCAGGAGATGTACATGAAGGAGACTCGCAAGCCCGTGCGCAAGCCGCGCACCCCGGCCGTGACCAAGCCCGCAGCCAAGCCGGCCTCCGCGACGGGCAAAGCTGCCGTCCGTAAGAAGGCCTCGGCGGTGCTCCCGCAGACGACGCGACCGTCCCCGGACGACGACCACGAGGAGCTGGTCCGCGTGGCGGCCTATTTCCGCGCGGAGCGCCGCGGGTTCGTGCGCGGCTGCGAACTGGAGGATTGGCTGTCCGCCGAGGCTGAGGTGCGTGCAGGCACGGGGTTCCCGGGCGGAGCGCCGCAGCCGACCGGGCAGCGCCGACGAGTGAAGGATAGGAAGGCCTGACGGTCTGATCCGCTGGCAATGGGAGTCGGAATCGGGCGTTTGTGCGGCATCGTCGCTCCATCATTGCCCTGACCAGGGTGCACCGAGCTTTCCGCCTTCTCCTGGTGGGACGGCTGATCGTCCAAGGCACCGATGCGCCAGTCGGGTTGCGCCGGAGGGCCGATCAAATCGACGCGCAGGGCGAGGCGAGGCCTTACTTCAACTCGGCCTCGATCCATTCCGTCTCCAATCGAAGTAGCGTGCCTCCGCTACCATCGAATCGAAGCAGACGGCCCCTCCGGGGCCGTCTTGCTTTTCGGCACACCTTGATCGGCAGGCGTAGCGATCCCTTCCCCCGGGGCGACGAGTTCGGCGAGCGGCAACACCGATCAGCGGTCGCAGCGCAGGCAATAAGCGGCTAGCTTGTGATCGTGCTCGAGCAGTCCGGCGAGGGTGCCAAGGTCGATCATGGGGCGAGGGTAAGGCGGGGGACGGGCCAGAGGGCGAGCCGCCAACGTCGGCAGTTCTTACATGATGCGGTGCCGCAGGACAGCATCTGGTCAAACCCGACAAGCTAAGTATTTGATGCGATTGGCGCCGTGGTCAGTTGGCAAGAAATTTGCATTCGACTATGTCAAACCCGGCGGACGCGCTGGGAACGCACGAAACAGGGGGGGCGACATGAAGTCCAAGATTCTGGGACTGCTTACCGCGGGACTGCTGGCCGCGCCGATCACCGGCATGACGGACCCAATCCCATTGGAGTACGGTGCCTACGCAGGCATCTTCGCCCGTGATTGCAGCGTGGCACCGGGATGCCCGGATGGCGTCGGTAGCCAGCTCGCGCCGATCGTCGGTGGTACGCAGCAGCTCGCCCCTGACGCAGCAAGCCTCACCGTCGACACGAGCGGCTGGTCCGGCGCGGCCAATGCGCTGGCGACGGGCCCAGGCGGCCAGCAGACATTCTGGACTGGCGCCAATGCTGGCTCGAATGGTGCGCCGACGATCAGGGTTGACCTATACACCTCGGACATCGCGCGAGTCTCGGCCGGCGGCTGGGTGCTTCAGCGCTATACGTGGGACGGCACCGGCCCGGCCGAGCGCACGATTGGCGGAACCCTGACGTTCACGCAGTCCGGGGGATGGCCGGGCGACGGAAGCAGTGCGGTTGCGGCAAGTATCTGGGTCTTCACCACGGGGTCCTCATTCGCCACGCTGTTAGATACCAACGGCTGTGGCCCCGGGTCGCTGACGTTCGGCGGCGAATCCTGCATCGAGAATGCGAACACTCTCGCTCGCGGGTTCCTTGAACCCACCGAGACCAGCGGTCCGCTCGACTTCTTCCTGGACCCTGTCAGCCTCACTTCCGAGCCGATTTTCGTATTGACGAGTTTCGCGGCTTTCGGGCGACTCGGCGGCTACGTCAATGCGGGCAACACGTTCGTAACGACGTTCGATAGCACGGTCGGGCTCACACCCGCCGCGTCGGTGCCCGAACCCGGCACGCTCGCGCTGCTCGGTCTTGGACTCGCGGGGCTGGGTCTGAGCCGACGACGCAAAGCGTAAGCGACGCGCTCAACGCAGCAAGAAGGCCAGCCGGGTGCTGACCTTTTTGTTTCTGCACCATCAGGTGACAAATGCGCGGTGACGCCCGCCACGGGGCGCTATAGACTGACTTTTTCGTTGCTGATCCCAGCCACCAGCCCTGGCCTCGCGTCGGCACGGGCGGCCGAACCCCCGTCGTGCTGTGATTCGGCACTAGTCCACAGTTCCAAGTTGCGGGCTGAGGCAGACTCAGGCTTGCCTAGATCCCACCGGACGCATGCAATTCGCAGCAACGCTCGTCCGAATTCGATGGCACAGGCTTGGAGGCGAACTGCGGAGTATGAAGAACTACCCGGCTGTATCGATCGTCACGGCAGGCAATAGCTGTGTGGCGGTGAAGGCTCTGAAGGGGAGCAAGACCCTGGCCGTCGCAGCGCCGAGGCTGCCGCTGCCGGACTGCTCAATGCCGCACGTATGTCGGTGTCGCTTCCAGAAATATGCCGACCGGCGTGCCGAAGATGACGACCGAAGGTTGCTTGGTTCCTCGGAACGTTCAATCTGGTTCAAAGGGGAGCAGCGCAGGAAGTCGCGCAGTCGTCGCGCAGGCGATTAGCGCCCGGGTCACTAACGTTTCAAAGATCGAGCCGCAAAGGGTTAGGCTCATTTGAGTCAGGCCCCCGGACCCGCGCCGGGGTCTTGTGTTTCTGTCGGGAGCAGGGCAGACCGGACTACCGCAGTTCGACCTCGATCCAGTCCGCTTCTGATCGAAGTAGCGAGCCCCCGCTAACATACAAAATGAGCACTTGGCCCGGCTTTCCAGCCGGGCTTTTTGCATTCTGAAATCCGTATTGGCACCGTGCAGGCATCTCCGATCAATCCCGGAGCCGGGTTGACTGGGGGGCGGTCAACAGCCGTCGAAGGGGGAAATGCCGGAGCCAGACTGCCAGCTGCGGGCACATGCGACAAATGTGTCCTGCGCCACTGACAGGAGCCGCCTGAAGAATGCGAACCGCGCCTTAGACTCGTACCCGATCCTCGCCGGCGCGTCGAGAAACAGGTCGTCGTCGTGCTGATCCGCGCATCCGTCGCTCTCTTGCTGTCTGTCGATGCGGTCTGCGAAAGCCTGCAAAGAGCGCTGTCCGCAGCAGAGCCGCCGGTTGCCGAGCACCCGTACCTCGGTGCCGTCGTGTTTGTGTTGCTCGCTGCAATGTCGGCAATCCTCGCGTTCTTCTCCAGCGCGGCCCGGGCCGATACAGTTGCTGAACCAATCAAGCTAGCGCGCGCCGAAACCATCGCAGCGCCAGGGTTGCCACCTGTTCGAGGGTGCCCGGCTCCTCGAACAGGTGGGTCGCGCCCGGAACGATCTCGAGGCGCGCTTCGCATTGCAGTAGCCGCAACGCCTTCTCGTTCAACTCGATGACGACAGGATCCTGCGAGCCGACGATGAGCAGCGTGGGCGCCGTCACGCGGGGCAGGGTAGCGCCTGCGAGGTCCGGGCGCCCGCCCCTCGACACGATCGCGTGCACCTCGCATTCGACACTCGCTGCAAGCGCCGCCGCAGCGCCTGTGCTCGCGCCAAAGTAGCCTCGCCTCAGGTTAGTGGACCAGTCCTGGCTGCCGAGCCACCGGGTCACACCCGCCAGGCGGCGGGCCAGCAGATCGATGTCGAATCGCAAGCTCGCGTCCCGCTGGTCACGCACTTCCTCTTCGGCCGTGAGCAGATCGAACAGGAGGGTGCCGATCCCGCCTTCCGCGAGGCGGTTTGCGACGTAACGATTGCGGGTGCTGAATCGGCTGCTGCCGCTGCCGTGGGCAAACAGCACGATGCCTCGCGCATGGCGGGGCAGTACGACCTCGCCCTGCAGCACCGCGTCGCCGGTGTCGATGGTCGCTGGAAACGACCGGGGGTCCGCTTCACTCATATCGTTACCCCGCGACCGGCAGGTGCCTACGCTTCCTGCGCGAGGAAGGCCCTGATCTTGACGGCGACCCCGAATCAGCGGGCAATGGTCACGGAGCAATGTGCCTTCGCAGCGACGTCGCTGGCGACGGATCCAACCATCAGCCGGGATATGCGGGATCGGCCACCCGTGCCGGTCACGATGTGGTCAATTCCATGTTCTTCTGCATACCTGACAATTGCCGTGGCGGGGTCTCGACCGCTGACAGCGACAGCCCGAGTGTCGGTGAGGCCCGCGCCCTTGGCCACTGCTATCGCCGCATCGAGCATTCTCTTGACTTCGGCATCGTCCCAAAGTGGGACGCTTGGGGCCATTCCGCCGGTCATGATGATGTTGCTGGCCAGGAAGGTCAGTTTGGCCCCAGTCACCTTCGCGAACTGGACCGCGTAGGTCACGGCTCTCTCGGCGTGATCGGACCCATCGGTTGCGCAAAGTACTTGAGATGTCATGGCTGTTGCTCCAGTTTGCGAGAATGTGTGTACCGGATTCGGTTGCCTACGCGCTCCTGGCGGCCTCGGTTGCCGGCGATTCCCGGAGTGCGCGACGCAGGATCTTGCCGACGTTGCTCTTCGGCAATTCACTGCGGAACTCGATGTACTTCGGCCGCTTGTAGCCGGTGAGCTGCTTCTCGCAGTATTCGGCGAGCTCCGCTTCGGTGAGCGCAGGGTCTTTGCGTACGACGAACAGCTTGACTGCTTCGCCGGAGCGCTCATCGGGCACACCGATCACGGCGCACTCCAGGACGCCGGGGTGCATGGCCACGACCGACTCGAGCTCGTTCGGATAGACGTTGAAGCCCGAGACGATGATCATGTCCTTCTTGCGGTCGACGATGCGTATGTGACCGCGCTCGTCCATGATCCCGATGTCGCCGGACTTGAAGAAGCCGTCGGGCGTCATGACCTTGGCGGTCTCCTCCGGCCGGTTCCAGTAGCCCGCCATGACCTGTGGCCCGCGGATCGCGATCTCGCCCGGCTCGCCGAGTGGCACGGGTCGGCCGGCATCGTCGAGTACTGCAATTTCGGTGTTGGGCAAGGGCAGCCCGATCGTGCCGCTCCATTCCCGAATGACGATCGGGTTGCAGGTTGCCGCCGGTGAGGTCTCGGTCAAACCGTAAGCCTCGACGATCGGGCAGCCAGTCAGCGTGAGCCACTTGTCTGCCACGTTCTTGTGCACGGCCATGCCGGCACCGATCGAGATCCGGAGACCGGAGAAGTCGAGCTTGCGGAATTCGACATTCTCGGCCAGCGCGTTCAGTAACGTATTGACCGCCGGAAGCACGTTGAATGCCCGGCTGCGCAGGTCCTTGACCATCTGGTGAATGTCGCGCGGATTTGCGATCAGCACGTCGAGTGCGCCGATCCGCATGCCGAACAGGCAGTTCGCCACCAGCGCAAAGGCATGGTAGAGCGGCAACGCGCAGACGTAGACGAACTGCTCCGGCACCGGTCCGCGGCTGGTGTCGTGAAGCGCCGGCTCCATCCACGCCTCGCACTGCAGGAGGTTGGCGATCAGGTTGCCGTGCGTCAGCACGGCACCCTTGGCGACGCCGGTGGTGCCGCCGGTGTACTGCAGGAATGCAACGTCCTCCGGCCCGAGCGGCGCGCTCTCGAGCACGCGGTCACGCCCCTCCTCGAGCACGTCCGTGAACCGCAGATGTCCTGGCAGTGAGTAGGGCGGCACCATCTTCTTCACGCGCCGGACGGCGAAGTTGACGACCGCGCCTTTCGGGAAGCCGAGCAGGTCGCCGATCGAGGTCACTATCACGTGCCTGATGGATGTGCGGCCCACCACTTGCTGCAGGGTCGCCGCGAAGTTCTCGAGTATCACGATCGCTTCGGCACCCGAATCCGCGAGCTGGTGCTCGAGCTCGCGTGGCGTGTAGAGCGGGTTGACGTTGACCACCACGTAGCCCGCGCGCAGCGCGCCCGCGAGTGCGACCGGGTACTGCAGGATGTTCGGCATCATGAGTGCCACGCGCGCTCCGCGCGCGAGCCCCGTCCCCTGCAGCCACGCACCGAACGCGGCCGACAGGCGGTCGAGTTCTGCGTACGTCAAAGTGTGGTCCATGAAGACGAAGGCGCCACGTTGCGCATACTTGCGGAACGAGTCCTCCATGAGTTCAGGCAAGGAGCGATACTGCGTCACGTCGACATCCGCGGGCACGCCCTGCGGATAGCTTTTCAGCCAGAACCTGTCCATCGCGTCCTCCTTTTTTCCGAAGCAGCGATCCATGACCTCGGGGTCGCCGGGCTGGCCCCGACCCCGTCCGACTACCGTGCGCCGGTCTGCACGAAGCTTCAATTCGTGAAATGAGACGTCGAGTCGCGGTCAGCGCATGTTGCGATGCGGCATCAGGGGCGCGCCGAAGAAGTTCAAGGCGGACAGCGTAGACCGGTCACCGCTTCCTTCTTCCGAACTCCTGCCCGCCTCCGGCCTCGAGGAACTACGTCGCGGCCCGCCACTACTGGGGCAGTCAGCGGTGTGACTCCCGGTACATGGTATTTCGCGGTTACGGCAGTTGGCGGCAACGTTTCCGAAAGCGCGTACCCGAAGGTCGGCTCGAAAATGATCAGGTGACGCTGCGGCCCCGCGCCGGATTTCTATTTCTGCAGTTCACGACAGCAATGCGCGGTGACGCTCGCCAAGGGGCGGGACAGAAACGGGGCAACGCCGTAGATCTCACCGGGCGCAGTCAGGGGTTGAAATTACGTCGGTGTCATCAGCCAACTGAACGGAATCGTTCGTCACATTGACGACGACCGTCTCAACCTTGTAACCGCGTTTGACCCACTCGGCGGCGATGCGTACCGCTTCTAAGCGGTCGCTGGTCTCAGAGGTCTCGTGCTCCCTCTCAACGTAGTATTGGCGTTCCATGTCCCGCATCCTCTGCTGCGACTGGCGCTCTTCCCTGTGCGCTTCTTACGGAGAATCAAGACACAACGCAGCGCAGCAATTCATCAGAGGATACCGAGAGTGAGCTGGTCCTTTTCTTCACGTCCGCACCGGATTCTCGCGGCAACTCCTGCCACATCCCGAGGCACGCTCCCGGGATGATCCTCACCGGGCCAACCCGCCGCTTCACCCAAGAGGGCGACCGCTACGAGGTCGAGCACGCGACGAGCATCGCAGTCATGCGGTTCGGTGTGCGCGATTCCGGCTATCCTTTTGCCTGCCGCCCCGGAATCCATGATGAGAAGAGCCGAAGTCGTTTCCGTCCTGGCCCTGAGTTCGAGTCAGGCGGTCGCTGGCCTTCCGTTCCTGACCGAAGATCCGGTTCCCGTGGATTACACGCATAGCGAGGCCTACGTCTTTTCCACCTACGACGGGACGACCGGCGGGAGCGACACCAATTTCCCTGCCTTTGAATACAGCTACGGGGTGCTGCCGGACATCCAGCTGACGATCGGGGTTCCATTTTCGCGAGCTGCGCCAGATGGCGGTCCGACCGAGTGGGGTCTCGGCGACGTGGCAATCGGCGTGAAGTATCGCTTTGTCGATGAAACGGACACGTCGCCACAGGTCGCGGTAGTGCCAATGGCCGTGTTACCCACCGGGGATTCGAACGAGGGACTCGGCAACGGCAAGACCTGGTGGCGCCTGCAGGTCTGCCTGCAGAAGAGCTGGGGTGAATGGACCACTTACGGCGGTGGCGGCTACGTGATCAATCCTGCAGACGGCGAGAAGAACCATGCCTTCGGTGGCTGGCTGCTGCAGAAGGAACTGGGCGAGAAATGGATGCTGGGCGGGGAGGTATTTGCCCGGGGCAAGGACGCGGTCGGGGGGCGGGCGACCACCCTCCTGAACTTTGGAGGCTCGTTCAGATTCTCTCCGGATTTCAAACTGCTCTTTTCCGCGGGTCATAGCGCCAGTGGCGAGAATCACACCATCGCTTACCTTGGGCTTTGGTGGGGATTCGGTGGAGAAGAGGACGGGCGACAATCGGGCACAGGTTCTCCGCGGGATCGCTCGGGGCTCTCGCAGCAGTAGCGAAGACGTTAGCTCCCGACCAGCGTCCGCAGCGCACGCAGCAGGCGCGCAATTAGTTCTACCGATCGTACAGGCCGGCGAGAGTGCCGAGGGCGATCATGGTGCGGGGGTAGCCCCGGGGAGGAGTCGGGGGCGAGTGAGGGGTCAGTTCGCGTCGCTTCTAGCGATTGTCCCTGACTTCCCGCTCACCTATCCCGACTTGCGGTCGCGGCAGATCGGCCTACGTTTGGACGGAATGGGTGACGACGCGCCGTTCGTGGTGCGCCCAGCCCTTTCGGTGAGGAAGAGGAGGGAGTCATGAGAAAGATGCTCCTGGGCATCGTGGCGATGTTCCTGGCCACGACTGCACTTGCATACACCAGCCCGCCAGGACCAGCACCCAAACCGTTCGCAATGGACCTCGGCACCCAGTTCACCACGCTCTTCGTCAGCTGTGGCACGCTGGTGAACCCGGACTGCCCGCGGTGGAACGGTCCGATGGGCCGGCCGTTCTTGATCCACTACGTCGTAGCCGGAGGGCGGAGCACCGACCTCTGCTCGGCGTTCGTTCAGATCAAGCGGATGATCCCCGGTGGCGGCGAAGAGATCATCGAACTGTTCCGACTGGTCTTCTCTTCGGGCACCAGCGCGGACAACCTGGCACTCACACTGCCGAAGCCAATTCGCGTGGGGCCGGACGACCTTGTCGGCGTCGCGCGAGCGCAGGGTACTTGCGCTATTTTGGGGACCATCGGAATCGAGTTTACGAAGTAGCTGCCGCGCAATTCGTTCACGTACCGACCCCGGCCGGCGCCGGGGTTTCTACTTCTGGGCCGCCCGATTCGGCAAGCCCTGATGTGACGCTCTGGCAGGCAGCGTATGCTGCAGTGCAGCAAGTGCTGTAACACAGCCCATCACCCGAGAAGTCACATGATCGTCGAAATGCAGAAATTCATGAAAGAACAGACCGAGACGCTGGCTGGAAAAGCCAGGAAGTTCCGCAGGAACCCCGAGAGGTTCGTGCGCAAGGCGCTGGCTGATTCGTCGGAGGGCTTGAAGTCGCTGAGGAGTCCGGTGCGCATGGTGGCGCACTCGGGCGTCAAGCTCACCGTCGTTTCGCAGAACGCCCTGCAGAACCTGATCGAATGGCAGTCGGAGGTCGTCACCTCGGCGCTGTCGGGTGCGGCCGTGCGTTTCGCGCACGCCTCGCGCGCCGAAGACCTCCTGGATCTGGTACGCGACCAGACTGCCACGCTGCCGGCATCGCGCGACCGCATCGTCGAAGAAGCGACCCGTGGGGTCGCGATCGTCACGGACGTGGGTCATGAGGTGCGCAAGCTCGCGGCAGAAACCTATGGGAAGGTCGTCAGGGCCGGCGAGGGCGCGCGGCCGAAGGCGAAGGTGCGACGACCCCGCAAGGTCAAGCCCGCCACCCGCAAGACGGTTGCCCGTGGACGCAAGAGAGTTGCCAAGCCGGCTCCAGCCAGCACTTGGACGATGTAGTAGGGATTCACCGCGGGCGCTGCGAGGGCGCACCAGGGCCCGGCCCACCCGTATCCACCGGTCTCCCCCTGAATTGCGCCCTCCTCGGAGGGCGCTTTTCTTACTGACCGCGGCTCCGCTACGAACGCACTCGAAGACATGATTTCGCCGACAAGTCCGATGGCGACGATTCGCGACAGGCGGTTCGGCGCATGCCGTCGTCTGGTTCGGGCAGGGAGCGAGGGACCTCGTCGTTGAGCGGCCATGTCGGCCCGCTTTACATGACGCAGCGCAGCAGCGTGGCGGCATGCTGCTAAGTGCCTGAGCCGACGGCATTCGTGTACTTCGGCGCAGTTCTTGCAGCAGTACCAGGTGTATTGCGCCACGGACCGTCGTACGGCGGTCACAGCAATGTGCGAATTGGCCCAAAGGCTCGGCTGGGCCCAAAAAAGACAACACGGGGGACCACAGTAATGTCACCGAATCGGAAATCGACCACGGTCGCGGCGTCTGTTGCTGCCGTGCTGTTCGCAGTCGGTCTCGCGGGCCCTTCCAGGGCGGCTGAGTTGCCGAACGGCGTCGCCGCCGGTGACGTGACCGGGGAGTCCGGGGTGCTCTGGGCACGTGCCGAGAAGACCGGCCGGATGCGCTTCGAAATTTCGGGTCGTGCCGATCTGAAAGGAGCAAAGAAGTACAACGTGACGGTGTCGAACACGACGGTGCCTGCCAAGGTGAAGGTGGACGACCTCGACCCCGGGCGGACCTACTACTATCGTGCGACGGACGCCGCCGGCAACTCGAGCGTCGGCCGGTTCAGGACGCCGCCGAGGGAGTGCACCAACACGGCGGTGCGTTTCGGAGTCTCGGGCGATTGGCGCGGCGAACTGGCGCCTTACCCGTCGATCCGGAATGTTCCGCAGCGGAACCTCGACTTCTTCATCGAGCACGGCGACACGATTTACGCCGAGCGTTACTCGGGTCCGCCGGAACCGGCTGCCAGGACCCTGCCTGAGTACCGTGCGCGTCATGACGAGGTCATGAGCACGCGGTTCGGTCTCAATACCTGGCGGGACCTGCGCGGTTCGACGGCGATCCTCGCGACCATCGACGATCACGAGGTCATCAACGACTTTGCAGGCGGCGCGCCGCCCTCGAGCAACCCGGCGGACTTCGACCAGACGGGCGCGTACATCAATGAGACCGACCGATACAAGGCCGGACTGCGGGCATTCCAGGAGTACATGCCGATCGCAGATCGTCGCTATGGAGAGACGGGCGATCCGCGCACCGCGAAGAAGCCCAAGCTGTTCCGATCGCGCACCTACGGCAACGCGGCTGCGGTGATCGTGCTCGACAACCGTTCGTTCCGTGACCAGGAACTGGTCCCGGCAAACCTTGGGAGTCCCGCAGATGTCGGGCGCTTCCTGGTCCAGTCGTTCGACCCGTCGCGCACGATGCTCGGCGCGGCACAGCTGAACGACCTGAAGGCGAAGCTCCTGCGTGCCCAGCAACGTGGCGTCGTGTGGAAGTTCGTCCTGACACCGGAGCCGATCCAGAACCTGGGGGTGCTGATCGCGGAGGACCGCTACGAAGGCTACGCGGCGGAACGCACGCAGATCCTGAAGTTCGTCACCGACAATCACATCGACAACGTCGTGTTCGTGACCGCCGACATTCACGGCACGCTCGTCAACAACGTGACGTACCAGATGGGGCCGGGCCAGCCACAGATCCCGACGGGTACGTTCGAGATCTCGACGGGTGCGGTCGCATTCGAGGAGCCGTTCGGGCCGACGGTGGCCGGGCTCGCGGCGCAGCTGGGGTTCATTTCGACCGGGGAGAAGGCGTACTACGACAGCCTTCCGACGTACCCGGGACTCGGCAAGGACAACTTCATCGAGTTGCTCGTCAACGGCCAGACCTCGCAGCTGGGTTATGACCCGGTCGGCCTGACGAACTCGCCTATCCAGGTGTCGTCTTCGTTCGGCGGATATGTCGCGACCCACATCTACGGCTGGACGGAGTTCAACGTCGATCGCGACAGCAAGGCATTGACGGTCACGACGTACGGGATTCCGTCCTATACCTACGATCAGCTGCAAGCGAATACGGCAGCAGTGGTCGGCAGCCAGCCAGCGGTCTGGCAGTCGTTCAGCGTCCTGCCGGTGATCGGTCCCGACTTCGGACGGAGTTGCCGTGGTGGCGATGACGACCACGAAGGCGACGACGAAGACGACGGTGAACACGAGGACCATCACTAGGACGCCGGACCGCGCTGGAGCGGTCGAGCCCCCCGCTGCCAACGCACTCGAAGCAGACGGCCCCGACGGGGCCGTTTTGCTTTGCGGCGAATGACACACGATCAGCCTAAAGTATCCTCGACCCGGCGACAGCGAGAGCGACCGTCGGGCGAGATGAGTCACAACAGACAGGGGGGAATCAGCGATGAAATGATTGCTGGCAGCAATGCCGCTGATCATGCCCATGACATCAATTGCCGACCACCCCGACGTCATCGAGGTCAAGTTGAACCAGGGCTGCACGTTCTCGAGTTACCTCGGGATCCTCAAGGACTTCAACGTGTGGGGAGCCGCCAACGGCTACAAGGCCGAGGTCCTGATGCCGGTGCAGCGGGCCACCCTCGACACGATGTTCTGGGTCGGTCGCAGTGCAAACGCCGCGGCGTTCGGCAAGGCATGGGACACGTGGCGGGACGCGCTGGCGAATGCCGACTCCGTGCCGGCAACGCTGAATGCGCGCCTTGCGGCGTGCAGCACCAATGTGAGCCGGTCGGGCTTCGACAGCTACTAGGCGGCAGCCAGGGCGGCCGCGCCCGCCAGCCTGTGGGACGAACGTGATGCGGTAAGAGACCCCGGCCTCGTGCCGGGGTCTCCATTCCAGGATCTCGCAGGACGCGAGCGCGGTGCATGGCCGCAGGACATTCGCGAGATTAGAGACTTAGACTGTCACCACACCACGACGGCGACACACGAGAGGAGACAGCATGAAACAGGTGTGGATCAGCGCGGCTGGCGCGCCGGAAACGCTGCAGGTGCGCGAGGCACCGGACCCGACCGCGGGCCCGGGGCAGGTGCGCATTCGCGTTGCCTATTCCGGCGTGAACTTTGCCGACATCCAGGCGCGCATGGGCCAGTACCCGGATGCACCGCCCACGCCCTGCGTGGTTGGCTACGAGGTGGCCGGCATCGTCGATCAGGTCGGCGAGGGCGTGAGCGGCTTCGCAGTCGGGGATCGTGTGTTGTCGCTGACACACTTCGGCGGCTACAGCGACGTCGTGCTCGCGGAGCCCACGTGGGTGCACAAACTGCCCGACGGGATGTCGTTCGACGTCGCGGCGGCCATCCCGGTGAATTACGCCACGGCGTGGACCATGCTGGTGAGGCAGGGCGGCGTCCGGGCCGGCGACACGGTGCTGATCCACTCGGCCGGCGGAGGGGTCGGCATCGCCGCGCTGCAGATCTGCAAGTGGCGGGGCGCCGTCGCGATCGGCACGGCCAGCGCCGGCAAGCACGCGAGGCTCGAGGCGATCGGCTACGCACACTGCATCGACTACCGCACGCAGGACTTCGAAGCCGAGGTCATGAAGCTCACCGGCGGCCGCGGTGTGGACATCGTGCTCGATACCCAGGGTGGTCAATCGTTTCGAAAGAGCTTCCGGTGCCTCGCCCCGCTGGGCCGCCTGTTCATGTTCGGCGTCGGAGACCTGGTCGTGCGCAAGACCCGGAGCCTGTCGGCCATGATCAAGGGCGCGATCCAGTTTCCATTCTTCTATTCCCTGTCGCTGCTGAACTCGAATCGCGGGGTCCTCGGGCTCAACATGGGACGGCTGTTCCCCGAAACGGGGCGCACGTACGGTGACATGGAGGAGATCATCCGGCTCGTCGACGACGGCACGTTCGCGCCGGTCGTCGACCAGGTGTTCACGTTCGAGCAGGCGCCTGCCGCACACCACTACCTGCAGGACCGCAGGAACTTCGGCAAGGTCCTGCTGAAGCCATGATGCACGACCTGGAGCATCCGTTGACGGGCCGCTGTACCTGCGGGAGCGTGCGTTACGAGCTGACGTGCCCGCCGTGCCCGAGTACTACGACCGCAGGCAATACTGGCCGCAGGCGAGCCTCGAGCGCAGGGCCCGATTGCTGGAAGCGAGCGGCATGCGGAGTAGCCAATGAGCGAGGCTGACCGAAACACTGTCGCCGCGCAGGTCATGGCCACAGGGCTGCATTTCGGCGAAGGGCCGCGCTGGCACGCCGGGCGACTCTGGTTCAGCGATTTCTACGATCATGCAGTCAAGTCGCTGGGCGCCGATGGCGAGGTTCGCACGGAACTCGTCATGGACGATCACCCGTCGGGACTCGGCTGGCTGCCGGACGGGCGCTTGCTCGTGGTGGCGATGCACCGCCGGCAGGTCCTGCGACTCGACCCGGACGGCCTCAAGGTGCACGCCGACCTCTCCGCGAATCGCGGCCTACCATGCCAACGACATGGTCGTGGACGGCCAAGGCCGGGCCTACGTCGGCAATTTCGGCTTCGACCTTGACGGTGCGATGCAGGCGCGCGGAGTGGAAAACGTGCTGGCGGACCACCCGACCGCGACGCTGGCCCGGGTGGATGCCGGACGGCGCGGGTCCACAAAGCCGCGTCGGACCTGCATTTCCCAAACGGCTCCGTCATCACTCCCGACGGGCGGACGTTGGTCGTCGCGGAGACTCTCGCGATGCGCCTCACTGCCTTCGACCTCGGGCCGGATGGGACGCTTTCCAACCGGCGGGTCTGGGCAGCGCTCGGACGCTGCGCGCCGGATGGCATCTGCCTCGACGCGAACGGGCATATCTGGGTGGCGAACGCCATCGCCCCGGAGTGCGTGCTCGTGGCTCCGGGCGGCGGGATCGTCGCAACCGTCATTACGTCGCAGCCCTGCTTTGCCTGCATGCTCGGTGATACGGACCGCCGAACGCTCTACATGATGACGGCTCCGTCGTCGTCGCCGGGCGTGGTCTCGACGGCGCGGCGCGGCGCCATAGAGTGCGCGGAGGTCGCGACGCCCGGAGCGGGTCTGGCCGCTGAGGCGCCAGCCGTTCAGATCATCGCCTCGATCAGGCGCGGTCCGCGCTGCTTCATCGCGGAGGCGTACTGTGCGTTGAATTCCTCGGCCGTCGTGGCGCGGCTGGCCTCGACACCGAGGCCTTCGGCGATCTTCGTCCAGTTCATCTCCGGATTGTGCAGGTCGAGCATGGACAGTGCTTTCGGTCCAGCGCCGAGGGCACCAACCCGCTGCAGTTCGATGTTCAGGATCGCGTAGGAGCGGTTCGCGTAGATCACGACCGTGACGTCCTGCTTCTCGCGTGCCATGCTCCAGAGTGCCTGCATCGTGTAGGCCGCACCGCCGTCGCCGTGCGTGCAGACCACCTTGCGCTCCGGGCAGGCGATCGCCGCCCCGAGGGCCATCGGCAGGCCGAGGCCGATCGAGCCGCCGGTGATCGCGAGCTGATCGTGCGGCCGTGCGCGGGCCATCATCATTGCGAGCTGCAACCCGGAGGTTGCGGACTCGTCGGCGAGGATCGCGTGCTCGGGCGTCAGGTGCGTGATGGCCTGTGCGACCGCGAGCGCATTCAGCGGGCCCTTCGGCAGGTCGGGCAGCAGGAGCGGAATGTGCGCAACGTCCGGTGCCATGCCGCCGAGCGCCGCGTCGAGGGCCTCGAGCGCCTGGACGCCGTCCTCGTGCTCGTGCGCGAGTTGCGCGAACTGGCAGCCGTCCGGCGCGCACCAGCTGCGCTTGCCGGGATAGGCGAAGAACGACACGGGGGGCTTCGATCCGACCAGGATCATCTGTTCGACCTTGCTCAGCGTGTCGACGATCTGTTCGGCGAAGTAGGGCAGGCGCTCCACGGGGACGCGTCCGGCACCGGCTTCCGCGTGCGGCGCGAACGTGTCGGACAGGAGCCGGGCGCCGGTCCTGGCCGCGATGCGCCCGGCCGCCTCCAGGCCCGCGCCACGCAGCGCTTTGCCGCGCAGCAGCAGGGCGGTGCGCTTGCCGTTCCGCAGCAGTTTCGCGGCTTCGTCGATCGCGGCGGCCGGCGCCACGGACGGCCCGATCTGGGGCAGGGGCTCGGCCGCGTGGCTCGCCTCGTTCCAGGCGGTATCCGCCGGGAGTATCAGCGTGGCGACGCCGCCGGGCGCGGCGCAGGCGGCCTGCACCGCTCGCGCCGCGTCGGCGCCGACGGTACGGGCGCTCTTCGACTCGCAGATCCACGATGACACGGGGCGCGCAAATCCGACGATGTCAGAGGTGAGCGGGGCGTCGTACTGCAGGTGATAGGTCGCGTGGTCTCCGACGACGTTCACGATGGGCGTGGAAGCGCGACGTGCGTTGTGCAGGTTCGCGAGCCCGTTCGCGAGGCCGGGGCCCAGGTGCAGCAGTACCGCGGCGGGCTTGCCGGCCATGCGGCCGTAACCGTCGGCGGCTCCGGTGGCGACGCCTTCGAACAGGCACAGGATCGCCCGCATCTCGGGTGTGGAGTCCAGCGACGCAACGAAGTGCATCTCCGACGTGCCGGGGTTGCCGAAACACACTTCCACGCCGCAGTTTGCAAGCGTCTGGATCAGCGACTGTGCGCCATTCATGGGGTAATTCCTGTCGGATTGTTGCAGTGCATTCGGCGCCCAGATTGGCTGCGCGCAGGCCGGGATGCAAGTGGGCAGACGTGGTCCCAGGGGAACCGGGTGTCGGGGCAGATTCTGCAGGACGTCACAGTGTCTCGTGCCCGGCCGTGCGAGACTCCGGACTTCTTATTTCAGGTGGGAGAGGATCAGTGACCATAAATACAGTGGTGAGACTTGCCGTGGCCTCCGCCCTGGCGATTTCGGCGGCGTCGGCCATGGCCGCGAGCGATTACCTGCTCGAGATCAAGGGCGCCGCAGCCGAGTCCGGTACGGGCGCCGCGTCCCAGACGATCGAGATCTCCTCGTTCTCGTGGGGCGCGAGCAACCCGACGAGCGTGGGGTCCGCCGGCCTCAGCGCCGGCAAGGTGAGCATGCAGGACATGTCGGTCACCGCGGCCGGCGCCCAGCCCGCGACCGAGCAGGCGGTGCGCGAGTCACCGACCAAGGTGTCGACTGGCAAGACGGCTGCGGCAGCCGCCGGGAGCCCGGTCGGTGCCACGGCGTCGCCGAAAGTCGGCGACATGGCCACGGTTACCGTGACCTATCGCGAGTCGCCGACCAAGGCATCGACCGGCAAGACCAGCCGGGCCGCTTGCACGCCTGGCGAGCACTACGACGAGGTGACGCTGTCGGGGCAGGGCCAGCGCTACGTGATGAAGGACGTCATGGTGACCTCCTGCTCGTCCGCAAACGGCGCGCGGCGTAAGGAACTCACCGGCCACGTCACGCTGATCAAGTAGGGCGCCGTCAAGCGCCCTCGACGACGTTGGAAGCGGCCCCGACCGGGGCCGCTTCAACGTTCACATGAATCGCCACGGTCTCGCAGCGGCGACGATAATCCTGTCGGCGTACACTCGGATTCGCTCGCAGGCCGCGCGCCCGAGGTGTCCGATGTATCACGACGGCAGCCGCTCCCTGCAGGACCACTTCGATTCGCGACGTATTGCGGACCGCCTGATCGAGATCCTGCACCGGGTGCAGTTCACGCAGGAGGACCGCGAGTTCATCGAGAGTCGCCCGATGTTCTTCCTGGCGACGGCCGATGCGGAAGGGTGGCCGGACTGCTCGTACAAGGGCGGCCGGCCCGGCTTCGTGCGCGTAGTGTCGAACGACACGCTCGCGTTTCCGAGCTACGACGGAAACGGGATGTTCAAGAGCCTGGGAAACGTCCTGCGCAACCCAAGGGTCGGCCTGCTATTCATGGATTTCGAGAAGCCGAAGCGGCTCCGGGTGAACGGGGTCGCGTCCATCGACTTTGCGGACCCGTTGCTCGCAGGCTTCGAAGGCGCGCAGCTGGTGGTGCGCGTGCGTGCGCAGCACGTCTTCCCGAACTGCCCGCGCTACATCCACCGGATGTCTCTCGAAGAGATCTCGGCCTACGCGCCGGCGGCCGGTCACGAGCCGCCCGTGCCAGCGTGGAAGGAAATGGACGCGTTCCGGGATTACCTGCCCAAGTCCACGCCGGGTGACCCGGCCGGATAGGGTGTCGCCGCGCCGCCGTGGGCGGGGCGGGTAGGGCCGGGCGCCTCCGCCCGGCCGTGCGCCGCTATTTCGAATTCGGGACGTTGGAGACTTTCGAGGCCCCGCCGGTGTACAGGTTGGCTTCGTCGGCCACCGTGTACGTCACGGCCACGGGACGGCCGTCGGAGTCGTTCTCGCTCAGCACCCGGACCACGTAGGGCGAGTCGCTGGTCCAGAGCATGGCGGTAGAGTGCGACTGGATCGCCTGCTGGTCGCGCACCACGGCGTCAAAATCGCCGAACGTCGTGCGGGATCGATTCACGATTGCGAGCAGCGACGGCAGCGAGGCATCCATGACCGCCGTGGCACTCGCCAGCGTGCCGTCCGTTCCGATCAGGAAGCAGAGCGTGCGGCTCTGATGCGGGGGAGGGAGCTTCAGGAGCGTCTGCCGGCTCGCAGCGCAATAGCGGTCGTGTCCCTTGTCGTCCAGGTCCCACTTGCCGCCCGGGTACTGGGCCTGGATGGCGCCCTTGTTCGCGCTCCACGGGAGGTTGAAGACGCCACCGCGGTACAAATTGCTCACTGCGCCCGCGCTCGCCTGCCCTGCGCACAGCAGGGATGCGGCCGCGGTGACGCACGCCAGGATCGGGATTCGACGCATGCCCAGGATCTCCAGTTTCAGGTACGGCCTCAAGTGTAGGCGTCGCGGCGACGGCCTTCGACCGCGCCCTTCCAGAACCACGACGCATTTCTCAAACGGGCCTCGACTCGTGCTGGAAATGATAAGTCGGATCAGGTTTCGGCGCGACCCGGGCCGCGTGCTTCGATCTTGAGCAGGTCCTCGGGGGTGTTCACGTCGAGCGTGGCGGACGGCATCGGGATGCGCACCACGCGGTCCGAATGCCGGTGAATCACGATCCTGGGCTCGCTCTCGCCGCGCAGGCCGAGCAGGTCGGGGAACGCCCAGCCGGGGAAGATCGCCGGGAGTCCCGGTGCGCCGTCGAAGAGTGCTGCTGCGATCAGCACGGGATGTCGCCTCCACGCGGCCGCCAGGCGCCTGAGATCGTCAGCCGTCACGGCGACCTGGTCGGCAAGCATGAGCAGCAGCCCTTCGGAGCCCGGTGGCACGGCGTTTACGGCTGATCGCACCGAGCTTGCCAGTCCCTCCCGCCAGCCCCGGTTGACGACCACAGAGGCTCCTGAGCGGCGCAGCATGGGGGCGATTTCGCCGGCACCGGCGCCGAGCACGACGCTGACCGAGTACCCTGCCGCCCGGGCGGCATTCGAGACGGCCCAGTGCAGGACGGGCGTGCCGGCCAGACGGATCAGTTGCTTGGGGCTGCCGAAACGGGTCGAAGGTCCGGCCGCGAGGACGGCCGCGTGCAGTCCGGGACAAGCAGGGTCACTCATGGCCGCCTAGTTTGCCTGCCGCGCTGCAAGAAGATACAGTGACTTGCACCGAAACCGAGGTGTCCCCCGTCAGACCACGCCCGGCCTGACCCGTCGCCTGCGGGCGATCGGTCGGCGTGCCTGCGTGGGCGCCCGCAATGGAGCCTGTAATCGTGGAAGCCTGGAAAGTTCACAAGTTCGGCGGGTCGAGCGTCGCGGACGCCGCCTGTATGCGGCAGGTCGCGAAGATCGTCGAGACCGATCCCGTGACGCGGAAGGCGGTCGTCCTGTCGGCCTGCCGGGGCGTCACCGACGCCCTCCTGGGCCTCGTTGCCCTGGCCGAGCGCCAGGACCCCTCTCTTGAAGACCGGATCGAGGAACTGCGAATGCGGCACGTGGGCATGGCCCACGAACTGCTCGACGGGCCGACGGGCGACGAATTCATCGTGCAGCTCGACCATGACTGCCAGGACATCGCCGGCATCCTCCAGGCGGTGCGCCTGGTGCGCTCGGCCTCGACGACGCTCCGGGACCTGATTTCCGGCTACGGCGAACTGTGGTCGACGCGCCTGTTCGAGCGGCTGCTCCGCGTTCGCGGCGCATCGAGCGGCCGGGTGCAGTGGCTGGACGCCCGGAAGGTCCTGCTGGTCGAGTGGGGCCCGCTCGGGCCTGGAATTCGCTGGGAGCAGTCGCGCGACAACCTGCAGCTGCAGGTCGCGCCGGATTTCACCGGCACACTGGTGGTCACGGGTTTCATCGCCACGGACACCCAGGGGCTGCAGACCACCCTCGGACGCAACGGCAGCGACTTCTCCGCATCCATCTTCGGCTCGCTGCTAGACGCGGGCGAGATCGTCATCTGGACGGACGTGGACGGCGTGCTGAGTGCCGACCCGCGCCTCGTGCCGGAAGCGCAGGTCATCGAGGCGCTCTCCTACAACGAGGCGATGGAACTCGCGTACTTCGGCGCCAAGGTCATCCACCCGCAGACCATGGCACCCGCGGTCCAGAAGCGCATCCCGATCTGGATCCGGAACACGTTCGCGCCCGAGAAGGCCGGCACGGTGATCCAGGACCGAACGGCGCCGACCCCACTGGTCAAGGGCATCACGACCGTCGAGAAGATTGCGCTCATCAACCTCGAGGGCGCCGGCATGATCGGCGTGCCGGGCACGGCGCATCGCCTGTTCGGCGCGCTGCGCGAAGAGCGGATCTCCGTGATCCTGATCTCGCAGGGCAGCTCCGAGCACTCGATCTGCTTCGCCGTCCCCGAGGTCGAGGCCGAACGTGCCGAGCGCGTCGTGCGGCGCGCGTTCGACCCGGAACTGCGCGAGGGCCAGATCCAGAGCATCGGGGTCAACCACGGCTGCAGCATCCTCGCGGTCGTAGGTGACGGCATGGCCGGCGCGCACGGCGTCGCGGCCCAGGTCTTCGGCGCTCTCAGCGCGGGCGGCGTGAACGTCCGCGCGATCGCGCAGGGCGCCTCGGAGCGCAACATCTCGGTGGTGATCGACGGCCGCAGCAGCGCGCGCGCACTGCGCGCGGTGCACTCGAGCTTCTATCTGTCCGCCCACACGGTATCCATTGGACTGATCGGGCCGGGGCTCGTCGGCGGCGCGCTCCTCGACCAGGTCGCCTCGCAGGTCGAGCGCCTGGCGCGGGACTTCAAGCTGGACCTGCGGGTGCGCGGCATCGCGGGCTCGAAGGCCATGCGGCTCACGCAGGGTGCCATGGACCTCAAGCGCTGGCGCGACGAATACAAGGCGGGCGAGGGGCCGGTGGACCTCGAGCGCTTCGCCGACCATGTTCACGCAGACCAGTTCCCCCACGCGGTGATCATCGACTGCAGCGCGAGCGCGGAGGTCGCCAGCCGCTACGCGCACTGGCTGTCCGAGGGCATCCACATCGTCACGCCGAACAAGAAGGCGAACAGCGCGGGCTTCGAGTACTACGAGCGCATGCGGGACGCGCGCCGCGCGGCCGGATCCCACTACCTCTACGAAGCGACGGTCGGCGCCGGGCTCCCGGTGATCCAGACGCTGCGCGACCTGCGCGAAACGGGCGACGAGATCCGGCGCATCGAGGGCATGTTCTCCGGCACGCTCGCCTACCTCTTCAACACCTGGGACGGCAGCCAGTCCTTCTCGTCGATCGTGAGGCAGGCGAAGGCGCTCGGCTACACGGAGCCGGATCCGCGCGACGATCTCTCGGGCATGGACGTAGCCCGCAAGCTCATCATCCTCGCTCGCGAGATGGGGCTCCGGCTCGAGATGACGGACGTCGAGGTCGAGAGCCTCGTGCCGACGGCACTCACGAAGTGCGGAATCGACGAGTTTCTCGCCCGTCTCGTCGAGTTCGACGAGCCGATGCTCGCGCGCCTTCAGGCCGCGCGCACACGAGGGCATGTGCTGCGCTACGTCGGTTCGGTGGGCGTGGACGGGCGCGCGCAGGTCGGCCTCGTGGAACTGCCGGTCTCGCATCCGTTCGCCAACATCGCGCTGACGGACAACATCGTGCGCTTCCAGACCGCACGCTACGACACGAACCCGCTGATCGTGCAGGGGCCGGGCGCCGGTCCGGCCGTGACCGCGGCGGGCGTGTTCGCCGACCTGCTGCGCGTCTGCGCCTACCTCGGGGCCAAGCTGTGAGCGGTACGCGCGCCAGCGCGACCGCGTTTGCGCCCGCCAGCGTCGGCAACGTGGCGGTCGGGTTCGACGTGCTCGGGCACGCGGTGGGCGCGCTCGGGGATCGCGTCAGGGCGACGCGGCGCGCCGAGCCGGGTGTGGTGATCCGCTCGATCACCGGCGTGGTGCGGGACCTGCCGCTCGCCGCGGAGAAGAACACCGCGGGCATGGCGGTGCTCACGATGCAGCGGGAGCTCGAATTGCCGTTCGGCTTCGAGCTCGACATCGAGAAGGGGATCCCGCTGGGATCGGGACTCGGCGGTTCGGCGGCCTCTGCCGTCGCGGCCGTGGTGGCGGCCGCCGCACTGGTGGACGAGCCGCTCGATCGGTTGCGGCTGCTCAAGTTCGCGATGAAGGGCGAGGCGGTGGCGAGCGGATCCGTACACGTGGACAACATCGCGCCCAGTCTCTTCGGAGGACTGGTCCTGACGGTTGGCATCGACAACCCGCACGTGAAGCAGATCCCCGTCCCGGACAGCGTGCGCTGCGTGATCGTGCATCCGCACATGGTGCTGGCGACACGAGAGGCCCGCGCCATCCTGAGGAAGACCGTCGAGCTGCCCGACTTCATCTGGCAGCAGGCCAACCTCGCCGGCTTCCTGGCCGGCTGCTATACGTCGGACCTGGCGCTGATGCGGGAGTCGCTGCTCGACGTCGTGATCGAGCCGCAGCGTCAGGCGCTCATTCCCGGATTCGTCGAGGTGAAGCAGGGCGCGCTCCGTGCCGGCGCGATCGGCTGTTCGATCTCCGGGGCCGGGCCTACGGTGTTCGCCTGGGCCGAGGAGGCCGATGCGGAAAGCGTGCGCTCGGAAATGGTTGCCGCCTTCCTCCGTCACGGGCTCGAGACCGACAGCTGGGTGTCCGACATCGGGCGTGAGGGCGCGAGGGTGGTGGACGACTGATGCGGTTCCTGAGCACCCGGGACGGTTCGCATTCCGTCGGCCTCGGCGCGGCTATTTCGCGCGGGCTGGCGCAGGACGGCGGCCTGTACGTGCCCGAGACGCTGCCGACACTCGATACGGCTGGACTGGCCGGGTGCGCGTCCCTCGCCGAACTCGCGACCCGCATGTTGCGGCCGTTCTCCGAGGGAGACGTCATGGCGGACGTCCTGCCGGCTGCTGCCGCGGATGCGTTCTCTTTTCCCGCACCGCTCGTCGAGGTTCGCGGCGCTGCGGGCCCCCTGTCCGTGCTCGAGCTATTCCACGGGCCGACGGCAGCCTTCAAGGACTTTGGCGCACGATTCCTCGCGGCATCCCTGGAACGTATCCCGCGCCCGGATCCGCGAAAACTCACGATCCTCGTGGCGACGTCGGGGGACACCGGCGGCGCGGTGGCCTCGGCGTTCTACGACCGGCCCTGGGTGGACGTCGTCGTGCTCTATCCGCGGGGCCTGGTGTCGCAGCGGCAGGAGAAGCAGCTCGCGTGCTGGGGGCGCAACGTCCGCACGCTGGCAGTGAATGGAACGTTCGACGACTGTCAGCGGATGGTGAAGGACGCGTTCGTGGACCCGGCACTCGCCCGGGACCTGCAGCTCTCTTCGGCGAACAGCATCAACGTCGGACGGTTGCTGCCGCAGATGGTCTACTACGCCAGCAGCAGTCTCGCGCTCTCGCGCGCGGACGGGCGGGCCCCGAACTACATCATTCCCACGGGAAACCTGGGCAACGCGCTCGCCTGCGTCTGGGCCCGCGAGCTCGGGTTTCCGATCGGGGAGATCGTGCTGGCGAGCAATGCGAACGTGACGGTGCCGGAATTCCTGAGGACGGGCGAATGGCGCCCGCGCACGAGCGTGGCGACGCTCGCGTCCGCCATGGATGTCGGCAACCCGAGCAACGTGGAACGGCTGCGCTGGCTCTTTCCGGACTGGCAGGACCTGCGTGGCCGGCTGACCGCGCAGGCGGTGAGCGATGACGAGATACGCGACTCGATCCGGCGCGATCACGCCGAACTGGGCCGGACCTGGTGCCCGCACACCGCGACGGCCGCGTGCGTGTACCGCCGGTTAGATCGGGAGAGGACCCGCCGACGATGGGTGCTGGTGGCGACCGCCCACCCGGCGAAGTTCAACGACATCGTCGAGCCGCTGATTGGCACCACGGTACCGATTCCGTCGGCCCTCGCGGCCCTTCTTTCGCTGCCGTCGGTGCAGACGGTCGTCGAGCCGCGCCTCGACGACTTGCGGCGCGTTCTCATGGGGGTGTCATGAACATGATTCTGGGATTGCCAGCCTGGCTCTGGGTGCTGTTCGCCCTGGGGGCGATTGCGGTCGCGGCGTATTTCGTCCGTGAACTGATCCGGCAGCGTCGCGCGCGTCGCGCGATCGACAACGTGATCTCGTCGGTTGCGTTCGAGGAGCTGCGCAACGTTCTCATGCCTACTGGTACCGGCGAGCAGATTCACGTCAACTACCTGCTGCTCACGCAGCGCGGACTGCTGGTGATCGATCTCTTCGACGTCGAGGGCGTCATCTTCGCGGGCGAAAAGATGGAGCAGTGGTCGGTCTTCGGACCCAAGCGGCACTTCACGTTTACGAACCCGCTGCCGATGCTCTACGACCGTATGGCGGCGGTGCGACATCTGGCCGGCGAGGTTCCTGTCGAGGGACGTATCGTGTTCTCGATGCGCGGTGAATTTCCCAAGGGTCGACCGGACGTGGTACTGCGGCTCGATGCGCTGCAGGACGAATTTCCCGTCGTGGAGCGCATCCCCGGCGGTGCTGCTGCGGCATTCGCCCCGCTCTGGGAGCAGGTCACGAGGGCGGCCCAGCCGAATCCCCAGGTCGGGTAGGGGACATTCTCCTTTCTCGAAGATACGGGCTGTAGAAACAGGTGCTTGGCACCTGCCGGCCAATTCCCGAAAAAGGAGAATGTCCCCTATCTCTCCCGAAAAAGGAGAATGTCCCCTATCTCTCGCCTATTTCCGGGCGGCGTGATCGGCGATCACCCGCGCCACGCAGGCGGTCAGGCGTTTTGCTGTCTCGACGTGCAGGAATTCGTTGGGCCCGTGCGCGTTTGATTGGGGGCCGAGCAGTCCGGTGACCAGGAACTGTGTCTGCGGGAACTTCTCCCCGAGCAAGCCCATGAACGGGATGCTGCCACCCGTGCCCATGTACATGGCGTCGCGCCCGAAGAACTCGCGTGACGCCGCGTGCATCGAGGCCTCGAGCCACGGCGCGACGGCAGGCGCGTTCCAGCCCCCCATGGAGGACTCCACTGTCGCCGTGACGCGCGCGCCGTAGGGCGGGTCCCGCTCCAGCGCGGCGCGCACTATGACGGCAGCCTGCTCGGGATCCATGGCCGGCGCCAGGCGGAACGACAGCGTGAGCGTCGTCTGCGGGCGCAGCGTGTTGCCCGCATCCCGGCAGGCCGGGATGCCGTCCGCACCGGTGATGCTGAGGGTCGGCCGCCAGGTGTTGTTCAGCACGAGTTCGTAGGGGTCGTTCGATATCGCCCGCATGCCGGGTGGGAACGGGAACTTCTCGAACACGGAATTGCCGAGCACATCGGCGGCAGCGCGAACCTGGGCCAGTCTGTCCGGCGGGATGGGCAGGTTCAATTCCTCGAGAAGGATCGCCCCGGAGTTCGCGTCCTCGACTCGGGCGAGCAGGTCGCGAATGACGCGGAAGCTCGACGGAACGATGCCGCTGGCCGTGCCGGAGTGGACGCCCTCGGTCAGCACGTCCACGCGCAGCGTCAGGATGAGATTGCCCCGCAGGGAGGTGGTGCACCAGAGCTGCTCGTAGTTGCCGCATTCGGCGTCGAGGCACACGACGAGCGTGGGCGAGCCGATGCGGTCGCCGAGCGCCTCGAGGTGATGCACGAGGTCCGGGCTGCCGCTTTCTTCGCTGGCCTCGATCAGGATCACGCAGCGGCCGTGCGGGATGCCCTGGTCGCGCAGTGCGCGGATCGCGGTGAGCGAGGCGAAAATCGCGTAGCCGTCGTCGGCGCCGCCGCGGCCGTAGAGCTTTCCGTCCCGCAGCACCGGCGTCCAGGGATCGAGTCCGCTGGACCAGCCGGTGAACTCCGGCTGCTTGTCCAGGTGCCCGTACATCAGGACGCAGTCTGCCGTCTGTCCCGGCACGTCGACGAGCAGCAGCGGCGTGCGGCCCGCGAGCTTCAGCAGCTCGACGCGCGCACCCTCGGGTGCGTTCGCCTCGGCCCAGCGACGCATGAGTTGCGCCGCGGCTTCCATGTGGCCGCGAGCTTCCCAGTCGGCATCGAAACACGGCGACTTGTTCGGGATGCGGATGTATTCCATGAGCGTCGGAACGATGGACTCGTCCCAGGCTGAATTGATCAGGGCTCGCGCTTTCGTGTTGTTCATATACTTATCTAAAACAGTGAGTTGCGTAATATATCTAAAGTAACAAAACGATTCGCTACGGGTGCCGTCAGGCCGGGAAGCCGAAGAAGGCGAGGGCATTTCGCGTTGTTGCTTCGACGACGGTCGCTGTGGGCTCGCCCCGGCAGTCGGCTACCGTCTGCAGGATGTGCGGAAGGTAGCGTGGCTCGTTGCGCCGCGACTTCGGTCGCGGTACGAGGTCGCGCGGCAGCAGGTACGGGGCGTCGGTTTCCAGCATCAGTCGATCGAGCGGGATCAGCCTGACGATCTCGCGCAGGTGGTGGCCGCGGCGCTCGTCGCAGATCCAGCCGGTGATGCCGATGGACAGGCCCAGCGACAGGTAGTCGCGGAGTTCGCGCTCGTCCCCCGTGAAGCAGTGCGCCACGCCCGCGCGGAGTCGAGGCCGATAGTCGCGGAGGATCGCCATGAACGTGTCGTGCGCATCACGCTGGTGCAGGAACGCCGGCTTGCCCGTCTCGGCCGCGAGTTCCAGCTGGAGACGAAACACCCGCACCTGGTCCGCGTGTGGCGAGAAGTTGCGGAAGTAGTCGAGACCGCATTCACCGGCCGCCCCGACCTCCGGCGCCAGCATCAGGCGGCGCAGCTCCGCGACGTCGGCGTCGTGAAACTCCCGCGCATGGTGCGGGTGAATGCCTGCGGTCGCGCGGAACATCGCGGGCGCGGCCCGGGCTAGTTCGATGGCCGCGCGCGTGCTCGCGAGCGTGCTTCCAGTGATCACCATGTGGCCGACGCCCGCCGCGACCGCCGCGGCGATCACCTCGTCGCGGTCGCGGTCGAAGCTGTCGTGGGCGAGGTTGAGGCCGATGTCCGCCAGCGGCAGGGTCATGAAAGTGTCGCTGTGATAAGGTTCGAAAATTCGCGGCGCATGCTGGGCTCCGCGCCGTGGTGCGCATTCTAGCCACCCGCGCGCAGCCACGCTGCCCGTAACACTCTGGCAACGGGATCTTCGATGTCGCTGGACAAGACTGCCCTGGAGAGCCTGCGGCTCGACCGCGATTCGGACCCGGACCGGTACCGGGAGTCAGGTTCCGGTCGCAGGCGCTGGAAGCTCGCTGCCGTCGTTGCCGCGGTCCTGGCGGTGTTGATCGGCTGGCGGATGGTGAGCTCGCCCGTGCCGGTGCACACGACCGTGGTCGAGGCGCCGGCGGGCGCGTCCGACGGGGCGGTCCTGAATGCGTCCGGCTACGTCGTGGCCCGCCGGCTCGCGACGGTGAGTTCCAAGGTCACCGGTCGAATCGACGAGGTGCTCTTCGAGGAGGGCGCCAGTGTGCAGCCGGGCCAGGTGCTGGCGCGGCTCGACCCTTCGACGTCGCGGGCGGAGTACGAGGTTGCGGCCCGGGGCCTCGAGGCGGCGCGCAGCGGTCTGCGCGAAATCGAGGTGAGGCTGGATGACGCGCGCCGCACGCTCGCGCGAAACACGACCCTGGTCGAGCGGAAGCTGGTCTCGCAGAGCGTGCTCGACGGCTCCGAGGCGGAGGTCGCAGCACTCGAGGCACGCCTCGCGGCCGCGAATGCGGAGGTTGAAGTGGCCCGGAGCCGTGTTGCGCTCGCGCGGCAGGGACTCGACGACCTCGCGATCCGCGCGCCCTTCGCGGGCGTCGTGATCTCCAAGGATGCGCAGCCCGGTGAAACGGTCTCGCCGATGTCCGCTGGCGGCGGATTCACCCGCACCGGCATCGCCACGATCGTGGACATGGAGTCGCGCGAGATCGAGGTGGACGTGAACGAGGCCTACATCAACCGCGTGCACGACGGGCAGGAGGTGGCTGCCGTGCTGGATGCCTACCCCGACTGGACCATCCCCGGCCACGTCATCAGCATCGTGCCGACGGCGGACAGGCAGAAGGCGACGGTCCGCGTGCGCATCGCCTTTGACCAGCTCGATACGCGCATCCTGCCCGACATGGGCATCAAGGTCCGATTCCTCGAGGCGCCCGGCAAGGCGGCCGCGGCGCACCCCGTGGTGCCGGCGAAAGCGGTGGTGCGCGACGGCAAGGCTGCTTTCGTGTGGGTCGTGCGCGATGGGAAGGTGGAGAAGCGCGCGGTTGAACTCGGCAAGGAAACGTCGGACGGCTATCCGGCGCTGAAGGGCCTCGACGGCGGCGAGTCAGTGGTGATCGATCCTCCGCGCCGGCTGCGGGACGGCGCGTCCGTGGATCTCAAGGGCGCGTGAGCGTGGGCCGGCCGATCGTCCGCATCCGCGACCTCGTCAAGGAGTACCGGCGCGGGGCCGAGGTCGTGCGCGTGCTGGACGGCCTGTCGCTCGACATCGAGGCCGGCGACTTCGTGGCGCTCATGGGTCCGTCCGGCTCGGGCAAGTCGACCCTGCTCAACCTGATCGGCGGGATCGACCGGCCGAACGCCGGCGAACTCGAGGTCGAGGGCCTGCGCGTCGATCGTCTCGGCGACGCCGCCCTCGCACACTGGCGGGCCGACCACGTGGGCTTCGTGTTCCAGATGTACAACCTGCTGCCGGTGCTGAGCGCGGAACGCAACGTCGAACTGCCGCTGCTCCTCAAGGACCTTAGCCGCGAGCAGCGCGCCAGGCGGGTCGCGGCGGCACTCAGGCTCGTGGGCCTCTCCGACCGCGCCAAGCACCGGCCCCGCGAGCTCTCGGGAGGGCAGGAGCAGCGGGTCGGCATCGCGCGCGCGATCGTCACCGACCCGACACTGCTGCTCTGCGACGAGCCGACCGGGGACCTCGACCGCCGCTCCGGCGACGAGATCCTGAACCTCCTGCAGGCCCTGAATCGCGAGTACGGCAAGACTGTCATCATGGTCACGCACGACCCGCACGCGGCGGAGCGCGCGCACCGCATCGTGCACCTCGACAAGGGCCTGCTGCGCGAGGACACGGCATGATCGGCAAGTACCTGCCGCTGCTCTCCGCCAGCCTGCGCCGCAAGAAGCTGAGAACCTTCTTCACGATCGCCTCGATCGTGATCGCGTTCCTGCTGTTCGGCCTTGCCGAGTCCATGCGCCATGCGCTCGAGGCCGGGGTCAACATCGCGGGCGCGGACCGGCTGCTCACCATGCACAAGGTGTCGTTCACGCAACTGCTTCCCGCGAGCTACGAGAACCGGATCCGAGGAATCGCGGGCGTGGTGGACGTCACGCCGCAGACCTGGTTCGGGGCGTGGTTCAAGGACGAGCGTAACCAGATCCCGGCGTTTCCGGTCGTGCCCGAGCCGTTCCTGAGGATGTACCCCGAGTACTCGATGCCCGAGGACCAGAAGCAGGCCTGGCTCTCGGACCGGTCCGGCATCCTGGTCGGACGGGCGCTGGCGGACGCCTACGGCTGGAAGGTCGGTGACGTGGTGCCGCTGCACTCGGCGATCTGGCGCAAGCAGGACGGCACCTTCGTCTGGGACGTCACGGTGCGGGCGATTTACGACGCGCCGCAGGGCGGCGACACGCGCAACCTGGCGCTGCACCAGGACTATTTCGAGGAGGCAAAGGCTTTCGGCAAGGGCCTCGTGGGCTGGTATCTCGTCAAGGTCCGGGACCCGAACCTCGCGCGATCCGTCTCGCGCCAGATCGACCAGGTGTTCGCCAACTCGCCAGCAGAGACCAAGACGTCCTCGGAGCGCGCAATGGCGCAGTCCTTCGTGAACCAGGTCGGCAACGTCGGCAAGATCCTGCGCGCGATCGTCACCGCGGTGTTCTTCACGATGCTGCTCGTGACCGCCAACACCATGGCGCAGTCCGTGCGCGAGCGCACGAGCGAGATCGGTGTACTGAAAACGCTCGGCTTCACCAACACGGGTGTGCTCGGCATGGTGCTCGTCGAGTCGGTCCTGGTGACCGTGATCGGCGGCGTTCTGGGTCTTGCGGCCGCCTGGTGGCTGGGCGTGCAGTTCGAGCCCGTCTTCCGGCAGTACCTTCCGGGTTTCCACCTGCCGTGGGAGGCGATCCTCGCGGGCTCGATCTACATGACAGCGCTCGGTCTCGCGGCGGGTGCCGTTCCTGCGGCGCAGGCCATGCGGCTTCGGATCGTGGAGGCGCTGCGGCGCGACTGAAATGGCGATCAGTTCCTGGATCAACCAGCTTGCGGCGATCACCGCGATGAACCTGCGCAACCTTCCGCAGCGGCTCGGGACGTCGCTGGTCGCGGTCGTGGGCATCGGTGGCGTGGTCGCCGTGCTGGTCTCGCTGCTGTCGATGGGCCAGGGGTTCCGTGCGGCGCTCGATCTTGCGGGCAGCGACGAGGTGGCGATCGTGTTGCGTGGCGGGTCGGGCGACGAACTCTCGAGTTACTTCGACCGTGACCAGGTCGCGGTGATCGTGTCCGCGCCGGGAATCCTGCGCGACGCCCACGGGCCGGTCGCCTCGCCGGAGTTCTACACCATCGTCGACCTGCCGATGCGCAGCACCGGAACGGCCGCCAATGTGCCGTTCCGCGGCGTGACCAGCCGCGCCGTCGACGTTCGCAGCGGATTCCGCATCACGGCCGGGCGCATGTTCGAGCGGGGCAAGGACGAGGTCATCGTCGGCCGGGGGGCGTTCTCGGAGTTCGGCAACGTGGATCTCGGTCGCAAGGTCACCTGGGGCTCGCACGAGTGGCGCGTGGTCGGCGTGTTCGAGGCGGGCCGCAGCGTGTCGGAATCCGAGGTCTGGACCGACCTGACCGTGTTGCAGGGCGTGTATCGCCGCGGAAATTCCATCCAGGTCGTGCGGGCGCGGCTCACCTCGCCGGCGGCGCTCGAGACGCTCAAGGTCGCGCTCGCCGGCGACCCGCGCCTCAATGCCGCGGCGCGTGCGGAGCGGGAGTTCTATGCCGACCAGTCGCGCATCCTGGTCACGCTCATCAACTACGTCGGCACGGCGATCGCGCTCCTGATGGGAGTGGGCGCGGTGTTCGCGGCATTGAACACGATGTACTCCTCCGTGTCGTCCCGCACGCGCGAGATCGCCACGCTGCGCGCGCTCGGGTTCGGCGCCACGCCGGTGGTGGCGTCCGTGCTGCTCGAGGCGGCCCTGCTGGGCCTGCTGGGCGGTGTGGCCGGCGGCGCGCTCGCGTACTTCGGGCTGAACGGCTACCAGGCATCGACGCTCAACTGGGCGAGCTTCAGCCAGATCGCGTTCGCCTTCACGGTGACGCCGAGGCTGCTGATCACGGGCCTCGTGTACGCGCTGATGCTCGGGCTGGTCGGAGGGTTGCTGCCGGGCCTGAGGGCCGCGCGCCTGCCCGTGACCGTGGGCCTCCGTGAGCTCTAGGGGCATGGGCATGTCCGGACGTGGCAATCGTCCGCGGCGGGAGGAGGACGATCCCCTTCAGCTCGCCCTGTGGCCGGCGCGCGGCGCGTTGCCCGGGTGGCACGTACGGATCAGCCGACGTGCAAGGCGGCTGTCCATGCGGGTGACTCACGGCGGGCGCGTGGAGGTCGTGGTGCCGCCGGGTGTCGGCATCCCGGCGGTCGAACGGTTTGTCGCGCAGCACCGGGAGTGGGCGGAGCGACGCCTGCGCGAACTTGCGCTGCACGCGCCGCAAGCCGCCGACCGACGGCCATCGCGGGTTGAACTCACGCTGGCGGGGAAGTGCTGGGCTGTGGAGTACTCACGATCGTCCCGGTCCTCGGTGACGGACGGCGGGGAAGGCGTGCTGCGGGTCAGGACGCCCCAGGATACCGACGCACAGATTGGCGGTGCATTGCTTCGCTGGCTGTCCCGCGAGGCCGAGGGGCACCTGCGGGTCCGACTCGATGCCGTCGCGGCGGAATCCGGCCTCGATTACACGCGGCTGATCCTGCGGCGCCAGCGCACGCGCTGGGGAAGCTGCTCCAGGTCCGGCACGGTGAGCCTGAACGTCTGCCTGGCGTTCCAGCGGCCGGAGGTGGTGCGCTACCTGATGATCCACGAGATCTGCCACCGGCGGCACATGAACCATTCGGCGGCTTACTGGCGGCTGGTTGAATCCATCGAGCCGGACTGGCGTGCGCTGGACAAGGAACTGCTCAAGGGTTGGCGCAACGTCCCGGGCTGGGTCTTCCCGTAGCAGCCCGCCTGCCGGGCGACGCCCGCGCAGTGCGCATGCCGGTGCGCCACCTGCGCCGAAACGGCGCCTCGATGTGTAAGATAGCGCGCCCGGTCCAGCCCAGGGACCCGAACAGCCCGGATGCGACAGCCGCGATGAACGAACGCCTGCACAACATCAACGTCCTCTCGAGCGAGATCCTGCCGACGCCGGAGGAGATCAAGCGCTCGCTGCCGCTGCCGGCTGCGTCGGAGGAATTCGTATACCGCAGCCGCAGTGCCCTGCAGCGGATTCTCGACCGCGAGGACCCGAGGGTATTCGTGGTCATGGGACCGTGTTCGATCCACGACACGGCCGCGGCGCGCGAGTACGCGATGCGCCTGCGCGGCCTCGCCGAGCGGGTCGAGGGCACGATGCAGCTCCTCATGCGCGTGTACTTCGAGAAGCCGCGGACGACGGTCGGCTGGAAGGGCTTGATCAACGACCCCGACATGGACGACTCGTTCCACATCGAGAAGGGCATCTGCCAGGCGCGCGAGCTGCTCCTGTTCCTTGCCGCCCAGGGCGTTCCAGCGGCAACCGAAGCGCTCGACCCGATCATGCCGCAGTACCTGTCGGAACTCGTGTCGTGGACGGCCATCGGCGCCCGTACCACGGAGTCCCAGACGCACCGTGAGATGGCGAGCGGGCTGTCCACTCCGGTCGGCTTCAAGAACGGGACCGATGGTTCGCTCGCGGTGGCGGTGAATGCGCTGCAGTCGGCGCGGCACCCCCATCACTTCCTCGGCATCACCCAGCAGGGACAGTCCGCCGTGTTCCGCACGCGGGGAAACCGCTACGGCCACATCGTGCTCCGCGGCGGCGGCGGGCGTACCAACTACGATTCAGTGAACATCGCGCTCTGCGAGCGGGAACTCGAGAAGGCGGGCCTGCCTGCAAACATCGTCGTCGACTGCAGCCACGGGAATTCCGCCAAGGACCCGGGCCTGCAGCCGCTGGTTGCGGAGAACCTCGCGAACCAGATCCTCGAGGGCAATACCTCGATCGTCGGGCTGATGCTCGAGAGCAACTTGCACTGGGGAAGCCAGCCGATCCCGGCGAATCGCAGCGAGCTGCAGTACGGCGTGTCGGTCACGGATGCCTGCATCGACTGGGAGACCACCGAAGGGCTCCTGCAGTCGCTGGACGCGCGGCTGCGCCTGGCGCCGAGGTTCGCCCGGGGGACGGCCGCCGCCTGATCGCGCCCGTGGCATCCCTCATGGCGGCCTGCTGCGCGAGGCCGGGGCAGGGGCGCCGGTCGGCTGCTAATATCAGGCCCCAGTTCTACGGATCCGGGAGGACCAGACAATGACGATCAAAGTTGGCGACAAGATGCCCGCGGGCGTATTCACCTACCCCGGCCCGGATGGGCCGCAGAAGATGACGGCCGACCAGCTCTTTGTCGGCAAAAAGGTCGTGCTGTTCTCGGTGCCAGGGGCATTCACCCCCACCTGCGACGCGAGGCATCTGCCGGGCTTCGTCCAGCATGCGGCGGACTTCAAGGCGAAGGGCGTGGACACGGTGGCGTGCATGGCCGTGAACGACGTGTTCGTGATGAAGGCCTGGGGCAAGGCCTCGGCGGTCGAAGACACGGTGCTGATGCTTGCCGACGGCAACGGCGACTACGCCAAGGCGCTGGGCCTCGAATTCGACGCGTCCGGATTCGGCATGGGCGTGCGAGGCAAGCGCTTCGCTATCGTTGCAAACGATGGTGTGGTGACCGGCCTCTTCGTCGAGGGCCCGGGCGAGTTCAAGGTCTCGAGCGCCGAGCACGTCCTCGGCCAGCTCTGACAGCGCGCCCTGCCGCGCGGGTAACGTCCACAAACGACGAGGGCCGCAGATGCGGCCCTCGTTCTTCTTGCCCCGATGGGCGCCGTGGACGCCGGCGTCTTTCGCCGACGACGACCCGGCCATCCCTGGGCCTGTCAGCCCAGCTGCTTTTCGAGCTCCGGCACGATCGAGAACAGGTCGCCCACCAGGCCGATGTCGGCGGCCTCGAAGATCGGCGCCTCGCCGTCCTTGTTGATGGCGACGATGGTGCGCGCGTCCTTGATGCCAGTCATGTGCTGGATCGCGCCCGAGATCCCGACGCCGATGTACAGCTCCGGCGCGATGATCTTGCCGGTCTGTCCAATCTGCAGGTCGTTCTGGATGTAACCCGCGTCGACTGCGGCGCGCGAGGCGCCCACCGCGGCGCCGAGCTTGTCGGCCAGGCTGAAGATCAGCTTGAAGCCGTCGGCGCTGCCGAGGGCCCGTCCGCCCGCGACGACTCGAGAGGCGGACTGCAGGTCCGGCCGGCCGGTCGAGGCGCCGGAGCGCGAGACGAAGCGGGTGTGCGTGGGGAGCGCGACACCCGGATCCACCTTGGTGATCGCCGCGCTGCCGCCCGTCGCCGCGGCCTCGAACGAGGCCACCCGAACGGTCGCGACGACCTTGTCGCCGGCGGGCACGTCCAGCGTGAGCACGGCGTTGCCGGCGTACACGGGGCGCTTGAAGCGGTGGGGACCCTCAACCGACATTACGTCACTCACCTGCCCGACGCCGAGCAGCGCTGCGACGCGCGGCATCAGGTCCTTGCCGAAGGTGGTCGACGGGCCGAAAACATGCGTGTAGTCCGCGGCAAGCTTCGCGACCTGGGGCGCGAGCACTGCCGCGAGACCTTCGGCATTGGCCGGGTTGTCGGCGGCGAGCACCTTGCCGACGCCGGTGATGGCCGCCGCCTGGGCCGCGACGGCCGAGGAGTCGGTGGCCAGGACCAGCACGTCGATCGCGGCGCCCGGGATCTTCGCGGCGCAGCTCACGCACTTGAGGGTGCTTGGATTGAGCCTGGCGCCGTCGTGTTCTGCAATGACAAGTATCTTGCTCATTACACCAACCCCTTCTTCTTGAGCGCGTCGACGAGTTCCGCGACGTCCTTGACCATCACGCCTTTCTGCCGCTGCGGCGGCGGCTCGACCTTCACCGTGGTGAAGGCCGGGGTGTCGCCCACGCCGAAGTCCGCGAGGGCGAGCGTGTCGAGCGGCTTTTTCTTCGCCTTCATGATGTCGGGCAGTTTCACGTAGCGCGGCTCGTTCAGCCGCAGGTCGACGCTCAGCACTGCGGGCAGGTCGATCTCGAGAACCTCGAGGCCGGTGTCGACTTCACGCGTGACCGTCGCCCTGCCGTCGGCGATCTCGACCTTCGAGCAGGACACCGCCTGCGGCCGGTCCCAGATGCCGGCGAGCATCTGCGCCGTCTGGCCGTTGTCGTCGTCGATGGCCTGCTTGCCGACCAGCACGAGGAATGGTTGTTCCTTCTCGATCAGCTTGTGGAAGATCCGCGCGACCGACAGGGGCCCGACCACCGCATCCGCCTGCACCAGCACGGCGCGGTCGGCGCCCATCGCGAGCGCCGTGCGCAGCTGCTGCTGGGTGTCCGCCGGCCCGATGCTGACCGCGAGCACCTCGTCGGCCAGGCCGCGTTCCTTGATGCGTAGCGCTTCCTCGAGGGCAATTTCGTCGAAGGGGTTGAGGCTCATCTTGACCCCTTCGGTGATCACGCCGGAATTGTCCGGCTTGACGCGGATGCGGACGTTGTAGTCCACCACGCGTTTCACGCCAACCATGATTCTGCGCACGCGCATGACTCCTCTTGCCGTTTAGTCGACCGAATCTACCTTGCGTTGCAGCAACTTACCAGCCTCGGGAACTACCGGGGTCACCGAAGCCGGCGCGAGCTTCGACGTGTTTCCTGGCGGTGCAACGGATGGGTTTCTCAGGACCTCCAGCCGCGCTTTTCGTCGAGCTGGCGGGTGAGATTCAGGAGCCGCTTGTAGCTCTCGTACCGACGTGAGTCGATTTCACCACTTTCGACGGCGAGCCGGATGGCGCACTGTGGTTCCCGGCTGTGGATGCAGTCCTGGAACCGGCACCCGTCCGCCCGCGCCAGTACCTCGGGGAAACCGCGCTGCACGTCCTTGAGCGGCACGACCGGTGGTGCGTAGTCGCGTACGCCCGGGGAGTCCGCGAGTTCGCCCCAGGGCAACCGGACGATTGCCGAGGACACGGTCGTGTGGCGGCCCTCGCTCGAGCGCTCCGACAGGCGCCCGATCGCGCGAACCGCGTCTCCGGCCAATGCGTTAAGGACCGAAGACTTGCCGACGCCCGACTGTCCGGCGAGCAGCGTCCGCTTGCCGCGCAAGGCGTCGATGAGCCCGTTCAGCCCGCTGCCGGTGCGAGCCGAAACGAAGCATACCGGGAAGTCGAGCGCGCGCAGGGGCTCGACAAATGCCAGGTCGCCGGCATCGGCGGGGAGGTCGGTCTTGTTGACGATGAGCAGTGGAGAAATGCCGGCATAGCAGGCGCCCGCGACGTACCGATCGACGATGAACGGGTCGCAGGCGGGCAGGGCGGCCACGACGATCCCGAGCTGGTCGAGGTTCGCGGCGATGGACTCCTCGAGGCCGCGGCTGTCGCTGCGGCTCAGGAGATTTCGCCTCGGCAGGCGCTCGACCACGGTCCAGTCGTCGGAGCCCTCGTGCCACTCGACGCGTACTTCGTCACCCGCGACGACGTCGAGCTTCCGGCCGCGCAGCTTGCAGGGCATGGCCTGGCCGCCCTGCAGTTCAACGACGACCCGCCGCCCGTAGGACTCGACGACGCATCCGGTGTCCTTGCGAACGCTCACGACGCAGCGGCAGCAGAGGCCGTCGCGGTCCGCAGTGAATTCAGGCGCGCGATGCGAGTGGCCGGCGGCGGATGGGAATCGTAGAAGGCCGAGTGGATCGGGTCCGGCGTGAGCGTGCTGGCATTATCCCTGTACAGCGCAACCAGGGCTTCCGCGAGCGCGGCGCCGTCACTGTGTCTGGCGGCGAACGCGTCGGCCTGGAATTCATGCCGCCTCGACCACGCCGCCGCGGCCGGCGTCAGGAGCCAGGTAAAGGTCGGGCCTACGAGGACGAAGAGAACCAGCGCCGCGGCGTCGCTGCCTGAGGGTACGCCGAGGGCGGAGTAGAACCACGCCTGCTTCGCGAGCCACCCGAGCAGCGCGAATCCGGCGAGGCTCGCGAGCACGCCGACGGCGATTCGCTGCGGCACGTGCCGCAGTCGGAAATGGGCGAGTTCATGCGCCAGCACCGACTCGATCTGTTGGGGCGCAAGGCGCGAAAGCAGGGTGTCGAAGAACACGATCCGCTTCTCCCGGCCCAGGCCGGTGAAATACGCGTTGCCGTGCGAGGTGCGGCGCGATCCGTCCATGACGAAGACGCCCTTGGCGTGAAAGCCGCAGCGCTGCAGCAGCAGGTCGATGCGCGAGCGCAGGGCCTGGTCCTCGAGCGGAGTGAACCTGTTGAACACCGGCGCAATGAAGCGTGGCCATGCCCAGGTGAGCAGGAGCGTGAAGACGGTCCAGGCGAGCCAGCCCGCAATCCACCATGACCCGCCGAGGGCTGACATGATCCAGAGGATGCCAGCAGTGATGCCCCCTCCCAGGACCAGGCCCAGCGCCCATCCTTTTGCAAGGTCGGCGGCATAAACGCCGGGGGTCGAGCGGTTGAACCCGAATCGCTGCTCGAGCGAGAACGTGCGGTAGATTCCGAAGGGCAGGGACAGCAGTGCGACGATAGCGAAGACGCTCACCACGAGGAGCGTTCCTGCGAGCAGCGGCGGGACGTTCAGTACCCCCACCAGCGCCCCGATTCGCGCGATGCCGGCGCCCAGGGTCAGCCACAGGACGACGGTGGCGTCGAACAGCACCTCGAGCATGCCGAGGCGCTGCTTGGCGACAGTATAGTCGGCCGCCTTCGAGTGTTCCTGCGACGTGACCGAGCCCGCAAACTCCTCTGGTACCGCCGCGCGCCGCGCGGCGACGAACGCGATCTGGCGTCGAGCCAACCACAGCTGGACCGCGACGTGTGCCGCGAGGGAAGCCAGGAATATGTACGTGAGTGGGTGCATTGGATACCGGCAGGGCGGGGCGCAGCTTAACTTTTGCTAGAATCCGCCTCAATCAAGCGCCCGGCGGCGCGACGGTGGCTCAAGAGTGGCGTTCGAGGATAACCTCGTCTGGATCGACCTCGAGATGACGGGCCTCGACACGGCCCGCGACTACATCATCGAGATCGCCACTATCGTGACTGATTCCCAGCTGAATGTCGTCGCTGAGGGACCCGCAATTGCAGTGCACCAGCCCGACCACGTGCTCGACCGAATGGACGACTGGAACCGAACGACGCACGGTGCTTCCGGCCTCATCGCGCGCGTGCGCGCGAGCAGGTGCAGCGCGGCCGAGGCCGAGGCTCTGACGCTCGAGTTCCTGGCCGGCCACGCTCTCAGCGGCGCCTCGCCGATGTGCGGCAACAGCATCTGCCAGGACCGCAGGTTCCTCGCGCGGGAGATGCCAGCGCTCGAGCGGTTCTTTCACTACCGGAACCTCGACGTGAGTACCCTCAAGGAACTGGCGCGCCGATGGGCGCCGGACGTACTCGCCGGAGTACAGAAGTCGTCCACGCATTCGGCGCTGGACGATGTTCGGGAATCGATTGCGGAGTTGGCGCATTATCGAAATTTGTTCCTTAGAGGCTCATGAGGATCGCCTTGGCATTAGGCGCAAAGGGATAGATTTGGTTTATACGATAGCCAACAGAACCAAGAACATGAGCGGCGCGATTCAGGACAGGGTACTTGCGGCGACAATCACTTGTCTTCGACCGCTGGCGCGTGTCCTCCTTCGTTCGGGAATCAATTACAGGCAGTTTGCTGAGGCCGCCAAGTATGCTTTCCTGGAAGAAGCGGCTCGGGAGCGTGACAGCAGGGGCAGGGTGGCCAACGTGTCGCGAATCGCGGTCCGCACCGGGTTGTCCCGCAAGGAAGTCGCCCGCATCCGGAACAGGCGGTTACTTCAGCAGGAAGCAGCCAGCGACCTCAGTAGTGAGCTTCAGAACGTCAGCCACGCTGCAAGAACACTTCAATATTGGTATTCGGACTCACGTTTTGTAGATTCCGCGGGTGAGCCAAGGGAGCTAACGTTTTCCGGCGAGGGTGTGTCGTTTACCTCCTTGGTCCGGGCAGTTGGCGGAGATGTACCCGCTGGTGCTGTTCGAGCCGAGCTACTTGCAGCGGGGTCAATCGTGGAGACGCACTCAGGATGCCTTAGGGCTGTGAAGCGCTATTTCGTACCTGGAGATGTGGGCGAGGACCTGGTGATTGGCCTCTCACAAATCGTTCACCCTGTAATGGAAGGATTGGTGCGAAATACGAGCGCCGATAAGGCGGACCCTTTTGTGCAGAGGTTCGCATATTCCGACCGCCTCATTCCCTCCGCGGTGCCTCTGTTTCGTCAGATAGCGCGGGGTCGTTGCGCCAATTTTGTTCAGTCGATTGACGACTGGCTGAGTTCCAACGAGGTTGGAACGGAGGACGAGGTCGTGGAGTCGCAGAGGGTCGGTGTGGGAGTCTTCTACTTTGAAGGCTCTGTGCCTGACTGTCGTGAAGCGCCGCAACCGAATTCTACCTAGTTGAGGCGCTTGGCGCCGGCTTGACGGAATCCCGATTTGTCGCGTTAGCAGCCCCAATAGAATCAGGCGCCGACTGACGGCGCCTGATCATTTGTCCAATCGCTCAGTTAGCGCACTGTGCGCAGTTGCAGTGCCTGCAGCGCGGCACCCTTTGCCGCTTGAACTCCAACCACTGCAATAACCTGTCCAGGACGTGCGTGCACGTCAGCTGCGGACAGCAGAGACGCGTAATCCACGGTGAGTTGGCCAATCACGAAGGTCCCAAGTGCCGGTTGCGATGACACGACACGGCCAATCACAATTACTTCGCTTGCGCCTGGTGTGTACGGAAGGGTAGTCGCCTTGAGACTTGTCGGGCTAAGGTTACCGTCCTTATCCCTCGCGCCCGATATGACAGCCACCACGGTTCCGCCAGAGGACAACTGATCCGCCACTTGTTGCAGTACGGCGCTCCTTGTGGGCCCCTGGTAGCGCTGGCCGAGAATCGTGACTTGACCGGAACGCAGATCGACCTTCTCGACCGGTCCTTGCACCAGCAGGGCTGGCGAGTACTTGGCAAAAAGGTCACCGCCGATGATGGCGTGGCCGCGGCGGACCTTGGGTGCGTCGCCGCCGATGATGGCATCACCACCAATGATCGCGTTGGGGGTGGCCTTCTGGCTGTCGCCACCGATGATCATGGCATCGCCACCAATGATCGCGTCACCGCCGATGATGGCGTGGCCGCGGCGGACCTTGGGTGCGTCGCCGCCGATGATGGCATCACCACCAATGATCGCGTTGGGGGTGGCCTTCTGGCTGTCGCCACCGATGATCGCATCGCCACCAATGATCGCGTCACCGCCGATGATGGCGTTGGTGTCGCCGCCGACGTTGGGTGCGTCGCCACCGATGATGGCGTCACCACCAATGATCGCGTTGGGGGTGGCCTTCTGGCTGTCGCCGCCGATGATAACGTGGCATCGCCACCAATGATCGCGTCACCGCCGATGATGGCTGGCCGCGGCGGACCTTGGGTGCGTCGCCGCCGATGATGGCATCACCACCAATGATCGCGTTGGGGGTGGCCTTCTGGCTGTCGCCACCGATGATCGCATCGCCACCAATGATCGCGTCACCGCCGATGATGGCGTGGGCGCGGCGGACCTTGGGTGCGTCGCCGCCGATGATGGCGATGGCATCACCACCAATGATGGCGTCGCGTCACCGCCGATGATGGCGTTGGCCGCGGCGGACCTTGGGTGCGTCGCCGCCGATGATGGCATCACCACCAATGATCGCGTTGGGGGTGGCCTTCTGGCTGTCGCCACCGATGATCGCGTCGCCACCAATGATCGCGTCACCGCCGATGATGGCGTGGGCGCGGCGACCTTGGGTGCGTCGCCGCCGATGATGGCATCACCACCGATGATCGCGTTGGGGGTGGCCTTCTGGCTGTCGCCACCGATGATCGCATCGCCACCAATGATCGGCGTCACCGCCGATGATGGCGTGGCCGCGGCGGACCTTGGGTGCTGTCGCCGCCGATGATGGCATCACCACCAATGATCGCGTTGGGGGTGGCCTTCTGGCTGTCGCCACCGATGATCGCATCGCCACCAATGATCGCGTCACCGCCGATGATGGCGTGGGCGCGGCGGACCTTGGGTGCGTCGCCGCCGATGATGGCATCACCACCAATGATCGCGTTGGGGCGTGGCCTTGCTGGCGTCGCCACCGATGATCGCGCATCGCCACCAATGATCGCGTCACCGCCGATGATGGCGTGGCCGCGCGGACCTTGGTGCGTCGCCGCCGATGATGGCATCACCACCAATGATCGCGTTTGGGGTGGCCTTCTGGCTGTCGCCACCGATGATCGCATCGCCACCAATGATCGCGTCACCGCCGATGATGGCGTGGGTCGCGGCGGACCTTGGGTGCGTCGCCGCCGATGATGGCATCACCACCAATGATCGCGTTGGGGGTGGCCTTCTGGCTGTCGCCACCGATGATCGCATCGCCACCAATGATCGCGTCACCGCCGATGATGGCGTGGCCGCGGCGGACCTTGGGTGCGTCGCCGCCGATGATGGCATCACCACCAATGATCGCGTTGGGGGTGGCCTTCTGGCTGTCGCCACCGATGATCGCATCGCCACCAATGATCGCGTCACCGCCGATGATGGCGTGGGTGCGCACGGGAGCTGCTGCTGCAGACCCAGCGATGGCCAATGACACGGCAATCGCAATTAGGTGGAATTGACCAGTAGTGTTCATTCGCATGTCCCCATTTCTTCTAAACGTGCGGCGACGCCAACGGCTGCGCCTCTAGCGGAAACTGTCGTCGGTAGTGGTTGGAAAGCGGTCCACGAAGTGGAAAACTCCAACTCCGGTGCGTACCGATGCGTCTGCCGGGAGGCGGTGGCCACCCTTTATTTCGTACTGACCTAGCCAGTCGTCGAGGATTTCAAGGAATTCCTGACCTTTCTCGCGAACCAGGTGGTCGAATGCGGCGAACGAGTCAGGCGACGAGGCCTTCCATCGTGATTGCGTATCGCTCAAATCGACCTTCGCCCTGCTTCTTCTTCTGAAGATTAAAGTCGACGGTATCGATGAAATAATTGACTACGTTACCTAGGCGTTCCAAGCCAACCGGGTCCAGTGGCGACGGGAACATAAGTTCGATTCAAGAGCCGAACGTAGCCATCATCTGTCTCAACAGCGGCGCCGACCCGGGTCAACTCACCAAGCAGGGATCGCGGCGAGACTCCGCCCGCGTAACGACTTGCAAGCGCCTCGAAGGACGTGCGGTCACCGGCGAATGGAACCTCAAGTGGCAAACCATATGGCCCGAGGTACTCAGGATCCTGGCTCCAGCCCTGAAGCACCCGTGCAATTAGATTGATGCCGACCTGAGAATCGCTCTGCGCATCCATCGCGCGGATTCGATGCACTTCCTGCGCGCTCATGCCCGTTAGGATTCCCAAGCGCGCATCGGTCGTGGCCGGTCCGCCGGCATGAGCTCAGCGGACGCAATGTCGAGGTAGGCTCCCCGCACCGAGTCTGAGAACTCGCCATACGAGATGCCATGCCGCAGCAAGATGCGCACAAGCGGCCGCAGAGCGGCCGACAGGTCGACAAGAGCGTCGCTTTAAAGTTCTCGCTCATTCCTAGCCCGAACTCGGGCAACTCCGTCCAATATGCAACTGCCGCTGACATATGGTTATTGTTAACTTCCCGGCTGAACTATATCGGCGGGGAGGGGTGGGTCAAGAGTTCAACATATTCGTAGAGTTACGGCCTGGACCTAATGGCCTCCTTCGAACACGAGCGGCTGACCGGTTTCAGGTATTCCCTCAGCATTTCAAGGTGGTGCAGCAGGAGGCTAGAAAGACTGGTAGCAGGAGCGCTGAGACCATCCAGGCCGCAAACTTGCCCGCTATGTAAAGTCGCTGCCGTCGCCGACTTGACGTAATTCGACCGCCTGGCAGGCAACTGTGACGCCCGTCACAGTTCTAGAGTCAAAAGATCGAAATATAGTTAATACAGACAGTTATGAGAGACACCTAGAGACAGTGTCAGGTGTTTGATTGCGGCCCGGCGAGGCGCTACCCGACTTGGCCGATTCTGCACCCGGTGTCCCTTCACAGGGGCCCGCCAGGCCGCCAAGCCGTGGATGGATGGCCGCGAAAAGAACGCCCCGACGCGCCGGCACCGGCGGCCGAAGCACAAAGGAAAACGGCCGGATCCCGTCTCCGGAATCCGGCCGCTTCGCCCCGAAAGGCGACTTGACAGCTAGTTTGTTTTCTGAATCTTCGCGGTCTTGCGAAGCTCGTCCAGGTAGGCCTGGAGCTTCTTGCGCTGGGTGAGCGTTTCCACCTGCTGCTTCACCTCGTCGAACGCCGGGACGGTCGGGGTCCGGGTGTCCTCGAGTTGAATCACGTGCCAGCCGTACTGGGTCTGAACGGGTTGTTTCGTGGTCTCGCCCTTCTTCAGCGCCATGACCGCGTCGGCAAACGGCTTGACCATCGACTGCGGGTTGAACCAGCCGAGATCGCCGCCGTTCTTTCCGCTCGGATCCTTGGAGTCCTGCGCCGCGAGCTTGGCAAAGTCGGCGCCGGCTTCAAGCTGCTTGATGATCGCTTCCGCCTTCTCCTTCGTGTCCACGAGGATGTGGCGCGCCTTGTACTCCATGGGCATGTTCGCGACCTGGGCGTCATATTCGGCCTTGACCTCGCTCTCCGAGACTGGGTGCGCCTTCATGTACTTCTCGGTAGCGGCTTCGGCGAGCAGCTGCGTGTTAAGCAGCGCGAGGCGTGCCTTGACCTCGGCGCCGTTCTGCAGGCCTTCCTTCTCGCCTGCCTGCGCCGCGAGCGTCATGTTGATCAGTTGGTCCAGCATCTGCGCCTTCTGCTCGGCCGGTACCTCCGCGTCTGGCTTGCCGCTCACGGCACGCACGAAGACGTTGAACGTCTCGGACGAGATTGCCTGTCCGTTCACGGTCGCGACGGCGACGGGTGGCTTCGCGGCAGCCGCGTCGGCCGGCTTCGCGGCATCGCCTGCCGGCTTGGTGCAGGCGGCGAGCAGGCCGACCGCAGCGATCAGAACGAGGGGGAGTCTTTGGATACGCATCGTGTGCCTCTGGGTTTGGAATCGGAATCAGTCGGTCGCGGCCTCGCCCGGTGCGATGGCCTGGATGGAAAGCGCGTGTATGTCGGTCGTCATCATGTCGCCAACGGCCTCGTAGACCAGCCGGTGACGCTTCAAGCTGCCGAGCCCCGCAAACCGGGACGAAACGAGCCGCACCGAAAAGTGGCCACGTCCGTCGGCGGAGCCCGCATGGCCGGCGTGATGATGACTGTCGTCCACCACGTCCAGGCGTTCCGGCGCGAACGCACGGTTCAGTCGGTTCGTGAGGCGGTCCAGTCGGGTTTCCGTCACGGCAGCACCTTCACGAATGGACGCACCTCGTGGGACTCGAACACGCCCTCCGTCACGTACGGGTCGGCGGCGATCCACGCGCGCGCCTCCTCGAGCGACGGGAACCCGGCCACGATGACGCTGCCGCTGAACCCGGCTTCGCCCGGGTCAGCCGAATCCACGGAGGGGCAGGGGCCGGCCAGTAGGACCCGCCCTGCGTCGTAAAGTTCGCGGATGCGGACAAGGTGCTCGGCGCGAACCCGACGACGGATCGCCAGGGATCCTGGCGCGTCACGGCCTGTGATCACGTACAGCATCTCAGGCCTTCTCCGCCTCGGCCTGGTCCGCCCTGCGGGCGATCCAGACGCCCTGGACGAGCGCGAACAGCAGCGTCAGTCCCATGAGGCCGAACAGCTTGAAGTTCACCCAGGTCGCCTCCGGGTAGTGGTAGGCGACGTAGATGTTGAGCGCGCCGCTGATCGAGAAAAACGCAACCCAGGCCAGGTTCAGGCGTGTCCAGTCCGCGGCCGGGAGCGCCACGTTCTCCCCCAGCATTCGCTGGATGGCGCTTTTCCCGCGGCCGAACTGGCTGGCGAGGAACGCGGCCGCGAACAGCCAGTTCACGATCGTCGGCTTCCACTTGATGAACGTCGCGTTGTGCAGGTAGAGCGTCAGGCCGCCGAACACCAGCACGAGCACGGCGGAGGCGAGCAGCATCGGGCTCACCTTGCGGAACCGGATCCAGCTCACGGCCGTCTGCGTTAGCACGCCCACGATCAGCACCGCGGTGGCCACGTAAATGCCAGCGAACTTGTAGGCGACGAAAAAGGCGATGACCGGTAAGAGGTCGACGACGAACTGCATGCTGGAGCCGGGTGATCGGCCGGGGCGACCCTTGGCCGGGGCGCGTATCATAGCCAACTCGCCCGTCGCGCCCAACGACGGCTCGTGACGACCATGGCGCTGCTCCTCTCCATACACCCGGTGAGCCCCCAGCCACGGCTCATCCGCCAGGCGATCGCGGCCATCCGCGATGGCGGGGTCGTCGCCTACCCGACGGACTCCAGCTACGCGCTCGGTTGTCTCATCGGCGACAAGGACGCGATGGAGCGCATCCGGCGCATCCGCGAGGCCGGCAAGGATCACAACTTCACGCTGGTCTGCAGCGACCTGTCCGAGATCGCGAAGTACGCCCGTGTGAACAACTGGCAATACCGCTCGCTTCGGGCGTTCACGCCCGGGCCGTACACGTTCCTGCTGGAGGCGACCCGGGAGGTGCCGAAGCGCCTGCAGAACCCGAAGCGGCGCACGATCGGAATCCGCGTCCCCGACAATGCCATCGTGAAGATGCTGCTGGCCGAGCTCGGCGAGCCGATCATGAGCTCGACGCTGCTGCTGCCCGGGGAGGGGTCGCCCCTGACCGACCCGCAGGAGATCAAGGTGCGGCTCGGCCACGTCGTGGACCTCGTCATTGACGGTGGCCACTGCGGATTCGAGCCCTCGAGCGTCGTGGACCTGTCGGGCGAGGCGCCGGTGGTCGTTCGCCGTGGCAAGGGCGACGTTTCCGCGTTCGAATGACGCCGCGGCCGCGGCGGCCTGCGTATAATCCCTGATCCGCGACGATCCATCGCCGGGGACGGCCTGCAGAGGCCGCCAGGAATGTTTCGTAGCGCTCTGATAATCAAGTAATTGTCTTGGCGACGATACGCAAGGGACCGCTTTGAGTTCTTCAGTGACGACCGCCCGACGCGTGCTGTCGGGCATGCGCCCGACCGGCGCATTGCACCTCGGCAACTATCACGGGGCTCTCCGCAACTGGACCGAGCTTCAGTACGAGTTCGACTGCTATTTCTTCGTGGCGGATTACCACGCGCTCACGACCGGCTACGAGGAAACCGCCGACATCGAGGAGAACACATGGCGGATGGTGGTCGACTGGCTCGCCGCTGGCCTGAATCCATCGATCGCCACACTCTTCATCCAGTCCAGGGTCCCGGAGCACGCCGAGCTGCACCTGCTCCTCTCCATGATCACGCCGCTCGGATGGCTCGAGCGCGTGCCGTCGTACAAGGACCAGCAGGAGCAGCTCAAGGAGAAGGACCTGGCGACCTACGGGTTCCTGGGCTACCCGCTGCTGCAGAGCGCGGACATCCTGCTGTACCGTCCGACGTACATCCCGGTCGGCGAGGACCAGGTGGCGCACGTGGAGATCACGCGCGAGATCGCCAGGCGCTTCAACTTCATCTACGGCCGTGAGCCCGACTTCGAGGCCAAGGCCGAGCGCGCCGTGAAGAACCTCGGTGCTAAGAATGCGGCGCTCTATCGCGACCTGCGCCGCGGCTACCAGGAGCGCGGCGAGGAAGAGTCGCTGGGCAAGGCGCGGGCGCTGCTCGAGGGCAACTCACGCCTCACGCTCGCCGACCGGGAGCGGCTGCTTGGTTACCTCGAGGGCACCGGTCGTACGATACTGCCCGAGCCGGAGGCGCTGCTCACTGCGACGCCCAAGGTGTCGGGCCTCGACGGCCGCAAGATGTCGAAGTCCTACGGCAACACCATCGGGTTGCGCGAGGATCCGGATGCGGTGGCGTCGAAGCTCAAGACGATGCAGACGGACCCCGCCCGCATGCGTCGCACGGACCCGGGCGATCCTGAGAAGTGCCCGGTCTGGGACCTGCACAAGCTCTACTCGAGCGAGGAGACGCGGCGCTGGGTGAACGAGGGCTGCCGCAGCGCAGGCATCGGTTGCATCGAGTGCAAGAAGCCGCTGATCGAGCGCGTGGTCGAGGAAGTCACGGCCATGAGGCAGCGCGCGCAGGAATTCGACGAAAACCCGGACGTCGTGCGCAGCATGATCGCCGAAGGCTGCGAGAAGGCCCGTGAAGTCGCGGGGCAGACGCTGGGCGACGTGAAGCAGGCCATGGGCCTTGCGTACCGCTGAGGAATGGACATGAGCAAGCCGGATCTCAGGTTGGTGGAGGGCGGCGCACCCGCGGCGGTGACCGTGCCCGAAACCCACGAACAGGCCGAAATGCCGTTCGCGGTCGTCGACGGGGAGCCGGTCACCGAGATGCCTCGCGACCTCTACATCCCGCCGGACGCGCTGCAGGTCTTCCTCGAGGCGTTCGAGGGCCCGCTCGACCTGCTGCTCTACCTGATCCGCCGGCAGAACATCGACATCCTCGACATCCCGCTCGCCGAGATCACCCGCCAGTACATGCAGTACATCGAGGTGATGCGCGACCTGCAGCTCGAACTCGCGGGCGAGTACATGCTGATGGCTGCGACGCTCGCCGAAATCAAGTCGCGCATGCTGCTGCCGCGGCCACAGGGCGACGCAGGGCAGGAGGACGACGACCCGCGCGCCGAGCTGGTGCGGCGCCTGCAGGAATACGAGCGCTTCAAGCGCGCTGCCGAGCACATGGAGGAACTGCCGCGCACGGATCGCGACACGTTCCCGGCGTCCGCCGAGCTGGTGGATCGTCGCGTGGTGCGGATCCTGCCCGCGGTCACCATGCAGGAGATGCTGGTGGCGCTCAAGGACGTCATGTCGCGCAGCCAGATGTTCGCGCATCACCAGGTGCAGCGTGAGCGGCTGTCAGTGCGACAGCGGATGTCGGACGTGCTCGGCGCGCTCGGCACGCAGGCATTCGTCGAATTCACGCAGCTCTTCCGGCCCGAGGAAGGCCGTATGGGGGTCACCGTCACCTTCGCCGCGATCCTCGAGCTGCTGCGCGAGGGCTTGATCGAGATCGTGCAGGCCGAGCAGTTCGCGCCGATCCACGTGCGTGCCGGTGCGCCGCGGCACGTGACGCTCGTCGTAGACAACGACCGGCCCGAGGCCGGAAACCGGACGGAATCATGAGCGACCATCCTCTCTGCAACGTCGTCGAAGCCGTGCTCCTGGCGGCGGGCCGCCCGATCGCGGTGAACCAGATCCTCGAGCTCTTCGACGAGCACGAACGCCCGGCTGCCGAGGACGTGCGCGACGCGCTCGCAGGCCTCGCGCAGCGGTTCGAAGGCACCGGCATCGAGCTTTGCGAGGTGGCGAGCGGCTGGCGAGTGCAGGTGCGCCAGCAGCACGCGGCCACGGTCTCGCGGCTCTGGCAGGAGCGGCCGAGCCGCTATTCGCGGGCGCTGCTCGAGACACTCGCGCTGATCGCCTACCGGCAGCCCATCACCAGGGGCGAAATCGAGGACATCCGCGGCGTGACGGTGGCGGCGACGATCATGCGCACGCTGCAGGAGCGCAGCTGGATACGGGTCGTCGGTCATCGCGAGGTGCCGGGCCGCCCGGAGCTGCTCGGTACGACCCGCGAGTTTCTCGACTATTTCGGCCTGAAAAGTCTCGACGACATGCCGACGCTGGCGCAGCTCCAGGACCTCGACGACATCAACGTGCAGCTCGAACTGCCTGGCGGACCGGAGGCGCAGCCGCCGCCCGCCCTGACCGCGGAGGCGACTCGCGAATTCGTCGCACCGGCCGTGGCGCTGGACGAGGACCCGGCATTCGCCGATCTTGACGACGCGCTGGACGACGACGCCTCGTCGGACGAAGAGGCCTTCCCCCACGATGGGGACGAGCAGCCGGCGCCAATACTCGCCGCGATGCCGCCGCCGGGCGATCAACGCTAGCCGCGGGCCTTGGCAGAGCGCCTTCACAAGCTCCTGGCCCGGCACGGCATCGGTTCCCGGCGTCAGGTCGAGTCGTGGGTTGCGGACGGGCGCGTGCTGGTGAATGGCCGACCCGCGGAGGTCGGCCAGCAGGTGCGGCCGGGCGACCGTGTAGTCGTGGACGGCCGGGACGTCACCAAGCGCCTCGCATTCGAGAACGCGCTGCAGGTCATCGTCTACCACAAGCCGGGCGGCGAGATGCTGCGCCGCCAGGCCGACGACGATCGCGCGGGCGTTGAGATGCGCCTGCCGACCCTGCGTGGCGGGCGCTGGCTTCCCGTGAACGCGCTCGCGTTCGGCGAGGACGGCCTCCTGATCATGGCCAGCGACGGCGCGTTCGTCTCCGGCGTGACGCGTCACGCCCACTCGACGCCCGTCGAGTACCGGGTGCGCGCGCTGCGACCGCGGCAGGGCGACGACTGGCCGCCGGTGCCGCAGGTCGCCGACGTAGAGGGAGTGCCATTCGAGTTTTCCGCCGTCGAGCGTCTCGAGGGCGGTGCGACGAACGCATGGTTCAGGGTCGCTGCGGAGCGTACGGTGCCGAAGGGCGCGATACGCGCGCTGTTCGACTCCGCCGGGCTGAAGCTCAGCCGTACGATGCTGGTGCGCTGGGGCCCGGTGGCGTTGCCGCGCGACCTGCCGCGCGGGCGCTCGCGTGAGCTCGGTGGCCCGGAACTCGACGCGCTCGTGGCGATGTCGGGGATCGCGCGGCCGGCGTCCCGCGCTACTGCGCGTCGAAGCGGCCGCCGGTGATGCCGCGGCCCGCAGGGCCCAGCAGGAAGAGATAAGCCGGCATCACCCGTGCGGGCGGCGGAACCGAATCCGGATCCTCGCCGGGATACGCCCTGGCGCGCATCGCCGTGCGGACCTTGCCCGGGTTGACGCTGTTCGCGCGGATCTGCGTGAGCGTGTCGGTCTCGTCGGCGAGGACCTGCATCAATCCCTCGAGCGCGAACTTGGAGGCGGCGTATGCGCCCCAGTAGGCACTTGCGCGCTGCGACACGCCGCTGGTCGTGAACACGACGGACGCGTCCTGCGAGAGCCTGAGCAGCGGCAGCAGGGCCTGCGTCAGGATGAAGGGTGCGTTCACGTTCACGTGCATCACGCGCATCCACGCAATGACGTCGTGGTGCTCGATCGGCGCGCGCTCGCCGAGCTGGCCGGCGACGTGCGCAAGGCCGTCGAGCCGGCCGAATTCCCCGCCGATCGCGCTCGCCAGCGCCGCGTAGTGGCTTGCCTCGGCCCTCTCGAAGTCGAGCGGCGCGATGGACGGGCGGGCACCCCCTGCGGCGCGGATCGAGTCGTATACCGACTCCAGCTTCTTCACGTTGCGGCCCGAGAGCACGACGCGGGCGCCGAGTGCGGCGCAGGATCGCGCGAGTTCCGCGCCGATGCCGCTGCTCGCCCCGGTCACGAGGATGACCCGGTCCTCGAGCGCGCCGGGCGCCGGGACGTACGCGCGGGGATCCGCTTCACTCATCGACGCCGTCTCCCTCGGCCGGGCGCAGCTCGCGCACCAGTTTCTCGATGGGGACGATTTCCTCGATCTCCCGCTCCGGGCGCAGCCCGAGCTCCGTGAACTTGCGGGCGCCCGGCAGCACCTGCCGCTCGAGCGAGCCGACCGCGCTGTTGTACGCGTCCACGCTCTGCCCGAGCGAGCGCCCGACCTTGCCCAGGTGCTCGCCGAATTTCGCGAGCCTGCGGTAGAGGTCCTCGGCGAGTTCCTGGATGCGGGCGGCATTCTCGGCGAGCGCATTCTGCCGCCAGCCGTAGGCGACGGCCTTCAGCAGCGCGATGAAGCTCGTCGGCGTGGCGATGATCACGTGCTGGCGGATGGCGTCCTCGAGCAGCGTCGGAATCTCGCTGATCGCCGCGCCCAGGAACTGGTCGCCGGGGATGAAGAGCACGACGAACTCCGGGCTCTTCTCGAACTGCGTCCAGTAGGCTTTCGACGCAAGCTGGCGGACGCGCTCGGTGACGGCCTGGGCGTGGCGCTTGAGCGCAATCGCGCGCTCCTCGTCGGTGGTGGCCTCGACGGCCGAGAGGTAGGCGTCGAGCGGCGTCTTCACGTCCACGACCAGCTGACGGCCGTCGGGCATGTTCACGATCATGTCCGGTCGCAGGGCGCCGTCCTCGCCCTGCACCACGACCTGCTCGGAGAAGTCGCAGTGTTCGATCATGCCGGCGAGTTCGGCGAGCCGGCGCAGCGTCATCTCGCCCCACTGGCCCCGCACCTCCGGCCGGCGCAGCGCGGTGACCAGGTTGCGCGTTTCGCGCTGCAGGGACTGCTGGCCGAGGGTGACGCTCTCGATCGAATTGCGCAGCGCACCGAAAGTCTCGGCGCGCTCCTTCTCGATCCTGGCGATATGCTGGTGCGTGCGTTCCAGCGCCTCGCGCACCGGTGCGAGCATGGATTCCACCGCCTTCTCGCGCTCGGAGAGGTTGCGATTCGCGAGCTCCTGCTGTTGTCCCAGCACCTGGCCCGCGAGCTGCAGGAACACCTCGCTGTTGCCGCGCAGCGCCTCCCCGGCGACGGAATCGAACCCGGAGCGCAACCGGGCAAGCGCGAGGTCGAGCGCCTGTTCGCGCTCGCGCGCCACGTCCGTGGCGGACTTGGCTTCGGCGCGCGAGGCGGCGAGTTCGAGCTCGAGCGCGTGGGCCCTGCGGCGTGCGAGCATCCAGCCGGCGCCGAACGCCACCACCACCAGGAGAAAGCACACTGCAAGCGAGGCCGGCGTCATGGTGGGTCCCCGACGGCGCGCGCGACGGTCACGCCCATCCATTCCAGCAGCTGCGCGGGTTCGGTGACCATCCCGGACGGCTGCCACGAGAGCGGGTCGTCGTCCGCCGAGATGTAGCCGTAGGCCGCGACCACTGTGGTCATGCCTGCGGCGCGGCCCGCCTGCACGTCGCGCTCGGCATCGCCGGCGTACACGCAGCGCGCAGGCGACACGCCGATCACGCCTGCGGCGTGCAGGAGCGGCAGTGGATGCGGCTTGCGTTCCGGCAGCGTGTCCCCACTCACGACGCAGGCCGCCCGCTTGCCGAGGTCCAGCGCCTCGAGCAGCGGATCCGTGAGCCAGCCGGGCTTGTTCGTGACGATGCCCCAGGGCAGTTCGAGGCGCTCGAGTTCTGCGAGCAGGTGCTCTGCTCCGGGAAAGAGGCAGGTGTGCTCGGCAAGATTGCGTGAGTAGAGATCGAGAAAACGCAGTCGCAAGCGCTCGTACTCCGCGCCGGTTGCGTTCGGGAAGCCGAGCGTGACCAGCCGTGCCGAGCCGTGCGATACGACGGGCCGGATGGATTCGGCCGGCAGGGGCTCGAGGCCGTTCTCCGCGCGCAGCCTGTTCAGCGCGCCGCCCATGTCGGGCGCGGTGTCGAGCAGGGTGCCGTCGAGGTCGAGAAACAGTGCGGAGTGGTTTCGCGTCACGCGCGGGTCCCTGCGGAGGCGGGCCGCTGCAGGTGCGCAACATAGTTCACGCGTGCGTCGCCGGCGAGCCGCGCGCTGCGCGTGAACGGGTCGTAGTCGAGTCCCGCGACGTCCAGGGTCTCGAGCCCCGCGGCCTTTCCCCAGGCGGCGAGTTCCGAGGGACGTATGAACTTTTCGTAGGTGTGCGTCCCCCGCGGCAGCAGGCGCAGCACGTATTCCGCGCCGAGTACCGCGTGCAGGTAGGCGCGCGGCGTGCGGTTGATCGTGGAGAGGAACACGTGGCCGCCGGGCCGGACGAGGGTCGCGAGCGCGCCGACCACCGAGCGCGGGTCGGGCACGTGCTCGAGCATTTCCATGCAGGTTGCGACGTCGTACGCGCCGGCGTGCCGCTCGGCGTGCTGCTCAGCGGACTCGAGCCGGTATTCCAGCGAGACGCCGGCCTCGAGCGCGTGCAGTTCAGCAACCTGCAGCAGGTCGGATGCGAGGTCGAGGCCCGTCACGCGCGCACCCTTGCGGGCCATGGCCTCCGCCAGCAGTCCTCCGCCGCAGCCGACGTCGACCACCTTGAGGCCGGCGACGGCGCCCGCGCGCTCCACGTATTCGAGGCGCACGGGATTCAGGTCGTGCAGCGGGCGCATCTCGCCCTCCGGATCCCACCAGCGGCTGGCCGCCGCCTGGAACCGGGCGATTTCTCCCGGGTCGACGTTCAGGGTCTCACTCATCGGCTGCTGCGACCTCCGGGCGCTCGCTGTCCATTCTCCGCCGCCACGAGTCCGCCCGCTCGAGCACGGCAGCCTCGTCGAGATAATTGAGCGAGCCATCCGCGAGCAGCCGCCGTCCTGCCACCCAGGTGTCCGTCACTTGCCGCGACGAGGCGGAATAGACTACCGCCGCGGCGACGTCGCTGACCGGCCAGCTTCGGGGACTGCGCAGGTCGATGCAGCAGAGATCCGCCCATTTCCCCGGGGCCAGGCTCCCGGTCACGTCGCCAAGGCCGAGGACGCGCGCGCCCTCGAGCGTCGCCATGCGCAGCAGATCGAAGGCAACGAGGCTGCCCGGCGCGCCAGTGACGCCAGACGCGAGCAGGCCTGCCGTGTGCGCCTCGCCCAGGATGTCGAGGTCGTTGTTCGAGGCTGCGCCGTCGGTGCCGAGCGCCACGCGGATGCCGCGCCCGAGCAGGCTCGGCAGCGGGCAGATGCCGGCGCCGAGCTTCAGGTTCGACTCCGGGCAATGAACGACACTCGCGCCGCACTCCGCCAGCGTGTCGAGGTCCTCGGGAATGACGTGCGCCATGTGCACGGCGACGAGCTGCGGGCTCGCGAGACCGAGCGCCGCCAGCCGCGCGAGCGGGCGCCGGCCGAACTTCTTCTCGCTTTCCGCGATCTCCCATGCCGTCTCGTGCAGGTGCACCGCGACCGGCAGGTCCAGCTCGTCGGCCAGGCGGCGTACGCGCGCAAGCGTTGCGTCCGTGACCGAGTAGGGTGAGTAGGGCGCGAAGTGCATGCTCACCAGTGGGTCGCCGCGGTACTGGTCGCGCAGCGTCATGCCCCGGTCGATGTATTCGTCCGCGGCGGCGGCCCAGCCGGTCGCGGCCTCGGTCACCACGAGGCCGATGCTTGCGCGGATGTGGCACTCGGCGGCGGTCTGCGCAACCACCTCCGGCCACAGGTGCATGTCGGCGAAACAGGTGATTCCGGCGCGGAGCATTTCCGCGATGGCGAGCTCCGTCCCTTCGCGCACGTATTCGGGCCCGGTCCAGCGGCGCTCGAGCGGCCAGATTCCGTTGCGCAGCCACGGCCCGAGCTGCAGGTTTTCCGCGCGACCGCGCAGCAGGGTCATGGCGGCGTGGGTGTGGGCGTTGACCAGGCCGGGCATGAGCACGTGCGACGGCCGCTCGACGAGTTCGCGCGCCGAATAGCGCGCCCTGGCCTCGGCCGCCGGCAGAACGGCGACGATCCGCCCGCCCAGGATCGCGACCGCATGGTCCTCGAGCACGCGTCCGTCGGGCTCGACGGGGACGACCCAGCGTGCGGTGACGAGTGTGTCGACGGATTCCATCGCGGGCCGGGAAAAGGGCGGGGCGCGCAGTATACCGAGCCGCCCTGCGGGGCAGGGATCCGGAGCGCCGCCGCCGCCGGTCGCGACGACCCCTTGTGGTATTATTCCGCGTCTTTGGACGGCATAAGCCGGCCGCCACCCACGACCGGATCCACATGGCTGAAATCGCCCGCGAAATCCTGCACGTCAGTCTCGAAGACGAGATGAAGCAGTCCTACCTCGATTACGCGATGAGCGTGATCGTGGGTCGCGCGCTGCCCGACATTCGCGACGGCCTGAAGCCCGTGCACCGCCGCGTGCTGCACGCGATGCGCGAGCTCGGCAACGACTGGAACAAGTCCTACAAGAAGTCAGCGCGCGTCGTCGGCGACGTGATCGGCAAGTACCACCCGCACGGCGACACGGCGGTGTACGACACCATCGTGCGCATGGCGCAGCCGTTCTCGATGCGCTACCTGCTGGTGGACGGGCAGGGCAACTTCGGCTCCGTGGACGGCGATGCCCCGGCGGCCATGCGTTACACCGAGGTGCGCATGTCGCGCCTCGCCTCCGAGCTCCTGGCGGACATCGACAAGGAGACGGTGGACTTCGTCCCGAACTACGACGAGTCCGAGAGCGAGCCGTCGGTGCTGCCCACGCGCGTCCCGAACCTGCTGGTGAACGGCTCCTCGGGCATCGCGGTCGGCATGGCGACCAACATCCCGCCGCACAACCTTTCGGAGGTCATCGACGCCTGCGTGGCGGTGATCGACAACCCGGCGATCACCATCCCCGAGCTGATGGAAATCGTGCCGGGCCCGGACTTCCCGACCGCCGGCATCATCAACGGCGCGCGCGAGATCTACAGCGCTTACACCACGGGCCGCGGCCGCATCCTGGTGCGCGCGAAGACCGAGATCGAGGAGATCGACGACAACGGCCGCGAGGCCATCATCGTCACCGAGCTGCCGTACCAGGTGAACAAGGCGCGGCTGCTCGAGCGCATCGCGGACCTGGTGCGCGGCAAGCTGATCGAGGGCATCTCGGAGCTGCGCGACGAATCCGACAAGGACGGCATGCGCGTCGTGATCGAGTTGAAGCGCGGCGAGATCGCGGACGTCGTCCTGAACAACCTCTACAAGCAGACGCCGATGGAGTCGGTGTTCGGCGTCAACATGGTCGCGCTGCAGGACGGCCAGCCGAAGCTGCTGAACCTGAAGGATTTCATCGAGGCCTTCCTGCGCCACCGTCGCGAGGTCGTCACGCGCCGCACGGTGTTCGAGCTTCGCAAGGCTCGCGAGCGGGGCCACATCCTCGAGGGACTCGCGATCGCGCTCGCCAACATCGACGAGGTGATCGCGCTCATCAAGGCCTCGCCGTCGCCCGCGGAGGCGAAGACGGGCCTCATGTCGCGTGCCTGGGGCCCGGGCGCGGTGCCGGAGATGCTGGCCCGCGCCGGTTCGATCCAGACCCGGCCGGACGGCCTCGGCGAGGAGTTCGGTCTGCATGACGGCGCGTACCGGCTGTCGGAGGCGCAGGCGCAGGCGATCCTGGACCTCCGGCTCCACCGTCTCACCGGTCTCGAGCAGGACAGGATCCTGGCCGAGTACAGCGAGCTTCTCGAACTGATCCGCGATCTCTGCGACATCCTCGCGCGCCCGGAGCGCCTGCTGTCCGTGATCCGCTCGGAGCTGCTCGCGATCCGCGAGCAGTACGGCGACGCGCGACGCACGCGCATCGAGGCGGACGAGTCGGATCTCACCATCGAGGACCTGATCGCGCCGCAGGACGTGGTCGTGACGCTGTCGCACGGCGGCTACGCGAAGGCGCAGCCCGTGAGCGAGTACCGCGCGCAGGGCCGCGGCGGCCGCGGCAAGTCGGCGACGGCCGTGAAGGACGAGGATTTCGTCGACAAGCTCTTCATCGCCAACACGCACGACACGCTGCTCTGCTTCTCGAGCCGCGGACAGCTCTACTGGCTCAAGGTGTACCGGCTGCCACAGGCGGGCCGGGGTTCGCGCGGCAAGCCGATCGTGAACCTGCTGCCACTCCAGGATGGCGAGCGGATCACCGCCGTGCTGCCGATCCGCGAGTACGAGGAAGATCGCTACGTCTTCATGGCGACGGCGTCCGGCACCGTGAAGAAGACGCCGCTCGTGTCGTTCTCCAGGCCGCGGGCCGCGGGAATCATCGCGGTCGGCCTCGACGAGGGCGACCGTCTCGTGGGCGTGGCGATCACCGACGGCACGCGCGACGTGATCCTGTGCACCTCGGGCGGCAAGGCGATCCGCTTCTCCGAGGACGACGTGCGGGCCATGGGACGCACGGCCGCCGGCGTGCGTGGCATCCGCGTGCCCCCGACCGAGGACGTGATTTCGCTCATCATCCCGGACCGTGACGGCCTGGTCCTTACGGCGTCGGAGAACGGTTTCGGCAAGCTGACCGCCGAGGGCGATTTCCCCGTACACGGCCGCGGCGGGCAGGGCGTGATCGCCATGCAGGTGAGCGAGCGCAACGGCCGACTCGTGGCGGCGACGCAGGTGGCCACGACCGACGAGCTGATGTTCATGAGTTCGAGCGGAACCCTGGTGCGGACCCGTGCCGACGAGATCTCGGTGCTCGGGCGCAACACCCAGGGTGTGCGTCTGATCCGCCTCGACGAGGGCGAGCGGCTGATCGGTGTCGAGGCCGTCGAACCCGAGAGCGGCGAGGAGCCGGAGGACGCGGGAGAGCCGCGCGACGGCGGTGGTCCGGACGCGGGCGCCGAGCCGGCCGAACCGCCGACGCTCAACTGAGCGCGCCGACCGACGCAGGGCGACCACCCGGCGATGCGTGCTGCTACACTGCACTGCAACATCGTTCAGGAGAACCGCCCGTCATGAGCCGCGTCTTCAATTTCAGCGCCGGGCCGGCTGCGTTGCCGGCGGAAGTCCTAGCGCAGCTGCGCGACGAGATGCTCGACTGGCACGGACAGGGCATGTCGGTGATGGAGATGAGCCATCGCGGCAAGGCCTTCGTCGGCATCGCCCAGCAGGCCGAGGCCGACCTTCGGGAGCTGCTCGCGATCCCGTCGAACTACAAGGTCCTGTTCCTGCAGGGCGGTGCGACTGCGCAGTTCGCGGCCATTCCCCTGAACCTAACGCGGTCCGACTCGATCGTCGACTACGTCAACACCGGCGCCTGGTCGAAGAAGGCCATCGGCGAGGCGAAGCGCTACTGCAAGGTCAACGTCGCCGCCGACGGGGCCGCGGACAACTACTCGAGCATTCCGCATCGCTCGACGTGGCGCCTCAGCCCGGGCGCTGCCTATCTCCACTTCACGCCCAACGAGACCATCGGGGGCGTTGAATTCCCGTCGGTGCCCGAGGTGGGCGACGTGCCGCTCGTGGCGGACATGTCCTCGACGATCCTGTCGCGGCCGATCGACGTCAGCCGCTTCGGCGTCGTCTACGCCGGCGCGCAGAAGAACATCGGTCCCGCGGGCCTCGTGGTCGTGATCGTGCGCGACGACCTGCTCGGCAAGGCGCGCTCCGACACTCCGACCGTCTTCGACTGGACCGCGATGTCGGGTGACGGCTCGATGCTGAACACGCCGGCCACGTACTCCTGGTACGTCGCCGGCGCGGTCTTCCAGTGGATCAAGCGCCAGGGCGGGCTCGCCGCGATGGAGCGCCAGAACCGCGCCAAGGCGGAGAGGCTCTATTCGGTCATCGACGGGTCGGGTTTCTATCGCAATCCCGTGCGGCCGGACTGTCGCTCCTGGATGAACATTCCGTTCGTGCTGCCGTCCGCGGATCTCGACAAGCCTTTCAGCGAGGGCGCCAAGGCCGCGGGCCTGGTGTCGCTCGAGGGCCATCGGTCGGTCGGCGGCATGCGGGCCAGCATCTACAATGCGATGCCGATGGCGGGCGTCGAGGCGCTGGTGGGCTACATGCGGGAATTCCAGAGCAAGCATGCATGAAGGAAGGCGGTTCGTGATCAGCGGTTCGCGGACAGTGGAAGAGACGAGTGCCGGCTCGCCATCCAATCCGCTGCCCGGACCAGGTGACCGCCGCTGCCACGAATCCTGCCAACCAACCGCTAACCGCTAGTCACTGGTCACTGGTCACTCTCCCATGTCCTACAAGATCCTTACCCTGAACAACATTTCCGTCCGCGGGCTCGAACGGCTGCCGCGCGAGACCTACGAGGTGGCGTCCGAGATCGGTCATCCGGACGCCATCCTGTTGCGATCGGCCGACATGCACACGATGGACATTCCGGCGAGCGTGCTGGCGGTCGCCCGCGCCGGCGCAGGCACGAACAACATCCCGGTTGCGAAGATGAGCAAGCGCGGCATCCCGGTGTTCAACGCGCCGGGCGCGAACGCCAATGCGGTCAAGGAACTCGTGCTGGCGGGGCTGTTCCTCTCCGCGCGCAACATCTGCCAGGCCTGGGGATTCGTGCGCTCGCTGCAGGGCGACGATCACGCCATCGAGGCGGCGATCGAGAAGGGCAAGAAGAAGTTCGTGGGTCACGAGCTGCCGGCGAGGACGCTCGGCGTCGTCGGTCTCGGCGCCATCGGCGTCGAAGTGGCGAATGCGGCGCTGGCGCTCGGCATGAAAGTGCGCGGTTACGACCCGCAGATCACGGTGCAGCGCGCCTGGCAGCTGTCGTCCGGCGTCGAGCAGGCGCTCAGCCTCGATGACCTGTTCGCGCGCAGCGACATCATCAGCGTGCACGTGCCGCTCAACGATGCGACGCGCGGGCTGGTGAACGAGGCGCGCATCCGGCTGATGCGCCGCGGCAGCTCGCTGCTCAACTTCGCGCGCGGGCAGATCGTGGACGAGGCCGCCGTGCTCGCGGGCCTCGAGCAGGGCCAGCTGTCGACGTACGTCTGCGACTTCCCGACGCAGGCCGTGAAGGACCATCCGCGCGTCGTGGCACTCCCGCACCTGGGTGCGTCCACGGACGAGGCCGAGGAGAACTGCGCGGTCATGGTCGCCGACACCCTGCGCGACTACCTCGAGAACGGCAACGTCCGCAACTCGGTGAATTTCCCGGAGGCCGTGCTGCCGCGGGTCGGCGAGAACCGCATCGCGATCTCCAACGACAACGTGCCGAACATGGTCGGCCAGATCTCGACCTGCCTCGCGGACGCGAAGCTCAACATCGCCGACCTGCTGAACAAGTCGCGGGGCGACGTGGCCTACACGCTCATCGACACGGACGCGCCGATCCCTGCGGAGGTGCTCGAGCACCTGCGCGGCATCGAGGGCGTACTCGCCGCGAGGCTGGTCTGAGCATGGCGGGCAAGGGCGGCAGGGGAGGCAAGGCGGTCCGCGCCGCGCCGCGGACCCGCCGGCCCAAGGCCGCCGCGCAGCCGCGCGCGCAGGCCCTCGGCGAGATCCGGGACCGTATCGACCTCATCGATGCGGAGCTTCACGACCTGATCAACCAGCGGGCCCGGCTCGCGCAGCAGGTCGGCATTTCCAAGCACGCCGCCGGGCACACGGTGGACTTCTACCGCCCGGAACGCGAGGCGCAGGTCCTGCGCGTGGCCGTGGAGCGCAACCGCAGGGAGCGCGGGCCGCTCGGGGACGAGGAGATCGTGCGCCTCTTCCGCGAGATCATGTCGGCCTGCCTCGCCCAGCAGGAGCCGCTGAAGGTGGCGTTCCTCGGGCCCGAGGGGACGTTCACCCAGCAGGCGGTGCACAAGCACTTCGGGCATTCCGTCCGCGCGCTGCCGCTCACCTCGATCGAGGAAGTCTTCCGCGAGGTCGAGTCGGGCACGGCGGACCTCGGGGTGGTGCCGATCGAGAATTCGAGCGAAGGCACGGTCAACAACACGCTCGACATGTTCCTGACCTCGCCGCTCGGCGTATGCGGCGAAGTGGAACTGCGCGTGCACCAGAACCTGATGGGACGCATGGCGTCGCTCGCGGACGTGCAGCGGATCTGCGCCCACCCCCAGGCGCTCGCCCAGTGCCGCGGCTGGCTCGCCGAGCACCTTCAGGGCGTGGAGCGGCTGCCGGTCGCGAGCAACGCCGAGGGCGCGCGGCGCGCGCGGGACGAGGAGGGTACGGCGGCCATCGCGAGCGCTGCGGCCGCCGAGGTCTACGGCCTCAACATGCTCGTTCCCGAGATCGAGGACCGGCCGGACAATACGACGCGCTTCCTCGTGCTCGGTCGCAGGTCGTTTCCGCCGAGCGGTGCGGACAAGACCACGCTGCTGGTGTCGGCGGCCCACACGGATTCGCCGGGCGCGCTGTTCGGCTTGCTCGAGCCGCTGGCGCGCCACGGGATCAGCATGACGCGCATCGAGTCTCGCCCGTCGCGCCGCCGCAAGTGGGACTACGTGTTCTTCATCGATCTCGAAGGGCACGCACAGTCGGAACCCCTGGCCACGGCACTGGCGGAATTGAAGGCGCGCGCCTCGTTGTGCAGGGTCCTCGGGTCTTATCCGAAGGCCGTGCTCTGAGATGGCCCGTTACTGGGTGACACCGGCTCCCGGCATCGCCGGTGTGGCGGTGGTGCCAGGCGACAAGTCCGTTTCTCACCGGGCGCTCATGCTCGGCGCCATCGCCTCCGGTACGACCCGCGTCACGGGCTTCCTCGAAGGCGAGGACTGCCTGGCCACGATGCGTGCGGTCGCCGCGCTCGGCGTGAACGTGCGCCGGGCAGGACCCGGCGAGGTCGCGATCGAAGGCGCAGGCCTCGACGGCCTCCGGGCGCCGGTCGGGCCGCTCGACATGGGCAATGCCGGCACGGCGATGCGGCTCTGCATGGGGCTCCTGTGCTCGCAGTCCTTCGACTCGGTGCTCGTCGGCGACGAATCCCTGATGCGCAGGCCGATGGAGCGTGCGGCAGAACCCTTGCGTCAGATGGGCGCGCGGATAGCCACCGACGGCGGCCGTCCGCCGGTGCGCATCTCGGGCGGGGCGCGGCTGCACGGAATCCGCTACGAAATGCCGGTCGCGAGTGCCCAGGTGAAGTCCGCGATCCTGCTCGCCGGCCTGCGCGCCGAAGGCGAGACCACGGTGGTCGAGCCGGCCGTCACGCGCGATCACTCGGAACGCATGCTGCAGGCCTTCGGCTGCGACGTGTCGGCGAGCGGGGGAGTGGTGACCTTGCGACCGCCTGCACGGCTCGAGGCGACGAACCTCGAAGTCCCTGGGGATTTCTCCTCGGCCGCGTTCTTCATCGTCGCTGCATGCATCGGCGCGCGTGCGCCGTTCCTGGTCCGGGGCGTCGGGGTGAACCCGACCCGCACGGGATTGCTCGAGATGCTGACGCTCATGGGCGCGGACCTGCGCCTCGTGAATCACCGGACCTGCGGCGCCGAGCCGGTGGCCGACGTCGAGATCCGTCCGTCCGTCCTGCGCGGCATCCGCGTGCCCGAGCGCCTCGTGCCGCTCGCCATCGACGAGTTCCCGGCGTTCTTCATCGCCGCGGCCTGCGCCGAGGGCGAGACCCTGGTGACCGGTGCGGAGGAACTGCGGGTCAAGGAGAGCGACCGTATCGCGGTCATGGCCAGCGGCCTCGCGGCGCTCGGGGTTCGTCACGAAGTGCTGCCGGACGGGCTCAGGATCGAGGGTGGCGCGTTCGGCGGCGGGGTGGTGGACAGCCGGGGCGATCATCGCGTCGCCATGTCCTTCGCGATCGCGAGCCTGCGCGCCTCGGCCCCGATCGAGATCCGGGACGTCGCCAACGTCGCGACCTCGTTTCCCGGATTCGCTGCCCTGGCGCGCTCGGTCGGGCTCGCGATCGAGGAGCGCGCCTGAGGTGGCCGCCATCGGCGTCCCGGTCATCGCCATCGACGGGCCCAGCGGTTCGGGCAAGGGCACGATCGCCCGGCTCGTGGCGGGGCGGCTGGGCTGGCGCCTGCTCGACAGCGGAGCGCTGTACCGGCTGGTCGCGATGGCGGGCGATGCGCGCGGACTCGCGGGCGACGACGAGGCCGGCCACGCGGCCGTCGCATCCGGACTCGACGCCCGGTTCGAGACGGACGCCGCCGGTCACGAGCGGGTGCTGCTCGACGGCCGGGACGTCACGCTCGAACTGCGCACCGAGGCGGCCGGTGCCGCCGCCTCCCGGGTGGCCGCCATGCCGCAGGTTCGCACGGCCCTCATGGGTCGGCAGCGGGCGTACGCCGTGCCGCCGGGGCTGGTCGCCGACGGGCGGGACATGGGCACCATCGTTTTCGCAGACGCCCCCCTGAAGGTCTACCTCACCGCCAGCGCCGAGGAGCGGGCCCTCAGGCGCTATAAGCAGTTGAAAGACAAGGGACTTGCTGCTAATCTCGCCGCCCTTTCGCAGGAGATCCGAGACAGGGATCGGCGCGACTCCACCCGGCCTGTGGCGCCCTTGCGCCCGGCGCCGGACGCGGTCGTCATCGACTCGACGGGTGTTCCCATCGAAGAGGTGGTGGACCGGGTTCTCGCCTTCGCCCGAAGACAGATCCCTGGGATCCATTGATTCATCGTCGCCCGACTGGACGCGGGCGTGTTGTCGTCAACTCTCGCTGGCAGGACGCCGGTGGGAATACGGGTCTTGAAGGCCCCTGGAAGTCAAGAGAATGATCGAAAGCTTTGCCCAAATGTTCGAAGAGAGCCTGGCGAGTCAGCGTATTCGCCCGGGCCAGATCCTCACCGGCCGCGTGATCGAAATCGGCCCCGACAAGGTCGTGGTGAGCGCCGGACTCAAGTCCGAAGCCGTCATCGATATCCAGCAGTTCAAGAACGAGCGTGGTGAGATCGAGGTCAAGATCGGCGACGACGTCGAGGTGGCCCTCGACAGCGTCGAGGATGGCTCCGGAGAAACGCGCCTCTCGCGCGAGAAGGCAAAGCGGGCCCGCACCTGGGAGCGCCTCGAATCGGCGTTCGAAAAGGGCGAGGTCGTCACGGGCCTGATCAACGGCCGCGTGAAGGGCGGATTCACCGTCGAGATCGATTTCGTGCGCGCCTTCCTGCCGGGCTCGCTCGTGGACGTGCGCCCGGTGCGCGACCCGGGCTACCTCGAGGGCAAGACGCTCGAGTTCAAGGTCATCAAGCTCGACCAGAAGCGCAACAACGTCGTGGTCTCGCGCCGCGCCGTCGTCGAGCAGGAATACAGCGCCGAGCGCAGCGAACTGCTCGACAAGCTGGTCGAGGGAGCGGTCGTCAAGGGCGTGGTGAAGAACCTCACCGATTACGGCGCGTTCGTGGACCTCGGCGGCATCGACGGCCTGCTCCACATCACCGACATGGCGTGGAAGCGCGTCAAGCACCCGTCGGAAGTCGTCAACGTCGGCGACGAGATCGACGTGCGCATCCTGAAGTTCGACCGCGAGCGCCAGCGCGTGAGCCTGGGGCTGAAGCAGCTCGGGGCCGATCCGTGGCAGAACATCGCCCGCCGTTATCCGTCGGGCACGCGCCTGTTCGGCAAGGTCACGAACATCGCCGACTACGGATGCTTCGTGGAAATCGAAGAGGGCGTCGAGGGCCTGGTGCACGTCTCCGAGATGGACTGGACGAACAAGAACGTCAATCCGTCGAAGGTCGTCCACACGGGCGAGGAAGTCGAGGTCATGGTGCTCGACATCGACGAGGAGCGCCGCCGCATCTCGCTCGGCGTCAAGCAGTGCAAGCCGAATCCGTGGCGCGAGTTCGCGGACAACTACAACCGCGGCGACAAGGTCAACGGGCAGATCCGCTCGATCACCGACTTCGGCCTGTTCATCGGGCTGTCGGGCGGCATCGACGGCCTCGTGCACCTCTCCGACCTGTCCTGGGACGTCCCGGGCGAGGAGGCGGTGCGCGGCTACCAGAAGGGCCAGTCGGTCGAGGCGATCGTGGTCGCGATCGACCCGGAGCGCGAGCGCATCTCGCTCAGCGTGAAGCAGCTCGCCAAGGATCCGTTCTCGAGCTGGATCGCGGAGCACCCGAAGGGCACGATCGTCCGCGGCCTGGTTCGCGAGGTGGATGCCAAGGGCGCCGTGGTGGATCTCGGTGGCGGGATCGACGGCTACCTGCGTGCCTCGGAGCTGTCGCGCGACCGCGTCGAGGACGCCCGCACGCTGCTCAAGGTCGGCGACGAGGTGGAGGCCAAGTTCACCGCCGTGGACCGCAAGGTCCGCACGATCGCGCTCTCGATCAAGCAGAAGGACATGGCCGAGGAGCAGGAGGCGATGCAGAACTACCGCTCGGATTCCTCGACCGGCACGAGTCTCGGAGACCTGCTGAAGGAGCAGATCTCCGGACAGTAAGAGCCGACCGCAGCCTCCGCGGCGGGATGCCGCCGCGAGGGCCTGCGTAACGGACCAGAAGAGTCAAAGCGGGGGAGTGTCAGAGTGGACGGCGAGCGCAGCATGACCAAGTCCGAGCTCATCGAGCTCATCGCCGCCAAGCAGAGTCATCTGCCGGCGAAGGACGTGGAACTCGCGGTCAAGCAGATCCTCGAGATCATGAGCGACGCCCTCGCACAGGGGCAGCGCATCGAGATCCGCGGCTTCGGCAGCTTCAGCCTGCATTTCCGTCCGCCGCGGCAGGGACGCAATCCCAAGACGGGTGAGTCGGTCGCGCTGGCCGGCAAGTACGTGCCGCACTTCAAGCCCGGCAAGGACCTGCGCGAGCGGGTCAACGAACCCGAAGGCACGGAGCCGGCCACGTTCGTACAGTGACGGGATCGCGGCGGCACGGGTGCTAGACTTCCGGCGGCCATCCATTCGGCGGGTTGCAGATGCTGCGGCGAATCGCCTCACTTTCCGCCATCGTCCTGCTCGTTGTCCTCGCGGTGATCTTCACCGCGCTGAACCAGCAGCGGTTCAGCGTGGATTTCGCGATGGCGCGCTTCGAAGTCTCCTCGGGGCTCGCACTCCTGATTGCATTCTCGGCCGGTCTTCTCGGCGGCGCGCTCTGGCGTTCCAGCTGGATCGCGCGCCTGCTTTCCGAGCGGAGACGCCTGCGCGAGGCGCTGCGGCTCGCGGAGGCGCGGCGCCCGGGGGCGGCGGACACGTCGGACCCCGGTTGATCCGGTGAACACCTTCTGGATGGTATTCACGGGGACGCTCGCGACCGGCTGGGGCGCGACGGCCGCGTATGCGGAGCACCGGCGGCGGCGGCGGGTACGCCGGCGCGAGCGCTATCTGGACGGCGTGCGCTACCTGCTGGACGACAAGCCGGACCGCGCCCTCGAGGTGTTCCTCGGGCTTGCGGCGAGCGACGACGAGACCATCGACACGCACTTTGCACTCGGGAGCCTCTACCGACGGCGGGGCGAGGTCGACCTGGCCATCCGCGTCCACCAGCACATCGTCAGCCGCTCCGGCCTGGACGCGCGGTACCGGGATGCAGCGCTCATGGAACTGGCGCGCGACTATTTCCGGGCGGGGCTCTACGACCGGGCCGAGAAGCTGTTCCTGCAGCTCGCCGAGGGCGGGCGCGAGCCTGCCGTGGCGCTTGCGCACCTCGTGCGTATCCACGAGCTGCAGCACGACTGGGCCGAGGCGGCGGCGATGCACGAGCGCCTGCGCGCCGTGGGCGTGCCGGAGCAGCCGGGGGCGATCGCGCACTACTGGTGCGAGCTCGCCGAGGCAGCCATCGCGGAGGGGGACCTGGATGCGGCCCGCGGGCACCTGCGCACGGCGCGGCGCGAACAGAGGGAATCCGGCCGCGTGTCCATCCTGCGCGGCGACGTGGCCCGGATGCGGGGCGACGCCGGCCACGCGGTGCAGCTCTACCGGCGGGTCGTGCGGCGCGACTTCCACCTGCTGCCGCTGGTGCTGCCGCGCCTCGCGGACGCCGCACGGCAGGCCGGCGACGCCGATGCATTCGATGAATCGCTGCGGGAGTTGCTGCGCAACGGCATCGGCAATCGATCCGAGATCGCGTACGCGGCCATCGTAAGCGGGTACTACGACGATCCCGTCATCCTCGAGTGCGTGCGCGAGCTGCTCGCGACCGACAGCGACCTGAAGGACCTGTCCTGCGCGCTGCTGCCGTCCGGCGTCGAGCCGAGCACCGAGCAGCTGCGATCGGTCGCAGGGGCCCTGCGCAACGTCGTGCTGCGGCACGCGCGTTACCGATGCAGCGTCTGCGGCATCGACAGCTCGACCTTCCTCTGGCAGTGCCCCGGCTGCAAGTCGTGGGACACGCAGCGCGCGGTCGCGGCGCTGGAATTCCTGCCGCGGGCCGCGCGACCCGGGGCGCCCAGGGACTGAGCGCATTTCTGCGCAAACAGGCGAGGATCTCGACGCGCGACCGGCGCGTTCCTTGGGTACCGTGACGTCGACCGCAGCCATTCCGGGCCTGCGGCGAGTCGTAGCCAAGGAGGCAGCCATGAAAGAGGGATACCGGACGGCGGTCCGGGCACTGATCGCAAGCCTGATCCCGGCGCTCGCGTGGGCGGGGCCGGTCAACATCAATGCGGCGGACGCGAACACGCTGGCCAGGGAACTCGACGGCATCGGGCCCGCGAAGGCGCAGGCCATCGTCGAGTACCGCCAGAAAAACGGGCCGTTCAGGAGCCCGGAAGACCTGCTGAAGGTGCAGGGCATCGGCCAGCGCGTGCTCGAGCAGAACCGCGGCAACATCCGCATTGCGGCGCCAGCACAGCCGCAGAAGGCGGCCGGCAAGACCTGACGGCCACGCAGGCAGGGCGGCCGGCGACCCACGGCCGGCCGCCCTGCCGCGCTCCGCATGGGGGCGCGGCTCGCGCGATCCGCTATCATTCGCCGGTTTCCGGGCGAATCACCACGGATCACGCATGGCACGTATCAGGACGGCAGTCTTCCCGGTCGCAGGGCGCGGCACTCGTTTCCTTCCGGCCACCAAGGCCAGCCCGAAGGAAATGCTGCCCGTGGTGGACAAGCCGCTGATCCAGTACGCGGCCGAGGAAGCCCTCGCGGCGGGCGCAGAGAAGCTGGTCTTCATCACGGGCTACTCCAAGCGCGCGATCGAGGATCACTTCGACAGGGACCTCGAGCTGGAGCAGGAACTCGAGGCGCAGGGCAAGCGCGAGCTGCTCGAGGCGGTGCGCGGAATCGTGCCATCGTATGCGAGCTGCATCTATATCCGGCAGCCGGCGCCGCTGGGCCTCGGGCACGCGGTCCTCTGCTCGCGCCCGGCGGTGGGCGACGAGCCGTTCTTCGTGCACCTCGCCGACGACCTGATCGACGCGGAGGAAGCCTGCCTCAAGCAGATGGGGCGGGTCTTCGCCGAGAGGCAGGCGAGCGTGCTCGGCGTCGAGACCGTGTCGCCCCAAGAGACGGACAAGTACGGCATCGTCGCCGTGAAGCCGGTCGCAGGGCGGGTCTCGAGAGTCGAGCGCATCGTCGAGAAGCCGAAGCCGAAGGACGCGCCGTCCACGCTCGCGGTCGTGGGCCGCTACCTGCTCACGCCGGCGATCTACGGGAAGCTCGAGACCACCGGGCGCGGCGCGGGCGGCGAGATCCAGCTCACCGACGGCATCGCCGCGCTGATCGCCGACGAGCCGGTCTACGCCTACGCTTTCGAGGGCAAGCGCTACGATTGCGGAACGAAGCTCGGGTACCTCGAGGCGAGCGTCGAGTTTGCGCTCAAGCACCCCAACCTGGGCGAGCAGTTCGCCAATTATCTTTCCGGGCTCATGGCCGGCCGCCAGGCGCGCTGAGCCCGGATACCGCGGAGGCATCATGTCCAGCAACCAGGACCTGCAGAAGCGTCGTGACGCGGCTTTCGCCCGCGGACTCGGCAACCAGTTGCCCGTGTACGTCGCGCGGGCGCGCAACGCCGAGATGTGGGACGTGGAAGGGCGACGTTACATCGACTTCGCGAGCGGCATCGCGGTGCTGAACACCGGGCACCTGCATCCGAAAGTGCAGGCGGCGGTGGCGAAGCAGCTCGACGCCTTCAGCCACACCTGCCTCATGATCACGCCGTACGAGTCGGCGGTGGTGCTGGCCGAGAAGCTGAACCGCCTCGCGCCGGGTCCGTCGCCGAAGAAGGCGATCTTCGTGACGACGGGCGCCGAGGCCGTCGAGAACTGCATCAAGATCGCGCGCGCACACACGGGCCGTTCGGGCGTGATCGCGTTCGGCGGCGGGTTCCACGGGCGCACGTTCATGGCCATGGCGCTCACCGGCAAGGTGGCTCCGTACAAGGCCGGGTTCGGGCCGTTCCCGGCCGAGGTCTATCACGCCCCGTACCCGATCGCGTACCACGGGGTGAGCGTCGAGGACAGCCTCGAGGCGCTCGAGCACATCTTCAAGTACGACATCGAACCGGCGCGCGTCGCGGCCATCATCATCGAGCCGGTGATGGGCGAGGGCGGCTTCTACATTGCGCCGCCCGATTTCCTGCAGGCGTTGCGCCGGCTCTGCGACCAGCACGGCATCGTGCTCGTGATCGACGAGATCCAGACCGGATTCGCGCGCACCGGCCGCATGTTCGCGGTGGAGTACGCCGGCATCGAGCCCGACCTCATGACCATGGCCAAGAGCCTGGCGGGCGGATTCCCGCTGGCGGCAGTGGTCGGCAAGGCCGCGATCATGGACGCCCCGGGCCCGGGCGGGCTCGGCGGCACGTATGCAGGCTCGCCGATCGCCTGCGCCGCGGCACTCGCGGTGATCGAGGCCATCGAGGAGGAGAATCTCTGCGGGCGCGCCGTGGCGATCGGCGAACTGATGACCGGTGCGCTGCACGTACTCGCGCGCGAGATCCCGGCCATCGGCGAGGTGCGCAACCTCGGCGCGATGGTGGCGATGGAACTCGTGAAGAACCGCGACCCGCACTCGCCGGACGCCGACCTGACCAAGGCTCTCACGAAGCGCGCGGCGGAGAAGGGACTGGTGCTCCTGTCCTGCGGAATCTACGGCAACGTGATCCGCTTCCTGGTGCCGCTCACCGCGTCGGACGCGATCGTGCGCGAGGGGCTCGGCATCGTCGCGGAGTCGCTGCGGGAACTCATCGCCGAGCCCCTGAAGTCGGCGGTGAATTCATGAGTGGGGCCGCGATGCTGTCAAAGGTGTTCGCGTGAGCAGTCAACGCTCGGACCTTGCCCGCGTCACGCTGGGCGTAATCTTCATCGGGGGGCTCATCGCGGGTTCGCTGTGGATCCTGTCGCCGTTCATCGCGTCCTTTGTCTGGGCGACGATGATCGTGGTCGCCACCTGGCCCGCCATGCGCCGCCTGCAGGACCTGTTGGGGGGGCACCGGGCGCCGGCGGTCGTCGTAATGACGCTGGGCCTCCTCGCAATCCTGATCGTGCCGCTCGGCGTCGCGTTGCAGGCGATCCTTGGGCACGCGGACCAGCTCGTCGCATTGCTCGAGCGGCTTCCGGGCACCCGGTTGCCTGCGGCGCCCGAGTGGCTCGGCAAGGTGCCGCTGGCGGGGGAGCGCGTGCAGGCGGCCTGGAACCGTCTTGCCAGCGAAGGCATGGCCGACCTGATGGCGCGGGCGGCGCCCTACGCGAAAGCTACCGCAGGGTGGTTCGCCCGCCAGGCGGGCAGCTTCGCGCTCGTGCTCGTGCAGTTCATGGTGATCGTGATCCTCTCCGCGGTCCTGTATTCCGGGGGCGAGTCCTGGGCCGCGTGGGTACGGCGGTTCGGTCGGCGCCTTGCCGACGAGCAGGGCGACCGCATGGTGGTGCTCGCCGGACAGGCGATCCGTGGCGTGGCGCTTGGCGTCGTGGTCACTGCACTGCTGCAGTCGGCGCTCGGCGGCATCGGGCTCGCGATCGTGGGCGTGCCCTTCGCCGGGGTGCTGACGGCGATCATGTTCGCGCTGTGCATCGCCCAGCTGGGGCCGATCCTGGTGTTGCTGGGGGCCACCGCGTGGGCATACGCGAGCCTGGGCGCTGGCTGGGGCACCTTCCTGCTCGCCTGGGCACTGGTGGTCGGCCTCATGGACAACTTCGTACGGCCGGTGCTGATCCGCCGCGGGGCCGACCTCCCGCTGCTGCTGATCTTCGCGGGCGTGATGGGCGGCCTGGTGGCCTTCGGCGTCGTCGGGATATTCGTGGGACCGGTGGTGCTCGCCGTCGCCTACACGCTGCTCGACAACTGGGTGGCACCGGACGCGACCGACAGCGCCGCGGCGCCGGATGCGCTGGGACAGGCCGGGGAATGAGCAAGCTGGCGGCCGGACACCGGCCACCGGGAGGCACGCGAATCATCGCCGCTGCGGCGAGGGTGCGAAAACCCTGCATCTAATTGGCTCCGACACCTGGATTCGAACCAGGGACCCGCTGATTAACAGTCAGCTGCTCTACCGCTGAGCTATGTCGGAACCGGAGGGCGCGGAATTGTCCGGATTGGGGGTGCCATAGTCAAGGAACCCCGGTCACCCCTCGCGCAGGACCTTGCCCATGCGCTCCAGCGCATTTTCCAGCGTCTGCATGCTCACGGCGAAGGAGAACCGGATGTGGCCGGGAGCGCCGAATCCGGTGCCAGGCACCCCGGCAACCCCCGCTTTCTCGAGCAACAGCTCCGCGAACTCATGGTCGTCGGCCAGGCCACGGGCCTTGATCGCCTGCGAGACGTCGCAGAACGCGTAGAACGTGCCCGCGGCGGGAAGGACGCGGAATCCCGGCAGGGCATTCAGTCCTGAGTTGAAGAAGTCGTGGCGTGCCTTGAAGTGCCGGTTCATCTCTGCCACGCAGGCCTGGTCGCCGTTCAGCGCCGCGACCGCCGCCTTCTGCGCGATCGACGACGGATTCGACGTGCTCTGGCTCTGGATCGTGGACATCGCCTCGATGATCGCGGCCGGACCACCGCAGTAGCCGATGCGCCAGCCCGGTCATGGCATAGCTCTTCGACACGCCGTTGATGGTGACGGTGCGGTCGTAGAGGTCGGGGCAGGCCGTGAGGAAGCTCGCGAACGGCTCCTTTGCCCAGTAGATGTGCTCGTACATGTCGTCCGTGGCGATGAGCACGTCCGGGTGCCGGCGCAGCACGGCGCCGAGCGCGTGCAGTTCGGCGCTCGTGTAGGCCGCGCCGGTCGGGTTCGACGGGCTGTTCAGCATGAAGAGCCGGGTCTTCGGCGTGATGGCCGCCTCGAGCTGCGCGGCGCGTGATCTTGTAGCCCTGCTCGGGGCCGGCGTACGGCATGACCGGCGTGCCCTCGGCGAGCAGCGCGATGTCGGGGTACGACACCCAGTACGGCGCCGGGATGATCACCTCGTCGCCCGGGTCGATCACCGACATGAACAGGTTGTAGATCGTCTGCTTCGCGCCGGTGGAGACCAGGATCTGCGGCCGCGTGTACTCGATGCCGTTGTCGCGCTTGAACTTCGCGATGATCGCGTCCTTGAGGTCGGGGATGCCCTCGACCGCGGTGTAGCGCGTGAAGCCCTTGCGGATGGCCTCGATGCCGGCCTCGGCGACGTGCGCCGGCGTGTCGAAATCGGGTTCGCCGACGCCTAGGCCGATGATGTCGCGGCCTTCGGCCTTGAGCCTGGCGACGCGGCCTGTCAGGGCGACGGTGGGTGAGGGCTTGACGCGCTTGAGGCGCTCGGCGAGGACGAGGGTCACTGGAGTCTTCCGGGGCGGCAGGAGGGACGCGTATTTTAGAGTAAATCTGGCGTTCCACCGAAACGCGGCTTTCACCGCGGCCCCATGGAAGCAAGACCTTTCCGGCTGCGCGCGGACTATCAGCCCGCGGGCGACCAGCCCGCAGGCAATCGCGACGCCTCGATGGATGGCCTGCAGAGCGGCCTCGCGCACCAGACGCTGCTCGGCGTCACGGGCTCGGGCAAGACGTTCACCATCGCCAACGTCATCGAGCGCCTGCAGCGGCCGACGCTGGTGATGGCGCACAACAAGACGCTCGCCGCGCAGCTCTACGGCGAGTTCCGGGAGTTCTTCCCGGACAACGCGGTCGAGTACTTCGTGAGCTACTACGACTACTACCAGCCCGAGGCCTACGTGCCGTCCTCAGACACCTACATCGAGAAGGACGCCTCGGTCAACGCGCACATCGAGCAGATGCGGCTCTCGGCGACCAAGGCGCTGCTCGAGCGGCACGACTCGATCATCGTCGCGACCGTGTCCGCGATCTACGGCCTGGGCGACCCGCAGGCCTACTTCGCCATGGTCCTGCACCTGGTCCGCGGCGAGCGCATGGACCAGCGGAAGCTCCTGCGGCGCCTGGCCGACATGCAGTACACGCGCAACGAGCTCGACCTCAGCGCCGGCACCTATCGCGTGCGCGGCGACGTAATCGACATCTTCCCGGCCGAGTCCGGGCGCGACGCGGTGCGCGTCGAGCTCTTCGACGACGAGATCGAGGCGCTGTCGTGGTTCGACCCGCTCACCGGCGAGGTGCTGCGCCGGGTGCCGCGGCTCACGGTTTACCCGTCGTCGCACTACGTCACGCCGAAGGAGCGCATCGACCAGGCGATCGGCACCATCCGCGAGGAGTTGCGCGAGCGGCTGCTCGAGCTGCGCAGGACTGAACAAGCTGGTCGAGGCGCAGCGGCTCGAGCAGCGCGTCACCTTCGACCTCGAGATGATGATGGAGGTCGGCTACTGCTCCGGCATCGAGAACTACTCGCGATACCTCTCGGGCCGCGCGGCCGGCGAGCCGCCGCCGTGCCTGTTCGACTACCTGCCCGAGGACGCGTTGCTCGTGGTCGACGAGAGCCACGTGACCGTTCCGCAGATCGGCGGCATGTACCGCGGCGACCGCTCGCGCAAGGAGACGCTGGTCGAGTACGGCTTCCGCCTGCCTTCGGCGCTCGACAACCGGCCGTTGCGCTTCGACGAATGGGAGAAGATGGCGCCGCAGATGATCTTCGTCTCCGCGACGCCGGGTCCCTACGAGGCGCGCAAGTCCGGGGCGGTGGTGGAGCAGGTCGTGCGGCCGACAGGGCTCGTCGACCCCGAGGTCGAGGTGCGGCCGGTGCGCACGCAGGTGGACGACGTGCTCTCCGAGATCGGGCGCTGCGTCGAGCGCGACGAACGGGTCCTCATCACCACGCTGACGAAGCGCATGGCCGAGGACCTGACGGAGTACCTTGACGAGCACGGCGTGCGGGTGCGCTACCTGCACTCCGACATCGAGACGGTCGAGCGGGTGGAGATCATCCGCGACCTCCGGCTGGGGAAATTCGACGTGCTGGTGGGGATCAATCTCCTGCGCGAGGGGCTGGACATGCCGGAGGTGTCGCTGGTCGCGATCCTCGACGCCGACAAGGAAGGCTTCCTGCGCTCGGAGGGGTCGCTGATCCAGACCATCGGCCGCGCGGCCCGCAACGAAAATGGCAGGGCCATCCTCTACGCCGACCGGATCACGGGTTCGATCGAGCGCGCAATGGCCGAGACTCGCCGCCGGCGCGAGAAGCAGCTCGAGTACAACGCCACGCACGGGATCACGCCGCGCACGATCCGCAAGGCGGTGGCAGACGTCATGGAGGGCGCGCGCTCGAGCGCCGGGGCAGGCGGCGGGCGAGGCGAGACGGGGCGCCGCGGCGGTCGCGCCGCTCGGTCCCGAACAGGCCATGAAGAAGATCAAGAAGCTCGAGGGCGAGATGTACCGGCATGCCCGCAACCTGGAGTTCGAGGAGGCCGCGCGCATCCGCGACGAGATCGAGCAGCTGCGGCAGGCGTCCTTCGGCGTCCCCGGCCAGCTGGCGGGGTAGGGAAAATGGGGACATTCCCCTATTTTCTTCGGAAAAGGGGAATGTCCCCATTTTCCCAGCCCCTTTCCCGGCCCCGCCCACTTCCTGTATTCTCCCCGGCTCGTTTGAGGGCGCATAGCTCAGCGGTAGAGCACTACCTTGACATGGTAGGGGTCCGTGGTTCGATCCCACGTGCGCCCACCAGACCCTGACCAGCCAAGGAACCTCATGCCCATCATTACCCTGCCCGATGGCAGCCAGCGAACCTTCGCCGCGCCGATAACGGTGGCGCAGATCGCGGCCGAAATCGGCCCCGGTCTCGCGAAGGCAGCGCTCGCCGGCAAGGTGGACGGGACGCTCGTCGACACGTCGTTCTTGATCGAGCGCGACGCGTCGCTCGCGATCGTCACCGGCAGGGATCCCGAGGGCCTCGAGGTCATCCGCCACTCGACGGCGCACCTGCTCGCGCAGGCCGTCCAGGCGATCTACCCGGACGCGCAGGTCACCATCGGCCCCGTCATCGAGGACGGCTTCTACTACGACTTCGCCTTCAGCCGGCCGTTCACGCCGGAGGACCTCGCCAGGTTCGAGGCGAAGATGCTGGAACTCGTGAAGGCCGACCTCAGGGTCGAACGCCGCGTGATGGCTCGCGACGAGGCGATAGCGACGTTCACGAAGATCGGCGAGCACTACAAGGCCGAGATCATCGCGAGCATCCCTGCCGGTGACGACATCAGCCTCTACGGCCAGGGCGACTGGTTCGACCTCTGCCGCGGGCCGCACGTGCCGAGCACCGGCAAGCTCGGCGCCTTCAAGCTCATGAAGGTCGCCGGCGCGTACTGGCGCGGCGATTCGAAGAACGAGATGCTCCAGCGCATCTACGGCACGGCCTGGGCGGACGAGAAGAGCCTCAAGGCCTATCTCACCCGTCTCGAGGAGGCCGAGAAACGCGACCACCGACGCGTCGGCCGCGAACTCGGGCTCTTCCACACGCAGGAAGAGGCCGTCGGCAGCGTGTTCTGGCACCCGAAGGGCTGGACGCTTTGGCGCACGATCGAGCAGTACATGCGCGAGCGCCTCGCGCAGGAAGGCTACGTCGAGGTACGCACCCCGCAGCTCGTGGACCGCAGCCTCTGGGAGCGGTCGGGCCACTGGGAGAATTACGCTCCCAACATGTTCATCGCGGAGTCCGAGAACCGGACGCTCGCGGTCAAGCCCATGAACTGTCCCTGCCACGTCATGATCTACCGGCAGGGCATCAAGTCCTACCGTGACCTGCCGCTGCGCATGGCGGAGTTCGGCGCCTGCCACCGAAATGAGCCCTCAGGGGCGCTGCACGGCATCATGCGTGTGCGCGCCTTCACCCAGGACGACGCGCACATCTTCTGTACCGACGAGCAGGTCAACGCCGAGACCGCGGCGTTCTGCGCGCTTCTGAAGAGCGTCTACGCGGATTTCGGCTTCACGGACGTCGCGATCAAGTTCTCCGACCGCCCGGCCAAGCGGGCCGGCTCCGACGAGCTCTGGGACAAGGCGGAGGCGGCGCTCAAGCGGGCCTGTGAGGCTGCCGGGCTCGAGTACACGCTGAACCCCGGGGAGGGCGCCTTCTACGGCCCCAAGCTCGAGTTCGTGCTCCGGGACGCCATCGGCCGGGACTGGCAGTGCGGCACGCTGCAGCTCGATCCCATCCTCCCGCAACGGCTCGGGGCCGAGTACGTGGGGGAGGACGGGGCGACCCACCACCCGGTCATGCTGCACCGGGCCGTGCTCGGATCCATGGAGCGCTTCATCGGCATCCTGATCGAGCACCACGCCGGGCGTTTCCCGGTCTGGCTGGCCCCGGTGCAGGCCGTGGTCATGAATATCACCGACGGACAGGCCGAATATTGCCGAAAGGCGGCTGAATTCCTGAAAAATCAGGGGCTTCGGGTCGAATTGGATTTGCGAAACGAGAAAGTCGGCTTTAAAATCCGCGAACATACCCTGCAGCGGGTCCCATACCTGCTGGTCGCGGGCGACCGCGAGTCGGGTTCGAATTCGTTGGCCGTGCGCACGCGCAACGGCAAGGACCTCGGGGCGATGTCTCTCGAGACGATCGCTGCGGGGCTTGCCGAGGAAGTCGCGAGCCGCGGCCGTACTGTTTTGGAGGTATGACTTATCGCTGCCCCAACGACCAAGCGCGCCCGGCGCAATGAAGAGATCACGGCCCCGCAGCTGCGCATCATCGGCGCAGACGGCGAACAGGTCGGGGTGATGAGCCGGTACGATGCGCTGCAGCTTGCTGCTTCGCAGGAACTCGATCTGGTGGAGGTTTCGCCGACTGCGGAGCCGCCGGTTTGCCGGATCGTAGACTTCGGGAAATTCGTGTTCGAACAGAACAAGAAGACCCAGGCCGCGAAGAAGAAGCAGCGGCAGATCCAGGTCAAGGAAGTGAAGTTTCGTCCCGGAACCGACGAAGGCGACTATCAGATCAAGCTCAGGAATCTGATTCGCTTTTTCGAGGAAGGAGACAAGGCCAAGGTAACCCTGAGGTTCCGTGGCCGCGAGATGGCCCACACCGACATCGGACGCCAGGTCCTGATCCGGTTGCAGAACGACCTCGCCGCACACGCGGTGGTCGAGCAGCACCCGCTGATGGAAGGCCGGCAGATGGTGATGATGATGGGGCCGAAAAAGAAGTAGGGACGGAGCGATTCGTCCTTCGCCCTCGATCCGCGGGTCCGCCCGCGGTGAAACGGGCTAGTAAAAAACAGGAGTCCATATGCCCAAGTTGAAGACCAACAAGGGCGCGGCAAAGCGTTTTCGCAAGACTGCGAAAGGCTTCAAGCGCGGTCAGTCGCAGAAGCGACACATCCTTACCAAGAAGACGAGCAAGCGTAAGCGCAATCTGCGCGGCACCACCATGGTTGCCAAGCAGGACGCCGGCCGGCTCGACAAACTGCTTCCGCACGCCTGAGAGGTGACCCATGGCACGAGTTAAGCGTGGCGTCATCGCTGGACGCCGACACAAGAAGGTCCTCGCCAAGGCGAAGGGTTACTACAATGCGCGCCGCAAGGTGTATCGCGCGGCCAAGCAGGCGGTCATCAAGGCCGGCCAGTACGCCTATCGCGATCGCAAGGCCAAGAAGCGCGATTTCCGCGCGCTGTGGATCACGCGCATCAACGCCGCCGCCCGCGGGTTCGACCTGTCCTACAGCCGCCTGATGGCGGGCCTGAAGGCGGCCGGGCTCGAGGTCGACCGCAAGATGCTCGCGGACCTCGCGGTGCACGACATCGAGGCCTTTGGCAAGCTGGCCGAGCAGGCCAAGGCGAGTCTCGGAACCTGATCGCGTGGGGACTGTCCCCGCAGGGGACTGTCCCCGGCGATCCCCCGGCGGTCCGTTCGGGGACTGTGTTCAGGGACTGTCCGCTGCAGGGTTGTTCCGGGGACAGTCCCCTGCGGGGACAGTCCCCAATGGTTGAGACATGACTGACCAGTCCACCCACGACCTCGAGACGCTTGCCGCACGGGCACGGGAGTCCGTGGCCGCCTGCGCGAGCCTGGCCGCGGTCGAGGAACTCAAGGTCGAACTCTTCGGCAAGAAAGGCGCGATCACCGCGCTGCTGAAGACGCTCGGCTCGCTCGCGCCGGACGCGCGCCGCGAGGCGGGCGCGCGCATCAACTCGGTGCGCGACGAGTTGGGCGCGCTGGTTGCCGCGCGACAGGGCGAGCTCGAGCGCGAGGAGCTGGAGCGCAGTCTTGCCGCGGGGCGCATCGACGTCACCCAGCCGGGCCGCGGCCAGCAGCCGGGCACGCATCACCCGATCACGCGCGTGCGTCGTCGTATCGAGGCGCTGTTCCGTAATTCGGGTTTCAGCGTCGAAGACGGCCCCGAGGTCGAGGACGACTGGCACAACTTCGAGGCGCTCAACATCCCCGCGAACCATCCGGCCCGGGCGATGCACGATACATTCTATTTCCCGGACGGGCGGCTGCTGCGCACCCACACCTCGCCGGTGCAGGTCCGCGCCATGCTGCGCGAGAAGCCGCCGTTGCGGATGATCATGCCGGGACGCGTCTATCGCTGCGATTCCGACATGACGCACACGCCGATGTTCCACCAGGTCGAGGGGCTGGTCGTGGACGAGGGCGTGAGCTTCGCGCACCTGAAGTCGGTGCTGCACCACTTCGTCGAGCAGTTCTTCGAGCGCAAGCTCGGCATCCGCTTCCGGCCCTCGTATTTCCCTTTCACCGAGCCCTCGGCCGAGGTGGACATCGAGTGCGTCTTCTGCAGCGGCAGGGGTTGCCGCGTCTGCAAGGGCACGGGCTGGCTCGAGGTCGCCGGCTGCGGGATGGTGCACCCGAACGTGCTCGGCAACGTGGGCATCGACCCGGAGCGCTACACAGGCTACGCATTCGGCATGGGGATCGAGCGGCTCACGATGCTTCGCTACAACGTGAACGACATCCGCATGTACTTCGAGAACGACCTGCGCTTCCTGCGCCAGTTCGGCTGAGCCGCGGACGGACGCACGCATGCGCATCAGCATCCAGTGGTTGGGCGAGTGGCTGGGGTCGGTGCCGGAGCCGCGCGGGCTGGCGGCGCGGCTCACCATGGCCGGGCTTGAAATCGAAGCGGTCGAGCCCGCCGCGCCGCCGCTGCCGGGCATCGTGGTCGGGGAAATCATCGAACGCGACAAGCACCCCGACGCGGACACGCTCAGCGTCTGCAAGGTGAGCACCGGCGTCGGGACGGTGCAGATCGTGTGTGGCGCGCCGAACGCGCGTGCCGGCATGAAGGCGCCGCTCGCGACCATCGGCGCGAAGCTTCCCGGCGGTATGGAAATCCGCAAGGCGACGCTGCGGGGCGTCGAGTCCTTCGGCATGCTCTGCTCGGCGCGCGAACTCGGCCTGTCCGAGGACGCGTCCGGGCTCATGGAATTGCCCGCGGAGGCGGTCACCGGCGCGACGCTCACCGACGCGCTGCAACTCGACGACACCGTCCTCGAGGTGAACCTGACGCCGAACCGCGGCGACTGCATGAGCGTGCAGGGCGTCGCGCGCGAGGCGGCGCTCCTGACAGGGGCCGCGCTGCGCGGGCCTGCATGTGCGCCCGTGCCGGCGCAGTCCGGCGAACGATTCCCGGTCCGACTCGAGCCCGGCGCCGGGTGCGCGCGCTTCGCGGCCCGGGTGATCCGTGGCGTGCGTCCCGATGCGCAGTCGCCGCTCTGGATGCGGGAGCGCCTGCGTCGCGCTGGGCTCCGTCCGATCAGCGCGGTCGTGGACGTAACGAATTACGTAATGCTGGAACTCGGGCAGCCGATGCACGCCTACGACCTGGGCGAGCTGGTCGGCGGAATCGTCGTGCGCCGAGCGAAGGCCGCCGAGTCGCTCACGCTCCTCGACGGGCGCGTCGTGCAGCTCGACCCGCAGGTCATGGTGATCGCCGACCATTCGAAGCCGCTGGCGCTCGCGGGCGTGATGGGCGGCGAGCACTCGGGCATCTCGGATGCGACCACCGACGTGCTGCTCGAGGTCGCGTTCTTCCTGCCGGATGCCGTCGCAGGGCGGGGCCGACGCTACGGGCTCGTCACGGACGCGTCACAGCGCTTCGAGCGCGGCGTGGACCCCACGCTGCAGGAGCGGGCAATCGAGCGCGCCACGCAGCTACTGCTCGATTGCGCGGGCGGCGAGCCCGGGCCGACCGAGGTCACGGAACTGCGGGACGAACTGCCGCGCCGTGCAACGGTAGCGTTCCGGCCCGAGCGGGCGAGGCGGGTGATCGGCGCGCCGGTTGCACGACGACGCGATCGCGACCATCTTCGAGCGGCTGGGCATGGACGTGAGCCGCGACGGCGCGGCACTGGCAGGTTCGCTGCCCGCCGTGGCGCTTCGACGTCTCGATCGAGGAGGACCTGATCGAGGAAGTCGCGCGGGTGCACGGCTTCGACCGGATCCCGGAAGCGGACGCCCGGGTCCGGGAGTCCATGCCGGCGCAGAGCGAGACGCTGGTCGCCGCGGAGACCGCGGCGGACCTGCTGGTGCAGCGCGGCTATCACGAGGCCATTACTTACAGCTTCGTCGATCCAGCGCTGCAGGCGATGTTCTGCCCGGGCGAGCCGGCGCTCGAACTCGCGAATCCCATCGCGGCGGACCTCGCGGCCATGCGCGTGTCCCTGTGGCCGGGTCTCGCGCGGGCGCTGATTGAGAACCAGCGCCGGCAGCAGCCGCGCGTGCGGCTCTTCGAGGTCGGCCGGCGCTTCACGCTGTCGGGCGGCGCGCTGGCTGAAGTGCCGGTGATCGCGGGCCTCGCTGCGGGTGCTGCGTTGCCGGAGCAGTGGGGCGTCCGCGCGGAGGCCGTGGATTTCTTCGACGTGAAGGCGGACCTCGAGGCGCTGCTGCGCGCCACCGGCGCGTCCGGTGAATTCCGCTTCGTGCCGGACCGGCACGCCGCCCTGCATCCAGGGCAGACGTCCCGAATCCTGCGCAACGGTCGCGCGGTCGGGTGGCTCGGCCGACTTCACCCGGAGCTCGAGCGCCGGCTCGATCTTACATATTCCGCCCTGGTCTTCGAGATCGAGACTGAGTCCGGGCTGTCGGCCGTCGTGCCCCAGCACCGCGAGATTTCGCGGTTTCCGGCGGTGCGGCGCGATATCGCGGTGATCGTGGACGAGTCGGTCCCGGTGCAGGCGCTGCTGGATAGAATCCGGGCGAGCGCCGGTGCACTCCTGACCGACCTGGTCCTGTTCGATATTTACCGTGGCGCGGGCATCACGCCGGGTCGCAAAAGTGTCGCGATAGGCTTGAATTTACAGGATATTTCCCGCACCCTTGCTGACGTTGATACGGATGCCGTCGTGGCGCAGGTCGTGACCGACCTGGAGCGGGAGCACAAGGCCACGATTCGAGACAAATAAGATGGCGTTGACCAAAGCGGAAATTGCGGAAGCACTGTTCGACCAGCTCGGCCTCAACAAGCGTGAGGCGCGCGAGCTCGTGGACCTGTTCTTCGAGGAGCTGCGCGCGTCGCTCGCGACGGGCGAGCAGGTGAAGCTGTCCGGCTTCGGCAACTTCGACCTGCGCAGCAAGAACCAGCGTCCGGGCCGCAACCCGAAGACCGGCGAGGAAATCCCGATCAGCGCGCGTCGCGTCGTCACGTTCCGGCCGGGTCAGAAGTTGAAGGCGCGCGTGGAAGCCTATGCTGGAACCCAGCAATAACGACGAGCTCCCGGCAATCCCGGGCAAGCGTTATTTCACCATCGGCGAGGTGAGCGAGCTCTGCGGCGTGAAGCCGCACGTGCTTCGGTACTGGGAGCAGGAGTTCCCGCAGCTGAAGCCCGTCAAGCGCCGCGGCAATCGTCGCTACTACCAGCGCCAGGACGTGCTGGTGATCCGCCAGATCCGCGCGCTGCTCTACGACCAGGGCTTCACGATCGGCGGCGCCCGGAATCGCCTCGAGGGCGAGGAAGCCCGCGAGGACGTGACGCAGACGCACCAGCTGTCGCGCCAGCTGCGCGGCGAGCTCGAGGAGATCGCGAGGATCCTGCGGCGCTAGGTAAGCGGGATCCGCTATAATCCGCCCCCGGTCGGAGCGTGGCGCAGTCTGGTAGCGCACTTGCATGGGGTGCAAGGGGTCGGAGGTTCGAATCCTCTCGCTCCGACCAGTTCGATTTCCAAAGATGAATCCGCAGGACTCACGTCCAATACTCACCATTGCACTCATGGCCGCCTTTGCGGACGGCCTGAAGGACGAGCGTGAGCGCGCCGCGGTCAAGCGCGTCGCCGAGGCGCTCGGACCCGAGGCCGGCGTGGACCTTCCGGCCCTCTACACGCAGGTGCTGGTGTCGAAGCCCGACCTTGCGCAGGTTGCCGCCGCGCTGAAGTCGTCCGACATGCGTCAGCTGGCCTACGAGATGGCGCTCGGCGTGTGCGAAGCCGACGGGTCGCAGGGTCCCGCCGAATCCGAATTCCTGGCGCGGCTCGCCGCAGCACTCGAGTTGCCCGAGAGCGTCACCGACAGTGTCCATCGGGGCGCCGCCGGACTGAGTGGCGCGGCGGCAGCCGCTGAAGCGCAGGCGCCCGTCTCCGGTGCCGTCCTCGGCAAGGCGAGCATGTCGGATGCCGCGACGGACCAGGTCATCCTGAAGGCAGCGATCACCAACGCCGCGCTGGAATTGCTGCCGGAGTCGATTGCGTCCATGGCGATCATCCCGCTGCAGTTGCGCCTCGTGTACCGCATTGGCCGCTCGTACGGCTACGAGATGGACACGTCCAACGCGAAGGACTTTCTCGCCACGGCAGGCGTCGGGCTGACGGGCCAGTACCTCGAGCAGTTCGGCCGCAAGCTGCTCGGAGGCCTGCTGGGTGGCATCGGCCGGCAGGCGGCGAGTTCAGCGATGAGTTTCGCGACCACCTATGCCATCGGGCGCGTCGCGCAGCGTTACTACGCGGCCGGTCGCACGATCGACGCGGCGACCCTGAAGCAGACGTTTGTCGCCATGCTCGAAGAAGCGAAGGGCCTCGCGCCGCGCTACCAGGGCCAGATCGAGCAGCTGTCCGGCACGATCGACACGCGCAGCCTCGCGTCGCTGATCAAGTCGGCCTGAGCGGGCCCTGCGTCAGGAGTGGGTGACCGCGTAGGCCCGGTCAGCGCGCTCGAGGTGCGGCACGGCGTTGAAGGCCACGACGCGCCTGGCCGAGCGCCCGAACACGAGTTCCGTGATCCCCGTGTTGCGCGTCTGCAGGTTGAGCTGGATCGCTGCGTCCGGACCGGCCTCGAGCACTTCGGCGACCGATCGACCGATCACGCCTCCCGAGGTCACGACCAGCACCTTCGCGTCGGCGCCGAGCCCTGCGCAGGCGTCGGCCAGGCCGGCCGCAATTCTTGCGCCGAACTGCAGCCACGATTCGCCGCCCGGAATGACCTCGTCCTGGCGTGACCATGCGTGCAAGGCGTCTCGCACCGCCGCGAAGTAGCGGCGCCGATCGCCGGTCGCGCGCATTGCGCGCTCGTCGCCCAGGTGGAACGCGCCGAGCACGCTCGCGGCGTCGTACTCATTGAAGCGCGGGTCCCTGACGGCGGCCGGGCACTCCGGCAGGCAGCACAGGATCGCGTCGAGCGTGTGCTTCTGCCGCTCGAGGCTGCCCGAGATCACCCGGGCGAAACGCAGGCCGCGCGCAGCGAAGTGCTCGCCCAGCCAGGCGGACTGCTGGAGACCTAGGTCAGTGACGGAATCGTAGTGCCCGACGAAATCAGGCTGCGCGTGGCGCACGAGGTATAGGTAAGGCATGCGTGGGCGTGGCGGCTGAAGGCGCGGGAGTCTAACCTGTCAGCGCCCGCGGTCCGTGGGCATTGTGACGGGGTGCAGGAATGGCTTCTGTTTCGGGGCGGTTCGCGGCCTCGGGCGTCGTGACGCTGACGACGGACTTCGGCCTCAAGGACCCGTTCGTCGGCGTGATGAAGGGACAGGTGCTCGCGAGATTCCGGGACGCGCGCATCGTGGACCTCACGCACGACGTGCTCGTGCACTGGCCGGCGGAGGCAGGCTTCTGGCTGTCGCGGTCGTTCCGCTACTTTCCAGCGGGGACCGTACACGTCGCCGTCGTGGATCCTGGCGTCGGCAGCGAGCGAGAGATCGCGGTCGTGGAGGCGGAGGGCCACGTGTTCCTTGCGCCGGACAACGGGCTTCTGGCCGCCGTGGTCGACGCCGCCGACGCACCAGTCCTGCGCCGCGTGGCGGCGAGTGCGCTGCAGCGGCTCGGCATCGGCGCGCCGAGCGCCACGTTCCACGGGCGCGACATCTTCGCGCCGCTCGCCGCCGAGCTTTCCGCCGGGCGGGAGCAGCCGGCCAGCCTCGGCCCGACGGCGGACGAGTTGATCCCGGGCTGGATCGAGGATCCAATCGTCGAACCGGGCCGGATCTCGGGGACCGTAGTCACCGTGGACCACTTCGGCAACCTGGTCACCAACATCGACGGCCGGCTGCTGCAGGGACTGGCGCATCCGGTCGTCAGGGTCGCCGGAAGGGACCTCCCGTTGCGTCGAACGTACGCCGACGTTCGCCCGGGCGAGTACCTCGCGCTCGTCAATTCGTTCGGGGTCCTGGAGATCGCCCGGGCGGAAAGCAGCGCAGCCGAAGGCCTGGGCCTCGATCGGGGTGCACCGGTCACGGTCTTGCGGAAGTAGCTGTAAGCTTCTGTACAGAAAGCAGTTTTGGCCTCCAGGCCGTCCCGACCGCTGCGTCGCAACAGTCAGCCCTTGTCGTGTCTTGCGATTCGTATATAGTTCGCAGCCCTGCGCCCGGAGTTTAGGGCAGCGCGTTGAAAACTCAGGACTTTCTCAAGGCCGTGACATGGAAAGGGACGAGGAACACTTCGACCTCGACGAGGAATTCGTGGCCAACGCGGAGGAAGAGGATTACGACCGCTTCATCGACCGCGCTGACCGACGCAAGCAGGCTGCAGCGGTGAAGCGCGGCAAGGCTGCCTGGAGCAAGCTCGAAGACGTGCTGGCCGAGAAGCGTCTGCAGAAGCAGCTGAAGGACATCTACGACGACGTGTGACGATTCCGCAATGCGGCCCCGGCTCCGAGTCCCGGGAGCCTACCTGAGGACCGCTCGATGACTGGCAATTCCGATTCCCACTGGGTCGTCCTCAAGTTCGGCGGCACCAGCGTCTCGAGCGTCAGCAACTGGAAGAACGTGGCCGGCGTCGTTCGCGCCCGGCTGGACGACGGCCTGCGGCCCGTCGTGGTCCATTCGGCGCTCTCCGGCATCACCGATCGCCTCGAGCAGCTGCTCGCGAAGGCACTCTCCGGCGACTGGGAGCCGGTGATGGAGCAGATCGAGCGCCGTCACGTCGACCTGTCGCGGGACCTCGGCATCGCCATCAGTTCGGAACTCGAGTGGCACTTCACCGACCTGCGCCGGATGGCTGCCGGCGTGAACCTGATCGGCGAGGTGAGCGATCGCCTGCGCGCCCGCGTCATGGCGTCGGGCGAACTCATGGCAACGCGCATCGGCGCCGCGTACCTGGCCTCCGTGGGCCTCGACGTGCAGTGGCTCGACGCGCGCACCGTGCTGCACGCGGAGGAGCGACCCGGCGCGACGGAGCGCGCGAGCTACCTCTCGGCGACCTGCAACTTCGAACCGGATCCGGCGCTGCAGCAGCGACTCGCGGCGGGCCGCAGCGTCCTGCTCACCCAGGGCTTCATCGCGAGCGATGCCAGGGGCGAGACCGTGCTGCTCGGCCGGGGAGGCTCGGACACTTCGGGCGGCTACTTTGCGGCGAAGCTGCACGCGCGGCGACTCGAGATCTGGACTGACGTGCCCGGCATGTTCACCGCGAATCCGCGCGCCGTGCCGAACGCGCGGCTGCTCAAGTCCGTGGACTACGACGAGGCGCAGGAGATCGCCAGCAGCGGCGCGAAGGTGCTGCACCCGCGCTGCATCCTGCCGGTGAAGCAGTACGGGATCCCGCTGTCCGTGCACGCGACACAGCACCCCGACATGGAAGGCACGGTCGTCACCGCGACGGGCGGGGACGGCGGGGCGCGCGTCAAGGCGGTCTGCAGCAAGAAGGGCATCACGCTCATCTCGATGGAAACGCTGGGCATGTGGCACCAGGTCGGCTTCCTGGGCGACGCCTTCGCGGTCTTCAAGGAACACGGCATTTCGGTGGACCTCGTCTCGACCTCGGAGACCAACGTCACCGTGTCTCTGGATCCCGCGGCCAACGCGCTCGATGCCCGCGCGCTCGAGGCCCTCGTGACCTCGCTGTCGAAGCTCTGCAGGGTCGAGGTGATCGGGCCCTGCGCGGCGGTGAGCCTCGTTGGCCGCAGCATCCGCGCGACACTGCATCGCCTCGGTGACGCGCTCGAGCTCTTCGAGGAGCAGCGCATCCACCTCGTGACGCAGGCGGCCAACGACCTCAACATCACCTTCGTCGTGGACGAGGAGCAGGGCGACCGGCTCGTGAGCCGCCTGCACGACGTGATCGTCCGGAACGCGCCGTCCGACCACGTGCTCGGGCCGACCTGGGAGCAGATCCATGGCGTCGGCGCGCCGATTCCCGTGGGCGGACCCCCGTGGTGGCAGGGGAGGCGCGACGAACTCGTCCGCATCTCCAGGAAGGAAGGCTGCGCGTACGTCTACGACCGCGCCTCGCTCGAGCACAACGCGCGGCAGTTGCTCGCGATCGGCGGCGTCGAGCGGATCTTCTACGCGGTCAAGGCAAATCCGCACCCGGAGGTCCTGCGCACGTTCGCCGACCTCGGGCTCGCGTTCGAGTGCGTCTCGCAGGGTGAGTGCGAGCGCGTGCTCGAGACCCTGCCGGGCATCGAGCGCGACCGGATCCTCTTCACGCCGAACTTCGCGCCGCGCTCCGAATACGAGTGGGCGCTCGAACAGGGCGTGCACCTGACGCTCGACAACCTGCACGCGCTGCGTCACTGGCCGGAGATCTTCAAGGGCCGCGACGTGCTGGTGCGGATAGACACCGGTTTCGGCCGTGGCCACCACGACCACGTCCGTACCGCAGGCGTGCACTCGAAGTTCGGGGTTCCGCTCTTCGAACTCGACGAGCTCGAGCGGCTGGTTGCCGCCGCGGGCACGCGCGTGATCGGCCTGCACGCCCACACGGGCAGCGGCGTGTTCGACGTGCGCAACTGGAAGCAGGTCGGACAGCTGCTCGGCGACCTTGCCGCAAGATTCCCGGACGTGCGGGTCATGGACCTCGGCGGCGGGCTCGGCGTGCCGGAGAAGCCCGGGCAGGTCCCTGTGGACCTCGCCATGCTGCAGGGCGTGATCGAGGAGCTGCGCGTGCGCTGGCCGCAGCTCGCGATCTGGCTCGAGCCCGGGAGGTTCCTGGTGGCGCAGTCTGGCGTGCTGCTCGCGCAGGTGACGCAGTTGAAGGGCAAGGGCACGGTCCAGTACGTGGGCGTCGCCACGGGCATGAACTCCCTCATCCGGCCCGCGCTCTACGGCTCGCACCACGACATCGTGAACCTGACGCGCCTCGGCGAGCCGGGCACGGAGGTGTACAACGTGGTCGGGCCCATCTGCGAGTCTGCGGACTACCTGGGTCACGAGCGGCTGCTGCCGCCGACCGTCGAAGGCGACACGATCCTGATCGCGAACGCGGGGGCCTACGGCCACGCAATGAGTTCCTCGTACAACCTGCGCGAGCCCGCGCGGGAACTGGTCATCTAGAGCTGTCGGAGTAGCGCGTGAAGACTGGCATCGTAGGCTGGCGTGGAATGGTGGGCTCGGTCCTCATGCAACGCATGGCCGAGGAGCGCGACTTCGAGCACTTCGAGCCGCTGTTCTTCAGCACCTCGCGGGCGGGTGGCACCGCACCGGACGTGGGCCAGGGGGGCGGCGTGCTCGGGGACGCCAGCGACCTCGCGGCGCTCGCGAAGTGCGACGCGATCCTGACCTGCCAGGGCGGGGACTACACGAATTCGGTGCATCCGCGGCTGCGCGCCGCGGGCTGGAAGGGCTACTGGATCGACGCCGCCTCGGCGCTGCGGATGAAGGACGACGCGGTCATCATCCTCGATCCGGTGAACCGCGCCGTCATCGATCGGGGCCTGCGCTCCGGGGTCCGCGATTACGTCGGCGGCAACTGCACGGTCTCGCTCATGCTGATGGCGCTGGGCGGACTCTTCCGCGAGGGCCTGGTCGAGTGGATCACCTCCATGACCTACCAGGCTGCGTCCGGCGCCGGCGCCCAGAACATGCGCGAGCTGCTGGAGCAGATGGGCGCGGCGCACGCCTCGGCCGCGGGCCTGCTCGCCGATCCTGCGAGCGCGATCCTGGACGTCGACCGCGCGGTGACATCGTGCCTGCGAAGTGCGGACCTGCCGACGGAACAGTTCGGCGTGCCGCTCGCAGGCAACCTCATCCCCTGGATCGACAAGGACCTTGGCAACGGCCAGAGCCGCGAGGAGTGGAAGGGCAGCGCGGAGACGAACAAGATCCTTGGCCTCGCCGCGAGCCCGATCCCGGTGGACGGCATCTGCGTGCGCGTGGGCGCGATGCGCTGCCACAGCCAGGCCATGACCATCAAGCTCAGGCGCGACCTGCCGATCACGGACATCGAGCGGCTGATCGCCGGTGGCAACGAGTGGGTGCGGCTGGTGCCGAACGACCGCGAGTCCTCGATCCATGAGCTCACGCCCGCGCGCGTGAGCGGCACGCTCGCGATTCCCATCGGACGCGTGCGCAAGCTGGCGATGGGTGGCGATTACCTCACGGCCTTCACCGTGGGTGACCAGCTCCTCTGGGGCGCGGCCGAGCCGCTGCGCCGGATGCTGAGAATCCTTCTCGCGCAGCGTTAGTACGCGAATGTCCGCCGTGCGTACAGCGCTCCCGAGGACGGTGATCGTCCTCGGCCTCGTCTCGCTGCTGAACGACGCGGCGAGCGAGATGATCACGCCGCTGCTCCCCATCTTCCTGACGGCTGCACTGGGCGCCGGACCGGCGATCGTCGGACTTGTCGAGGGACTGGCCGAGGCAACGGCCAGCATCCTCAAGCTCGTGTCCGGGCGTCTCGCCGATCGCGGCGTGCCCGCGAAGTCGCTCGTGCTCGGTGGCTACACGCTCTCGAACGCCATGCGCCCGCTGATCGGGGTCGCCGTCGGCTGGACGGCCGTGCTGCTGCTCCGGTTCCTCGACCGGGTCGGCAAGGGAATCCGCACGGCCCCGCGAGACGCGCTGATCGCCGCGGCGGCCGGACCGGAGCAGCGTGGGCGCGCCTTTGGTTTCCACCGCTCGATGGACCACGCAGGTTCGGTGATCGGACCACTGCTCGCATTCTGGCTGCTGTCGTCGCAGGTCGACCTCGAACACGTGTTCATGGCTTCGGCCGTACCCGGCGTGCTGGTGCTGATGCTGCTCTATTTCGGAGTACCGAATTCGAAGGCCATCGCGCTGCCTGCTCCGCCGCGATTCTCGTGGGGCGCGCTGCACGGTCGCCTGAAGGCGATGATCGTGGCCGCGGGCCTGCTGGCGCTCGCGAGCGTCCCCGAGGTCTTCGTCGTGCTCTGGGCGCGCCAGGCGGGACTCGAAGTCGTCTGGGTGCCGCTGGTCTGGGCGGCCGCGAGCGTCGCCAAGATGCTCATTGCGATGCCCGCGGGAATCCTTTCCGACCGGGTCGGGCGGGTGCCCCTGCTGCTCGGCGGGTGGTCGCTGCGGGTGATCGTGCTCCTGCTGCTCGCGTTCGCGGATCCCGGAACCCTGGGCGTGTGGGCGCTGTTCATCGCGTTCTCCGCGACACTCGCAGTTACGGAGCCGGCAGAGCGCTCGGTGATCGGCGACCACTCGGCGGCGGAGGAGCGCGGCACAGCCTTCGGGCTCTATCACCTGGCGAGCGGCCTGCTCGTGCTTCCGGGTGCGGTGCTGTTCGGCGCAATCTGGGAACGCTTCGGCTCAGCCACGGCCTTCGCGACGTCGGCCGTTGTCACCGCCGTGGCTGCGGTGCTGATGCTCTCGCTGGCCGGGTCCGTGACCTCAGGCTCGCGCGCCGTGCCTTGAGCGGAGCTCGTCGACCACGTCGCCGAGATCGAGGTTCCGCGACCTGAGGAGCACCATGAGGTGGTAGAGGAGGTCGGCGCTCTCGCTCAGCAGCCCGGCGTCGTCGCGCGTGACGGCGGCGAGCGCGGTCTCCACGCCTTCCTCGCCGACCTTCTGCGCGATCCGAGTCGGTCCCGCCGCCAGGAGGCGGGCGGTGTAGCTGCCCTGGGGCTTTTCCGCGCTGCGATGCGCTATGGTGGCCCCCAGCAGCGACAGGAACGCGATTTGCTCGAAGCCGGCGCGCGCCGCCTCGGCAAAGCACGACTCGGTGCCCTTGTGGCACGTGGGCCCCAGCGGGTCGGCCAGCACCAGGATCGTGTCCGCGTCGCAGTCGGCACTGACGTCGACGACGCCCAGGTAGTGCCCGGAGGTCTCACCCTTGGTCCAGAGCTTCTGGCGCGAGCGGCTGTAGAACACTGCGCGCCCGGTCGAGAGCGTCTGCGCGAGCGCCTCTTCGTTCATGTAGGCGAGCATCAGCACCTTGCCCGTGCGCGCGTGCTGCACGATCGCAGGCAACAGGCCTTCGCCCTTGCTCCAGGCCAGGGCGGGAACTTGATCCGGCGTCACGGTCGTACCTCCACGTTCGATGCGGCGAGCAGCCGCTTGAGGTCGGGAATGGCGATCTCGCCCGAGTGGAATACGCTGGCAGCGAGCGCACCGTCCACCCGCGCGCGCCTGAACACGTCCACGAAATGCTCCGGTGCCCCTGCGCCACCCGAGGCGATGAGCGGCACGTGGCAGGCCTCCCGCACGAGCGCAAGCTGCTCGAGGTCGTAGCCCTGGCGCACGCCGTCGCTCGCCATGCAGTTCAGCACGATCTCGCCCGCGCCGCGATCCTGGATTTCGCGGACCCAGTCGAGCGTGCGGCGCTCGGTGCTGTGCGACCGGTCGGGGTCGCCCGTGTACTGGTACACGGCGTAGTCCCCGTCCACGGTCTGGCTGTCGATGCCGACCACGACGCACTGCGAGCCGAAGCGCCGAGCCAGGCGCTCGATGAGCGCGGGATCGGCGAGGGCGGGGGAGTTGATCGAGATCTTCTCGGCGCCGGAATTCAGGACGCCTTCGGCATCCTCGACGCTGCGGATGCCGCCCGCTACGCAGAACGGGATGTCGAGGACGCGCGCGACCCGCGATACCCAGGACCCGTCCACGGACCGGCCTTCGGGGCTGGCCGTGATGTCGTAGAACACGAGCTCGTCCGCGCCCTCGGCACGGTAGCGCGTCGCGAGCTCGAGGATGTCGCCCACGATGCGATGGTCGCGGAAGCGCACGCCCTTGACGACCTGGCCGTCGCGCACGTCCAGGCAGGGAATTATTCGCTTCGCAAGAATGGCGCGAGCTCCCCTGGTTGCATGCGGCCCTCGAGCAGCGCGCGACCGCTCACGGCACCGGCGACGCCCGCGGACGCAAGTGCGTGCAGGTCAGCGACGTCACGCACCCCTCCCGAGGCCTGCCAGGCCACGTCCGGGAAGCGGCGCACGGCCTCGGCATAGAGCGCGAGGTTTGGGCCGGTCAGCGCGCCGTCACGCGCGACGTCGGTGCAGAGCAGGTGGCGCAGGCCGTGCGGGACGAAACGGGCGACCGCGTCCCACAGGCTTTGCGCGGTCTGGCGCTCCCAGCCGTGCGTGGCGAGACACGGCGTGCCCGTGTCATCGAGGCGGACGTCGAAGGCAAGGACGATCCGGTCCGCGCCGAATTCTCCGAACCACGATGCGACTTCCTGCGGCTCGGCAACGGCGGCGCTGCCGACGACCACGCGCGCGACGCCCGAATCGAGCATGCGCGTCACCGTTCCGCGATCACGCACGCCGCCGCCCACCTGCAGCACCACGCGCCGCGGAGCCGCGAGCCCGGCGATCGCCGCTGCGTTGCCCTGCGAGCCCGCCCGGGCGCCGTCGAGGTCGACGACGTGCACGAGGCGCGCCCCCAGTTCGAAGTAGGTGTCGAGGACCGACACAGGATCGTCGGCGTAGACGGTCTCCGCGTCGAACTGTCCCTGGAAGAGCCTCACCACGCGTCCGCCGCGCAGGTCGATGGCCGGAATGAGCTGCATCAGGAGATTTCCAGGAAGTTCGCGAGCAGCCGGGCGCCAGCCACGCCGGATCGCTCCGGGTGGAACTGCGCGCCCATGAAGTTGTCCTGGCGCACGACCGAGGAGAAGGAACCACCGTAGTCCGTGGTCGCGACCGTCCACGGTCCGACCGGAACGGCGTAACCATGGACGAAGTACACGTAGTCACCGGGAACGATGCCCTGGAGCAGGGAGTCGGGGGAATCGAACTCGAGCTGGTTCCAGCCCATGTGCGGTACGGGATATCCGTCGCGATCGGGGATGCGCTCCGCTCGGGCTGCCAGCAGGCCGAGACACTGCGTGTCGCCTTCGTCGCTGGCCTCGAACAGCAGTTGCATGCCGAGGCAGATGCCGAGCACGGGCTGGCGCAGGCCGCAGATCGTCTCGACGAGGCCGAGGGAATTGAGGCGCTGCATGGCATCGGCCGCCGCACCGACACCCGGCAGGATCACCCGGGGCGCCGCGCACAGCTCGCCCCGGTCGGCAGTCAGTCGCGCATCTGCGCCGAGACGCTCGAGCGCGTAGCGCAGGGACGCGATGTTCGCGCCGCCATTGTCGATGATCGCGACGTCGGTCATAGGGCGGCGCCTCAGAGCACGCCCTTCGTGCTCGGGAGCTCCTCGCCACGCACCCGGACCGCACGGCGCAGGGCGCGCCCGACGGCCTTGAAACAGGCCTCGATCATGTGGTGCGTGTTCTCGCCGCGGACTTCGACGTGAATCGCGGCGCCGAGGCTGTCGGCGAGGGAGCGGAAGAAGTGCGGCACGAGCTCGGTCGGCAGCTCGCCCACCGCGTCGCGGCCGAACCTGCCGGTGAACACCGCGTACGGGCGGCCCGACAGGTCGATCGCGACCTGGGCGAGCGCTTCGTCCATCGGCAGGACGAAGCCATAACGGCCGATGCCGCGCTTGTCGCCAAGCGCCTCGCGCAGCGCCTGCCCGAGGGCGAGCGCGCAGTCCTCGACGGTGTGGTGCTCGTCCACCCGCAGGTCGCCGGTGCAGGTGAGCTCGAGCGAGAATCCGCCGTGACGGGCCACCTGCTCGAGCATGTGGTCGAAGAATCCGATCCCGGTGGAAATCGATACCGGGTGCCTCGCGGTCAAGGTTGACCGCGACGGCGATGTCGGTTTCCCTGGTGCGCCGCGCGACTATCGCGCGTGCGCTCGCGGCCGGCACAGGCGCGCAGCGATCGCCGCCCAGGTCTCACTACCGTCGCCGTGGATCCGGATGCCGCCGATGCCGAGGTTGGCTGGCGAGTTCAAGGTCGGTCTGCCGGTCGCCGATCACGTAGCTGCGCGCGGGGTCGATGGTCCGTCCCGCCATGAACTCCGTGAGCAGGCCAGTCTTCGGCTTGCGGCAGGCGCAGTCGTCCGCCGGGAAGTGTGGGCAGAAGTATTCGGCGTCGAATTCGATGCCCTGCGAGGCGAAAAGCTGCGCGCAGGAAGTCCTGCGGTTCGCGGAAACTCGGCTCGGGAAACGCGGCCGTGCCGAGGCCGTCCTGGTTGCTCACGAGCACGAAACGGTAACCGGCGTTGCTTTGAGTTCGAGCAGCGCCGGCATCACGCCGCGCGCGAGACGGAGCTTGGCGATGCTGTCCACCTGCCTGTCGTCCGGCTCTTCGATCAGGGTGCCGTCGCGGTCGATGAACAGGATGCATTCGGGGCTCATGTCCGCTCCACTGCGGCGAGCAGCCGCGCGTTCTGTTCCGGGGTGCCCACCGAAATGCGCAGGCAGCCGGTGAGCCGGGGCGCGGCGCTGAAATCGCGCACCAGGAGTCCGGCCGACTTGCCGGCCTCGAGGAAGCGACGCGCGTCCCGGCACTTCACCAGCAGGAAATTGGCATCCGACGGGAATACGCGTTCCACGGCCGGATTGCCGGCCAGGCGGGCCCGCATCTGCTCGCGCTCGGCGAGGATGGTCCGGATGCGCTCGGCGGAGATCGCGCGTTGCGGCGCCTCGGTGAGCTTCAGCACTTCCTCGACCGTTGACGAAGGGACGGCATACGGGGGAATGATGCGTTTCAGGAGCCCGACGATCTCCTCGCTCGCGATCAGCGAGCCGCATCGGGCGCCCGCGAGTGCGTAGGCCTTCGAGAGCGTACGCAGGATCACGAGGTTCGGCAGTTCCCCAAGCCGCGCCGCCAGGCTCGAGCGTCCCGAAAACTCGAGGTAGGCCTCGTCCACGCAGACGAGAGCGTTGCCGGCGAGCCCCTGGCAGATCTGCGAGAAGGGCGGGCTCGTCGAGGAGGTTTCCGGTCGGGTTGTTCGGCGAGCAGAGAAAGACGATCTTCGCCTGGTGGCCGGCTTCCACGACTCGGGTGTATCCAGGCCGGAACCCCTCGTCGATCAGCGGCACCTCGGTCACCGACGCGCCCTGGATGCGCGCGGCGACCTTGTAGAACCCGAAGGTCGGAGGGCAGATGACCACGCTGTCCGTTCCGGCGCGACAGAACGCGCGCACCAGCAGGTCGATCGCCTCGTCGCTGCCGCGTCCGACGAGGACCCGGCTCGCGGGCACGTCGTAGATGCGTGACATGCGCTCGACGAGCGCGCGGGGCTGCGGCTCGGGATAACGGTTGAGGCCCGCGTCCGTGTTGTCGCCCTGCGCCCGCCAGGGCATCTCGTTGGCGTGCATGCGCTCGAGCGACGGGTCCCAGGTCGCGTGCTGGTAGGGCTGGAGCTCCAGGATGTCGGGACGCGCGAGCGACAGTACGGAAGTCATGGGCGCGCTCCGCTCTTGATCGCGTCGAGCCGCACGGTGACCGCGTTGGCGTGGCCCTCCAGGGACTCGAGCCGTGCCAGCGTGCGGGCCGTGAGCCCGAGGTCCGCGAGCCCTTCCGGCGTGACTTCCTGGACCGTCATTCGTCTCACGAAATCCAGCACGCCGAGGCCGCTGTAGGCGCGGGCGTGGCCGTAGGTCGGGAGGACGTGATTCGTGCCGCTGCAGTAGTCACCCATGGTCTCGGGCGTCCAGGCGCCGAGGAACACGGACCCCGCACTGCGCACGCGCTCCAGCCAGCGTCGCGGCGAGCGCACCTGCAGGATCAGGTGCTCAGGCGCGTAGGCGTTGCTCACTTCGAGCGCGGTTTCGACGTCGGGCACCAGGATCACGCGACTCCCGGCGATGGCGCGCGCGGCGATGTCCCTGCGCGGCAGGGACTCGAGCTGGCGTCCGACCTCCGCGATGCAGTCATCGGCGAACGCGCGCGAGGTGGTGACCAGGACCACCTGCGCATCCTCGCTGTGCTCCGCCTGGGCCAGGAGATCCGCGGCCACGAAGACCGTATCGGCGGACTCGTCGGCGACGACGAGCACCTCGGAGGGTCCCGCCGGCATGTCGAGCGCGGCGCCGTCCGCGTCCGCTGCCACGATCTGCTTGGCCGCCGTGACCCAGGAATTGCCCGGCCCGAAGACCTTGTCCACCTTCGGAACACTTTCCGTGCCGTACGCCATCGCGGCGATGGCCTGGGCGCCGCCGAGCTTGAACACCTGCTCGATTCCACAGAGGCGCGCGACCGTGAGCACGGCCGGGTCGGCGCGGCCATCGGGCCGCGGCGGCGTGCACAGGACGCGGACCGGGCAGCGCGCGAGCCGCGCGGGGACCGCCAGCATGATGGCCGTGGAGGGCAGGGGAGCCGTGCCGGCCGGCACGTAGAGGCCGACCGCGCCGATCGGGACGAACACGCGCTCGCAGGTCACGCCGGGCGCGGTCTGGACCCGCACGGGTTCGAGAGACTGGGTCTCGTGGAAGCGCGTCACGGTCTCGATGGCGCGGCGCAGCGCGGCCACCTGCTCCCGGGTGAGCGCTTCCGCGGCGTCCTCGAACTCGGCAGGACCGACGGCGAGGGACTCGAGTTGCACGCCGTCGAGGCTGGCCGTGTACTCGCGAAGTGCGGCGTCGCCGCGGACGCGCACGTCGTCCACGATGCTCGCGGCACGGGCAAGCAGCGCCTTCGTGTCGCGCTGGGCGGGACGGCGCAGTACTGCGCGTCGCTCCTCGCTGCCGAGCGACGACCAGTCGAGTACCTGGAGCATGTTCGTCATGCCAGCATCTTCTCGACCGGCAGGACCAGCACGGCGCTCGCGCCGGCGGCCTTGAGACTCTCGAGGGTCTCCCAGAACACGTTTTCGCGGCACACGGCGTGGACGGCGACCCGCTCGCCGGTGTCGTCCAGCGGAATGACGGTCGGGGATTCACTGCCCGGGAGCAGCTTCTTGATCTCGGCGAGGGCCGAGCGGGGCGCATGCAGCATGATGTACTTGCTCTCGCGCACCTGCTGCACGCCGTCGATGCGCAGGAGCAGGCGCCGCACCCAGTCGGCCTTCTCCTCCGACAGGGGCACCGGTGTGCGGATGAGCGCCGCCTCGCTCTCGAGAACGGTCGTGACCTCGCGCAGGTGGTTGGCGTTCAGCGTCGAGCCGGTGGATACGAGGTCGCAGACCAGGTCGGCGCGGCCGAGACGCGGCGCGATCTCGACCGAACCGGAGAGCGTCACGATCTCGGCCTCGATCGAATTCTCGCGCAGGAAGCGCGCGAGGGCATTCGGGTAGGTCGTGGCAATGCGCCGGCCGCCGATGCTCGAAAGTCCCGCGTAGGGAAAGTCGTCCGGCACCGCGAGCGACAGCCGGCAGCGGCCGAAGTCCAGCCGCTGGACGAGCTCGAAGCTGGCCTGGATGCCACGGCTGGCCATGGCCAGCCGTTTTTCGTCGATGACGTTCAGGCCCACGATGCCCAGGTCGCAGACGTCCTCCTGCACCAGGTCCGGAATGTCGTCGTCGCGTACGAACAGCACGTCGAGCGGCATGTTCTCGCCGTAGCACATGAGCTGGTCCTTGCCGCGGCTGTACTTGAGGCCGCAACGCGCCAGCAGGTCGAGCGAGTTGTCGGTAAGCCGCCCGGACTTCTGGACGGCGATGCGCAGTCTCTGGGTTCGTTCCATCTCAACGCTCCGCGAGCCGCCGGGCGGCGAGGACATAGCCGCCGTTTCCGGCGCCGAGGAAGCGGGCGACGCGCCCGATGGTGGTGACGCTGACGCCGGTCAGGCGGTGGATCTCGCGGTAGGGAATACCCTGCTGCAGGAGCCCGACGACGCTCCAGCGATCGGCCAGCGCCTGCAGTTCCGCGGGCGTGCAGAGGTCGCGGAAGAAGTCGCGGCACTCCTCCACGTTCCTGAGGGTGAGCACGGCCTGGAACAGGGCCCGTTCGCTGGCGGCTTCCTGGCGTGGGGAGATGGTCCGGTGGTTCTTCACTGCTGGTCCAACGTAATAATGTGCTAGCACACTAATACATCCGGGTGCCCCGGGCAAGTCCGGGATTCTTGACGCTCCGCCACGCCGCCACCTAAACTGCCGCCGCTCATCGAGACCGGCTGAGGGAATGGCCCTTTGAAGCCGGGGCAACCGTCGGGCCCAACCCGCCCGAAAAGGTGCCAACTCCACGGGGACACGGTCCACCGACAGATGAGTTGCCGCGAGGCTGCCCAGGTTCACGCCCGGGGTGTCGGTCGCGGCGACCATCGTGTGCTCCACGCGAGTCTCGAAGCATGCCGTGCGGCTCCAGGAGCCGCCGATGGAGTACGTTCGCGTCATGCCGCCCAGTAGTGCCGCTGCCGGTTCGACTTCGCCCGTCGGGAGCCTTCCCGAGGGGTACGAGTGCGCGACCGCCGTGCAGCGACTCGAGGGGGGCTTCCCGCTGCACTTCGGGGGCAGCCTGGAGTCGGTCCACGTCGCTTATCGCCTGGCCGGGCGGGCCGGTGCGCCAGTCGTCGCCGCCCTCGGGGGCATATCGGCCGGCCGGTACGTGTTCAGCCTGCCGGGTGAGCCGGCCGGCTGGTGGGAGGAGAGCATCGGGCCCGGCAGGGCGCTGGACACGGACCGGTACCGGGTGCTCGGCATCGATTTCCTGGGCGGCAGCCATGCGACTACGGGCCCGCGTGCCGGCGAGACGTTCCCGACGGTGAGCGCCTTCGACCAGGCCGACATGATCGCGCGGCTCCTGGACCACCTCGGCCTCGCGCAGTTGCACGGCTGCGTGGGCGCCTCCTATGGCGGCATGGTCGCGCTGGCCCTGGCGGAGCGGCACCCCGCGCGACTGCGGCACGCTGTGGTAATCAGCGCAGCCCACCGCACGCACCCGATGTCCACCGCCTGGCGCAGCGTGCAGCGTGCGTTCGTGCGCTACGCACTCGGGCACGGCGAGGGCTCGCGAGGCCTGGTGCTGGCCCGGGCGCTCGCGATGGCGACCTATCGTTCGGCCCGCGAGTTCGAGGAGCGCTTCTCCGGGCCTGCCGAGCGGACGGCCGACGGATTCCGGTTTCCCGTCGAGTCGTACCTGGTCTCCCGCGGCGAGGCCTACGCGGCCGAGTACAAGCCCGAAGCCTTCGTCTGCCTCTCGGAGTCAATCGACCTGCACCGGATCGAACCGGAGGCCATCCACGTGCCCGCGACGCTGGTCGCGGTGGTGGAAGACCAGCTGGTGCCCCTTTCCGACATGCGCGAGCTGCGCGACCGGCTGGCGGGAAACTGCCGGCTGGTCGAGATCAGCTCACTATATGGACACGATGCTTTCTTAAAGGAGACCGACGTGCTGCGTGACGTGTTCGCGCAGGCCCTCGACTGATCATGAGCAAAGACACGACACAGAAGACCCGCACCGTTCGCGCAGCCCTGGAATCCGACACGCAGTTCGGCGCCGTGGTGCCGCCGATCCACCTGACGTCCACCTTCGCCTTCGCAGGCTACGGGGGCAAGCGGACCTACGACTACTCACGGTCCGGAAACCCGACCCGTGACGCGCTCGCGGGCGCGCTTGCGGAGCTCGAGGGCGGCGCAGGGGCGGTCGTGACGTCCTCCGGCATGGCGGCGGTCTCGCTGGTGACGCAGCTCTTCCGGCCAGGCCAGCTCGCGGTCGTGCCCCACGACTGCTACGGCGGCACGTACCGGCTCTTCAACGCGCTGCGGGAGCGGGCGTCGCTGGAAGTGCGGTTCGTGGACTTCCAGGACAAGGCTGCGCTCGGCGCGGCCCTGGCCCTGCGGCCGGCCCTGGTCTGGATCGAGACACCCAGCAATCCGCTGCTCAGGATCGTGGACGTGGCCGCCGTCGCCGCGGCAGCGCGTGTGGCCGGGGCGCTCGTGGTCGCCGACAACACGTTCCTGTCCCCCGTGTGGCAGAGGCCGATCGAACTCGGCGCGGACGCGGTCGTACACTCGACGACCAAGTACCTGAACGGCCACAGCGACGTGGTCGGCGGCGCGGTCATCGCTTCGAGGCGGGAACTGCACGAGCAACTCGCCTGGTGGGCCAACTGCACGGGCGTGACGGGCGCGCCGTTCGACAGCTACCTGACCCTGCGCGGCCTGCGCACCCTGCACGCACGCATGCGTGCGCACGGCGAGAGCACGTCGCAGGTGGTGGAGCTGCTGGCGCGTCACCCGGCGGTCGCGAAAGTCTACTACCCGGGTCTCGCCTCGCACCCGGGCCACGCGATCGCGAAGGCACAGCAGAGCGGGTTCGGCGCCATGGCCAGCTTCGAACTCAAGGGCACGGTCGAGAACGTGAAGGCGCTGCTCGGGTCGCTGCACCTCTTCTCGCTCGCCGAGTCACTCGGTGGCGTGGAGAGCCTCGTCGCGCATCCGGCCAGCATGACGCACGCGGCGATGGATGCCACGGCGCGCGAGCGCGCCGGGATCTCCGACACCCTGCTGCGGTTGTCGATCGGTATCGAGGAGGGCGCCGATCTCGTGGCCGATCTCGAACAGGGGCTCGATGCGGCGCTCCGCGCCGGCTGACCGGGCCTGCATCGAAAAAAAGAAAGGCCGGCAGTGATGCCGGCCTTTCGCGAGAGGACCCGAGTTGCCTCATTCCCTGAGGCAAAGACTAACCCGACTCAAGTCCTGTTCAACCGAGGTGCGGACGAATCGGGTCGGCGGTGTCGTCGGCCGGGCTCGTCTGCGGACGCGCAGTATAGCTCTGGATTTCCGGACCTTGCACAGCCTTTTCTGGCGCCGGCTCGGGCCTCGAACTGGTATGGCGGGTTCTTTATCTAATCTCTATTGATAATCTCGCAAGAGACTGTTTCAAAAGGGTTTATTAAGCCCTCGAAATGCGCTCGATGACGGCACTCGTCGCCGCCTGGCTGCCGACAGATTCCTGCCCCCGGGCCGCGATGTCTGCGGTACGGACGCCGGCCGTGATGGCCGACTCGACCGCCGATTCCACTGCGCGGGCTTCGGCCGGGAGCCCCAGGGAGTGCCGCAGCAGCATGGCTCCGCTCAGGATCGTGCCGCAGGGATTCGCGATGCCGCGCCCCGCAATGTCGGGCGCGGATCCGTGGATGGGCTCGTACATGCCGACCGTGCCCTCACCGAGCGACGCGGAGGGCAGGAGTCCCAGTGACCCCGCCAGCATCGAGGCCTCGTCCGTGAGGATGTCGCCGAACATGTTCTCGGTGAGCAGCACGTCGAACGAGGTCGGCCGCCTCAGCAGGTGCATGGCCGCGGCGTCGACCAGCATGTGCGAGAGCTCGACCTCCGGGAACTCCTCGCGCATCACCCGTTCCACGACCGAGCGCCAGAGGCGCGAGGTCTCGAGTACGTTCGCCTTGTCCACCGAGACGATGCCGCGCCGGCGCTGCATGGCCAGGCGGCCGGCAACGCGCGTCACTCGCTCGATCTCGTGGGTGGAATAGGAGCAGACGTCCTCGGCTTCGAGGGCGGTGCGGGTCTTGCGACCGAAGTAGATGCCGCCGGTCAGCTCGCGCACGACCATGATGTCGACGCCCGCGATGATTTCCGCCTTGAGGGGCGAGGCGTCGAGGATGGCCTCGAGCGTCTTGACCGGGCGCAGGTTGGCGAAGAGGCCGAGCGTCTGGCGCAGTTCCAGCAGGCCCTGCTCGGGACGCACGCGAGCCGAGGGGTCGGACCACCTGGGGCCGCCGACGGCTCCCAGCAGGATCGCATGGCTGCTGCGGCAGGCGTCGATGGTCCGCGGTGGCAGCGGCGAGCCCGACGCGTCGATGGCGGCCCCGCCGATCAGCGCCTCGACGAACGTGAATTCGTGGCCGAAGGTCGAGGCCACCGCCTCGAGGACCCGCACGGCCTCGGCCGTCACTTCCGGTCCGATGCCGTCGCCGCCCAATACGGTGATCCGCGCCTTCATGCGAGCCGGGCCTCGTAGGCGGCAATCGCGCCGGCCTTGCCGAGCAGGAACTCCATCTCGTCGATTCCATTCATGAGGCAGTACCGTGCGAACGGCTCGATCGGGAAGGTGACCTCGCGCCCACCCGGCAGGCGCAGCGCGGCGGCCGGCAGGTCGATGGCCACCTCGGCGCCCGGGTTCGCGAGCAACCACTGGTGCGTCGCCTCGTCCACGACCACCGGCAGGAGCCCGTTCTTCAGGCTGTTGTTGCGGAAGATATCCGCGATCTCGGTGCTCACGACAGCCCTGAAGCCGTAGTCGAGCAGGGCCCACGGTGCGTGCTCGCGGGAGGATCCGCAGCCGATGTTGCGGCCGGCGACCAGCACCTGGCAGCCCTGTGATTCAGGCCGGTTGAGGATGAAGTCGGGGCGGGGACTGCCGTCAGGAGCTTTGCGGAGGTCCGCGAACAGCGCGGTGCCCAGCCCTTCGCGCGTGGTCGTCGTGAGGAAGCGGGCAGGGATGATCTGGTCGGTGTCGATGTTGGTGGACGGCATCACGACCGTGCGCGAACGGATGACGGTGATCGGATCCATGGGGCCTCAGTGTATGAATTCGCGCGGGTCGGTGACGCGACCGCGGATCGCCGCGGCCGCGGCCGTCGCCGGGCTGGCGAGCAGGGTGCGTGAGCCCAGGCCCTGGCGACCCTCGAAGTTCCGGTTGCTGGTGCTGACGCAGTAGAGCCCCGGATCGACGGTATCGCCGTTCATGCCGAGGCACATGGAGCAGCCCGATTCGCGCCATTCGGCACCTGCATCGATGAAGATCTGCGCGAGCCCGAGCGCCTCGGCCTCGCGCTTGATCTGCTGCGATCCCGGGACGACGAGCGCGCGAACGCCCGGGGCGACCTTATGCCCCTGGAACACGCGGGCCGCGAGCTCGAGGTCCGAGAGCCGCGCGTTCGTGCAACTGCCGATGAACACGACCTGCACCGGCTGGTCGCGCAATGAAGAACCGGGCTCGAGGCCCATGTAGGCCAGGGCGCGGGCAAAAACCGCGTCCCCCGGCCGTTCGGGCACGCGTCCCGAGACCGGCGCGACCATGCCGGGATTGGTGCCGTAGGTAATCATCGGCTCGACGGCGCCGGAATCGATATGCACCGACTTGTCGAAGCTGGCACCGGGGTCCGACCCGAGCGTGCGCCAGTCGGCGACGGCACGCTCCCAGGCCTCGCCCTGCGGGGCGCGGGGGCGGCCCTTGAGGTATGCGAACGTCGTCTCGTCGGGGGCGACCATGCCTGCCCGCGCGCCGGCCTCGATCGACATGTTGCAGACGGTCATGCGCTCGTCCATCGAGAGCGCTGCGATGGCGGGGCCACGAAACTCGATCACGTGGCCCGTGCCCCCGTTCACGCCGATGCGGCCGATGATGGCGAGCACGAGGTCCTTCGCGGTCACGCCGGGGCCGAGCCGTCCCGCGACCTCGATCGCAAACGTCTTTGCCTTTCTCTGCAGCAGGCACTGGGTCGCGAGGACGTAACCTACCTCCGTCGTACCTATACCAAAGGCCAGCGCGCCGAACGCGCCGTGCGTGCTGGTGTGGCTGTCGCCGCAGACGATGGTCTTGCCCGGCTGGGTCGCGCCGAGTTCCGGGCCGATGATGTGCACGATGCCGCGCCGCTGGTCGCGCAGGCCGATGAGGTCGAGGCCGAATTCCGCGCAGTTGAGCTCGAGCTGCCGCACCTGCTTCGCAGCCGACTCGAGCGCGATCGGCACGCCGCCGAAGACCTGCGCCGTGTCGGTCGGGGTCGAATGGTCCATGGTCACGAGCGTGCGGTCCGGCCGCCGCACCTCGAGTCCGCGGCTGCGCAGCACCGAGAACGCCTGGGGCGACGTCACCTCGTGGGTGAGGTGCAGGTCCACGTACAGGACCGCGGGCGTCTCGGGTGTCTCCGGCACGACCTCGTGCCGCTCCCAGACCTTCTCGAACAGGGTCTTCGCAGTCATTCGGGCTCCGGTGGCCGGTCCGCTCAGATGGTCGAGGCGGCTTCTTCCGCCTCGGGATTGCGCTTCTCCATGCGCGCGGCGGTCGCGCGCGTGGACTCGATGCGGTTGACCACCTCGAGGAAGGCGCGCACGCCCGACTCCACGATGTCGGTCGTGACGCTCGTGCCGCGATACGAGCGGCCGTTGTGTTCGACCGTCACTACCGCTTCGCCCTGGGCGTCCTCGCCCATCGAGACGCTGCGGACTTCGAACTTGCGCAGCGTGACCGGGGTGCCTGTCGCCGACTCGATCGCCTTGAAGGCCGCGTCCACCGGGCCGTCGCCCCTGGCTTCCTGCGACAGCAGGCGTCCGTCGCTGTGGCGCAGGCCCACGCGCGCCATGGCGGCGCCCGCGGAGTCGCTGACGGCGTGCAGGCTCTCGAGATGCCATGGACCGCTCTCGCCGAATTCGGCCTTGAGGACGAGCGCCTCGATGTCGCCGTCGAAGAGTTCCTTCTTCTTGTCGGCGAGCGCCTTGAAGTCCTCGAACACGCGCGCGAGTTCGGCGTCGGAGAGTTCGAAGCCGAGTTCCCTGATCCGGTCGCGCAGCGCCGCCCGGCCGCTGTGCTTGCCGAGCACGAGGTGCGAGCGCGTGAGGCCCACGTCCTCGGGACGCATGATCTCGTAGGTCGAGTGGTGCTTCAGCATGCCGTGCTGGTGGATGCCTGACTCGTGCGCGAAGGCGTTCTCGCCGACGACCGCCTTGTTGCGCGGGATCGTCATGCCGGTGATGCTCGAGAGCAGGCGGCTCGTCGGGAACAGGCGCTTCGTGTCGATGCCGGTGTGGAAGCCGAGCAGCGCCTCGCGCGTCTTCATCGCCATCACGATTTCCTCGAGCGAGGCATTCCCGGCTCGCTCGCCGATGCCGTTCACGGTGCACTCGACCTGGCGGGCACCGGCCCGCACGGCGGCGAGGCTGTTCGCGACGGCCATGCCGAGGTCGTTGTGGCAGTGCACGCTGAAAGTCGCCCGGTCCGCACCCCTGACGTTCTTCAACAGGTAGTCGAAGACCTCGTGGAATTCCTCGGGTACCGTGTAGCCGACGGTGTCGGGCACGTTGATCGTGGTCGCGCCGGCCTCGATCGCGGCCTCGACCACTTCGCGCAGGAACTCGAGCTCGGTGCGCGACGCGTCCTCGGGCGAGAACTCAACGTCCGCGCAGAGGCTCCGTGCGTACTTCACGCCCTCCACGGCGGTGTGGATGATCTGTTCCTTCGCCATGTTGAGCTTGTGCTCGCGATGGATCGCGCTCGTCGCCAGGAATACGTGCAACCGCGGCCGCGCGGCCTCGCGGACCGCGCCCCAGGCCTTGTCGATGTCCTCGCGATTGCAGCGGGCGAGTCCGGCGATGACCGGCCCGCGCACCTCGCGGGCAATCTCGCGCACCGCCTCCCAGTCGCCGCGCGAGGCCGCGGGGAACCCCGCCTCGATCACGTCTACTCCAAGTTCCGCCAGCGCGCGCGCGACCCGAAGCTTCTCGGGCTGCGTCATGCTGCAGCCGGGCGACTGCTCGCCGTCGCGGAGCGTCGTGTCGAAGATCAGGACACGGTTGGGATCGCGGGCGGGCGGGGCGGAGTTCATGTCATCGGCTCTCGTTCAGCCAGGGCATGCGCGCGCGCAGCCGTATGCCCACCTTCTCGATCGGGTGCGCGAGGTCCTTCTTCATCAGCGCGTCGTATTTCCGGCGGCCGCTCCTGTTCTCGCGGATCCACGCCCGCGCGAACGAGCCATCCTGCACCTCGCCGAGGATCTTCTTCATCTCCTTCTTGGTCGCCTTGTTCACGACCCGCGGGCCGCGCGTGAGATCGCCCCACTTGGCCGTGTGGGAGATGTACTTGTGCATCTTGGCGAGGCCGCCCTCGTGCAGCAGGTCCACGATCAGCTTCAGTTCGTGCAGGCACTCGTAGTACGCGACTTCGGGCTGGTAACCGGCCTCGACCAGGGTCTCGAAGCCCTTGAGCACGAGCTCGGTCGCGCCACCGCAGAGCACCGCCTGCTCGCCGAAGAGATCCGTCTCGGTCTCTTCCTTGAACGTGGTCTCGATGACGCCGGCGCGCGTTCCACCGATGCCGTCGGCATAGGCGAGCGCCTTCGCCTTCGCCTTGCCCGATGCGTCCTGGGCGACGGCGATGAGGCAGGGCACGCCGCGTCCCTGCTGGTACTGGCGGCGCACGAGGTCGCCCGGACCCTTGGGCGCGATCAGGACCACGTCGAGGTCCTTGCGCGGCTTGATCTGCTTGAAGTGGATGTTGAAGCCGTGCGCGAAGAGGAGCGTGGCGCCCCTGGCCAGGGTCGGCCGGATTTCCCTGTAGTTCTCTGCCTGCGTGGTGTCGGGCGTGAGGAGCGCGACCAGGGCCGCGCCCTTGACCGCTTCGGCCGGAGTCGTTACGGAGAGGCCGTCCTTCTTCGCCTTCTTCCAGCTGTCGCCCCTGCGGACGCCGATCACGACGTCGTACCCGGAATCCTTCAGGTTCAGCGCATGGGCGCGACCCTGGCTGCCGTAGCCGACGATGGCGATCCGGGCGCCCTTCAGGGCCTTCTTGTCCACGTCCTTCTTAGAGTACGCACGCATCTGAAACTCCTCGGAGATGGTCGATGATGATGGGTGTCCAAACGAAGAACCCCGCCCCGGATCGTGTCCGGTGCGGGGTTCCTGGTATCCGTCTGCGCCTTTGCGCCTTCAGGCCGGGGCCCCGCACCTCCCGAAGGGAAGCAGGCCACACAGTCCAAGCAGCAGGCCCGGCAGTCGGGCAGCCGTCGCGAGCTCGTGGTCGGCCGAAGCCTCGAATTTCATCACTGGCCTGCTCTGGAAGGGGGTGTTTCGAACGGCGAATAGCAGCACAGCGCGCGGGCCATTGTCAACCGCACTGCAAAAAGAAGTTCCGCTATAAAGTGTCCGCACCATGTTCGAAGAATACGACGCTGCGGCCGCCAGGCCGCTTTGGCTGGTCTCGGAGGGAAGCTTCGGCCCGTGGCTCGAGGCGCAAGATGAACCGACCAGGAACTGGCTCGCGCAGTTGCGGTTCCGAGCCGAGCGCCACCAGGTCGCCGCAGTGCCGGCGGCGGACGGCGGGGCGCGCATGGCCGTACTTGGCCTGGGCAAGCTCGATAACCTGGAATCGCTTGAGCCCTGGCACGTCGCGGGCGCGCCGGAACGGCTCCCGCCCGGGGCCTGGCGCATCGCCTCGCCGTTGTCCGCCGGCGCTGCAACGGCCGCCGCCCTGGGGTGGGCCTACGGGTCCTATCGCTTCGACCGCTATCGCACGACGACCGCCGCGCAGAAAGCGGTGGCCTCGCTGGTCCCGCCACAGCTCGCGGAAATGACCCACGTCCGACGCATGTCCGCGGCACTCGCGATGGCGCGTGACTTCATCAACACGCCGGCTTCGGACCTCACGCCGGAACGCCTCGCGGAGCAGGCACTCGAAATGGCGACGCGCTGCGGCGCCCGCGGCCACGTCGTGACGGGCGACGCGCTGCAGGAAGGCTTTCCCGCGATCCATGCCGTGGGGCGGGCGGCCGAGTCCGCGCCGCGGCTCATCGACTTCACCTGGGGCGACCCCGGTGCGCCGCGGGTGACGCTGGTCGGGAAGGGCGTGTGCTTCGACTCCGGCGGCCTCGACATCAAGAATCCGGCCGGAATGCTGCTCATGAAGAAGGACATGGGAGGCGCTGCCTGCGTGCTGGCGCTGGCTCGCGTCATCATGGAGAGCGCGCTGCCAGTGCGCCTGCGCGTGCTGATTCCCGCGGTCGAAAATTCGATCTCGAGCGGAGCCTATCGCCCGGGCGACGTGATCAGGACCCGCAAGGGCCTCACCGTCGAGGTCGGCAACACCGACGCCGAGGGGCGACTCGTGCTCTGCGACGCGCTCTCGGCCGCCGACGTCGAGAAGCCGGACCTGCTCGTGGACCTCGCTACCCTGACGGGTGCGGCGCGGGTCGCGCTGGGCCCGGAACTGCCGGCGCTCTTCGGCAGCCAGGCCGCCACGGTCGAAGCGCTGGCGCGCCACGGGCGGGAACTCGGCGATCCGCTCTGGCCGATGCCTCTCTGGGACGGATACGAGGACGAGATCGGAAGTCGCGTCGGCGACATGAACAACGTGTCGGCCGCGCCGTTCGCGGGTTCGATCATCGGCGGCCTGTTTCTGCGACGCTTCGTCACCGAGTCGCGGGACTGGGTGCACGTCGACCTGTACGCATGGAACGGCAAGGAACGGCCGGGCCGGCCGGTCGGGGCGGAGCCGCAGGCGGTGCGCGCCCTGTACGCCCTGCTCGTCGATCGCTTCGGCTGACGGCAGGACCGTGAACCTGTCCTACGAGCGTCGCGCGTGGACGCTGATCTACCTTTGCCTCGGGATGACCGAAGGTGGCACGGCCGCGGTCATGGTGCGGTCGCTGTTCCACGACTCCGTGCACGGCCTCGCGGTGGACCTCGTGGTCGGCCTCGTGACGTCTGCTCCCGCCTGGGCCAACCTCGCGAGCCTCGCCTATGCGCGCCGCGCCCAGGGAAGGCGCAAGGTCGCGTTCCTGCAGCCGCTCCTGGTCGCGATGGCGATGTGCGTGGCGCTGCTCGCGCTCGTGCCGGGTGGGGGCACGGGATTGCTTGCATTTCTCCTGCTGTACGGGGCGACGCGGTTGCTCTGGGCCGGCGTGGACACCGTACGCTCGGTGATCTGGAGCGTGAACTATCCGCGCCACCTCCGGGCCCGCATCACGGGACGGATCATGATCAACGCATCGCTCGCGCTGGCCTCGGTGGGCCTGCTGGTCGGCTGGCTGCTCGCGCGGGGTGGTCCGTGGTACCGGTTCGCAATCCTGGCCGCCGCCTGCGCGGGGCTCGTCGGTGCGCGCGCGTTCAGTCGCTTTCGCGTGAGACGGGAGGAGAGCCTGCTCGAGGCGGAGCGGGCGCGGCTCGAGCAGGGCGCGAGGTTCGATCTCGCGGGCATCCGCGGCCTCCTGGCGCGCGACGCGGGGTTCCGGCACTACATGTACGCGATGTCCGTGTTCGGCGCAGGCGTGCTTACGCTGCCGCCCCTCATGGTGATCTGCCTCGGCGACGTGCTCGGTGTATCCGCGTTCGTGCAGGTTGCGGTGACCACGTCGCTGCCGATCCTGGTCATTCCGTTCGCGATCCAGCCCTGGGCGCGGTTTCTCGACCGTCACCACGTGGTCGTGTTCCGCTCCGTGCACGGCTGGGTCGGGACGAGTGCCGCGCTCCTGCTCGTGTCTGCCGTGCTCCTGCGCATGCCGGTGCTGCTCTGGCCGGGTGCCGTGCTGCTCGGTACGTCGCTGGCGGCGGGCAGCCTCGGCTGGTCGCTCGGGCACAACGACTTTGCGCCACGGGGGGAAGAGACCCGGTACATGGCATTGCACGTGACCCTGACCGGGATCCGCGGGTTGCTCGCGCCGCCGGTGGGCATCCTTCTGTACCACGCGCTCGAGACCTGGCGTGCGGGTGCCGGGGCATGGGCGCTGCTGATGCCCCTGGTGCTGATCGCTGCCGGCGCCGTCGAGTTCAACGCCATGCGCAGGCTACGTGATGTCCGCAGGCCGCAGGCGTGACCGCGCGGCGCGCGAGGCTGCACAATACCCGCTTCCTCAGGAGTTCCATGCATGACCCGCCGCAAGGTTGACCCGCGCGCCCATTCCCGACTCGTGTTCGACGGCGTGAAGCAGACGCCGAGCCGCGCGATGCTGCGCGCCGTGGGGTACACCGACCGCGACTTCCGCAGGCCGCAGGTCGGCATCGCATCGACGTGGAGCAACCTGACGCCGTGCAACATGCACATCGACAAGCTGGCGACGGCCGCAGCGGGCGGCGCGGAGGCGGCCGGCGGCAAGAGCACCGTGTTCGGCACCATCACGGTCTCGGACGGGATTTCGATGGGTACGCCCGGCATGCGATATTCGCTCGTGTCGCGCGAGGTGATCGCCGACTCGATCGAGACCGTGGCCGGAGCGCAGGGCTTCGACGGAATCGTGGCCATCGGCGGCTGCGACAAGAACATGCCCGGCTGCATGATGGCCATGGCGCGGCTGAATCGTCCCTCGGTGTTCGTTTACGGGGGCACGATCCGGCCAGGAGCCCAGCGGCGCGACATAGTGTCCGTGTTCGAGGCGGTCGGCGCCCACGCCCAGGGCACGATCTCCGACCGGCAGCTGCGGGAGGTCGAGCGCACTGCGATCCCGGGAGCAGGCAGCTGCGGCGGCATGTATACGGCGAACACGATGGCGTCGGCCATCGAGGCCCTCGGCATGAGCCTCGCCAACAGCTCGGCCCAGGAAGCCGTCTCCCGCACCAAGCGCCTGGACGCGGAGCGGGCGGGGCGGGCCGTGGTGGGCCTGATACGGCGGGGCATCCGGCCCTCGGACATCCTGGGCCGCGAGGCTTTCGAGAACGCAATCGTCGTGACGATCGCGCTCGCCGGATCCACGAACGCGGTCCTGCACCTGCTCGCCATCGCGCACGCCGCAGGCGTGCCGCTCGAGCTCGACGACTTCACGCGCATAGGCTCGCGCGTGCCGGTGCTCGCCGACCTGCGGCCCAGCGGTCGATACTCGATGTCGGAACTCATTCGCATCGGCGGCATCCAGCCCCTGATGAAGGAACTGCTCTCCGCGGGGCTGCTGCACGGCGGCTGCCTCACCGTGACCGGCAAGACCCTGGCGCAGAACCTGCGCCGGGTGAAGCCTTACCCGGCCTCGCAGGACATCGTCAGGCCGCTCGCGAACCCCATCAAGCCCGAGAGCCACCTGGTGGTCCTCTACGGCAATCTCGCCCCGGAAGGAGCGGTCGCCAAGATCACCGGCAAGGAAGGGCTCCAGTTTGCGGGCCGGGCGCGGGTCTTCGACGGGGAGGAGGCGACCCTGCAGGCGATCCTCGACGGCACGGTCGTCGCCGGCGACGTGATCGTGGTGCGCTACGAGGGGCCGCGCGGCGGGCCCGGAATGCGGGAAATGTTGAGCCCGACCGCGGCGATCATGGGCAAGGGCCTCGGGGACAAGGTCGCGCTCGTCACGGACGGGCGCTTCTCGGGCGGCAGCCACGGCTTCGTCGTCGGGCACGTGTCGCCGGAGGCCGCGGTCGGGGGACCGCTGGCGCTGGTGCGCGACGGTGATCCGGTCACGATCGATGCGACCCGCCGCAGGCTGGACGTCGGGGTGGCCGACGGGGAACTGGCGCGCCGCAGGCAGGCATGGGTGGCGCCGAAACCCTACGCGGAGCGCGGTGTGCTCGCGAAATACGCGGAGCTCGTGAGCAGCGCGTCGCTGGGCGCGGTGACCGATCGCAACCTCGGGACCATTCGGGCGGGGAAGTGAACCGTGTCCAGCCCGGCGGGTATTGAGTTGGACTGGGTGGCTAGGTAAAGTTCGCGCCCCTCCCGGGGTTGCGACGGCCGACGGGCTCTTGTAGTGTCGCCGGTCTCGGGGGAGCGGCCGCGGGAATCCCCGGAAGAAGCATAGAATCAGGCCCCAGAGCGACGGAGGGGACGTGGCGTACGAGTACTCAATCGACGATCCGGCAAAAAACAGCAAGCGATCGCTCGCGTTCGTGCTGGTCGTCATCATCCACGTGCTGTTCTTCTGGGTGCTGGCATCCGGCCTCGGCGCCAAGGTCGTCGAGGTGGTGATGGGCCCGGTCGAGACGAAGATCATCGACCAGAAGGTCGACGAGGACAAACCGCCGCCGCCGCCGCCGGAAATCGATACGCCGCCGCCGTACGTGCCACCGCCCGAGGTCTCGATCGAGATTGCGACGGACACCGGTCCTACGACGGCGATCACGAACGTCACCTCCGAGCGCCCGGTCGCGCCTGCTGCGCCTGTGGCGCCGAAGGCGCCGGAACACGCAGTTGTCAAGACCCTGCCTTCGACCCAGGGCAAGGGCGCCCGCATCACCCAGCCGGAGTATCCGCCGGCCTCGCGGCGCGCCGGTGAGGCGGGCACCGTGACGCTGGCCGCCTACGTGCTGGAGAGCGGCAAGATCGGCGAGATCAAGGTCGTCAAGAGCAGCGGCTTCGAGAAACTGGACGAGGCCGCGGTCAACGATGTCCAGCGCAACTGGCGCTTCGTGCCCGGCAAGGAAGACGGCAAGCCCGTGCCGATGTGGCATACCTTCCAGGTCACCTTCCGGTTGACGGACTGACGTCCGGACTCCGCACCGCCGCCCAGATAAGTTCCAGGGATATGCAAACCGAATTGTTGGAGGAAATTCCAAATGGCCGCTGAATCGATCACTGTAGACAACCCGTACGGAATCCAGGCGATGTGGGCGCAGGGCGACTACGTCACCAAGGGCGTGCTCGTCCTGCTCGTGCTGATGTCCGCCTATTCGTGGTTCATCATCTTCACCAAGTGGTGGGAGCAGAAGCGGCTGCTGGGCCAGGCGAAGGAGGCCGAGAAGAACTTCTGGGCCGCCGACAACATCAAGAACGGCGTGACCAAGCTCACGGGCAAGGGCAACGTCTTCAAGGCGGTTGCTTCCGAGGCGATCGACGCGGCCCAGCACCACGGCAGCTCGGGTATGACCGAGTCGGTCCCGCTGCACGAGTGGATCGACAACGTGATCGCGCGCGGCGTCGCCCGCATCGGCAATGCCCTGACCACGCAGCTGCCGTTCCTCGCGACCACGGGTTCCACGGCGCCGTTCATCGGCCTGTTCGGTACGGTGTGGGGCATCTACCACGCCCTCGTGTCGATCGGCGTCGCCGGCCAGGCGAGCATCGACAAGGTCGCAGGTCCGGTCGGCGAGGCGCTGATCATGACGGCCGTCGGCCTCGCGGTGGCGGTGCCGGCGGTGCTCGGCTACAACTACCTGCTCGGCCGCAACAAGGAGATCATGGAGAAGGTCAAGCTGTTCTCGGCGGACCTCGAGCAGGTGCTCGTGAGCGGCTCACGCGTCGAAGGCGCGTCCGCGCGCGTCATCGCCGGCGGCCCCAAGAAGTAATCGCCCGGTTCGCCGGCGGAGGAGAGACACCATGGGCATGTCAGTTTCGACGGGCGGTGGCCCGTCCGGTGACGACGAGCCGATGTCGGCGATCAACACCACGCCGCTCGTCGACGTGATGCTGGTGCTGCTCATCATTTTCCTCATCACCGTGCCGGTGATTACCCAGTCGGTCAAGGTGGACCTGCCGAAGGCGGCCAACATCCCGACGCAGACCAAGCCGGAAAACGTCAACATCGCGGTCGATGTGGACGGCAACGTCTACTGGAACACCGCAATCGATTCCGACCCAGGAGGCCCTGCTCGCCAGGCTGAAGGGCGTGGCCGTGCAGGACCCTCAGCCCGAGGTCCACGTGCGCGGGGACCAGCAGACCAAGTGGGAGAATGTCGGCCGGGTGATCGTGCTGTGCCAGCGCAGCGGTATCCAGAAGGTCGGCTTCATCACCGAGCCGGACCGCGGGATGGCCCGCGCCGCGAACTGAAACAGCCGCGCGCATCGAGGAGTCAAGCGAATGTCAATGGGCGCAGGCAGCGTCGACGACGAGCCGATGATGGAAATGAACATGACGCCGTTGATCGACGTCCTGCTCGTGTTGCTCGTCATGTTCATCATCACGATCCCGGTGATGACCCACGCGGTGAAGCTCGACATGCCGAGGGCGACGAACGCGCCGTCGCAGGTCCTGCCGGTGGTCATCAACCTCGAGATCGACTTCGACGGGACGGTCCTCTGGAACGGCACGCCAGTCCCCGACCTCGACACGCTCGACGCGTATTTCCGCCGGGAGGCCAGGAACGATCCGCAGCCCGAGCTGCACATCTGGCCGAGCAAGCGGGTGGACTACGGTGTCGTGGCCAAGGTCCTGGCAGGGGCCCAGCGCAACGGGCTGCTCAAGATCGGATTCGTGGGTAACGAGCAGTTCATGTAGACCGGGCCGGACGCGGACCCCAGGGTCCGCCGGCGAGCCCGTCATCTAATGAGGCTGCCGGGGCGATGAGTCCCGGCGGCTTTTCTCTTGAAAGGGGAGCGGAAGCGTCCCCGAGTGAGGCGACCGATGAGGAAGGCAACGTTCGTTCTGAGTGCCGCGCTTGCGGCGTGCAGCGTGTTCGGAGTGGCACGGCGTTGCTGGCTGCCCGCGACGGCTGTGGCGCCGAGCAGAAGGTCGGGGCGACGGTCGGCAAGCACCTCAAGACCGCGCAGGACGCGATCCAGAAGAAGAAGTGGGACCAGGCGCTCGCGGCCATCAAGCAGGCGCAGGCGGTGGACACCAAGACCCCGTTCGAGCAGTACAAGATCAACGAGCTGCTCTGGTACGTCTACCTGCAGCAGGGCCGGAACCTCGATGCCGCCCGCCTGCTCGAACAGCAGATGGAGTCGGGCCTGATGCCGGCGGGCGAGAAGGTCGAGCGCACGAAGACGCTCGCACAGCTCTATTTCCGTGCGGGCAACTATCGGCAAGGCGATCCAGTACGCGAATCAGTACCTGAAGTCTGCGCCGGGCAACCAGGACATGCAGCTGCTGGTCGCCCAGTCCTACTACCAGCAGAAGGACTACAAGAACGCCATCGTTGCGGCAGAACGCATGACGAAGAGCGGTCGCCCGAGCGAGGACGTCCTGCAACTCATGCTGCGCGCGAGCTACGAGGTGGACGACAAGGCCGGCACGGCCAAGGCGCTCGACCTGTTGCTCAAGTATTACCCGACCCCGGACACCTGGCAGCGTGTGCTCGACGGCTACATCGCGCAGACCAAGCACGACGACGAACTGCTGGCGCTGTACCGCCTGTCGGAGGACGTCGGAGCGCTGGTCAAGGCGCGCCAGTACACGGACATGTCGCAGGGCCTCGTGGTGGCGGGCTTCGCGATGGAAGGCCAGCGCGTGATCGAGAAGGGGCTCGCCGCGTGGAGTGTTCCAGGGCGAGGAGATGGGCCGTGCACAGCGCACGCTCGAGGCGGCGAAGCGCCGCGCCGACGCTGAAAGGCAGCAGCTGCCCAAGGCGGCCGCCAATCTCGCCGCGGCGAAGACCGGCGAACAGATGCTCGCGGTGGGCAAGCTGTATTTCAGCGCGGGCGACTACCCGAATGCCTCGGCTGCGCTCGCCAGGGCGCTGGCGAAGGGAGGTGTCGCGGACACCGATGCCGCCCAGATGCTGTACGGCATCTCCTTCGCGCGGCAGGGCAAGACCGCGGATGCAAACAAGGCGTTCGCCGCGATCAAGGACCCGAAGTTCGCGGAAGTCGCGCGCCTCTGGATGATCAAGGAACGCTGAGCCCGGCGCCGACGCCGGCGCTTCCGGTCTCCCTGCGGCGCCTGATCCGCAGCACAAAGAAGGCCCCCGGCATTGCCGGGGGCCTTTTTCGTTGGACAGGCCCGGTCCTGTCGGGGTCCGCTGCCTCAGCCCGGAGGGGTTGCCGCCGCCGGTGCAGGCTCGGCGGCTGCGGCGGCCGTCGAATCGATGTAGAGCACCCACAGTCGCGAGATTGCCGCGTACTTGGGGTCTTTTACGGCGCCAAAGAACGCCTTCGCGTCCGCCGGCTTGCCGGCGCGTACCAGCGCGACGCCGAGCAGGGCGTTGGCATCGTCCGTGTCGGTCACGCCTCCCTTGGCCAGGCCCTTCTGGATCGCATCCACGGCGTTCGCATAGTCGGCCACGCTGAAATAGAGCTTGCCGATCGCCACCATCTCGTTGCCGGTCTTCGCCGCGGCCAGCGACTTCGCCGCGCCGGGCAGGTCCTTGCTGTCTGCGGCTGCGCCGGCGCGCGCCCGGTCGAGATCCGACTTTTCGCGCGCGAGGGTGTCGCCAGTGAAGACCTTGGCGTCCAGGCCGCGCTCGATGATCTTCGAAGCCTCGGCCGGGAAGCCGCCCGCGATGAGTACGCTCGCCATCTCGGAGTATTCCTCTGCCTTGTCCAGCGTGCCGGTCTGGTCCGCCAGGCGATAGAGATTGCGGAGTTCGCGGTCGCCCTTGGTCTCGTAGAGCTGGTTCGTGAGCAGGTCCTCCCAGTACTTCGGCTGCGGGTAGAAGCGGACGAGCGCTTCGAGGGCCTGGAAGGTGCCGGGCCTGTCCTTGAGTTCATAGTTGCAGCGCAGGTTGATGAGCAGCACCTGCTCGCTCGGCTTTGCGGCGCCGGCGATCAGCTTCTGCACCGCCGTCCGTGCGCTCGTGTAGTCCTTCTGCAGGTAGTAGCTCTGTGCCACCAGGACCGCGATGTCGCGGTCACCGGGTGACAGTTCCAGGTAGCGGTTTCCGTACTCGATGGTCTTCGGGTAGTTCTGGACCTGGTAATTGAGCTGCGTGAGCGCCCTGACCTTCTGCGGCAGGTCGGCCGGCGCGACGAACCCTGAATTCACCGAGCCCTCGAGCGCGACGACGGCCGCGGCGTAGTCCTTCTTCTGCAACAGGACGTACCAGCCGAGCTCGTCGATCATGAACGCGTCGTAGGGCGTCTTGGGCTCGACGGCCTGGGCTTCCTTGATGCGTACCAGCGCCTCGTCCCAGTTCTTGGCCGTCATCGCGTCCTGGGCTGCCTTGAGCGGCTTCAGTACGCTGGCGCTCAACTTCTGCTTCGGCGCCTCGGCGGCAATCGCGATGGTCGGTGCAACTACGCCCGCCGTCACACCGAGCACGCCCGCCACGGCAAGCGCGGCTACGATCAACATGTTCGCTTTTTTCATCGTCTTCCTCGCAAGCCCGGCAGGGGGCCATTGGGGGCGCATTGTAGCTTGAAGCCTATGTCCTGCACCCGCGACCCAGGGGCGCCGCCGAGTCCGCGCAGCGAAGCCTGGGAAGCCGCCAGGTCCTATTTGACGTTGGGCGCGCAGCTCATGCCAAATGCCGGTCCATCAGCGTCAGGTGACCTTGTCGTACGTCAGCGTCGGGGTTGGGGAGCGGCGTGGCTCCCCGGCACCGGGCCTGCGGGCCTGGGGAGCCGGCTGACCGGGAGTGTGAGCAAATGGCTGCGAACCGTTGGGTCGAAATCGTCGAGGTCGGTCCGCGCGATGGCCTGCAGGGCGAGTCCGTCACCCTGCCGACAGCGACCAAGGTCGAGTTCGTGGTTCGCGCGATCGGGGCGGGACTGCGCCGCATCGAAGTCGCAAGCTTCGTCAACCCGAAAAAGGTGCCCCAGATGGCCGATGCCGAGGCGGTGCTGCAGGCGCTGCCTCGTCGCGACGACGTCTGTTACGTCGGTCTGGTATTGAACCGGAGGGGCTTCGAGCGGGCCGCGGCGGCAGGCTGCAACGAAATCGGCATGGTCGTGGCTGCCAGTGACACGTTCAACCGTCGCAACCAGGGCGCCTCCACGGACGAGTCCATCGCCGCGTGGCTGGACATGGCCGCGGCGGCGCGCGAAGCCGGCATCCGGGCGCAAGTCACTCTGTCCGCGGTCTTCGGCTGTCCATTCGAGGGCGAGGTGGCGGTGGAGCGGGTCGTCGAGATCGCACGTCGCGTCGCCGAAGGGCGCCCCCGGGAGATCGCATTGGCCGACACCGTCGGCGCAGGCGTTCCCACGCAAGTGCGCGAGATCGTCACACGCGTGCGCGAGGCCGTGCCCGGGATCAGCCTGCGGTGCCACTTCCACAACACGCGCAATACCGGGCTCGCGAACGCCTACGCGGCAGTGCAGGCGGGGGTCACGACGCTCGACGCGAGTCTCGGTGGGATCGGCGGCTGCCCGTTCGCGCCGGCCGCGACCGGGAACATTCCAACCGAGGACCTGCTGTACATGCTGCAGCGCTGTGGCTACGAGACCGGCGTGTCGCTGGACGCGGCGATCGAGACCAGCCGGTGGCTGCAGCAGCAGCTCGGCCGGGCGGTGCCTGGGATGCTGGTGAAGGCAGGCGGCTTCCCGCGTCACGGATGCGCAGCCCGCATGACGGAGTGCGTCCTGCGCGGGCCCGCGTTCGGGCCGAACGGCGTCCCGGCTCCGCGCGAGTTTTCAGGGGTGACTGGACCGGAGCGTGCAGGGTTTTCGGGTAAAGTACGCGCTTCGAATCAATGGGGGTCGATCCGGTGACCTACGCCGCCATCACGGGCTGGGGCAAGTGCCTGCCGCCCGCAGTGCTCACGAACGCTGACCTCGCGACCATCTTCGACACGACCGACGAGTGGATCGTCAGTCGCACCGGCATCCGCGAGCGCCGCATCTCGCACGTCAGCCTCACCGATCTCGCCTACGTCGCGTCCATGCGCGCGCTCGCCGCGGCCGGGCTGGACGGCTCCGAGGTGGAGCTGATCGTCTTCGGCACCTGCAGCTTCGACGACCAGGTGCCGAACCAGTCCTCCGGGCTCCAGGTGCGCATCGGCGCGAAGCGAGCGGCGTCCATGGACGTCAACACGGCATGCACCAGCTTCCTGTACTCGCTCAGCACGGCGACTGCCATGATCCGGACCGGCGTGGTGCGTAACGCGCTGGTCGTGGGCGGCGAATTCATCAGCGCTTTCATGGACTGGAACGACCGCGGGGTCGCGGTGCTGTTCGGCGACGGTTGCGCGGCGGTGGTGCTTCAGGCCACGGACCGGGAGGAGGGCCTGCTCGCGCGAGCGGCTGGGCTGCGACAGTGGCGCGCGCGAATACGCTCGTCGTCAAGGGCATGGGAACGCGCTACGCGGATTTCACGCGGATCTACGGCGTCACCAACTGGATCTTCGAGGGACAGGAGATCTTCAAGCGCGCGGTCATCGGCATGTCGGGCGCCTGCGCGGACGTGCTCGCGGCGCGTGGACTCGACGGCGGAGGACATCGACCTCGTGGTCCCGCACCAGGCGAACCTGCGCATCATCGAGGCCGTCGCCAAGCGCGCCGGGATGCCCATGGAGCGGGTGTTCGTGAACGTCCATCGCTACGGAAACATGTCCTCGGCGACGGTGCCCGTCGCGCTCGTCGAGGCGCTGGAAGAAGGGCGCGTCGCGCCCGGCAGCCTGCTGCTCCTGCCGGCGTTCGGGGGTGGGCTCACCTGGTGTGCGCACCTCGTGCGCTGGGGCGAGCGGGTCACCCCGCTGGGTACGACGGACGTCGAATTGCCGCCATGCCACGAGACGGGGCTCGAGATCGTGAGGCGCCACCGCGCGCGCAAGGCTGCCGCGACCGCCGCCTGAGGGCGCGCGCCCGCGGCATCGCACCAGGCACGGGCACGCGCGGCCGGGGCTGATCGTGTCGGCGAAGCCACCCGTGCGACGGGCCCTGCTGCAGATCCACTTCTGCGTCGTCCTGTGGGGCTTTACCGCCATCCTCGGCAAGCTGATCAGCCTGCCGGCGCTGCCGCTGGTCTGGTGGCGGATGCTGCTCGTCGTGGTCGCCATCGCGCTCTGGCCGCCGGTGTGGCGCGCGCTCCGCGCCACCGACCGCCGGACGCTGCTCCTCTTCTCGGGCGCGGGCGTCATCGTCGCGCTCCACTGGCTCACGTTCTACGGCGCAATCAAGCTTTCCAATGCGTCCGTGGCGGCGAGCTGCATGGCGATCGCGCCGATCTTCATGGCGGTCGTGGAACCGTGGATCGCGCGGCGCTCGTTCGATCCGCGCGAGGTCGTCATCGGCGTCGTCGCGTTGCCGGGGGTGGCGCTGGTCGTGGGCGGCACGCCGGGCGCAATGCGCACAGGGATAGTCGTGGGCGCGCTGTCCGCGCTGCTGGTCGTGATATTCGGGTCGCTCAACAAGCGCTTAATCGAGCGGGCCGCGCCGCTCCTGATGACCTGGGTGGAACTCGCGGCCGGCACCGTGTTCCTCGGCATCGTGGCGGCGTTTATGCCGGGACAGGGGCAGGTCTTCGTCCTGCCGGACGGCCGCGATTTCGCGCTGCTCGCGACGCTCTGCCATCGCCTGCACGCTGCTGCCCTTCACGCTGTCGCTGCACGCGCTCCGGCACACCAGCGCCTTCACCGCGCAGCTCGCCATCAGCCTCGAGCCCGTCTACGCGGTGCTGCTTGCGATCGTGCTGCTGGGCGAGCAGCGCGAGCTGTCGGTGTCGTTCTACTGCGGGCGTTGCCGTGATCGTGGGCGCGGTGCTGGCGCACACCATGCTCAAGTTGCGCGGCGACGCTCCTGACTCCGCCGGCACGCGCGAGCGAGCGGATTGATCAGGGACTGCTGCCGCCGCGCGCGACGCAGTCGCCACCCGAGCAACACGGCGAGGCATGCCGAGTACAGCAGCGGTTCGCGCCAGTCCGCCTTGACCTGCCACCAGTAGTGGACGCAGCCGAGGATGGCCGCCACATAGACCAGTCGGTGCAGGCGATGCCAGCGCCGCCCGAGGCGACGCATCCATCCTGCGGTGGAGGTGACCGCCAGCGGGATCAGCATCAGGAATGCCGAGAATCCGACCGTGATGTACGGGCGCTTGACGATGTCGGCGATGATCGCGCTCGCGTCGAACCACTGGTCCAGGACGAGCCAGTTCGCGAAGTGCAGGACGACATAGGCGAAGGCGAACAGCCCGAGCATGCGCCGCAGGCCCATGATCCATGGCGCGCGCAGGGTCACCGCCAGGGGAGAGACGCAAAGCGTTGCGAGCAGGAACCTCAGGCTCCACTGTCCCAGTCGGTCCTGCAGTTCGTCGACCGGGTTGGCGCCCAGCCCCGCGCCCGCGAGGCCGAACGCACGGGCCGCGAGCCACGCGAGAGGCAGCGAGGCAGAGGAGGAAGAGGAGAGGCTTCAGGTGGCGGCGCACGGAGACAGGGGAGAGTGATTGATGATCAGCGGTTCGCGGTTAGTGAGGACCAGCGGGACAAGGTCACCACGCTCCGCTCACTAACCGCTGGTCACGAATCACGAACCGCTTTCCTAGAAGTTCTTCGCCAGGTCCATGCCGTTGTAGAGTCCGGCGACCTGGTCCGCGTATCCGTTGAACACCAGCGTCGGCTGGCGCGGCGAGAACAGGCCGCCCCCCAGGCGCCGCTCCGTCGCCTGGCTCCAGCGCGGGTGGTCCACCGCCGGGTTGACGTTCGAGTAGAAGCCGTACTCGCGTGGGTTGGAGAGGTTCCACGACGTCGGAGGCTGGCGCTCGGTGAAACGGATCCCGACGATGGACTTGATGCTCTTGAAGCCGTACTTCCAGGGCACAACGAGCCGCAGGGGAGCACCGTTCTGGTTCGGCAGCGTCTGGCCATACAGGCCGACGGCAAGGATCGTAAGCGGGTGCATGGCTTCGTCCATGCGCAGTCCCTCGACATACGGCCACTCGAGCACCGGGAAGCGCTGGCCCGGCATTTCCGCGGGTCGAAGCACCGTCGTAAACGCCACGTACTTTGCGCGGGACGTAGGGCGGAACCTGCGTATCAGGTCGCCCAGGGGGAAACCGACCCAGGGGATGACCATGGACCAGGCCTCGACGCAGCGCAGACGGTAGACACGTTCCTCGAGGGCGTGGGGCTTCAGGATGTCCTCCAGCGTGAACGCACCGGTCACCTCCGCCTCGCCAGAAACCGCGACGCTCCAGGGCTTTGCGCGGAACGAGCCCGAGTTTTCCGAGGGATCTTCCTTCCCGGTACCGAACTCGTAGAAGTTGTTGTACGTCGTGATCTCTTCGAACGAGTTCCGCGCTTCCGTCGTGCGGTAGCGCCCGCTCGGTGAGTACTTGAGCGGCGTGCCGGCGCGGGCGGGGGTGGCGGCCAGGCCGAGCAGCCCTGCGCCGAGACCTGCGAGCAGCCGCCGCCGGTCGAGATAGACGCCGTGAGGAGTGATTTCCGAGGGGAGGATTGCAGGCTGTGGCTTGCGGTGCATGTGGACTCGCTCGGCCCCGTGCGGGCTTCTGCCTCGATTAGACCGGGGACTCACCCGTGGCGCTACGGGTGAGTCCCCGGGAAGTCAGGTTGCCATGGATACCCGGCTCGGCATAGGTTTGTCGTGGCCATCCGGGGACGTGAGGTCGCCCGGGCCGTCGACCGTTGGCCGTGATCTTGAATTGGAGGTGGTGACGTGACGAATCCTGTTGAACGAGTTCGATCGCGCAGCCTGGTTCGCCGGCTGGCCAGGCCTGCGCCGGACAGCCTCCTCGGCCGACTGCGGGCGCAACTCGGCTGGAGCCGCGTCTACCGGGCCGTCAGTTACCTGCGCTCGACTCTTTGGGTCGTGCCGATCCTCGCCGTCCTCCTGGAGCGTCTGCTGCATCGAGTCGTGGCCGCGCTCGACCAGTCGGTCACGTGGGACCTGACCGGACTGGGGTTGGCCGGAGCCCAGGCCATGTTCAGCACGATCATCACGCTGACGCTTTCCTTCATCGTCTTCACATTCGGTTCCCTGCTGGTCGCGATACAGGTTGCGAGCGGCCAGATGACGCCGCGCATCATCGCGACCACGCTGCTGCGGGACAGCGTCATCAAGTACACGGTGGGCCTGAACGTGTTCACCCTGCTGTTCGCCATCAGCGGGCTCAACCGCATGGCCGGGACGGTCAACCAGCTGGCGGCGTTCCTGGCGGGGCTGCTCGGCGTGGCGAGCCTCGCCTCGTTTCTCTTCCTGATCGACTACACGGCCCGGCTGCTGCGCCCGGTGCGCATCGTCTCTCTCGTCTGCGACGAGGGCATGGACGTGGTGCGGGGTGTGTACCCTCGACTGGGCTCGGAGGGAGCGCCGGCATCCGCCAGCGCGATCGGGGAGCCTGCGCGAGTGGTGCTCCACGAGGGCCGCTCGCAGAGCGTGCTGGCGGTCGAGATCGACCGGCTGGTGGCGGAGGCGAGGCGCCGCGACGGCCTCGTCGAGGTGGTTCCACAGGTCGGCGATTTCGTCGCCACGGACGAGCCTCTTTTCAACCTGTATGGCGGCGCCGCGGCGATCGACGACGGGGTCCTGAGGAAGGCGGTCGCGTTCGGCCCCGAGCGCACCATGGAGCAGGACCCGATGTTCTCCTTTCGCATCCTGGTGGACATCGCACTCAAGGCGCTTTCGCCCGCGATCAACGACCCGACGACCGCTGTGCTGGCCATCGACCAGATCCATCGACTGCTGAGGCTGGTCGGGCAGCGGCGGCTGCATGACGACACGATCCACGATGCTGCGGGGCATGCGCGGCTCGTCCTCCGCACTCCGAACTGGGCCGACTTCGTCCACATCTCCTGTTGCGAAATCCGGGCCTGCGGCGCCAACAACCTGCAGATCGCGCGGCGCATGCGTGCGATGCTGGAGAACCTGATCAGCACGCTGCCGGAGTCGAGGCGTGCGGCGCTGCGGCAGCAACTCGACCTGCTCGACCGCACGATTCGCGAGCACTACCCGTTACCTGAGGACCTGGTACTCGCGCAGATCGCCGATTCCCAGGGGCTCGGCGGTGCTGCCGTCGGCGGCATCCGGGCCTGACGGTGGTGGGGATGCCGAGCCTGGTCCCCGAGTGGTTCCTGTCGGCGTTCGCACTGGCGACTGTCTTTACGGTCATGCTCGACATCGGGCTCGGCGTCGTCCCGGGCGAGTTCCTGTGGCTGTGGCGCAGGCCTGGCCTGATGCTGAAAGCGCTGTTCGCCGTGCTGGTGGCGGTTCCAGTCATCGCAATGGCCGTCGCTCGACTGCTCGACCTGCCCAGGGCGGCGGAGATCGGGCTCATGGTCATGGCGATCTCCCCCGGCGCGCCGGTCGCCCTGCAGCGCTCGCTCTCCTCGGGTGGGCACCGTTCGTTTGCGCCGGGCCTGCAGGTGACCGTGGCCCTGCTGGCGGTGGTGTCGATGCCGGTGTCGATCGCCGTGCTGAACCAGGTCTATTCGGGCAGCGCGAACGTGGAGCCGATGCAGCTGATGAGGCAGGTCTTCATCGCCCAGCTGCTGCCACTCGGCATCGGTGTCGCCCTCGGGCGCATTCACCCGGCAGCTGCGGCGTGGCTCAAGCCGCGGCTGGACCGAATCTGGAAAGTGCTGATCAGCATGCTTGCCGTCCTGGCGATCGTCGGCTTCTGGGGCGCCATGATCAGGGCCGGGCCGCTCGTGGCCCTGGCTGCGTGCCTCGTCACGATCGGCGCCATTGCGGTCGGGCACGCGCTCGGCGGGCCTGATCCCGCGACGCGCACCGCGGTGGCGATCAGCAGCTCGGCCCGCAATCCCGGCCTGGCGCTGCTCGTGGTTGCCGTGAATGGAGCGCCGCTCGCAGTGAAGATCACCGTCCTCACGTACATCATCGTCTCGGCGCTGACGATACTGCCCTACATGTTCTGGCGCCGCCGCCAGGTCGACGAGATCGTGTCCTGAAGAAGGGCGGGGAACCGCGGATGCCGGCTGCGAGCGACGCTGGGAGGCGCCTGCAGCGAACGGTCGGCGGAGATACGAAGTGCGCATCTATCGCAACCAGACGAGACTCCGGATACCTGGTTTGGGCGTAGATTCGAGCACAGGTACCGAACCCGGTACCGCAGGAGGAGCATCCGCAATGAACGCCGTCAGCAGTGAATTCGCAAGAGTCCCACCAGGCACTCCGGTGGGCGCAGCGGCCGCCACGGCGCTGTCGGCCCAGGAACTGGCGATCGAGAACGGTGCAAGGGCCCTGAATGGCTACATCAGCGATCGCGTGTTGCGAATCTTCGATGCGATCCGCGGCTATGGCAGCCCGCGCGTCACGCTCGACCGCGCGATGTACTTCACCGAGTCCTTCAGGACGACGGAAGGCCAGCCACTGGTGCTGCGCTGGGCGAAAGCACTCAAGCACGTGGCCGAGAACATCCCGGTCACGATCTTCGACGACGAACTGCTGGTGGGCCGTCCGAACACCTGGCTCGGACGCTATGGGCTCGTGTACGGCGAGCTCGATGGCAGCCTGCTCAAGGCGGCCGTCGAGGCCGCCCTGAAGCAGCAGGGACAGAAGGGCGCGGTGGTCATCACCGACGAGGACCAGCGCGCCATCGAGGACGTGCTGCACCCGTACTGGAACGGCAAGGACTTCGGCGCGAACTTCGTGCGCGCGTTGCCCGAGGAGACCCGATTCTTCTTCTTCGGGCCGGACCGCGCCAATGCTTCCAACGCCACCGGCGTCGGCATGTGCACGGCCGTCTGGCGGCATTCGCAGAACTGGGCCCACGACTTCGCCAAGGTGCTGAACAAGGGCTGTGCCGGCATCAAGGCGGAGGCCGAGGCGCGCATCGCGGCGATCGAGCACCCGTACGACGTGGTCGAGAAGAAGCCCTTCCTCGAGGCCGTCGTCATCACCTGCGACGCGATGGTGACCTGGGCGCGCCGCTATTCGGCAAAGGCCGCGGAGATGGCTGGACGCAGTTCGGACCCGCAGCGCAAGCGTGAGCTCGAGGAGATCGCGGCAGTCTGCGCTCACGTGCCCGAGCACCCGGCCCGTACGTTCCGCGAGGCGCTGCAGGCGCAATGGTTCGCACAGATGTTCTCGCGCCTCGAGCAGAACATCGGCGGCCAGGTGAGCCAGGGCCGCATGGACCAGTACTTCTACCCCTTCTACAAGAAGGACGTGGAAGAAGGCCGACTCACCAAGGAACAGGCGGAAGAACTCCTGCAGTGCCTCTGGCTCAACATGATGCAGAGCACGGAGGTGAAACTGTCTCCGTCGGCGGCGGCGAGCATGGAAGGCTTCGCGCATTTCGAGCAGATCACGATCGGCGGCCAGACGCCCGACGGGCGCGATGCCACGAACGAACTGAGCTATACGATGATCGACTCCGCGCGGCCCCTGCAGTCGAGCTACCCCGAACTCGCCGCGCGCATCCATGCGAATACGCCGGAACGCTTCCTGCACGCCGTCGCCGAGGCGATCAAGGACGGCAAGGGCACGCCCAAGGTGCTCAACGACGAGCAGATCGTGCCGTTCTACCTTGCCAACGGCGCCACGGTGGAGGAGGCGCTCGACTACGCCGGCTCGGGCTGCATTGAGACGCGCCTCGTCAATCGCGAGACCCATGTCACGGGGAACGCCGGCATCAATTACGGCTCGGTCGTGGAGATGACGCTGCGCGACGGGCGCATCAAGGTCTGGAAGGACGCCCAGTTCGGTCTCCGCACCGGCGATCCGCGTGAGTTCAAGAGCTACGACGAGGTGTGGACGGCGTTCTGCGCCCAGCTCGAGCAGGTCGTGCGCCACATCATGACGCAGCAGTACGTGGCGCTCGAAATGAAGCCGCGCCATTTCGCCGCGCCGTTCGCGTCGATGGTGCACGACCTGGCTACCAATGCGTGCATGGACCTGCACCGCCACGGAGAGTACATCCCGGGTGGCATGGACCTCTCGTGCATCGAGTCGATCGGCAAGGGCACCGCCGTCGACTCGCTCGCCGCGATCAAGCACCTGATCTACGACACGAAGAAGCTCAGCTGGGACCAGCTGCTCGAGGCGATCGAGTGCAACTGGGAGGGCAAGGAAGCGATCCGCCAGCTGTGCCTGAACGCCCCGAAGTACGGCAACGGCATCGAGTGGGTTGACCAGATCGGCTTCGACATCGAGCGCTTCATCCTCGACTTCATCCACCGGCACCCGAAGCCGCATGGCCAGTCGTTCATGCTGCGCTGCATTCCGGTGACGATCCACGTGCCGATGGGCCGGGTCGTGTGCGCGACGCCGAACGGGCGCCCTGCGGGCGAGTACCTTTCGGAAGGCATCTCGCCCTCGCACGGCATGGACGTCAACGGCCCCACCGTGTCCATGCGTTCCATGGCCAGGGCACGCTGCCTGGGCTACAAGGAAAAAGCCGCCGACCTCATCAACATGAAGTTCACGCCGCAGACCGTGGCGGGCGAGGAGGGCACCAGGCGCCTCATGCAGCTGATTCGCGGCTGGTGCGACCTGAAGCTCTGGCACGTGCAGTTCAACATCCTGAACCGCGCGACGCTGCTCGCCGCGCAGAAGGACCCGGACAAGTACCGCAACCTCGTCGTGCGCATCGCCGGTTACTCGGCCTACTTCGTCGACCTCTCGCCGATGCAGCAGGCCGAGATCATCGCGCGCACCGAGGAGCAGATGAGCTGACCGTGGCGGACTGAACCATGAACGCGGTCACCGGGCTCGTTTTCAACATCCAGCGGTTCTCGACGGATGACGGGCCCGGTATCCGAACGACGGTGTTCCTGAAGGGCTGCCCGCTGCGCTGCAAGGCCTGCAGCAACCCCGAGGGCTTGAGTGCGAAGCCGCAACTCATGTACCGCGCGTCGAAGTGCATCGGCGTGGCCCAGTGCGGCTACTGCCTGCCGAAGTGTCCCGAGGGCGCGATCGCCACCGGTGCGGACGGCAAGGTCGTGGTCAATTTTTCGAAATGCACCAGCTGCGGCCAGTGCGTGGACGTGTGCCCGTCGAAGGCCATGGAGATCGTGGGCCGGCGCATGACGGTGGACGAGGTGCTCGCGGTCGTGGAGGCGGACGAGGCGTTCTACGCGCGTTCCGGCGGCGGCATCACGCTGTCGGGCGGCGAAGTGCTACGACAGGGGAAGTTCGCGCGGGCCCTGCTCCAGGAAGCGCAGCGACGCGGGCTCTCGACGGCGATCGAGACCTCGGGCATGGGTCGCTGGCAGTCGCTCGAGGCGCTGCTGCCGTTCCTCGACATCATTCATTACGACATCAAGTGCCTCGACTCCGAGCGCCACCGCCGGTTCACGGGTGTCCCGAACGAGCTGATCCTGCGCAATTTCCGCAAGCTCTGTGCCGTGTTCCCGCACGATCGCATCGTCGTGCGCACGCCGTTCATCCCCGGCGTGAACGGCACATTGGAGGACGTGCGCGCGATCGGCGAGTTCCTGAAATCTATCGGCGACGACCTGCACTACGAACTGCTCCCGTATCATCGCTACGGCGAGGCGAAGTACGGCTTCCTGGGAATGCAGGTGCCGATGACCGGCATCGTGCCGACCGAAGAGGAAGCGGCGATTCACGCGGAACTCGCGCGCTACCGGACAAGGGAGCGCGCGACGGTTCCGTTGTCGCCAGCACAGGGAAAGCCGCTGCTTGAGCGGATTCGCGCAGGATCCCCGTCCTGATTGTCGCGGTCGGCGGAGGCGGTGACCGGCCAGCTCCAGCCGGCGCGATGGTAGTGGTTCGCGCGTACTTCGGCGGGCGGCATGAGTGCAGGTCGTCTGCAAAGGGGGAGGGATCATGAAGCTGCAGGGCAAGGTCGCGCTGGTGACTGGCTCCGGCGACGGTTTGGGCAGGGGCATCGCCCTGGCATTCGTCCGGGAAGGCGCCAGGGTCGTCGTCAATGACCTCTCCGAGAGCAAGATCGAGGAGACGCTTGCGGAGGTCGCCCGGCTGGGAGGCGAGGGTTTCGGCGTCCGGGCGGACGTCTCGTCCAGCGCAGAGGTCAGGGCGATGTTCGAGAGGATTCTTGAGCGGTTCGGGACGCTCGACATCGTGGTCAACAACGCCGCAAGACTCGACACCGGCGAAAAGGCTACGAAGGCACGGATAGAGTTCTACAGGCAGCGGGCGACACCGGTTCCGATCCGCTCGCTGGAGGTGACGCGCAACCTGACGGACGACGAGTGGCAGTCCTTCATCGACGTGAACCTGACGGGCGTCTTCTACTGCATTCGAGAGGCGCTGAAGATCATGGAGCCCAGGGGATATGGGCAGATCATCAATATCGCCTCCACCGGCGCGATCTCGGGGTTCAGCGCCTTCAGCCCCCAGTACTCGGCGGCGAAGGGGGGCGTGGCCGCCCTGACCCGATCGGTGGCCATGGAAGTCATCGGCGCCGGCGTCTACGTGAATTGCATTGCTCCGGGCGGCGTCGCAACGCCCCCTTGGGAACGGGCGCCCAAGGAAGCAAGAGACCTCGTGCTGCAACTGATCCCGGCCAGGCGGATGGGGACGGTTGAAGAATACGCCTCGCTGGCCGTCTACCTGGCCTCCGACGAATCCAATTACATCGTCGGCCAGGTGATCAGCCCGAACGGTGGGCTGGTCATGTAGCGGTTTCCTGGCAACTACGAAAAGCGTATACACATATACGAAAGGGCAAGCACCAGGATAGCCTGCTCGTAATACTGGCGCCCGCTTCAGACCCACATACAGGACGCCTACCATGTACTTCGACGACGACGCCCTGCTCCCCGAGAACCAGGACGAACTGATCATCTGCGCCGCTCCCTTTGGCCCGGAGTGGCTGCCGGGCGATTTCCCCGAGGACATCGCGATCAGCATGGACGAGCAGGTCCAGAAGGCCGTTGATTGCTACAACGCCGGCGCGACCGTGTTGCATGTGCACGTCCGCGAGGCAGACGGCAAGGGCAGCAAGCGGCTGTCCATGTTCAACGAACTGATCGCCGGGATCCGCAATGCTGTGCCGAAGATGGTACTGCAGGTCGGCGGCTCGATCTCGTTCTCGCCGGAAGGCGAGGGCGACCAGGCGAAGTGGCTCGGCTACGACACGCGCCACCTGCTCGCGGAACTCAGCCCGAAGCCGGACCAGGTGACGATTGCGATCAACTCGAACCAGATGAACATCACTGAGCTGTTGACGGCGGACGATGTCGCCGGCACGCAGTTCGAGAATCCTGCGATCTGCAACGCGTGGTCCGAGATGACGATCGATGCGACACCGTCGTTCTACATCGAGCACTTGAAGCGCCTGCGGGCCAACGGAATCCAGCCCTATTTCATGCTCGCCCACCTGGCACAGCTGGAGACGGTCGAGCGCCTGATCCGTCGCGGCCTCTACATGGGCCCGCTCAATCACTGCTTCGTCGCCATCGGCGGCGGCGCGGCTGGTCCCGATCCATTCGGGATGATGGACTATGTGCGCCGGTCGCCCCAGGGCGGGGTGCTGCAGCTCGAGGGCATCATGCGTAACGTACCACCCATGATGGTGATGGCGATCGCGATGGGGCTGCACGTGCGCGTCGGCATCGAGGACAACCTCTGGCGCCGCAAGGGCGAGAAGTTCACGTCAGTGCTGCAGGTCGAGCAGATGGTGCGCCTGGCGCGCGAGCTCGGGCGCGATGTCGCTACGGCCGACGATGCGCGCCGGATCTACAAGATCGGCACGTGGTACGACAGCGTGGACGAGACACTGCAGGCCCTCGGCATGACGCCGAACCGCAAGCCCGGCCAGCGAGGCTTCCTTGTCGCGTAAGGCGACATCGAAGCGGGTGGCCGCCGGACCGGATCGCGGTGAGCCCAAGGGGGCGCCGCGATCCAGCCGTGCGACCGGCCCGTCCGACCGGGGTTGCCCGGTCGGCGCTCTGGCGCAGCTGCCGGACCTGATGCGCGAAGCCGGCCACGATCCCTGGAACCTGCTCGAGTCCTTCGGGGTGACGCAGGCGGCGATGGTTCAGCCGATGACGCCGATCCCGCTCAGCCTTTACGGGCAGATCCTGCAGGCCGCCGCCGACGCGATCGGACGCGACGACCTGGGCCTGATGCTCGGGCAGCGCGCAACCATGGAAAACGCAGGGCCGTTGCGCCTGCTCGTATTCAACTCGCGCACGGCAGGCGAGGCGGTCGAAAACTACGTGCGCTACGCGGGTCTCTGGTACCACGGTGTCGTGCTCACGCTGACCCGTGACCGGGGCTATGCCACGCTGGCGCTTTCGGCAGACGGAGGGTTCCCGGGCCGCGACCACATGCTGACGTGGATGCTGGCCGCGACGGTCAAGCACCTCGAAGCGATCTTTCCCCGCAGCTGGCGGCCTTCTCAGGTGCACATCGCGTATCGACGGCCGAAGCATGCCGAGCATTACGCCAGGTTCTTCCGGGCCCCGGTCTTGTACGACCAGCCACGTCACGCGGTGGTCTTTCCCGAGTCGGCGCTGGACCAGGTGCGGCCGGGCTCACAGCCGATGCTCGATACGTTCCTGCGGCAATACCTTGGGGAACTCGAAGCGAAGGAGCGGCCCGACTTCGTGTCGCGCGTGAAGCACGTGATCGAGAGCCTGCTTGCGTCTGGCGAGTGCTCGGTCGTGAGGGTGGCCGGCATGTTCGCGATGCACCGCGTGACGCTGCATCGCTACCTGCGCGAGCAAGGGACGACGTTCGAAGACCTGCTCGATGAGGCAAGGCGCAGTCTTGCCGCCCGCATGCTCGAACAGACGGACCTGCCGGTCGGCGAGATCGCATCGGCGCTTGGGTACCGGACGCCGACGAGTTTCGTGCGTGCCTTCAAGCGCTGGAATGGAGTGACACCGGGGGCAGGTCGCAGTCGTCGGCCTGCGATTGGCCGCGCGGCGTCGCCGGCGCGCACCGTGGTCCGGCGACGATGACGACAAAGACGACAACGGAATAGCGGGGAGTCATCCATGGGATTCGCATTGCACGGGGACGGAGGCGTGCCGCAGGGCGGCAATCACCCTGCCGTGTCCCGGCTATACGCCTGGGCCGTCTTCGCGCTCACCTTCGGGCTGATGCTGTCGGACTACCTGTCGCGGCAGGTGATCACTCCGCTCTTCCCGTTCCTCAAGCTCGAGTGGTCACTGACCGACACCCAACTCGGCGCCCTGGTCAGCGTCGTCGCATTGATCGTCGGCGTCGCCTCGGTCCCGGTCGCGCTGATTGCCGATCGCTGGGGGCGCGTGAAAAGCATCACCGCGATGGCGGCCCTCTGGGGACTCGCGACCATCGGTTGCGGGCTTGCCGGCGGCTACGGGCAGATGCTCGTCGCGCGCGCGCTGGTCGGGCTCGGGGAAGCGGGCTATTCCAGCGCGGGCGGCGCGATCCTGATGCATGTGTTTCCGCCACAGCGCCGGTCGATGATTTTCGGTGCCTTCCTTGCCGCCGCACTGTTCGGCACGGTCATGGGAGTGGTGGCTGGCGGCGTCGTCTCGACGCACTTCGGCTGGCGCCACGCGTTCATCGGCGTCGGCGCCCTCGGGCTGCTGCTGGTGGCTGCGTATCCAATGGTCGTGCGCGACTACCAGACTGTCGCCCTGGTGAAGAAGGGTGCGGTGGCCGGTACCGAAGCACGGCGCCTGCGCGTCGGGGAAATTATCCGCGAACTGTTCGTGTCGCGCACCGCCGTGTTCACCTACCTTGGCAGCGGGCTGCAGATGTTCATCGTCGGCGCCGTCACGGCCTGGATGCCGGCCTACATGGGCCGCTATTACCAGCTCTCGCCGGACAAGGCGGCCCTGCAGGCGGGCGTGGTGCTGCTGGTAGCGGGAGTCGGCATGATCGCCTGCGGATGGGTCGTGGACCGACTCAGCGCGCGCGACATCCGCAACAGGCTGCGGCTGCCGGCGCTGTACGCCGTCATTTCCTGCGTGTTGCTCGTGCTGGCGTTCACGCTGCCGTCCGGCCCGGTCCAGTACGCGCTGATCCTTGCGGGCGTGTTCGTCACCGCGGGTCACATGGGCGCTTCCGGCGCAGTCATCGGCGACGTGACCCATCCGGGGCTGCGTGCGACGGCACTGGCGATGATCGTGCTCGGCAACAACCTGCTGGGCCTGGCGCCGGGGCCGGTCGCGGTAGGCGCGCTCTCGGACGCGTTCGGCTTGAAGTTCGCGCTGGGCATCGCCCCGCTCGCGTGCCTCCTCGCAGCGACCTGCTTCATGCTCGGATCGCGACATTACCTGCGTGAGGCCGGGCACTTCGAGGAGCCGCCCGACAGCATGGCCGCGCAAGCATGACGGCTACGAACAGAGGAGCGACCATGGAACTCAAAGGAAAGACCGCAATCGTGACCGGAGGCGGTCGAGGCATTGGCGAAGGTATCTCGCGCGTGCTCGCGCGCGAGGGCGCGAACGTCGTGGTGATGGGACGGCACGCCGACGAAGTGGAGGACGTAGCCAGGTCGATCGAGGAGTCGGGCGGCAGTGCGCTGCCAGTCGTCGCGGACGTCACCGACTGGCCGTCGCTCGAGGCAATGGCGCGCACCGTACTCGAGCGCTTCGGCGGCATCGACATCCTGGTCAACAACGCCGGGATCGAGGGCCCGCCGCGCTTGCTGGCAGACCTGCCCGCCGAGCAGTGGGACGAGGTGCTGGGTGTCAACCTCAGGGGTGTCTTCCTGTGCATCAAGGCAACGTTACCCGCCATGACCGGTCGCGGCCGAGGCAGGATCATCAACATCGGTTCCATCGCTGGACGGCGCATGACTTTCTTCGGTAGCGTGGACTACACGGTGTCCAAGTACGGTGTAGAGGGCCTGACGCAGCACCTCGCCTGGGAACTCGCCGACCAGCGAATCACGGTCAACACGATCTGCCCGGGCGGCGTCGTCACGCCGCTGATGGAGCAAAGCATCACCCCTGCGTATCGCGAGATGGTGACCAAGCGGCTGGTGCCCCTGGGCCGCATGTGCACCATGGAGGAAATCGGCGAGGCCGTGAGCTTCCTCGCGAGCGATCGCGCCGCGATGATCACCGGGCAGTCCATCGCGGTGGATGGCGGGACGCTCACGGGCTACGGTGAAGACCTGCGGCCGATCATCCGCAAGCGGATGGCGGAAGCGGTGGCGAGCGGGCACTGATCCCTGCGCACATTCGACGAGCCGAAACCAGGGTCGATACGGGAGAAAAGCATGCCCACGGACAGCAACCTCGGGCCGGCCGAGCCCACGGCTCGCAGCAGCGAAACAGGCCCCTGGGACGCGGCACTCGAGCAGCTGCGCGAGTGGGACCCGGCGTGGGCCGACGCCTGCCAGAGGATGACGACGAATCCCTGGCGCCGCGGCATCCTGCCTCGCAGGCTCGTCGAGCTCATCGGGGTAATGCTCAATGCGCAGTGCACCAGCCTCAGTCCCGCAGGAACGCGCCGGCACATTCGCGCGGCACTGGCCGCCGGTGCGACGCGCGAGGAAATACTGTTCGTCCTCAAGTGCGCGGCGCTGGGTGCAATCCATTCCTGCAGCCTCGGTGCGCCGCTGCTGCTCGAGGAGGCGCGCGAGGTGGGGGCGGCACTGCCGCAACGCGACGCCGGCGAGGCCACGCCGTTCTGCGACCGCATGAAGGCGATCGGGCAGTGGAATGAGGCCTGGGACCCGTTCTACGAGCTCGACCCCGTGTGGACCGACCAGTTCTTTGCAACTGGAGTGCCGGTCTACGCGAGCGGCGTGCTGCCGGCGAAGGAGGTGGAACTCCTCAGCATCGCCTTCGACGCGTCCTACACGCACCTCTACGCACCGGGCACGCGCAGGCACATCAAGGGCGCGCTGGCGGCGGGGGCGAGCGTCGAGGAAGTCATGGAAGTGCTCAAGCTCTGCGTCGTGCAGGGCGTGCAGTCCTGCAACATGGGCGTGCCGATCCTGGCCGAGGAGCTTGCGCGGCAGGGCGTCAGTCCTTGAACTTCCATTTCCTGTTCGCGTACATCCACGCGAAAAGGTGGTAGATCGTCTCCGGCATCAGGCGCTTGACGAACCAGAGGAATTCCATTGAGTCGTGGGCGATGTCGTAGAGATGGCCGCGCTCCATGTTGCGGATGGCATGGGCCGCCACGCTCTCGGAGGTGTGCCGTCCCGACTGCGCATCCTTGTCGAGAGCGCGGAGCGTCACGCTTCGGCCCACGTCCACGCCCTCCTTGTTCAGGATGTCCGATGCGAACGCGGCGGGGCAGGAAACGGTCACGCCGATCCCGTACCGGGCGAGCTCCGACCTCATCGTTTCCGAGAGTGCGATCACGGCCGCCTTGGGCACGCTGTAATGAGCCATTTCCGGGAGGGAAAAGAGGCCTGCGGACGAAGCCATGTTCAGGACGTAGCCGCTCTTCTGCCGGATGAACATCGGAATGAAGGCGTGACAACCGTGGATCACGCCCCACAGGTTGATGTCCATGATGCGGTGCCACTGCTCGAGGGTGATGTCCTGGAGCTTGGCCGAGTCGATGATGCCGGCGTTGTTCACCAGGATGTCGAGCCCGCCCCACTGCGCCTCGATGCGCGCAACCGCCGCCTCGAAGTCTTCCGGCTTCGCGACGTCGATCGTCATCTCGAGGACCTCGACCGCACCGGTCCGTCGGACGTCGTCGGCCGCCGCACGAACCGCATCGGGTCGGCGTCCGGTCACTGCGACGCGCCAGCCCTGCCGGCCGAAATGCATGGCCATGGCCTTGCCAAAGCCGCTGTTGGCGCCGGTGATCAGGACGCGCTTCTGCGGAAACTTCTTCTCGAGTTTCATTGATTCTGCCGCTTGCTGCCGGCCGCCTGCGCCAGGCCGAGCATGGTCACGAGAATCTCCTGCTCCTGGCACTGGGGGATCTCATTCAACCTGGCGACCCAGGGCAGCACCGAGCGGTACCAGAGCTGGTGCACCGGCGTGAGCTGTGCCCGCTGGTGGACGCCGCCCAGGCGCAGGCTGAGGAACGGCGCCCCGCTGTCGGGAGAGTAGGAGTAGATGCCCGTGGCACACTTCGGGCAGAACACCTGCATGCGTCGCTGGCCGCTGGTGCCGATCTTGGCGTACTCCGCGTACGGGCCGCTCATCGAAAACGTCTCGCGCCGCACGATTGCTCCGAAGCGGAAGGCCGTCGAGGCGATGACCTGGCAGTCGGTGCAGTGGCAGGTGAAGACCCGTCCCTCGTCGACATCGGCCTCGAAGCTGATTGAACCGCAATGACACGATCCAGTGACGTGCATGGTCAGGCTCCTTTCCCGGTGCGGCCGGTGCTGCCGGTCTGCAGGATCTCGCGGGCAGTGGCCACGAACTGGTCCGCAGCGTCCTGGTTTTCCTTGCTGTCCGAGCCCAGTTTCATCGTCATGGGCGGACGCTGCAGGCCGCGCGTGACGGCAGGCCGGGTCCGGATCTGCTCGAACCACCGTCGCAGGTGGTGGAATTCATTCAGCGAGATCCCCGACCAGTCGTGGGAAAAGATCCAGGGCCAATGGGCGATGTCGGCAATGGAGTAGTCACCGGCCAGGTACTCGTTCCGGGCCAGGTGGCCGTCGAGCACGCCGAACAGGCGGCGGACCTCGCTCTGGTACCGGTCGATCGCCAGCGGGATCTTCTCGGGCAGGTAGCGGAAGAACACGTTGGCCTGCCCCATCATCGGGCCGACCCCGGCCATCTGGAACATCAGCCACTGGATGACACGGGAGCGCCCCTTCACGTCTGTCGGCAGCAGCTGACCGGTCTTCTCGGCGAGATAGATCAGTATGGCGCCCGACTCGAAGACCGCAAAGTCGCCGGCCTCGTGGTCGACGATGGTGGGAATGCGGCCGTTCGGGTTGAGCGCGAGGTACCAGTCCTCCTTCTGTTCCTGCCTGCTGAAGTCCAGCACCCGCAGGTCGTACGGCAGCGAAAGTTCTTCGAGCGCGATGGATGCCTTGTATCCGTTCGGCGTTGCGGCTGTGTAGAGCGTGATCATGGCCTGGGCCACCCCTCGGTGTGACTCGATCAGAACGGGCGGTCGCCCATGATGGTGGCGCGATTCATCTTGCGGTGGCACGGAGGGTAGTCCATCACCGCGTAGTGCTGCGTGCAGCGGTTGTCCCAGATCGCCACGGCGTTAGGCGTCCAGCGCCAGCGCACCTGGTACTCGGGAATCGCGGCCTGGCTGACCAGGTACTCCAGCAGGTTGGACGTACCAGGGTGCATGTCCTGGCCGTAACGCACCCGCTCGGCGGTGTGGAAGTTGGTGAAGTGCGTAATGAAAGCGCTCGTGAACAGGCTCTTCCTGCCAGTGACCGGGTGCGTGCGCACGACCGGATGCTCCGGGTCAGGGAAGCGTTCCTTCATGGCGAGGCGCTCCTCGATCGGCTTCGCCGCCATGAACGAGGCTTCCATGCTGTGGCGCGCGCGCAGGTCGGCGATCGTCTTCTTGATGTGGTCGGGCAGCCGCTCGTAGGCCAGTTCCATGTTGGCCCACATGGTGTCACCGCCCACGGGCGGGCATTCCACGCAGCGCAGCACGGCACCCATCGGCGGGCACTCGCGCCAGGTGGCGTCGTTGTGCCAGGAGTTTTCGTAGCGCTCGGGTGGGCTCTCCGGCGTCTTCCAGATGTGGATGATGCCCGGCTCGCCCTTTGAGCTGGGGGCCAGCGGGTGGTCCTCGAGCGGACCGAACTTGCGCGCGAAGTTGGCGTGCTCGTCGTCGGTCATTTCCTGGTCGCGCGCGAAGAGCACCTTGTGCTCGAGCAGTAGCTGCTTGATCTCGGCGAACAGGCCATCGTCCCGCGACGCATCGGCCAGCTTCACGCCCTTCAGTTCCGCGCCAAGCGCGTACGTCAGTCGTTCGACTTTCATGTGGGTCTCCTCCTGAAATGGTTTGCGGCGGCGCGCATGCTCTGCACTGGTGCGGCCTGCCGATCGACAGGCGCCACGGTACAGGCGCGCGATTGACACGGTTTCGCATTGCGCGACAATGCCTTCGCATTTCGTGACAGGCGGCGCCTCGCAGTCGCACCGTCCTGCGCGCCGCGGACCGTTCACACAGAAGGTGGAGTGGCCAATGCGATTCATGCGAGCGGCAACGCTGGGGACGTACCCTGCCCTGGCGAAGGAACTCGGCCTCAATCCGGTTGCGCAACTGCGCGAGGTCGGCCTGACGCTCGCCATGCTCGCGCGGCCGGACAATCCGATCCGCGCCGATGCGGTCGTGCGATTGCTCGAGGTGTCCGCGCAACGCAGCGGATGCCGGACGTTCGGGCTGCGCATGGCCGAGGCGAGGCGGATGTCGCATTTCGGTGTCATGGGGCTGCTGCTGAGCCACCAGCGCACCCCCAGGGACGCGCTGCGCACGGCCATTCGCTACATGAACGTGCTCAACGAATCGACGGCGCTCTACCTCGAGGAGGTCGACAGAACGGCCGTGGTCCGTGCAGAAGTCCTCACCGAGGTGCCGATGCCGGCGACGCAGGCGGTCGAGGTGACGCTGGCGGTGTACGTACAGTCGTTCCGGGCAATCGCCGGCGAGCGGTGGCAGCCGAGGGCGGTGTATTTCAAGCACGCGGCGCCGGACTCGATGGACGTGCACCAGCGCGTGTTCCGCTGCCGGTGCGAATTCGGCGCGGACTTCAACGGCCTGTACTGCCCGGCCAGCGACCTGGACATCGTGAATCCTTCGGTCGACTCGAAGTTCGCCGACTACGCCCGGCAGTTGATCGAGACCCTGCCGGAGCGGTCCTCTGCATCCGTCGTTGCCGACGTCAGCCGCCTGATCTACCTGTTCCTGCCCACGGGTCAGGCCAGCATCAAGCACGTCGCGCTGTCGCTCGGCATGAACGTTCGCACGCTGCAGCGCGAGCTCGACGAAGCCGGGGAGTCGTTCTCGTCATTGATCAACGGTGTCCGCCGCAAGCTGGTCGGCGCCTATCTGGACAATCCGCGGTTCACGGTCGGGCACGTGGCGGCTCTGCTCGGCTACCGGCGCCATGGTTCGTTCACGCGCTGGTTCGCCGAGGAGTTCGATTCGACGCCGCTCGAGTCGCGCCGAAAACAGAAGACGCCCCGGCGGCGAGCACGCTGATCCTGGCACGGCTGCGCGGGCGGGCCGGCGTTGCTTGCCCCGCCCGCGTGAAGGCGGCGGTGTCGTGAAATGCTAAACGGCTGACGTCAAAAGGGAAGTCCGCATTCCATGTGCGGCCTATGTTGAGGTCATCACCCGCCCTTCCTGCCCTATGACCGGGACCGGAACTGACGGGAGAAGGGCGGCGACCCGATCAACCCGAAGTTCTGTCCGACCAGGGTCGCCGGCGCAGCACGTTCCCGGACCAAGCGAGGTGTCCTGTGGGAGAGAAGATCGTTTTGACCGGCATTGCCCGGTCCAAGGGGAAGGCCGCTGGCAAGGCGCTGGTGAATCGCCAGCGGATGGGATGGGCCTTCAACCACGTCAGCAACGAAGGCGGCATCGTGATGGTGCCTGGCGCCGACATCGAGGGTCAGTGCGTGACCGGCAAGGTCGTGGTGTACCCGACCGTGCTCGGATCGACCAGTGGTGCGGTCAGCCTGTATTTCAAGTGCAAGGAGTCGAACAAGGGCCCGGCAGCGATCATCTGCCAGAAGGTTCACGACATCGACATCAGCGGATGCATCGCGGGTGAAATCCCCGCCATCGACGGACTGGACCAGGATCCGATCCAGACGATCAGGACCGGTGACTGGGTGGAAATAGACGCCCCCAAGGTCGGCCAGAAGGCGACCGTCACCATTACCCGTCAAGGCTGATCGACATCCGCCTCAAAGGCAGGAGACACGCATGAACATGAAACTGACGCAGTACCAGCAGGAGATGCTGGACGGCAAGCACGGTGAAACCAAGAAATTCTGCATGGAAAAGCTGGTGGATTTCGGTGAGGCGGTGGAAGCCACGGAAATGGTGGATCTCGTCCTGGTCCTCAACGAATGCCCCATTTGGTCGAAGGATCGCAAGGATCCCGAGAAGGCCAGGAAGCTGGCGATTCACGACCTCGGACACAGCCCTCTCTACGACCCGATCTTCAAGATGAAGGACGCCCACGTCGCGGACGAGTCAGGCTGCGCCTGTGGCAATGATCCGTACATGGTGCAGTTCGACAAGGCCGGCCAGAAGGGCTACCCGTGGAACTTCAGCCTCCCCGGCAAGGGTGAATTCAAGATCCCGGACGACATCATCCAGGACCTGAAGGCGGGCTACGACAAGCTCGCGGAGCATGGCTGGCTCAACTGGTCGTCATGCAATCCCTACTTCAACACGCGCGTTCCAAAGCTGGGCGAGTACGCGGCCAGTTCGGAATCGAGCGCGGCTGCCTACATCAACACGATCCTCGGCGCGCGCACCAACCGAGAGTCGCCGGTCAACACGGTGTATTGCGCCTACACCGGTTGCCTGCCCAAGTACGGCATGCTGATCGACGAGAACCGGGCGGCGAAGTGCATCGTGGAACTCGATGACGAAGTGCGCGACAACGTGAAGGGCGCTGCCGACTGGGCTGCACTGGGCGCCTGCATCGCCGAGAAGGCCAGCAACCGGATCCCGGCCGTGCTCAACCTGCCGAAGAAGATGAGCCCGACGGCGACCAAGCAGATCATAGCCTGCTGCTCGCCGGGCATGAACGACCCGATGCTGCACCTGATGGGCTACACGCCGGAGTCCCCGACGCTCGAAGCGGCCTTCAAGGGCAAGATGCCCGCGAACCCCGAGCGCTACGTGATCACGATGGACGACGTCGTCGAGATGTTCCGCCACATCAACAACATCTCGCCGGCGCCGGGTCCCGCAAACGCCAAACCCGTCGATATCGTCATTGTTGGCTGTCCGCATGCGACCCTCGAGGAAGTGCGCGAGATCGCCCGCCTGGTCAAGGGCAAGAAGGTCAAGCCCGGCGTGATGCTCTGGGTGCAGACCGACACGCCGACCTACTTCATGGCCCAGCACTATGGCGACGCCAGGATCATCGAAGAGGCCGGCGGCAAGATCTATCACCAGACCTGCATGGCGATGACCGGCTTTCACCACTATCCGAAGGGCATCACCATCGCCACGGACAGCTTCAAGTACTGCAAGCTGGGCGGCGGCATGGGATCGAAGTGGGTTTTCGGCAATCCGGAGGCCTTGGTCAACGCGGCGGTCACCGGCGCGTTCACCCCGACGGCACGCTGGAACTACTGGAGCCAGCCACGGGAGCAGCGTCTGGCCAGCGAGAAGGATCGCCCGCTTTACGGTGCGCCGGGTCCATTCATGTCGTAATACGGGGCGGCGGGTGAACCGCTGGCGCCAGCGTAGGGTACGTTTCAGGGGAGCGGGGCGCGGTTCGGCGCCAAGGGGAGACATGCTGAAAAGACATCCATGGGTCGTGCTCGGCGTCCTGTTGTTCATCAACATCATCGCCTACGTCGACCGCACGCTGCTCATCTCGTTCGCTCCCGCGATCACTGCCGAGCTCGGCCTCAGCGACACGCAGTTTGGGTTCCTGTCGGGGGCCGTCTGGGTGTTGAGCTTCGGTTTCATGGCGTTGTTCTTTGGTTCGCTGGCGGACCGCTTCGGCCGCCCGCGCATCATCGCGGCCGGCATCTTCGTCTGGAGCCTGTGCACCGCCGCGTCCGGGTTCGCGGAGAGCTTCACGCAGATGACCGTTGCGCGCTTCTTCGTGGCGACCGGGGAAGCGGCGCTGGTGCCGGCAGCGACTGCGCTGCTCTCCGAGTTGTTCGACGCCCGCCACAGAAGCACGGCCAACGGCATATTCTTCATCGGTCTGCCGCTCGGGCTTGGACTGGCGTTCGTCATCAGTGGAACGTTCGGCGCCGCGATCGGCTGGCGCCATACCTACCTCGCTCTCGGCGCCGTCGGCCTGGCGATCGCCGTCGCGCTCGCGTTCGTCCACGAGGAGCGCGAGGCGCACCCGGAAGAGCTCGGCGAGCCGTTCCTGCGCCAGATCCGTGGCGTGCTGCGCGAGCTGTCGCACCGGCCGGCCGTGATGCTGGTGATCGCAGGTTTCGTGATCATCCACGTCATCCTGGCCGAACTGTCGTTTTTGCAGCTGTGGCTGGTCCGGGAGCGAGGCGCGGATGCGGCACAGATCGCCGCGCGCATCGGGTGGATGCAGATCGTCTTCGGCACCCTCGGCGCGGTGGTCGGCGGCATCGCCGGCGACCGCCTGTCGATCCGGTTCCGGGGCGGCCACGCGACCTACCCCGCCATCGCCGGGCTGATCGGAGTGCCGTTGATGATCGCGTGCCGCTTCGCCGAATACGGCAGCCCGTTGTTCTACGCGGGTCTCATGGCCAGCTTCTTCCTGACGCTGTCGCTGTACGGCAGCTGCCTTTCGTTCATCCAGGAGCGCATGCCGGTCAGCATGCGCTCGACGGTCATCGGCTTCACGATGATGTCGCTCAATATCCTGGCAATCGCGCTCGGAAACCTCGCCGCCGGTGCGGCCAGCGACCACCTCACGGCGCAGGGCCACCCGGCGCCCCTCACGACCGTGCTCATCGCGATGGACTGCGTCCTGCTCCTCTCTGTCGTCTGCTTCATTGCGGCGGCCCGGTTGATTGCCAAGGAGCAGCGCGAGCGTTGACTACCGCAGCGCCGCGAGCAGCCGAGGCAGCAGCGCGCCGGAGGGTCCGGCCAGTACGAAGTCGGCGGCTGCCGAGAGATCGGTGCGGTTCGGATTGATCTCGATCACCCTGGCGCCCGTGCCGAGGGCCGTTTCCGCGAGTCCGGCGGCGGGGTAGACGAGGGACGAGGTCCCAACCGACAGAAACGCGTCGCAGTCCTGCGCGGCTTCGGCCGCTGCCAGCATCGGCCCGGCGGGTATCGCTTCGCCGAACCACACGACGTCCGGCCGCAGCAGTCCCCCGCAGGCGGCGCAGCGCGGCAGGCCGTGGCGCGAGTCAGCGGCGCGATCGGCGATCACCCGTTCGACCGTGCACCGGTCGCGCAGGATGTTGCCGTGGTATTCGAGGACGCCGCGGCTTCCGGCGCGCTGGTGCAGGCCATCCACGTTCTGGGTGACCAGCGTGAGCTTCGGGACGCGACCGGCCAGTTCTGCGAGCGCGTAGTGGCCGGGATTCGGCTCGGCCTTGCGGAGCAGTTCGCGGCGGAACTCATACCAGTCCCAGACGAACTTCGGGTCGCGCTCGAAGGCCTCGGGGGTCGCAAGGTCCTCGGGCCTGAACTTTTCCCAGAGCCCGGTGAGCGCGTCGCGGAACGTGGGAATCCCGCTTTCCGCGGAAATCCCCGCGCCCGTGAGCACGCAGACGTGCCGCGCCTTCCGCAGGGCGGCCGCGGCGCGGCCGATCAGTTCATCAAGCGCTGCGGCGGACTCGTCTTTCACTATCCGCTAACCGCTAACCGCTGATCACTAACCGCTCGCCTCACGCCGCCTTGCCGGCTCCCGCCAGCTGCCTGAGCACGTACTGCAGGATTCCGCCGTGCTGGTAGTACTCGCGCTCCTTGGGCGTGTCGATGCGCACGCGCGCCTCGAACTTGATCGGTGCCCCGGAGGCGGGTGTCGCGATCACGGTCACCGCCTTTGCGGCGCCGCCGTTCAGCCCGATGATCTCGAAGCTTTCCTTGCCAGTAAGCCCGAGGCTCTGCGCGTTCGCGCCATCCTTGAACTGCAGTGGCAGGACGCCCATGCCGATCAGGTTGGAGCGGTGGATGCGCTCGAAGCTCTCGGTGATCACGGCCTTCACGCCGAGCAGCATCGTGCCTTTGGCCGCCCAGTCGCGGGAAGAGCCCGTGCCGTACTCCTTGCCGGCGATCACGACCAGCGGCGTGCCTTCGGCCTTGTACTTCATCGCGGCATCGTAGATCGACATCTGCTCGCCGCTCGGCACGTGCACCGTGACGCCGCCTTCCGTGCCGGGCGCGAGGAGGTTGCGCAGGCGGATGTTGGCGAAGGTGCCGCGCATCATGACCTCGTGGTTGCCGCGGCGGGCGCCGTAGGAATTGAAGTCCACGGGCTGCACGCCCTGAGCGACGAGGTACTTCGCCGCCGGGCTCGACTTCGAGATGTTGCCGGCGGGCGAGATGTGGTCGGTCGTGACCGAATCGCCCAGCACGGCGAGGGCCCGTGCGCTGCGGATGTCGGCCACAGCGCCCGGCGTCATGCCCATGCCATCGAAGTACGGCGGGTTGCGCACGTAGGTCGAGGCGGGCTCCCACTTGTACACTTCGTCCTTCGGGACCTTGATCGACTTCCAGTTGTCGTCGCCGGCGAAGACGCTGGCGTAACCCTTCTTGAACATGGACGAGTTGACGCACTTCGCGACCGTGTCCTGGATCTCTTTTGCCGACGGCCAGAGGTCCTTCAGGAAGACCGGCTTGCCATCGGATCCCGTGCCGATCGGTTCGGAGTTGAGGTCGATGTCCATGGTGCCGGCCAGTGCGTAGGCAACGACGAGCGGCGGCGAAGCGAGGAAGTTCATCTTCACTTCCGGATGCACGCGACCCTCGAAGTTGCGATTGCCCGAGAGTACGGACGTCGCGATCACGTCGCCCGTCTTCACCGCCTCGGAGATCTCCGGGCGCAGCGGGCCCGAGTTGCCGATGCAGGTGGTGCAGCCGTAACCGACGAGGTAGAAGCCGACGGACTCGAGTTCTGTCAGCAGGCCCGCTGCGTTCAGGTAATCGGTGACGACGCGCGAGCCCGGCGCGAGGCTGGTCTTCACCCACGGCTTCGACGCTAGGCCGTGCTTGTGGGCGTTGCGGGCGAGGAGGCCGGCTGCCACGAGCACGGCGGGATTGGAGGTGTTGGTGCAGCTCGTGATGGCTGCGACCAGCACGTCGCCGTCCTTCACGTCGTAGCTCTTGCCGGCGGTCGTGGCGGAGCCTTGCCCGTCGCCGCGGATTCTTCTGCTTGCGCTCCTCGGCCATCTTCGCGAGGTGCCTGCGGTAGGTTTCCTTCGAGGTCCTGAGCGGCACGCGATCCTGTGGGCGCTTCGGGCCCGCGAGGCTGGGCTCCACGGTCGCGAGGTCGAGCTCGAGCACGTCGGTGTAGTCGGCCTCTCGCATGCCGTTCGTGCGCCACATGCCCTGCGCCTTCGCGTACGCCTCGACGAGTGCGATCTGCTCGGGAGGGCGACCCGTGAGTTCGAGGTAGCGGATCGTCTCCCCGTCGATGGGGAAGATGCCGCAGGTGCTGCCGAACTCGGGCGCCATGTTGGCGATGGTCGCGCGATCGGCGAGCGGGAGTCCCGCGAGCCCGTCGCCGAAGAACTCGACGAACTTGTCCACGACGCCCTTCTTGCGCAGCATCTCGGTGATGGTGAGCACGAGGTCAGTCGCCGTCGCCCCGGCGGGCAATGAACCCTTGAGGCGGAACCCGATGACCTGCGGAATCAACATGGTCACGGGCTGTCCGAGCATCGCGGCCTCGGCTTCGATGCCGCCCACGCCCCAGCCGAGCACGCCCAGGCCGTTTACCATCGTGGTGTGCGAGTCGGTGCCGACCAGGGTGTCCGGATAGGCGCGCTTCGTGCCGTTCTTGTCGTCGGCGAACACCACGCGCGCGAGGTGCTCGACGTTGACCTGGTGGACGATGCCGGTGTTGGGCGGGACGACCTTGAAGTTGCTGAATGCCGTCTGGCCCCAGCGCAGGAAGGAGTAGCGCTCGCCGTTGCGGGCAAACTCGATGGCGTTGTTCTGCTTAAGGGAATCGGCCGCGCCGTATTCGTCGACCTGCACGGAGTGGTCGATGACGAGTTCGGCGGGTGCGAGCGGGTTGATGTCCTGCGGGTCACCGCCCAGTCGCGTCATTGCCTCTCGCATGGCTGCAAGGTCCACGACCACCGGGACACCGGTGAAGTCCTGCATGATCACACGCGCAGGCGTGAAGGCGATCTCGTGGCTCGGCGTCGCCTTGGCGTCCCAGTTGAGCAGCGCCTCGATGTCGGCGCGCGTCACGTTGACGCCGTCCTCGAAGCGCAGGAGATTCTCGAGCAGGATCTTGAGTGAGAAGGGCAGGCGCCCGAGGTCGTGGCCCTTGATGGCCGGGAGGCTGAAGATCTCGTAGGACTGGCCACCCACCGCCAGCGACTGGCGGGTCTTGAAACTGTCGCTCATGAAACCTCCGGGGATTCGAACGGGCCCGACGCAGCCTAGGAATTATAGCGGCTCCGGACGATGGCCGCCCCCCCGAGGCAGGCGTCGCCGTCGTAGAACACGGCCGACTGGCCGGGCGTCACGGCACGCTGCGGATCACGCGTCCGTACCAGGCAGGTCCCATCTGCCGCGACCTCCACGACGCACGCCTGGTCGGGCTGCCGATAGCGGGTCTTGACGGTGCAGGAGAAGTTGCTCGATGGCGGCTCTCCCTCGATCCAGTGCGCCGGCCCGGTGTCGAAGTCCTGGCTCATCAGCAGTGGATGGTCGTGATCCTGCACGACGACCAGCACGTTGCGCCCGAGGTCCTTCGCGGCCACGTACCACGGCGCCTCGGACGCGCCGCGGACGCCGCCGACCTCGAGGCCCTGGCGCTGCCCGAGCGTGTAGTACATGAGGCCGCGGTGCGCGCCGAGCCGCCGGCCTTCAGGGGTCTCGATGTCGCCCGGATGCGCCGGCAGGTAGTGCGCCAGGAACTCGGCGAACGGGCGCTCGCCGATGAAGCAGATGCCGGTGCTGTCCCGCTTGTCGTGCACCGGCAGCGCTCGCTCACGGGCGATGCGCCGCACTTCGGTCTTGGCCAGGCCGCCAATGGGGAACAGCGTGCGCCCGAGCAGCGGGCCCGGGACCTCGTGCAGGAAATAGGTCTGGTCCTTGGCTCGGTCGGTGGCGCGCAGCAGCCGCGTTCGCCCGTCCTCGCTGGAAGTCCGGGCGTAGTGGCCGGTCGCGAACCACCGGGCACCGAGCCTCTCGGCGTGTTCGAAGCACACGCCGAACTTGATCTCGCGATTGCAGGCAACGTCGGGATTGGGAGTCCGGCCGGCGGCGAGTTCGTCGAGGAAGTGCCGGAAGACGCGCTCGCGGTACTCGGCGGCGAAGTTGACGGTGTGCAGCGGAATCGCCAGCTCGTCGCACACGCGCCGGGCGTCCTGCAGGTCTGCGGCTGCGGTGCAGTAGGCGTCATCGTCCTCTTCCCAGTTGCGCATGAAGAGGGCATGAACGTCGTGACCCGCGTCCTTGAGGAGCGCGGCCGAGACGGCGGAGTCCACTCCGCCGGAGATGCCGAGGACCACGCGATCGGAGCTAGTCACGCCGCGCATTCTATCGGCGGGAGCAGGGGGCATTCTCCTTTTCCGGAAAATGGGGACATTCCCCATTTTCAATCGACGTCCCGAAAGAACGACTCGGAATACGGGGAATGTCCCCATTTTCCGGAAAAGGAGAATGTCCCCTTTTTCAGCCGCTGGCGGCGAGCGAGGCGGGCTGGGTAATCAGGTGACTGATGAGCGAGAGGGGATGGCGCGTGCCCGCGAGGTAGTCGTCCACGCATTGCAGCACGAGGGGGCTACGCAGCCGGGCGCCCGGGGCGAGGAGCTGGTCGCGCCCGAGCCAGCGGGTTCTCAAGATGCCGCGGTCGAGGTTGCGCGCCGGGTCGTGCGACTCCAGGTCGCCGCAGAACGCCACGCGCAGGAAAGTGCGGCCGAGGTGCAGAGGCCGCCAGACGTAGACGCCGACGATCGCCTGCGGCCGGAAGGACCACGCCGTCTCCTCCAGCGTCTCGCGGACCACCGCGTCGAGAAAAGTCTCGCCGTCCTCGAGGTGCCCGGCGGGCTGGTTCAGCACGACTCGCCCGCTGGCGCGTTCCTCGACGAACAGGAATCGTCCGTCGCGCTCGGCGATTGCGGCGACCGTGACGTCCGGCTTCCACACCATGCCGGACATTATAGGGGGACTCGACGGGAGACGAGCTGGCTAGAAGTCGACGGCGGTCGCTCGAAGCTCGGGCTGGATCATGCTCTCGGCCCAGGTCTCGTCGAAGTACGCGAGGTAGCGGCGCACGACGGCGATGTCGTTGAACTCGACGATGCCGTCCCAGCGCGAGCACTGCTGGCGATAAGCGATGGCCTTGTCGTCGGCGATGATGAACGAGCAGGGATTGCCGCGATACTCGGGCGAAACGTTCCTGAGATCGATGTAGCTCGTCAGGCGCCGGGCCATCTGCATGAACCGGTTGCCTTCGCGGGCAGCACGAGCCGGGTCGGAGATCAGTACCCGCAGGCGCGCGTGGCTGCGCGCGAGCACCAGGCGCTTCATCGGCTCGAGGAAGCAGTCCTGGTCATAGAGCTGGGGTTCGAGGTCGGGTGTGTAGATGGACAGCGATCGCTGGGCACGCGTGGCGAGTTCGGCCACCGCCGCCCGATACTCATCGAGTGTCGTGACGATGCTCCTCGTCCCGGTCACGTCCTGCCTGTTGTCCATTCTTCTGCACCGCCCCGCGGCGCATGCAGCGGTGCGGGATGCCTACCTCGTCGAACAGGGGCCCTTCGGCCCGGAAACCCAGCCGCCCGTAAAAATCCACGGAATCGGCCTGTGCATGAAGGTATACCTGGGCCAGTCCCAGTTCTGTGGCCTGGTTCACGAGATGGACGACAATCGCGCTGCCGACGCCCGTGCGGCGGTATTGCGGGAGCACTGCGATGCGGCCGATCTTGCCGCCAGGGGCAAGCCGGCCGGTGCCCGCGAGTTCGCCGCCGGCGGCGTAGGCGAGTGCGTGCCGGCAGCCGGGATCCTCCTCGTCCATTTCCTCGGACTCGGGAATGCCCTGTTCCTCGATGAACACACGGCGCCGCACGAACATGAGGTCGTCGCGGTCGACCTGCCAGGTGGCCGTCCGCACCGTGATCGATGCGGAGGGCGCGGCCTCAGACATCGCGCGCCAGCCGGGCGGCCAGCCCGACGTAGGTCGCGGGCGTCAGTTCGTGCAGCCGTCGCTTCTCGTCGGCCGGAATCGGCAGCCCGTCGATGAACGCCGCGACGGCGCCGGCGTCGAGCCGGCGACCACGCGTGAGCGCCTTCAGCTGCTCGTAGGCTGCCGGCACGGCGTAGCGACGCATCAGTGTCTGGATCGGCTCGGCGAGGAGTTCCCAGTTCGCGTCGAGCTCCGCGGCGAGGTGCGCGTGGTCCACCTCGAGGCGCGCGAGGCCGCGCGACACGGACTGGATGGCGATGTCGGTATGCGCGAGCGCGACGCCGATGTTGCGCTGGACGGTCGAGTCCGTGAGGTCGCGCTGCCAGCGGGACACCGGCAGCTTCTCCGCCATGAACCGCAGCAGGGCGTTGGCGACCCCGAAATTGCCCTCGGCATTCTCGAAGTCGATCGGATTGACCTTGTGCGGCATGGTCGAGGAGCCCACCTCACCGGCGACCACCTTCTGGCGGAAGCAGCCCACGGATATGTAGCCCCAGAAATCGCGGCTCAGGTCGATCAGAACGGTGTTGATTCGCGCGAGGGCGTCGAAGTACTCGGCCATCCAGTCGTGGGGTTCGATCTGCGTCGTATAGGGATTCCACTGCAGTCCCAGGGACTCGACCAGGCGGCGCGCCAGCCCGGGCCAGTCCACGCCAGGGTAGGCTGCGAGGTGTGCGTTGTAGTTGCCGACTGCGCCGTTCATCTTGCCGAGAACGTGGACCGCGCGCAGCCGCTCGCACGCGGCGCGCAGGCGGTGCACGAACACGGCCACTTCCTTGCCGAGCGTCGTCGGCGTCGCCGGCTGCCCGTGCGTCCGCGACATCATCGCGTCCTGTGCGTGCATGTGGGCCATGGCACGCAGGGCTTCGGTGAGCCCGTCGAGGCGCGGCAGGAGCACCTCGTCGCGCGCCTGCAGGCAGAGCAGGGCGTACGCAAGGTTATTGATGTCCTCGGAGGTGCACGCGAAGTGCACGAACTCGAGGCGCGCACGCCAGGCCGGGTGCTCCGCCAGCCTGTTCCTGATGAAGTACTCGACGGCCTTGACGTCGTGATTCGTCTCCCGCTCGATCACCTTCACTGCGGCGGCATCGGCTTCGCTGAAGGATGCCGCGACCTGCGTCGCGGCCTCGAGATCGTCCGCAGAGAGCCCGTGCATCTCCGGGACGTCCGGGTTCGCCGCGAGTGCGTGCAGCCAGGCGATCTCCACCCGGACGCGGGCGCGCACCAGTCCCGACTCGCTGAAAAGGACCCGCAGCTCGGCGCAGCGGCTGGCGTATCGTCCGTCCACCGGAGAGAGGGCCGTGAGGGTGTTGAGACTCATGCGGGAATCCGGGAGGTGCTACGATTCCGCATGATACCGCAGGCCCGCTCCACGGCGCCTGCGCGGTCTCCCGGAGCGCATGAACATGGCGGCAAGCGACTTTCGCCTCGAGCGCGACAGCATGGGCGAACTGCGGGTGCCCGCGGACGCCCTGTGGGGCGCACAGACGCAGCGCGCGGTCCAGAACTTCCAGCTGAGCGGCCTCAGGATGCCGCGCGGATTCATCCGCGCCCTCGGTCTCGTCAAGTGGGCAGCGGCCGGCGCAAACGCGGAACTCGGCCAGCTCGACCGCGAGCGCGCGGCAGCCATCCAGGCGGCGGCGCTGGAGGTTGCAGAGGGGCTGCACGACGCGCATTTCCCGGTGGACGTGTTCCAGACGGGATCGGGCACCAGCAGCAACATGAACGCGAACGAGGTGATCGCACGCCTTGCGACGACCCGCTCCGGCGGGCAGCCGGTGCACCCCAACGACGACGTGAACCGCAGCCAGAGCAGCAACGACGTCGTGCCGACGGCGATCCACCTGAGCGCGGCGCTCGCAATCGGGGAGCAACTGCTGCCGGCGCTGCAGGAGCTGTCGGAGACGATCGGGCGCAAGGCCGCCGACGTCGGCGAGATCGTGAAGACCGGCCGCACACACCTCATGGACGCAATGCCGCTTACGCTGGGCCAGGAGCTCGGCGCGTGGCGCACGCAGGTCGAGGACTCGATCACTCGCATCCGCTCGTGCCGGCCGCGCCTGCATTGCCTCGCGCTGGGGGGCACGGCGGTGGGCACCGGGGTGAACGCGCCGCCTGGTTTCGCCGCGGCTGTCGCGGCACTGCTCTCGAGGCAGACCAGCCTCGACCTGCGGCCGAGCCGCGACTTCTTCGCCTCCCTGAGTTCGCAGGACACGGCGGTGGAGCTGTCGGGGCAGTTGCGCACGCTGGCGACCTGCCTGATGAAGATTGCCAACGACCTGCGCTGGATGAACAGCGGACCGCTCGCCGGTCTCGGCGAAATCACGCTCCCGGCCCTGCAGCCCGGCAGCAGCATCATGCCCGGCAAGGTCAACCCGGTGGCCGCGGAGGCGGTTGCGATGGCGGCCGCCAAGGTCATGGGCAACGACCTCACCGTGACGATTGCCGGACAATCCGGCAACTTCCAGCTGAACGTGATGCTGCCGGTGATCGCGCACGACCTGCTGCAGGGCATCGACCTCATGGCCAATGCGTCGCGCTGCCTCGCGCGCAGCGCCATCGCCGGGTTCGCCGTCAATTCGCGTCAGCTCGCGGCGGCACTCGAGCGCAACCCCATGCTCGTGACGGCACTGAACCCCGTCATCGGTTACGACAAGGCGGCCGCGATCGCCAAGCGGGCCTATGCCGAAGGCCGGTCCGTAATGGAAGTCGCCGCCGAGATGACGGATCTCGGCGCGGAGCGGCTCGCGCGGCTGCTTGATCCGGCCGCCCTGACCCGGGGCGGCGTCAAGAGCGGAGGCGCGGGGGACTGAGTGCGGGCCTCGATGGTGAATGAAGGCGCTGGCCTCAAGGCCCGCATCCTGGAGCGCCTGCGCGGGTCGACGCCCGGCGGCGATCCTTTCCTGCCACACATGCTGGAGCGCGCCCCGACGGACCTGCAGGCGCTGCGCAGCCTGTTGCCGACGGAGCTGGCCAAGGCGGCGGTGCTCGTGCCCATCGTCGAGCGCGAGGACGGCCTCACGATACTCCTGACGCAGCGCGCCACCCATCTCAAGAATCACGCCGGGCAGATCAGCTTTCCGGGCGGGCGCATCGAATCGGACGATGCCGGCCCATGGGAAGCGGCGCTCCGCGAGACCGAGGAAGAGATCGGCCTGTCGCGCGGGCACGTGACGCTGGCGGGATACCTCGTTGACCACTTCGTCGTCACCGGCTACGTCGTGACTCCGGTTGTAGGAATCGTGCGGCCCGAGTTCACGTTGAAACTCGACGTGACCGAGGTAGAGGAGGCGTTCGAGGTTCCTCTGTCCTTCGTGCTCGACCCCGCCAATCACGTGCCGCGCGAGCGCAAGTTCGCCGGCCACACGTTCAGGGGCTACGACATCCCCTACCAGGGCCACAACATCTGGGGCGCGACCGCGATCATGCTGATATCGCTCTGCCGCCTGCTGGAGCAGCCGTGAGCACGGCGGTCGGCCGGCTGCTCGAGGTGATGGCGCGCCTGCGCGATCCGGAGCGCGGCTGTCCCTGGGACCTCGAGCAGACCTGGGCGACCATCGCGCCGCACACCATCGAAGAAGCCTACGAGGTCGCCGACGCGGTGGCGCGTGGCCGGCCGGACGCGGTTCGCGACGAGCTCGGGGACCTGCTGTTCCAGGTCGTGTTCCAGGCGCGCATCGCCGAGGAGCAGGGCCTGTTCGGATTCGACGACGTGGCCGATGCGATCAGCGACAAGCTGGAGCGCCGGCATCCGCACGTCTTCGGGGGCGCAAGGATTGCGGACGCGGCGGAGCAGACCCGCGCCTGGGAGCGGCACAAGGCCGCGGAGCGGGAAGCGAAGGGCGAGCAGGCCGGCGTCCTCGACGGCGTGACCCTCGGGCTGCCGGCGCTGACGCGGGCGGCAAAACTCGGGCGGCGCGCCGCGGGCGTCGGCTTCGACTGGCCGGACGCGCGCGGCGTCCTCGACAAGGTGCGCGAGGAGCTCGTCGAGCTCGAACAGGCGGTCGCGTCCGGCGAAGCATCGCAAGTGCACGAGGAACTGGGCGACCTGCTCTTCAGCGTTGCGCAGTTCGCAAGGCATCTCGGGGTCGATCCCGAAGCTGCGCTGCGCGATGCCGGCGGCAAGTTCGAGCGGCGCTTCCGCGGGATGGAAGAGCGCGCGGCGGCCGAGGGTCGTTCGCTCGCGGGCCTGTCGGCGGAGGAACTGGAGGCACTGTGGCTCGAGGCAAAGCGGGAAGCCCGCTGACCGCGCGGCTGGCCCGTGGGCGCGAGACGCTCGATCAGTGCCTGCTGCGCGACCGGCGCCGGTTCGCGGCCTGGATCGAACGGCTCTCGCAGCGCGGCCCGTCGCTGGAGCCACGCGAGCTCGATCGGCTGGAAGGGCAGGTGCGCGCGTCCGTCGCGCAGGCCGAGGCGCGCAGGCAGTCCGTGCCCGCGATCCGCTACGACGAAACGCTGCCGGTGCACGCGCGTCGTGACGCGATCGCCGCCGCCATCGCGTCTTCGCAAATCGTGATCGTGAGCGGCGCCACGGGCAGCGGCAAGAGCACGCAGCTTCCCAAGATCTGCCTCGAGCTCGGCCGCGGCGTGCAGGGCATGATCGGCCACACGCAGCCCCGCCGCATCGCGGCCCAGGCGCTGGCGCATCGAGTCGCGGAGGAGATCGGCTCGACCACCGGCGACCTCGTCGGCTACCAGGTCCGGTTCAGCGATCGCACCAGCCCGCGCACGCTCGTGAAACTGATGACCGACGGGCTGATGCTGCGGGAACTCGAGGGCGATCCGCTGCTCGAACGCTACGACACGCTGATCCTCGACGAAGCCCATGAACGCAACCTGAACGTCGACTTCCTGCTCGGGGTCTGCAAGCGGCTGGTGCGCCGCAGGCCGGAACTTCGCGTAATCGTGACCTCGGCGACCATCGAGACCTCCCGTTTCGCGGAGTTCTTCGACGGCGCACCGGTGGTGGACGTCGAAGGCCGCAGCTACCCGGTCGAAGTGCGCTATCGCCCGTTGCACGAGGACGACGCCGAGGCCCCGTCGCTGCCGGAAGCGGTCGGGCAGGCGCTCGACGAGCTTGCGGGTGACGGGCGCGGCATCGATGGCGACGCACTGGTGTTCCTGCCTGGTGAGAGGCAGATCGCGGAGTGCAGTGAGCTGCTCGCGCGCACGCGGGCCGGGGACTGGGAGGTGCTGCCCCTCTACGCGCGGCTCTCGGCGACCGACCAGGAGCGGATCTTCGCGCGTCACAGCCGTCGCCGCGCCGTGCTGGCGACCAACGTTGCGGAGACCTCGCTCACGATCCCGGGCCTGAGGTTTGTCGTGGACAGCGGGCTCGCGCGCGTGAGCCGCTACAGTCCCCGCACCAAGTTCCAGCGACTGCCGATCGAGCCGGTGTCGCAGGCGAGCGCGGACCAGCGCAAGGGGCGCTGCGGCCGGGTCGGAGAAGGAATCTGCATCCGCCTCTACGCGGAGGATGAGTTCGAGGCCCGGCCGCGATACACAGACCCGGAAATCCTGCGCACGAACCTCGCAAGCCTGATCCTGCAGATGGCGGCACTCGGGCTCGGTGCTCCGGAAGACTTCCCGTTCCTCGACCCACCCGACACGCGCCTCCTGAACGACGGCTATCGGCTGCTGCAGGAGCTGAGCGCGGTGGACGGCGACCGGCGCATCACGCGGCTCGGCCGACGGATGGCGGGCCTGCCGGTGGACCCGCGGCTGGCACGTGTACTCCTCGAGGCTGCGCGCACCGGTTGCCTCGCGGAGGCGCTCGTGATCGCGGCGTTCCTGAGCATCCCGGACCCGCGGGAGCGTCCGGCCGAACAGGCGGAGGCCGCTGGCGAACGGCACGCGCAATTCGCCGACGAGCGCTCCGATTTCATCGCCATCCTGAATCTCTGGCGGGCGGCGCGGGAGCAGGCGGCGGGCGGCAACCGGCCGCCGCGCCGCTGGTGCAAGGAGAATTTTCTCTCGTTCGTGCGCATTCGCGAGTGGCAGGATCTCCACGAGCAGCTCTCGGAGGTGACCGCTGCGCTCGACATTGCGCCGAACACGCGGCCGGCGACCTCCAGCGTGCTCCACCAGGCGATCCTCACGGGATTCCTCGGTGGCATCGGCGCGCTCGACGAGGATCGAACCTATCTCGGCGCGCGGGACGCGCGCTTCGTGATCGCGCCCGGGACGCCGTTGAAGAAGCGCAGTCCGCGCTGGGTGGTGGCCGCGAGCCTGGTCGAGACGCAGCGCCTGTACGCCAGGATGGTGGCGCAGGTGCAGCCCTCGTGGATCGAGTCGGCTGGCGCGCACCTGGTGCGGAGAAGCTACGGCGAGGCGGAGTGGGCGGCGGAGCGCGGCATGGTCATGGCGCGCGAAACGGTATCGCTCTACGGCAGGGTCCTGAGCAGCGGCCGCCAGGTGAACTTCGCGACGGTCGATCCCGCGACCGCGCGCCGGATGTTCGTCGAGGAGGCCCTGGTGCGCGGGCAGTCGTCGCTGCGCGCGGGGTTCCTCGAGCGTAACGAGGCGGCGCAACGCGGGATCGAGCGGCTGGAGGCGAAGCTGCGTCGCCGCGACCTGCTGGCCCACGACGACGTGCTCGCGGCGTTCTACCTCGAGCGCATACCGGCCGACGTCGCGACGGTGCGCAGCTTCGAGCACTGGTGGCGCGCCGAGGAACGCAGGCAGCCGAACCGGCTCGACATGCCGAGCGAGGTCATGCTCGCCGAGCCGCTGCCGGAGATGGCGGAGGACGCGTACCCGGACACATGGTCGCTGCATGGAAACGAACTGCCGCTGTCCTACGTCTTCGACCCGACGAGCCCCGACGACGGCGTGACGCTGACCGTGCCCTTGCCGCTGCTGGGCACGCTCGCGCCCGCAGAGCTGGACTGGCTCGTGCCCGGCCACCTGCGGGAGAAGGTCATTGCGCTACTGCGAGGATTGCCGAAGGAGCTGCGCCGTGAACTCGTGCCGATACCGGTCGCCGCGGATCGGTTCATCGCGTCGATGCAGGGCCCGGGCGCGGGAGGCCTCTTCGAGCAGCTCGGCCGATTCGTGACAGAGAATGCCGGGCGGGCGACGGAGGCGGCCGCGTTCGCCGGGATCGCGCTGCCCGATGCGCTCAGGCTCAACATCCGGGTCGTGGACGCCGGCGGCCGTGAAGTCCGCAGGGGCCGCGACCTCGAGTCGCTGCGCCGGGAACTGCGATCCGCAGGTGCTGCCACCGCAGTCGTCGCGCAGGGCCACGCCTGGGAACGCGAGGGTGTACAGAGGTGGGACTTCGGGGACATCCCGCAGGATGTCAGCGTCAGGATCGCCGGGGTGTCGGTGCGGATGCATCCGGGCATTGAGGACGCGGGTGCTGCGGCTCGGCTGCGGCTCTTTCCGGCCGCAGCCCAGGCGATGCTCGCAACACGCCACGGTGTGGTAAGGCTCGCGGCGCTCGCCATGCCCCAGCAGCACGACCTGGTCCGTCGTCAGTGCGCGGCGGACCGGGACCTGACGCTGCTCGCCGCCGCCGCGGGGATGGGCCGAGCCCTGTTCGACGAGATCGCGGATCGCGCAGTCGCCGAGGCCATTCATGCCGGGGCGAAACGCGAGCCGCGCAGCGGAGCGGAATTCGACGCGGCCGTGGATGCGGCGCGGGCGGGCGTCGCGGAGCAGGGCGCGGAGTTGCTGCGACTCGCGCGCAACGCGCTGGCGGCGCTCAAGGACGCACGTGCCGCACTGGGCGCCCTTGGCGCGCCGGCGTTTGCCGCGGCGCGCGAGTCGATCACGCGCCAGCTCGCCGAACTCACCGCGCCGGGCTGGCTGCGTCGTACTCCGGACCCGTGGTTGCGGCAGCTTCCGAAATATCTCAAGGCGGCGGCGCGGCGCGCCGATCGCCTGCGCAATGCAGTCGACCGCGACCGCAAGCTGCACGAGCGGCTGGTCCCGTACGAAGCAGCCCTGCGGGAACTCGAACTCGCGCATGCAGGTGAATTCCCGCGCGGCATCGAGCGTGAGCGGCTGCGCTGGATGCTCGAGGAATTCCGCGTCTCGCTCTTCGCCCAGGAACTGCGGACCCTGCAGCCCGTCTCGGCCACGCGGCTGGACGAGCAGCTGCGCCTGGCCAGGGCCGAATCGCGCGACCCGCAGGCGAGCCGGCGGGCGCAGGTCCCCCGCTGACCGGCTCAGCCCGAGACGTCGAAGTTGATGCCCTGCGCGAGCAGTGGCTGGCTTCCCCAGTTCACCGTACAGGTCTGGCGGCGCATGTAGACCTTCCAGGCATCCGAGCCCGACTCGCGCCCGCCGCCCGTGTCCTTCTCGCCGCCGAAGGCGCCGCCGATCTCGGCGCCCGACGTGCCGATGTTGACGTTCGCGATGCCGCAGTCGGAGCCGCTCGCCGAGAGGAAGCGCTCCGCGTGCTGCAGGCGGTCGGTGAAGATGGCCGACGAAAGCCCATGGGCGACGTCGTTCTGCATGGCGATCGCGTGGTCGAGGTCGCGGAACGGGATCAGGTACAGGATCGGCGCGAAGGTCTCGGTGCGGACGATTTCCCAGTCGTTGCTCGCCACCACGACCGCGGGCTCGACGAAGAATCCGGGCCGGTCGAGCGCCTTGCCGCCGCAGAGCAGCCGTCCGCCGCTGGCCACCGCCTTGGCGACGGCGGCCTCGAACTGGCGCACGGCGCCCGCGTCCACGAGTGGTCCCATCAGCGTGCTGGCGTCGAGCGGGTCGCCGATGCGCACCTGCCGGTAGGCCCGGGTGAGTCGCTGTTCGAGGTCGGCGAGCCGCGACTCGTGCACGAGTACGCGGCGCGTCGTCGTGCAGCGCTGGCCCGCGGTGCCCACCGCGCCGAACACGATGGACGGCACCGCGAGGTCGAGGTTGGCCTGTTCGTCCACGATGATCGCATTGTTGCCGCCGAGTTCGAGCAGGCTCCTGCCGAGGCGCTGCGCGACGCGCGCGCCCACGTCGCGTCCCACGTGCGTCGAACCCGTGAAGGACACGAGATCCACGCGCCGGTCGTCCACGAAGCGGTTCGCGAGGTCGTGAGTGGCGTCCACGAACATCTGGAAGATGCCCGGATAGCCGTGGCGCTCCAGCACGCCGTTCGCCAGGCGCTGCACTGCGACGCCGCAGAGTGCCGTCTTGAGGGAGGGCTTCCAGACCGTGACGTTGCCGCAGATGGCCGCGAGGAACGCGTTCCAGGACCAGACGGCGACGGGGAAGTTGAATGCGCTCACGACGCCGACGACGCCGAGCGGGTGCCACTGCTCGAACATGCGGTGGTTCGGACGCTCCGAGTGCATGGAGAGGCCGTAGAGCATGCGTGACTGGCCGACCGCGAAGTCGGCGATGTCGATCATCTCCTGGACCTCGCCGTCGCCCTCGGCCTTGATCTTGCCCATCTCGAGCGCGACCAGGCTGCCGAGGTCGGACTTGTGCTTGCGCAGTTCGTCGCCCACGAGCCGCACGGCTTCACCGCGCTTGGGCGCCGGCACCGACCGCCAGGCGAGCGCGACTTCGCGCGAGGAAGCCATCACCTGCTCGAACTGGGCGGGCGTGGTCGCGAGCACGCTCGCGATGACCTGTCCGGTCGCAGGGTTCACGGAATCGATGCGGCGAGCCGCAGGGTCCGTGAGCCAGCCGCCGTTCGACGACCAGGTGCCTGGGTTCAGGGCTTCGAGCCCGAGATTGGTGAGTACCTTGTCCATCACTTTCCTCCGTCGGCGGTGCGCTGCTGGCCGGTCTGGCCGGCGACCACCATGCGCCCCGAGATTTCCTTCGTGCCCGCATCTGCATAGTGCCGGCCGAAGCGGTTGTCCAGCACGTCCACGAGGCGGAAGTCCTCCTGCCTCACGAAGCCACGGTAGCGACCGGGTGTCTTGAGCGCCAGGTCCACCACGGCGGTGACGCCCGCGGCGGTCGTCACCTGGATCGCCGACCAGAGGCGCCCGGCGATCATCTGCGGGTAGATCTTGCTCACGTAGTTCTCCTCGCGCAATTCACCGGACTGCCGGCCGGTGACGGCGACGTACACGATCACCACGTCCTGCAGCGTCTGCGGCACGGCATTCTCGAGGATGCGCTTCAGGGTGGCGCGATCCTGGTTGAGCTTCAGGTCGTTCATCAGGAGCCGCATCTGCGCGCAGTGGCCCGGGTAGCGCATGGTCTTGTAGTCCATGCTCTCGGCGCGCTGCCCGTAGGTGTCGCCGAGCGAGCCGAGCCCGCCCGAGGTGTTGAAGGCCTCGTACAGCGTCCCGTCGATCTCGATCTCCTCGAGCCCTTCGAGCGGCGCGGCTTCGGTCGCGCGGCCGTTCGCGATGCACTCGCAGGGATTGCCGTACTCGTTGATGAGACCCTCGGTGGACCAGGTGAGCGAGTACTTGAGGACGTTGTTCGGGTGCTGGGGCAGGGCGCCCACGCGCAGCTTGACGCTGCGCAGCTCGTCGAAGTGGCCGATGAGGGCGTTGGCCGCGATGCTGATGAAACCGGGCGCGAGCCCGCACTGCGGCACGAACGCGGTCTCCGCGCCCTCCGCGACGCGACGCACGCCGCGAGTCACCGCCACGTCCTCGGTGAGGTCGAAGTAGTGCGTGCCGGCCGCGCGCGCGGCCTCGGCCACCGCCACGTTGCAGTAGTACGGCAGGCTCGAGACCACGGCCTCGACCGGGTGGGCGCGCAGGTGAGCCGCGAGCGCCTCGGCGTTGCCGGCATCGAACCCGAAGGCGCGCAGCTGGTCGAGATCGTGCGCGGCAACGACCGACCGGGCGACGCTCGCGTTCACGTCTGCGACGTGCACCTCGTAGTCGCCGGTTTCGGCGAGCAGGCCGGAGATCAACGAACCGATCTTGCCTGCCCCGAGGACGAGGACCTTGTGCATTCGGAAACTCCTGGACGGTGTGTCTGCCCGGTCGCGCAGCTGTGCTTGATTGTGGCCCGGGGCATCGTTTAAGGGCGCGATTCTGACGAAACCACCGCGGCGCGTCACCCCCGGGGTTCTACTGCGGTGCGTGGATACCGGTTACGATTGACGGGTGAGCCAGATCTCGAACAGCACCGACGGGTGGTCACCGACCAGCTGGCAATCGCGCCCGGCCGCCCAGCAGGCGACCTACCGTGACCCGGCCGCGCTCGAGCGCGCCGTAGCCTCGCTCGCGCGGCTACCGCCGATCGTCGTCTCCTGGGAGGTCGAGGCGCTGAAGCAGCAGATCGCGGAGGCTCAGCAGGGCAACCGATTCCTGCTGCAGGGGGGCGATTGCGCGGAGTCACTGGAGGACTGCGAGTCGGGCCAGATCGCCCGCAAGCTCAAGATCCTCCTGCAGATGAGCCTCGTGCTCCTGCACGGTCTCAGGAAGCCCGTGATCCGCGTGGGCCGGTTCGCGGGCCAGTACGCAAAACCGCGTTCCGCCGATACCGAGACGCGCGATGGCCTGACCCTGCCGACCTACCGGGGCGATCTCGTGAACCGGCCCGGCTTCTCCGCGGCGGAGCGCGAGCCGGATCCCGAACTGCTGCTCCGCGCGTACGAGCGCGCGGCGCTCACGCTCAATTTCGTGCGTGCCCTGATCGACGGCGGCTTCGCGGACCTGCACCACCCGGAATACTGGGACCTGGGATTCGTCCACCACTCACCGTGGCGCGACCAGTACCGGCAGATCGTCACGTCGATCTCCGACTCGCTCGATTTCTTCGAGGCGATGAGCGGCGGTCGCGTGCACGAAGGCAGCCGCGCGCCGTTCTACGCGAGCCACGAGGCGCTGCACCTGCACTACGAGCAGGCCCAGACGCGCTACATCGAGCGGCAGGGGCGCTGGTACAACCTCTCGACGCACCTGCCGTGGATCGGGCTCCGCACGGCCGAGCTCGGTGGTGCGCACGTCGAATACTGCCGCGGCATCGCGAATCCCGTGGGCGTCAAGGTCGGCCCCAGGATGGACGCCGCGTGGGTGCAGGGGCTCTGCAGGACGCTGAATCCGCGGGGGGAACCCGGCCGGCTCGTGCTCATCCACCGCATGGGCGCGAAGGGCGTGGATGCCGGGCTGCCGCCCATGATCGAGGCAGTGCGGGCGACCGGTATCCCCGTGCTGTGGGTATGCGACCCGATGCACGGGAACACCGAAACGACGCATTCGGGCGTGAAGACGCGACGTTTCGACAACATCGTGGCGGAACTGGAGAGTTCGTTCCGTATCCACCGCGAGCTCGGCAGCTACCTCGGTGGCGTGCACTTCGAGCTCACGGGCGAGGAGGTCACGGAATGCACGGGCGGTGCGCGGGGCCTCGGCGACGGCGACCTCGCGCGGGCCTACCGGACGACGGTGGACCCGCGGCTCAACTACGAGCAGGCCCTCGAGCTCGCGATGCGGATCGCGGCGAACGCACGTTCGACCTGACCCGTCCGGGGGCAAGATCCCGCTCGGCGTCTTCGCGGGGGACCTCACGCCATTGCCCGGGCTGCAGGCCTTCGACCGACCAGGGTCCCACAGCGATGCGTATCAGCCTGAGCGTCGGGTGTCCGACCGCGGCGGTCATTCGACGCACCTGCCGGTTCCTGCCTTCCTTGAGTTCGAGTTCGATCCAGGCCGTCGGTATCGCCTTGCGGCTGCGGATCGGCGGGTCGCGGGGCCAGAGCCACTCGGGCTCGGCCACGAGGCGAGCGGCAGCGGGCAGGGTCGGTCCGTCGTTAAGGGTCACGCCCCGCCTGAGACGCTCGATGGCGTCCGGCGCCACCGCTCCCTCGACCTGGGCGAGATAGACCTTGGGATACGGGGCACCTGGCTGGCTGATCCTCGCCTGCCAGGGTCCGAAGTCCGTGAGTACCATCAGGCCTTCGCTGTCGTAGTCCAGGCGCCCGGCGGGGTACACACCAGGCGTGGAAACGAGGTCCCTCAGGCACCGCCGCTGGTCCGGGCTCGTGAACTGCGGGAGGACCTGGAAGGGCTTGTTCAGCAGGATCAGGCGCATCGTGGAAATTAGCTCTTGCCGTGTGCGCGGTGCAAAGTCTATTCTCTTATTGCGCTGCAACAATGGCGCGCCCGGCTTTCATTCAGTTCCGGGCGCGGCCGCACCCTGGAGCCTGCCTTGAGCACACAGCCGACGCTCGATCTGCCGCCGGGCTGCACGGTCACGGGAAGCCTGCGACCCGGATACTCGGACGTCCTGACACGCGACGCGATGGATTTCATCGTGGACCTCGCGCGCCGGTTCGGGCCGCGCGTCGAAGAACTCCTCACCCGGCGCGAGGCGCGCCAGAAGGAAATCGACGCGGGCAAGCTGCCCGATTTCCTGCATGAGACTCGCGGAATCCGCGAGCATGACTGGCACGTGACCACGATACCTGCCGACCTGCAGGACCGGCGCGTGGAAATCACGGGGCCGACGGATCGCAAGATGATCATCAACGCGCTCAACTCGGGCGCGAAGGTGTTCATGGCGGACTGCGAAGACTCCATGACGCCGACGTGGGACAACGTCGTGCAAGGCCAGTCGAACCTGCGCGAGGCGGTCGCGCGCCGCATTGAATTCACGAGCCCGGACGGCAAGCAGTACCGGCTGAACCCGAAGGTCGCGACCCTCATGGTCCGGCCGCGCGGATGGCACCTCTACGAGAAGCACGTGCGCGTGGACGGCAAGCAGGTGCCGGGAGCGTTCGTGGACTTCGGCCTGTACCTCTTCCACAACCACGCTGAACTGAAGCATCGGGAAACGGGCCCGTATTTCTACCTGCCCAAGACCGAGAGCCATCTCGAGGCGCGGTTGTGGGCCGAGGTGTTCCGGCACGCGGAAGCGCGGCTCGGACTGCTGCCGCAGACCATCAAGGTCACGGTGCTGATCGAGACCATCCTCGCGGCCTTCGAGATGGACGAGATCCTCTGGGAGCTGCGCGATTACATCGTTGGCCTCAACTGCGGCCGCTGGGACTACATCTTCAGCTTCATCAAGAAGTTCAGCCGCTACCCGGACAAGGTGCTGCCGGACCGGGCGCAGGTCACGATGACGACGCACTTCCTGCGCTCGTACTCGAAGCTCCTGATCAAGACCACCCACCGGCGCGGCGCGTTCGCGATGGGCGGCATGGCCGCGCAGATCCCGATCAAGGGCGATCCGGTGGCGAACGACGCCGCCATCGCCAAGGTGCTGGCAGACAAGGAGCGCGAGGCCGGGGACGGCCACGACGGCACCTGGGTCGCGCACCCGGGGCTCGTGCCGGTTGCCATGGGCGTGTTCGATCGCCTGATGCCGACGCCGAACCAGCTGCATCGCAAGCTCGAGGACGTGAACGTCGTGGCTGCGGACCTGCTCAAGGTACCGGAGGGCACGATCACCGAGGCGGGGCTGCGCAGCAACGTGGACGTGTCCATCCAGTACATGGCCGCCTGGCTCGGCGGCAACGGCTGCGTGCCGATTCACAACCTGATGGAGGACGCGGCCACGGCCGAGATCTCGCGCGCGCAGATCTGGCAGTGGATCCGCCATCCCCGGGGCGTGCTCGACGACGGCCGCAAGGTCACGGTCGAACTCTTCCGGCAGGTCACGCAGGAGGAACTCGCGAAGCTGCGTGCGCGGCTCGGCGAGGCGGCCTACGCGGCCGGTAACTTCGAGCGCGCGGCAAAGCTGATCGACGGCATCACGACCGCCGAGACCTTCGAGACCTTCCTGACCCTGCCGGCCTACCGGGCCATCGACTGACCGAATTCGCTACACGAGGATCGAGAAATGACCGACAAGGCTGCGACCGAACTGCGCAAGGACTGGCGGGAGAACCCGCGCTGGCAGGGCATCAAGCGCCCGTACAAGGCCGAGGACGTCGTGCGGCTGCGCGGCAACGTGCAGATCGAGCACACGCTCGCGCGCCTCGGCGCCGAGAAGCTGTGGAAGCTCGTGAACACCGAGCCCTACGTCAACTGCCTCGGTGCCCTCACGGCGGGCCAGGCGATGCAGCAGGTGAAGGCCGGTTTGAAGGCCATCTACCTGTCGGGCTGGCAGGTCGCGGCCGATAACAACAGCTACATGTCCATGTACCCGGACCAGTCGCTGTACCCCGTGGACTCGGTGCCGAAGGTCGTCGAGCGCATCAACTCCACGTTCAAGCGTGCGGACGAGATCCAGTGCTCGCGCGGCATCCACCAGCGGTCGGCCGAGTACGTGGACTTCTTCGCGCCGATCGTGGCGGACGCGGAGGCCGGCTTCGGCGGCGTGCTGAACGCCTTCGAGCTCATGAAGGCGATGATCCGCGCCGGTGCGGCCGGCGTGCACTTCGAGGACCAGCTCGCGTCGGTCAAGAAGTGCGGCCACATGGGCGGCAAGGTGCTGGTGCCGTCGCAGGAGGCGGTGCAGAAGCTCGTCGCCGCACGCCTCGCGGCGGACGTGATGGGGGTGCCGACGATCGTGCTCGCCCGCACGGACGCCGAGGCCGCCGACCTCCTCACGAGCGACGTGGACGAGAACGACAAGCCGTTCTGCACGGGCGAGCGGACGCCGGAGGGCTTCTACCGCACGAAGCCAGGCGTGGAGCAGTCGATTTCCCGAGGCCTGGCGTACGCGCCGTATGCCGACATGGTGTGGTGTGAGACAGGCAAGCCGGACCTGGCGTTTGCGAAGAAGTTCGCCGAGGCAATCCGCAAGGAGCACCCGGGCAAGCTGCTGGCCTACAACTGCTCGCCGTCGTTCAACTGGAAGAAGAACCTCGACGACAAGACCATCGCGAAGTTCCAGCGCGAGCTGGGTGCGATGGGCTACAAGTACCAGTTCATCACCCTGGCTGGAATCCACTCGATGTGGTTCCACATGTTCGACCTCGCGCAGGAGTACTCGAAGCACGGCATGACGGCGTATGTGGAGAAGGTGCAGGAGGCGGAGTTCGGGGCGCGCGACCGCGGCTACACCTTCGTCTCGCACCAGCAGGAAGTGGGCACGGGCTACTTCGACGAAGTCACGCAGGCGATCCAGGGCGGGCACTCGTCCACGACCGCCATGCATGGCTCAACGGAAGAAGAGCAGTTCAATACGGGCGGCGCCCACCACTGACGGCGGGCCACCGCGGACGGAATGCGGCCCGGGCGGGAAACCGTCCGGGCCGTTTCGTTTCCGGCCGGGGGATGCTGGTAACCTCGTCCGTGCAGCCACGATCCGAACGGTGCAGCTAGCGTGAGCAAGTCCTTCGATCCGCAGTGCCGCCGGTGCCCGAGGCTTGCGGAGTTCCTCGACGAGGGCAGGGCACGGTACCCCGCCTATCACTGCGCGCCCGTAGCGCCGTTTGGGGACGAGCGACCGAGGCTGCTCGTGGTCGGGCTTGCCCCCGGGTTCCACGGCGCCAACGCCACTGGACGGCCATTCACGGGTGATTACGCAGGCGTCCTGCTCTACGAGACCCTGCACCGATTTGGCTGGGCGAGCGCTCCCGTATCGCTCTCCGCCAGCGACGGGCTCAATCTGCCGGGCTGCAGGATCACGAACGCGGTGAAGTGCGTGCCGCCCGGGAACAAGCCCACACCGGCCGAGACCGCGACCTGCAATGCTTTCCTGGCGGCGGAGCTTGCGGCGCTCGATCCGCGCGCGATCATCCTTGCGCTGGGCGCAATCGCCCATGGCGCGGTTCTGCGGGCACATGGGCTGAAGGTGTCGGCCCATGCGTTCGGCCATGGCGCCATGCACGTGCTGCCGGGCGGGCGAATTCTCGTCGATTCGTACCACTGCAGCCGCTACAACACGCAGACGAGGCGGCTCACCACTGACATGTTCCGGGAGGTGGTTGGCAGGGCGACGGCAAGAGCCCGGACAGCGGTTCGTGACTAGCGCTTGGCGGTCAGTGGCGCGAGCCTCGAACGAAGGCTCTTCACTAACCGCTGACCGCTGATCACCAGTCACTTTCCTACTACACTCGACTCGTGGTCACGGCCGCCCCTTTCGACCTGCGCTCCTTCCTCGCCTCACTCCCCGCGAAGCCGGGCGTGTATCGCATGCTGGGGGCGGACGACGCGATCCTCTACGTCGGCAAGGCGCGGCACTTGAAGAACCGCGTGTCGAGCTACTTCCGCGGCCGTGCGCACGGGGACCGGACCCAGTCGATGCTCGGGCAGGTCGTGCGGGTCGAAGTGACGGTCACGGCCTCGGAGATCGAGGCGCTGCTGCTCGAGCAGAACCTCATCAAGCGCCATCGCCCGCGCTACAACGTGCTGCTCAAGGACGACAAGAGCTTTCCGTTCATCCACCTGACGGCGCACGCCTACCCCCGACTCGAGTTCTTCCGCGGATCGCGCAAGGAACCGGGACGATTCTTCGGCCCGTACCCGAGCACGGTCGCGACCCGGGAAACGCTGCTGCTGCTGCAGAAGCTGTTTCGCATCCGGTCCTGCGAGGAGACGTTCTTCGCCAACCGCTCCAGGCCCTGCCTGCAGTACCAGATCGGGCGCTGCTCGGGGCCCTGCGTCGGCCTGGTCTCGAAGGAGGCCTATGCCCAGGACGTCTCGGACGCGACCCGCGTGCTCGAAGGCCGCAACGACGAGGTCGTCACGGACCTGCGCCGCCGCATGGACACGGCGGCGGAGAAGCTCCGGTTCGAAGAAGCCGCCCGGTTGCGCGACCAGGTCGGCATGCTGAAGCAGGTCCAGGCCAGCCAGTCGGTGACGCGCATGGGCGGCCAGGACGCGGATGCTGTCGCAGTCGCGAGCGCCGGGCAGGACCACTGCGTGTCGATCGTGTTCTTACGCGGCGGACGGAACCTCGGCAGCAGCAACTTCTTCACGAAGGGCGGCCTGGGCGGGGAGGGCGAGGTCCTGGCCGCGTTCCTCGGCCAGCACTACCTGGCGCGCGAGGCGCCGGCGGAAATCCTGTTGAGCCGGCCGGTCGAGGACGCGGACCTGCTCGAAGCCGCGCTCGGTGAACGCAGCGGTCATGCGGTGCGCGTCCGGTCGAGCGTCCGGGGCACGCGTGCGCGTTGGGTCGCGATGGCCCGGGCGAATGCGGAGCTGGGCCTCACGATGAAGGCGGCCAGCCGGGCCGGTCTCGCCGAACAGTTCGACGCGCTCGGCAGCGCGCTCGGCATGGGTCGCGCTCCCGCGCGCATCGAGTGCTTCGACGTGAGCCACACCATGGGCGAGTCCGCGGTCGCCTCCTGTGTGGTGATGGGGCCCGAGGGCCCCGTGAAGAGCGCCTACCGGCGATTCAACCTGCGCGAACTCACGCCGGGCGATGATTACGCGGGCATGCGACAGGCGGTGGAACGGCATTTCACGCGTGTCGCGAGCGGCGAATTTCCGATGCCCGACGTGCTGCTGATCGACGGCGGGCCGGGCCAGCTCGCAGCCGCACTGAAGGCACTGGAGTCGGCAGGTGTCGCACCAGCAGTCACGGCCGGCGTCGCCAAGGGAGCCGATCGGCGGCCGGGGCAGGAGCGGCTTTTCTTGGCCGGTCAGGAGGCGCCCCTTATACTCGTCGCCGGTTCTCCGGCCCTGCGACTGATACAGCGCGTGCGCGACGAGGCGCATCGCTTCGCGATCACAGGGCACCGCAAGGCGAGGGACCTCGCGCGACGCGAGTCGTTCCTCGAGGAGATTCCCGGGCTCGGGCCGGTCAGGCGGAGGGAACTCTTGAAGGCCTTCGGCGGGCTGCAGGGCCTGAGGCAGGCGTCGGTCGAGGATCTCGCGAGGGTGCAGGGCATCAGCAGGAACCTCGCGGAACGGATCTACGAACGGATGAACCCGGGGCCCGGAATCACTTGAAGCTCGAGAGCTTGCCCAACATCCTGACCCTCGGCCGCATCGTTGCGGTCCCGCTGGTCGTGGGGCTCTTCTATTGGAGCCATCCGTGGTCGGATCCCCTCGCGGCGGTGGTGTTTATCGCAGCGTCGCTCACGGACTGGCTGGACGGCTACCTCGCGCGACGCATGGGGATCACGACAAAGCTCGGCGAGTTTCTCGACCCGGTAGCCGACAAGTTGATGGTGTCGACTGCGCTCGTGCTGCTGGTAGGCCACGACACCCGGCCATTGATCGTCATCACGGGAATCGTGATCATCGGCCGCGAGATCACGGTTTCGGCGCTGCGCGAGTGGATGGCGCACCTCGGCGCGCGGGCCAAGGTCGCGGTCTCGGGCATGGGCAAGTTGAAGACCATCCTTCAGATGACGGGCCTGAGCATGATGATGTTCCGCAGGGACGTCTTCGGCCTCCCGGTCTACGAAATGGGCGTGATCCTGCTGGTCCTGGCCGCGGCCCTCACGATCTGGTCCATGGGAAGCTACCTCCGGGCCGCGTGGCCGGAGCTCCGGCGTGAGCATGTCCCTTGACAGATTGCCCTAAGCCTTTGAAAATCCGCGTCCCCTGACGGCCTGGGTCGCCGGGGAACGGGCGGGAATAGCTCAGTTGGTAGAGCACGACCTTGCCAAGGTCGGGGTCGCGAGTTCGAGTCTCGTTTCCCGCTCCAGTTTTCAGCCGTGACCCCGGGCGACCCCCGGGGTTACGTGCTTCTGAGGCTAGGTGGCAGAGTGGTCATGCAGCGGCCTGCAAAGCCGTGTACGCCGGTTCGATTCCGACCCTAGCCTCCACATCGCCTTTTTCGACCTCCCTTGCGCTCCGTCCGGGGCCGTCCGGACGCGTCCCGGGCATGCCGTAAACCCCGCGTAGTTGCTGGGTTTATAGTGACTTTGGCTTGCGGCTGAGCCATGCCGAGAGGTCCCGTGAGCGCCGGAAAGGTCCATTGCGAGCCGGGGGTAAGTGGGGGTAGATTCGGGGGTAGATACCCCGACTAGCCAACTGGATACCCCCACCATGAGGCTCACCGATTCGGAAATTAAGGCCTCCAAGCCCCGTGAGAAGCCCTACAAGCTGTTCGACGGCGGGGGGCTGTACCTTCTGGTCAACCCTGATGGCTCGCGTTGGTGGCGCTTCAAGTACCGCCACGGGAGTAAGGAGAAGCTGCTGGCGCTGGGCACCTACCCCCAAACGGGACTGAAAAAGGCCCGCGACCGGCACGGCGCAGCCCGCGACCAGCTTGGGGACGGCATCGATCCGAGCGCGGCCAAGCAGGCGGAGAAGCAGACACGGGCTGATCGCGCGGCGGGGGCGTTCGAGGTGGTGGCGCTCGAATGGCACGCCAAGCAAGCCGGTACGTGGTCGGACGGATTACGCCGAGAAGGAACTGCGCCAACTCAAGAAACACGTATTTCCCCGTGTCGGCGCGAAACCCTATCGGGAACTGACGTCCCGCGACCTGTTGGAGCTGTTGCAGCGGATCGAAGCGAAAGGGCGCTTGGAGACGGCGCACCGGGTCCGGCGCAGCTTGGGCGCAATCTGCCGTTATGCCGTCGTAACCCATCGGGCTGACGTGGACGTATCGGCGGCGCTCAAGGGCGCACTCGCACCGGTTCCGGACAACCATTTCGCCAGCATCACGGACCCCAGGAAGGTTGGCGGGCTGATCCGCGCCATTCGCGGTTACGAGGGCGCGGACGTGACCCGCTGCGCCCTGCAACTGGCTCCGTTGCTGTTCGTGCGTCCTGGCGAGCTGCGGGCGGCGCGATGGGATGAGTTCGCATTTGATTTGGCGGACCCGCCAAAGGGCAAGAAGCCGCAGCATGCCGAGCCGCAATGGCGCATCCCCGCCGAGCGCATGAAGATGCGCGAGCAGCACATAGTCCCGCTTTCAACCCAAGCGGTCGCGATCCTTCGCAAACTGCACGCCGTCACCGGGCCTGACGGTTACCTGTTCCCGAGTGTCCGCAGCAAGGCGCGGAGCATGAGCGAGAACACGATCAACGCGGCGCTGCGCGGCATGGGCTACACGAAGGACGAAATGACCGGCCACGGCTTCCGGCACATGGCTTCGACGTTGCTGCACGAACGCGGCTACAAGTCCGAGTGGATCGAGCGCCAGTTGGCGCATGGCGACCGCAACGCGAGCCGCGCGCGTTACAACTTCGCGGAACACCTGCTCGAGCGCCGCAAGATGATGCAGGAATGGGCCGACTACCTGGACGGGCTGGCCAGCGGTGCCAAAGTGGTGAACATCAAGGCTGCGAAGAAGAAGGCTTAGACTGCAATACGCTGCGCCTAGCCCGAGGCTGATCCCCAAGGGCGAAAAGCCGGATACCTTCACCGGCCCGGCGCGGTGATTCGTTGAAGGGCGCACGAAGGGGGCGTCAACAAATGTCGGAGTGGGTCTACCTCGATGAGGTCGCTCGCCAAGTTGCTGAGATCGCGTATCCAAATATGGGATTGCGCAAAGCACAGAAGATCGTACGTGATCGAATTCGCTACGCGGTTAAGAAAGGCGCATTAGTCAGAGTGCAGAAGGGCGGTCGCCACCGGTTCGCCAGATTGGACTTTTTTGCCTGGGCTACGCAGCCCAACAACTGGCCCGAAGTTGCCGCCCAAGTTCATTTGCCGATCAGAGGCGGACGAGTTACTGATCTCTTGTCGCTGTGCGCTGAGATGACAGCCGAGGTTCGTGTTCTCCCTGAGCGGCCCGCAAGCACTGAGGAACTTTGGACTCGCTATGTCGAGGAAGTGAACCGGGCCCGCACCCTCTCGGCTCAGAACTCGCAACTACTGTGGGACTTGGAGGTCGCGCGGGCGGCGCTTGACGCGTGCGAGCGCAAGGTGAGACACGGCAAGAGAACCTAGTTCTGTACGGAAAGCGCGGTCGAGTTAGACAGAGCGAATTCCGTACCCATAATGACGTAGCCATGTTCAACAACGCCCGAAGGGGTGCAAACATGGCTATCGAAATCCGCAGACTTCCCTTGGTGCTGAAGTGCAAGGGCACTGGCCGCAGCACACATTACCAAGAGATCGCTGACGGTCTCTGGCCTCCAGCTGTTCGGCTCGGGCCTAGAGCGGTGGGGTGGGTCTCCCACGAATGCGATGCGGTGCTTGCGGCGCGGGTAGCTGGCCAATCGGATGGCGAAATCCGCGCCCTCGTCGCGAGCCTCGTTGCTGCACGCAGCCGCAAGAGCGCTTGAGGCGGCAGAATGAACGCCCTCACCGATGAGCAGCGAACGCTGCTGGCGATGCTCGCCTCGCTCTCCGAGATGATCGGGCAGCAGAAGATCACGGTCTCCCTCCTGGAGCGTGAGCGGATGCTGTTGACGACGCAGTTGCGGCTAAGCGGATACCGGGCACCAACTCAGCAGGGCGTCGAAGGCTAAGCGGCCGTGACTGACCCGGACCTGTACTTCGACCTGTACGACTGGCGGAACGCCGTCGCGTCACCGGCGGGGCCAATGAGTTCGTCCACCCGCCACGTGCTGTTGACGCTCTCTCTGCATATGAACCCACAGGGTGTCGCTTGGCCGTCGCAGACAACGCTGGCGAAGCGTTCTGGCCTGTCCCGGCGCACGGTCCAAGCCAGCCTCGACGACGCCGAGAAGGGTGCGTGGATCGTTCGTAGCTGGCAGGGACGAAACGGGCAGGGCTGGCGACGCGCCAGCTACCAGGGAGCGATTCCGGCGCATATCGATCTGGCGACGAAGCCGTGGGAGATGGACTCGGCGTGGAAACGTGACGCAGCCATCGCCGCAGCTTCGGCTAAACGTGGCGCAACTACTGCGCCACCTTCACCGGTAACGCACGGTAACGTGGCGCAAATAGTGCGGAACGTGGCGCAACCTTTGCCCGAACGTGGCGCAGAATCTGCACAGAACGTGGCGCAACCAATGCGCACTAACTCTTCATCTGAACTCTTAATGGAACTATCCATTTCAGAAGGTGTGCTGACGCACACCGCGAGCGTGAATAAATTCACAGGGAAGAAGCCGGAATTCGTAACGCAGCCCCACCCGATGGCTGCCACCCTCAACGGCATTGACCCCTTTGCCAGCGCACCGGAGGTTTCGCAGGAAGCCAAGAAACCGGAACCGAAGCCCGAGCGGGACCTCAAGCCAGACATTCGCCAACTACTCGAAAATGGGCAGCCACCTGAGGCCATTCAAAAGATTCTTAGCGGTCGCGGCTGCACCCTGGAAGACGTGCGCGAGGCGATGACGTGAGGCAGCACGAACACTGGCTGGGCGTCATTGCTCGGTCACAGGGAAGAGTCGAGAACCTGTCGCAGGGGCCTCATGACGACCGAAAATGCCCCTGTACCGCTCGACAAACCGCAGGCCCCACGGGTCTTTGCGTTGGTCCCTACCCCCCGTCGCAGAGGGCCGGTGCTGGAGACCCTCACGGAGGTGCGTCGGGAGATGGCGCGGGTCTACCGCCAGATGCGCCATGGGCGAATCGACACCCAGGACGCCACCAGGATGACCTACGTCCTGACCCAGCTTGCAAAGCTCATCCAGACGGTAGAGCTGGAGGCTCGTGTCGAGGCCGTGGAGCGGGCGCTGGGTGGTCGGAAACCATGAAGAACATGGACCGCTTGTACGAACGCCTGACCCCGGTTGAGCGGTTCAAGATCGCAGTCGCAGCCTTTGGTCGGGGAGACCTGGTCGAGGTGGATCGGCTGAACGACTCAACCCCCTACCGGACGGTCAAGGTCCAGGAACCCGCCTACTTCGACCGGCTACAGCGGATTGTCTGGCTGGCCCTGCACTTCACGGTGGACGCCCGGAATCTGCAGATCACGGTCCTTGCGGGGCTCTCCGCGATCATCATTCACGTACTACATTCGGACAGCAGAACAGCGAACGGGGAATCGACGGCAGAAGACGACTTGAAACTCGACGATCTCGTGGAGCTTTGCCAGCAGAAGATGTCACGCCTGAAGGCCCTTCAAGCGGCCTGGGAGGAGTTCTGCTCGGGACTCGGGTTATCCGCCAGCGACATCGACACAATGATGGGAATGCCCTTCATGGGGAGATTGGGGCAACTCGAAATCATTCAGGCGATCGTCGGGGAGGTTCCGCCGGACGAGGAGTACCAGCGGGAATGTCTCGATCACATGAAGAACTTCTGGAAGACGAGACTCGAGGATCGGTACGCAGCGTCGGGTTAGGCGTTGCTCATGCAGTCCCACGAGCGTGCCGAGGTCGATCATGGGGCGAGGGTAGGGGGCAGGCTCAGGGGGTGCACCCGGCGTCGAAATTCTTTACACGGGCCGCGGATTATCCGGGTGTATAAACAGTTGAAGCCCGACTCAGATCAGGGCGCAAACAACGGATAAGGGGAGCGACATGAAGTCAAAGATTCTGGGATTGCTGGCCATGGGGCTGCTGGCGGGATCGACAATTACGCATGCCGAACCAATCACTCTGAATTTCGACTTTTCTGCCAGCAATTTTCTTTCCTGGACGACTTTTACCAGTACCGCTCCTATCGATCCGGTGACGGGCCATCTCTTGCTTGCATTCGACAATTTGACCTCGATCGCCCAGGGCAGTGCCGGCATGAGTCTGCAGATAAATCTATTGTCCTCCAGCCCTATCTTCTATTTGTACGACCAGACTTTGGACCTCGTGCAGATCGGTGGAAGCGACTACGGTATTAGCGGATTGAGTGGGCTGACGGACGATTTCGTGATCCAGTTTTATTCCGTGTCAACGAACCCGACTCTCACCGCTCTGCAATACACGGTGGCCGATAACTACGATATGTTCGTGCCGTCTACGCTGACCGCCACAACAAATGTCCCCGAACCCGGCACGCTCGCGCTACTCGGCCTCGGCCTCGCTGGGCTTGGTGCGAGCCGACGACGCAAAGCTGCCTAAGCGTCCGCTGCTGTCAGCGCACACGAAGCCCCGGCCCGCGCCGGGGTTTCTTCATCAAGGCGGTGCGATCCATCCACCCGGTCCTCGCGTCGGCACGGGCGGGCGGACTTGTAAGCGGCCAGCCTCACCGCAGTCCCGACACCGCACCTTGATCGGAAGGCGCCGCGAACCTTTCCCCTGGGCGATGAGTTCGGCGAGCGGCAGCACGGACCAGCGGCCGCACCGGGCGCAGTAAGCGGCCAGCTTGTGGTCGTGCTCAAGCAGGCCGGCGAGGGTGCCGAGGTCGATCATGGGGCGAGGGTAGGCCGGGGCAGGATCAGGGAGTGAGCCTGCTTTGCGGAGTTTACTTAGACGGTGCTTCTTACATGTCACGAGACAGGATGAGAAGCGTTCGCACCCCGAACCGGCAACCGATTGATTCAGTAAGAACGATCTGAATCGGTACACATATTGCATCCAATTACGCAGGGCAAATGGCGCTCGGCTGCGCGACGCCTTCTGAGCCGGACGTTCAACGGCGCAAGAACAAGGGAAGGGAGTGCAATGAAGTACGCACGGCAAGCACTGGTGTTGTTCGCATTCGCGGCGTCGAGCTTGGTCATCACGGGCGCCCGCGCTGACTACGTGCTGACCGAAGTCACGATGCCCGGCGCCGCATCGATGGGGCTGTTCGACATCAACAACAACGGGACGATGGTTGGCTACTCGGTCTCTGGCACTGGGCCAACCGACTACTCGCAAGGATTCATCTACGACGGCACGAGCTTCACGACCCTGAGCGGCCCGGCGGGCTCGATCTCGAGCGCCGCGCTCGGCATCAGCGACAGCGGCACGGTGGTCGGCAGTTATTCTTCGACCGCATCTTCGACCGCAATCGGGCCGTCCAGCGGCTTCATCTACTCCGGCGGCAGCTACACGACGTTCAACGTCGCCGGCGCCACCAACACGGTCCTGCGCGGCATCTCGGGCGACGGCCGCTACTTGTCCGGCTACTACATTATTGCCGACACCATTACCGACACCGACCGCGGTGTCGGCTTTGTCTACGACATGGTGTCGGCCACCCTGGCCAACCTGTCTGACCCGAATTCGCTGTTCACGATCCCGCAGGGCATCAACAGCGCGGGCGTCGTCGTGGGCAGCGACGTCATGCCAGGGCCTCCGACGACCAGGCCTGGCTTTCTCTACGACATCGACACCGGCACGCGCACCGACCAGATCATTGCTGGCGCAACGCGCACGGCATTCCGCTCGATCGACGATGCGGGCACGCTGGTAGGCTGGTTCGTGGACGGCGGGGGGCTAACGCATGGCTTCGTCGGCTCCGCCGCGAGCTACGAGCAGATCGATTTCACAGGTGCCCTTTCGACGTTCGGTGAAGGCAGCAACAACGCAGGGATCATCGTTGGCAATTTCAGCTATGAGGACGGCGTATACCACGCGTTCATCGGCAGGAGCGTCCCGGAACCGGGCACACTCACGCTCCTGGGCCTTGGCCTCGCGGGGCTGGGTCTGAGCCGACGACGCAAAGCCAGATTGAGCTGACAATCAACTCAGCAAGAACGCCCAGTCTCGCGCTCGGCTTTCTTGTCGCACCCGTACGCAGCAACCGGCCTTTCTCTGGTCATTCCGTGAAACGAGCGCCTCTCACCGTTGAATTCTCGTCTGATCGCCGAACTGCACTATCGATGCACGAGAATCGGCGTACCAGAGAACGGCGTCGGGAAACCAACATCATGGATGGTGCGCCCCGGCGGGTCACGCAAGACCGAAGGATGGGGCTTGGTCGTCGTTGGGATGACTGGCGGACGATGAAATAGCGTCGTTCACGCTTGAAGCGACACCAACAGTGCCCCGGCCCCGTCGCCTGGGTTTCTGCATCAGGGTGGCGCAATCCACCCCGTCGAACTGCGCATCGGCCCCAGGCGTCCGGCCTCCAGGCAGCAGCCCGCAGCGGCAATCAGGCGCGCTTGAAAGTACTATCCTCATGCCTCGACGTACATCAGTGGCTCCCTTTGCCAAGCCTCTGCCATCTCGCCGCACGGAGTTGCCGCAAGGTTTCGCCCTTCGATTTGCACCAGCGCCATGCCCGTCCATCGCATCCGCATCGCACTCGTCGGTTTTGGCAAGATCGCCGCTGACAGCCATGTTCCGGCGATCCGCGCCAACCCCGATTTTGAACTGGTCGCGGTGGTGAGCGCGCGCGGCGCAGGGCCGGACGGCGTCCCCGTTTTTGACGATCTGGCTGCGCTCCTGACCGCAGGCCCCGGCGTTGATGCCGTCAGCCATTGCAACACCCCGGCTGCGCGGCGCGGCAGCGCGACCCAATCGCTGGCCGCCGGAAAACACACACTGGTCGAAAAGCCGCCCGCGCCGACACTCGCCGACTGGGATGCTATCGCTGCGGCGCAGCGCCCCGGCACGACCCTGATGACCGGCTGGCACAGCCAAGCCAACGCGGCAGTCGCGGCGGCACGGCATTGGCTCAGCGACAAGGTCATTCGCCACGTCGCGCTCGACTGGCGCGAAGATGTGTGCAAATGGCACCCTGGCCAGCAGTGGATCTGGGTCGAAGGCGGCTTTGGCGTGTTCGACCCCGGTATCAATGGCCTCTCGATCGCCACCCACATCCTGCCTTTGGCGCTGCGGCTGGTTTCGGCCCGGCTGGAGGTGCCCGCCAACCGCGTGATGCCGATTGCGGCGCAGCTCGCGCTGGGCGCCGATGGCTGGGCCGGATCGATGGAAGCCCGTTTCGACTGGCGCGAAACGGCGGGCGAATGCTGGCGTATCACCGTAGCCACCGATGGCGGCACGCTCGTGCTCGAAGACGGCGGCACGCGACTGCTCATCGACGGCGCCGAACGGATGGTGCATGGCAACGACGAATACCCGACTCTCTACCGTCGCTTCGCCGCGCTGATCGCTGCCGGAGCTTCGGCGATCGATATTGCGCCGCTGCAACTGGTCAGCGAGGCCTTTGCTTCGGGCCAGCGCCATGTGACTCAGCCCTTCGACTGAACCGGACGGCGGACCGGTCACAGAAGAGTTACCTGCGGTTGCTGTGCCGATCCGCGCAACGAGCAGCGGACCGTGATCGGCGGCCGTACCTGTAGGTTGCGTGGCTTGCCGCAGTCCCGGCAGCGCACCCTGACCGGCAGTCGCAGCGGTCCTTTCCCCTGGGTGACGAGTTCCGCGAGCGGCAGCACCACCCAGCCCTCGCAGCGCGGACAATGGGCGTGCAGCTTGTGGTCGTGCTCACGCAGTCCCGCCAGGGTGCCGAGGTCGATCATGGGTCGGTGGCGGGCTGAGGAGGTGAGCGAGTCCTGCCTGTCTGGGCGCGTCGAAATTCTTTACGAAGTGCCGTGCCGCCAGGGTTGATCAGGACGAGAGGTATGGCCAACCGATTGTTCTAAAAAGAAATAGCTTGGTCTGGCCCGGAACGTGCATATCATCTTGTACGATTCCAGAATCCGATATTCGTTACCTAATTAAGGAATGGGCCATGAGTAAAGTACTTCTTGCAACGGCGACCATCGCATTGGCGGCTCTGACGGCCCCGGCGAGCGCCACGGTAATCAGTACGTTTGGCCCAGGCGTTTCATCGCCGAGCCCCGGCTTCACGGTAATCAACGAATTCACCAGCACGTCTGGGATTACTGGTTCCAACTTCCAGATCATGAATCCGCCAGCTAACGGTAATGGCGCACCACCGGCTAACTCTGACGGGTCGTCCTACCTGTCTGTTCTCGGCGGCGGCTCGGCGCTCATCAGCCTCGGTGGCGTTTCTGCCTTCCAGTTCGACTGGGGCTCGATTGACAGGTACAACACGCTAACCGTCAACTATTCAGGCGGACAACTGGTCTATATTCCGGGGACATCGAGTTTCCCCAATCAAGCCGATGGTAATCAGGTGTCGATCAACACAAACGGTTTGTTTACGTTGTCTGGCAATGCAGGCGAGATCTTCAACAGCATCACGCTGACTTCGTCGTCGAATTCGTTCGAGATCGACAAGCTTGCCGTGCAGCGTGCCTCCGTTCCGGAGCCCGCCACCCTCGCGCTGCTCGGGCTCGGCCTCGTGGGTCTGGGCGTGAGCCGACGACGCAAAGCGTAAGCGACACGCTCAACGCAGCAAGAAGCCCGTCCTCGTGACGGGCTTTTTGTTTCTCCACTACGGGTAGCAATCAGAACTGGGAAGCCCCGTAGAAGTTCTGGCCTCGCGCCACCGTTGAACGATCACCCCGAGTGGCTACCCGACAGAGGGGTAAGCCCTGCGCCCCGTGGTGGTCGTGCGCGAGCACGCCGGCGACGCTGCCGAGGTTGGTCATGGGGCGAGGGTAGCGGCGAGGCACGCTCCGGAGCATGATCCTCACCGGGTAGGGCCTGCACTTCACCCGCGACGGCGACCGCTGGCGCTGCGTCAAGTTGCCCGATTTAGTGATGCTGCGGGGTGAACGCTACCGAGTCGGCCAGCGGGAGTTTGCGACCCAGTCCTTGGCGCTGGCGGGTCGGCACAACGCCGAGTTTGTCCGAGGAAATTCGAGAGCAGCACCACCAACGCGGGGGTAGATCTGGGGGTATGTCGCCTGAGTCATATGCTATGAGTTAATCAGAATCAGGCACTTAGTCCGACTTTGGGGGCGTGACCCTAGCCTCCACATCGACTTTTTCGACCTCCCTGGCGCTCCGTCCGGGGCCGTCGGAACACGTCCCGGGAATGCCGTAAACCCCGCGTAGTTGCTGGGTTTAGGGTGCCGGGCCAGCAAGCACGGCTCTCGCCGTATCCGCTGATGGCTCAGTGATGGTTGGCCAGTAATTCGCAGTTGGCCAGTACCGCGAGCAAAGACCTGTAAGCTATTAGCTCTGGCTGGCCGCAGACTCGAGCAATGCCACACGGGGCGGGCCAGATTGCCGACCCCGGTCGGGAACATGGGAGGTGCCCATCAACGCGATGCCACCGCAGCGACCACCCTCCAACCGCGGCATCGGTCTGCCGATCAGCGCGTGGCTGGTGCTGGGCTTCGCATTCGTCATCGGCGCCTTCGCGGTCACCGGCGTGCCGGCGCTGCGCGGCATGCGTCATGCGATGGCCGACGTTGCGCACATGCAGCAGCAGTTCGAGCCGCTCGCGCAGGGCGTGCGCGACCTCCGTGAGAGCGCGGCGTCGTTCGACCGCGCCGTACTTGCCTACCTGCAGACCGGCTCCGACTGGAATCGCTCCGCGGTCGCGGACGCCGCGGCACGACTGTCACAGGCGATGAACGATGCCGCCAACAGCGGCCGAGCCAACTCGACCGCGCGGCTTCCATCGCTGCTGAGCCGCGGCGCCGCCCACCAGAGCGCGGGATTCCGCTTGCTCGGATTGCAGGACCAGCGGCGGCGCGCTGCGGACGACCTGGAGCGAACCTACGCAGCCCTTGACCGACGCGTCGTCGGCGCGGGCGCCACTGGGATCGTCGTGGGCGAAAATGTCATCGCGCGACCATCCCTGGTCGACCTTGGCCGCGCGGTCGAGTTGTCTCGAAGAGACGCGGCCAGCGCGTCGAGTCATGGCGCGACGACGCCTGCCGCCCTGGAGGGCGAGGCCTCCCTCAAACAGATGCTCGACACGCATCGCGCAGAGTTCGCCCGCTCGCCCGGCCGTGCCTGGCTCGAACTGATGGACGAAGATGTCGCCCTTGCGATCGGGCTGCGCTGGCGCGTGCAGCAGCTTGCGGCGGACATCAGGGCGGACCGCGAGGCCTTCGCCGCCAGCGGAGAAGCCCTGACCGCCGCCGTCTACGACGAAGTCGAAGCGCCGGCCTGGCGCGATTTCATCGCTGAGGCTGGCCAGGCGCGCGCTGCTGTCGAGGCCTCTGCGCGCGCAATCGAGAGCGCGGCGTTCAAGGCGATCCTGCTCGCGCTCCTGGCGCTGGCGATCACGGCCTGGGCCATCACCTGGCCGGTCCGGCGCCTGACGGCGGGCACGCGTCGCCTGGCCGCGGGAGACCTTACGGCACGTGTGCCGCGCGGCGGAGCAAGCGAGCTCGACGAACTCGCGCAGGCGTTCAACCACATGGCGTCGGAACTGGACCGGTCCGAGCGCGCGGTGCTGACCTACCAGGCGCAACTCGAGCAGCGCGTGGAGGAGCGTACCCTGCAGCTGCGCCACCTCGCGGAGCACGATCCGCTCACCGACCTTCCGAACCGGCGCCAGCTCTTCCAGTACCTGAACGACCTCATCGGACGGGCCGCGCCAGCAGACTCGCGGCTCGCGGTGATGTTCCTGGACCTGGATAACTTCAAGACGGTGAACGATAGCCTCGGCCACGAGTTCGGCGACCGGGTGCTCACCGAGATCGGCGAACGCATGCGGCAGATCACGGGCGAACTGGGCTTCATCGCTCGCCTCGGTGGCGACGAATTCACGCTGGTGTTCCCGTACTCGGGCGACTCGAGGCAGGTCGAACGGCGGGCAGAGCAACTCGTGGCTGGCTTCCGGCGGCCGCTGGCGATCGACGGCCGCGACGTGTCCGTGGGCGTGAGCTGCGGCGTGGCGACGTTCCCGGAGCACGGCCGCGACGCGACCGCCCTGCTGCGCGCCGCCGATGCTGCGCTGTTCCGTGCGAAGGAACTCGGCCGGAACCGGATGTGCGTTCACGATCCAGAGATGCTGGCGGATGCCTCGAACCGCTTCCGGGTCGAACAGGCTCTGCGGAAGGCGATTGAAGGCGGCGACTTCGTCCTTCACTACCAGCCGCAGATCCACCTCGGTGTCGCACGCACGCATGCGGTGGAGGCGCTGTTGCGATGGCGGCGAAGCGATACGGAGATCGTCACGGCCAGTGAGTTCGTCCAGGTTGCAGAACAGTCGGGCCTGATGCTGGACCTGAACGACTGGGTCTTCGACAACGCAGCCAGCGCAGTGCGCAATTGGCGCCGCAATGGCTGGCCCGACGCACGGGTCGCGGTGAACGTATCGGCCCAGCAGTTCGTGGCCGGGAACTTCCTGTCCGAGATTGCGAGACTGCTCACCCGTCACGACCTGCCGCCCGACGCGCTCGAACTCGAGCTCACCGAGAACATGCTGCAGACGGGAGCGATCACCGTCGAGACGCTGCATGCGTTGCGCATGCTCGGCGTCGCCACGGCGCTTGACGATTTCGGCACGGGCTACTCTTCGATGACGTCGCTCGAGCAGTTGCCATTGAGCCGCGTGAAGCTTGACCGCAGGCTGATCGCCGAGGTGGACCACAATCCGCGCGCCGCGGCGATCGCACGCTCGATCATCACGCTGTGCCGCAACCTCGGTCTGGCCGTCACGGCCGAGGGCGTCGAGCGGCACGAGCAGCTTGATTTTCTCGCGAGCTGCGGCGACGTCTCGGTGCAGGGGTACCTGATCTCGCGCCCGGCGGACGCCGGGTCGGTGGTGGAGTTCGTGAACGATTCGGCGACGTGGATCAACAGCCTGCTGCGTGCAGCGGAGTCCAGTCGACCGCTCCAGTACGACGGTGACCTGAACAACGCAGTGTCACCGATTCGCCGGCATCGCAGGTAAGCCGGGGCTCAGCTGAGCGTCGTCGGGCGGCACCATGCCTCGATGTGACCGTGTTCGCAGTCGCGGTCGGCCGCCAGGGTTACTCTTTTCCCGGTCAGGAAGAGTCAGATCCAGTGCCCAACCGACGGAAGCCCGAGGAATCGAATCGCAACGGACCCATTGAGCGGCGCCGGCAGGCGCGCGGGGACGTGGATTCGATGGACTGGGAGACCATCGTGCTCAGGCGGGTCGAACGCCATGTCGAGTCACTGGCCGCTGCCCCCAATTCTCCGCTGGACCCACCTGGCGAGCCCGGCTGGGAGGAAGGTGTGCTCATCGCGCTACGGCGCCGAATGCGGGATCTCAAGGCCGAGTAGCTCTGGAGTCACGTTGCATCGTGACGATTCATCAGGCCCCGCCCCCGCGCCGGCCACTCTCGGTCCGGCCGATCACCGCGCGGGATCGAGAGTCGTGCCCCTTGCGAGGTCCGAGACCACGGCGGGCGAGGCCAGCAGCCTTGCGAATGCGTCCCAGCGGGCGTCCAGGTCCGCACCGGCCACCTTGTCGATGTATTGCCGGACGAGGTCCTCGCCGAGCCGGTAGTTCACCACGTAGGAGCGGTAGGTCTCCATGAACCTGATGCTTCGCTTTGCTTCATCTGGCGTGGCGAACGTGAATTCCTTCAGCCAGGCAATCGTCTGCTCGGCCGAACGGGTGCCGTCCAGGTAGGCGCGCGCGGCGTCGATGCGTGCGTAGCCGAGCGCCTTGGTGAGTTGCGCCACTCGGTAATTTGTCTCCGCGAGCGATGGATCGACGCCCGCAACCACGTACAGGTGGTCTCGCTCCCACTGCCACCGCTGGTCGCCCGGGAACACGAGTTCGACGCCGAAGTCGGCCGTGCCCTCGGCCAGGAGTGATTCCGCGGAAAACAGCGGATACACCGTGTACTCGATCCAGCCCCGGCCCTTGACGAGGTGCTGCTCGAGCAGCGTGTTCAGCACATGATGTCCGGGATAACCCTCGTGACACATCAGCGGCGCCAATCCACTTGCATACACGGGGAGGCTGACGTTGACCTCGATGAGACTCTGGTAGGCACCCTTGAACCAGTTGTAGGCGCTCCAGGGCTTGTCCTTCACGAGTTCGAGCCGGAAGTTCTCGCCCGGTGGCAGTGCGATGCGGGCGAGAGTGCTGCCGCGACAGGCGTCCAGGGCCGTCTCCAAACCCTTACGGATGCGATCGGGCGCGACTACGAATCGCTTCTTGAAGGCTTCCATGCGCTCGCCGAGCGGGCCCTGGCCAGGTACGGCCGCATCGAGTTGCCGGTGGATGGTTCGGTAGTACTCGTCGTCGTGATGCGGCGGGACCACGCCATACAGGCGCCGCGCTTCCTCGTCGAATGGCAGGCGCTTGCCGTTCAGCATCTCGAGCCGCGTCCGCACGGAGGCCAGCTGCTCGGCCAGTGCGCGGCGACGTTGTTCCAACTCGGCATCCGGCGTCCGCGCGGCGCCGAGCCGGTCACTGAGGCGGCGCGCGTCCTCGTCGAGCTCCGTGAGCGATCGCTTGTGCGCGCGGACTTCGTCCCGCCACCCGGGCGGACCGTAGTAGGCATCGACGAAATCAGCGTCGTGCTCTCCGATGGCGAGCACCAGGCGAACGTATTGTTCCGCCAGGGCGTCGAGGCCGGTTGCGGTCATGTCGTCGGCCGCCTGGGCCGGGCCGGTCGGCAGAAGCACCGCGATGGTCGCCGTGCAGAGGTACACAAGGCCAGCCGGGAGATGCATGGGTTTACCCTGGACAAGGTCGTGGCGCTGGATCGAATCTACAGTGCGGCCGTGCCCATAGGGTATTGTTCACCGCGGTTGACAGCAACGGAGTATCCGATGAGCGGCTATGACATCTCCGACATCGAGTTGATCGAAGACCTCGCGAAGCGTTTCGCGGAAACGGAGATACGGCCGCATCTCGAGGCCTGGGAGGAGGCCGGGGAGTTTCCCCGCGAGTTGTATTCCAGGCTGGCGGACATGGGCTGGCTGGGCCTGGGCTATCCGGAGGAACTCGGCGGTACGCCGGCGCCCTGGTCTGTGCGTAACGCACTGTCCGTATCCCTGTCGCGCCATTGCGGCAGCGGCGGAGTCATGGCCGGGGCGTTCAGTCACACGATCGGCCTGCCCCCGATCGCGCGCTACGGCAGCGAGGAACTGAAGCGCCGCGTGATCCCCGACGTCCTGAGTGGCCGCAGGATCTCGGCGCTGGCCATCACGGAACCCGGCGGCGGCTCGGACGTCGCCAGCCTGCGGACCACGGCTCGACGTGACGGCGACCACTACGTCGTCGATGGCGAGAAGACGTTCATCACCTCGGGCATGCGAGCCGACTGGTTCACGCTCGCCGTCCGCACGGACCCTGACAATAAGGGCGCGGGTGGCGTCTCCATGATTGCCGTGCCGGGCGACGTAGCAGGCTTGACTCGGTCGCGCCTCCATAAGATGGGCTGGCTGTGTTCCGATACGGCGCTGTTGCACTTCGACGGTGTGCGGGTGCCGGTCGCCAACCTGATCGGCGAGGAGGGCAGCGGCTTCAGGATGATCATGACCAACTTCAACGCCGAGCGGATCTCCATCGCGGCGATGGCGCTCGGCATGGGGGAATGCTGCTACGACGAGGCGCTGGCGTGGTCACGGGAGCGCAAGACCTTCGGCAGGGCGCTGATCGAGCACCAGGTCGTCAGGCACAAGCTGGTGGACATGCGCATGCGCCTCGACTCCACCCGGGCATGGCTGAAGAACCTGTCGGAGCGAGCCGACGACAACCAGATGGACGCCCGGTGGGTAGCCGAGGTCTGCATGATCAAGAATCACTCGACGCAGGCGATGCAGTTCTGCGCCGACCAGGCCGTTCAGATCCTTGGCGGCATGGGCTACATGCGCGGCACCGCGAGCGAGCGCATCTACCGCGAGGTCAAGGTGGCGATGATCGGCGGTGGCGCAGAGGAAATCATGAAAGAGCTGGCTGCGCGACAACTGGGGATCTAGCCAGCATCGCCTGATCCAGGGCGTCGTCTGGTCACCACCGCGGATCCAGCCGTGTTCGTGCAGGCGACGCACGAAGTGCAGCAGGCCAATCAAGTACACTTTCCACGACGATTCAGCCGCGTACCCCGATCCCGGGCTGACCGCGGCCCGAGTGTCCGGAGCGAGCCATGCACAAACGCACGACTGCCCTGTTGACCGGACTGCTGCTGCTGGCGCCACTGATCTGTTCCGGTGGCTCTCCGATCGCGCCGGTTCCTGACCCTGCGCCGTCCTGGAACATGCCGGACGGCAGCCAGGTCCGCGTGATCGTGAAACTCCGCAGCGCTCGCGCACCGAGCGAAGCGCCCACGATCGAAGCCCAGGACGTCGCCGCGCTCGCGGGGCGCACAGGCGTCAGACTGCGGCAGACCCGGCGAATCGAGCCCAGGCTGCGCGTGCTGGAAGTGGGTACTCTCGCGGCGTCGGGGTCGGTTGCAGCGGCCCTGGAGAAGCTCCGGGCCGACCCGAATGTGCAGTACGCGGAGCTGGACCGGCGCCGGCATGCGCACGCGCTGCCGGACGACCAGATCTTCCCGCTGCAGTGGTACCTGCAGAACGCAACAGGCACCCCGAGCGCCGTCGACGCGGTGAGCGCCTGGGATGTCTCGACGGGCAGCAGCGGCGTCGTGATTGCGGTGCTCGACACGGGCGTGCGTTACGACCACCCGGACCTCGCGCCGGCGGGTTCAGGCGGGCGCCTGCTGCCCGGGTTCGACTTCGTCACCGATCGGCGCCTGTCGAACGACGGCGACGGCTGGGACCTGGACGCGTCCGACCCCGGTGACTGGGTTACCGGCGCGGAGGCCGGTTCCCTCCCGCTCAGCGGCTGCCAGGAGAGCAGCAGTTCCTGGCACGGTACAAGAGTGTCCGGGATCATCGGTGCGCGCAGCAACAATGCACTCGGGGTATCGGGCATTACGTGGGGCGGGTGGATCCTGCCGGTGCGCGTGCTCGGCAAGTGCGGTGGCTACGACTCAGACATCGTGGCCGCGATGCTGTGGGCGGCAGGCATCCAGGTCGATGGCGCACCCGCGAACCCGTACCCGGCGAATGTCGTCAACTTGAGCCTCGGCGGGGGAGACACCTGCCCGCAGAACTACCAGGATGCGATCGGCCGGTTGCGCGCGCGAGGCGTGCTGGTCGTGGCGTCCGGCGGCAACGATGGAAGCGTCGTCGAGACGCCGGCCAACTGCCCGGGTGCCGCAGGGATCGGTGCGATCCGCCACATCGGTACCAAGGTGGGATTCAGCAATCTCGGCCCCGGCATCGCGCTCAGCGCGCCGGGCGGCAACTGCGTGAATACGGGTCAAGGCGAGCCGTGCCTGTTCTCGATCGACACCACGACCAACCTCGGCACGACGGTGCCCACGACCGACAGCTACACGGACCAGTTCAACTTCAACGTGGGGACGAGCTTTTCCGCGCCGATCGTATCCGGCATCGCCGGCCTCATGGTCGCGGTGAACGGGCGGCTCTCGACGACGCAACTCATCGCGCGCCTTCAGGAAGGCGCGACGAAGCCGTTCCCGGTCTCGAGCGACCCGACCGTACCGGTGTGTCACGTGCCGGCCAATGCAGGCGACAAGCAGACCGCAGAGTGTTCGTGCACGACCCAGACCTGCGGCGCGGGCATGGCGAACGCCCTGGGAGCCCTGCAGGCCGCTTTGCGGCCCGTGGCGGCGGTCTCGGTGCCTGTCATCGTCGCGGCTGGCCAGAACGTCGTCCTGCGTGGCGGTGGCAGTGGCGCTGCCTGCGGTCACATTGTCGGCGCGTATTCGTGGGCCATCGTCAATGGCGGTGCGACGCCTCCGGGCATCGTGGGCGCGAACACTGACACGGCGACCGTAGTGGCGCCGGCCTCGGGGTCGTTCACGGTTCGACTCACCGTCACCGACGACGCGGGTCGGCAGGACAGCGCCGACGTCGTTGTAAGCGCGACGGCGGCGACGACGAGCGCACCGCCCGCCGCGGGCTCGGTCGCTTGCCGGGCGCCGATCGTCGCAATCTCGCTGTCGCCCGTGTCCGCCACCGTCCGGGCGGGCGGGAGCACCCAGCTGTTCAACGCGTCGGTCGCGAACGCCGGGAACGGCGGCGTCGCCTGGTACGTCGACGACGTGCCGGGTGGCAACGCGGTGGTCGGGACGGTGTCGGCGACGGGCCTTTATACGTCGCCGGCGGCCCGGCCGAACCCGGCAACCGTTACGGTGAAGGCCGTGCCCTCCGCTGACCCGACCCGTTACGCAAGCGCTGCCGTCACGATCACGTCTGCCCCGGTGTCGGGCGGCGGTGGTGGAGGCGGGGGCGGGGGTGGGGGTGGAGCCGGCGGCGCGTTGATCCCTCTGCTGCTCGCGCTCGCCGCGGTTCGGCGTCGCGTACCGGGCGATCGCCGGCGCGGTTCCACGGCCGGGGCCTGACGACACGAGATTGGTGGCGGGAATGCTGGAACGGATCTTCCGACTTCGCGAAAACGGGACCACGGTGCGGACCGAACTGGGCGCGGGCCTGACCACGTTCCTGACCATGTCGTACATCATCGTCGTGCAGCCGGCCGTGCTGTCTGGAACGATGTTCGGCGAGGTCACGGGCATGGATTTCGGCGCGGTCATGACGGCGACCTGCCTCGCGGCCGCGCTTGCCTCGGCGATCATGGGGCTCTACGCGCGTTATCCCATCGCGCAGGCGCCCGGCATGGGCGAGAATTTCTTCTTCGTGTTCACGGCGATCCCGGCGGCCGCGGCGGCCGGCGCCGCGGTGCCTTGGGCGACGGCGCTGGGCGCGGTGTTCGTTTCGGGGGTGCTGTTCCTGGTACTCACGCTCGCCGGCGCGCGCGAGGCCGTGATGAACGGCCTGAGCCCGAGCATGCGGCACGCGATCGCCGCCGGCATCGGGCTTTTCATCGCGTTCATCGGCCTGCAGAATGCGCAGGTGATCGTCGCGGACCCGGGGACCGCCGTCGCGCTGAATCCGGAATTCGGGTCACCCGACATGCTGGTGTTCTTCGTGGGGCTCCTCACCGGCGCGGGCCTGCACGCGCGCCGGGTGCGCGGCTCGATACTGTGGGGCATCCTCGCCGCCGGGGCGGTCGCGATCGCGTTCAAGCTCGCGCTGCCGCTGCTGGGCGAGTCCGTTGCAAGCTCGCCGCTGGTCGCGAACTCGGGCCTTGCGACGCGCTTCGAGCTCGCCGACCACCTGCTGGCGGCACCGCCGTCGCTGGAGCCCACGCTGCTGCGGATGGACCTGCGCGGCGCACTCACGATCGCGATGGCGCCGGTCGTCGCGATCTTCCTCTTCATGGTGTTCTTCGACACCGTGGGCACACTGGTGGGCGTGGCGCAGCAGGCAGGGTTCATGCGCGACGGCAAGCTGCCGCGGGCCCGGCAGGCCTTCCTGTCGGATGCGACCGCGACCGTCGCGGGAGCGTGCCTCGGCACCAGCACCGTGACGAGCTACATCGAGAGCGCGACCGGCGTCGAGCAGGGCGGGCGCACGGGGCTCACGGCGCTCACGGTCGCCGCGCTGTTCCTGGTCGCACTCTTCTTCAGTCCCGTGGTCGCGATGCTGGGCGGCTACCCGCCGATCACCGCACCGGCGCTGGTGCTGGTGGGCGCCATGATGCTGGGCAACGTGCGCCACGTGGACTGGAACGACTACACCGAGGTGGTCCCTGCGTTCCTGGTGCTGGGCGGAATTCCGTTCACGTATTCCATCGCCGACGGCCTCGCGCTCGGCCTCATCGCCTATCCGCTGGTCAAGGTGCTCGGCGGCCGCGCGCGCGAGGCACGCCCGTCTGCCTGGGTGATCGCGGGACTGCTCCTGCTCTATTTCCTCATGGTCCGGCCAGCCGCTACAGGATGATCTGCGCATGAAGACCATCATCGAGCCGTTCCGCATCAAGGTCGTCGAACCGATCCGGCTCACGACGGTGGAGGAACGCAAGGTGCTGCTCGAGCGGGCCGGGTGGAACCTGTTCGCGGTCCACTCCGACGACGTGATCATCGACCTGCTGACCGACAGCGGCACCAGCGCGATGAGCGCGGAGCAGTGGGGCGCGGTCATGCGCGGCGACGAGTCCTACGCGGGTTCACCGTCCTACTACCGGTTCGAAGCCGCGGTGCGGGAACTGATGCAGTTCCGGCACGTCATCCCCACGCACCAGGGGCGTGCGGCGGAGGCCATCCTGTTCTCGATCGTCGGTGGGCCCGGCCGGGTCATTCCCTCCAACACCCACTTCGACACCACGCGCGGCAACATCGAGGCCACCGGCGCGACGGCCGTGGATCTCGTCTGCCCCGAGGCGCAGGACACGGACGCGCGCCATCCGTTCAAGGGCAACATCGATCTCGCACGGCTCGAGCAGCTGCTCGCGGAATCCGCCGACAGCATCCCGCTCGTGATGCTCACGGTGACGAACAACGCGGGTGGCGGCCAGCCGGTGAGCCTCGCCAACATCCGCGCCACGGCCGAGATCGCCCACCGCTACGGCAAGCCGCTCATCATCGACGGCTGCCGCTTCGCGGAGAACGCCTGGTTCATCAAGTGCCGGGAGGCGGGACAGGAGTCCCGGCCGGTACCCGACATCGTGCGTGACATGTTCGCGGTGGCGGACGGCATGACCATGAGCGCCAAGAAGGATGCATTCGCGAACATGGGGGGCTGGCTCGCGACGAACGACGACCGCCTTGCCGCCGAGGCACGCAACCGGCTGATCCTGACGGAAGGATTCCCGACCTACGGTGGACTCTCGGGACGCGATCTCGAGGCCATCGCCGTGGGCCTGCACGAGATCGTGGACGAGCAGTACCTGCGCTACCGCGTGCGGACCAACGAGTACATCGGCGAGAAGCTGACGGGCCTCGGCATCCCCATCGTGCAGCCGGTCGGAGGGCACGCGGTCTTCGTGGACGCGCGGCGGTTCCTGCCGCACATCCCGCCGCTCGAGTACCCGGGGCAGGCGCTCGCCGTGGCGCTCTACGAGATCGGAGGCATCCGCGCCTGCGAGATCGGCACCGTGATGTTCGGGCTCGGGCCGGACGGGGTCGAGAAGGCCGCCGACATGGACCTCGTGCGCCTCGCCATGCCGCGCCGCGTCTACACGCAGTCGCACGCCGACTACCTCGTCGAGGTGTTCGAGGAAGTCGTGCGCAGGAAGGACGGGCTGCGGGGGCTGCGCATCGTCTCCCAGCCGCCCCGCCTGCGGCACTTCACCGCCCGGTTCCAGCCCCTCAGCTGACGGGCTCGAAGCGCGCCTGGAAGAAGCGCAGGTACCTGGGTTCGTAGACCATCCTGAGGCCGCGAGCCGCAGCACGCGCGTCGTAGACGGCCTTGACCGATTCTGCAACCACGTCCATGTGCGCCTGCGTATAGACGCGGCGCGGGATGGTGAGGCGCGTGAGTTCGAGCTTCGGATAGTGATGATCGCCCGTCGCCGGGTCGCGACCGGCGCTTACGACACCACGCTCCATCGAGCGTATGCCGGAGTCGAGGTAGAGCGTCGCGGCGAGCGTCTGGGCCGGGAACTGGTCCTGGCGCAGTTGCGGGTAGAAGGCGCGTGCGTCGAGGAAGATCGCGTGGCCGCCGACCGGCCGGACCATCGGCACGCCCCAGTCTTCGAGCAGTTCCGCGAGATAGCGCACCTGGCCGATGCGCGCCCGCATGTGATCGTCCTGCATGGACTCGGCGATGCCGATCGCCATGGCTTCCATGTCCCGCCCCGCGAGGCCGCCGTAGGTGTGCAGCCCCTCGTACACGACCACGAGGTTGCGCAGTTCCTCGAAGAGGGCGTGGTCGCGTACCGCGAGCCAGCCGCCGATGTTCACGAGTGCGTCCTTCTTGGCGCTCATCCACGCGCCGTCCGTGTGGCTGCAGAATTCGCGCACGATCTCGGCGATCGGCTTCCCGGAATATCCGGGCTCTCGCTCCTGGATGAAGAAGGCGTTCTCCGCGAGGCGAGTCGCGTCGAGGTAGAGCGGTATGCCGTGCCGGCGGCAGAGCGCGTGCAGCGCGGTCACGTTCGCCATGCTGACCGGCTGGCCGCCGGCCATGTTCACCGTCGCCGCGAGGCTCAGGTAGGCGATGCCTCCCGCGCCGTGCGTCGCGATGAGCCGCTCGAGCTTCGCGAGGTCCACGTCGCCCTTGAACGGGCTCAGGTCCGCAGGATCGTGGGCGGCGTCCACGATCACGTCGGTGAAGATGCCGCCCGCGAGTTCCTGGTGCAGGCGAGTGGTCGTGAAGTACATGTTGCCAGGCACGTACTGGCCCTTCTTGATCGCCACCTGGCTCAGGAGGTGCTCGGCGCCGCGCCCCTGGTGCGTGGGCACGATGAATTCGTAGCCGTAAAAGGTCCGGATCGCGTCCTCGAGGTGGTAGTAATTCCGGCTGCCGGCGTAGGCCTCATCGCCCAGCATCATGCCGGCCCACTGGCGGTCGCTCATCGCGTTCGTGCCGCTGTCGGTGAGCAGGTCGATGTAGACGTCGTCCGAGCGCAGCAGGAACGTGTTGTATCCGGCGTCGGCCAGCGCCAGGACGCGGTCTTCGCTGCTGGTCATGCGCAGCGGCTCGACCATCTTGATCTTCCAGGGTTCGGCCCAGGATCGTCGGCCGGACTGCTGGCCCATCGTCCGGTGCACAGTGTCGCTCATGGTGGTCCTCCTCGGAGCCGTTGCGGCAGCGCTGTGGCGCCAGCGCTGCGTTCGTGGGCGGGGACTATAGGCGGCGTGGGTGCCGACCGGCAGCGCGGAAAACCGTGGTGCGGCTGATGAGGCTGGTGCCCGGGGCCGGGATCGAACCGGCATGGGGTCGCCCCCGAGGGATTTTAAGTCCCTTGCGTCTACCAGTTCCGCCACCCGGGCACGGGTGCGGGTAAATCATACATCCGCGGCACGTGTCTCGAGCGGGATGCCTGCCACCTCGTAGCCGCGGCGGAAGTCCTGCACATGCCGCGTCATCCAGGTCAACGCTTCCTCGGCGTCTCCCTTGCGCAGCGCCTCCACGACGCAGCGTTGTGCGACCACGATGCGCGACCGGCCCTGTGGAACGCGGTCGATCATCCGCCGCAGCGACGGCGCCAGCAGGCGCGTTACGGGCTGCATGGCGAGCACCAGCACCCGATTGGCACTGGTCGCGGCGAGCGAGCCGAAGAAGTCCACGACGCCGCCAACGGCGCCTTCGGAGCTGCGGGCGGTCTCGACCTGGCGGATGCAGAGTTCCAGGCGCTCGAGGTTCTCCGGGCGCGAGTGCGCTGCAGCGAGCGCGGCCGTTCGCGGCGCGATCGCGAGCATGGCCTCCCAGAGCTCGATGAAGGTCACGTCGTCGAGCGTGAGGGCGCGGCTCATGCTGGACACGGTCGCGGATTGCCCGGGTCGGGTCACCCGGAGTCGCTTGGTGCCCGCGGCACGGCCGACGAGGCCAGCCGACTCGAGCCGCCGCACGGCCTCCCGGACCGTCGAGCGGTTTACGCCGAATTGCCGTGCCAGCTCGGTCTCGGAGGGGAGGGGGTCGCCGGGCTTGAGCGTGCGCTTGAGGATGCGCTGCTCGAGATCGGCCGCGACCCGGCCGTAGGCGGGTTGCGCCTCCTGGGGTTCGGGCCGCTTCCGCCGGGCCGTGGCGGTGGCGGGTGCGGGGGCGGGCTTACGCGTCATTTGACTGAATACGGGATTGTTGACGGATCACAAGATTGTCGGACAATATATCGGCCTGATTCGGCTGGCAAGTGTGCGGGGTTTCGACCGTGGTGGACTTCGACTTCGGACTCGGCGAGGACCTCGACCTCCTGCGGGAAACCGTGCGGGCCTTCGCCACTGCTGAGCTGGCGCCGCGTGCGGACGAGATCGACCGCAGCAACCAGTTTCCACGTGACCTCTGGCCGAAGCTGGGCGAGCTGGGCCTGCTCGGCATTACGGTCGACCCGGAATGGGGCGGCTCGGGTCTCGGCTACCTCGCCCACGTCATCGCCATGGAGGAGATCAGCCGGGTGTCGGGATCCGTCGGGCTGTCCTACGGCGCGCACTCGAATCTCTGCGTGAACCAGATCCGGCGCTGGGCCACCCCCGAGCACAAGGCGCGATACCTGCCGAAGCTCGTGAGCGGCGAGCACCTCGGGGCCCTCGCGATGAGCGAGACCGGCGCCGGCTCGGATGTCATGGGCATGCGGCTGCGCGCCGAACGGCGCGGCGACCACTACGTGTTGAACGGCAGCAAGATGTGGATCACGAACGGCCCGACGGCCGACGTGCTCGTGGTCTACGCGACCGTGGACTCCACGCTCGGCACCAGAGGGGTCACGGCCTTCCTGATCGAGAAGGGGTTCAAGGGATACTCGACGGCGCAGAAGCTCGACAAGCTCGGCATGCGCGGGTCGGACACCTGCGAACTCGTGTTCGAGAACTGCGAGGTGCCGGCGGAGAACGTGCTCGGTGCCGTCGGCGGCGGTGCCAAGGTCCTCATGAGCGGCCTCGACTACGAGCGCGTCGTACTCTCGGGCGGGCCGCTCGGCCTGATGCGCGCCAGCCTCGACCTCGTGCTGCCCTACATTCACGAACGCAAGCAGTTCGGCCAGCCGATCGGCAGCTTCCAGCTGATGCAGGGCAAGATCGCCGACATGTACACCGCGACCAACTCCTGCCGCGCCTACGTCTACGCGGTGGCGCAGGCCTGCGACCGTGGCCGGACCACGCGCATGGATGCCGCCGGCTGCATCCTGCTCGCGGCGGAACAGGCGACGCGAGTCGCGCTCGAGGCGATCCAGGCGCTGGGTGGCAACGGCTACATCAACGAGTTCCCGGCGGGCCGCATCCTGCGCGACGCCAAGCTCTACGAGATCGGAGCGGGGACGAGCGAGATCCGCCGCATGCTGATCGGGCGCGAACTCTACGCGGTCACGACCTGAGGGTGCTGCCATGGCGATGGGAGGGCTGTACTACGAGGAATTCAGCGTCGGCATGCGCTTCGAGCACGTGCTGCGTCGCACCGTCACCGAGGCCGACAACCTGATCTTCAGCGCGCTCACGCACAACCCGGCGGCCCTGCACCTCGACGAGGAGTACATGAAGGGCACGGAGTTCGGCAGTCGCATCGTGAACAGCTGCTTCACGCTCGCCCTGATGGTCGGCGTCTCCGTGGCGGACACGACGCTCGGCACGACGATCGCGAACCTCGGCTGGGACGAGGTGCGTTTCCCGAAGCCCGTCTTTCCCGGCGATACCCTGCGCACGGAGACCCTCGTGCACGAGATGCGCGAGAGCCGCTCGCGGCCCGACACGGGCATCGTCGTCTTCGTGCACCGCTGCTTCAACCAGCGCGGCGAGGAAGTCGCGGCCTGCAAGCGCACGGCACTTATGAAGCGCAAGGCGGTCGCCTGATGCGCTCGATGCTCTTCGTGCCAGGCGACCGGCCGGAGCGATTCGCCAAGGCGGTCGCGAGTGGCGCCGATGCGGTCATCTTCGACCTCGAGGACGCGGTCGTGCCGGAGCGCCGGCCCGCGGCGAGGGGAGAGATCGCCCGGTATCTCGGCGCCGCTGATCGCAGCGTCCCGCTCTGGGTACGCATCAACCCCGTCGGGTCGGACGATGCGCTCCGCGACCTCGCCGCCGTGATGGAGTCGCGGCCGGACGGCATCATGCTGCCCAAGGCCCGCAGCGGCGCGGACGTGCTGCAGGCGGGCTACTGGATGGAGGCGCTCGAGGCGCGCGCCGGGCTGCCTGTGGGCAGTGTTGCGCTCATTCCGCTCATCACCGAGAGTGCCGCCGCGGTATTGAACGCCGCGAGCTTCACGACTCCGCCGCCGCGGGTGCTCGGTCTCACCTGGGGTGCCGAGGATCTCGCCGCAGACCTGGGCGCACTCTCGAACAAGTCGGGCAACGGGGAATTCGATCCGGCGTTCGTCCACGCCCGGACGATGTGCCTGCTCGCGGCCGCCGCCGCGGGCGTCGCGGCGATCGATACGGTGGATACGGAAATCCGTGACGCGGCGGTGATCGAGCGCCGGGCGCGGGACTCCCGTCGGCAGGGCTTCACCGGGAAGATGGCCATCCACCCTGCGCAGATCGAGCCGATCCACGCCGCATTCAGGCCGACGGACGCCGAGGTGGAGTGGGCCGGCCGGGTGCTCGAGGCATTCCGGGCGTCGCCGGGGACGGGCGCACTGTCGCTCGACGGCCGGATGCTCGACAAGCCGCACATGCGCCAGGCCGAGCGGATACTGGCCGACGCGGCCCGGCGCTCCGCGGGCGCAAAGGGGGCAACGTGAGCGTAATAGAAAGTCGCATCAACCCGGTCTCCCCGGACTACGCGGGCAACGCGGAGGTGAACCGCGGCCTTGCGCGGAACCTGCGCGAACTCGTGGACAAGGTGAAGCAGGGCGGATCCGCCGCGGCCCGCAAGCAGCACGAGGGGCGCGGCAAGATGTTCGTGCGCGATCGCGTGGACCGCCTGCTCGACCCCGGTTCGCCGTTCCTCGAGATCGGGCAGCTCGCAGGCCACGAACTCTACGGCGAGTGGATTCCCTCGGGGGGCGTCGTCGCCGGGATCGGCCGCGTGAGCGGCCTCGAATGCGTGATCGTCGCCAACGACGCGACGGTGAAGGGCGGTACCTACTATCCCATCACGGTGAAGAAGCACCTGCGTGCGCAGGACGTGGCACTCGAGAACCGACTGCCCTGCATCTACCTCGTCGACTCGGGCGGGGCATTCCTGCCGCGCCAGGACGAGGTCTTCCCGGATCGCGAGCACTTCGGCCGCATCTTCTACAACCAGGCGCAGATGTCGGCGCGCGGGATCCCGCAACTCGCGGTGGTGATGGGCTCGTGCACCGCGGGCGGGGCCTACGTGCCCGCGATGTGCGACGAGTCGATCATCGTGCGCGAACAGGGCACGATCTTCCTCGGCGGTCCGCCGCTGGTGCAGGCGGCGACCGGCGAGCGCGTGGACGCCGAGACGCTCGGCGGCGGCGACGTGCACGCGCGGCAGTCGGGCGTCGTGGACCACCTCGCGGACAACGACGCGCACGCGCTGTGGATGGCGCGCAGGCTCGCCACGCGACTGAACCGCACGGGATCGCGCCCGCCACCCGCCGTCGAGCGCGCGCCGCGCTACGCGGCGGAGTCGCTCTACGGGGTCGTGCCGCGCGACACGCGGCATCCCTACGACGTCCGTGAGGTCATCGCGCGGCTGGTGGACGCCTCGGAGTTCGACGAGTTCAAGGCGCTCTACGGCACGACCCTTGCCTGCGGCTTCGCGAGCATCGGCGGCTACCAGGTCGGCATCGTTGCCAATAACGGCGTGCTGTTCTCGGAGTCGGCGTTGAAGGGCGCGCACTTCGTGGAACTCTGCAACCGGCGGCGCGTGCCGCTACTCTTCCTGCAGAACATCACCGGCTTCATGGTGGGTCGCAAGTACGAGGCGGGCGGCATCGCGCGCGACGGCGCGAAGATGGTCACCGCCGTGGCCTGTGCGTCGGTCCCCAAGTTCACGGTCGTGATCGGGGGTTCGTTCGGGGCGGGAAACTACGCGATGTGCGGGCGTGCTTACGGCGGCCGCTTCCTGTGGAGCTGGCCGAACGCGCGGATTTCCGTCATGGGAGGCGAACAGGCGGCGACGGTGCTCGCCATCGTGAGGCGCGAGGGTGGGCAACGCCGCGGCGAGGACTGGCCCGAGGCGGACGAGAAGGCGTTCCGGGAAGAGATTCGTGCCCAGTACGAGACGCAGGGACACCCGTACTACGCGAGCGCGCGGCTCTGGGACGACGGCGTCATCGATCCCGTGGACACGCGTGAGGTCCTGAAACTCGCGCTCGCCGCCGCGACCTGCCGGCCGGACGAAGGCGAGACCCCCTACGGCATCTTCAGGATGTAGGCGCTCATGCTCCAGAGCCTGCTCATTGCCAACCGGGGCGAGATCGCCTGTCGCGTGATTCGCAGCGCCCGCCGCCTCGGCGTGCGCACGATCGCCGTCTACTCGGAGGCCGATCGGGGGGCATTGCACACGCGCCTCGCGGACGCGGCCGTGTGCATCGGCCCGGCGGCGGCCAGGGAAAGTTACCTCGACATGGGTCGCATCCTTTCCGCGGCACGGGAGACCGGAGCGCAGGCGATCCATCCCGGCTATGGATTCCTGTCCGAGAATGCAGCCTTCGCGCGTGCCTGCCACGAGGCGGGGGTCGTGTTCGTCGGCCCGCCCGAGGACGCGATCCTGCGCATGGGCTCGAAGAGCGAAGCGCGACAGCTGATGGCGGCGGCCGGCGTCCCGGTCCTGCCCGGCTACGACGGGGACGACCAGTCCGAGGCTCGACTCGTGCGCGAGGCGCAGCGCCTTGGTTTCCCCTTGCTGATCAAGCCGACCGCGGGCGGCGGCGGCAAGGGCATGCGAATCGTGCGCGCGGCGAAGGATTTCGCCGAGGCGCTGGCCGGGGCGCGCCGCGAGGCCGCGAAGTCCTTCAGTGACGATCGCGTGCTGCTCGAGCGTTTCGTCGAGAAGGGCAGGCACGTCGAGATCCAGGTCTTCGCGGATGCTCACGGCTCGGCCGTGCACCTGTTCGAGCGCGACTGCTCGCTGCAGCGGCGCCACCAGAAGGTGGTCGAGGAGGCGCCTGCGCCGGGGCTCGACGAGCGCACTCGCGAGGCGATGGGCGCGGCCGCGGTCGCCGCCGCGCGCGCCGTGGCTTACCAGGGGGCCGGCACGGTCGAGTTCCTCTACGACGGGCGCGAGTTCTACTTCCTCGAGATGAACACGCGCCTGCAGGTGGAGCATCCGGTCACCGAAATGATCACCGGTCTCGACCTCGTCGAATGGCAACTGCGTGTCGCGGCCGGGGAGCGACTGCCGCTAGCGCAGGCTGACATACGACGCAGCGGGCATGCGATCGAGGCACGGCTGTACGCGGAGGACCCGGAGCGTGGATTCCTGCCGTCCACCGGTCGCCTGCACCGCCTGCGCTTTCCGGAGTCGCTTCGGCACGTCCGCGTGGACAGCGGTGTGCGCGAAGGCGACGAAGTGACGGTGCACTACGACCCGATGATCGCCAAGGTGATCGCCTGGCATCCCGAGCGGACCGGCGCCATCGACCTGTTGCGGGCCGCGCTCGAGCAGGTGGAGGTCGAGGGCGTTCGCTGCAATGCGCGCTACCTTTGGGAAATTCTCGGGGCGGACGCGGTCAGGGCGGGGGACGTCAGCACGCGCATGCTGGAGCAGACCCTGCAGCCGGTCGGGGAAACCCCGGCAGAGCGAGCGGACGCCTGGGTTCTCGCCGCCGCCGCACAGCTGCAGCTCGCGCGGGGCTCGCAGGAGGAGGGCGCCGCGACCGCGTCGCCCTGGGGCGCGGCCGGCGGGTTCCGCATGAACGGGGAGCCGTCCACCCGGCTCGCCCTCCGGATCGGCGATGAACGTCACTGGGTCGTCGCCAGGACAGGGTCCCGGGAGGGCCAGGTGATCGCGCTGGACGCGCGGGAGCACGAGGCGGTGCTCGCCCCAGGCCCCGGGGGCGAAGTCTCTGGAACGATCGACGGGCGTCCCGTCACGGCCCATGTCGAATGCGGGCACGGCACGACGATCGTGCGACGGCACTGCCTTAGGTTCGAGGTCCAGGAGGACGACGGGGCCTCGCACCACGCCTCGGCCGAGTACGAGGGTCACCTCATGGCTCCGATGCCTGGCCATGTACTGGATGTGCGGGTCAAGGCCGGGGCGCGGGTCGCGGCGGGCGAGGTGCTCGTGGTGCTCGAGGCCATGAAGATGGAGCACTCGCTGGCCGCCCCCTGGGACGGAACGGTGCTATCGGTCCCCGTCAAGCCCGGTGATCGCGTAGAGGAGGGGGTCGAACTCGTACTCCTCGAGCCAATCGAGAATGCTGCGCTGCGGCATCCCGCAGCGCAAGATTGATGTCCGATTTGCTAGACTCCGCCGCGACTTGAGTCGCCCCTCCGGACCAATTCCGGGCGGTCAGACCGGAAGTGCGTTGGCGGAGGATCGAATGCCCGATGGGGCCGTGCTCGAAGCTCGAGCGATTAATGCGTGGCGTGGCGACAGGCACATCCTGCGGGACGTGTCGTTCGTCGTGCGCGCGGGCGAGTTCCTGAAGATCACCGGTCCCAACGGCGTCGGCAAGACCACGCTGCTGCGGGTCGTCTGCGGGTTGCTTCCCGCGGAACATGGTGAGATCGACTGGTGCGGCCGGCCGGTGCGGGGCGTGGCCGACGAGTTTCACGCCCAGCTCGGCTACCTCGGCCACCCGAATTCGCTCAAAGCCGACCTGACTGCCCGCGAGAACCTCCGGTTCCTCGCCGGGCTGCGCCAGGAGCTCACGGGCAAGGACATCGATGCCGCCCTCGAGCGCTGCGGAATCCTGTCGCGCGGTGACCTGCCGGCCCGTTCGCTGTCGGCGGGCCAGAAGAGGCGGCTGGCGCTCGCCCGGCTGCTACTCGCGGAGGCCTCTCTCTGGGTGCTCGACGAACCCGTGACCAATCTCGACACGGCGGGCATCGCCCTGGTGGAGGAGTTGATCCAGGACCACGTGAGCCACGGCGGGCTCGCCCTCGCGGCGGCCCACCAGCGTCTGCTCGACCAGTCGCCGAACCTGCGACGCCTGGAGCTCAGCTGATGCGTCGTGCAGCGGTTTCCTCGGCCGCGCGGCTGGTGTTCCGGCGCGACCTGACGCTCGCCTGGCGCCGGTGGGACGAGGTGGCGCAGCCGCTGATCTTCTATGTGGTCGTCACGACCCTGTTCCCGCTGGCCACGACGCCCGACCTGGACGAGTTGAGCAAGATTGCGAGTGGCGTCGTGTGGGTGGCCGCACTGCTGGCTTCCCTGCTGGCATTGGAATCTTTGTTCCGCTCGGATGTCGAAGACGGCACCATGGAGCAATGGGTTCTGTCCGGGCAGCCCCTGGGCTGGCTTCTGCTGGCCAAGGTCGCCTGCCACTGGGTGCTGACCGGGCTGCCGCTCGTCCTGATCGCACCGATCATGGGCACGGCCCTGGGCCTGCCGTTTGCGGCCTGGGGGACGCTGGTCGCCTCGTTGCTCCTCGGCACTGCCACGCTCAGCATCCTGGGAGGCATCGGCGCAGCCCTCACGGTAGGCGTGCGGCGAGGGAGCGTGCTGCTGTCATTGCTGGTGCTGCCGCTCGCAATGCCGCTGCTCATCTTCGGGGCGAGGGCAGTGACCATGGCCATGGACGGCGATTCGCCGGCCGGCCCGCTGCAACTGCTCGCTGCCATCTTCTTCCTGGTACTGAGCCTGGGGCCGGTCGCCATGTCGGCGGCCATCCGGATCAGCGTAGAGAGTTGACAAGACCCGGGGAATGACCCGGTTAAAGGACTTACATGTGGATCTGGTTGCATAAGTTTGGCTCGCCTCCGCACGCATACCGCCTGCTCGGCAAGCTCGCGCCGTGGTTCGGCTGGCCGGCGCTCGGGCTGATCCTGCTCGCGACCTGGTGGGGGCTGGTGAAGGCACCCGCCGACTACCAGCAGGGCGACGCGTTCCGCATCCTGTACGTGCATGCGCCGAGCGCGTGGATGTCCATGTTCGGCTACGTCGTCATGGCGGTCGCGGCCGGGATCGGGCTCATCTGGCGCATCAAGCTGGCTCACGCGGCGGCGGCCGCGGCCGCGCCGATCGGCGCGTCGTTCGCCTTCCTCGCGCTTGCGACCGGTTCGATCTGGGGCAAGCCGATGTGGGGCACCTGGTGGGTGTGGGACGCACGGCTCACCTCCGAGCTGATCCTGCTCTTCCTGTACCTGGGCTACATGGCGCTGCGCTCTTCGTTCGACGAGCCGCAGCGGGCAGACCGCGCCAGCGCCGTGCTCGCGATCGTCGGCGTGATCAACGTCCCGATCATCCACTACTCGGTGAAGTGGTGGTCGACGCTGCACCAGGCCGCGAGCGTAACCAAGCTCGCGAAACCGTCCATCGCGCTGCCGATGCTGATTCCGTTGTTCATCATGATCGCCGGCTTCCAGCTGTACTTCGGCTGGCTGATCTGCCGGCGCCTGCGTGCCGAGATCCTGCGCCGCGAGCGGAATGCCTCGTGGCTGAAGGAGGGTGGTGGAATATGAGCCTCAGAGATTTTCTCCACATGGGCGGTTACGCCGGATACGTCTGGTCCGCCTACGGCCTCACGACGCTGGTGCTGGTCCTCAACTGGACGTCGGCACGGCGCAACGAGTCCGAGCAGAAGCTCCAGGCATTGCGTCGCGTAACTGCAAACAAGGAGGGCCGGACATGACACCGCGCCGGAAACGCATGATAACGGTGGCCGTCATCCTGGTCGGGGTCGGCATCGCCACGACCTTCGCGATGAAGGCGTTCCAGAAGAACCTGCTCTATTACTACAGTCCTTCGCAGATCAAGGCCGGCGAGGCGCCGGACAACCGCTCGTTCCGCGTCGGCGGGCTGGTCGAGAACGGCAGCCTGAAGCGCGAGCCAGGCAGCCTCGAGGTGCACTTCACGCTCACCGATTACGCACAACAGATGGTAGTGAGCTACACGGGCGTGCTGCCAGACCTGTTCCGCGAAGGGCAGGGCGTGATCGCGCGCGGCAAGCTCGAGCCGGATGGCAGTTTCAAGGCTGAGGAAGTGCTCGCGAAGCACGACGAGAATTACATGCCGCCCGAGGTCAAGCAGAGCCTCAAGCCGCATGCGGCCGCTGCCCAGGGCAGCACCTGAGCGCACGGCTCAAAGGGAGCATTAAATGGTAGTGGAAATCGGTCTTTTCGCGCTCATCATCGCGACGCTGCTGGCGGTCGCACAGGCCTGGTTCGGCATCGCGGGCGCGGCCTTCGGCAACCGGCGCTGGATGGCGGCTACGCGCCCGGCCGTCACCGGGCAATGGGTGTTCGTGGTGATGTCGTTCCTGGCGCTCTGCTGGGCCTTCTATCACAACGATTTCTCGGTGCAGTACGTCGCGGGAAACTCGAACTCGGCCTTGCCGAAGTTCTACCGGATCACGGCGGTCTGGGGCGCGCACGAGGGCTCGCTGCTCCTCTGGGCGCTGGCGCTCGCCACCTGGTCGGTCGCCGTTGGCGTATTCAGCCGCAACCTGCCCGAGAGCTATGCCGCGCGTGTGCTCGGCGTGCTTGGCATCGTGAGCGTCGGCTTCCAGCTCTTCATCCTTCTCACCTCGAATCCCTTCGAGCGCTTGCTCCCCGCAGCCGCCGACGGTCGCGACCTGAACCCGCTTCTGCAGGACCCCGCGCTCGCGTTCCATCCGCCGATGCTCTATGCGGGCTACGTCGGGATGGCGGTCCCGTTCGCATTCGCCGTCGCTGCGCTTCTGGAAGGCAAGCTCGACGAGGCCTGGGCGCGCTGGGTGCGACCGTGGGTGACGGTCGCGTGGATGCTGCTCACGGTCGGCATCGCGCTCGGAAGCTGGTGGGCCTACTACGAACTCGGCTGGGGCGGCTGGTGGTTCTGGGACCCGGTGGAGAATGCGTCGTTCATGCCCTGGCTCGTCGGCACGGCGCTCATCCACTCGCTCGCCGTCACGGAGAAGCGCGGGCTCTTCAAGAGCTGGACGCTGCTGCTTGCGATCATCGCGTTCTCGCTCTCCCTGCTCGGCACCTTCCTGGTGCGCTCGGGCGTGCTGGTCTCGGTGCACGCGTTCGCCAGCGACCCGAGCCGCGGGCTCTTCATCCTGGCGTTTCTCAGCATTTGCATCGGCGGCTCGCTCGCGCTCTTCGCGTGGCGCGGCCCGGCGCTTCGCGCCAAGGGCGGGTTCGAGGTCGTCTCGCGGGAGTCCTTCCTGCTCTTCAATAACCTGCTGCTGCTCGTCGCCGCTGCGCTGATCCTTATCGGGACGTTGTATCCGCTGTTCCTGGACGCGATGAACCTCGGCAAGATCTCGGTGGGTCCGCCGTATTTCGATACGGTATTCATCGTCCCGATGCTGCCGCTGGTGCTGCTGCTTGCGATCGGCATGCACGCTGCCTGGAAGAAGGCAAAGCTCGAGGACATGAAGCGTCCACTCGTGATGCTGTTCAGCGCGGCACTGGCCTTCGGCGTCCTGGTGCCGATCCTGGCCTACGGCAGCTTCCATTTCATGACATGCGTCGGCCTGATGGCGGGAAGCTGGGTCATCCTGTCGTCGCTGTACGAGCCCGTGCAGCGCCTGCGTCGTCGCCAGTCGCTGTCCCGCGGCGTCGTCGGCATGACACTGGCGCACATCGGCGTCGGCCTGTTCGCGATCGGCGTGACCGTGACGCAGTCCTACAAGATCGAGAAGGACGTCGCACTGCGGCCCGGCCAGAGCGTCACGCTGAAAGGCTACGACTTCACCTACAAGAGCTCACGCGAGGCGCCCGGTCCCAACTACCAGGCGATCGAGTCGGAGATCGTCGTCAGCCGCGCGGGCAAGGAGATCGCCGTACTGCACCCGCAGAAGCGGGTGTATCGCGTGCAGCGCAGCCCGATGACCGAGGCGGGCATCGAGGTGGACTGGAACCGCGACCTGTTCGTGGCGATGGGCGAGGACCTCGGCGACGGCAGCTGGAGCATGCGCGTCCAGTACAAGCCCATGGTCCGGTTTATCTGGCTCGGCGCTCTGGTCATGGCGCTCGGCGGATTCGTCGCCATCACCGACCGCCGCTATCGACCGCGGCGGGAGGCGGCTTCCGAGCGGGTCGCCGAGGGCGGCCGGGCGCCGGCGCGCTGACGAGGGCTCGAATCAAATGTGGAAATTCATCATTCCGTTCGCGCTGTTCCTGGTCCTCGGGGCGTTCCTCTACGTCGGCCTGCAGCGCGACCCATCCTACGTGCCCTCGCCGCTGATCGGGAAGCAGGCGCCGGAGTTCAGCCTGCCGAGCCTGCAAGACGCTGCCTATCCAGTTGCGAGCTCGGATCTCAAGGGCAAGGCATGGGTCTTGAATGTCTGGGGCACCTGGTGCGGTGGCTGCCGCCAGGAGCACGGCGTGCTGATGGAGATCGCGAAGCAGAACGCGGTTCCGCTGATCGGCCTGGACTGGAAGGACGACAGCGCCGCGGCGCAGCAGTGGCTGCGCGATCTCGGCAATCCGTACGCCGCCGTAGCCTCCGACGCCGTGGGACGCGTGGCCATCGACTGGGGCGTCTATGGGGCGCCCGAGACCTTCCTGATCGGCCCGGACGGCACCGTGCTCTACAAGCACATCGCGCCCATGACCCTGGAGGTCTGGGCGAAGGAATTCCTGCCGCGAATCGCGGCCGCCAAGGCCGGAAAAGGAGCGCAGACGTGAACAGAGTCCTTCGTACGCTGCTGCTCGCGATCACCATTGCGTGGGCCGGCGGCGCACTGGCCATCGACACCCAGCGCGCCTTCGACGACCCGGCGCTCCAGGCGCGCTACGAGAACATCACCCGCGAGCTGCGCTGCCTCGTCTGCCAGAACGAGACTATCGCCGACTCGAACGCAACCCTTGCCGGCGACCTGCGGCGCGAAGTGCGCGAGATGATCGCGGCCGGCAAGACGGACGACGAGATCCGCGACTTCATGATCGCCCGCTACGGCGATTTCGTGCTCTATCGTCCGCGCATGACGCGCATGAATTTCCTGCTGTGGGCCGCGCCCGTACTGCTGCTCGCGATGGGCGCCTTTGCCTCGTGCGCGTCGTCCGGCGCCGGGCCGCAGAGGCAAAACTGGAATCTGAAGGCCCGGAGGGCGGCCAGTCGTGACACCTTTCATCCTGATTTGCGCCGTGATGATCGTCGCGGCAATCGTACTGGTCGCCATTCCGCTGGTGAGGCGGGTCCCCGCGCCGGCCAAGGGCAAACCCGACGCACCCAGGGCGACGATCGCCCTCGTGGCGACCGCGATCGCGTTGCCGCTCGCGGCAGTGGCGTTCTACTCCGGCGTGTCCAACTTCCCCTGGCAGAACCCGCAAGCAGCTGAGGCTGCGCCGCCGGGGCACGCGCAGGGCGAGGGCAATGAGTCGCTCGAGGCCGCCGCGATACAACTCGAGGAACGCCTTGCGGCCAACCCGCAGGACGCGGAAGGCTGGCGCATGCTCGGTCGCACCTACCTCGTGACGGGGCAGGCCGACAAGGCCGTTACCGCATACGAGAAGGCCGACGCGATCGAGGGTGGCAAAGACGCGGGCCTGCTGCTCGACCTCGCCGAGGCGCTGGTGCTGGCCGAGGATCCCTCGCAGCAGGGCAGGGCGAAGGAAATCCTGGACGCCGCGATCCAGGCCGATCCGGGCAACGGCAAGGCCCTCTGGTACTCCGGCATCATGGCCATGCGTGCGGGAGACAACGCAACAGCGAAGGCACGCTTCCAGAAGCTGCTCGATGCGAACCCGCCTCCGGAGATCCGAAAAATCGTCGTGCAGCAGCTTGCGGGACTTGGCGTACAGGTCCCGGCATCCGAAGGCGCGCCCGCGATGGCGGGCGGGATGGGTGGCAGCGTGGCCGGCCCGGCCGCGGGTGAGGCTGCCGCTCCCGAGGGTCGCACCATCCGTGTCGCGGTTTCACTGGATCCGGCGCTGGCAGGCAAGTTGAAGCCGGGAACCGCCCTGTTCGTCGCGGCCCGGGAGCCCGGCATTCCGGGACCGCCGCTCGCAGCCCTGCGCCTGTCCAGCGACCAGTTGCCCACGACCGTGGTCCTGAGCGATGCCAACTCCATGGTCGAGGGCCGTAACCTGTCGTCCGTGGACAACGTCGAGATCGTCGCCCGGGTGGCCTTCGCCGGGACGCCCATGACGGCACCCGGCGACCTCGTCGGCACGGTGCAGAGCGCGAAGGGCGGGCCGCCCGATGTTTCCGTGGTGATCAACAAGGTGGCACCCTAGGTCGTGGGAACGTCCGTCCACCTGCGCCTGAGGAAACTGCCGACCGGGCTCGCCACGTACCCCCGCGTGTTGGGGACGAAACGGCCGCCGGTTACCGAAGTCACAGATCCACCGGAATTCACGGCGACTGTCTCGGGCGTGAAGCTTGCCGCGCCGAGCGTGGAGAAGTACGCCGCCGTCTGCGGATTCGGCGACGGCATCCCGCCGACGTACCTGCACGTGCTCGCCATGCCGCTGCACCTGGAGATCTTCGCCTGCGGATCCTTCCCGTTGCGGCCGATGGGACTCATCCACGTCTCGAACGCCATTGAAGTCATGGGCGAACTGCGCCTGGGCATGCGCCTCGACTTTGCGGTCTCGGCGCGGAATTACCAGCGAACCGACGCGGGAATCGCCTTCGACATGGTCACCGATGTCACCAGCGACGGCCGGCCCGTGTGGAGGGAAACCTGCGTGTTTCTGTCGCGCTGGCCGGAGTCCGTCCAGCGCAGCGGAGGACGGCCGCCGCGCCCTCCAAAGGCGCCGAAGGACGCGACGGTGCTCAGCGAACTCGAGGTCACGCGTCAAACGGCATGGTCGTACGCGCGCGTGTCCAGCGACTTCAATCCGATCCACCTGAGCAATCGCGCTGCGCGTTTTTTCGGCCTGCGCGGCGCGATCAGCCACGGCATGTGGTCGCTGGCGCGCAGCCTCGCCCAGCGGCCCGTGCCCGCGCTGGCCAGGGGCGTACGGATCGAAAGCCAGTTCCTGACCCCGGTCCAGCTTCCGGCACGTGTCGCGATCAAGGAGTGGACGACGGAAGGCCAGCGCCGACGCGCACTCTGCGACATTCGCACCGGGCGCCTGCACATGTACTCGTCCTGGCCGGCTGATCCAGCGGCCTCCTGAGTCGCCGCGCGCCGGGTCCCGGCGGAGGACGCGGCACGCACCCCTGGGCACGGAGCAGTTCGACGATGTCCAGCGATCCGAAACGTAAACGCAGCGCGGTACCCACGTCCCGCGCCGCACGCCTGCTGCGCTTCGGGCTGCTCAGTGGCGAACTCGCCCTGTCGGCGGCTGCGGCAACGGCGCGACAGCTGTCGAAGGGCAAGCGCCCCGACCTCGCCTCCGCGATGCTGACGCCGGGGAATGCCGCGATGCTGGCGCGCAGGCTGGCCACGTTGCGCGGCCCGGCAATGAAGCTCGGCCAGATGCTGTCGTTGCAGAGCGAAGACATCATCCCGGCGGAATTCCGCAATGCGCTCTCGATGCTGCGGTCCCAGGGCTACGCCATGCCCGACTCGCAGCTGCGCCGCGTGCTCGGGCGCGAGTACGGCCGGGGCTGGGAGAGTAAGTTCGCACGCCTGGATATGGAGCCGGCAGCGGCCGCCTCTATCGGGCAGATCCACCGCGCGCGGACGCACGGTGGCCGCGAACTCGCGCTCAAGGTGCAGTTCCCCGGCGTTGCGCGCAGCGTGGACAGTGACGTCAACAACCTGGCGAGCCTGCTGCGGCGGCTGGATTTCCTGCCGGTGACGATGGACATCGACGCGATCGCCGCTGAGGCGAAGCGACAGCTCCACCTCGAGACCGACTACGAGAGCGAGGCGCGGAACCTCGAGCGCTACGCGAAGCTCGTCGCCGACATGCCGTCGGTCGTCGTGCCGCGCATCCACCGTACGCTCACGACTCGCCGCATCCTCGCCATGGAGTGGATGGACGGCGACCCGCTCGAGACGCTGACGAGCGAGGCCGTGCCGCAGCCGACCCGCAACGCCGTTGCCAGGACCCTCCAGGAACTCATGTTCCGCGAGATGTTCGATTACCAGTTCATGCAGACCGACCCGAACGTCGACAACTACCTCTATCTCCCGGCGACACAGCAGATCGGCCTCCTGGACCTGGGCTCGGTCGCGCAGTTTCCGAGGGAGTTCTCCGAGCACTACCGACGCGTGTGCCGCGCTGTGGTCGCAGGCGACGCAGAAGGCGTGCGCGTGGCGGCGACCGATATCGGGTACATCCACCCCGATGACAGCCCGGAGCGGGCGCGCGGCGTCGTGGACATCATCCGGCTCACCTGCGAACCCTTTGCACACCGCGGGCCCTATGATTTCGCAGCGTCCGGGATGATCGGGCGCGCGCGCGACCTCGGGCTGTCCGTGGCCATGAAGCAGGGCCTCAGGTCCCCGCCACCGCAGACGATCTTCCTGCACCGGAAGCTCCTCGGGACCTTCCTGATCTGCAGCCGCCTGCGGGCGCGGGTCAACGTGCACGCGCTGATTGAGCGCCACCTCTAGCACTGTCCCCCTCTATGCGTCCGCGCTTGCGCCGGCGCCGCACGGGGGCTAGCCTGCCGGTCCGGTCCCCTTCCAGGAATTCGCCAGATGAAGATGAACAGGACACGCCTCGCACCGTCCCTGCCTTGGATTGCCGCCGCCCTTGGCTGCCTGGGCCCGCTCGGGCTCCAGGCCGCGGCCGCTTCCGTCGACACCGGCGAGGCGTCGTTCCGCTCGCTCTACAAGGAGCTGGTCGAGATCAACACCACGCTGTCGTCCGGCAGTTGCACCGAGGCGGCCGAGGCGATGGCCGCGAGGCTGCAGGCGGCCGGCATGCCCCGGGACTCGATGCAGGTGCTCGCGCCGCCCGACCGGCCGAAGAGCGGTGCCCTGATCGCCGAGCTGCCGGGGAGCGACCGGTCGCTCGAGCCCGCTGGTGCTGCTCGCGCACATCGACGTGGTCGAGGCGAATCGCGCGGACTGGACCCGTGATCCGTTCAAGCTGGTCGAGGAGGGTGGGTACTTCTACGCGCGCGGCTCGAGCGACGACAAGGCGATGGCGGCCGTGTTTACCGACATCCTGGTTCGCTTCAAGACCCAGGGCTTCCAGCCGAAGCGCGGGCTCAAGCTTGCGCTGACCTGCGGGGAGGAGACCTCCGACACTTTCAACAGCGTGCAGCTGGCTGATGCAGACGCATCCCGAGACGCTCAAGGCGCAGTTCGTCCTGAACGAGGGTGCCGGCGGCCTGCTCGGCCCCGATGGCAAGCCGGTCGCGCTCGACGTGCAGGCCGGTGAAAAGACCTATCAGGATTTCATGCTCGAGACGACCAACCCCGGTGGCCACAGTTCGCGTCCCGGCCGGAAGAATGCGATCAACGAGCTCGCGGCGGGCCTCATGCGGCTTGCGGCCTACCAGTTCCCGGCAAGCCTGAGCGACACCACGCGCGCCTACTTCGAGGCTCAGGCGAAGCTCTCGCCGCCGGACATCGCGGCGGACATGCGCGCCATCCTGAAGGATCCCTCCGACGCCGCGGCCGCAGACGGACTGTGGGCCGCGAACCCCAGCTGGAACGGCATGCTGCGCACTACGTGCGTAACCACGGAGATTGAGGGGGGCACGCGCCGAATGCGCTGCCGCAGCGGGCGAGCGCGAACGTGAACTGCCGCATCCTGCCCGGCGTCCCGATCGAGACCGTGCGGAAGGACCTCGAGCGCATCCTGGCCGACGACGGCATCAAGGTGAATCTCGTCGGCGAGCCCGGCGTGATGGCGCCGGCGCCGCCATTGACGCCGCGGATCATGGATCCCGTGCGCAAAGTCGCAGCCGGTATCTGGCCGGGCGTACCGGTCATTCCCACGTTGTCCACGGGCGGAACCGACGGCAGGTTCCTGAACGCCGCCGGCATTCCGACCTACGGGATGTCCGGGATGTTCAGCGACGCGGAGGGCAGCCATGCCCACGGACTCAACGAGCGCATGCTGGTTCAGTCGCTGATGGACGGCCGGCGCTTCCTCTACGAGGTCGTGAAGATCTACGTGCAGCAGTAACCACGACGGTTCAGCAGCGAGGTGCGGGCGCAGTAGCGAGGTGCACCCCGGACGGACGGGAGACCTGGCCGAAGCCGATTTCGCTACACTAGAACGAATTGCTCCGGGGGGGGAGACGATGAAAGACTCGGTCGCGCCCGATAAGCTTGCGCTGCAGCGCCTGTACCACTGGGAGCAGACCTGCCCGGACAAGGTTGCCCTGACGCAACCAATGGGCGGCGGCATCGTGCGTGACTTCACCTGGCGCGAGCTCATGGACGAGTCGCGCCGCATGGCAGCACACCTGAAGGGCCTGGGGTTCGAGCCGGGATCCCGTATCGCACTGCTCGCAAAGAACACCGCTCACTGGCTCATGGCGGACTTCGCCATCTGGATGGCGGGTTACGTGTCGGTGCCGCTGTACCCGACGCTGGCGGCCGGCACGGTGCGGCAGATTCTCGGCCACTGCGAGGCCAGCCTGCTCTTCGTCGGCAAGCTCGATGGCTGGGACGCCATGCGGGCCGGTGTGCCCGAGGGACTGCCGCGCATCAGCCTGCCGCTCTCGCCCGCCAGCGATTCCCGACCTGGGACGCCATCGTCGCCGCGACTCCGCCGCTGCAGGGGAACCGCGTGCGTGACGGGAACGAACTCGCGACCATCATCTACACCTCGGGGACGACCGGCGTGCCGAAGGGCGTCATGCACAGCTTCGCGACGTTCGCCTGGTCGATCGAGTCCGCGCTCCGGCGCCTCGGCGTACAGGAGAACGGGCGAGTCCTCAGCTACCTGCCGCTGGCGCACGTCGCCGAGCGGACGCTCGTCGAGCACGGGATGCTGGCGATCAACATGCGGGTGTACTTCGCCGAGTCGCTCGAGACCTTCGCGGCGGACCTGCAGCGCGCCCGGCCGACGGTGTTCTTCTCCGTGCCGCGCCTGTGGGTAAAATTCCAGCAGGGCGTGCTGGCGAAGATGCCCGCCGCAAAACTCGACCGCCTGCTTCGGATACCAGTGCTGGGGCGGGTGGTTGGACGCCGGGTCCTGCAGGCCCTGGGGCTCGACCAGTGCATCATTGCGTCCGGCGGCGCGGCGCCCATGCCGCCCGAGCTGCTGCGCTGGTACGCGAGGCTCGGGCTCAAGCTGTCCGAGGTCTACGGCATGACGGAGAACTGTGGCATCTCTCATGCCACGCTGCGGGAAGCGCCGAGGCCTGGCACGGTCGGCCCGCCCTACGACGGCATCAAGTGCCGGGTCGATCCCGCGTCCGGCGAGATCCAGATGTGGAGCCCGGGCCTGATGCTGGGCTACTACCGCGACCCGGAGCAGACGCGGCAGGCCATGACCGACGATGGCTGGCTGCGCACTGGAGACAAGGGCGAGATCGACGCCGAGGGCAACCTGCGCATCGTCGGCCGGGTCAAGGACCTCTTCAAGACGGGCAAGGGCAAGTACGTGGCACCAGCGCCGATCGAAGACCGGCTCGTCACGCACGCCGCCGTGGAAGCCTGCTGCGTGACGGGCGCAAACCTGGGGCAGCCGGTGGCGCTCGTGATGCTGAACGCCGAGGCTGCGAAGCGCTCATCGGAATCCACCGCACGCGGCGTGCTGGAGGAGTCGCTGGCGGCGCACCTGTCGGTCGTGAACGCGACGCTCGACCCGCACGAGCAACTCGACTGCCTCGTGATCGTCCGTGAAGTGTGGACGGTGGACAACGACCTCGTCACGCCCACGCTCAAGGTGAAGCGCAACCGCATCGAAGCGGTCTATTCGCAGCACTACGAGCGCTGGGTCGGCGCGCGCCGCCCGGTCGTCTGGCAGTAGGGCGCGATCCGATCAGGCCTGCGGACGTAACCCGAGCATGACGCGCGCCTCGGCGGGCGTTGCCACCTCTCGTCCAGCATTGCGCGCGCAGCCGGCCAGCGCCTCGATCAGCACGCCGTTGCCGGACGCCTTGTCACCACCCGGCAGGTAGAACGTGTCCTCGAGGCCAGTGCGCAGCATGCCGCCGAGATCCGCGGCCTTCTGGTGCACGGGCCAGATCTCCGCGCGCCCGATGAGTGTCGCCTGCCACACGGCGCCTGGAGGCGCGTAGCGGGGGAGGAGCGCAAGCAGGTCGGCGTCGCAGGGCATGCCGCTCGCCACGCCCATGACGAAATTCACCTCGGGCACGCCCGAGAACATGCCCGCCTTCAGGAACATGCCGACCGAGCGCACGATACCGACGTCGAAGCACTCGAACTCGGGATGGATGTGGAGCTCGTTCATCACGCCCAGGTATTGCTGGACCTTCTCGACGGGGTTGTCGAACACCATCGGCGGCCACGCCCAGGTGCCGTCGTCCTTGATCTTGAGGTAGTTGAGGCTCCCGGCGTTGCACGCCGCCGCCTCCGGTCGCACGCGACGCAGGCAGGCCAGCGGTCCCGAGACGTCCTTGCCCACGACGCCGGTCGTCAGGTTGATGATCACGCCGGGGCAGGCGGCCCGTATGGCACTGACGATGGCATCCGCCACGTCCGGGTCCCAGCTCGGCAGGTGACCCGAGCCTTCTTCCTGGCGCCGCAGGTGCACGTGCATGGCGCTCGCGCCCGCATTGAACGCGTCGCGCGCCTCGGCGGCCATCTGCGCGGGCGTGACCGGCACCGGGTGCTGTTTCGGGTTTGTCAGCACGCCCGTCAGGGCGCAGGTGATGATCGCCTTGTCCATCAGTCTTTCTCCGCGATTTCGAGCTCGACCAGCACCACGCCGGATTCAACGCTGTCCTTGAGCGCGACATGGACGGCCCGCACCCGGCCGGCGCTGCGCGCGACGAGCCACATCTCCATCTTCATCGCCTCGACGCAGACCAGTTGCTGCCCGGCCTCGACCACGTCGCCCGGGGCAACGCTGACCGCGGCGATCGTGCCCGCGACGGGCGCCCGCGCGAGCCGGAGGTCCATGGCGCTGTCCGCCGAAGGCCAGGGCGAGACCTCGCGCAGGGTCGAAACGGCGCCGTCCTGGACGATGTGCAGCGCGTCGCCGTCCGGGACACACACGACGGAGCGCTGCACGCCATTCTCGGCATAACGCAGTTCGTGACCGCGCCACGAGCCAAGGTCGATGACCGTCGCAGCGGCGACGCCCGAGGCGACTTCGATGCGCTGGCCCTGCGGCCACACGCGCAGCACGCGCCGCTCCTCACCCGCCTGCAGCGTCAGGTCCCAGGCGGCGACGCTCGCCGGCCGCCGGCTGCCGCCGTCTCGCGTGGCGAGTACCGCGGCGGCAAGGCGCCACGTCGTGTCGCTGATGGCCGGGGCTACCAGGAGCGGTTCGCCCTGTGCGGCCCATTCGTCCAGCAGCGTGGTGTTCATCCGCGCCTCGACGAATGCCGGGTGCGCGAGCAGGTCGCGCAGGAACCGACCGTTGTTGCGGAGCCCGACCAATGGCGAGTCCTCGAGGGCCGCCTTCAGGCGGCGGATTGCGTCCGTGCGGTCGCGCCCATGCGCGATCACCTTGGCCACCATCGCGTCGTAGAAAGGAGTGACCGCTCCACCCTCCGAGATGCCGGAGTCGATGCGCACGCCAGGGCGCAGTGCCGCGTCGGGGCGCCAGTGCAGCACCGGTCCCGTCTGGGGCGTGAAGCCCGAGTACGGATCCTCCGCGTAGAGACGCGCCTCGATCGCGTGCCCCTCGAAGCGGACCTGGTCCTGCGTGAGCGGCAGACGATCGCCGGCCGCCACGCGGAGCTGCCACTCGACGAGGTCCAGGCCGGTGATGCACTCCGTCACGGGGTGTTCGACCTGCAGCCGCGTGTTCATCTCGAGGAAATAGTGGTTCAGGTCGGCACCGACGATGAACTCAACGGTGCCGGCGCCCACGTAGCCCACGGCCTTCGCGGCGGCGACCGCGTCGGCGCCCATGCGGGCCCTCATGGCCGGGTTCACGATGGGCGAGGGCGACTCTTCGATCACCTTCTGCCGGCGACGCTGGGCGGTGCAGTCGCGCTCACCGAGGTGGATTGCATTGCCGTGGCGGTCCGCGAACACCTGGATCTCGATGTGCCGGCCACCCTGGATCAGGCGCTCGAGCATGAGCGTGCCGTCGCCGAAGGCGCTCAGTGCTTCCCGGCGCGCGCCGGCGAGCGCTGCCGGCAGTTCGTCGAGCGAGCGCACGAGGCGCATGCCGCGTCCACCACCGCCGGCGACCGCCTTGACCAGCAGCGGTACCCCGAGCTTCCTGCCCTCTGCAATCAGGCGATCGTCGCCCTGGTCGTCGCCCAGGTAGCCGGGCGCGCAGGGAACTCCTGCAGCGGTCATGCGCCGCTTCGCTCCGGCCTTGTCGCCCATCGCGGTGATTGCGGAGGGCGGCGGGCCGATGAACACGATTCCGGCGTCGGCGCAGGCCTGCGAGAAATCCGCGCGCTCGGACAGGAAGCCGTAACCGGGATGAATCGCATCCGCGCCGGTGCGCCGGGCGGCCTCCAGGATCCGGTCGATCCGCAGGTAACTTTCCGTCGCCGGTGCCGGCCCGATGAGGACGGCTTCGTCCGCGAGCGCAACGTGCGGAGTGGCGGCGTCGGCCTCGCTCATTACCGCGACGGTACGGTAGCCGAGCGCGCGCGCCGTGCGCATGACCCGGCAGGCGATCTCGCCACGATTGGCAACCAGGATCTTGCTGAAGCTCACGGCGGGGACCACGCTGCCTTGCGCTTCTGCAGGAACGCGCCCATGCCCTCGATGCCCTCAGGACCGAGCGCCGCGCGGGAAAACGCTTCGGCCGCCTCCTGGACGAGATCTGCAGGCCGTGTCCAGCGCGCCTTGCGGACCAGCGCCTTGGTGGCCGCGAGAGCACCCGGCGCGCAGTTCAGGATGTCCCGGGTCGTTCGTGCGACGGCCGCCTCCAGGTCGGCGGCGGGACACACCTCGTGCACCAGGCGGATGGCGAGCGCCTCGCGCGCATCGAGGCGACAGCCGGTGACGGCGATCCGCTTCGCCTCGGAGTAGCCGAGGCGCTCCACCAGGAACGGTGCAATCTGCGCCGGCAAGACGCCGAGGGAAGTCTCCGGCAGCCTGAAGACCGTGCTCTCCCCGGCGATGGCGACATCCGCGACGCAGGAGAGCCCGAATCCGCCACCCATGACCGCCCCCTCGAGCACTGCGACGACGGCGAGGCCGCTGTCCGCAAATGCGTTGCACAGCTCGCCGAAAACCGCATTTACCTTGATGACTGCCGCAGGATCCTGGGCGAGGCGCGCCCGGGCGCCGGCCATGTCCTTGAGGTCGGCCCCGGCGGAGAAGTTGCCGCCGGCCCCGCGCAGCACGATCACACGGGTCTGGCCGTCGCCTTCCGCCGAGCGCAATGCCTCGGCGATCTCGCCCACCATCGCGAGCGACATGGCATTGCGAACCTCGGGCCGGTTCAGCGTCAGGTGCAGGACGGCGCCGTCACGCGAGACGGCGATGGTCGTCGCGTCGCCCATGGTCAGTGGCCACCCCGCGGCAGGGTGCCCTCGAGTTTGCAGATGATGCTGAGCATCACTTCGTCGGCGCCGCCGCCGATCGATACGAGCCGCGAGTCCCGGTACGAGCGGGCCACGAGGTTGTCGGCCGTGTACCCCATGCCGCCCCAGTACTGCAGGCACGAGTCTGCCACTTCGCGCACTAGGCGGCCGCATTTCACCTTCGCCATCGAGGCGAGCTTCGTCACGTCCTTGCCGCTCACGTACTGCTCGACCGCCTGGTAGGTGAGGGCTCGCAGCGCTGCGACCTCGGTGCGGAGCTCCGCGAGCCGGAAGTGAACCACCTGGTTGTCGAGGATGCTCCTGCCGAAGGCCTTGCGCTCGCGCGTGTAGTCGATCGTGAGGTCGATCATCCGGTCCATGCCACGCAGGGAGCTCGCCGCCCCGAACAGCCGCTCTTCCTGGAACTGGAGCATCTGGAACGTGAACCCCATGCCCTCCTGGCCGATCAGGTTGCGGCGGGGCACGCGGACGTCGTCGAAGAAGATCTGTGCGGTATCGGAACTGTGCATGCCGATCTTGTGGATCTTCTGGCGCGAAACGCCCTTCGCGTCCATCGGCACGATGATCAGGCTCTTGTTCTTGTGCGGTGAGCCGTCACTGGTATTGGCCAGCGTGCAGCACCAGTCGGCCTGCATGCCATTGGTGATCCACATCTTGGTGCCGTTCAGCACGTAGTCGTCGCCGTCCTTGCGTGCGGTGGTCTTGACCGCCGCCACGTCCGAGCCGCCGCCGGGTTCGCTGACGCCCAGGCAGCCGACGACGTCACCCGCGATGGATGGCGCGAGGTACTCGCGCCGGAGCTCGTCGGATCCGAACTGCGCGAGTGCCGGGGTGCACATGTCGGTATGTACGCCGATCGCCATGGGGACGCCACCGCAGTCCGCTGCGCCGAGTGCCTCGGCCATGACCATCGAGTAACTGAAATCCAGGCCCAGACCGCCGTATTTCTCGGAGTACTTGATGCCGAGCAGGCCGAGGTCGCCGAGCTTCTTGAAGAGCGCATGCGCCGGGAATCCTTCGGCCCGCTCCCACTCTTCGACGTGGGGGTTGATTTCGTTCTGGACGAACTTGGTCACCGTATCGTCGAGCTGGCGGTGCTGGTCGGTCAGTTGCATCTGGATCTCCGGGAGACGATCGAGTCGAGGGTTGGGAGGGGTCGCGCGCTACAAACGTGCGACGCCGAAAGTGTTGGGGTGCAGCGTACGGCCGTCCGCCTCCTGGGCGATGGCGAGGCACAGGGACAGCACCCGGCGCGTGTCGCGCGGGTCGATGACGCCGTCGTCCCACAGCCGGGCAGTGCCGTAGAGGACGTCGCTCTCGGCATCGAGACGGCGCTTCAGCTGGTCGCTCATGGCCTTGAGTCCAGCCTCGGTCTGCTCGTTCATCGGGACGCCCGACTTGGCCAGCTTGCCCCGGCTCACGATGTCCATGACCATCGCCGCCTGCGCGCCGCCCATCACCGCGGTCCTGGCCGTCGGCCATGAAAAGATGAAGCGCGGGTCGAAGCCGCGACCGCACATGCCGTAATTGCCCGCGCCGAACGAACCGCCCAGGACGATGGTGAACTTTGGCACCCGCGCGTTCGCGACCGCCTGGATCATCTTCGAGCCGTGCTTGATGGCGCCCGCGCGCTCCGCGACCGTGCCCACCATGTAGCCGGTCGTGTTCTGCAGGAAGACCAGCGGGATGCCGCTCTGGTCGCAGAGCTGCATGAACTGCGCAGCTTTCACCGATCCCGTGGGCTGGATCGGGCCGTTGTTGCCGATCACGCCGACGCGGTGGCCGTCGATGCGCGCGTGGCCGCACACCGTGTCGGGCGAGTAGGGGGCCTTGAACTCGAGGAAATCCGAGGCATCGACGATGCGGGCGATCACCTCACGGACGTCGTAGGGCGTCCGCTCGTCGGCTGGAACGACGCCCATCAGCTCCGCGGCATCGTAGCGGGGCAGGGCGGAATCGGCCCGCGGCGGGACCTGGTCCCAGGGCAACATGTCCAGGACCTCGCGCGCAATGGCGATGGCGTGCGCGTCGTTGTCGGCCAGGTACTCGCCTAGACCGGTGACGGTGGCGTGCAGGTCAGCTCCACCCAGTGCCTCGTCGGTGGCGTCCTCGCCGATGGCGGCCTTCACGAGCGGCGGTCCAGCCAGGTAGATGCTGGAGCGGTTCCTGACCAGGATTACATAATCCGAGAGTCCGGGCAGGTAGGCGCCCCCCGCGGTGGAGGAACCGTGCACGACTGCAATCTGGGGGATGCCGGCCGCCGACAGTCGCGCCTGGTTCGCGAAGGCGCGTCCGCCGTCGACGAAGATCTCGGCCTGGTACATGAGGTTTGCCCCGCCGGACTCGACCAGCGCGACCAGCGGCAGCTTGTTCTCCCGCGCGATGGCCTGCGCCCGCAGGGACTTCTTGAGGCCCATGGGCGCGACGGTGCCGCCCTTGACCGCGCTGTCGCTCGCCGAGATCACCACACGCTTGCTCGCCACCGTGCCGATGCCGACGATCGCGCCGCCCCCCTGGACGCTCTTCTTCCCGTCGTCGTCGTGCATGCCGAGGCCGGCGAGCGCGCTCAACTCGAGGAAGTCACTGCCCCGGTCCAGCAGGCGGGCGACGCGCTCGCGCGGCAGCAACTGGCCCCGGTCGTCGAAGCGCGCGCGCTTGGAGGCCGATTCGTTCACGACGAGCGCCTCGAGCGCGCGGACCTCCGCCAGTCGCGCCTGCATGCGCTCGCTGCTCGCCTGGAACGCCGCGCTCCTCGTGTCCAGCTGGCTGGTCAGTACGGGCATTACTTCAGGACCTCAGGCTGGATGGCGCGGTGGAAGCCGTCGAACGGCCGGGACCGGTCGTGGTCCTGGCTCGGGAACACCGCATTGCCGAGCGAGGCGCCGCCGTCGATCTGCAGCGTGACACCGGTGATGAAGGCCGCGGCCGGCGAGAGCAGAAAGACGATCGCGGCGCCGACCTCGGCCTCGGTCGCGAGCCGGCGCAGCGGCACGTAGTTCCTGAGTCTCTGGACCAGCGCGCGCGCGGCCCCCTGGTAGGTGTCGAGGCCCGAGGAGGCCACCCAGCCGGGGGACACGGCGTTCACACGCACGCCCGCATGCGCCCACTCGACGGAGGCGCTCATGGTGAGGTTGCTCATGCCTGCCCGGGCGGCGCCCGAATGTCCCATGCCGGGCATCCCGTTACGGAAATCCGCCGTCATGTTGACGATGGCCCCGCCGTGCTTCTGCATGGACTGCGTGAACACTTCGCGCATCATCAGGAAGCCGCCGGTCAGGTTGTTTGCGACCACGGCGTCGAAGCCGCGTTTCGAGATCGCCATGAGCGGCGAGGGAAACTGGCCGCCAGCGTTGTTGACGAGGCCGTGGATGGCGCCGTGCTTGCGTACCACCTCGGTCACCGCACCCTTGACGGCCTCTTCGTCCCGGATGTCGAAGGCGAGCGTCTCGCAGTGGCCGCCGTCCTCGACGATCTCTGCTGCCACGCGGTCGAGCTTCTCCTGGGTGCGCCCGCTCACCACGACCGTGGCCCCGAGCGAGGCGAGTTCGTGGGCGACGCAACGCCCGATGCCGCTGCCCCCGCCGGTGACCCAGGCCACCTGGCCGGCGAACAGGTCCGCCCGGAACACGCTTCGGTAACGGTGGCCCGACACCGGGGCCGTCGAGTCGTGGGGCATGCGCTTTCCCGCCTGGGCTGCCTGCAGAGCGCGTATTAGGCATTCGGATGACGTTAACGTCAACCTGATCGCCTTTAAGGCAGCCGCTTCTCAACTGGGGCGGCGGCGATGCTAATATCCGCCCCGCCCATTTCATCCTGAAGGAACAAACCATGGACTTCCAGCAGTGCACCGAAACCATCCGCGGCAAGGTCGGCGAGCAGAGCGGCCTCGACGCCGTGCTCAAGTTCGACTGTGGTACGGACGGGGTGATCGTGATCGACGGCAAGTCGACCCCCAACACCGTGAGCAACGAGAACCGCGACGCCGATTGCACCATCTCGATCACCACGGAGAACCTCGAGGCGCTGCTGACCGGCCAGCTCGACTCCATCACTGGCTTCATGACCGGCAAGTTCACGGTCGCGGGCGACATGAGCATCGCCATGAAGCTGCAGCGGGTGGTCTGAAGGTGGCAGTGGATCGCGCGTCGGCCCGGGCCTCGGTGCGGAACTCGCATGGTGGCGTGCGGGGGCCGGGCCGGGCCTCGACGCGCACCGCGCGCGAGGTGCTCGCCGCGCACCACGACGAGGCCACGTCCGAGCTCTTCGGCATCAAGCAGCTCTGCGAAGATTTCGGCGTCTCGGCCCGCGCGATCCGCTTCTACGAGGACAAGGGCCTCCTGAGCCCCAGGCGCATCAACGGCGCACGCGTCTACACGCGGCGGGACCGGGCGCGGCTCGCCCTCATCGTCCGTTCCAGGGCGATCGGCGTGCCACTCGCCGAAATGAAGCACTACCTGGACCTCTACGGCGCGCACGGCGAGGGACGGGTGCAGCAGCTCAAGTACGTCCTGCAGCGCACCGACACGGCCATCGGCGAACTCGAGCAGCGCTGCGCCGACATCGAGACCACCCTGGCCGAGCTCCGGCTGATCAACCAGACCGTCCGGGCCCATCTTGCCGGCAAGACCTGACGGGCGCCCGCGGGAGTAGTATCGTTACAGTCAGGCCAGGGTCGGGCCGGCCGGGGGTGTACTCATGATCGGACAGGAAGGGACGAGCGGGGGCAGGGGGGACACCCGGCCCCACGTGGAATCATTCGACGACGCCTCGATGCCCGAGCTGATCAGCCCGGCCAGGCTGCTGCGTTACCTGGACGAGGTCGAGACCGGGGAGGAGGGCCAGGAAGAAGGGCCGCTACCCCAGATCGTCCAGATGCCCGAGGGCATGAAGGTGGACGAGCGGCGTGTCGGGCGCGCCGTGGCGCAATGGATCCTGCAGGTGCGTTGCGACTGCGGACGGCGATGGTTCGAGGCAGGGCCAGTGGACACCACGACCTGCCCGCGCTGCGGCATGCTCGTGTACGTCGACATGGACGCGCGCAGCGCCCGCCGGTAGTCGTCTGTCGCGCCGGCGGTCAGGCTAGCGGCTCTGCGAACCGAATTGCGGTTGTTACGGATGGCGAATGGTGCGGCGCATCAATACGCTACACCCATTCTCCCCCTGATTGGCCCTCCTCGTGAGGGCCTCTTTTTTTGGGGACGTACGCCTTCAGCTGATCGGGTCGCGCGCGCGCCGACCCTTTCGCAGTTGCCGCCGCTCCAGCATGCCTGGCTGGCGTTCACGCCAGGTCCGCAGGCCGCGGCGGTCGTCTCCCGCCCTTCGATCCGAAAAGTGCTGGTAGCTGCACCGGCACACGGCTGCGCGACAATTTGGCAAGGGAAGTGCTGGTGCCCTCGCGGGCAGGAACCGGATGCCGCCAAGCTGCGCCGCGGCTTCACAGCAGCCCTCGCCGGGCTTGATGCTGACGGCGTGGTAGGGCTCGGGAGCTTTCCTCGCGGCCGCGGGAGCCTTCATCGGGGCTGGCTCGTCACGCGCCAGCAACTTCGAGAGCCAGGACCTCAGACCGAATGGCATCCAGCGGACCTCGGTTGTCGAGCGAACTGGAGGGCGCCGAGTCTATGCGATTTCACGCGTACCCCGACAGGCGCCGGCCGGCACGGGCTCGATGGATCGCGCCCGCGTCGGTCCCGGCGCGGTGAGCAGCATCGGAGCTACTCCGCCACCACGTCGCCCGAACCGCCGAACTCCTTCGGAAAGTCCTTGAACTTCGGCAGGCCGTCGCGCACGGGCATGACCTTCTCGCCGTAATGCACGTGCAGGGTCGGAGCGTAGTTGAGGCCGGCAATCGACCCCGCCGGCACGTCGGTCATCCCGATGGCCGGGTGCCCGACCAGGACCGGCGCGCCGCAGCTCTTGCAGAACTGGCGGTGGCTGGCTTCGGTCCGCTTGTAGAGCCCGAGATTGTCGGCGCCTTTCACGATCTTCACGTTCGGCGTCGGCCACAGGGTCGCCGCGTGGATCGGAGCACCCAGCCAGCTGCGGCAGGAATTGCAGTGGCAAAAGACCTGGATTGGCGGTTCGCCGCTGAGCTCGAGCTGCACCGCGCCGCAAGCGCAGCCGGATGTGTAGTGTCCGTTACCCATGCGAAATCCTCCCCGTTTGTCCGCACGTGCATTCTGGCTCCGGGGCCCGGAATGTCAAACGGCCGGAGCGCGCGTGGTCGAGGGGAGGGAAGCTCGCCGCAGTGCAGCGTATTCATGTCCCGCCTCGAGGGGCTTCCACGGCCGGAAAACGTGACGCCGGTCGCGCACGCCATGGGGCACCTGCTGGTTCAATGCCGCGGCTCGTTCGGCGCGCGGGCGCCCGCGGCGGAAGGCACCAGGGTGCGCCCCATGACGCGGGGCCGTCACCGCACAAGGAGTCGTTCGATGGCAAAGTCAGAATTGTTCGAGGCCGCTGCTGAAGCTCACCTCCGGGATCCGCGGAAGTTTCCGTACGGATACCTGACCGGCGGCAGCGACGAACTGCAGTCCGTCCGGGTCCTGGTCTGGTTCCGCACCGTGGACGAATTGATACACAGCCTGCTCGAAGTCGAGCCACGCATGTACGGCGTCGAGCCCGGGCGGGGACTCGAGGCGTTTCAGGAACGCGTCCGGCCGATCCTGGGGCGGCTTGAGCAACAGGGCTTCGATGAGTCGCTGCGCGAGGAACTCGCCCCGGAGGCCGACGGAAAATTCGTCGTCGACTGGTGGGGCACCTATGCGGACCTGCGCGCAGGGCGTGGCGTCCTCGGTTGCCAGCTGGTGGACGAATTCCTCGGCGACGAACGCCGCGGACAGCTGCTGCCCAGCGGCGAAGACACCGCGTTCATCGAGTTCCTGAGGCCGCCGGCGGCGTAGCGCATTTCGGTCCATCCTGGTGATCCGCCTGCCACAAGTACGGATGCAGGGCACCTGGCCGCCGTTCAATAGTCGTCCCGCAGGGTAAGGAGCCGGACAACCCGGCAGCCGCTGACCGCCGTCCGCGGGTCCCTCCGGGAGCGACCATGACCGAATCGGCACGCCAGGCACTCGTCGGGCTTCGCGACTTCACGACGCTGCAGTGGTACGTGGTGCCGCTGCTGGCGCTGCTCTTCTACATCTACATCGTGGAGATCCGGGAAGCCCGCAAGTGCGGCAACTGGGACGCCGTCATCGCCGGCGCCGCCGTATTCGGGGCGGACTTCGTCAACGAATCGATCAATGGCTGGATCTTTTCGATCTCCGGCTACAGCGCACTGTGGCTCGCGCCGGGCCCGACGGCACTGCGCACGCTTGTCGGGTGGAACGTGGAAATCATGTTCATGTTCGCCATCGTCGGCATCCTCTACTACAAGTCGCTCGACGACGACCCGAAGGCGACCGTATTCGGCCTGCCGAACCGCTGGTTCTGGGCGCTCTTCTACTCGGCGATCTCTGTGATCGTGGAACTCGCCCTGAACAAGGGCGGGCTGCTGGTCTGGGATTATCGCTGGTGGAATCACGGCCTCGTCGAGGTATTGCCGATCTTCGTATTCGGATACCTCTGGTTCTACCTTGCCGCGAAGTACGCCCTCGAACGGCCGACGCTCAGGGGCAAGGTCATGGTCCCGGTCGCGCTGTTCGCCCTGGCCACGGCTATGAACGTGGTCGGGCTGGGCGTGTTCCGCTGGACGTACTAGGCGGAATCTGCACGGTACGGGGCCCGCAATGTCATCGCGGCCCCACAGGCGCCTGACGGCCAACGTGCCGCGAGCGATCAGTCGTCGCGCTTCAGGAGCGAGGCGAGGTCGGCAAAGGGTGTGTGCGTGCCGACCTCGACGCGTTCGGCGCGGCCGATGAGGGGCGCCGCGTCGACCTGCCGCTGGTGCTCGTTGTCGTGGCAGTAGAGGCAGAGCAATTCCCAGTTGCTGCCGTCCGGCGGGTTGTGATCGTGATTGTGGTTCTTGTGGTGGACCGTCAGTTCCTGGACGTTCGTGTGGTCGAACTCACGCGCGCAGCGCCCGCAGATCCACGGAAACAACTTGAGTGCCCGGCCGCGGTAGCTTTGCTCCCGCTCGTCGCGGGACTTGCGTGCTTCGGCCACGACGCGATCGAGGCGGTCGTGATCGGGATTGACTGGTTTGCGAGTGGGCACGGGCCGGATTCTGTACCTGGAGACGCGGGGCAGGGAAGGGCGGTTGCCGACCGCAATCATGCCGGGTACCGTGGGAGCCGGTAACCACCGGCCGTGGAGAGTGCAATGGCAATCAAGCGCAGTAAGGCGAAGACGGTCGGACGGGACGGGAATGACGGCGGTCTGCCGCCTCTCACGGCTGCGGAGCGGCGGGAACTCGATCGCCGAATCGCGGATGCCGACGACCCGCGCCGGTATCTCCTGGTGTCTGCCACGTTGCCGTGGTTCTCGCTCTATTACGAGATCCAGGAAGACGCCTGGCTGATCGACGACCCGTCGCGCGCAACGCTCTTCAAGCGGCGCGCGGCGGCACTGGCGATTCGCGACCTGTTGAAACCGAGCGTGTTCGTCGTGCCCTGCACGGTGGACGCCCGCGGCAAGCTGGTACTGAGCTCGATCGCGGGTCGCAAGGTGGGCAAGCTGCGCCTGGCAGTGCTGCCGGAGTGGCGGAGAAGGAAGAAGTAGCGGATGCGTCCGTGGCCTCGAAGGACACTCTCAAAAACAGGAATCGCAATGAATACAAACCTGAAAGCAGTCTGCCTGGCGATCTACCTGCTGGCGATTGCCGGAATCTTTGTCACGCTGCCCTTCGGCGTCACGCCGTGGCTGCAGAAGATCGCCATCATCCTGCTGGCGGCACACGTGCTCGAACTGGTGGTCGCGTTCAAGAGCGTCAAGCGATACCAGGGCCCGCTGATCGACAGCATCGCGCTCACGTTGCTGTTCGGATTGCTGCACTGGAAACCGCTGGACAAGGGCGCGTAGCGCAGGACGACCGGGAGTGCTGCCGACCTGCGGTGCCGCAACCGCGACACGGCGTGACGGCAGTCTCAACGGCGGCCTGGCGTGGGGTGGTTGTAGGGAACGCCCCAGAAGGCAAAGAATGAGCCCATGAAAAATGCCAGGACACTGTTGTGGGCGGTCGCCGCGCTGTGCGTCGGAGCGGGGCTGATGTTCCTGTATCAGCGTCCCTGGAATTTCAATCCGTTCTCAAGGAAGGGAGAGGAAGTCCGCTCCGGGCCGGCCACCGAGATCCTGGTGATGCGTACCAAGGGCGGGTTGCTCGAGGTTTCGCGGATTCTCGCAACGGAGCAATTCGACACCAAGTTCGTGTACTCGGTGCTGGGTTTCGAGGTCGGCGAGACCGTGCCGCACATTCGCGTTCCAGCCGTCTACCGTTACCACATCGAATTGGCGCCGGAGTGGAGAATCATCCGGACAGGCAGCCTGTTCACGGTCGTGACGCCGCCGGTGAAGCCAAGCCTGCCGGTGGCCGTGGACCTGGCGAAAATCCAGAAGGATGTTGGAGGCACCTGGCTCCTGGTGCCTTTCAACAAGAGCGACGATCTGAACGCGCTCGAGCGCAAGGTCACGCCGACGCTGGCGGATAAGGCGGGGAGTCCCGCCTACCTGCAACTGCAACGGGAAGAAGCACGCAAGACGGTCAAGGAGTTCGTGAAGAAGTGGCTCGTGACGCAGACACCGTGGACCACGGAATCGGGCTCGACGATCAGGGTCTTCTTCGCGGATGAGCCGATCGGGGCTTTTGGTCCGCAGGCGTTTCCGCAGTTGGCGCCGGGGATGGAACCGGCGGGGGCTGCCAGGTGACAGGGGGATGTCGTATGCGGCGGATAGTCCGTTCGGCTGGTCTGGCGATGCTTTGCGGGAGCCTCGCTGCGTGCGGGGCCCAGGCGTCAGCGCCCTCGGCGGTACCGATCGAGCAGGAACCGGCGCATCGGCTCGTGCTGGAGAACGAGTACGTACGAGTATTCGAGGTCTGGTTACCGCGCGGCGAAACGACGCTGTGGCACGTGCATCTTCACGATGGAGTGTCGGTGCGACTGTCGGACGCGAGCATCGAGGACCAGCCAAAGGACGGGGAAGCCAAGACGTTTCGGCTGCATCGAGGGGAGGTGGCCTACGGCGCTACGCCGGCGGCGCTGACGCACCAGGTGCGTAACGTCGGTGAGACGACTTTCCACAACGTGTATATCGAGCTGCTGACCCCGCACGACGTCAGCACCGATCGCTCCGAGGCGGCCGCGTCCGATCCGCGCGTCGTTCTCGAGAACGATCACGTCCGTGCGCTTCGGCGAATCCTGGCGCCCGGCGAATCGACGTCGATGCACACCCACGCGTTGCGGGTCGTGGCCGTGCCCGTCACCGCGGGTCGCCTCGAGATCTCCGCTCCGGAGGGTGCCGCGAGTAGCGTCGAGATGAAGCCTGGCGCGGTGAAATGGATCGAATCTGGAACCACGCATCGGCTGAAGAACGTCGGCGACGCACCCGTCGAAATCGTCGACATCGAACTCGAGTAGACGGTGTGAAGGGCGGCCTTCGGGGGCGGACACGCGACCTGCAGCGCGAGGGAGTCGCGCTGCAGCGCGGTTGTCTTGCAGGGGCGGCGGGCGTCGTGCTCTAGGACACGAGGGCCGGATAGTCGCTGTAGCCTTCCGCGTCGGCGGTGTAAAAGAGCTCCGCGCGTGGGGACGCCAGCGGCGCGCCGCTCTTCAGACGCTCGACGAGGTCCGGGTTGGCGATGAACGGCCGGCCGAACACGGCAAGTTGCAGTAATCCTGAATCCAGGTGTGCCTGGGCGCTCTCGCGCGTCAGGTTGCCGGCCGCGATCAGCGCGCCCTTGACGTGGGTCCGAAGCGTGCGGAGCAACGCTTGCGGGTCGCCGGCGTTGTTCAGTTGCGGGCTGAAGGCGTCTGCCAGCATGACGTGTACGTAGGCCATGTCCGCGGTCGGCAGCGCATCGAGCAGCGCGAGGTGCGTCTCGAGCGGATTGGCGTCGACGAGATCGTTGAACATGTGGCCGGGCGAAACGCGAATCGCGGTCCGTCCCGTCCCAATGGCGGCGGCGACCGCCGCGACGACTTCGACCACGAAGCGGATGCGCCCGTGCGGCGAGGTGCCGTAGCCGTCGGTGCGCTGGTTCGTGTTCGAGGCCAGGAACTGGTTCAGAAGGTAGCCGTTCGCCGCGTGCAGCTCCACGCCGTCGAAGCCGGCCTCGCGTGCGTTGCGTGCGGCGGTGACGAATTCCGCGACGAGGGCGGGCAGCTCGGCGGTGTCGAGCGCGCGCGGTGTGGGGTAGTCCTGCAATTGCTGCTGGTCGGTCCACATCTGGCCGGCGGGTTTCACGGCTGACGGCGCCACCGGCGGATCCGCGATCTGCCGATTGAGCGGGTGGGCGATGCGGCCGCAGTGCATGAACTGCATGAACATCTTCGCGCCTCGCGCGTGGACGGCGTCGGTCACGCGCTTCCACGCGGCAATCTGCTCCGGGGTGTGGATCCCGGGCGTGCGGCAGTAGCCTTGTCCCGCGAAGCTCGTCTGGGTGCCCTCCGAGATGATCAGTCCGGCGCTGGCACGCTGGGCGTAGTAGTCGCGCACGAATGGCTTGGGCACGCCCATCGTGTCGGCCCGGTTCCGCGTGAGTGGCGCCATGACGATGCGGTTCTGCAACGGGAGACCGGCCAGCTTCGTCGGTTCAAAAAGGCTGTTCATCGAAATGTTCCCCTGGGGTGCGTCGACACGCGGGTGTTCCTGGCGAGCCAGCGTACGGCTTGCGCGATGACGAATCCATTCGCGCAAGAACCTATTCTGGATTCAGCGACGGTTCAGAATTGTTCCGGCGATGTCTGTCGTGCTGAGGCGCAGTGCCGGGATTCGTTCTGCGTAAGCCGGTCAGCGAGTCTCTGCGGATTGGGCTGCGATTTACTCGGCGAGTTGGTCCTCGGAGAGGTTGCCGGCGGCGAGGCGTAGAAAGGTTGTCACGCACTCGGCGTCGCGGGCGGTGAGCTCGAAGCTGTTCGGGTCCAGGAGCAATTCGGCGACTGCGAGGCTGGGCCGCTTGCTGCCATCCAGGAACGGGTGATTGCTGGAAATTCCGAGGGCATGAGTCGCCACCGATCGCGGTAGCGCATGTTCTCCGTTTTCTCCGTTGGCGGACCGGCTGTTCGGTCGGGCATCGTCATTTCAGGTTACGAATTTACCATAATATACATTATGCGTACTTTGTATTAAGCACCCCCTGGACGGTGCGTTGTGGCTGCCTGGCGCCGTCGCAGGCGCGAGCCGCGAAGCGGCGTCCCCTTCCGAGTCCGGGATCGTGCGCCGCGGCGACGGTGTTGACGATGCAAAGCAGATCACCTATTGCTGTCGGCCACGTGCTGCCGTTTGATGCAAAGAAGCCCGTCGCGTGGACGGGCTTCCTTGTCGGGTTGAGAGCGTCGCCTACGCGTTGCATCAACGCGCGCCGAGCTCGCCAACTACTTCTGCATGCTCAAGATCCACTCTGACAGGGCCATCGCATCCGCATCGGACACCTTAACCCGTGCGCTCTCGGGGGGCATCATCGTGCACCCAAAGTGCTGGGTGCCACCATGCTGGACGATCATGGCCAGGAAGATGTTGGCGTTCTTGACCCCGTGGTACTCCTTTGCAATGTCTTTGAACGATGGCGCAGTCAGTTGACCGGACACATCGTGGCAGGTAAGGCACTGCTTCGACTTGGCAAGGTCCAGCATTGGATCTGAAGTCGATGGAGTTGGAGCCGCGGTCAGTGCAAGAGCCGCGCCCAACGCGAGACACGCCAAGGCTAGAGTGATCAGCTACTTCATCACGCCCTCCTCGCAACCATCCTGGTTGCGTCTTTTGATCCGGCGAACAGACGGTGTCCTTCGTGGTCTTTCGCGGAGGGCGACCGACAAACCGCCGGTAATGCGTTTCTTTTACGCCTGCGCGCGAAGATCGCCTATCCGGAGTAATCGCTAGGGGCTGTTGGCCCGGCTCCAGTGCGGGTCCACGCCTGCCCGGCGCGGCGTCCAAGTTTCATTGGGTGCCGCGTGCTCCTCGAACCCAGCCCCCTCACGGAGCGTACTGCCGCAGTCCCATGAGCACGCCCCCATTGCCTGGATGGAGTCAGTCGAGACGAGGGTATCCGGTGACCTGCTGTATCTCTGCATACAGTGGCGCCAGCCGCTCGTACATGTGCTTGTACACGCGCTCGTAGAGCGCGTCGTAGGTGACCGTGTTCGCCTCGATCGGCTCGAACAGCCGCCCGATGCGGGTCATTTGTGCCACGGCCTCGTTGAAGTCCGCGTGCAGCCCCAGGCCGACGGCACAGTCGATCGCCGCGCCCAGGCCCGACGTCTCGTGCGTGTGCGGACGCGCGGTGGGCAGGTTGAAGATGTCCGCCGTGAGCTGCATGGCGGCGTCGGACTGCGCGCCGCCGCCACTGACGCGAAGCTCCGTAAGACGCAGGCGGCCACGCTGCTCGATTCGCTCACGGCCCTCACGCAGCGCATAGGCCAGCCCCTCGAGGATCGCGCGGTAAAGGTGCGCCCGGGTGTGCACGTCGCCGAAGCCGATCACGGCGCCTTTCGCTTCGGGACCAGGCTCCTTCACGCCCGGGCTCCAGTAGGGCTGCAGCATCAGGCCCATGGATCCCGGCGGCACGGTGCCGACCATCTCGTCGAACAGCACTTCTGGCGCAATGCCAAGTGTCCTGGCTTCGGCTCGCTCCGCGTGACCGAACTGCTCCTTGAACCAGTTGACCATCCAGTAGCCGCGGAAGATCTGCACCTCGCAGCTGAACCTGCCCGGCATGGCCGCCGGATACGGTGGCATGCCCGGCGTGACCTCCAGGTAGCGCGGTGTCGTGACGTTGATCGTCGCGGTCGTGCCGTACGACAGTGCGCCCATGGTCGGCGCCAGCGCGCCGGAACCGAGGATCTCGCAGGCCTTGTCCGCGGCGGCGGCGATCACCGGTGTTCCCACTCGAATGCCCGTCGCAGCGCTGGCCGTCGCAGTCACCTGGCCCAGGATGCTTCCGACCGGCCGAAGTTCCGGCAATTGATCCCTCCGTACGGCAAGCGCCTGCCACTTCCAGTCGGCGGCGGAGGCCCAGCGCTGGTGCCTCGAATCGAATGGCAGGTAGGCCACCATGGAACCGACCGAGTCGGTGAAGTCGCCAGTGAGCCGATGATTCAACAGGCCAGACACGAGCAGGAACTTGTGCGTGGACGCGTGCAGCGCCGGTTCGTGCTGCGCCAGCCAGTTGATCTCGGCCTCACGCTGGAAGTGCCTCACGGTATCCGCCTGCCCTGCCACCGCGATCGCCAGCCGCCACCACGGCTTGATGGCCGGAAAGCGCGTCGCCCGGCGCTGGTCGAGCCAGATGATTGCAGGGTAGATGCAGCGACCGTCGCGATCGACCGGAATCACGGTGGCGCGCTGCGTGGTCACGGCGACACCGCGCACTGCCTCGCGCCAGCTCGGATCGCGCGCCCACAAGGCCTGGCAACTCCTGGCGGCGGCCTGCCAGAAGCCCTCGCCGTCGTGCTCGAGCCAGCCCGGCTGCGGCACGCGGTAGTCCTTCAGGGGCTCCTGCGTGCGGGCCACCAGGTTCCCGGCGAGATCGAACAGCAATGCACGCGCGCTCTGCGTGCCGCAGTCGATGGACAGGAGCAGCTCGCCCTGCGAGTTCACGCCCGGGGTCCGGTCAGGTTCTCGTTGGCGAGGATGCCCTGCGGATCGAAGTGATCGAAGGCCGACGCGAGCGCGGCCATGCCGAGCGCGCCCTTCTCTGCCGGCAGGTACGGCGCGTGATCGCGACCGACGCCGTGCTGATGGCTGATGGTGCCGCCGCTCGCGATCACCGCCTCGCTCACCGCACGCTTGAGCGCCGCCCAGCGCTGCCACGCCGCCGCCTGGTCCGCACCGATGCGGAAGACGAACGTGCTGTACATGCTCGAGCCTGTCCCGTACACGTGCGAAAGGTGAGTGTAGACGTGGCAGCGTTCGCCCAGCCGCGCCAGCGCCTCGCGACCTGCGCTCTCCATCGCAAGCATGGTCGACGTGCTCGAGCTCCACGGCACGAACGTCTCCATGGTGTCGACCGCGTATCCGGCGTCCCAGAGCGCGTTGCGTACATAGACGCCGGTATAGCGCTTTTCAGCCCACTTCCTGCCGAGCAGGGTGCCGGTCGATACGCCGCCATGAGCACGGAGCACCGCCCTCGCCTGCTGCCAGCCGGCATTGACCTGCCGCCGCGTGCCGGTCAGTCCCAGCATCAGCAGGCACTTCTGCTCGCCAGCGCCCCTCCAGCCGAGGTAACGCTCCAGCCATGCGATCTGCCCGGCGTGGCCCGCCATGCGCAGCGTGGTCAGCGTCTCGACCGGGCTCGACAGGCGCAGCATCGACAGCGGTACGCGCGTCTGTGCCAGCGTGCGTGCGGCAGCGACGCCTGCGTCCCAACCGGGCATGAAGACACCGACGAAGCGCTCCTGCTCCGGCAGGCGGCTGACGCGCACGATGGCCTCGGTGATCACGCCGAGGCGCCCTTCCGAGCCGAGCACCCACTCGCGCAGGTCGGGCCCCGCCGCGCTCGCGGCGAACGGCGGAATCGTGAGCGTGCCGCGCGGCGTCTCGACCGTGCCGCCGGCAAACAACTGCTCGATCCGTCCGTAGCGCAGGGACTGCTGCCCGGAAGAGCGGGACGCGATCCAGCCACCGAGCGTCGCGTACTCGAAGCTCTGCGGGAAGTGGCCCAGCACGAAACCCCGGGCGCGAAGCTGAGTCTCCAGGTCCGGCCCGGTCACGCCAGCCTGGAAGCGCGCCAGCTGCGAGACTTCATCGAACTCGAGCAGTGCGCTCATGCGCCGCATGTCGAGCGTCAGGCAGGGTCGATCTCCGCCGGGCGGTGCCAGGTGACCGACCACGCTCGTGGCGCCACCGCAAGGGATCAGCACCGCCCCGCGCTGCTGGGCCCAGGCGAGCAATTCGCGGACCTGCCCCCCGTTCTCCGGCCAGGCGACGCCATCGGTGAGCCGCCCGACGTCGCCAAAACGCAGCCGTATCCAGTCCCCGAGGCTGTGGCCGACGCCGGAGCGCAACCGGTCCTCGGCGCGGGTCGAAATCAGCGGGTGCGGCGGCAGGGACCCCGCCAGGCGCGACGGTTGCTCGCGGTCGATGCGTGCGCAGACCTCCTCGAGCGTCGCATCGCGTGGCGCGGTACCTGGCCCGATCGCCTCGGCCAGGAACTCGGTGGCCCCGGCGGGCAGGGTCGCGGTGATCGTGTCGTCGCCCCAGCCGTTCCAGCGTCTCATGGGATTCCCCCTTCTCGCGTGTCGGAGCGTGATGCCCGGGTAAGCGGACGGCGCGACTGCCGCTCTATGGACCGGCACGAAGCGACCTGCCGGTCGCGATCGGCGTCGCTCCAGCCGAGCAGCTTCGACATGACTTGCGCTGCAGGCGCGAGCGAGTCGAGTCCGGCACCTTCGTCGAACCAGGCGCGCGCGCTGCGCCGCACCCAGTAGTCCTCGAGGGTCAGCGCGCCTTCGCAGAGCACCGCACGCCGCGCCTCCGCGGCAATGTCGCCGCCGTCGGCGGCGATCTCCGAGGCTTCGTCCCCATAGAGTCGAGCCAGGCGATCGGCCGCGAAGGCGTCGGGACTCAGGCGAGCGATTTCGCTGGCGCTGAGCGTTCTTTCGCCGCCAGCGAGCGGCCGTGTCGCCGTGGTGCACGGCAGGACACGCCTGCCGAGCCGAGCCACGGCAAGATCGACGACGTGCTCCGCCATCGCCCGATACGCGCTCAGTTTTCCGCCCGCGATCGAGACCAGGCCTGCTGGCGAGGTCCAGATCTCGTCCTTGCGGGACACCTCGTTGGCCTTCTTGCCCGGCTCGGAGACCAGCGGACGAATGCCGGACCACATCGCGACGATGTCGCTGTCCGCAATCGGCGCAGTACGCAGGTTCCGCTCGACCGCCGCTCGCAGGTAATCCACGTCCGACCGGTCGAACTCGGGCCAGTAGTCCGCGCGATCGTGAAAGACGTCGGTGGTGCCGATGTAGGTGAACTTGCCGTGGGGCACGGCGTACGCCATGCGCTTGTCCTGCGTGGGCAGCACGATCGTATCGTTGACGGGCAGACGTTCGCGGGACAGCACGAGATGGATGCCGCGGCTGAGCACGAGGCGGCTGTCCTCCTGCCCCGCCTCGAGCGCGCGCACCTGGTCGACCCAGACGCCGGCCGCACTGATGACCAGCCGCCCCATCACCCGCGCCATCCGGTCCTCACCCGGTAACGTCGACCGGGCGGTGACGCCCACCACCCGCCCGCTCTCCTGCAGCAGGCCGTTGACCGTGGCGTAATTCAGCACGGTCGCCCCGGCCGCCTGCGCGGAGCGCAGGTTGGCGAGTACCAGCCGGGCATCGTCGGTCAGGAACTCCGTATAGGCGATTGCGCCCCGCAGTCCTCGGGTGTTCATGAGCGGTTCGCGCCGCTCGAGTTCTGCCGTATCCAGGACGGTATGATGCTCAGCTGCCGGAACCTTCCCGAGTTTCTCGTAGACCCACAATCCGGCACGCATGATTGCGGTGCCGGCCGCGGAATGCACTGGAATCAGGAAGATCTCCGGCGTGGCCAGGTGCGGCGCGATCCGGCGCAGGATCTGCCGTTCCGAAGCCGCCTCCTTGACCAGGGCCACGTCGCCCTGCCGGAGATAGCGCAGTCCGCCGTGGATCAGCTTGGAGCTGCGGCTGCTCGTGCCGCTCGCATAGTCGCGAGCTTCGAGCAGCGCGACGGATAGTCCGCGCAACGCCGCATCACGCGCGATACCCGCACCTGTCACTCCCCCGCCGATGACGACCAGGTCGAAGCGCTGCAGTTCCAGCGAGGCAAAGGCGTGCGCCCGGTCGCGCGCGTCGATCCTGCTTGCGTTCGTCATGCGTGTCCTTCACACCGGTGAATGAGTAACTCAACACGGGTGGCCGTTGCCGGAAGTGGCCCTGCCCCGATTGTCTACGCCAGCATGGTACGGTGAACCTGCACGAATTGTGATACGGGCAAAGTGCGTACCGGGATCGGCATGAAATCGGGCCGTGAATTCGTGCGCCTTTCTGCTGGATCGCACGCGAGGATTGCCGCCCGAAATTCGCGCAACGGGTAAGCTTGGCCGCATTACCGAGGGCTTACCGGATGGCGTATCGACAGCACCAGACCGACCACGAGGTCACGCTCGAACCCGCGGCGCCGGCGGTGGCGAGTGTCGTGCTCCTGCACGGGCTCGGGGCGGACGGCTGGGATTTCGTGCCGATCGCAGGCGAACTCGGGCTGCCGGGCACCGTGCCGGTGCGCTTCGTCTTCCCACACGCGGATCCGAGGCCCGTCACCGTGAACAATGGCTGCGTGATGCGGGCGTGGTACGACATCAAGTCGTTCACGCCGGAGGGCCGGGCGGATTCCCGCGGGCTCGAGGAGTCGGTGCAGCGGGTGAACGGGTATCTCGCACAGGAGATCGCGCGCGGCGTGCACCCGTCACGCATCGTGCTCGCTGGATTTTCCCAGGGCGGCGCGGTGGCGCTCACCGCCGGGCTCCGCTATCCGCAACGGCTCGCCGGCGTACTGGCGCTCTCCACCTATCTCCCCTTCCCGTCCCGGCTCGCGGCGGAGAAGTCTGCGGCCAACAGCGATGTCCCGGTCCTCATGTGCCACGGCCGGATGGATCCCGTCGTGCCATTCGCGATGGGCACGGAGACGCGCGATGTGCTTCAGTCGCAGGGCTACGCCGTCGAATGGCACGAGTATCCGATGCAGCACGAGGTCTGCGGCGCGGAACTCATGGAGATCGCCCGCTGGCTGCGCGCGCGGTTCGGCGGCACGACGAGCGTCGCATGAGCCCGGGGCCGCACATCTACGTGGATGCCGACGCCTGTCCCGTGAAGGCGGAAACCGTGAAGGTTGCCGAGCGGCACGGGCTGCCGGTCGTGTTCGTGGCGAATTCCTGGATGGCGGTTCCGCGTGCGCCTCGGGTCCGGGTCCAGGTGGTGTCGGGGTCGTTCGATGCTGCGGACGACTGGATCGTCGAGCAGGTGGTGCGTGACGACATCGTGGTCACGGCCGACATTCCACTCGCCTCGCGTGCGCTCGAGAAGGGAGCACGGGTGCTCGGCCCGTCCGGGAAACCGTTCACGGAGGACAACATCGGCAACGCGCTCGCCACCCGTGAACTCATGGCGGACCTGCGCGCGTACGGTGTGGGCGGGGGCCCTCCTCCGTTCTCGCCGAAGGACCGGTCGCGGTATCTCGAGGTGCTGGAGAGCGTCGTGCGACTGGCCAGGCTGGGCGTACAGCGCAGCGGGTGAGGGGCGCCGCCGATCCTGCCACCTGACGGGTCTTCATGCCTGCATGCCTTTGCCGCAATGACACGCGCGATGGCGCCGGTCATCACGGCAATACATCCCGAGTCGGTTGGCGTAACCTTGCAGGGTCCGGCGGCACACCAGCCGCTGCTGCCGCGAATACCCCATGCCCGACCCCAAGACCGAACCGACGGTCGCCTCCTTTGGCGACCTCGGCCTGAGCACCGCTGTCCTCGAAGCCGTGGTCGAGGCCGGCTACGAATCGCCGTCGCCGATCCAGGCAGCGACGATTCCCGTGCTGCTGGCCGGCCACGACATGCTCGGCCAGGCCCAGACCGGCACCGGCAAGACGGCCGCCTTCGCGCTGCCCATCCTGAGCCGGATCAAGGTCCGCAGCGGCCCGCCGCAGTGCATCGTACTGGTCCCCACCCGCGAACTCGCGATCCAGGTCGCCGAGGCTTTCCAGCGCTACGCGTCGAAGATCAAAGGCTTCCACGTGCTGCCGATCTACGGCGGGCAGAGCTACACGCCGCAGCTCATGAGCCTGAAGCGCGGCGCGCACGTGGTGGTCGGCACCCCGGGACGCGTGATGGACCACATCAAGCGCGGCACGCTGGACCTCGGCGGCATCACCAGTCTCGTCCTCGACGAGGCCGACGAAATGCTGCAGATGGGGTTCGTCGACGACATCGAGTGGATCCTCGAGCAGACGCCGCCCACGCGCCAGGTCGCGCTCTTCTCGGCCACGCTGCCGGCCCCGATCCGCCGCATCGCCCAGAAGCACCTGCGCGAGCCGGTCGAGGTCACGATCACGAGCCGGACCAGCACCGCGGCGAACATCCGCCAGCGCTACTGGGTGGTGAGCGGCGTGCACAAGCTGGATGCCCTGACGCGCATCCTCGAGGCGGAGCCGTTCGACGGCATGCTCATCTTCACCCGCACCAAGCAGTCGACGGTGGAACTCGCCGAGCGGCTCGAGGCACGGGGCTTCGCGGTCGCGGCGCTGAACGGCGACATGCAGCAGAAGGACCGCGAGCGCACGGTGGCGAACCTGAAGAGCGGCAAGCTCGACATCCTGGTCGCCACGGACGTCGCGGCCCGGGGACTCGACGTCGAGCGCATCAGTCACGTCGTGAACTACGACGTGCCCTACGACACGGAGTCCTACGTCCACCGCATCGGCCGGACCGGGCGCGCGGGGCGCAGCGGCGAGGCGATCCTGTTCATCACGCCCCGCGAGCGCAACATGCTGCGCTACATCGAGCGGGCCACGCGCTCGCCGCTCGAGGCGATGGACCTGCCGACGATCGCCGACGTCAACGAGCAGCGCATGGCGCGCTTCCGGCAGCGCATCACTGATGCACTGGCCGCTGGCCAGGCGGAGCCGTTCCGCAGCCTGATCGAGGAGATCGAGCGCGAGCAGGACGTGCCGGCGATCGAGATCGCAGCGGCGCTCGCGAGCCTGCTGCAGGGCGGCAGTCCCCTGCTCCTGAAGGAAAAGGCCAGGGAGGCCGCCGGCTCAGTTGCCGCCGATCTAGGGCAGTTTCCCGAATCCCGCGCCGAGTCGCGGGACTCCGCGCGCCCGGCGGCCGAGCGCCTGTCGGAGGAAGACACCGAGACCTTTCGCATCGATGTCGGCTACGTTCACGGCGTGAAGCCCGGCAACATCGTCGGCGCCATCGCCAACGTCGCCGGCATCGAAGGCCGGCAGATCGGCCACGTGGACATCCGCGAGGATCACACCTTCGTCGGGCTGCCGAAGGGTCTGCCCGTCAAGATCCTCGCCGAACTGGCAAAGACGAAGGTAGCCGGCCGGCTGCTCAACATCAGCCCTGCATCACACGTCCCGCCGAAGCCCCTGCGCAAGCCTCCTAAGCGCCCTGCAGCGGGTACTCGTACTCGACGAACCCACTGAACTTCGCGACCCGGTCGTACAGCGTCCGGGCCGTGGCATTCTCCTGGTGCGTGAGCCAGTAGAGCCGCCCAGCGCCCTCCTCCCCGGCCCGGCGTGCGACGGCCTCGATCAGGCCACGCGCCACGCCACGACCACGAGCAGCCTCGTCGACGAAGAGATCCTCGAGATAACAGGACCTGCTCGCCCAGATCCCGGTGTGGAACAGGTAGTGAGTGATGCCGACCAGCCGCCCGTCGACGCGTGCGCCGAACCCGTGGATGGCGTCCGCGGTCATCAGGCGGGTCCAGGTTCCTTCATAGTCGGAATCCGGAAGTGTCGTCTCGTAGAAGGCCTTGTACGCCCGTGCGAGCACTTCCCACTCACTGCGGTCGCCTGTCTTGAGTGGGCTGATTTCGAGACCCATGATTCGTCCTCGCGGCGTTCGAACAACCGTCTCGTCGGCAGACGGCGTCAGGTCGGGCTAGGAACCGAGCAGTGCATCCGCGACGCGGCCCGCGGCCTCGGGGGCGTGCAGGAAAAACAGCGACGGCTCCGTAAGCTCGAGTTCGAGTACGACGGGGAGCCCCCGATCGTCGCGGATCAGGTCGATGCGCGCGTAGAGCGGTTCGTCCAGGGAGCACGCCATGAACGCGGCCTCGGCCACCCGCAGTTCTTCCGCATCCGGCTCCCTGGGCGTGATCTGCTCGGGAGCGAAGAGTCCGGCCACGAACGCGTCGTCGAGGCGCAGCAGCGGGCCCTTGCGAATGGCGTGGCTGTAGCGGCCTCCGATGTAGACCACGGCCGTCTCGCCGTGTTCATCCACCCGGTCGAGGTAGGGCTGCAGCATGACGCTGCGTCCCGCGGCGAGGAGACGCGCGGCATGCGCCACGGCCCTGCCCTGCTCCTCACGCCGATAACGCGCGGCATCGCGGGAGCCCGCCCCGATGGACGGCTTGACGACGAATTGCGCAAACGGCCCGCAGGCGCCGACGGTGAATGCCCCGGGTCCGCCGCCCAGGAATCGGGAAAGTTCTGCCGCCGCGTCCGCGCCGGGCTCCACGAACAGCGTCGGCACGACCGGCACGCCCGCGTGCGCGAGGTGCACGAGGTAGTGCTTGTCGATGTTCCAACGCACGATGGCCGGAGAATTGACGAGTCGTGTCTGTGCGGCGCAGCGCTCCGCCCAGTCGAGGAATTCGTCGAGGCGCTCGGCATAGTCCCAGGTGGAGCGCAGCACCGCGACGTCGTACTGCCCCCAGTCCACGTCGGGATCGTCCCAGCACGGCGTCACTACCCGCGCGCCCTGGGCGCGCAGCGCAAGCACGAGCGGCGGCATGTCTTCATCGAGGGCCAGCGCCTCGCGGGCGGTGACCAGTGCGACGTTGAGGGTCATGCGGGTCACTCTACCGGGACCGCCCGGTGCGGGCCACCGATCGGGCCGATGCGGCGGCAGCGTGGACGCCCGGCCTCGCCGGCGAGCGTTCGTGATGCTTTTGAGTCGGCACGCTGCGGCGTATATTCCCTCGACGAGTTCCGGATTTCTTTGGATCGGGGGCGTATCCTTGTAAAGAACCGACATTAATAAAAGTTGTTAAGTGCTTGTATTAAAAGATAACTCTTGTGGAAATATACGTCGTTGAATCCGGGAGCCTGAGCCATCTGCGTCGGGCCGCACTGCTGCTCGTCGGACCTGGGCCGGTCAAACAGCGGCTGTGCGAGGCGACCGTGCGACACCTGCTGGACGTCAACCCGGCGGAACTGCCAACGGAACTCGCCGCGTCCTACCGGGAACTCATGGCCTCGCTGCGCAGCACGCAGGCGATCGGCGGCATGGGACCCGTGGAAGCGACGGTACGAAAGATGTCCGACCAGGACGCCGCAGCCTGCGCTGCGCGCGTCCTCGATCTGTACGTGGAGCTGTCGGGGGCGCGACCGGGGCGGGACGCGCGTGAGCACGCCGCAGGCTCGCCGCGCCAGTTGCGGCTGGTCGGCGACGACTAGCGGCCGCGGCTTCAGTCGAGCTTGAATTCGATCACGTCGAAGCGCGTGGTTTCCTCGTGGCGCGCCTGGCGCTTGATCGCGTCGACCAACTGGCGCAGGTCCCAGGGTACGACTTCGTCGCCCAGTTCGAGCACCGCCGGGGCGAGCGTATCGTGCGAGCCGAACGGCTCGAGCACGACGATCGGCTTGTCGAAAGCCTTCGCGCAGTGCAGCTGGAACTCGACCCAGTCCATGTGGCGCCGATAGAGCGCCGCAGGAAGATGACCACCTCGGCCTCGGTGATCTGCCGGCGCAGGTCTTCGCGCAGTACCTCCTTGTCCCCCGTAGGGCGATTCCCGGGAGTGCTCGTGTTCCGATAGAAGAACTTGTCCGCGCTCTCGAGGTACTCGAAGACGCGGAGGTAGTCGTCGTCCTCGATCCAGACGTGGCAGACAAAGAGCCGGATCGGGTTTTTCTGTAATACGCTGCTCACGGTGGCTCCGTCACGGGCGTGGGGCGAATGCGCTGCGCGTAGTCTAGCCTACCCGGGTCGTTTCCGGATCGGCCCCCGGCCCGATAAGATGAGAGTTGGTATGCGCTTCCTCCTCTACAACATCCGCTACGCGACCGGCACCGGCGCAGCCTTTCACCTGCCGGTCCCCGGGGCGGGTTACCTGCGCAGCAATCCGCGGGTGCTGGAGCGCATCACACGCTTCATCAAGGCGGCTGATCCCGACATCGTCGGGCTGATCGAGGTGGACACGGGGTCGATTCGCACGGGCCGGGTGAACCAGGCGGAGGTGATTGCCGAGTCGCTGGGGCACTACTCCTCCTACCAGTGCAAGTACGGCACCAACTCGCTCAATACCCTGGTGCCGATCGTCAACAAGCAGGCCAACGCCTTCCTGGCGGCGCCGCGGGTCGAGGGGGAGCGGTTCCACTACTTCGACACGGGCATCAAGCGACTGATCATCGAACTCGAACTCGACGACCTGTGTGTCTTCCTGGTGCACCTGTCGCTCAAGTTCCGGCACCGGCAGAGCCAGCTCGGGCACCTGTTCGAGCTGGTCCGCGAATCGCGGAAGCCGGTGATCGTGGCCGGCGACTTCAACACCTTCTGGGGCGAGCACGAAATGGCGATGTTCATGGAGGCGGCGGGGCTGCGCAGCGCGAACCGCGACCGCGTTCCGTCCTATCCGGCGCGCAAGCCGCGAATGGAGCTCGACTTCATACTCCATACGCGCGACATCACGGTCGACTCATTCGCCGTTGCGGACGTCACGTACTCGGATCACCGGCCGCTCATCTGTGATTTCCGTGTGACTGGCCGGCAGCGCGCCGCCGCCTGAGCCTCGGCCGGGATGCTGCTGTGATAGCATTCGGGGCTACAACGAAGCGCCCGGGATTCGCCGAGCCGACGCAGGCGCGGACGGACTAGATGACCGAGATTCCGACCCTCGAACTCAAGCTGCTGCGTACCTTCTCGCCACTCGACGGCCTGAAGAACGAGAACGTGCGCGCGCTCGCCCGCAAGACCGCCCTGCGCGAACTCGCCCAGGGCCGCATCCTGTTCAAGGAGGGCGACGCGGACAAGCGCACGATCTACCTGGTTTCGGGCGTGGTCGACCTGCTCGTGGAAGGCCGCATCGTCGGGTCGGTCACGGGAGGATCGCCGGAGGCGCGGCACGCCATCGCGCCGATCCTGCCGCGGCGCTGCACGGCGCGCGCCGCGTCCGACCGGGTCGAGTACCTGTCGATCGACAGCGACCTGCTCGACGTGCTGCTGACCTGGGACCAGACCGGGGACCTACGAGGTCGGCGAACTGCAGCGCGGCGGGCTCCGGCGGCGACTGGATGACGGTGCTGCTGCAGAGCCGCGCATTCCACCGCATCCCGCCGGCGAACCTGCAGGCCGTATTCATGCGGATGCAGCGCGTGAACTTCACCGCCGGGGAGACCATCATCCGCCAGGGCGACGAGGGCGACTACTTCTACGTCGATCGTCGCGCGGCCGTTGCGCCGTGACGCGCGAGACGCCGCTGAACCGCGAGGGCATCAAGCTCGCCGAACTCGGCATGGGCGACACCTTCGGCGAGGAAGCGCTGGTCTCAGGCGCGACGCGCAACGCGACCGTCACCATGATGACCGACGGCGCGGTGATGCGCCTCGGCAAGGAAGACTTCAACCCGCTGCTGAACGAGCCGATGCTGCGCTGGGTGGACTACGCCGAGGCCCGGCAAATCGTCGCCGGCGGGCGGCCGCTGGCTGGATGTCCGGCTGCCGAGCGAGTACGAGCACTGCCACTTCGAAAACTCGCTCAACGTGCCGCTCTACTTCGTGCGGCTGAAACTCAAGTCACTGGACCAGGCAGTTCCGTACGTCGTCTGCTGCGACAACGGGCGTCGCAGTTCGGCCGCGGCCTATCTCCTGAACGAACGGGACTTGGACGCGCACGTGCTGCGCGGCGGCATCGCGACGACGGACCTGGCCGAGGCGCTGAAGCCGTCCGGCTGACGCACGGCCCGGAGCGGCGCTACATCGTGTGGGTCGGCTTGTCGCCGCCGAGCGCGCCCGCAAGGTAGGACTCGATCTTGCGCTGCGTCTGCGCCGCGGTCCTGCTCGCTGAACTGCACCCCGATGCCGGCCGTTCGCTTGCCCTGGGCGCCCTTCGGCGTCATCCAGATGACGCGGCCCGCCACCGGGAGTTTCTCGTCCTCGCCCATCATGTTGAGCAGCATGAACACCTCGTCGCCGAGGCGGTAGTTGCTGCTGGTCGGGATGAACAGGCCCCCGTTCTTCACGAACGGCATGTAGGCCAGGTAGAGGGCGCTCTTGTCCTTGATGGTGAGCGTCAACAGTCCCGGCTTGTTCGGTTGCCTCGTCACGGGGCCCATCGTGACGACTCCTTTCCCTCGCCGGCAGGCTGGCGACCTCGACCAGCAGGGCCTCGACCAGCAATTGCGCGGCCGCGGAACCCTCGAGGAGCCGCCGGACCTCTCGCACCCGGTCCACCATCCGGAATGCTCCGCTTATGTTCACTGTCGGCGGCGGCCCTTTGCAACACGGGCCCACCTCGAACCGTGAGGCCCGTCCCATTCGGCTACGGGCCGGCCACGTATCAACTGGGCGAGCCAGGACTCCAGCCAGTCGAGCCGGGCGTGCAGCCCCTCGCCCATCATGTCCGCGGCCGCGGCGCAGGCTTCGATCCGGCCCGCCAGCAGGCCTCGAGCAGGTCGCTCATCTGCGCCTTCCAGCGCCTCGTAGTGCGGCGCCATTTCGAGCGCGCGCAGCGGCGCACCGCCGGCGACGTCGAGCAGGCCACCGGGGATCGGGGCGCCGCCCTCGTGCTCGAGCCAGGCACGCGCCGACGGGCTCGGCCGGGCAGGCGATTTCCAGCCGCTGGCAGCGGCTGCGCAGCGTCGCCAGCAGTCGCGACGGCCGCGACGTGACCAGGACCAGGAGCGTGCGCGGCGCGGGCTCTTCCAGCGTCTTCAAGAGTGCGTTCTGTGCGTTCGTCGTCATCGCCTGCGCCGGCTGGACGATCGCAATTCGAAAACCCCGCCGCATGCTGGTCATCGCGAGCTGCTCGCAGGCCTCGCGGACCTGGTCCACACCGACCGTCTTCTTGTCCTCGAGCGGGCGCAGCCAGTGCAGGTCCGGATGTGATCCGGCCCTGCATAGTGCGCAGTCCGCACAGCGGCCGCAGGCCGCGAAGTCCTCGCCGCGACCCGTGCACAGGAGCGTGGCAGCGAGCGCGGCGGCAAACACTTCCTTGCCGACGCCGGCCGGGCCATGCACCAGCACGGCGTGCGGCAGCCGTGCGCCGGTCGACGCAGTCTGCAGGCGCAGCGCGGGCGGGCTCGTGCCACGGCAGCATGTCGAGCGGCTGGAGGACCGGCGCGGTCGCGGCTTCGTCGCTCATCCACCGTCTCCGGACAAGGACTCAACGAGCCCTCGTATGCTGCGCTCGACCGTCTCGACCGGGCCACTGGCGTCCACCACCCGGATCCGTAACGGGCAGCGCCGGGCGCGCGCAAGATACGCCGCGCGCACGCGCTCGAAAAACTCGTGCCGCTCGGTTTCGAAGCGGTCTGGCCCGTCGTGACCGTTGCGCTCGTATGCGCGGGCGAGGCCGATCTCCACGGGCGCGTCGAGCAGCACCGTCAGGTCGGGCTCGAACCCACCGTGCACGAGGTCCGCGAGCAGGTCGATGTGAACCACGGGGACGCCTCGCCCTCCGCCCTGGTAGGCGTAAGTCGCGTCCGTGAAACGGTCGCACAGCACCCACGCGCCCCGCTCCAGCGCCGGGCGCACGAGGTTTTCGAGGTGCGTGGCGCGCGCCGCGAACATGAGCAGGAGTTCGCAGGATTCCGGCATGGGCTCGTCGCCCCGCTCGAGGAGTAAGCGGCGAAACTGCTCGGCGCGCGGCGTCCCGCCCGGCTCGCGGGTCAGGCCACATCATGTCCGCGCGCGCGCAGCCAGTCCGCGATGCGGGTGATCTGCGTCGATTTCCCGACGCCCTCCCCGCCCTCGAAGGTGATGAACCTGCCGCGCATTCAGTGTCCCGTCCCCTGCTGCCTGTATCGCCGGAGGTAACGCGCCACCGCCCGCTCGTGTTCCGCGAGCGTGCGGGAGAACTCGTGACCTCCGTCCGGCAGGCCGGTCGCCACGAAGTAGATCTCGCCGCGCACGTCGGGCCGGACCGCAGCCGCGAGCGAGGCCGCTCCCGGCATCGCAATCGGCGTCGGCGGCAGACCGGTGCGCGTGTAGGTATTGTACGGCCCGTCGCGCTCGAGATCCGACCGACGCAGGTTTCCGTCGAACGCGGGGCCCAGCCCGTAGATGACGGTCGGGTCGGTCTGGAGGCGCATGCCCGATCGCAGCCTCTCGGTGAACACACCGGCGATTCGCGGGCGCTCCGATGGCAGCGCCGTCTCCTTTTCCACGATGGAGGCCAGTACCAGTGCCTCGTACGCGCTCCGGAGTGGCAGGCCTTCGGCACGCGAGTTCCAGGCGGCGTCGAGTTCGGCGCGCATTCGCGCCCTCGCCTTGCGCAGGATCACGAGGTCCGTCGTTCCCTTGTCGTACAGGTAGGTGTCGGGGAAGAAGAGCCCCTCGGGCACGAGCCCCGGCTCGCCCAGCGCGCGCATGACCGCCGCGTCGTCCTGTCCGGCCAGGGTCTGCACGAGCGAGGGGTCCTTCTCGAGCACACGGCGCAGGTCACGGAAGGTCCAGCCTTCCACGATCGTGATCGAGCGCCGGACGACCACGCCCGATTCGAGCAGGACCAGCAGTTGCCGTGGGCTGGTGCCGCGCGGGATGTCGTACTCGCCCGCGCGGATTCGTGCGTCGGCGCCCTCGAAGCGTGCGTAGACCGCCAGCAGCTGCGGGTGATCGAGCACGCCGCGCCGCGCGAGTTCCCGGGCGGTGACGGCGAACGGCTGGCCCCTGGGAATCTCGATCCTCACGCGTTCCGCGTCGATGGTCATCGGAGCGGCGAGCCACTGCTCGAGCGCCAGCCATCCGGCAGCCAGGGCCAGCACAACGGCCAACGCAATGCCCACCGCCACGCGGGTATTGAACAGGCGCGATCTCACGCAGTGCACGCAATCAATGCGCGAGTGAGCTCACCGGTGGCCCACCGTCGCAGGCCCACGAGTTCCCCGACCGGCCGTACGCCGACGACCGCGTTGGTCACGAAGACCTCGTCGGCGGTTGTGAGGCGATCCGGGTGAACGTCCTCGACCGACGCCGGCAGTCCCTGGTCCGCGGCTGCGGCCAGCACGACCTGGCGCATGATCCCGGCAACACCGCAGTCCCGGATGTCCGGCGTCACGAGCCGCCCGGCCTCCACCAGGAACACGTTGGCGGCCGTTGCGGAAATCAGTCGTCCGTCGGTTGAGAGCATGAGCCCCTCTCCGATCCCCGGGTCGTCCCACTCCGCGCAGGCCATGACCTGTTCGAGTCGGTTCAGGTGCTTCAGGCCGGCGAGCAGCGGGTTCAGTCCCAGCCTGGTTGAGCAGAACCTGACCACCAGCGGCGCGAGCGCGTCTCCCCGCGGACGGGGCGCGGACGAAACGACGATGCGCGTGACCGACGGATCGGCGGGTGGCCGGTAGCCCCTCGGCCCCGGACCTCGCGTCAGCGTGAGCTTGACCGTCCCCGAGTCCATGCCTTCCAGGACCTGCGCACACTCGTCCTGGATGAGGCCCGCGGGGGGCATCGGCATCCGCAGCCGACGACAGCCCTCCTCGAGCCGCGCGAGATGCATGGCGAGGTACCGCACGCGCCCGGCCGTCGCGGCCATGGTCTCGAAGAGTCCGTCACCGTACTGCAGTCCACGGTCGTCGGGCGCGATGCCCGCGGTTTCCGAACCATTTACCAGCCGTCGTCCGATCATTCGCGTCTCCCGAGTGCGCGCAGCAGCCCTTCCGCCTTTGCGCGCGTCTCCGCGAGCTCCGCCTCCGGCAATGAATCCGCAACGATGCCGGCGCCGGTCCGGAACTCGATGCGGTCGCCGGACACCGTCAACGTCCTGATGAGGATATTGAGGTCGAGCGACCCGTCCAACCCCAGGTATCCCATGGATCCCGTATACGCGTCGCGGGGCGCCGGCTCCAGCTCCGCCAGGAGCTGCATGCAGCGCACCTTGGGGCAGCCCGTGATCGTGCCGCCCGGAAACACCGCGCGGATCGCCTCGCCGGGGGTGACGCCGTCGCGCAGTTCACCCTGCACGTTCGAGACGATGTGGTGGACGGTCGCATAGGTCTCGACGGTCATGTACTCGTCGACCCGCACCGTGCCACCGCGACAGATCCGGCCGAGGTCATTCCGCTCCAGGTCCACCAGCATCACGTGTTCGGCGCGCTCCTTCTCGTTCAGCACGAGGTCGCGCTTCAGCGTGTCGTCCGCCGCCGATGTCCTGCCTCGCGGGCGGGTGCCGGCGATCGGGCGCGTGCTCGCGATGCCGCCGTGGATGCGCAGCAGGCGCTCCGGCGAGGAACTGAGCAACGTGAATCCGGGCAGCGCTGCGATCCCGGCGAATGGCGCGGGGTTGGCGCGACGCAGGCGTCGATACAAGGCTGCGGGTGACGCGCCCCCGGCCAGGCGCGCGCTCCAGCCGCGCGATAGATTCGCCTGGTAGACGTCTCCCCGACCGATGGCGTCGAGCACCGATTCCACGCCGCGCAGAAAGACGCCGGGCGCGTCTTCGGTGAGCTCGCTGCAGAGGAGTACGGAGTCGGCGGCCGTCGGTGCGCGCGCGCGCGCGAGGTCGCGCTCAGCGTCGTCTCGCAGTCCACCGTCGCGACCCTCCTCCGCATGGAACGACACTGCGCCCGTCAATCGGTCCCGCACGATGGCCCCACGCATGCGCCACGCAATCGCGCGCGGATGATGCGGCTGCCTGAAATGCACGCTCGGCTCGATTTCTGCGGCCAGCTCGTAACCGGCGTAGAGGAACCACCCGCCGGCGAAAGGTGCCCTTGAGGGCGCGCCGCGCGCCGGCACCTCGGCGTGCCACCACGCGTCCAGGGCGTCGAGGAAACGCTCGCGCGGGATCTGCGAGCGGCCGCCGACGATGCGTCCGTCGGGGAGCCCCGTCAGGCGTTCACCCGGCAGGGCCAGCAGGACATCGTACCGGCCGAGCGGCGCGTCGCCGCCGACGCTCTCGAGCAGCACCGGGTAGCGATCCGGAAATCGTGCGTGCAACCCGAGCAGGGCGTCCTCGGGCCAGGCTGCCCGGTCGGTCACTGCGTCGCGCGGAAGACGAGGCTGCCGTTGGTGCCGCCGAAACCGAAGGAATTCGACAACGCCAGCGTGAGCGGCATGCGGCGCGCGCTGCCGGGCACGTAGTCGAGATCGCAGGCCGGATCGGGGTTCTCGAGGTTGATGGTCGCAGGCACGATGCCATCGCGGATGGCCAGGATCGTGAAGATGGCCTCGACCGCTCCGGCGGCACCGAGCAGGTGGCCGGTCATGGACTTCGTGGAACTGATCGCGACCCGTCCCGCGTGATCGCCGAAGGCGCGCTTGATGGCGACCGTCTCGGCGCGATCGCCGAGTTCCGTCGAGGTGGCGTGCGCATTGATGTACTGCACGTCCTCCGGTGCGACGCCGGCGTCACGCACCGCGTTGCGCATGGCAAGATACGCTCCCCCGCCATCTTCCGGCGGCGAAGTGATGTGGTAGGCGTCGCCGCTCATGCCGAACCCGGCGAACTCCGCGTAGATCGTCGCGCCGCGCGCACGCGCGTGCTCGTACTCCTCGAGCACGATCGCACCGGCACCCTCGGACATCACGAAGCCGTCGCGGTCGCGGTCCCAGGGGCGGCTGGCGCGGGCCGGCTCATCGTTGCGGGTCGAGAGCGCACGCGCCTGCCCGAAGCTGCCGAGGCCGAGCGGCGTGAACGCCGCCTCCGCGCCGCCGGCGACCATGACGTCCGCGTCGCCGTACTGGATCAGCCTCGCGGCAATGCCGATCGAGTGGGTCGAGGTCGTGCAGGCCGTGACCAGCGCGATGTTCGGTCCCTTGATGCCGAAGTGGATCGACACATGTCCCGCGGCCGCGTTGATGATGCTGCCGGGAATGAAGAACGGCGAAATCTTGCGCGGCGTAGCGCGACTCGAGCCACCTGGCCGTCGTCTCTTCTATGGTGCTCAAGCCGCCGATGCCCGCGCCCATCGCGATCCCGATCGCGGTCCGCGTTCGCCTCGGTCACCTCTATTCCCGAGTCCTTCACGGCCTGGAAAGCGGCCGCGAATCCGAAGGGGACGAACGGATCGAATTTCCGCAGGTCCTTCGGTGACATGTATTCCTCGGCATTGAAGCCGACGACTTCGCCGCCGATGTGGACGGGGAATCCGGTGGTGTCCAGCTTCGTCAGCGTGACGATGCCGCTGCGGCCATTGCAGACGCCGTCCCAGGCGGACGCGACGGTGCTGCCGAGTGGTGAAACGATGCCGAGACCGGTGACGACGACTCTTCGCTTGGACAAGCAGCGTCCCCCTGTCTGGGCAGGTGTGAGCCTCGACCGCCTTCCGTGGCGGCCGGGCAGGTCGCAGCTCAGGCCTGGCTGCGACGCTCGTTGATGTAGTCGATCGCCTGCTGGACGGTCGTGATCTTCTCGGCGTCCTCGTCAGGGATCTCGGTCTCGAACTCCTCCTCGAGCGCCATCACGAGTTCGACCGTGTCGAGCGAGTCGGCGCCGAGGTCGTCTACGAAGGACGAATCGTTGTTGACCTCTTCTTCCTTCACCCCCAGCTGTTCGGCAACGATCGCCTTGACCCGCTGTTCGATGGTGCTCATTTTCTTCGGAGTCCTCTGTGGGAAACGATGCCAGCCGGACCCTCCCTCTGGGTACCCGGCATGGGGCGCGTATTCTAAGTTAAGGGTGGTAAGCGGTCCAACTTGAACTAAAACAACAACTAAATCATGTACATACCGCCGTTTACGTGCAGCGTCTCGCCGGTTATGTAGCCGGCCGCCGGCGACACCAGGAACGCCACGGCGTGCGCCACGTCGTCCGGCGACCCGAGGCGCCCGAGCGGCACCTGGTCGAGGAGTGCCTGCCGCGCCTGCTCGTTCAACGCGTCGGTCATGTCGGTGACGATGAAGCCCGGCGCCACCACGTTCACCGTGATGCCGCGCGATCCGACCTCCCGGGCCAGGCTCTTGCTGAAGCCGATCATGCCGGCCTTGGCGGCGGCGTAATTGCTCTGGCCGGCGTTGCCCATCACCGCAACCACCGAGGCAATGTTCACGATGCGGCCGCGCCGAGCTCTTCATCATGCCGCGCATGACGGCCTTGCAGGTCCTGTAGACGGACGTGAGGTCCGTCTCGAGCACCGCCTGCCAGTCTTCCGCGCTCATGCGCATGAGCAGGCCGTCGCGGGTGACGCCCGCGTTGTTGACCAGGATGGACGGCGTCCCTTCTGCGGCCTCGATCTCCTTGAAGCAGCGCTGCACGGATTCGTCGCTGGAAACGTCGAGCACGACTCCGCGGCCCTCCACTCCGGCGCCGGAAGCGCCTCGCCGATCGAAGCCGCGCCCTGTTCCGTCGTAGCCGTGCCGATCACGCGTCGCGCCGCGCCGGCCGAGTTCGAGGGCGATCGCGCGACCGATGCCACGGGACGCGCCGGTGACGAGTGCCAGTTCATTTTCGAGCATTGCGTCAAACCCCTGCGGCCGCGAGCGCCGCCGTCATCGATTCGGGATCGTCGATCGCGAGCAGCTTGAGGTCGGGACGCCGCTCGATCCGCCTGTTGAGCGAGGTCAGCACCTTCCCTGGCCCGCACTCGACCAGCGTCGTGACGCCCGAGGCCAGCATGGCGCGCACCGTATCCGCCCAGCGCACGGGCTTGAAGAGCTGCTCGCGCAGCGACGCGCGGATGCCATCCGGGCTCGCGTGGCACTTCACGTCCACGGTGTACACCGCGGGCACGTTCGGCATCCGCAGGTCGACCCCTGCAAGCCGGGCAGCGAGTTCGTCGGCCGCGCCGAGCATGAGGCTGCTATGGGACGGAACGCTGACCGGCAGGGCCACCGCGCGTTTCGCGCCGCGGGCCTTCGCGGCCTCGATTGCCCTGGACACGGCGGATGCGTGACCCGCAATGACGACCTGTCCGGGCGCGTTGAAGTTGACCGGCTCGACCACCTCGCCGCCCGCGGCCTCGCGGCACGCGGCGTCGAGTTCAGCGTCGTCGAGCCCGAGGATGGCGGCCATGGCCCCCGTGCCGAGCGGCACGGCCCGCTGCATGACCTGGCCCCGGTACCGGACGAGATCCACGGCCGTGCGGAAGTCGAGCGCCTCCGAGCAGACGAGCGCCGTGTATTCGCCGAGGCTGTGTCCTGCCATGGCCACCGGCATCGGACCGCCACGGCGACGCCAGACCCGCCAGGTCGCGACACCCGCGGTGAGCATGGCGGGCTGGGTCCTTTCGGTCGCGCCGAGCTCGGCTTCCGGTCCCTGCTGGCACAGTGCCCAGAGGTCGTAGCCGAGCACCGCGGAGGCTTCGGCAAAGGTCTCCTGCACGACCGGCTCGGCCGCGGCGAGCGCAGCCAGCATGCCGACCGACTGAGAACCCTGACCCGGAAAGACGATTGCCAGCGACATGACTCTCCCCGACTCCCTGCGGCCCCCCCGCCCTGCCGACGGATTATAGCGATGCGGCGCCACGCGGTTCGCGACGAAGGATCAGTAACGCCGCGAGCAGCCCGCCAATGGCGCCATAGGAATGCGCCTCGACGACGACCGGCAGCGAGAGCGTCGCGCTCGTGAACGACAAGGGGCCGGCAAGATGCTCCCAGGCGAGCTTGGCTGCGAATACGACCGCCACGGCCACCGTCAGCGGATCGCGACTCCTTGCGCAGCCAGGCCGCGAGGCCCGCTGCCATGCAGCCGTGCAGCACGCCGGAGAGTCCGACATACCACTCGATCTGCGGTTCGAAGAGAATGAACCCCAGGTCGATGACGGTGGTCGAAGCAAGCATGACCAGGAACCAGCCGCGCCGCGTGAACTCCGCCGCGAACAGCCACCACACGAGCGCGGCTCCCGCGAGGTTCCACGCGAGGTGGGCGCCGCCGCCGTGGACGAAGTGACCGGTCGCGAGGCGCCAGAACTCGCCCGCGAGTACCGCGGTCCGCTCGTAGCGCAGCCAGGCCTGCGCCCCGGCCCGGCGAGCGACAGGGCCGCGAGCGCGGCTGCGAAGCCCGCCGCCGTGAGCCAGTTCGCATCGCCGTGCAGGGACAAGCGCTTGCGCACGTTCGATCGGAGGTCGGATGCCGCCATTTGCTATGATTCCACGACTCTACAGCCACAAGCGTGATCACGCGATGCAATTCCCGCCAGACGCCCGCCCGACGGGCATTTTCCAGCGCCGCGGACCGCGGTCGTCGGCCGCCGGTTTCACCCTCATCGAGATCATGGTCGTGGTGGTGATCCTCGGCATCCTCGCGGCGCTGGTGGCGCCGAACGTGATTCGCCGCATCGACGATGCACGCGTCACGAAGGCCCGCCAGGACATCCGCGCCTACGAGACGGCGCTCAACCTCTATCGCATGGACAACTTCCGCTACCCCACGACCGAGCAGGGCCTGGAGGCGCTGATCAAGCGCCCGACGGATCCCAACATCCGTAACTGGAAGGAAGGCGGATACATCGACAGCCTCCGGAAGGACCCCTGGGGCAATGCGTACGCGTACCTTGCCCCGGGCAGCCACGGTGAATACGACCTCTACACCCTCGGCGCCGACGGCGAGCCGGGTGGCACGGGTCCCGATGCCGACATCGGTAACTGGGACATCGAGTAGTCGTTCGGGGCGTGCGCGCGCCGGCATTCGCACCTCGGGCTTCACACTGCTCGAGGTGCTGGTCGTTGTCGTCATCATCGGCATCATCAGCAGCATGGCGGTCGTCTCGATCCACGTACTCGGGGGCGACCACGAGATGGACCAGGAAGGCGCGCGGCTCGCCGCCGTGCTCGGGCAGGCACGCGAGGAGGCCATGCTCCAGGGACGGGATCTTGGTCTCCGCCTGGATACACGCGGTTACGACTTCCTGCGCTACGACTCGCGCACCGAACGATGGCTGATGATTTCCGACGACGCGCTCCTGCGCGAGCGTGGCCTGCCCGATGGGGTCGGGCTCGAACTGCGGCTCGAGTCCCGCAACGTCATGCTCAAGGCGCGAACTTCGCCCACCGACCGGCAGGCCCGTCTCCCCGCAGGTCGTCGTGCAGGCGTCGGGCGACCTCGTGCCCTTCGAAATCCTGCTCAGGCGCGAGGGCACGGACGAAGTGCGCCGCGTCGCCGGCAGCGCAGATGGCCGCATCTCCACAGGCAAGGTCGATGAACCGGCGGCCCGCTGACAACCGTCGACGGATCGCGATACCGGCCTCGGGCTTCACGCTCATCGAGGTGCTGGCGGCGCTCGTCATCGTGGCACTTGGCATGCTGGGCGCGATCGAGGCCGTGACCCAGCAGGCACGCGGCGGGGTCTACCTGCGCGACAAGACCCTGGCGCACTGGATTGCAATGAACGTGGTCACCGAGCATCGACTGCAGGCCGCGCCGCCGCCGGTCGCTGAGTCTTCCGACGACGTTGAATTCGCAGGGCAGCGCTGGCACTGGACCATGCGGGTGTCGCAGACCCAGGTGCAGAGTCTCAGGCGAATGGACGTCACGGTACGCCCCGCGGAGTCCGCAGATGATGTCGAACTGGCGACGGTCAGCGGTTTCTACGGCAGCGCGATCGGGCCGGCCGGAAGCGGCGCGGTCGCCTGGAACGGCGGGCAGGGCGGCGCGCCCAGCGCGGACGAGGAGGAACCCCCGGACAGGCACAGGAAGAAGCCCGCCCGGGGCGCAGCCACCCGGCGGGTCGGTACCGCCCACGATTCCGCCGCAGGAGGAGGAGTGACCGGACCACGCCGGGTCGCCGGCTTCACGCTGATGGAGCTCCTGGTCGCGATGGCGATCTTCGCCATCGTCGGCACGCTCGCGCTCAGCGGCTATACGCAACTGCAGCGACAGAGCGAGTACGCGGAGAAGCGCGTCGATCGCACGCGGGAAGTGCAGCGCGCGGTTCAGGCCCTCACCCAGGACATCGAGCAGGTCGAGCCACGGCCGATCCGCGAGCCGCTGGGCGAAGCGAAGCTGCCCGCAGTGGCCGTGGCCGTTGCGGCAGAGTACGTGCTGCAACTTACCAGGGCCGGCTGGAGCAATACGGCCGGGTTGCCGCGCCCGACCCTGCAGCGCGTCGGGTACCGGCTGGACCAGCAGGTGATGTGGCGCGACCACTGGACGGTGCTCGATCGCACGCTGACCGTCGAGCCGGTGAGGGAGAAACTGCTGACGGGCGTGAAATCCGTGACGTTCCGTGTCATGGATACGCAACCGGAACTGGCTGGATCACTGGCCGGAAACCCCGACGGCCGACCAGGCGGAGGCGCGCCTTCGGCCGGCCGCCATCGAGGTGACGATCGAACTCGAGGACTGGGGCACGATCCGCCGCCTGGTGGAGCTGCCGGGATGAGCGTCGCGCGACTGTTTCGAGTTCGGAAGAGCGAGCGCGGGGTCGCGCTCATCACGGCCGTGCTCATGGTCGCGCTCGCCACCATACTTGCGGTCAACGTGGTCTTTCGCGGCATGCTGGACCAGCGGCGCGCCGGCACGCTGTTCGCCCTGGACCAGGGCTTCGAGATCGCGCTCGGTGCCGAGGCGTGGGCCGCAGAGGTCCTGCAGCGCGACCAGCAGCAGTCCGAGGGCGGACAACCTGGCTGAAACCTGGGCGAAGCCGCTGCCGCCGCTGCCGATCGAGGGCGGCACCGTGCCGGGCGGCTCGGTGGACCTGCAGGGCCGCTTCAACCTGAACAGCCTCGTATTCGCCGACGGGACGACGAACCCCGCCGCTGTGCAGCAGTTCGCACGGATACTCACGTCGCTCGACATCGAGCCGGGCTGGGCGTCTGCGCGATGGCCGACTGGATCGACGAGGACACTCAGCCGGGATTTCCCGACGGCGCGGAAGACAGCGTGTACACGGGCCAGGGCCCGCCGCATCTCGCGGCGAACATGCCCATCACGCGGGCGAGCGAACTCCTGTCGCTGCCGGTTTCGGCGCCGAGCGCTACGCGAAGCTGAGGCCCTTCGTCACCGCGCTCCCGGTGGGCACCAAGCTCAATGTCTGCACCGCGCCGGGCATCGTGCTCGACGCGCTCAGCGAGAATGTGCGCGAGTTCGGACTCAATCCAGAGGATCTCGCGAAGCGTCGTGCAGCCGGATGTTTCCCGACGCTGGACGACCTGCGCGGCGCGCTCGGCGACGCGGAGTACAACAAGGTCAAGGACTCGATCTCCGAAACAAGCAGCTACTTCGGTGCGACGGTATGGGTCACTATTGGCACCACGGATTTCACGCTGTACAGTCTGCTCGTGCGCGGCCAGGGTGGACTGGTGCGTCCCCAGTTGCGCAGTTTCGGAACCGAATGACTTCTCCCGAGGCCTGATGTCTGAGACGCTGGTGATCCGCCTGCGCGCCGCCGATGGGGCTGCAGGCCTCATGGCTCATCGTCGACGCCAACGGCGCGCAATCGGGCCCGGTCCAGTCCGGCCCCCTTGCCGACGCCGTGGGCCTGGCGCAGCAACGCCCGGTCGTGCTGCTTGTTCCCGGGCAGTGAGGTCACGTTCGCCGAGCCGGAGTCTGCCGCTGCTTGGAGGTTCGCGCCTCGCACAGGCGGTGCCCTTCGCACTCGAGGAGCAGCTTGCGTCGGACATCGAGGGACTGCATTTCGCGATCGGGCCAGGGCTACGGGCACCTCGGCAACGCCGGTCGCAGTCGTCTCCAGGGCCCTCATGGATCGATGGCTCGAGGCCTGCGAGGATGCCGGCATCCACCCGGACCTTGCCTATGCCGACTCGGCGGTCGTGCCGGTGACCGCCGGTGGCTGCACGCTGCTGCTCGACGGGGAAACGGTCTACGTCCGGCCGCGAGAACTCCGTTCCGTTCGCGACTCGACGCCGACCCGATGCGGACGCGCTCGCGCTCGCACTCGATGCACGCCGCGATGCGGGCGGGCATGTCACGTTCTTCGCCGCGCCTTCCGAGTACGAGCAGCATCGCGAGACCATCGAGGGCTTGCGCGCGCGCACTTCCTCCCTTCAGGTGAAACTCCTGCCCGACGGCCCGTTGCCGCTGCTTGCTGCGCAATCCCTGCAGGCACGGCGATAAACCTCCTGCAGGGACCGTATGCGGCGCGCTCCTCCCTCGCGGCGGGACTGCGCCGCTGGCGCCTGCCGGCGCGCTGGCCGCGGCGACGGCGCTGGTATTCGTGACGACGCAGGTCCTGTCCGCCTGGCAGTTCTCGCGGACCGAGAAGGAGCTCGACGCGGAGATGGCGCAGGTGTTCGCGCAGGCGATGCCGGGACAGAAAGTCGTCGATCCACGCGCCCAGATGGAAGGCGTGCTCGGCGATGGCGGCGGTAGCAGCGCGTTGCTGCCCGCAATGTCGGCGCTGTCCCGGGCGCTGGCGGGCACGCCGCAGGTGCGCGTCGAATCCATCAGTTGCCGCGGCGAGGTCGTGGACTTCCGGCTCATGGCGCCGTCGGTCGGATCGCTCGACGCCATGAAGCAGGCGATGAGCGTCGGCGGCATGAGCGCGAACTTCAGTCGGCGACGCCGCGCGGCGCGCAGGTCGAGGGCAGGCTCGTCGTACGGATGGGCCAGTCATGAACCCGAGGCACTGGTTCGACGAGCCTCGCGCCTCGCGAGCGACGCATGGTCTACGCCGCCGCCGCGCTCGCCGCGGTCGCGTGCTTTACGCCGGCATCGCGCTGCCCCTCGGGCACCTGCACGCACGGCAGTCCATGCGGCTCGAGAAGAAGGCCGGGGACCTCGCGTGGATGCGCCAGGTCGCGCCGCGGGTCGCCGCAATCGCTGCAACGGGCGGTAACGGCGGGCCAGGAGTCGCTCGTCGTGCTCGTCGACCGCACGGGGCGCATGTCGGGGCTCGGCAGTTCGATCCGGGACCAGAGCCCGAACGGCGAGAACAGCCTGCGGTTGCGGCTGGAGGGCGCGTCGTTCGACGCCATGGTCGTCTGGCTCGCGAGCCTCCAGCAGCAGTACGGCGTGAGCGTCTCGACGCGACCATCGACGCGGCAACCGCTCCCGGCCTCGTCAACGCCAGCATCACGCTCACGCATGGCGCGCCGCCGCGCCGTGACCCGACGGCGCGCACCGCGTCGCCGGGTGTCGCGGGAAGATTCCGGCGGGCTCCGGCCGTCGGCCTCGCCGCCCTCGCCTGCTTCACCGTCGCCACGCTGCCTGCGAGCCTGATCGCCGGATTCGTCCAGCGCTCCGGACTTTCGGCCACGGAGTATTCGGGGTCGATCTGGTCGGGCGTCGCACGCGACGTTTCCTTGCGTGGGGCAACGCTGGGCGAACTGCGCTGGCGCGCGCGGCCGCTGGCGCTGCTGCGCGGGCGTGTCGCGGCGGACGTGACATTGGCGCGTCCCGACGGCTCGGTCAGCGCAGCGGTCGCAGCTGGCTTCGGTGGGGAGGTCGATCTCTCCAACGTGCGCCTCGACGTTCCGCTCGAATTCATTGCGCAGATAGCGCCCGGAATGGCACGCGACTGGCACGGCCGGGCACGTGGCACATTCGCCGGGATTCGCCTGGTTGCAGGATGGCCGGTCGAAGCACGCGGTGAGATCGACCTGCTCGCGCTCGCCATGCCCGCGCTGCGCGGTGCCGCGATCGGCAGCTATCACCTGGTCGCTCCCGATCCGCAGACGGCATCCGACGGCTCGAGCAGCGTCACGGCGCGCGTCGCGGACAAGGACGGTCCGCTTGCAGTCGACGCCTTGCTGACACTCTCTCCCGGCCGCAGCTTCAAGTTCGAGGGCACCGTGGCGCCTCGCGCCGACGCGCCGCCCGGACCTCGCGCGCTCCCTGGAGATTCTCGGGCCGGCCGATGCTGCGGGCCGGCGCGAGTTCGGCATGAGCGGTACGTTCTAGGACCAGGCCCGCCAGGCCGACAGCAGCGGGAAATAGAGGCCGAGGCGGACCGGTTCAGGACCGAGGCGCCGCACTAGCGCGGCGTAGCGTTCGAGTTGCGGCCGGTAGCGCTCCTGCTCGCTGTCGAGAAACTCCTCGAGTCCTGCGCCCTGGTGGCCGCTGGTCTTGTAGTCCACGATCCAGCGCGTTCCCTGCTCGTCCACAAACGTTCGGTCAATCACGACCGACACGACCTCGCCGTCGACGCGACCCGTCAGCGCCAGCTCGCTGTCGGGAGATAGGTGCCCCAGGTCGAGCAGCCAGCGTCCGCGATCGTCGGCGACCGTGCGCGCCACGGCCGCGGCGACCCGATCCACCGCAGCTGCTCGACGGTCCGCGGGCACGCCGAGTTCGGCAAGTTCGTCTTGGTAACGCTGCCGCGCGGCCTCCTCCGCCGGTCCCGCCCGGGCACCACCACGGGCAAGACGCAGGAGCTCGCGGTGCACGACCGTCCCGACGTGGCGCGCAGTCTCGGACGCCCAGTCGAATTCCACCGTGGGTTGTGTCGCGCCCCGCAGCCTGCTCGAGGACTCGACGCGCGGCGACTCGAAAGTCGGCATCCGCCAGTCCAGCGGCAACCGGCGCAGCAGCGGGTCGCGCGTGATGACCGGCGCCGCCTCACCCTCGATCGCACCCGCTTCGGAAAGCCGCGACTGGAACTCGGGTTCGAGGACGGGCCACAGCATGCCGAGGGCCACCGAGGACGTGGGCCTCACGATCACGGGCCTGCCGTCGTCGCCATCCTTGAGGACGCAGGTGCCGAAGAGGTGCAGCCAGCGCTTGGCCCGGGTCGTTGCGACGTACAGGAGGCGCCGCTTCTCCTGCGCGAGCTTTCCCGATTCCAGCTCCTCGAGCCAGCGGTACAGCGGGTTCGGCTCTCACCCGTGCCCGCCACCGGGGCGACCACGAGGCCCGGGTGACCGCCTCCTGCCAGTCGCGTCCACTGCAGCAGGCGCTTGTCGTCGGTGCGTGACTTCCGCTCCAGGCCCGGGACGATGACGGTGTCGAACTCAGTCCCTTCGCCTTGTGCACGGTGAGGAGCTGGACGCGGATCGGCCTTGTCCGGGTGGGACGGCGCGTAGAGCTTCTCCAGCGCCTGCGCGAGCCTCGCGAGGTCCACCGCACCGTGGGCGCGCCGTTCAAGCTCGGCGAGTTGGTCGAAATACGCCTGCGCTTCGTCGAGTTCGCGCAGCGACGCGGCCGTGGCCGGGCCGCCCAGGGCGAGCCACGCCCGCTCCACGGCGTCGCGGAGCCCGAACCGGCGGAGCTCGCCGTGCGCTTCCGAGAGCACTGCCCAGAGCCTGCCGAGCCTCGCACCGGCCTCGTTCGCGAGCCGCTCGTGCCGCTGCGGTTCCCGCAGCAACTGCGGCAGCGTCGCGTACCGGTCGTCGCCACAGAGCGCGTGCAGCTCGGCGAGCGTGAGCCCGCACCACGGCGCGCGCAGCACAGTGAGCCACGCCGGGCGGTCCGCCGGATGGGCAATGGCCCGCGTGAGGGCGAGCAGGTCCAGCACGATGGGCCGCTCGCCGAGCGGGTCGATGTCCGTGGCCTGGAACTGCACGCCCCGGCGCGCGAGTTCACCCACGATGTGCAGCAGGTGGCTGCGGCCCTGCACCAGGATCGCGACGTCGGCCTCCTCGTCGTCGGCGAGGCGTCGTTCGACCACGTCCGCGACCAGTGACGCTTCGAACACCCTGCTGCGCCGGAAGAGCGCGTGCACGCGCACGCCTCCGTCCTCCCCTGCGCCCTCCGCGCCCGTGCTCGCCGTGTGGCTCACGGCGCCCGTCACCTCGTCGTCGCGCGCAGGCAGGACCTGCTCGAAGCAGTGATTGATCCAGTCGATCAACGGGTTCGTCGAGCGGAAATTCACCGCCAGAGTCAGTGGCTCGAGGGAGAGCGCACCAAGCCCGTGATCCCGCACGTCGAGGAAGAGCCCGACCTCGGCATTGCGGAAACGGTAGATGGATTGCATCGGGTCGCCGACCAGGAAGAGCGTGCGGCCATCGCCGCGCTGCCATCCCGCCGTGAGCTTCCCGAGCAGGCCGACCTGCGCTTCCGACGTGTCCTGGAACTCGTCCACCAGCGCATGCTGCAGGCTTGCATCGAGCGCAAGCGCCGTGTCGGTCGGCTCATCGTCGCCGCCGAGCGCCTGCACCGCAGCGGCCGCAATGCGCGGGTAGTCGGCAACGCGCCTCTCGGAAAACACGACCTCGAGTTCGGCGGCGGCCAGGCGCAGCACCACGAGTTGCGCCTTGAGCACGCGCCACTCGTCGTCCTCGTAGCGGGATGCAGGCAGCCTGCCCACGTCACCGAGGCGCGTCGTGAGCCCGGCGAGCGGTTCGAGCGCCGCAGCCAGGGCCAGCGCGCGCTGCTTGAGTGGCGCGCCCGGTTTCCCCGGCGCCACGCCAACCCGGTAGTCGAATTTCCTGCGTGGCGTGCCGCCCCCGGTGAGCAGCAGCGTCGCGAGACCGAGCCAGAGCGCGGCATCTGCAGGCGCGGCACCCGGCACGTCGCGATGGTCGCTCCAGGCCGTGATCGGTGACTCGATCCCGGCCTCCAGGAGCGCGCCCGCAGCCTCACGCGCCACGGCCACGGCCTCCCGCAGGAGATCCCGCGGGAATTCGCGGGCCAGTGCGGTGAGGTGTGCCCCGATGATGTCCGTACGCGTTGCCTCGAGCGCGGCGCGAAGCTCGTCATTCGCCGCCTCGTTCTCGGTCACCGCGGGCAGGACCGGGCCCCAGGCGTCGCGGCGCGCGAGCATCTCGATCACCAGGTCGACGAAGCGGGGAACCCGGTTGTCTACGTGGCCGAGCAGCGTCGCCAGGGCCTCCGAGTGCAGCTTGTCGTCGCTCGGCAAGTGCTCGAGCAGCCGCTCCGCCGCCTTGCGGTACAGCTCGCGCCCGTCCTCTTCGATGGCGAGGCCGGCGCCGAGCCCCGACAGCACGGGCAAGCGGCGCGCGAGCCCTGAATTCAGCGAGTCGATCGTCTGGATGCGGAGTCGTCCCGGATTTCCAAGGAGGTCCCAGCCGAGCCTCGCGTCGACTGCAAGGACGGCGCCTGCAAGTTCCACGGTCCGTGGATGCGGGGGATCAGTGGTCGAGGATGGATCGGCGGCCGCGCGCAGCGCCTTGAGGATCCGGTCGCGCATCTCCGCAGCCGCCTTGCGCGTGAACGTGATCGCGAGCACTGACTCCGGCGACTGCACCGTCGCGAGCAGTGCCAGGAAGCGCCTGATCAGGAGTTCCGTCTTGCCCGAGCCCGCCGGAGCCCGCACGATGAAGCTGCGCGTCACGTCGAGCGCGGCCTCGCGTGCCCGTGCGTCCATGAGTCGCAGCTCACTCATCGCCCGATTCCCCGATCGCGGCACCGAGCCTGGTTTCCCCGATGCGGCACAGCCCGCCGAGCTGGCAGTACCTGCAGGCGCGCGGCGGGTCCGGCGCAAGCCGCGCGTCGCCGGCCGCGTGCTCGGTCGCGAGCATCGTCAGTCGGCCGCGCCACGCCCGGATGAGTTCCTCCCAGGACGACAGTTCTTTCGGCCAGCCCTTCGCGCCTGGAATCGCGAGGCCGGGGAATGCCCCGGCGTCGCGCGCGACTCCGCAGTAACCGGTGTCGCCGCTGCGGATTCGTCCGAACACCACGGCGGACACGCGGCCCGACCCGACCGCCTCCGCGTATAGCGGGAGCTGCGGAAGCCGTGGCCGCTCACCGAACCAGGCGTCCGGCTCGGCGTCGGCGCCCGTCTTGTAGTCGATGACGGCGCAGCTGCCGTCTTCCATCCGGTCGATCCGGTCGACGCGCAGCGACAGCGTGAGGCCGCCGATGTCGATCGCGTGGTCCTGCTCCACCGACTCGACGGTGAACGGTGGTCGCTCCCGGTCCATGGCCAGCAGCTCGGCCACTCGGGCCTCGAGCCAGCCCGCCTCGATCTCGAGCAGGCGCCGCATGAATCCCTGCGACCGATTGCAGGACGGCGGAGATCTCCGCCTCGATCGCGCTGCGAATCGTCGCGCGCAGCTCGTCCGCCGACAGTTCGCGCAACGCCTGCTGTCCGACGAGCCCGCGCCAGATGCGCGCCAGCACCTCGTGCACGAGTTCGCCGCGATCCGAGGCCGCGACGCCCAGTTCCGGATCTTCGAGCGCGTGCGCGCCGAGCCTGAACTCGGCCTGCGCACGGAACGGGCACGCCGACTGGACTTCGAGCAACTTCGCACCCCCACCTGTCGCCTCCTCCGGCACGACTGCGGGCATCGAACCGTCCACGAGGCGCTCAAGCTCCGGCCGCCCTGCGAAGACGGCCGCCGCCGGGGCGGGTGCGCTCCATCTCTCCGGGAGCTCGCCGCGCGGGATGCCGGCGAGCAGCGCGCTCGGCAGGAGCGGCGCCTCCCCCGCGAACTGCGGAACGCTCAGGATCACTTCGTCCGCGCTGCGGCACAGTCGCGCAAGCAGCCGTCGTGCCCCGGTGGCCTCGATCTCAGCAGTCGCTCCAGGCAGGCCCTGTCGCTGCTGCCATTCGCGTGGAAGGAACGGGTCCGGCGAAGCCGGTGCCGGCCACCGCGCCGTGTCGAGTCCGCAGACCCAAAGTGCGTCGAAGCTCATGCCGGCGCAGGTGTCCGGGTCGATGATCGTGAGCGAGGCGCGCAGTTCCTGTGGTTCGAACAGCACGCCGTCGGCCTGGTCGCGCAGCAACGCCACGGCCTCCGTCGCCGCCAGCATCCCAGTGCAGTCGTCGTTCGCACCGAGTTCCGCCAGCAGCCTGTCCCAGCGCTGGCGTGCCTGGTGCTCGTCGCCGTCGAGTCCTTCGCCCGGCCAGCCCATGGCGACCAGCAACTGGAACCAGAGCTGCGACCAACGACTGGGCAGGGCTCGCCGCGGCCAGGCCCGAGCGGCCGCAAGGCCCGACCCCAGTGAGCGCTCGAGCCCGGGACATTGCTGTTTTCCGGCGAGTCGCTTGAGGCCCTCCAGGCCGAGATCGGGCCCTTCGTTCCGACGGACATAGGCGTCCATGCGTGCCCGGTCATCCTCCTCGCCGGCTGGAACCGCGAGAAACGGATTGCGCAGGAGACGGCTCACCGCCGGGAGATCCACCGCCCTGGCATGGGCGTCGATGAGCTCGAGCGCTGCGGCAACGAGCGGCTGAGCCGACAGCGCGCGGGCTGCCGCAAGCACGAAGCCCTGGGACTCGGGCGCAGGTCCGCGAGCCAGCATGGCCGTGGGAACGAGGACACGCTCGACGGAGCGTCGTACCTCGTCGCGCACGGTGAAGAGTTCCGGCACGACGATCGCCAGCTGCTGCTGCGGGTCGCGATCCAGTCGTGCGGCGGCCCAGCGCGCAGCCGCGTCGAATTCTGCCCCCTGGTCCTGGCACTCGACCCAGGCCACGGTTCCCCGACGTCCGTCCGGCGGTTGGTGGGTTACCACGGCGCCCGACTGCTCGAGTCGTGAGAGCAGCGAGCGCTGTGCAGGCGTGAGTTCGTCGAAACCCGCGAGATCAAGCTGGGATCCCGGGGCCGACCGGCCGACGCGCCCGGTCGCGAGCGACTCATCCACCCAGCCGTTCGTTCGCAGCCAGCCGGCATATTCCCGCGCCCAGCGTGCGAACGCGACGGCTTCCGGGCGATCCTCGGTGTCGAGTGCGCGGTCCGGGATCTCGAAGGCGTGCATGAGCCGCCATGACTCGTGGGCCGCGCGACCGAGGAGGCCGGGTGCCACGAGCTGCGCGCTCTCGGGATCCCGCCGCACCATGCGCTCCCAGACCAGCCGGGCTGCGCTGTCCGGCAGCCAGCGGCCCGCCATGCGTCCTGTCTGCCGCTCCTCCGCAAACAGGCGTTGGACGAGACCGGACCACGTGACGATGTCCGGCGTGCGCCAGACGTCGAGCCCCTGCTGCAGGCAGCTGTCGTCGAACCGGATCCTGAGCCAGTGCGCGAGGCGCCGCGTCGGCGTGACGGTCGTCACTCCCGGACGCGGGCTCGAGTTCGCCACAATCGTGTGTTTATTAGTCAGCTACTTACGTGTCTTTCTTAATCTACTATCAACGCTTAGCCGCCGCGTCGACCACCCTGAGCGCAGGGTTCGGCCGGCTCGCCGGTTGCTCCCCCACGGCATAGTTGCCGAGCAACTCCTCCATGCGGCCAAAGACGTCCGCGATCATGTGCGGCTCGGGCAGGTTGGTCACCCGGAAGTGGTTGCAATAGGGAACGTTGAAGCTCGAGCCCGGCGCGACCAGCACGTGCTTGTGCTCGAGCAGGTCCAGCGCGAACTGCTGGTCGTCGAAATTCGGCAGGCCATCGGTCTGTACTCCCACGAACGCGTACATCGCACCCATCGGCGGCGTCAGGTACAGGAAGCGGCTGCGCCCGACGGCATCGATGATCGCCTTGCGCGACTCGTGCAGGCGCCCGCCCGGACCCACGAGTTCGTGGATGCTCTGGTAGCCGCCGAGCGCTGTCTGCACCGCCCACTGGCCGGGGACGTTGCTGCACAGTCTCAGCGAGGACAGGAGCTCGAGCGCCGAGAGGTACTCGCGCGAGTGCTCCACGTCGCCGGAGAACACCGCCCAGCCGACGCGGTAACCGCAGGCCCGGTATACCTTCGAGAGCCCGCTCAGCGTGCCGCAGAGCGTGTGCTGAACCAGGGTCGCCATTGGGACGAACTCGGCGCCGTCGTAGGTCATCTGGTCGTAGATCTCGTCGGCCAGTACCACGAGGTGGTGCTTCTCCGCGATGCGTGCGATGGCCTCGAGCACGGCCCGCGGATAGACCGCGCCGGTCGGGTTGTTCGGATTGATGACCACGATGGCGCGCGTGCGCTTGGTGATCAGCGACTCGATTTCCTCCGGGTCCGGGACGAAGCCCCGCTCGGGCCGGCAGGGGTAGTGCACGGCGCGGCCCCGGTTCAGGTTCACGGCCGCGGTCCACAGCGGGTAGTCGGGACTCGGGACCAGCACCTCCTCGTCAGCCGCGAGCAGCGCGCGCAGCGTGAGGTCGATCAACTCGCTCACGCCATTGCCGATGAACACGTCCTCGGCGGTGACGCCCCGCACGCCCCGCTCCTGCTGCTGCATGACCACGGCTTCCCGCGCCGGGAAGATGCCCTTCTGGTGGCAGTAGCCCTCGGCCAGGCGCAGGTTCTCGATCATGGCAAGGCGCATGGTCTCCGGTGTGCGGAAACCGAAGGCACCCGGATTACCGATGTTCAGCGAGACAATGTCGTAGCCCAGGCGCTCCATTTCCTGGGCGCGCCGGGCCAGCCGGCCACGGATCTCGTAGCGCACGTTGGCCAGGCCCGGACTCGGGCGGATGGTACGGAGCGGCATGGGCGAACCCTTGTGGTTGCAGTGCGTCAATTATGGCCCGGCGGGGCCACCCTGCACAGGACAGGCCTCACAGGAGGACGCCGCGCCCCCGGAGGTCCGCCAGGGCCCCCGCATCCAGTCCCAGGCGCCGGCCCAGGACCTCGTCCGTGTCGGCCCCGAGCGGCGGAGGCGCACGCTCGTACTCAATGGGGGTCCGCGAGAACAGGACGGGATTCCTGACCCCCGGGGCCGAGCCCGCCGTCGGATGCGGCAGGTCGAGCCTGAGGCCGCGATGGCGCACCTGGGGCTCGGAGAAGACCTGGGCAAGGTCGTTGATCGCGCCGCAGGGCACCTGCGCCGCCTTGAGCACGGTGATCCACTCGACGCTCGTGCGGGCGCCGAGCACGCGTTCGATCACCGGCACGAGTTCCTGGCGGTGCGCCACGCGGGCGCTGTTGGTCGCGTAGCGTGGATCGGTGGCCAGCGCCGGCTGGCCCGCTGCGGCGCAGAAGCGCGCGAACTGGGCATCGTTGCCGACCGCGAGCATGAAGTGGCCGTCCACCGTCGCGAACGCCTGGTAGGGGACGATGTTCGGATGCGCCGTGCCGCGGCGCTGCGGCGGCGTGCCCGTCACGAGGTAGTTCAGGTTCTGGTTCGCCAGCCACGCGACCTGGGTGTCGAGCAGCGAGAGGTCGATGTACTGCCCCTGGCCCGACGCATGACGTTCGTTGAGCGCGGCGAGGATCCCGGCCACGGCATACATGCCGCACATCAGGTCCGCGACCGCGACACCGACCTTCTGCGGGCCCGCGCCCGGCTCGCCGTCCGGCACGCCGGTGATGCTCATGAGCCCGCCCTGGCCCTGGATCATCGCATCGTAGCCGGGCCCGGCGGCGTCCGGGCCGTCCTGTCCGAAGGCCGAGATCGACAGGTAGACGAGACGCGGGTTCAGCGCTGCGAGGTCCGCGTATGCCAGGCCATAACGGGCCAGGCCGCCGACCTTGAAGTTCTCGACCAGCACGTCGGCCTGGGCGGCGAGCCGGCGTACCAGCGCCTGCCCTTCCGGCTGGGCCAGGTCGATGGCGACCGACTTCTTGCCGCGATTGGCAGCGAGGTAATAGGCCGACTCGCTCGTTTCCCGGCCTTCGGCGTCACGCAGGTACGGCGGGCCCCACGAGCGGGTGTCGTCGCCGCCGCGCGGGTGCTCGATCTTGATGACCTCGGCGCCGAAGTCGGCGAGTGCCTGGGTGGCCCAGGGGCCCGCCAGGATGCGGCTCAAGTCCAGTACGACGATGCCAGCGAGCGGCCCCGGCATTCAGAGGCCCAGGAGCACGATGCCCAGGCCACACAGGCAGAGCGCCGCCCCGGCAAGCGCGTGCGAGTAACGCTCCGCGGACGCGAGGGGCAGGCGCTCGAGTCCCTTGAGTGCCAGCGAGACGACGACCAGCATCGTGGCGATCGTCACGGCCCCGAATGCGAGGACCACGACCGCGAGCCCCCACGCACTGTGCTTCGATGCCGGGTACATGACCAGCGGAATCAACGGCTCGCAGGGTCCGAGCACGAAGATCACGAACAGCGCCCAGGGCGTGATGCTGTTCGCTCGCACTGGATCGACGTGCGGATGCAGGTGCCCGCCTTCGTGCCCGTGCTCGTGGTGATGCAGCGTACCGTCGGCGTGCGCGTGGTCGTGGGTGTGCGGCCTCGAGCGCCAGGCCTTCTTGAGGCCCCACGCCATGTACGCGAGACCGAACCCCGTCAGCAGCCAGGCGGCCACGTCGCCCCGGAAGCTTTCGAACCATTGCAGGCGCGTGAGCGAAATCCCGATCCCGATGCCCACGAGTCCGATGACGACCGAGCCCATCACGTGGCCCACACCGCAGAGTGCCGTGATCCACAGCGTCCGCCGCTCGGTCCAGCCCCGGGCAGCCGACATGGCCACGAACGGCAGGTAATGGTCCGGTCCCAGCAGCGTGTGGATGAAGCCGATGGATGCGGCCGTCAGGAACAGCAGTCCGATGTCGATGCCCATGAGCGCCCGCTATTTAGGCCAGTTCGGGTGGGCGAAGGTAAGCACAGGCACCCAGGCGCGGCAAGGCGGACAAAGACCTAGTCTCAATCAGACCGTCGCCAGTTCGCGCCATCGGTGGCAAGCCACCACCGTGCCGTCGCCGGCAGGCTCAATTTCCGGGCGCTGGCGTCGGCAGGTTTCGGTTGCGTGCGGGCAACGAGGCGCGAAGGCGCAGGCCCCGGCCGCCGGCGGGAGGCCCGCACCCTCCTCCGCCAGCGCCACCGTCCCCAGACGCGATGCGACCCGCGGATCCGGGGCCGGCACGGCGGCGAGCAGCGCGCGCGTGTAGGGATGACGGGGCGTCGCGAACAGGGCCTCACGCGGCGCGCGTTCGACGAGTCGACCGAGATAGAGGACCGCCACCTCGTCGCAGAGGTGGCGGACCACGGCGAGGTTGTGACTGATGAAGAGCAGCCCGATGCCCTGCCGCCGCGAGAGGTCCGCCAGCAGGTTGACGATCTGCGCCTGGACGGACACGTCGAGCGCACTCACGGCCTCGTCGCAGATGAGGAGTCGCGGCCGCACGACCGTCGCCCGCGCGATCGCGACACGCTGGCACTGCCCGCCGGAGAGTTCGTGCGGATAACGGGACGCGAACCCGTCATCGAGGCCGACCGACCTGAACGCGCCGGCCACCCGCGACCGCACCGTCGCCGCGTCGGTCACGCCCTCGAGCGCGTCCAGGGCTTCGGCGACGCTTGCTCCGGCCGTCATGCGGGGATCCAGGCTGCCGAAGGGATCCTGGAATACGACCTGCACTTCGCGCCGCATCTGCAGCATCCGCGCCCGGTCCGAGGTGTCGATGGTCCAGCCGCGCCAACTCACCTCGCCGGCAGTCGGGGTGACCAGGCCCAGCACGGCGCGGGCAAGCGTGGACTTGCCGCAGCCCGACTCCCCGACGATGCCGAGCGAACGGCCTTCGCCGAGTTCGACGTCGACGCCGCGCAGCGCGTGCACCGTGTGCCGCCGCGTACGCAGGAAACCGCTCCCCGCGTAGTCGACACAGAGCCCGCGGACTTCGAGCAGCGGCGTGCTCATGCGGCCCAGCCCCCGGGCAGCGGCGCGTGGCAGGCCGATGCACGCCCTGCGCCCCACTCCAGGCGAGGCTCCGACGCGCGACAGCGCTCGCGGGCGCCCGGGCAGCGCGGCGCGAACGGACAACCCTGCAGCCGCTCCTGTGGGCGCGGCGGTTGTCCCTCGATGCTGGCGAGCCTGGCGCCCGGCTTTGCGTCGAGCCGCGGAATGGACTCGAGCAGCGCGGCCGTATAGGGGTGCCGGGGGGACTCGAAGAGTTCGACGACGGACGCCACCTCGACGACGACGCCCGCGTACATCACCGCGACGCGGTCCGCGAGACCGGCCACCACTCCGAGGTCGTGGGTGATCAGCACCGTGGTCAGCCCCTGCCCGCGCAGCTGCCGCAGCACGTCGAGCACCTGCGCCTGAACGGTCACGTCGAGCGCCGTGGTCGGTTCGTCCGCGACCAGCAGCGCCGGACCGGGCATGAACGCCATGGCGATCGCGACTCGCTGGCGCTGTCCGCCCGAGAGTTCGTGCGGGTATTGCTCGAAGCGCGCTTCCGGCTCCGCAATGCCGACCGAGCGCATGAGTTCCAGCGCCCGGGCGCGTGCCTCGGGTGTCTTCATGTGCCCGCGGTCCAGTACGAACTCCATGATCTGCTCACCGATCTTCATGTGCGGCGTGAGCGCGTTCATCGGGTCCTGCGACACGAGGCCCACGCGCGCGCCGCGCAGGGCGGCGAGGCTGCGCTCCGTGGCCCCGACGAGTTCCACACCCTGGAGCCGCGCCGAGCCCAGGGTCTGGCCATTCGCAGAGAGCAGTCCCAGGCAGGCGAGGAAGAGCTGGCTCTTCCCGGATCCGGACTCGCCCACGACTGCCAGGCATTCCCCGGCCCGCACGTCGAGGGTCACGCCACGCACGGCCTGCACCGGCCCCTGCTCCGTTTCGAACGTGACACGGAGGTCGTCGAGCGCGAGCAGGGCTTCGTCCGCCACGTCAGCGCTGCCTGGGGTCGAGCGCATCGCGCAACCCGTCGCCGAGGAAGTTGAGGCACAGCAGGATCAGCGCCAGGACGGCCGAGGGCGCGAGCAGCTGCCACGGCGCCGTCTCCATCTCGAGCGCACCTTCCGCGACCAGTCGGCCGAGACTGGTGAGCGGCTCCTGCACCCCCAGGCCGAGAAAGCTCAGGAAGCTCTCGAACAGGATGACCTGCGGCACCGTGAGCGTGGCGTAGACGACGACGGTGCCCACGACGTTGGGCACGATGTGACGCGCGATGATCCGGTGCGTGGGCAGGCCGAGCGTGATCGCCGCATCGACAAAGGCCAGTCGCCTGAGCGCGAGCGCCTGGCCGCGCACGATGCGCGCCATCGTGAGCCAGCCCACGGCGCCGATCGCGAGGAAGATCAGGAACAGGCTGCGCCCGAACACCACCGTGAGGATGATCACGAAGAACATGTAGGGCAGCGCGTAGAGCACGTCCACGACGCGCATCATCCAGCCGTCAACGCGCCCGCCGAGGTAGCCGGCCGTGGCACCCCAGGCCACGCCGATCACGAGGCTCACCGCGGTCGCGAGCAGCGCGACCAGCAGCGACACCTGCGTGCCCGCGCACACGCGCACGAACAGGTCGCGCCCGTTGCCGTCGGTGCCGAACCAGTGGCCGTTTGCAGTCCCGGGCGGCGACGCAAGCGGACTGAGCGACCAGTCGACGTGGTCGATCGAATACGCGCTGAACGCCGGGCCCGCGAGCGACACCACGACCAGCGCGGCGAGCGCGAACAGGGCTGCGACCGCCGCGCGGTTCCTGCGCAGGCGCCGCCAGGCCCCGGCGTAGATTCCGGCGCTCGCGTCAGTCATGGCGGATGCGCGGGTCCAGCCAGCCGTAGGCGAGGTCCACGAGGAGGTTCAGCACCAGGATCAGGGTTGCGTAGAAGACGACCATGCCCATGACCAGCGTGTAGTCGCGATTGACCGCGCCCTGCACGAAATACTTGCCCACGCCCGGCAGGCCGAACACCTGCTCCACGACCAGCGAGCCCGTGAGCAGCGCGGCCGCGGCCGGCCCGAGGAAGCTCAGGACCGGGAGCAGCGTGGGCTTCAGCGCGTGGCGCCGCAGGATCGCCGCACCGCCGATGCCCTTGGCCCGCGCCGTGAGTATGAACGGCGACTGCAGCACCTCGAGCAGGCTGCCCCGCGTCAGGCGAGCGATGTAGGCGACGAACGGCAGCGCGAGCGTCACGACGGGCAGGATCATGTAACGCGGGCTGCCCGGCTCCCAGCCCGCGACCGGCAGCCAGCCGAGTTCCACGCCGAACAGCAGTGCCAGCACGGGCGCAACCACGAAATTCGGCACCGCAATGCCGACCAGCGCCGTCGCCATCACCGTGTGGTCGATCCACCCGTTGTGCCGGCGCGCGGCGAGCAGTCCCAGGGGCACGCCGAGCAGCACCGCGAGCCCGAGCGCCGCCGTGCCGATGGCGAGCGTCACGGGCAGGCCGCTGCCGATCAGTTCCGCAACCGTATAGTCCTTCATGCGGAACGACGGACCGAGGTCCCCGCGCAGCAGGCCCGCCACGTATCGCCCGTACTGCACCAGCACCGGCTGGTCGAGGCCGTAGGCGGCCTGCAGGTTGGCCCGGATCTCGGGCGGCACCGTCTGCTCCTCGTCGAACGGGCCGCCCGGTGCGAGCCGCATGAGGAAGAACGCCGCCGTCACGATGACGAGCAGCGTCGGCACGATGCCGAGCAGCCGGGCGAGCGCGTAACGCAGGTACATCAGCGCGCGCCCCGGCCGATGAGGCGCAGAAATTCCGCCTCGTCGACGACGCGCACGCCGAGCTCGGCCGCCTTGCGCAGCTTCGACCCCGCGTCTGCGCCGCTCACCAGCAGCGTGGTCTTGCGCGAAACGGAGTCCGTCACCGTCGCGCCCGCTGCGCGGGCGGCCGCGCGCGCCTCGTCGCGCGTCATGGAGCCCAGCGTCCCCGTGATCACGACCACTTCGCCGTGCAATGGCCCCTCCGCGGTGGCCCGGATGCGCACGCCTTCGGGCCAGGTGACGCCCGCCGCGCGCAGCGCGCGAATCACCTGCCGGTTGTGCGGCTCGGCGAAAAAGTCGCGCGCGTGCAGGGCCACGACCGGGCCGACGTCGCGTACCTGCCGGATCTCCTCCATGCCCGCCGACTGCAGGGCATCGAGGCTGCCGAAGTGCTCCGCAAGCGCGAGGGCCGTGGCCTCACCCACGTCCCGGATGCCGAGCGCATACAGGAATCGAGCCAGCGTGGTCGTCCTGCTGCGGGCGAGCGCAAGCACCAGGTTGGCCGCCGACTTCTCGCCCATGCGGTCGCGCCCGGCAAGTTCCTCGGCCGACAGCGTGTAGAGGTCGGCAGGCGTCTCGACGCGACCGGAGTCCACGAGCTGTTCGACGAGTTTCTCCCCGAGACCCTCGACGTCCATGGCGCGACGCGAGGCGAAGTGCAGCAGGGCTTCGCGCCGCTGCGCGCCGCAGACGAGTCCCCCGCTGCATCGCGCGACGGCCTCCCCCTCGGCGCGTGTCACGTGCGATCCGCAGACCGGGCAATGCTCCGGCAGCTTCACGCGGCGCGCGCCCCTGGGTCGCTGGTCCTCGACCACCCGCACCACCTCGGGTATGACGTCGCCTGCCCGCCGCACCACGACCGTGTCGCCGATGCGCACGTCCTTGCGCTCGAGTTCGTCCATGTTGTGCAGCGTCACGTTGCTCACCGTCACGCCGCCGACGAACACGGGCTCCAGTCGTGCCACCGGAGTGAGCGCGCCGGTCCGGCCGACCTGGAAGTCCACGTCGCGCACGGTCGTGGTCTCCTCCTGCGCCGGGAACTTGTGGGCGATCGCCCAGCGCGGCGCGCGCGCGACGAATCCGAGGTCCCGTTGCCAGTCGAGCCGGTCCACCTTGTAGACCACGCCGTCGATGTCGTATTCGAGGCGGTCGCGCAGCTCACCGATCCTCGCGTGGTACGCGAGGCAACCCTCGACGCCCTTGACCGTCTCCGCCAGGGGGCAGGTGCGCAGTCCCAGGCTGCGCAGCGCCTCGAGCATCTCGCCGTGGCGCCGCGCCGACGGCCAGCCCTCGGCGGCACCGACGCCATAGAAGAAGACATCCAGCGCTCGGCTCGCCGTGATGCGCGGGTCGAGCTGGCGCATGCTGCCGGCCGCCGCATTGCGCGGATTGGCGAAGGTCTTCTCGCCGGATGCCGCCGCGCGCTGGTTCAGCCGTTCGAACGAACGGCGCGTCATGAACACCTCGCCTCGGGCCTCGAGCACCTTCGGCGGGGAGCCCTGGAGCAGCAGCGGGAGCGAAGCGATCGTCCTCACGTTGGCCGTCACGTCCTCGCCCTTCGATCCGTCCCCGCGCGTGGCGGCCTGTACGAACCGCCCGTGCTCGTAGCGCACGCTGATCGCGAGCCCGTCGATCTTGGGCTCCGCCGAGTACTCGACTCCGTCGACGTCGAGCCGCTCGCGCACCCGCCGGTCGAACTCGAGGACGTCCTGAGCGGCGAACGCGTTGTCCAGCGACAGCATGGGCACGGAGTGCCGGATTTCGGCGAATCCGCGCGACGGCTCGCCGCCCACCCGCTGTGTCGGCGAGTCGGTCGTGACGAGCTCGGGATGCGCCGCCTCGAGCTCGCGCAGCTCGCGCACCAGCGCGTCGTAGCGCGCGTCGGAGATCTCCGGGTCGTCGAGTACGTAGTAGCGATGGTCGTGGCGCTGGATCTGCCGGCGCAGCTCGGCGACGCGGTTCGCGGCTTCGCGATCGGCCATCGCGCCGTCAGTGCCGGGCGGGACCGGCCCGGCCGCGGTCGAAGGCGAGCATTTCCTCGCGGAGGCGAACTACGCGCTGCGCGGTGAGGGGCACGCCGCGCTCGTCCTGCATGTGTCCGCCGAGACGACCGGCGAACGATCGAGCGGCGGCGAGCAGTTCCTCGAACGCCTGTTGCGCGTTGAGTGGTCCCGGCAGCACGGCGAAGATCGCGATCCCCGTATAGGCCGCGCCGGCCATGGTCGCCGGGTCGAAGGTGCCCGGCTCGCGCAGGCTCGCGAGGCTCAGCACGGGGCGCCCCAGGGCGTCGAGCCGGTGGAAGATCTCGTAGCGACCGAACTCGAAGCGCTCCGCCTGCACTGCTTCCTGCAGCAGCGAACCCTCGAAGCGCGACGGCAGCGGCGCCACGACACGGAGCGCGACGATGCGCTGGGCGCGGGCCTCGACCTGCGTCTGGGACTCGGTGTCCTCGTCGGGCGGCGGCCGGGCCGTCGAGGCGGGCTGGAACGTCTGGACGGGACGCGGCTGCGGCGCCGTCAACCGCTGGCCCAGGGTCGGCTCGCGCCGCCCGGCGTGCGAGGCGAGGTCATCGACTTCGATGGACGGCACGACCTCGTGCACCTCGGGAACGCGGTCGTCGAGCCGTACCTGCGGCTCGTAGCGCACGGGTTCCGCGTCTTCAGGCGGCGCGGCTGCCGCGGACGGCGGCTCGATCGGGACCGCTCGCCGGGCAACGGTCGCCGCGGACCGCAGCTTTGAGCGGATGCCCCACAGGTAGAGCCCCGCGATCAACGCGAGACCGGCCGCGAGCAGTATCCAGCGCAGTTCCGCCATCGTTTACCGTCAGATCGCAGCGAGCCGCACGGCTTCCTCGACGTCCACCGCGACCAGCCGCGACACGCCGGGCTCGTTCATGGTGACACCGAGCAGCTGGTTCGCAAGTTCCATCGTTGCCTTGTTGTGGGTGACGAACACGAACTGTACCCGGCTCGACATCTCACGGACGATGTCGCAGAAACGGCCGACGTTGTTCTCGTCGAGCGGCGCGTCGACTTCGTCCAGGAGGCAGAAGGGAGCCGGGTTCAGTTCGAAGATCGAGAACACCAGCGCCACGGCCGTGAGGGCCTTCTCACCGCCGGACAGCTGGCTGATGGAGCTGTTCCGCTTGCCCGGCGGCCGGGCCATGATCGCGACGCCCGACTCGAGCACGTCCTCGCCCACGAGTTCGAGGTAGGCGTGTCCGCCGCCGAACAGGCGCGGGAATTTTTCCTTGAGCCCGGCGTTGACGCGATCGAAGGTGTCCTGGAAGCGCGTGCGCGTTTCCCGGTCGATCTTGCGCATCGCGTCCTCGAGTGTCGCAAGCGCGTCGTTCAGGTCCTTGAACTGCCGGTCCAGGTATTCCTTGCGCTCGGACTGCTCGCGGAACTCGTCGATCGCCGCGAGGTTCACCTGTCCGAGCCGCTCGATCTTCTCCCCCGCTTCCGCCAGACGCAGCTCCCAGGCTGCGACCTCGGCCTCCGGCACCAGGGCCGCGGCGACGTCGGCGAGTTCGAGGCGCGTGGCCGCGAACTGCTCGAGCAGGTTCTCGCGGCGGACCCGCAGTTCCTGTACCGAGAACTTTACGTTTTCGAGCAGCTCGCGCGCTTCCTGCACGGCCGCCTCGGTCCCGACGCGGCGCTCGTCCAGCTCGCGGAGGCCCGCGTCCACGGCGTCCATCGCGCGCCTCGCGGCGGCGAGTTCCTCCTCCACCGCGACCCTGCGCGACAGCGCCGAATCCAGCGCCTGCTTCAATTCCGCCTCACCCGCCTCGCCCGCGGCGAGCTGCGTCTCGAGTTCGGTCCTGCGCGCCGCGAACTGGCCGATCTGGCCCTCGAGGCGCGCGATGCCCGCGAGCAGCGACTCGTGGCTCGCGCGACGCGACTCGACGCGGATGGCGACCTCGCGCGCCACGTTCCGATGCTCCTCCGCCTGCCGCCGGGCGTCGGCGAGAGCCTGGCGCAACGCGTCGCGATCGCCCTCGAGCAGCTTGCGCCGGTCCTCGAGCGCGGCCATCGCCTCGACCGCCTCGCCGAGTCGCGCGCGCGCGGAACGGTTGCCGGCGGTCGCGACCTCGAGTGCTCCCTCGAGTTCCGCGAGTTCCCCTGAGAGCTGCTGCATTCGCGCGCTGCGCTGCTCGGCTCGCGCGCGCAGCCCGTCGAGCTGGGAGCGCAGGCCCATGTGCTCGGCGCCGGTCTGCGACAGTCGCGCCTGGTCCGTGGCGAGCCGGTCCTCGGTGTCGCGGATTCCCGCGCGCTGCTGCTCCAGCTGGCCCTCGAGCTCGCGATGCCGGGCCGCCATGCGTTCGAGTTCTCCGCGCTGGCGGCGCAGGTCCTGCTCGCGTTCGATGACGCCCTCGTGCACGTCGCGATCGCGACTCACGCGCAGCCAGTCCGGGCCGATCCAGATGCCGTCACGCGTGATCACGGACTGGCCTGCCCGCAGGCGCAAGCGGGCGGCAAGTGCCTCGGCCAGCGTGTCCGCGGCCGCGATGCCTTCGAACAGGGCGTCGAGCCCGGCGGGTCCCTGCACGTGCGAGCGCAGCGTCCCGGAGCCGTGTCCCGTGCCGCCGGCCGCCTGGCCCGCGGCGAAGAAGGTCACCGTCCCGGAGGACAGGCTTTCGAGCATGCCCGCGACGTCGTCGATCGACTCGACGCAGACCGCCTCGAGGTACGAACCGAGCACGGTCTCGACCGCGCGCTCCCAGCCCGCGTCCACCGAAAGCTGCTGGGCGAGGCGCTGGTTCGCGTTGAGTCCGCGCGAGGCGAGCCAGTCCACGACCTTGCCCTGCCCCTGGCCCAGTGCTGCGCGCTGCAGCGCCTCGAGCGACACCACCCGGCCTTCGACCTCCTGCGTCTGGCGGCGCGCCGCCTGCGACGCCTCGGCGAGCTCCCGTTCGCGTGCGCGCTCTGCCTGCAGTGTCTCCACGAGTCCTGCGATGCGCTTGCGCGCGGACTCGAGCCCGCTCAGCGCCTCGCCCTCCGCGCGCTCGAGTTCCTCGATCCTGGCGGCGACGTCGGCCGCCGACAAGGTCTCGTGCTCCTGCGCGGCGCGTTGCCGCTGCTCGGCAAGGCGCTGCAGCTGGATGTCCATCTGGCCCAGGCGCGCGCGCTCGGCCTCCGCCGCGGACGAGGACTCGCGCAGCGACTGGTTGAACGCTTCCCAGCGTTCCTGCCAGGCGTGCATCTGGGTCTCGCAATCGGCGAGCGTCGCAGCCGAGCCATCCTCGGCGGCTCGCGCAGCTTCGAGCCCGGGACCGAGTTCGGCGAGGGCCACCTCGAGTTCGGACGCGAGCTCGGCGTCGCGGCGCCGGTGCACGCCCGCCTCCTCGAGTCCCTGCGCCACCTGCGCGAGTTCCTGTCGCTGCTGGCCGCGGATCTGGCGCGCGTGCTCGATCGCCTGCTCGCTGCGCGAGATCTCGGCGCCGACCTGGTAGTAACGGCCCTGTACCTCGCCCAGGACCTCGCCCTGTGCGTCGTGATCGCGCCGGGCCCGCTCGATGGCCGCCTCGACCGAGCGTTGCGCGGCCAGCGCCGACTGCAGGGCCAGGTCGCGCTCGCCCATGATCGCCTGTCGCGCCCCGGCCTCCGTCTCGACCTCGCGCAGCTTGAGAGCGAGCAGTTCCGCGTGCAGCTGCCGTTCCTCCTGCTTGAGCGCCTGGTAGCGACGTGCCGTCGCGGCCTGGCGCTGCAGGTGCCGGAGCTGCTTCTCGACCTCGTCACGCAGGTCGGAGAGACGCGCCAGGTTCTCGCGCGTGTGCCCGATACGGCTCTCGGTCTCGCGCCTGCGCTCCTTGTACTTCGAGATGCCGGCCGCCTCCTCGAGGAACGCGCGCATCTCGTCGGCCTTGGCCTCGATGACGCGCGAGATCATGTTCTGCTCGATGATTGCGTAGCTGCGCGAGCCCAATCCCGTGCCGAGGAAGAGCTGCGTGATGTCCTTGCGACGGCAGCGCGTGCCGTTCAGGAAGTACGACGACGTGCCGTCCCGGGATACCAGACGCCGCAGCGATACCTCGGCATAGCCGGCGTATTCGCCGCCGAGCTTGCCGTCCGAGTTGTCGAACACGAGCTCGACCGACGCGTTGCCAACCGCTTTGCGCGATGCCGAGCCATTGAAGATCACGTCGGCCATCGACTCGCCGCGCAGGTGCTTCGCGGAGATCTCGCCCATCACCCAGCGCACGGCGTCGATGATGTTCGACTTGCCGCAGCCGTTCGGCCCGACGACACCGACCAGGCTGCTCGGAAAGCTGACCGAAGTGGGATCGACGAACGACTTGAATCCGGCCAGCTTGATCTTGGTCAGGCGCATCGATCACCCAGGGGGGCAGGGAGTCACGGGAATGGACGCGAAGTGTAAAAGAAAGTGACCCGCGCCACAGCACTGGCAGCGGCTGGCGGCCCGCGCGCTCCGGGGCGCCGCCGAAGGCGTTCAGGCAGGTGGACCAGCGGCGCACGGTCTGTATAATCCCGCGTCCTTCGTACCGTCCCCCGGAGTCCGTAGATGCCCGCCAAGAAACCGTCTGCCAAGCCGACCAAGGCCAAGAAGACTGTTTCGACCAGGCCAGCCGCCAAGGCTGCCTCCAGGACGCCCGTGAAGCCGGCGCCGAAGGTGAAGCGCGCTCCGGCCAAGGCCGTCCCTGCGAAGGCTGCGCGCGGGAAGGCGGCGCCCGCGAAAGGGGCCCCCGCAAAAGCCACGCCAGCAAAGACGACCGCAAAGGCTCCCGTCCGGGCGATTGCCACGAAGCCGGCCCCCAAGGCGCAACCCCCGGCTCCGGCCAGGCCGCCCACGGCTCCATCGCCCGTGTTGAGCGCAAGCCTGCTGTCCGGGCCGCGCAACGTCGAACCGTACGTTCCTCGCAAGGGCGAGGAGTACATGAGCAAGCAGCAGCTCGAGCACTTCCGCACCATCCTCTCCAGCTGGAAGCAGGACCTGATGCAGGAAGTCGACCGCACCATGCTGCACATGAAGGACGAGGCGGCCAACTTCCCCGACCCGAACGACCGTGCGACGCAGGAATCCGAGTTCAGCCTCGAGCTGCGGACGCGCGACCGCGAACGCAAGCTGATCCGGAAGATCGACGAGGCGCTGAAGCGCATCGAGGACGGCAGCTATGGTTTCTGTCTCGAGACCGGCGAGCCGATCGGGGTGAAGCGGCTCGAGGCCCGTCCGGTGGCGACGCTCAGCGTCGAGGCCCAGGAACGCCGTGAGCGGCGCGAAAAACAGTTCGGCGACCGCGACGACTGGTACCGTTGAGGTTTCGCGGGCCTACCGCGGGCGATTCGCGCCCACACCCAGCGGGGGCCTCCATTTCGGCTCGCTGGTGGCGGCCGTCGCAAGCTATCTCGACGCCAGGGCCGCGTCTGGACAGTGGCTGGTCCGCATCGAAGACCTCGACCCGCCCCGCGAACGACCCGGCGCGGCGGACGACATCCTCTCCACGCTCGACCGGCTCGGACTGCACTGGCACGGTCCGGTGCTGCGCCAGAGCGCTCGATCGGATGCCTACGCCGCGGCGCTCGAGCGGCTGGGCCGTGATGGGCAGCTGCGCGGGTGCCTGTGCACCCGTGCCGCCCTCGCCGCGCTGCCGGAGAACGCCCGGCGCGAGTCCGGCGACGACCTCTACCATCCCCCGGACTGCCTCGTCGCCCCGCCGGCCGACACGTTCCACTCGGCGCTACGGCTCAAGGTCCCGGACCAGCACACCGCGTTCACGGATCGCGCCCAGGGTGCCGTATGCACCAACGTGGCGCGGTGCCTCGGCGACTTCGTGCTCAGGCGCAAGGACGGCCTCTACGCCTACCAGCTGGCCGTGGTCGTGGACGACGAGGAACAGGGAATCACCGACGTGGTCCGCGGAGCCGACCTGCTCCAGAGCACGCCCAGGCAGATCCTGCTCCAGCAGGCCCTCGGAATGCGTGGCATGAGATACATGCATGTCCCTCTTGCCGTGGACGCTGGCGGCCTTAAGCTCTCCAAGTCGGCCGACGCGCCGCGGCTTGCCGGGGCCGCGCCGGCGGCGCAGCTCATGGCCGCGCTCGGCTTCCTGGGTCAGGACACCCCGGGAGAGCTCGAAGGCGCCACGGTTGCGGAGGTGCTCGACTGGGCCGCCGCCGGCTGGCGGCCGGAGCGGTTCGCGGGTATAGGCTCGAAGAGGGCCCCGGAGCCGGCATGAGACGTCAGATACAGGTACAGGTAGAGACCGCATGACAACCAAGGCCAAGAGCAGACGGACACGGGCCCAGGCATCGCCGCAGGACGCAGGGCGGCCGGCGCCTCGCGTCATCCGCAAATACCCGAACCGCCGCCTGTACGACACGGTCGAGAGCCGCTACGTCACGCTCGCCGACGTCCGCCGCCTCGTCGTCGACCGCATCGACTTCGTCGTGCTGGACCGCAAGTCGCAGCAGGACATCACCCGCAGCATCCTGTTGCAGGTGATCGCCGAGCAGGAAGGCGCCGGCGAATCGCTGATGAGCCGGGATTTCCTGTCGCAGGTGATCCGCACTTACGGCAGCGGACTACAGGACTTCGTCGGCCGCTACCTCGATGAGAGCATCCAGCAGTTCGCGCGCGAGCAGCGTGAGCTGCGCGAACGATTCAAGAACGTGGTCGGGGTGGACCCGGTCGAGACGGTGACCGCGGTCGCGCAAAGGAACTACCAGCGCTGGAAGGCGCTGCAGGAAGAAGTGTTCAATCGCCTGCCGCGACCGTGGGCACGTGAGGACAAAGAATAGGGGGTAATGATCAGGGGGTAGGGGGTAGCGAAGAATGCCCTGAGGCGCCTCCGACCACTAACCCCTACCCCCTGATCATTACCCCCTTTCGGGCGCCGGCTCAGCCGTCGACGTTCCTCATCGACAGCCGCACGCGACCCTGGCGGTCGACCTCGAGCACCTTGACGCGCACCACGTCGCCTTCCTTGAGCTTGTCGCTCACGCGCTCGACGCGCTCTTCCGAGATCTGCGAGATGTGCACCAGGCCGTCCTTGCCCGGCAGGATCTGCACGAACGCGCCGAAGTCCATCAGCCTCACGACCTTGCCTTCGTAGATCGAGCCCACCTCGACCTCGGAGGTGATGAGCTCGATGCGGCGCTGCGCCTCGCGCCCGGCCGCGCCGTTCACCGAGGCGATCTTCACCGTGCCGTCGTTCTCGATGTCGATGTTGGTCCCGGTCTCTTCCGTGATCGCACGGATGACCGCGCCGCCCTTGCCGATGACCTCGCGGATCTTCTCCGGGTCGATCTTGATGGTGATGATCGTCGGCGCCCACTCGGACATCTGCGGGCGGTGCGTGGTGATGACCTTCGCCATCTCGCCCAGGATGTGCAGGCGCGCCTTGTTGGCGTGCTCGAGCGCGACCTTCATGATCTCGCGCGTGATGCCCTCGATCTTGATGTCCATCTGCAGCGCGGTGACGCCTTCGGCGGACCCGGCCACCTTGAAATCCATGTCGCCGAGGTGATCCTCGTCGCCGAGGATGTCGGTGAGCACCTGGAACTTGCCGCCCTCGAGCACGAGGCCCATCGCGACGCCGGCCACCGGCGCCTTGAGCGGCACGCCCGCGTCCATCAGCGCGAGGCTGGTGCCGCAGACGGACGCCATCGAGCTCGAGCCGTTCGACTCGAGGATCTCGGAGACGACGCGGATGATGTACGGGAAGGTGGTCATGTCCGGCATCACGGCGCTGACGCCGCGACGCGCGAGGTTGCCGTGGCCGATTTCGCGGCGCTTCGGCGAGCCCATCATGCCCGTCTCGCCCACCGAGAACGGCGGGAAGTTGTAATGCATCATGAAAGGCTCTTTGCGCTCACCGGCCAGCGCGTCGATGATCTGCGCGTCGCGGCCGGTACCAAGCGTCGTGGTCACGAGCGCCTGGGTCTCGCCGCGCGTGAAGAGCGCCGAGCCGTGCGTGCGGGGCAGCACGCCGGTCTCCACCGAGATCTTGCGGACCGTGTGCATGTCGCGGCCGTCGATGCGCGGTTCGCCCGCGAGGATGCGGTGACGCACGATGTTGTACTCGAGGCGACCGATCTCGTCGGTTACCTTGCGCGCGGTGAACTTCGGCGCCTCGCCCGATGCGAGCGCGGCCACCGCTGCCTTCTTGATTTCGTCGATGCGCGCATAGCGCGCCTGCTTCTCGATGATCGAGTACGCCTTGCCGAGATCCGCCTCGACCAGGGCCGAAACCGCGGCCACCAGGTCCTTGTCCGTTTCCGGCGCGGTCCATGCCCAGGCCGGCTTGCCCGCTTCGGCCGCGAGTTCGCGGATGGCCTTGATCGCGACCTGCATCTGCTCGTGGCCGAACACCACGGCGCCGAGCATCACGTCCTCGGGGAGGATCTTCGCCTCCGACTCGACCATGAGCACGGCGTCGGCGGTGCCGGCCACGACGAGGTCGAGCTTCGACGTCTTGAGGACACTCAGCGCGGGATTCAACACGTACTGCCCGTCGACGTAGCCGACGCGTGCGGCGCCGATCGGTCCCTTGAACGGAATCCCCGACAGGGCCAGGGCGGCGGACGCGCCGAGCATGGCCGGAATGTCGGAGTCGATTTCCGGGTCGAGTGAGACGACGGTCGGGACGACCTGGACTTCGTTGTAGAAGCCCTCCGGGAACAACGGCCGGATCGGGCGATCGATCAGGCGCGAGGTGAGCGTTTCCTTTTCCGACGGGCGCCCTTCGCGCTTGAAGAACCCGCCAGGAATGCGGCCCGCTGCGTACGTCTTCTCGACGTAGTTGACCGTCAGAGGGAAGAAATCCTTGTTGGGGTCGGCATTCTTGCGGCCCACCGCGGTGACGAGGACCGTGGTATCACCCATGGTGACGAGGACCGCACCGTCGGCCTGGCGCGCGAGGCGGCCGGTCTCGATGGTGACTGTGTGGGAACCGTAGGGAAATGATTTCTTGTGGACGTTCACGATATTGTCCCGTGCTGCAGAGCGTGTGGGGGTGCAGAAACGAATCCGGCCCGCGTTGCGGGCCGGATTTCGGGGGTCAGCGGCGCAGACCGAGCCGGCTCACTACGTCCTGGTAGCGCGTCGGGTCGGAGGCCTTGAGGTAGTCGAGGAGCTTCCGGCGCTGCGTGACGAGCTTCAGCAGCCCGCGGCGCGAAGAGTGGTCGCGCTTGTGCGCGGTGAAGTGCTCGCCGAGTTCGTTGATGCGCGCGGACAGGAGTGCGATCTGGACTTCGGGCGAACCCGTGTCATTCGTGCCGCGGCTGAAGTCGCCGACAATCTCGCCCTTGCGCTCGGTGGACAGTGCCATCGTCTGGAATCCTCGAAAACCGTGTATGCCTTTGAATTGAGCCGCGCATTTTACCCTTTCGCGGCCATGAATCTCAAGTCTCCGACGACTGGCTTCCGCCTGCACCCGGCACGAACAGTCGCTCGACCCTGAGTTGGCCTGCGTCCTCGACCGTGACCAGGCCCAGAAACCGTCCGTCTGCCCCATACGCCCGTGCCCTCGCCCCGGGTGCAAGGCCCGCCGGCGCCTCGAGCACCCGCCCCTGACACAGGTGCAGCGACTGCATTCCATCGAGGTCCACCCTCGGCAGTCCGGTGAATGCGCGGTCCACGGGCAGGAGCCAGGGAGCCGGCGCCTCGCCCGCCATGTTCCAGTGCTCGACCTGGTCCAGCGTCACCATCCTCTCGCCTTCGAAGGGCTCGACCCAGAGCCGCCGCAACTCTCCCAGGTGCCCGCAGGTGCCGAGCGCACGGGCAATGTCCTCGCCCAGGACCCGCACATAGGTGCCCTTGGAGCACACGACCTCGATCGTGAGGTCCTGCGGACCGAACGACAGGAGTTCCAGGCGGTCCAGACGCACCTGTCGCGCCTCCCGCTCCACGTGCTCGCCGCGGCGCGCCAGTTCGTAGAGCGGCCGTCCGTCGCGCTTCAGCGCGGAGTACATCGGGGGCACCTGCTCGGAGGTGCCGGTGAACCCGGCGAGGACCCGTTCAATGCCGTCCGCGGTCAGCACCGGCACGGCCGAGTCCGCGACGACCGTGCCGTCGGCATCACCGGTGTCCGTGGCCGACCCGAGCATGACTCGCGCGCGATACGACTTCGTGGATCCCAGCAGCTGCCCGCAGGCCTTCGTGGCCTGTCCGAAGCACAGGGGGAGCATGCCCGTGGCCATCGGGTCGAGCGTGCCGGCGTGGCCGCCTTTGGCCGCCGAGAGCACGCGCCTCGCACGCTGCAACGCCTGGTTTGAACTCATCCCGGCGGGCTTGTCGAGCAGGACGATGCCGTCGACTTCGCGCCAGCGGCGGCGTCCGTGGTCCTGGTCCGCCTCGCTCACTCGTCCCTGTCTGGCATGGCTTCGCCCTCGTCGTCCACGTGCCGCGTCTGGTCCTCGCGCACGGCGCGCGTGATCAGGTCACCGAGGCGGTTGCCGCGCTCTAGTTCCTCGTCCGGCTGGAAGTGCAGGTCGGGCGCGACGCGCAGGCGCAGCGCCCGGCCCAGCGGACCTCGGAGGCGCTTCGCAGCGTCCGCCAGGATCTCCTGCTGCAGCGGATCGTGGGCATCGCCCGTGAGCAGCGTGTAGTGCACCCAGGCGTGCGTCAGGTCCGGCGACACCCGCACGTGCGTGATGGTGACGGGCTTCAGCCGCGGGTCGCGCGCCTCGCGCGGCAGCATCTCCGCGAGGGTGCGCTGCACCTGCTCGGCGACCCGTCGCGCGCGGGGAACTTCACGCGGCATGGGCTTCCGTTACGCGCTGCGCGCGATCTCGACCCGCGAGTAGCACTCGATCTGGTCGCCCACGCGGATGTCGTTGTACTTGACCACGCCGATGCCGCACTCGGTGCCCGCCCGAACCTCGCCCGCGTCGTCCTTGAAGCGGCGCAGGGAGTCGAGTTCGCCCTGGTGGATGACCACGTTGTCGCGCAGCACGCGCACCGGGTTGCCGCGCTTGATGAAGCCCTCGACCACGAGACAGCCCGCAACCGTGCCGAACTTGCTCGAGCGGAACACCTCGCGGACCTCGGCGAGGCCCACGATCTGCTCCTTGATCTCCGGCTTCAGCAGGCCCGTCATGGCCAGCTTCACGTCGTCGATCGCCTCGTAGATGATGCTGTAGTAGCGCACGTCCACGCCGCCGTCCTTCATCGCGCTGCGCGCGGCGCCGTCGGCCCGCACGTTGAAGCCGATGATCCGCGCCTTCGAGGCTGCGGCCAGCGTCACGTCGGACTCGGTGATGCCGCCCACCCCGCTCGCGATCACCTTGACGGCGACCTCGTCGGTGGAGAGCTTGGTGAGCGAGTCGCGCAGCGCCTCGGCGCTGCCCTGCACGTCTGCCTTCACGATCACCGACACGACCGCACCGGTCTGCTCGCCCATCTGCGAGAACACGTCCTCGACCTTCTTCGTGGCGCCGGCCAGGCGCACGTCGCGGAACTTGCCCTGGCGGTAGAGCGCCACTTCGCGCGCCTTGCGCTCGGAGTCCACGACCAGCAGGTCGTCTCCCGCGTTCGGCGCATCCGAAAGGCCCAGCACCGCGACCGGGACCGCCGGTCCCGCCGACTGCACCTGCTTGCCGGTCGCGTCGAACAACGCGCGGACGCGGCCGAATTCCTGGCCCGCGATGATCGGGTCGCCCGCCTTGAGCGTGCCGCGCTTGACCAGCACGGTCGCGACCGGGCCGCGGCCCTTCTCGATGCTCGACTCGAGCACCACGCCGACCGCGAGTCCGTCTGTCGGAGCCTTGAGGTCGAGCACCTCGGCCTGCAGCAGGATGGTGTCGAGCAGCTGGTCGATGCCATCGCCGGTGCGCGCCGAGACGTGCACGAACAGGGTGTCGCCGCCCCAGTCCTCCGGGATCACGTTGTGCTTGGCGAGGTCGTTGCGGACCCGGTCGGGGTCTGCGTCGCCCTTGTCCATCTTGTTGACTGCGACCACGATCGGCACGCCAGCCGCGCGCGCGTGCTGGATCGCCTCGACCGTCTGCGGCATGACGCCATCGTCCGCCGCCACGACCAGCACGACGATGTCGGTGACGTGCGCACCGCGGGCGCGCATCGCGGTGAACGCGGCGTGGCCCGGGGTGTCGATGAAGGTGATCAGGCCCTTCGCCGTCTGCACCTGGTAGGCGCCGATGTGCTGCGTGATGCCGCCGGCCTCGCCCGCCGCGACCTTGGCGCGACGGATGTAGTCGAGCAGCGAGGTCTTGCCGTGGTCGACGTGACCCATGATGGTCACGACCGGCGGACGCGGCAGCGCCTCGACTTCGCCGGAGGCCGCGAGCAGCTGGTCCTCGACTGCGCTCTCTTTCAGGCGCACCGCGGTGTGGCCGAATTCCTCGATCACGAGCTGCGCGGTGTCCTGGTCGATGGGCTGGTTGATGGTGGCCATCACGCCCATCTTCATCATCGCCTTGATGACTTCGTTGGCCTTCACGGCCATGCGGTTCGCAAGCTCGCCGACCGTGATGGTCTCGGGCACCTGCACCTCGCGCTTGACGGGCGCGGTGGGCAACTCGAAGCCGTGACGCGTGTCGACGCTTACGTGCACCGTGCGACGGTGCCGGCCCACCTGCTGGCGCTTCTTGAAGCGCGCGCTGGCGTCCCCCGCCACGTGCAGTTCCTGGCGACCATACTTCGTGGCCGGTCCCTTGCCCGCGTCGCCACCCTCGACGACCCGCGCCTTCGGGGCGTGCGGCGCGCGGGCGGGCTCCGCCTCGCGGCGCTTGGCCTCGGCTCGCTCACGCTCGATGCGTTCCCGGTCGCGGCTCTCCGTCTGGCGGCCGGCCTCCTCCGCGGCGCGGGCGCGCGCCTCGTCCTCGGCTCGCTGGCGGGCTTCCTGCTCCAGGCGTTCGCGCTCCTGGCGATCGGCGTCGCGCCGTTCGGCCTCCTTGCGCTCGGCTTCGAGGCGCACGGCCTCCTCGGACATCCGCAGCCGATCCAGTTCCTCCTGGCGGTGCCGCTGCTCTTCCTCGAGCACCGTGCGGTTCAGGTAGGTCTTCTTCGCGCGGACTTCGACCGCGACGGTGCGCGCCCGGCCCTGCACGGAAGCAACCTTGATCTCCTGCTGCGCCTTGCGCCTCAGGGTGATCTTGCGCGGCGCCGCCGCGTCTTCCTGCCGGCCGTGCGAACGGCGCAGGTGGGTGAGGAGTTCCATCTTCGCCTCGTCGCTGATGATGTCATCGGCGCCCGAGACCTTGATGCCCGCCTCGTCCAGCTGGGTGATGAGCTTGTCGACCGGGACCTTCAGGACCTCGGCAAACTGGCTGACCGTCACTTCCGCCATGGGATACCTCCGGTCAAACCTGCTGACCCTGCTCGAACCAGTGCTTGCGCGCGGCAAGGATCAGCTCGCCCGCACGCTGCGGGTCGAGATCGGAAATCTCGCCGAGTTCGTCCACCGACTGCTCGGCGAGGTCCTCGCGCGTGACGATGCCGTGCCGGGCGAGCTGCATGGCGAGGCCGTCGTCCATGCCGTCGACCGCCAGCAGGTCCTCGGCGGGCTCCGCCGACTCGATCGTCTCCTCGCTCGCGATCGCCTGCGTGAGCAGCACGTCCCGGGCGCGGTTGCGAAGTTCCTGGATGATCGTCTCGTCGAACTCCTCGATGCCCGCGAGCTCGGCCTGCGGCACGTAGGCGATTTCCTCGATGCTGGAGAATCCTTCCTGCACCAGGATCGCGGCGACGTCCTCGTCCACGTCGAGCTGCTTCATGAAGAGTTCGCGCAGCGTCTTCTGCTCGGTCTCGCTCTTCTCCTCCGCCGCCTGCTCGCTCATGATGTTGAGCTTCCAGCCGGTCAACTCGCTCGCGAGGCGGATGTTCTGGCCGCCGCGGCCGATCGCCTGCGACAGCTTCTCCTCCGCGACCGCGATGTCCATGCTGTGGGCTTCCTCGTCGACGACGATGGAGCTCACCTCGGCGGGGGCCATGGCGTTGATCACGAACTGTGCGGCATTCTCGTCGAAGGGGATGATGTCGACGCGCTCGCCGGCGATCTCGTTCGAGACCGCCTGGACGCGCGAACCGCGCATGCCCACGCAGGCGCCGACCGGGTCGATGCGCGAGTCGTTGCTGCGCACGGCGATCTTCGCGCGCGCTCCGGCGTCCCGGGCGGCGCCGAGGATGTTGATGAGCCCCTGGCCGACCTCCGGCACCTCGAGCTTGAAGAGTTCGATCAGGAACTCCGGCGCGGTGCGCGACAGGAAGAGCTGCGGACCGCGCGGCTCGGTGCGCACGTCCTTCAGGAAGGCCTTGATGCGGTCCTGGGTGCGCACCGGCTCCCGCGGAATCATGCACTCGCGCGGGATGAAGCCCTCGGCATTGCCGCCGAGGTCCACGAAGATGCCGTTGCGGTCCACGCGCTTGACCAGTCCCGAGACCAGCGTGCCGACGCGGCTCTTGTACTGCTCGACCACCTGGGCGCGTTCTGCTTCGCGCACCTTCTGCACGATGACCTGCTTGGCGGTCTGCGCGGCGATGCGGCCGAAGGCGACCGACTCGAGGGGCACCTCGACGTAGCCCCCCGGCTCGGCGTCCGGCGAGACGTCGAGTCCGTCCTCGAGGCGCAGTTCCTTCTCCGGGAACTCGAGCTCGGTGGAATCGTCGGCGAACACCTTCCAGCGCCGGAACGTGTCGTAGTCGCCAGTCTTGCGATTGATGGCGACGCGCACGTCGATGTCCTCGCCGTATTTCTTGCGCGTGGCCGAGGCGAGCGCCGCTTCGAGCGCCTCGAAGATGATTTCCTTGTCGACGCCCTTCTCGTTTGAGACTGCGTCCACGACCATCAGGATTTCTTTGTTCATCTGTCGTCCTCCCGCCTCGCGGGGTTCATGCCTGCGGCGCCAGGTGCGCCTTGCGTATTCCAGCGATCGGCAGCACGTGCTTCCGATCGTCCATTTCGACCTCTATCGCCTGCGCGCCTGCCGTGACGAGCGCGCCCGTGAAGCGCCGGCGCCCGTCCTGCGGCTGCACGAGCTCCACGAACACCGTCTCGCCGACGAACCGCGCGAAATGCGCCGCCGTCCTGAGCGGCCGCTCGAGCCCGGGCGAGGACACCTCGAGGGTGTACTGACCCGCCACCGGATCCTCGGCGTCGAGCACTTCGCTCACGGCACGACTCACCCGTTCGCAGTCGTCGACCGTGATCCCGGCCTCCGCGTCGATGTACAGACGCACGAACCCGTTGCCGCCGCCGGCCGCGCACTCGAGTTCCCACAGCACGTAGCCGAGTTCCTCGACCACCGGCTGCAGCAGCGCAGTGAGCATTTCCCTCTGCATCGGTCCAACCCTGTGCAGTGCCCAGAAACAAAAAATGGGCCGGCGGCCCATTCGTTTCTTCACGGTCTGGACGGCCAAGGCCCTCCGCCGCAAATGAAAAATCCCCGCTCAGGGGGATTTCTCAGGCGAATCTCCCGCCGGACCGGCACGCCCCAACCCGGGACCTGCCTGCTCGGCCAGGAACCGCCGCCAATCAAGCACTTGCGCTGACGCCGGTTCCAGGACCCGCGGATTCTATAGCAAGGGGTTGCCTGCGGCTAGTCCGCGAGCACGCGCCCCCGGGTCTCGGTGATGAACGGCACCAGCAGCAGTCCGGCGAGCGGAACCAGCGCCACGTACGAGATTGCCTGCAGGGCGTGGTCGACGCCGCGGGCGGCAATCGCGCCCACCAGGAAGGGGCCGGCGGCCGCGGCGATGCGGCCGACGTTGTAGCAGAACCCCGAACCCGTGCCCCGCAGCCGGGTCGGGAACAGCTCCGGCAGGTAGAACGTGAAACTCCCGAAGATGCCGAACACCGACAGGCCGATGAAGAAGTAGAGGTGCAACCGCACCTCCGGCGGCCAGTCCATGCCGAAGGCGGCGTAGATCGCGGCCGCCGACAGCGCGAAATAGATCGCGAACATCGGTTTCCGGCCGAGATGCTTCGCCACCGGGATGGTCGCGAGCGTGCCGAGCAGGCCGCCGAGGTTGAACCAGATCGTGGCCTGCGTCTTCCAGGACTCGACCAGCGCGAGGGTCGCAGCCCGCTCGAGTCCCGCGGCCTTGGCCGCCGTCTGCGCGAGGCCCGACGCGACCGTGGGGATGAACGCGTTGCAGCTCCACCAGGCGATCAGGGCCACGATCGCCATCAGCGTACCGCGGACGGTCACACCGATGACTTCCGGAGTGAAGAGGTCGCGCAGGCTGGGGGGCGCCACGCGCCCCTTGACCGCCTTCCAGCGCTCCGGCTCCTTGACGAACATCCGGACCAGAAAGGCGATCGCCGCCGGCACCAGGCCGAACAGGAACACCACCCGCCAGGAACTCTCGGGCGAATCGGCGAGCCACACGGCGGCGACCTGGTGGTTGACGAGGGTCGCCAGGAACAGCCCGACCGGCGCAGCCGTGTAGAGCAGCGCTCCCGCCTCCACGCGCTTATCCTCGGGCACGACCTCCGCGACCATCGACGCGCCCGCCGCCCACTCGCCGCCGATCCCGAGGCTCGCGACCAGCCGGCACAGGATGAGCACGCCCATGTTCGGCGCGGCCGCGCAGGCTGCGGTGCCGACCGCGTAGAGCAGCATCGTGATCATGAGCGTGCGCGTGCGGCCGATCCGGTCCGCCACCATGCCGAACACGATGCCGCCCGCAGCCCAGCCGAGCAGCAGCACGGACGTGAGGAGCCCCGTCCAGTACAGCGTCGCCTGCTTCGCCTCCGGGCTGCCGATCGCGAGCCCGAGCAGGGTCGGCACGCAGTTCGGCGCGACGTAGTTGAAGAGGAATCCATCGAAGACGTCGAAGCCCCAGCCGAGCCAGGCCGCAAGCAGCACCGTCCACTGGTAACGAGTCAGCCTGATCACGGTCCCTGCCCCATCAACCCATGACGGCGACGAGGCATTCGGCCACGCGATCCACGTTGGCCTCGCTCACGCCCGCCACGTTGATGCGCCCGTCCGGCGGCAGGTACACGTGGTGCCGGTCGCGCAACGCCGCGATGGCCGCCGGGTCGAGGCCGGTGAGCGAGAACATGCCCCGCTGGCGCGTGACCCAGGAGAAGTCGAGGTCGGGACGGCGCGCAGCGAGCCGGCCTGCGAGCAGGGACCGCAGCGTCTTCATGCGCGCGACCATGCCGCCCAGTTCCGCGAGCCACCCCGCGCGCAACGCGGGATCGCCCAGCAGTCTCGCTGCGACCGCAGCACCGTGGTCCGGCGGCATCGAGTACATGCGTCGCGCGGTGCGTGCCTCGTGCGTCGCGATCGCAGCCGCGGCTGCGGCCGTACCCGCGACGATCGCCAGCGCCCCGGTTCGCTCACGGTAGAGCCCGAAGTTCTTGGAGCAGGAGAGCGCAAGCAGGAATTGCGGGACCCGGGCCGCCAGGTGCCTCAGGCCGAACACGTCGGCCTCCACGTCGTCGCCGAAGCCCTGGTAAGCGAGGTCGACGAAGGGCACGAGGCCGCGCGATTCGATCACGTCGCCCAACGCCCGCCACTGGTCGGGCGCAAGGTCGGCCCCGGTCGGGTTGTGGCAGCAGGCGTGCAGCAGCACGACCGAGCCCACAGGAAGACGCGCGATGCGATCCCGCATTTCCTCGAATGCGACACCGCGCGTGTTCGGGTCGTAATACGGGTAGCGTTCGAGCGACAGGCCCGACGACCCGAGCAGCGGTTCGTGGTTGGCCCAGGTCGGGTCGCTCACGTGCACGACGGCGTCCGGCTGCGAGGCGCGGATGAGCTCGGCGCCCAGTCGAAGCGCGCCGCATCCGCCCACGGTCTGGATCGTCGCGGTCCGGTCGCGCAGCTCGACCGCGAGCGGGCCAAGCGCGAGTTCCACGATGCGCTGGTTGAACTCGAGGTTTCCGGCCGGGCCGACGTAGGTCTTGGTGCGCTGCCCGGCGAGCATCGCGCGTTCCGCCTCGCGCACCGCGGCCAGCACCGGCGTCTCGCCATGGTCGTCGCGGTACACGCCGACGCCAAGGTCGATCTTGTCGGGTGACGGATCGGCGCGAAACGCCGCGGTGACCCCCAGGATCGGATCGGGGGGCAGCTTATCGAGATTGGCGAAGATCATGTCGCCGTGATTGTCGCACGGAGATCAAGCCGGCGGCACGACCCGCTGGTCGATCGCGCCGAAGATGCTTGCCCCGCTACGGTCGAACATCTCGATCCGCACGCGGTCGCCGTATTGCAGGAACGGGGTCAGGGGTCTGCCGTGTTCGAGCTGCTCGAGCATTCGCCGCTCCGCAATGCACGAGCAGCCCAGCGACCGGTCGTAGTTCGAGACCGTGCCGGAACCGACGATCGCACCGGCCCCGAGGCGGCGCGTGCGCGTCACGTGCGCGATGAGGCGCGGGAAATCGAAGGTCATGTCGATCCCCGCGTCCGGACGCCCGAACAACGTGCCATTCACGTGCGACACCAGGGGCAGGAGCGCCTTTCCGCCGTCCCACGCGTCGCCGAGTTCGTCGGGCGTGACCGCGACCGGCGAGAACGCCGTGGCGGGCTTGGACTGGTAGAAGCCGAAACCCTTGGCGAGCTCGGCCGGGATCAGGTTCCTGAGCGACCAGTCGTTCACGAGCATCAGGAGCTTGATGTGCGGGCGCGCCTGCGCGTCGCTGGTGCCCATGGGAACGTCGTCCGTCACGACCGCAACCTCGCCCTCGAAGTCGATGCCGAGAGCCTCGTCGGGCAGTGGCACGTCACCCGTGGCCGGGATGAAATCGTCGGAGCCGCCCTGGTAGACCAGGGGATCGGTCCAGAAACTCTGCGGCATCACCGCGCCGCGTGCCTTGCGCACCAGTTCCACGTGATTGACGTAGGCGGAGCCGTCCACCCAGTGGTGCGCCCGCGGCAGGGGTGCCATCACCTTCGTCGCCTGGAACGGGATGCTGCCGTGTCCGCGTCCGGCCTCGAGCTCGTCCGCCGCCTGCTGGAGGCGCGGCGCGAGTTCCGCCCAGCGGTCGAGCGCAGCCTGCATCGTCGCCGCCAGCTGCGGCACCGGAAGCGCCCGCGTGAGATCGCGGCTCACGACAATGAGCTGCCCGTCCCGCGTCCCGTTCGCAAGCGTTGCAAGCTTCACGGCGCGGCCTTCCAGCTCTGCACGTATTCCTTCCACTCGACGCCGCCCGCAGCCGCGGCGACGTCCAGCGGATCCCGCGTGTCGATCATCACCGCGACCTCGTCGGTGCCGGGCTTCTCCTGCTTCAGCATGCGCTTGAGTGCCTTCGGGTGCGGCCCGTGCGTGAAGCCGCCCGGGTGGAAAGTCATCATGCCCGGGTGGATGTTGTCGCGGCTGAAGAAATCGCCCGCGTGGTAGAACAGCACCTCGTCGTAGTCGTCGTTGTTGTGGAAGAACGGTACCTTGAGCGCGCCCGGATCGCTCTCGAAGGGACGCGGCACGAAGGTGCACACCACGAAGCGGTTCGACATGAAGGTCGTGTGCGCCGACGGTGGCAGGTGATAACGGTGGCTCATGAGCGGCCGGAAATCCCGTACGTTGATGCGCACGACCGAGAGTTCGCCGTGCCAGCCGACGACGTCCAGCGGATTGAACGGGTAGGAGATCAGCGACACCTGGTTGCGCCGCTTGACCTCGACGACCCACGGCCTCGACTCATCCTGCTGCGCGATGAAGGCTGCATCCAGCTTCGGCGCATCGAGCAGCGCCGGGTCGAAGATCGCGTGATTGCCGAGCAGCCCCTTGTCGGGGAGCAGGTAGCTCGCGTTCGTCGCCTCGACCATCAGCAGGTCCATGGGCGAGCTGCACTCGATGCGCCACATCGTTCCGCGCGGCACGACCACGTAGTCGCCCGGCGCGACGCCCAGGTGCCCGAAGTCGCAGTAGAACTCGCCGCGTCCTGCGTGGATGAAGAGCAACTCGTCGCCGTCGGCGTTCCGGGCCAGCCGCTCCATGCTCGCGCCGAGCCGCCAGTAGCGAATCCGGCAGTGGGCGTTCACCAGTGCCTCGTGCGCGGACCACGGGCTGCCCGCACCGGCCGGAAGCCGGGTGAGGTCGAAGGCTCGCGGCTGCAGCGGGCCCGTGAAGTCGCTCCACGCGGTCGGAGGATGGCGGTGGTGGAAGAACGCGGCGGGCCCGAAGAACCCCTCCTTGCTCATCTCGCGCTCGTAGGTGCCCTCAGGCAGGTCGCAATGCGCCTGCCGCGAAGCGGTTCCTTCAACCCGTGATGCTGAAATGTACCGCTTCATTGCTCCGCCTCTCTCGCTATCCCCTATCCCCTGGTCACTATCCGCTTCCTCAGATCACTCCGCGCCGTTCCTGGTCGAGCTCGATCGACTCGAAGAGCGCGCGGAAATTGCCTTCGCCGAAGCCCTCGTTGCCCTTGCGCTGGATGATCTCGAAGAAGATCGGGCCGATGACGTTCTTCGTGAAGATCTGCAGCAGGATGCCGTCCTTGCTGCTGCCGTCGATCAGGATGCGGCGGCGCCGGAGCTCGGCCAGCGACTCCTGGTGCCCCTGGACGCGGGCATCCACGCCCTCGTAGTAGGTGTCCGGGGAGTCCTGGAACTCGATGCCGTTGCGGCGCAGCTGATCCACCGCCTTGTAGATGTCGTCGGTAGCGAGCGCGATGTGCTGGATGCCCTCGCCGTGGTACTCGCGGAGGTACTCCTCGATCTGCGACTTGTCGTCCTGCGACTCGTTGATCGGGATGCGGATCTTGCCGCAGGGACTCGTCATCGCACGGCTGAAGAGGCCGGTCTTCTTGCCCTCGATGTCGAAATAGCGGATCTCGCGGAAGTTGAACAGCTTCTCGTAGAATCCCGCCCACTTGTTCATGTTGCCGCGCTGCACGTTGTGCGTGAGGTGGTCGATCAGCGTCAGCCCCGCGGCCGGGCTCGGCTCGGGCTGCGCGACGGGCACGAAGTCCACGTCGTAGATCGTGTGCTCGCCGTAGCGGTCCACCAGGTAGACGATGCTGCCGCCGATCCCCTCGATTGCAGGGATGTTGAGTTCCATCGGGCCCACGGGGTTCTCGACCGGCTTCGCCCCGAGTTCGACCGCGCGGCGGAAGGCATGACGCCGCATCCTTGACCCGGAATCCCATGGCGCAGGCTGACGGTCCGTGCCGCTCCGCGAACCGCTGACCGAAGCTCTCTGGCTCCGCGTTGATCACGAAGTTGACGTCGCCCTGCCGGTGCAGCGTGACGTTCTTGCTGCGGTGGCGGGCCGCCACCGGGAATCCCATGCGCTCGAACAGCCTACGCAGCAGTTCGGGATCCGGGGCCGTGTACTCGACGAACTCGAAGCCGTCGGTGCCCATCGGGTTTTCGAAGAGATCCGCCATGTCCGTGCCTCGTCCGCGCGTTTGGTTTCAGTTGAAACTAACGGCTCGATTGTAGCGGTAGTGCGGCGCAACAATCCAATGCACGGGCAGCGACTTGCGCCCGGCAGGTGCACCAGCTTCCCGCAGGTCGTGGCATAACCTCCTGGGGACGTCGGCAGGCTTCGTTTGAACACGATCACCGTCAAGCGAGGCCGCGCGCTTCCGCGCAGCGATTATCATTACCTGCCCATCAGGGGGAGCACCCAGTGACCATCGACCGCAGGGAGTTCGTGCGCATCGGCGCAGGATCGGCACTCGGACTCGCGGCGCTGCGCGCCCGCGCCACCGGCGAGTCAGCGTCGTGCACCGAACCGGCGGGCGACCACGGGGCTGCGGCAGCCGCCCGAGCGAGCGCCCCGTTCATCATCGACGCCCTGGGTGGTTTCGCGAATCCGAACCTCGGCGAAAGCGACATCAGCACTGCCGCCGTGGACGACCGCGGGCTGCGCGACGCCCGCGCATCGGGACTCACCGCCGTCAACCAGACCGTCGGCTACGTAAATGGCGCCATGGACCCGTTCGAGTACAGCGTCGCCGAAGTCGCAGACTGGGACAGGCTCATGCGCTCGCGCGACGCCGAACTCCTCAAGGTGCTGACCGCGGCCGACATCCGCCGCGCCCGCGAGACCGGCCGCATCGGCGTGATCCTGGGATTCCAGACCGCCGCAATGATGGGAAGCGACGCGCAGCGAGTCGCGGTGTTCGCGAACCTGGGGGTGCGCGTGATCCAGCTCACGTACAACGTGCGCAACCAGCTCGGCGATGGTGCGATGGTTGGCGAGAACCGCGGCCTCACGCCTTTCGGCCGGGAGGTGGTGCACGCGCTGAATGAGAATCGCGTGATGGTGGACCTGAGTCACAGCGGCGAGCAGACCTGCGTCGATGCGATCGCGGAATCCAGGTCCCCCGTCATCATCAGTCACACCGGCTGCCGCGCCATCGCCGACCTGCCGCGCAACAAGTCCGACCGGGAACTGCGCGCGGTCGCCGAAAAAGGCGGGCTGGTCGGGGTCTATTTCATGCCCTTCCTCGCCATCGGCCGCCAGCCGACGGCGGACGACCTGATTGCCCACATCGATCACGCCGTAACGGTCTGCGGCGAGGATCACGTCTGCATCGGCACCGATGGCACGGTGAGCCAGATTGACGACATGACGAAGTACCTCGAAGAACTGAAGGACGAGGTGGCAGCCCGCAAGGCGGCGGGCATCGGGGCCACGGGCGAGCGAGCCGACATCGCGCCTTTCCTGCCGGACCTGCAGGGGCCGGGCAAGTTCCACCGGCTCGCGGAGCTTCTCAGTGAACGCGGGCACCCTGCCTCACGGATAGAGAAGATCCTGGGTGGAAATTTCCTCGGATTCGCCGAGCGGATCTGGTGAACCGCCGACCAGCACGTCTGGCTGCGACCGTCAGGCCTCGAGGCGCTGCCGGACGGCCGTGCGGGTTCGTGCCGCGGCCGCTTCGCTGCGCGCCATCGCATCAGCCGCGCGCGGCCGCAGGTCGGGCGGGATGCCGCCAGGCAGGGTCGCCAGCGTCGCGAGGTTGATCAGCACGTTGTAGTAGGCGCCTTCGGCGCCGGTCATCAATGTCAGCGCCGCCACGCCGGCGTCGCTCAAGCTGTTTGTGTTGCCGTGCTCCGCGACTTCGCCTGCCAGCTCCAGGGCGGCCGGCACCCGTTCAAGTACTCCCAGCGGCACGAGAGTCGCCCCGAGTGTCGCAGCGGCCACGGCCGTGTCGCGCGCTGCCGCCTCGCCGGGTGTCCCCTTGGGCAAGGCGTAGGCGGCCATGACGGCGTTGAAGGCAGCCGTGTCGTCGTCGACCGCCGCCAGGAAGCAATCCTTCATCTCCTGCGCCTGCTCCGCGAGGTCCTTCATCCGCGCCTCCATCGCCGCGTACTTCTTCCTGCCGACGGTCAGGTTGGCCACCATGGCCACCAGCGCGGCGCCATGCGCGGCGCTGAGCGCGGCCACCGAGCCACCGCCCGGCGCGGGCGCATCCGTCGACAGCTCGTCGACAAAGGCGCGGTTCGTCATCGAGACGAGAGGGCCGTCGACCAGGCCGGCACGGTACTCGATCACTTTCTCGGCCGGATCGAACGGGCACAGCTCTCGCAGGCCCAGGCTCTGGATTGCGTTCTCGATCAGGTGCCCCCGGGGCAGGCCCGCCGAATGCCCGGCCCGCCGCAGGTAGAAACGGCCGGCCGCCAGCAGGTCGGATTCCGGCACCAGGCCCACGAGCTCGCTTCCGGTGGCGCGCGCGCCTCGACCTCGGGCTGCGGCGTCGCAGGCCTCGAACGCCTGGTGGGGCTTTGTCACGCCCGTGTTGACGAGGTTGATGGACACCTGCGCACGCTGGAAGGCCGGGATGTACCAACCAACCGCCTTGCAGGCGGGCAGGCGGTAGGGACCCGGCTCGAGCACGCTGTTGCCGTCCGCGTCCTTGACGATATTCCCCTGCGCGTCGCGCAGCGCGCGGCCCGCTTCCTTGATGTCGAGCGCGACCTGCGTGGCCAGTGCCTTGTCGCGCGTGTTGAGGTTCACGTTGTAGGCCACCAGGAACCCGCGAGCGGCGACATTGGTGGCGCCGGTGCGCGCGGTACGCTCGTTCCAGGCGTTGGGACCGAAGTCGGGTGCCCACTCCGTCGTTCCCAGTTTGCCCGGCAGCGCCTCGTACTCTCCCTTGCGGACGTCCGCCAGGTTGCGCCGTTCCGTGCGAGTAGCGGCTTCCTCGTACAGGTAGACCGGGATGCTCAATTCGCTGCCGATGCGGCGGCCAACCTGGCGGGCCAGTTCGACGCACTCGGCCATCGTGACACCGCGCACAGGCACGAAGGGGCAGACGTCGGTGGCACCGTGCCGCGGATGCGCTCCGTGGTGCCGGCTCATGTCGATCAGCTCGGCGGCACGGCGCACTACGCGGAAGGCCGCCTCGGCCACGGCTTCGGGCGGCCCGATGAAGGTGATGACTGTGCGATTGGTGTCCGCGCCCGCATCGACGTCCAGCAGGCGAGCGCCCTCGACTTCACCGATGACGGCGGTCACCGCGTCGATGATGCCGCGATCACGGCCCTCGCTGATGTTGGGAACACACTCGATGAGCTTCTGCATGTGGGCGTCCTCACCCCTGTTGATGGTGGGCCGTGCGTGAATCGAACACGCGACCAACTGGTTAAAAGCCAGCTGCTCTACCGACTGAGCTAACGGCCCATTCGCTATATTTACCGAGGTTTGCTGATTTTCGCCCAGTTGCTCTGGGGGGGGCAATCTAACCTCTGTCTATCCTTTTTGCGTCTGCGGGATCTCTGGGTGAATTGCGCCGGTTGCGGATCATAGCAGGGCCGGCTACCTGCGCGACTGCCTCGGTCAGCGACTTGAACTCGCGCCCGTTCACCTGGTAGCGGTCACCAGGGAGCATCACCAGCGCCGGGTACTCGACGCAGCGGAGGCGATTGTGCGATCGCCAAGCCTCGTGGACAATACGCTCCCAGAATCACGACGCTGGTCGGGGGTGCCGCCGCATCGTCGATCAGCCACCGAGGGCGCCGGCGCAGCAGCCACTGCCTGCCGGCCCTTATGCCCTCGAGTACGCCGGCGGACTTTTCTCATTGGAGTTCAGCAAATGATGAACGCAAGCACCTTGAAGCGCGCGCTGGTGTCCTCGGCAACCGGTCTCGGGGCCCTTGCGTGTGGCACCGCCAGCGCGGGCGGCATCAGCCTCTACGAGGTAGGCACGGCGGACGTCGGCCTCGCCTCGGCCGGCTATTCGGCGCGCGCGCAGGACGCATCAACCGTGTTCACCAATCCTGCCGGCATGACGCGGCTCTCCGGCGACGAGTTCACGCTCGGCGCCCAGATGCTCTACGGCGACGTGGGATTCTCGATCGAGCAAGGGACCACGCCGGCGCTCGGTAGCGATGACGGCGGCAATCCGGCCGGCTGGATACCCGGCGGCGGCATGTTTTATTCGCACAGTGTTTCGCCGGATTTCAAGATCGGCCTCGCGATCACCGGCAACTTCGGATCGGTCGTGGAGTACGACAAAGGCTGGGCTGGCCGATACCGTGCGCAGGAAGGAACGCTGCTCGGACTCTCGTTCCTCCCCTCCGCCGCGTGGCGCTTCAACGAGAATCTCTCGCTGGGCGTCAGCCTCAACGCGATGTACGGCAAGTTCGAGAACAAGGTGGCGGTCAACAACATCATCGGGCCCGATGGCAGGCTTTCCCTCGACGACAATGCGTGGGGCTTTGGCGCCAATGTGGGGCTGCTCTATGAAGTGGATAGCGGCACGCGATTCGGCATCACCTACACCTCACCGGTAAAGCTCGACTTCAAGGCGAAGGCGCAGTGGAACGACCTCGGACCTGTAATCCAGACGCTGCTCGCTTCGCGCGGGCTGCTGGACGCGAACGTCGATCTCGGCGTCACGGTGCCGCAGGGCGTGAACGCGAGCGTCTACCACGAGATCGATCCGCGCTGGGCGATCCTCGGAAGCGTCGGCTGGCAGCAATGGTCGAAGTTCGGTGAGGTGGACGTCGGGGTCGATTCGAACAATCCCATCGGATTGACCACCAAACTGGACTTCAAGGACACCTGGCACGGCGCCGGCGGAGCCCAGTACAACCTGTCCGATGGCTGGATGCTCAATGGCGGCATCGCTTACGACTCGGGATTCCAGGACAACAACGCCGTCGCGCTGGCGCTGCCTGCAAACGCCGCCTGGCGTTTCGGCATTGGCGGCCAGAAGGAACAATCTAAGGCGTTCAACTGGGGGTTGAGCTTGGAATACCTCTACGGAGGAGACCTGCATACGAACATCAGCGGCAGTGTGCCAGTCTTGTTGGGCGGGCGCGGCAATGTGGTCGGTTCGTTCAACAGCGTCAATTTCTTCTTCCTCGCCGCCAACTTCAACTGGAAGTTCTGAGCGGCAGGCTGGTCACGCCCCTGTTCGCGCCGCACCGCGGTGGGGGCTGATCATCCTCGGCGGCCCGGCTGGTCCGGCACGGGGATGTCGAATCCGCACGACGCGAAATAGCCGATGGTGTACGCCACGACCGTCAGATCGAGAGCAAAGGGAATCCAGAAACCGGCGGCGTAGGGTTGCCTGGCGCTTGAAAGCACGAGCCAGACCATGAACGCCTTCTCGAAAGCACTGTAGAGGGCGATCGGGAAGCGACACGCTGAGAAAATCTCTGCGCCCATCATTAACCGTCCATGAGCCCGACCATGATTCCCCAATGCTGGATATGGTCGTGATTCGTCGGGAGCTGCCTTGCGACTAAAGTCGCGGATCGGGCCGGAAAGCCGCCGCATGGAGCGTTGCGAGGGTTCTCCTTTACCGTGGGCCACCACGGTCGCTGCCTACTGGTGCTCGATGATGGATACATGGGGTGGAGACGCGTCAGGATCAGGCCGCACGGCCAAGACCGCGCCGACGGCCGGCCGATGTCGGTAACTCCAGGCGGCCTCCACGACGATGCGGCGCAGGTGGGCATTGCCGGCCTTGCTGACCGCGGACACCTTGGCCACGCCGCGCAGGCTCTGCAGGCCATCAATCACCGCACGCATCGTCGCCGGCAACGTGGGCAGCGACTGCTCGAAGGCGACTTTGGAACGCACCCAGTCGAGATACCTACCGCTCCAGGCACCCACGCCTTCGGGTGCGCGCTGGCCGTGGCGCAGCAGGAACTTGCCCAGTCGGTGCCGAGCACGCAACTGATCGTGCTTCGCCGCCAGCCGCGCTCGAACCAGGTCGCGCAGGGCTTCATGCGCCGCATCCGGCACCCAAACCGCAGTCAGATCCCCCGCCCGATAGCAGCGCGCCAGCTTCTCCGCGTCACGGCGATCGGTCTTCACTCGATCACCCGTCTTGACGGGCACCAGCGTCGGCGCCACCACCTCGCACGCCACGCCAAGCTCGCTCAGTTGCCAATACAGTGCGTAGCGGGTCGGCCCCGCGTCGTAGAACACCCGCAGGCTCGCGCGGCCCCAGCTTGCAGATCAAGCGTCGCACGGACTCGGCCCGATTCCGCATGATCCCGAGCGAGCGCACCTCGCCGTTTGTCTCCGCCACTGCCACCGCGATCGTCTCGGCATGGACATCCGGACCCACAAATCGTACGTTCTTCATGGCCGGCTCCCATACGTATGTGGCTCAGCGCCACGGTTCCTTCCCGATCCGTAGCGTAATCCACGAGCTGCGAATCGGGAGCCGGTCGTTCCATAGTGACTAAACCAGGTGTCAACAAAACCGCGAGCAACCCAAGGAGTTATGCGGGTTTTGAGGGGGACTAGCGAGCTGGCACCCTCTATATTGAGGGTTAAAAGCCAGCTGCTCTACCGACTGAGCTAACGGCCCATTCGCGATGTGGCGGCGGCAGCGCCGCGGCGGGCGCGAATGATAGCAGGCTTGCCGGAATCCGCGGTCAGCGGTACCGGGTCGGATCGGCGGCGCCCGCGGCCGCGAATCCATCCCGCCGCAGTCGACAGGAGTCGCATCGGCCGCAGGCCCGGCCCTCGTCGTCGGCCTGGTAGCACGAAACCGTGTCCCCGAAGGCGACCCCGAGATCGAGGCCGCGGCGGATGATCTCCGCCTTGCGGAGCGATATCAGCGGCGTGCGGATGCGGATCGGCGCCGTGCCTTCCACGCCCGCACGCGTGGCCAGGTTCGCCAGGCGCTCGAATGCGGCGATGAACTCGGGCCGGCAGTCGGGATACCCGGAGTAATCCACGGCGTTCACGCCGATGAAGATGTCCTGCGCGCCAAGCACCTCGGCCCAGGCGAGCGCCAGCGACAGGAAAACGGTGTTCCTCGCCGGTACATAGGTGACCGGGATGCCATCTGACAGTGCCTCGGGCACGGCGATGCGGTGATCGGTAAGGGCAGAACCGCCGAATGCCCCGAGGTCGATGTTCATGACGCGATGGCGCTCGGCGCCAAGTGCCTGCGCGACCCGCTCCGCCGCACGTAGCTCGGCCTCGTGTCGCTGGCCGTAGGCGAAACTGAGCGCGTAGCAGCGCATGCCCTCCGCGCGCGCGATGGCGAGGCAGGTCGCCGAATCGAGCCCGCCCGAGACCAGCACGACCGCCGGGGGGGCGCCGTTAACGTCCGCCCTGCGCTGGTCCGGTCCGTTCATCGTCCCGGCTCGTTGCCCCAGAGGACCTTGTGCAGTTGGACCTGCAGCCGCACGTCGAGGCGGTCGGCCAGGATCCACTCGGCGAGTTCACGCGGCTCGATCTCGCCCCAGCTCGGCGAGAACAAGACCTGGAAACCGGTGCCTGGCACCGATTTTTTTATCCCGTCCCGCAGCAGGTCGCGGGCCCACTCGTAGTCGTCGCGCGAACAGATCACGACCTTGAGCTGGTCGCGGCCGTTGAGCAGGTCCAGGTTCTCGAGGCGGTTCCTCTCGGACTCGCCGGATCCCGGAGTCTTCAGGTCCACCACGCGGCTGACCCGAGAATCCACGGGCGCCACGTCCATGGCCCCGCTGGTCTCGAGGGAGACGACGAAACCGGTATCGCAGAGCGCGCGCAGCAGGTCGAGGCAGGCTTTCTGGGCCAGGGGCTCGCCGCCGGTCACGCAGACGTATCGCACGCCCGAGCCCCGTGCCGTCTCGACCAGCGTGTCGATCTCGCGCCACTCGCCGCCGTGGAACGCGTACTGCGTATCGCAGTACACGCAACGCAGCGGGCAACCCGTGAGGCGGATGAAGAGCGTCGGCCAGCCGACGGTGTCGGCCTCGCCCTGGATCGAGACGAAGGTCTCGGTGACCTTGAGTCGGCTCACCGGCCCTCGGAGTCCATCTGCACGATGCGGGCCTCCGCCAGCCGGGCCGAGTCCGTGCCAGGATACGTGGCGACGACTTTCTGCAGCGTCGCGCGCGCATTTCGGAACGCCTTCAACTCGTACTGGCTATACCCGGCCTTGAGCATCGCGTCCGGCGCCTTGCGCGAGTCCGGGAAGGTCGCGAGGACCTTCTGGAACGACTTGAGCGCCGTTACGTAGTCCTTCTGTACGTACTGCGACTCGCCCAGCCAGTAAGTCGCGTAGTCGGCGCGCGGGCCGTCGGGGTACTTCGTGAGGTACAACTGGAAGCCGCGGGCCGCCTCGTCGTAGCGACCGGCCTTCAACGCGGCGAACGCATCGCTGTAGACGGTCGTCTCGTCGGCGGCCCGGATCTCGTCCTCGGTCGGGATCGACCCGGGCGCCGCGGGAACCCTTACTGCCTCCGCCCCGCCGCCGGCCGGCGCCGGGACACCCTGCACGCGGTCGAGGGGCTCCGCACCCTGCGCGCCCGGCGTCGCGCCGTTCTCGATCAGGAGCAGCCTGCGATCGAGGTCGGAATAAAGGTCCCGCTGCTGCTGCTGCAATCCCTCCATCTCGTGCCGGGCCTCGTCGATCTGCCCACGCAGCGCGCGCAATTCCTGCTTCGCGGCGTCGATCTGCTGCTGCAGGCGCACCAGCGTCTGGTTGGCCCGCTCGACCGCCGCGATTCGCGCATCCAGCTCGTTCGCGCGGGCCTCGAGTTCCTTGTTGCTCGCGGTGGCGAGCGACGCGGCGCTCCACGCGAGGAGGACGATGCCCGCCAGGGCACTGAGACGCATCTTCATGCCACCGTCACTGCGCGTAGACGAACTCGACGCGACGGTTCTTCGCGTAGGCGGCCTCGTCCTGGCCTTCGACGGCCGGACGCTCCTCGCCGTAGCTCACGGTCGTGATCTGGGCATCCGCGACGCCCTGCGCCATGAGCGCGCGACGCACGACCTGTGCGCGACGCTCTCCGAGGCCGATGTTGTACTCGCGCGAGCCACGCTCGTCCGTGTTGCCCTCGAGCCGCGTACGCGCCGTCGGGTATTTCACCAGGTAGGCGGCATTGGCCGAGACCACCGCGAGGTAGTCCTGCGGGATCTCGCTGCTGTCGTATTCGAAGTAGACGATGTTCTTCGCCTGGAGCTGCGCGAGGGCCTGCTGCTGCGGGGTCAGCGTGCTCGTGCCCGACGGCGGCACTGCGCTCTGGTCGATGCCGCTCGTGGTCGCGCCCTCGACGGGCGTTGCGGTCGCGTCCTCAGCCGGCTTGGTCTGTGAGTACTTCTGGCAGGCGGTGATGCCCATGGTCAGTACGACCAGTGCGAGTACGTGGGTCAGCTTCATGATGGCGAGGCTCCTCGAAGATCAGTCCTGGATCGCGGACCGGCGTGGACCGCGTAAGAGTGCGCGCCTTTTACCACAATGGCGACGCTCGATCATCAGCGCGGCGGATACGGAGACCAGGCTGGTTCACGGACGTGGCCCCGGTCGGAACTCAGCCGCTCCTGGTAGCGACCGTCGCTCGAGACCATCGCCAGTGAACCCGGACCGCGGTCCTGGGTCGCGTAGATGATGACGGCGCCGTTCGGCGCGAAGCTCGGTGACTCGTCCTGGCGTCCATTGGTAAGCATGCGCAGGTTGCGGCTCTTCAAGTCCATCAGCGCAATCCGGTAACCCCGGTCCAGCGTCACCAGCGCGAGCGCCGCGCCGTCGGGCGACAGCCTGGGCCGGGCGTTGTAACCATTCGTGTACGTCACGCGCTGGACGTTGGACGTGTCCGCGAGGCTCACTCGGTAGACCTGCGCATTGCCAGCCCGGTCCGAGGTGAAGTACAGGGTCTTTCCGTCCGGCGCCCACGCGGCTTCCGTGTCGATCGCTTCGTCCGACGTGATCCTGGTCAGTGCCTGGGTCGTGAGATCGAGGACATAGATGTCGAGGTTCCCGTCGCGCGATAGCGTGATCGCGAGCCGTGTGCCGTCGGGCGAGAATTCCGGCGCGCCGTTGATGCCTGCACGCGCCGACACGCGGCGCCGCTCGCCCGTGGCCAGCCGCTGCACGTAGATGGCCGAGGCCTTGGTCTCGAAAGACACGTACGCGAGACTCTGCCCGTCTGGCGACCAGGCCGGCGACATGAGCGGGTCGTTCGATTCCGCCACGGTGCGCGGGTTGAATCCGTCGGCATCCGCGACCACGAGCCGGTAGCGCTGCGCCGGCGGCTTGCCCTCGACGGAGATGTAGGCGATGCGCGTCGAGAAGGCGCCCCGGATGCCCGTCAGCCGCTCGAACACGAGATCGGAAATGTGGTGAGCCACAGCCCGCAGGCTCTGCCCGGCCGTCGGCACCCGCTGCGCAAGCAGCTGCTGGCCCGTCTGCACGTTGAAGAGTTCGAAGCCGACGGCAGTGCCGCCGCCGTCCATGTGGCCGACCACGATGTAGTCGGACTTGAGCAGGCGCCAGTCCTCGAAGCGGATTTCCCCGCCGCTCGTCGGCCGGGTCACCATGTCCTGCCGGTCGAGCGGCGCGAACCGGCCGCTGAGCCTGAGGTCGCCCGCGACGACTGACGCGATGTCGGTCGAGGCGCCTTCCGCCTGCCCGCCGAAGGGGACCACGGCCACGGGCACCGCGTCGTTCACGCCCTCCGTGATGTCGAGCCGCAACTGGGCGCGCGCCGGCGCCGCTACGGCCGCGAGTCCCGCCACCAGCACCAGAAGTTGCGCCAGAAGCGGGCGCCCGGTCCCTCTCGAAATCTGCATCAAATCCCTACTCCGTCGGCTTGAACACGATCTCGAGCCTGCGCTCGAACGCCCGCGGATCGCCCGGCGCCGGCAGTGGCGAGGCACGATACACGGCATTTACGATGGACTCACGCACCGCCTCGTCGCCGTTGCAGGGCCCGAGCTTCACGTCTATGACCGTCCCGCCCGTCGCCTGGTTCACATACAGCGTGCAGGCGAGCCCGGCACGGGCGGACGGCGGTCGGATCCAGTTGCGCTCGATCGCCTGCACGAGGAGCGCGCGATACTCGTCCTTCACGCCCGATTGCGCCACGGCCGCGCCCTCTTCCTCTTCCGCCGCGAGGCGGCGCTTCAGGTCCGCCTCGAGCGCTGCCTTGGCCTTCGCGTCCTGGGCCGCCTTGGCCTGCGCGTCCTGCGGCCGCCTTGGCCTGCGTCCTCCGGCGGCCTTTCTTCTGCTCTTCGTCGGCCTCCGCCTTGCGGTGCGCCTCGTCGGCTGCCCGCTTCTTCTGCTGCGCCTCGATCTGGTCCTGCTTGCGGCGCTCCGCGGCCACGGCGTCCTTGCGGGCCTTTTCCTGTTCCGCGCTCTCCCGCGCTTCCTTGTCCGGGACCGGCGCAGGTGGCGGCCGAGCCTCCTTGACCGGATCGGGCCGCGGCACCCGCAGCGCCTTGCCGGAACGCACCGATTTCGGGAGGTCGCGCGCATCGACGACCACCCCTTCGATTGCGAGCTGGACCGGGGGCTGGGCGGTCGTCCAGCGCAGAGCGGCACTGCCGATCAGCGCAATGAGCAGCAGGTGCAGCCCCGCCGACCCCATCAGGGGACGCAGGTGCTCGCGCGCGAAACCGGTCATTGCTCAGCGCTTCGCGCGCGGGCGCGCCTCGGCCGCCACCGGCTCGGTGACGAACCCGACCTTCTTCGCGCCCGACTGCTGCAGCAGCACCATGCCCTCCACGACGCGGCCATAGGCAACGGCCGTATCTGCCTTGACCAGCACGGGGCGTTCAGGTTCCCGACGCATCGCAGCGGAGGCGACCTCGAGGATTCGCTCGGTTGTCTGCGGCGCCTGCGGATCGCCGATATTGAGATACATCAGGCCCGCACGATCGATGCTGAGCACCAGCGGCTCGAGCTTGTCCGGCTCGATGGGCTCCGCGCCAGCCTTCGGCAGGTCCACCTTGATGCCCTGGCTCAGCATCGGCGCCGTCACCATGAAGATGACCAGCAGCACCAACATCACGTCGATGTAGGGGACGACGTTGATCTCGCCCATGAGCCGTCGTCCGCGCTTGTTCCGCACGGCAGGGCCCTCAGTCGCCGTCCACGCCCGCGTGGCGCTGCAGGATCGTCGAGAATTCCTCCATGAACGCGTCGTAGCGCAGTTCCAGGCGACCGACCTGGTCGGCGTAGCGGTTGTAGGCGATCACCGCCGGGAATCGCCGCGAACAGACCCATCGCCGTGGCGATCAAGGCCTCGGCGATCGCGGGCGCCACGGTCGCGAGCGTGGCCTGCTGCACGTTTCCCAGTCCCTGGAACGCGCTCATGATGCCCCACACCGTGCCGAAGAGGCCCACGTACGGACTGGTCGAGCCAATGGTCGCGAGCGTCGCGAGGTTCTGCTCGAGTCGGTCCGTCTCGCGCAACTGGGCCACCTTCATGGCCCGCCGACTGCCTTCCAGCAGCTGCGCGCCCCCGAGGCCCACCTGCTGCCGCAGGCGCGAGAACTCGCGGAAGCCGGACACGAACACACCCGTCATGCCAACCGGCGACCCGCCTTCGAACGACTTGTAGAGCGCGGCGAGATCGCCGCCCGACCAGAAGCGGTCCTCGAAGGCGTCGGCCGTGTCGCGCGCCTCGAGCAGCACGCGGCGCTTGCGGAAGATGATCGCCCACGACACGACCGATGCGGCCGCGAGCAGGGCCAGCACGCACTGCACGGCGAAGCTGGCGCCCAGGACCAGGTCTAGCGCGGAATGTTCACCGATCATCCGTCATCCTCAGGCGTCGAACAGTCCAATCGTTCCCTGGCGCTCCGCTGCCGGAGGGGTCAGGCCGAAATGCAGGTAGGCGGCACGTGTCGCGACGCGGCCGCGTGCCGTGCGCATGATGTACCCCTGTTGTATCAGGAAGGGCTCGATCACGTCCTCGATCGTGCCGCGCTCCTCGCCGAGCGCCGCCGACAGGCTGTCCACGCCGACCGGGCCGCCGTCGAACTTCTCGATGATGGTCAGCATGAGCCTGCGGTCCATCGGGTCGAAGCCCTGCGGATCGACGTCGAGGAGGTCGAGCGCACCCTGTGCCACCGACTCCGTGACGCGCCCCTGGGCCTTGACCTCCGCGAAATCCCGCACCCGGCGCAGCAGGCGGTTCGCGATGCGCGGCGTGCCGCGCGAGCGCCCGGCAATGCGGGTGGCGCCGCCCTCGTCCATCGGCACTCCGAGGATGCGCGCCGAGCGTTCGACGATGAGCTGCAGGTCCTCGTGGCCGTAGAACTCGAGCCTCTGCACGATGCCGAATCGATCGCGCAGCGGTGAGGTCAGGAGCCCCGCGCGTGTCGTCGCACCCACCAGCGTGAAGGGCGGCAGGTCGATCTTGATCGAGCGCGCGCCCGGCCCCTCGCCGATCACGATGTCGAGCTGGAAATCCTCGAGCGCCGGATAGAGGATCTCCTCGACCACCGGGCTCAGGCGGTGGATCTCGTCCACGAACAGGATCTCGTTCGGCTGCAGGTTGGTGAGCAGCGCCGCGAGGTCGCCCGGGCGCTCGAGCACCGGTCCGGAGGTCTGCTTGAATCCCACGCCCAGCTCGTTCGCGATGACGTGCGCCAGCGTCGTCTTGCCGAGCCCCGGCGGCCCGAAGATGAGCACGTGGTCGAGCGCTTCGCCGCGCTGCCGCGCGGCCTGGATGAAGATCTCCATCTGCGCCTTCATGGGCGCCTGGCCCACGTAGTCCGCGAGCGACTTCGGGCGCACGGCGCGATCGTAGGCCTCCTCCTCCCGCTGCGGGCCAGCCGAGATCACGCGATCCTGTTCGATCATGCCGGCACTCCGTCAGCCCGCCGCCGCGCGCAGCGCGTGACGGATCATCTCTTCGGTGGAGGTCACGGACGGATCCAGCTTCTGCAGCAGCCGCGTGACCTCCGCCGGCTTGTAGCCGAGCGACACGAGCGCGCTGAAGGCCTCGGACTGCGCACTGGCCGCTATTCCCGCAGCCCCGCCCGGCAGCCCGCCGGACGTCGGCCCGCCCAGTCCCTTGAGCCGGTCGCGCATCTCGATCATCAGTCGCTCCGCCGTCTTGCGGCCGATGCCCGGCACGCGAATGAGCGTGGCGACGTCGTTGGTCTCCACGCAGCGGTGAAAATCGTCCACGCTGATGCCCGAAAGGATCCCGAGCGCGATGCGCGGCCCGACGCCCGACACCTTGATCAGCTCGCGGAACAGGCTGCGCTCGCGCTCCGTGCCGAAACCGAACAGGACGTGCGCGTCCTCCCGCACCACGAGGTGCGTGTGCAGGCTCACCTCCGCGCCGACGGACGGCAGTCCGTAGAACGTGGACATCGGCGCCTCGAGCTCGTAACCGACCCCACCAACGTCGACGACGAGCTGCGGTGGATGCTTGGCGGCCAGGCGCCCGCGCAGGAAGCCGATCATCGGGCCGCTCCCGCGGCGGCGCCGCTCGCGACCGCAAGCCGCGCCTGCCGCGAGTAGGCGTGGCAGAGCGCGATGCCGATCGCGTCCGCGGCATCCGGGCCCAGCTCGCCCGTGAGCCTGAGCAGCGTCCTCACCATCAGTTGCACCTGTTCCTTCTGCGCTCCACCCTGGCCCACCACCGCAAGCTTCACCTCCCGCGGTGCGTACTCGAACACCTCCGGATCGGTCGCGAAGGCCGCGCACAGGGCGGCGCCGCGCGCCTGGCCTAGCTTGAGCGCGCTGTCGGCATTGCGGTGCATGAACACCCGCTCAATCGCCACCTCCGCGGGCCGGTACTCGTGCATGAGCGTCACCACGCCGTCGAAGATCTGTCGCAGACGCGGCGGAAACTCGCTGCCACTGGTGCGGATGGCGCCGCTCGTCACGTAGCGCGCCTCGCCGTCGATCCAGTCGATGATGCCGAAACCCGTGGCCACCGACCCGGGATCGAGCCCGAGTATGCGGACCGACGGTCCGCCGGTTGCGCGACCCCGCGACGGGAGCGCCCAGCGCCGGCCACCACGACTGAGCCTGGGCAAATCCTCACCCCGCGGGAGACGTTACGACTGCGGCGTATGATAGCGCACGCTGTGAAGCCCGTTGAATTCGATCCCGGATCCCAGACGCCGCGAGTCCGCGCCGCCCTCGAGCAGGTGCAGGGCCTCGAGCCCGCGCACGCCGCAGCCCGCAGCGTCGAACTCGCCTCGCTGCTCGCCGAGTTGCGGGTGGACGAGGACATGCTGCTCGCGGGGCTCCTGATCCCGTGGCTCGAGACCGGCAAGCTCGACGACGCCCGCGCCCAGGACTGGTTCGGCTCGGCCGCGCTGCGGCTCGCCCGCGAAGTCGAGCGCGTCGGGGGCATCGGCATCCCGGCCGACTGGAATCCCGGCCAACCCATGAAGCCGCAGCAGGCCGAGGGATTCAGGAAGCTCCTGCTCTCGCTGGCCTCCGACGTGCGGCTCGTCCTGTTGCGGCTCGTGCTGCAACTCGCGCGCATGCGCAACCTGAAGGAGGCGACGCCCGCGGAGCAGCGCTGGGCGGCCCTCGAGACCCGCGAGATCTACGCGCCGCTCGCGAACCGCCTCGGCATCTGGCAGGTCAAGTGGGAACTCGAGGACCTGGCCTTCCGCTACAGCGAGCCCGACGAGTACCGGCGGATCGCCGGCTGGCTCAAGTCGAAGCGCGGCGAGCGCGAGCGCTACATCGAGGACGTGAAGGCGCTCATCGGCGAGGAGCTCGCCAAGGCGGAAATCGCCGGCGAGGTGACCGGCCGGCCGAAGCACATCTACAGCATCTACCGGAAGATGCAGCGCAAGGGACTCGCGTTCGAGCAGGTCATGGACGTGCTCGCCGTCCGCATCCAGGTGGAGACGGTCGCGGAGTGCTACGCGGCCCTCGGCATCGTGCACGGCCTGTGGACCTACATCCCGGGCGAGTTCGACGACTACATCGCGACGCCCAAGGAAAACAACTACCGCTCCCTGCACACGGCGGTCATCGGTCCAGGTCGCCTGCCGCTCGAGGTGCAGATCCGTACGCGCGAGATGCATGACCACGCGGAACTCGGCGTGGCCGCGCACTGGCAGTACAAGGAGGGTCGTCGCGCCGAGTCCAGCTTCCAGCAGAAGATCAACTGGCTGCGGCAGCTGCTGGAGCCGAACGCCCGCGCTGGCATGGAGCCCGACCTGCTGGACGGGCTGCAGGCCGAGATCTTCGAGGACCGCGTCTACGCGCTCAGCCCCAAGGGGGAAGTCGTGGACCTTCCGCGGGGGGCGACGCCGCTCGACTTCGCCTACCAGGTGCACACGAACCTCGGGCACCGCTGCCGGGGCGCAAAGGTGAACGGCCGCATGGTGTCGCTGAACCATCTGCTCGCGAACGGCGACTCGGTCGAGATCATCACCGGCAAGCAACCCAACCCCAGCCGCGACTGGCTCGTGCCCACCCTCGGCTTCCTCGCCTCGCCCCGCAACCGCAGCAAGGTGCGCAGCTGGTTCCGCAAGCTGGACGAGGGCCAGAACCGGGAGCAAGGCCGGCAGATGTTCGACCGCGAGATCGAGCGGCTCGGCGTGCGCAGCCTGCCGCTGCCCGAAATCCTCGACGAACTCGGACTCGACGACGCCGACGCGCTGTACGTGGGGCTGGGCGAAGGTGAACTGTCGCTCGCCCAGGTGGCGGGCGCGATCCAGCGTCGCCAGCACGAGCGCGCGCCGCCCAAGCCGCCGAAGACGCCTACCCGGTCCGGTGATCACGGCGGGACCGGCGGCATGGTAGTGGATGGGGTGGGCGATCTGCTGAGCACCATCGCCCGCTGCTGCCGCCCGGTGCCGCCCGAACCGATCGCGGGCTACATCACGCTCGGTCGCGGCGTCAGCATCCACCGCGCGGACTGCGCGAACCTCCTCAGGCTGCGCGACAGCCAGCCGCTGCGCGTCCTGGCCGTCGACTGGGGCCAGCCCTCGCCCGAGCGCACCTTCCCGGTCGCCATCCGGGTCGAGGCCTTCGACCGGCGCGGCCTGGTGCGCGACATCTCCTCGGTGCTCGCGGACGAGCACATCAGCATCGAGACCATGAATACGGTGACGAACACGTCGGAGAACACGGCCCGCGTGGACCTGACCGTGACCGTGCACGGCCTTGCCGAATTGAGCCGCCTGCTCGGGCGCTTCGCCGGCCTGCCGAACGTGATCAGCGCCGGCCGCCGCCGTTAGATGGGCAAAGGGGACATTCTCCTTTTCCCCGCAACGGGAAAAAGGAGGATGTCCACTGCTGCCCGGCGCGAACGCCAGCGCAGTGGATTCACCTGTTCGGCATGTCGATCGCGCGCTTGTCCGCCGCAAGCGCCGCCTCGTGCAGCGCCTCGCTCAGCGTCGGGTGCGCGTGCATCGTGCGCTGCAGGTCCTCGGTGCTCGCCGAGTACTCGAGCGCAAGCACCGCTTCCGCGATCAGCTCGCCCGCCATCGGCCCAAGATGTGCACGCCGAGGATCTCGTCGTCGTCGGTGGCGGAAATCACCTTGCAGAACCCGGCGGTCGCTTCCATCGCGCGGGCGCGCCCGCTCGCGAGGAACGGGAAGGTGCCGATCTTGTATGGCCGGCCGGTCTTCCTTGACCTCCTCTTCGGTCTGGCCGACCCAGGCAATCTCCGGCGCCGTGTAGATCACCGACGGTATGGCCTTGTAGTTCACCTCGGAGACCAGGCCCGCGATCAGGTCGCCGACCACCACGCCCTCCTCCTTGCCCTTGTGGGCCAGCATCGGGCCGCGCACCGCGTCACCGACCGCCCAGACGTTGGCGGCACCGGTACGGCACTCGTGATCCACCTTGATGCAGCCGCGCTCGTCGAGTTCCACGCCCGTGCCCTCGCCGAGCAGTCCGTGCGTGTAGGGCCTGCGGCCGATCGCGACCACGACCTTGTCCACGGTCACTGTCTTGGCTCCCGCAGCGTCCTCGTACTTCAAGGTGATGCCGTCTTGCCCGCGGCTCATGCCGCCGACCTTGGCGCCCAGCCGGATATCCAGCCCCTGCTTCCTGAAGTGCTTGAGCGCTTCCTTGGCAAGCTGCTGGTCCGCCATGAACAGGAATTGCTCCAGCGCCTCGAGCACCACGACTTCCGCGCCGAGACGGCGCCAGACGCTGCCGAGCTCGAGGCCGATCACGCCGGCGCCGATGACGGCGAGTCGCTTCGGGACCGCGTCGAGTTCGAGCGCGCCCCAGGAGTCGAGGATGTCCTTGCCGTCGAAGGGCACAGCTTCGAGCTCCATCGGCACGGAACCCGAGGCAAGCACGACGTGCTTCGCAGCGAGCTCAGTCTTCGTCCCGTCGAAGGCCAGTGATCTCGCACCCTGTTGCCCGCGAGCAGCCGACCGTGGCCCTGCAAGGGCGTGACGCCTGCCGCCTTGAAGAGCGCGGCGACGCCCTGGGTGGACAGCCTTGACGATCTTCGCCTTGCGCTTCTGCATGGTGGCGACGTCGAAGGCGAGGCTGCCGGCCGTGATGCCGTGCACGGCGAATTCCGACTTCGCACGGTGATAGAGCTCGGAGGACTCGAGCAGCGCCTTCGAAGGAATGCAACCGGCGTTCAGGCAGGTGCCGCCGTAGGCGTGCGTGCCGTCGCGGTTCTTCCACTCGTCCACGCAGGCGACCTTGAGCCCGTTCTGGGCCGCGCGGATCGCGCAGGGATAACCGGCAGGGCCAGCGCCGATCACGATGACGTCGTAGGCGGATTCGGACATGGTTACTCCTTAGACCTGCAGCAGCAGGCGCGCGGGATCTTCGAGCGCGTCCTTCACGGCGACCAGGAACTGCACGGCCTCGCGGCCATCGATGATCCGGTGATCGTAGCTGAGCGCGAGGTACATCATCGGGCGCACCACGACCTGGCCGTCCACGACGACGGGCCGTTCCTGGATCTTGTGCATGCCGAGGATCGCGCTCTGCGGCATATTGAGGATCGGCGTCGAGAGCAGCGAGCCGAACACGCCGCCGTTGGTGATCGTGAACGTCCCGCCGGTCAGGTCCTCGATCGTGATCGAGCCCTCGCGCGCGCGGTTGCGCGTAGGACACCACGGCCTTCTCGATCCCGCCGAAGCTCATCGCGTCGGCATCGCGCAGCACCGGGACGACCAGACCCCTGTCGGTCGAGACCGCGACCCCGATGTCGTAGTACTCGTGGTAGACGATGTCGTTGCCGTCCACGGAGGCGTTGACCGCCGGGTAACGGCGCAGCGCCTCGATGCAGGCCTTGACGAAGAACGACATGAAGCCGAGGCGCGCGCCGTGCGCCTTCTCGAAGCGATCCTTGTGCCGGGCGCGCAGTTCGTTGACTGCCTTCAGGTCCACCTCGTTGAAGGTCGTGAGCATGGCCGCCGTGGCTTGCGCCTGTACGAGCCGCTCGGCGATGCGAGCACGCAGGCGCGTCATCGGCACGCGCCGCTCCAGGCGGGATCCCGCGGGCGCGGCCGCGGCTTCCATACCCGGCGCGGAAGCGGCCGGCGTGGGCGCGGACTCCCTGTTCGTGAGGTGAGTGAGCACGTCGCCCTTTGTGATGCGGCCGTCGCGGCCGCTGCCGGGGATAGTGCCTGCATCGAGCTTGTGCTCCTCGACGAGGCGGCGAACCGACGGGGCGAGCTTTTCGCCCGCGGCCGGCGGGCTGGCAACCGCCGGAGCCTCGGACTTCGCCGTCGCAGCGGTGGCTCGGGCGGCCGCCGCAGCGGCCACGGCGGGTTTTCCAGTGGCAGCGACGGCTCCCTCCTCCAGCAGCGCCAGCAGCTGGCCGCTGGTCACCGTGGCGCCATCCTTTACCTTCAGCTCGACGATCACCCCGGCAGTGGGCGCCGGGACCTCGAGCACCACCTTGTCGGTCTCGAGATCCACGAGGTTCTCGTCGCGGGACACTGCGTCGCCCGGCTTCTTGTGCCAGGCGACCAGCGTCGCGTCGGCGACCGACTCAGGCAACTGGGGTACGCGCACTTCGATCGTCATGTGCTCTTCCTGCCTGCGGCCTTGCGCAAGCTGCGCGGCGGTGGGGCCACTTCGTCAATGGTATGGGCGGTAAGGGCAGCACGCACGAGGCCGTGCTGCTGTTCCGAATGGACCTGCGCAATTCCAGTCGCGGGTGCAGCCGAGGGCCCGCGACCGCAATACATGAGTTCCTGCGTCGGACCGAGCTTCTCCTGCAGGCGGTGCCTTATCTGGAACCAGGCGCCCTGGTTCTGCGGCTCTTCCTGGCACCAGACGACCTCGCGCGCGTTCGGGTAGCGGCGCAGGACGATCTCGTACTCGTCGCTGGGGAACGGATAGAGCTGCTCGATCCGCACGATTGCCACGTCGCGCCTCTCGTCGGCGCGACGCGCCTCGAGCAGGTCGAAGTACACCTTCCCGGAGCAGAACACGACACGGCTCACCTTGCCGACGTGCAGGTCGTCGATCTCGTCTACAAGCTCCTGGAAGAAGCCCTTGGACAGGTCCTCGAGCGGCGACACCGACAGCTTGTGACGCAGCAGGCTCTTCGGCGTCATGACCACCAGCGGCTTGCGGAAATCCCGCAGCATCTGCCGCCGCAGCATGTGGAACATCTGCGCCGGGGTCGACGGCACGCACACGATCATGTTGTTCTCGGCGCAGAGCTGCAGGAAACGCTCCAGCCTCGCCGAGGAGTGCTCGGGCCCCTGCCCCTCGAAGCCGTGCGGCAGGAACATCGTGAGGCCGCAGTATCGCCCCCACTTCGTTTCCCCCGACGCGATGAACTGGTCGATGATTACCTGCGCGCCGTTCACGAAGTCGCCGAACTGCGCCTCCCAGATGACGAGGCAGTTCGGATCCGTGGTCGAGTAGCCGTACTCGAAGCCGAGCACCGCCTCCTCGGAGAGCAGCGAATCGGTCACGCGGAATCTGGGCTGCCCCGCCTTCAGGTGCCGGAGCGGAACGTAGGCCGCGCCGGTCTTCTGGTCGTGGCCCACTGCGTGCCGGTGGAAGAAAGTGCCGCGCCCGCTGTCCTGGCCGGTGAGCCGGATCTCGTAGCCTTCGTCGAGCAGCGTCGCGTACGCGAGCGTCTCGGCGAAACCCCAGTCCAGCATCATCTGGCCTGCGGCCATCTTCAGCCTGTCGGCCGCGATCCTCTGTACCTGCCGGTGCAGCACGAATCCTTCCGGGTAGGTCGCGGAGCGGACGCCGAGGTCATTGAGCGTGTGCAGGCTGACGCCCGTAGGCGCCTGCTCGGTCCAGTCAACGTCGTGGTACTTCGCCCAGTCCACCGTGTGCACGTTGCCGATCATGCCGATCACGTTACGCGCCTGTGGCATGCGGTCTCCGTCGTCGAGACCGTTGCGGTACTCCTCGACCATCCTGTCTGCGTCATCGACGGCGATTACGCCCTCGCGCTCAAGACGGGCGGCGTACATGCTGTCGCGTCGTGAGCTTGCCGCGGATGGTCGAATACATCACTGGCTGTGTAGCGGCTGGCTCATCCGCCTCGTTGTGCCCGAGGCGCCGGTAGCAGACGAGGTCGATGACCACGTCCTTGTGGAACTTCATCCGGTACTCGACCGCGAGCCGCGCCGCAAATACTACCGACTCCGGGTCATCGCCGTTCACGTGCAGGATCGGCGCCTCGATCATCTTCGCCACGTCGCTGCAATAGAGCGTGGAGCGCGTGTCGCGCGGATCGTGCGTCGTGAATCCGACCTGGTTGTTGACGATCAGGTGCACGGTGCCGCCGGTGTAGAACGCCCGCGCCTGCGACATCTGCAGCGTTTCCTGGATGACGCCCTGCCCCGCGAACGCCGAGTCGCCATGGATCAGCACCGGCATGACCTTGACGCCGCTCGCGTCGCCGCGGCGCTCCTGGCGCGCGCGCACCGAGCCCTCCACGACCGGGTTCACGACCTCGAGGTGCGACGGGTTGAAGGCCAGCGCGACGTGCACGTTGCCGCCCGGTGTGCGCACGTCGCTGGAAAAGCCCTTGTGGTACTTGACGTCGCCAGAGCCCTTGAGCTTCGCCAGGTCGTATTTGCCCTCGAATTCCGAGAACAGGTCTTCGGGGACTTTACCCAGCACGTTCACCAGCACGTTCAGGCGGCCGCGGTGCGCCATGCCGATCACGATGTCCTCGACGCCGTGCGAGCCGCTGGTCTGGATCAGGTCGTCGAGCAGCGGGATCATGCTGTCGCTGCCCTCGAGCGAGAAACGCTTCTGCGCCGGGTAGCGGGTCGCGAGGTAGCGTTCCAGGCCCTCGGACATCGTCAGGCCCCAGAGTACGTTTTTCCGCGCCTCGGGCGCGAAGTGCTGCTGCACCCGGCCTACCTGGAACCGGTGCTGCAGCCACAGCCGCTCGGTCTCGTTCGAAACGTGGGCAAACTCAGCGCCGATGGTCCCGCAGTAGATCTGCCTGAGCTGCGAGACGATGTCGCGCAGCTTGAGGCGCGGCTTGATCGCGTCGTTGCGGCTGCCTGTGTGGAACTCAGTGTCGAGGTCGGCGTCGGTGAGGCCCATGTAGTCGAGCCCGAGCACCTTCGGCATCGGCCGCACCATCAGTCCGAGCGGGTCGATGTCCGCGACCAGGTGGCCACGGTTTGCGTAGATCTGGATCAGGCGGGAGACGGCGCCCTGCTTGGCAGCGCCGTCGCTGGCAGCTGGCGGCGCAACGGTCGAACTCACTACGCTCGCCGAGCGCGGGGCCATCGCACGTCGGGCGAGTTCCTCGACCAGCGGCGCGTGGGCAATGTCCGAGCCGAGTCCGCCCATGCCGGCAAAGTATTCGCGCCAGCGGTCGCCCACCGACTCCGGATTGGCGAGGTAGCGCTCGTACATCTCCTCGACGTAGGGGGCATTGCCCGCCGCGAGCGGCGTGGACGCCCGCAATTCCTCGAATTCGCTCATCTTGGATCGGTGCTCGACGTTGTCCCGCTGGCCAGGACATCCGGACCGGCGAAGGGGTTGGCTAGTCTAGCGTAGGTACCAGCCGAAATGCCCGGGGCGCAAGCCGTGTACGCCGAGCGCCGTCGGACGCCATGACCACCATGGCGGCGAGGAAGAGCGCGGTCATCCACCGGAACACGCGCAACGCACCAATCCTCTGGCCGAGCCTGGCACCGGGCATGGTGAAGCCGGCAACACAGAGTGAATAGGCGACGATCGCGCTAACCACGATCGTCAATGCCGTACCGAACTCCGCGCTGATGCCGCCGATGGAAACTGGCAGCGCGTTTATGTTCCAGGACATCTGTGCCTGGCCCATCGCGATGGCCGCCATCGGCAACCACGAGGTCCTGGCAACGGTCGTGTCGCCCGTGGAGGAGTGGCTGTTCATGAGCGATGTTCCTCGAGTGCGCCAAGTGCCGAAGCGGCACGAGCGCTCCGTCTGCCCCGGGTAGCTGCGGGGTCCGGGTGCGAATTGTAAGCTGCACGCTCGGCGCTGTGGCGAAGCCATCCTCCGACGAGGATAATCTCGGTACCAGCCGATGGGCGCCAAAGGCCATGTCGGCATGAAAGAGAAGGAAGGTGGCCTTGCGCAGAACCTTGTCGATACTGAGTGCCCCGTTGCTCGTGACCGCCTGCGCCACGCCGTCCCGGATGACGGCGGCGGAGCGACTGGAGTTTTATCGAGCCAACGCCGGTGAGCCAGTCCGCAGCTTCCACAGTCCCGGGCGACTGTGGGGCTGGCGAGCGCTTGGCGACAGCGCGCTGACAGTCTGGACCAGCAGCAGTCGGGCGTTCCTGCTGGCGCGGCGCTGTCGGGAGCAACCGGACAACGTGCCGGATCAACACGATCCGGCCGCTCAACACCCGGGTCGTCAAGGAATCCAAGCGCGACCTGCAAGACGTCGACATGGAGGAACGCGACCCCACGATACCCGACGACCCGCAATGAGGACACAGGTGATCATGGCGCTCGCAGCGGTCATCGTTCGCCCGATTGCGCCAAAGCCGCAGAACACGGATGCATCCCGCACATGACATCCACTGAAACGCGCCGGGCCGGCTGGTTTTGGAAGATCCCGGGCTGGCTGCTGAAGGGAGCCAAGTTTCTCGTCCTGGCCCTGGTCCTCGCCTGGGCCAGCCTCGCAATCTACTTTTCGCCGCTGCCCTGGGCAGGATTGCGGATCGGGCTCGCGGTCGCGTTTGCGGCGTTCGGCATCTGGGCGTTGTGGATTACGCGCCGGCCGCGCATGCGTTGGGTCTTTGCGGGGCTTTACCTCGTCGTTCTCGTCGGGTGGAGCTTCATCAAGCCCTCACACGATCGTGAATGGCGGCAGGACGTCGCAGTCATGCCCCGTGCCACCATCGACGGTGATCGCGTGCGTATCACCGGAGTGCGGGATTTCGACTACCGCAGCCGCGACGACTTCACCGTGCGCTACGACGAGCGCGAGGTGTCGTTGTCGCACCTGACGGGACTCGACTTCTTCATCTCGTACTGGATGCCGGGTCCCGTCGGCCACACCTTCGTCAGTTTCATCTTCGACAACGCGCCCCCGCTCAACATCTCCATCGAGACCAGGCCGGAAGTGCACGAGGGCTTCGACCCGCTCGCGTCGCTCTTCAAGCAGTACGAGTTGATCTACGTCGTGGGTGAGGAGCGCGACGTCGTCGGCGTACGCACGAATTTCCGCAAAGAAGACGTGTACGTTTACCGCCTCCGGGTGTCCGCGGAAAGCGCGCGCAAGCTCTTGCAGGTCTATCTCGAGCGCATCAACCAGCTGGCCGATCACCCGGAGTTCTACCACCTGCTCAGCAACAGCTGCACGATCAACATCGTGCGCTACGCGAACCTGGTCGGCCGCTCCGGCGACCTCGATCTCCGGCACTACCTCAACGGCTGGGTCGACCGCTATTTCTACGACACGAGGCTGCTCAATTCGCAGTTCCCCTTCGCCGAACTGCGTCGGCGATCGCGGGTCAGCGAAACCGTGCGAGCCTCCGAGCCCACGGCGGAATTCTCACAGCACATTCGTGAGTCCGTGCCGGGGATGAACCCTTGAATCTGCGCCTGACGTGCCGCCGCACGCTGGCTTGTGGTCCTGCGCGGAAGCCGGTGAGCTTCCATGGTCAACCTTTCGAGCGGAGTACGCCCATGTCCCTGCAACACCCCCATCGTCTTGCTCTCGTTGTCGCCGCCCTGTGCGTGGCAGGCTGCACCCCGAGCAAGCCACCCGCGTCAACGGCACCGGACGCTGCGACTGCGCCCGCCGTTGCGCCTGCACCTGCCAGTCCCACCGCGGCCGCGCCCACCCCTGATACGGCCACGACCCTCGTTGCCTTCGAGTGGCGGCTCAAGTCGGCCACCGATGCCACGGGTCAATCGATCGCTGCGTTCTTCCCGTCACCCGACAAGCCGCTGGGACTCCTGTTCAGCGACGGCCGGCTCGGCGTGACCGGTAGCTGCAATCGCATCAGCGCCGGCTACCAGCTGGTCGACTCGACGAAACTGCAGGTCGGCCCGGGGATGTCGACCATGATGGCTTGCCCGCCACCGCTGGCGAACGCGGATGCCGCCTTCGCCAAGTTCCTGGTCGGCACCCTGCAGGTTGCGGTCGAGGGTGAAGCCGGTGCGCCGCAGCTGCGGCTGGCAGCGGCCGATGGCAGTTCCTTGACCTTCGGCGGCACGCCCACGCCGGAAACCCGGTTCGGCGGGCCCGGCACGCGCGCGTTCCTCGAAGTGTCGCCAAAGCCCTGCGTGGCGCCGGCCCCCACTGCACGGCCCTGCCTGATGGTGCGTGATCGCCACTTCGACGAGAACGGCCTCGCCAGCGGGACGCCGGGCGAGTGGCGACCGCTGCCCGAGGGCATCGAGGGCTACACGCCGGTCGAGGGCGAGCAACACGTGGTGCGGGTCAAGCGCTTCGAGCAGGCCGGGGCCGCGGGTGGCGAACCGACGGTGCACTACGTGCTCGACCTGGTCATCGAGACGAGGACGAATCAATGAGCCGGGTCGGCGCCCTGCGCTGGGGGCGTCGACGATTCTGCCCGGTCGCTGCCTCGCCCACCGGCGCTGTCGATCCACGCCAGCGCCCGTGCATCGAGGTAGGAATAGAACGGATTGTTCCGTAGACGCAGCAACCATTCGGCGGGAAGCACCAGCATGCCCCGCTCGCCCTGGATGGCCATCTGGCCGAGGAAGAGTACGTCCTGGTTGTCGGGCGGCCGCTGGCCGTACAGAGGATCGTCCGGCGGGATCGGCAACGCGACGTGGGACAAGGAGATCACGCCGGGTGGCCAGGCCATGTTCAGCGGTTCCGTCCGCGACACCTCGGCTGAGAACGGCGCCTGATAACGGGCCACCACCGCGGCGCTCTCCGGGCTCTCGTTGGTGACCAGGGTCACGGCGAACGGCAGCCGCTTGTCGCCCATCACCCGGTTGGTCAACGCCCGCCTGTCCGAGACCAGCAGCATGGACTTCGCGGCATAGCGGTTGACGTCGAACAGCACGAGCTCGTGCCGGTTGGGATCGAGCAGACCGAGCAGCCGCGTGACGACGGCGTCCGTCGACACCGTCGAGTCCGCGTTCGACTTGAACACCAGGATCGGCGGCAATGCGCCGGCCCGCTGCGACCGCGCCTGGCTCGCGATGCGCCGGGACACTGATCGCGTCAACCGGTGCACCTGTTCGCCGGCATTGGTGGTGAAGGAGTTGTACTTGTAGGGGTCGAACTCCGGCTCGATGTTCAGCCAGGCAAGGTTGCCCAGTCCGGGCAGCACGGCCAGCCGGCGCTTCCAACCGGCAGCGGCAGCGGCCGCGTGGATGCCGATGGCCGGTGACACAAGGACCAGGCTGGCCGGCACCGGTCCGGTCCGCCCGTCGAGCGCATTCAGCGTGAAATCCAATGCAAGCGGCGCACCGGTCGAGTAGCCGATGATGTGGATCGGCTGCTTCCCGACCTTCTGCGCGAGATGCTCGACCCCCAGCTGCACGACGGCGGCCATGTCCTCCCAGCGGACATCGAGCAGTCCCGAGGGCGCAGTGCCGTGGCCTGGCAGGCGCAGGCCGACGACCCAGTAGTTACGCTTGTTCAGTTCCTGGCCCAGCGCCCGCAGGCTGTACGGCGAGTCCGACATCCCGTGCAACAGCAGCACCCCACCGACCGGTGCTTCGGCAGGCAATTCGAAGCTGCGGTTCCAGTTGGGTTCGCGACCCTGCGGATCGCTGGCACTGCCCTTGCTGTAGCGCATGAGAGCAGTGCCGGACCCGGTCTCCGTACGCGCGTACACCTTCGCTTCGAGTTGCGCGAACAGGCGGTCTTCCAGGCGCAGGTAGTCCTCGAAGCTGCGAACTTCATCGGCCCTGGCTGCGCGAAACTCCTCGGTGAGGTCGGCGGTGAGCCAGGGCTCGAGCGGCGTGCTGGAGCAGCCCTGGAGAAACAGTGCGGCCGCGGTCAGGACGCAGAGTGCACGCGGTCGGGGGCCTCGAATGAGCATATCCGCGCATTCTCCAGAATTCGACAGGCTTCCGCCACGACATCGAATTCACGATCGGTCCCTGACCTGCCAGACTCTCACGGGGGGGTACACCCACCACACAACGACGAGCGCATGGCTACCCGTACTGAGTCTTCCCCTGAGCAGTGGCAGGCACTTCGCAACGCGCCACAACTCGTCGCACTGGCCACCGCCACCGCGGGCGACAGCGGCCTGTTTGGCCGTCTTTCCGAAGGGATGTCGATGGCCTCGACCGTGGCCGAGGCCCTGCGTGGCCGGCAACCCCTGCTGAAGGAGATCTTCGGCAAGGACGAGATGCGCGCGGAACAGTTGCCGGGCCGCCGACTTTCCCCCAGGATTTCGGCACGACGCTGAACTGTTGCCTCGCTTTGGGGTCACTCGCAGCGAGGTCGAGGAACCAGCCGTGCGATTGCTCCTTGCGGAGGACGACACCATGATCGGCGACGCTGTGCGTGCCGGTCTGCGGCGGCAGGGCTTTTCCGTGGACTGGGTCCGGGACGGCGTTGCCGCCGAACAGGCGCTGCTGGCCGAGCCTTACGATGCCTGCCTGCTCGATCTCGGCCTGCCGCGCAAGGCGGGCCTCGCTGTCCTGCGCCGGCTGCGCGAGCGCGGCTCGATGCTGCCGGTGCTGGTGCTGACGGCCAGGGATGCGATCACCGATCGCGTGGACGGCCTCGACGCCGGTGCTGACGATTACGTCGTCAAGCCTTTCGACCTCGCCGAACTTGCCGCAAGGATCCGGGCCGTGACTCGTCGCAAGGGTGGGCGTGCCCAGGCGATCATCGAGCATGGCGATGTCGCGCTGGACCCGGCGACTCGTGAAGTCCGGCGCAACGGTGAACTCGTGGCGCTGTCGCCACGCGAATTCGCGTTGCTGGAGGCGCTGCTCGAGCATCCCGGACGGATTCTCTCCCGCGCGCAACTGGAAGAGCGGCTCTACGGGTGGGGCGAGGAGGTCGAGAGCAACGTGGTCGAGGTGCATGTGCATACCCTGCGTCGCAAGCTCGGCGCCGATTTCGTCCGCAACGTCCGCGGCGTCGGCTACCGTGTCGCCCCGGCGGCACCGTGAACTCGCTGCGCAGCAAGCTGCTGGCCTGGCTGCTCGGCGCCGTGGCCCTCGTCGGTGCGGCGGGCGCCTGGGTGAGTTATCGCAATGCGCTCGCCGAGGCGAACGCCTTCTTCGACGACCACCTGCGCGAGACCGCGCTGCTGCTGCGCGACCAGGCCTACGGCTTCGCGGCCACACCCGGCTTGCCGCAGGAGATTCCCGACTACGACTTCGTGGTCCAGGTGTGGACGCTGGACGGCGTGCGAGTGTACCTCTCGCGTCCCCACACAGTGCTGCCCGGGCTGACGACGCTCGGGCTGTCGACGGCCGCCACGCCCAACGGCCGCTGGCGCGTGTTCGGCGTCGAGGCGCGCGGACGAGTCATCCAGGTCGCTCAACCCATGAACATCCGCGAGCAGCGCGCCGCACACTTCGCACTGCGGACGATCGCGCCCTTCGCGTTCCTGCTGCCTGCGCTCGCGCTGCTGATCGTCTGGATCGTCGGGCGCGCGGTGCGTCCGGTGCGCCGGTTCGCCGGTGTCCTGCGCAGCCGCGAGCGGGGCGCGCTCGATCCGCTGGACGGCGACGGGCTGCCCGATGAGGTCCGGCCGGTCGCGACCGCGCTGAACGACCTGCTGGCGCGGCTCAAGGAGTCCGTCGAGCGCGAGCACGCGTTCATCGCGGATGCGGCCCATGAGCTGCGCACTCCGTTGACCGCGCTCGACCTGCAGGTGCAGGCGCTGCGCGCCTCGACAGCCGGCGGCAGGCACGACGACGCCGTGCAGCAGCTCGAAGCCGGCGTGGCGCGGGCCGCTCGCCTCGTCGAGCAGTTGCTGGCGCTGGCGCGCGAGGAGCGTGACGGCAGCCGAGAGCACGAACCCGTCGAACTGCACGATGTGGCTCGGGAAGTGCTCGAGGAGATGCTTCCCCTTGCAGATGGACGCGGCATCGATCTCGGCATGGAGCGGTCGGATGCCGTCCGTGTGACCGGGGATCGGGAAGCGCTCCGCGTCCTGGTCCGCAACCTGCTCGACAATGCCATTCGTTACTCGCCCGAAGGCGGTCGGGTCGACGTGTCCGTGGAACGTCAGGACCTCGCCCCGCCGCGCGCAGTGCTCGTCGTCTCCGATTGCGGCCCCGGGATCCCGATCGCGGAGCGCGAAAGGGTGTTCGATCGGTTCTACAGAGTGCCAGGTACAGCCTCCCCCGGCAGCGGCATCGGCCTGGCGCTGGTGCGCTCGATCGCTGCGCATCACCACGCGCACATTCGCCTCGACGAAGGCCACGGCGGCCAAGGACTGCGAGTGAACGTCGAATTCGCCGCCCTCGGTCCACCTTAAGCCAGCCCTAAGGCGGTCGGTCCACGATTTCTCCCATGCCCCGCGGTCCGTTCCGCGGATCACTGCCTGAAGGAGAGACACTCGTGACCAACCATGCCCTGACACGCCATCCGCTGCTCGCGGCCACCTTCGGCGCAGCGGTCGTTGCGCTGCCCGCCGGCGCCCTCTACCTGTACGGTTCCGGCCACTCTGCCAGGGCCGCGGCGATGCCCGCCGTCGTGGCGAACGCACCGGCTCCGAGCACCGCGCCGATCGTGGCCAACCTGCCTGATTTCCGGCAGCTCGTGCAGGCCTACGGACCGGCGGTCGTTAACGTCAGTGTCAGTTCCAACGTGAAGACGAGGGGCCACGGGCGCCTGCCTCCGGGGATGGACGAGAACAACCCCTTGTTCCAGTTCATGCAGCCAGGCCAGGGCGTGCCGACGCGCGGCGAGGGCTCCGGCTTCATCGTCAGCGCGGACGGCCTCATCCTCACCAACGCGCACGTCGTGGACGATGCGCAGAAAGTGACCGTAAGGCTCACGGACCGCCGCGAGTTCGAGGCCAGCGTGATCGGCTCGGACGCGAAGAGCGACGTCGCGGTGCTGAAGATCGACGCAAAGAACCTGCCGGTCATCAAGCTCGGCGACCCGCGGACACTGCAGGTCGGCGAGTGGGTCGTGGCCATCGGGTCGCCGTTCGGCTTCGAGAACACCGTCACTGCCGGCATCGTGAGCGCCAAGGGGCGCAACCTTCCGGACGACACGTACGTCCCGTTCATCCAGACGGACGTCGCCGTGAACCCGGGCAATTCCGGCGGACCGCTCTTCAATCTGCGCGGCGAAGTAGTCGGCATCAACTCGCAGATCTACAGCCGCTCCGGCGGCTACCAGGGCGTGTCGTTCGCAATCCCGATCGACGTCGCAATGAACGTCAGCAAGCAGTTGCAGGCCCACGGGCACGTGACGCGCGGCAGGCTCGGTGTCGGAATCCAGGACGTCGATCAGGCGCTCGCTGAGTCGTTCGGTCTCGACACGCCTCGCGGCGCGCTGGTTTCCAACGTGGAAAAGGGCGGCCCGGCGGAGAAGGCCGGGCTCCAGGAAGGCGACGTCATCCTCGCATTCGACGGGCAGTCGATCGATTCCGCGGGACAGCTGCCGTCGGCCGTCGCGGCCACGGATCCAGGCAAGGCCGTGGCCCTGCAGGTGTGGCGGGACCGCTCGACCCGCGAGGTCAAGGTCAAGCTCGGCCAGACGACAGACGAGAATGCCGTTGCAGCCAATGACGACGGCGCAAGCGCCGGGCGTCTCGGCATGATGGTGCGGCCGCTGTCAGCCGAGGAGAAGCAGCGGGTGGAGTTGAGCGACGGCCTCGTCGTCGAGGGCGTCGACGGCGCCGCCGCGGAGGCTGGCGTGCGGCCAGGGGATATCGTCATCGCGGCCAACGGCACGGCCGTGAAGAGCGTAGAGCAGCTCCGGTCGGTGGTGTCCGGGTCCAGGAGTCACGTCGCACTGCTGGTGCAACGCGGCGACGCGCGGGTCTTCGTGCCGGTCGAACTCGGCTGACGATGCAAGCAGCGGCCGGGCTCGTGGCGAGTCCGGCCGCTGATCCCTGATCGGCGCTATTTCTTGCGCGTGGGAAACTCGGCGAAGATGTCCCGCATCGCCTGATCGATCACCGGTCCGATGTTGTCGGCGCGGCTCTGGGTCATCTGGTGCACCGCCACGCCCTCCCAGACGAGCTGCATCCTGGACGCATCGATGACATCAACAACCAGGGTACCCCTTGTGTACTGTCGAACTTCGGTCCGGTAGCTCGGCCAGGTGCTGTAAAAGCCCCGGCGATGCGTACCAAGGGTGCCCATGCTGGATTGCGGCGTTTGCGTGACGCGCAGGCGTTGGTCGAGATTGGCGCTGAAATTCACGAGCAGGTCGGGACTGGTTTCGGTTCGCTTCAGGCCAAGCCCCGCGAGTTCCCGCTCGGCCGCGGCCATGAGGTCCCGCGAGATGAACGACTGGTAGCCCTCGCGGTCGGTGGAGAGCGGCTGCATGAAATTGAAGGTCTGGAATCGCGCGAAGTCCGCGCTCGGATCGGCATTGCTGCGAATCGTCGGACCGGAGGCGCAGCCTGTCATCGCTAGCAAGCCAAGCAACGAGCCTGCGAGCAGCAAGCGTCGACGGGAATGGTCGTGGTTCACGGGTGGTCCCTGCGTTCAGTAATGAGAGATGACGCATCGATTAGTAGCAAAAGTCCAGGTCGAAGTCCATTCTGGCGCCACCAACGCAAGCGCGCGTGGACACCGCCGCGCGGTAGCATAAGACCTTGGGCTCTTGCCCGTGCAACGCGTGGAGTTCCGGTGAAGCGACAATGCACTGACGTCAACGGGCCGCCCCGGGTGTTCGCAGCGATGCTCCTGTGCGCGTATGTCGCCGGCGCCGGGTTCCCGGCTCATGCGAGTGCAGACGAGGGTGCCGCCGCGGAGGCGCCGGTGAAACCCCGCTGCGCATCGGACTCGTGCTCGGCGGCGGCGGCGCAAAGGGCGCGGCCCACGTCGGCGTTCTCGATGTACTCGACGAACTGCGCATTCCCGTCGATTGCATCGTCGGCACGAGCATGGGCGCGCTGGTCGGCGGCACCTACGCCTCGGGCATAAGCGCGGACGAGCTCGACGCCGCGGTCCGGTCGATCTCCTGGCAGG
>CAVPNH010000012.1:0-37467 GCA_963706755.1 uncultured Gammaproteobacteria bacterium
ACGGGCGCGCCGTCCACGACGAATTCAGTCTCGCCCGGGGTGACGAGTTCGAAGCCCGTGGCGGTGACGACGATATCGGCGTCCACGCGCCCACCCGACACCAGGCGGATGCCGCCCTCGTCGAAGCGGTCGATGCGGTCGGTCACCACCGAGGCCGCGCCGCTGCGGACCGCGTCGAAGAGGTCGCCATCGGGCACGAGGCACAGGCGCTGGTCCCAGGGCTCGTAGCTCGGCGTGAAATGAGTCGCGATGTCGTAGTCCGGGCCAAGCGCGCGGCGCGCCTGGCCGAGCAGGAAACGCTTCATCCTGCCGGGCTCCGAGCGCGCGCGACGGTAGACCAGGTCGTGCAGGCGCACGTTCTTCCAGCGCACGAGCGCGTAGGCCCACCGCCCCGGCAGCACCCGGTTCAGCGCCCGCGCGACCGGGTCCACCGCGGGCCGCGAGATGACCTAGGTGGGCGAGCGCTGCAGCATCACGACGTGCGCAGCCTGCCGCGCGAGCACGGGGACGAGCGTGACGGCCGTAGCGCCCGAGCCGATCACCACCACGCGCTTGCCGCGCCAGTCGAGGCCGGCGGGCCAGCGTTGCGGGTGCACGACCGCGCCGCGAAATTTCTCGCGGCCCTCGAACACGGGCTCGTGGCCGGCCCGGTAGCTGTAGTAGCCCGAGCACATGAGAAGGACGTTACACGTGTAGCGCGTCATCTCGCCCGTGTCGTCGTTCGCAGCCTCGACGGTCCAGAGCGCCTCGGCACTCGACCACGTGGCGCGCGCGACGCGCTGCCGGTAGCGCACGTGCTGGTCCACGCCGTGTTCGGCCGCCGCCTCGCGGATGTACGCGAGTATGGAGGCACCGTCCGCGATCGCCTTGCGCCCGAGCCAGGGCTTGAAGTCGTAGCCCAGCGTGTACATGTCGCTGTCGGAGCGGATGCCCGGGTAGCGGAACAGGTCCCAGGTGCCACCCATGGCCGCGCGGCCCTCGAGCACGATGTAGCTCCGGCCCGGGCACTCCCGATGCAGGTGCGCGGCCGTGCCGACACCCGACAGCCCTGCACCGACGATGATGACGTCCGCGTGATTCACGACCGCAGACTAGCATCATTTCCCGGGCCGCCAAGGTGCAGCCGTCCGGCGCCGGACGAACACCCGGCGGTCCGTCGCGTCATCCTCGCAGTTGCCTGCGCAGCGCTTCCAGCTGCGCGCCGTCGCGTGCGGCGTCGAATGCCCGGGCGCGTGTCCAGTCGTAGCCCCACGGATGCGCCGTCCGGAGTTCTTCCGGCTCCGACTCGAAGCGCGGGAACACGTGCGCGTGCAGCGCGGGCTCGAGATTGCCGAACATGGCGTAGTTGATGCGCACCGCGCCCGTGACCTCGAGCACGGCCTGGCCGAGGCGCGCCATGTCGGCCAGGAATGCGGCCTGCGCCGCCGGGGACATCGCGTTCAGGTGCGGCACGACCGGATCGGGAGCAGCAGGCAGTAGCCCTGCAAGACCTGCGGATCGCCCATGACGGCCCATCCGGAGGCGAGCCGCGCGATGCACGTGGGATCACTCCCCGCACGGCAGGCTTCGACCCGGCGATGTATGGCCGTGCTCATCGGCGAACCGTCGCTGTCACGGCTCACTCCTCGTGGAACGGCGGCGGCAGGCGCACGCCCATGGCCTTGAGTTCCCGCCGCGTCCCGGCGGGATTCACGTGGTGGATCGCGCCCCACCCGCAGTCACGCGCCGCGACCACGTTGCGCTTCAGGTCGTCGATGAACACCGTGGCGGCAGGGTCAAGGCCAAACCGGCGCTCCGCCTCGCGATAGATGGCGACCGACGGCTTCACCGCGCCGACGCGGAAGGACGCGATGGCGCCGTGGCCTACGCCACCGATCCCGTACTGCTCGTCGAGGTGTCGCCAGTGCAGGTCGCCGATATTCGACAGCAGGTACACGCGGTACTGGTGCATGAGGCCGGCCGCCAGCTCAAACATCTCGCCCGTGCGCTCGAACATGTCGAGCCAGCGGCGCTCGAGTTCCACGGGATCCAGCGGCGCGAGCGCCGACGCTGCAACCCTGGCGAGGAGTCTCCTCGCCCGTGATCTCGCCGCGCTCGTGCGCGTCGAGGTCGATGGTCGCGAGCCACGCCGGCAGGTCGGTCAGGTCGACGCCCGCATCCTGCAGGTAGCGGACGAACGGCTGGTACCGCAGCCGGACCAGCACGCCACCGATGTCGAAGACCACGTTGCGGATCATGTAGTGCGGTTGCCAGCCGAGAGTGAGGAGGAGGACCAGGAACCCGACCACGTATCCGAGCGCGACGTGCCAGCCGCGACTCGCAGCCACGCGCCCACCGACCGCGCCTCCGGGAACAGCGTGGTGATCGCCACACCCGCCGACGACCCGAACCAGATCATGGAGCCGCCGAACCCGACCGCGTAGGCGAGCATGCCCCAATCGTACCCGCCCTGCTCCAGCGCGAGCTTGGTGAGCGGAATGTTGTCGAACACCGCCGAGACGAAGCCGAGGCCCAATGCGGCGTGCCACGAGGCTGCGGGCAGTGCCTCGACAGGCATGAGCGAGGCCGAGAACACCAGGCACAGCAGGAACAGGGTGCCCTTCAGCGTGGAGGGCAGCACCTTCCAGTCCGGCGCACGCAGCGGTGCGGCGACGAGCAGCGCCGCCCAGACCGCTGCGCCGATGAATGGAAACCGGGCGGCGAGCTCGGGGAACTCGATGTTGACGGTGATGTTGGCCACGACGGCGACCGCGAGGATGAACCCGACCACGCCCACCCGCAGCCAGTCCGTGCGCACCCGCGCATCCGCGCGCCTGGTGATCGGCGAGTAGCGTTGCTGCTGCAACGACGCCGGAATGCCGAACACCATGAGCGCGGCCACCGCCGCCACATAGGCGTGAAACACCTCGCGCGGGCTCACGCCGTCGATCCACATCATGGTGGTGGTCGTGTCGCCGATGACGCTGCCGGACCCGCCCGCGTTCGAGGCCGCGACGATGGCGGCGAGGAAGCCCACGTGCACCTTGTGCCGGTACACCGACGACGCCACCGTGCCGCCGATGAGCGCGGCCGCGATGTTGTCGAGGAAGCTCGACAGGACGAACACGAGCACCAGCAGCACCAGCCCCCCGCGCCAGTCGTTCGGCAGCAGGTCGGGCAGCCGGTCCGGGACGCCGCTTGCCTCGAAGTGGCGCGACAGCAGCGCGAAGCCCATGAGCAGGCCGAACAGGTTGGCGAGGATCACCCACTCCGCCCGGAAGTGCTGCGCGAGCCCCACGAGCCCTGGCACGCCGTGGAACCCGACGAAGGCGAGCTTCCAGGCGACGATCGCCGCGAGGCCGGCCGCCGCCACCGCGAGCGTACGGTCGTGAAAGAGCGCGACGCCCGCGAGCGTCACGCCGAACAGCAGGAATTCAACGGGAATCGTCACGCAGGGGCAGCGGCGGTCGCGATCCGTTCGAGCTCGTGCGGCTCGCCCGGCGTTTTCCGCAGGCGCAGGACGAAATCGAAGCGGTCCACTTCCGTGCAGTAATCGAAATCGTCCCGTGGGGCCCAGTCGCAGGCCGGGTCGAAGAACTTGCGCGCCGCCGGCGCGTCACGCAGCCGGTCGCGGACTTCCGCCAGCGGTGCCGGCCTGCCCAGCAGCAGCTTCTCCAGGCACTCGGCGTAGAGATCGTCCTCGGCGCAGCGTTCGCGCGCCTCGTGCCCCATGCGCACCAGCGACACCTGGTCGGGCGCCCGCGCCAGCAGGTAGCGGCACACGGCCGAGATGTTCACGAACGCGCCGGTGAGGACCTCGTCGGCCTGGCAGGCATTCACGAGCCCCTGCGTGCCCGCGTGCGTCGTGTGAACGAGCACGCGGCCGCGCAGGTCCAGCGAGCGGATTTCCGTCGGTGAATTCCCGGCGTCGAATCCCGGCAGCCTGCGCGCGTGCCGTTCGCCCGCCAGGACCGCGCCCGGAAAGCGCCGCCCGAGTTCGAAGGCCTCGTCCACTTCGCCCACCGGGAACAGGCGCGTCACCCCCGCGTCGAACGCGTGCGGCGCGACCGAGAATGCCCGGAACACGTCGATGACGACGGCGATACCGCGCGCCTCGCGCGCACCTGCGACGTGGTCGAGCTTGTCAATCCTCACCGCGTCGCCCCGAACGCTGGTTCACGGCCACGATCCTGGCACGTGGAATGAAATTGAAGTCGGTCGCGGTCGCCTGCGTGTAGGCGCCCATCATCCGGCCGACCAGCAGGTCACCGATCTGGAGTTCCGGCAGCGGGATGTCCTCGTGGATCACGTCGATGCTGTCGCAGGTCGGGCCGGCCAGCACGCATGGGTGACGCGGGCCCCGCGCGTCCAGGCAGTCCACGGGATAGAGCGCGTGGTCGTAGTGCTGTCCGCTGAACGAGCCGTAAATGCCGTCGTCGAGGTAGTACCACCAGCGCCCCTCGCGCTGGGCCCGCCCGACGACCGCCGTGATGCAGGTGCCGGCCGGCGCCGCGATGAAGCGTCCAGGCTCTGCGATCACGCGCGTACCCGGCGGCAGGGCCTTGAGCTCGCGACGGATCGGGCGGCAGAACTCGCGAATGTCCGGCGTCGCGCCGGAGTAGTCAACCGGAAATCCGCCGCCGATGTCGAGCACGTCGAGGTCGTGCCCATCGCGCCGGCTCTCGATCATGATCTCCCGGCAGGCGTCGATCGCCTCGACGAACCGCGTCGGATCCGGAACCTGCGAGCCGACGTGAAACGACAGGCCGCGCACCCGCAGGCCGAGGCCGCGGGCCCTCTCGAGCATCGGCCTCACGGCGGCCGGCTCGCAACCGAACTTGCGCGACAGGTCCACGACCGCGGACGGGTTGCGGAAGGACACGCGCAGCAGCAGCTCTGCCCGCCGGCGGAAGCGGGGTGAACTTGCGGATCTCGTCCGGATTGTCGGCGACGAAGGTCCGGATGCCGAACCTCAGGGCGGCGGCGATGTCCGCCCCGCTCTTGATCGGGTGGGTATGGATGCACCGCTCCGCGGCCACCCGCTGCGAACGCACGAGCTCGATCTCGCCCGTCGTGGCGACGTCGAAATTCGCGCCCAGGTCGCGCAGCGTCGCGACGACCGGCGCGAACGGCATGGGCTTCAGCGCGTAGTGGATTCCGACGCCTGGAAGCGCGGCGGACAGGGCGCGGTACTGCGACCTGATCGAATTGCAGTCGATGACGAGCAGTGGCGTGCCGTGGCGGCGAGCGAGCCTGCGCAGCTGCTCGGCCGTCACGCGGGATCCCGCAGGCCTGCGCGACACGGATCGAGTTTGACCGCTCACGACTCGATTGAGACCACGGGACTGCGGCACCCGGTCACGGCTGCCCCACCTCGTCGCCGAGCTCGGCTCGGAGCGCCGCGATGTCGGGATCGACGGCCACGACGTTTTCGGCGGAGGCGGCCCGATGCAGCCGGTCGCGGACGGCGTCCCAGGCCTCGCCCTCCGGAACTTCCTCGACCAGGATTTCCCTGGCGCCGGACTTGTCCAGCGTGCGGAGGTTGACGTAGAGCTCGCGCGCGTAGACGTCCGCGCGCCGCCCTGCGTTCACCCAGGTCATGTACTTGTTGGCTGCCCGCGGTGGCCGCATCGCGAGCACCGCCACCCGGTCGTGATCCGCCGTGAGCTGCCCGACGACCTCCTCCAGCGTGCCGCTCGTCACGATGCTGAGTGGCGTCGACGGCGCGTAATGCTTGACGTCCGATCCTGGTGCACGCGGTGAGTCCGCCTCAGCCTTGCCCTGGACCTCCGGCACGACCGCGCGCAGCTGGGAGAGCGTGATGAAGCCCGGGCGCAGCACGCGCGGCACGGCGTCCACGCAGGAAACGATGGTGGACTCGAGTCCGATCTTGCAGTCGCCGCCGTCGAGGATCACGCGCAGTGCGTCCCCGAACTCCTCGCGCACGTGCTCGGCCCGCGTCGAGCTCACGTGGCCGTAGCGGTTTGCCGAAGGCGCGGCGATGCCGCTGCCGAAGGCCCGCAGCAGCTGCTGCGCGACCGGGTGCCCGGGCACGCGGATCGCCACCGTATCCTGCCCACCGGTGATCGCGAGATCGACGGCGGGGGCGCGGCGCAGGACCAGCGTGAGCGGGCCCGGCCAGAACTTTTCGGCCAGCGCGTGGGCCGCAGGCGGGACGGAAAGCGCCCAGCGCTCGAGCAGCCGCGGGTGGTCGATGTGCACGATGAGCGGGTGGGTTGCGGGGCGGCCCTTGAGCTCGAATACCCGCCGGACCGCGGCCGCGTTCTGCGCATCCGCGCCCAGGCCGTAGACCGTCTCGGTCGGGAAGGCGACGACCTCGCCTTCGCGCAGCGCGTCCACGGCGCGGTCGATCTCGTCCTGGGGCAGGCGTGCCATGACCATCCGCGAATGATAACGGATCGGCCGCCGGTTCAATCGAGCGCGACGCGCTCCCAGCCGCCGGGGGTCCGCCTCAGTTCGCAGGTCGGCCAGTAGCGCAGGTCGAGCTTGAGCGTGACGACCTCGACGCTGCCGTTCCAGGTGACGGTCTTGAGGCGCACGGGTGAGCGGTCGGGCCGGCCGCGGATCGGCCGCGATGAACGAGTCGAGGTCCGGCGTCGGGTGGCCGTCCACCTCGACGATGCTGCGTCCGGCGAAAAGGCCGTGGCGCGTCGCGGGCGAGCCATACGTTGAAGTAGGCGACGAACACGCCCTGCGGGCGGAATCCCGCGCTGCGCCGACATCGCCCGATGCGGCGCGTGCAGCACGGTCCCGGCCCAGAGCAGCAGGCGATCGATGTCCCCGCCGCCCAGCGCGACCGTCGCGACGTCGAGCCGGGACTCCTTGCCGTCGCGCAGCACGGTCAGCGAAACGGCCGGCGCCTGTGTCGCGAGCTCCACTTCGCGGAATCGGCTCACCGGCCGGCCGTTCACCGCGAGCAGCAGGTCACCGGCGCGCAGGCTTGCGGCAGCCGGCGACCCCGCGACCACGCGCGAAATGCGCAGCGCCTGCCGATGCGCGCCGCCCTCGTCCTCGAGCTTCATCACCCAGTCGGCGGGCAGGCCGAGCTTGCGCGCCTCGGCGATGGACACGGTCTCGAACTCGACCTCGAGCGAGTAGAGAGGATGGGCTCCCCGCGCGGCCTCGACTGCTTCCTTGACGATTTCGGCCGGCATGGCTCGGTTCACCTGGGACAGTTCCCGGCCGCCCTCGTAGGCGAAGCTCGACCAGAGCGCCCGCACGCGCCCGTCGCGGCCGGCGATGACTCCGTCGAAATCCACCGGGCCGTTCACCAGCGTCGCGATCTCGAGATTCGCCTCGCGGAACTGCAGGGTTCTCGAGAGCGGGAAAGCCGCGTCGTCCACCGAGGCCACGGTCGTCGCCAGGGACTGCAGCCGGGAATCCCCGGTGAGCCCGACGACGGTCACGGCCTCGCCCGGCTCCAGCGGCCGTGGGTCGAGGTTCGCGGAACGGATCGGCGTGCCATCGAGCAGCTTCGGGTCGAAGGAGACGATGGCCACGTTGTGCAGCGGGTGGATGTATTCCACGCGGCCCGGCACTTCGACCGATCCGCCGAAAGTCAGGCGCACGTCGCCGACCGCGACCGGCACGGTGTTGCGGTCCACGGCCACGAAGCCGCGCGCCGCATCCACGACGAGACCCGCGCCGTGGTAGTTGCGCTCGCTCACGCCCGCGACCGAGAACGGCATGTCGAAATTGACGAGCACCAGCGAGGGCGCGAGGCCATCCACGAGCGCGTCGGCGGTCGTGGCGAACGTCGTGCGCACGGGAGCGGATGTCCCCGCGGGCGGCGGCGGCGCGAGTTCGCGGCAGGACCAGTAGCCCTGCGCGTCGTCGCGCGTACAGTCGAGCGCCGGGAACCAGCGCCGGTCCATGCGCATGACGCGCGTCTCGCTGCCGCGCGGGTCATCGAGCGTCGAATAGCGGAGCGCCGCCCGCGCGCCGTCCGGCAACGCGGCGATCACCCGCTCGAAGTCGTCCAGCGTCTCCACCGGCTGGCCCGAGATGCTGCTCACGACCGCACCGCGCGGCACGCCGGCCGCACCGAGCGAGTACCCGGGGTTCGCGACGTACACTCCGCGCACGGGTACGTTCATGTGGCGGGCCATCTGGTAGGAAAGCCCGTGCACGACCGCGTCGCCGAACTCGAGGTATCGCGCCGGCGTGATCGAGTGCAGGTCCTGCACGGCGAGACTGCGCTCCAGCGCAGCTCCGCCGCGCTCGAGCTCGAGGCGGATCGTCTGCCCGACCGAGGAATCGAGCACCTCCTCGAGCGGGTTGAAGGTCGCGGTGAGCTTGCCGTTGACGCGGACCAGGATGTCGCCAGGCTGCAACTGGCCCTCGGCCGGCGATCCGACCTGCACTTCCGAGACGACCAGCATTCCCGTGAGGCCCGGGGCCGCGCTCCTCGCCTCGGCTTCGGTTTGCGGCCTGAGGCCCAGGCGCACGAGTTCGTCGTAAGGCGTGTAGCGGAAGACGGTCTGCAGCGTCCCGCGCGTGACGGGGCTGGCCGGCGCGCACGAGGTCAAGCGCACGCTGCACCCGGTCGAGCGGCAGGAAGAAGCTGGCCGCGGCGCTGCGACTTCCGCCGGCGTTCAACGCGACCACGCGCCCCCGGATGTCGATCACCGGAGAACCGGACGACCCGCCCGAGGTTCCCGACGCGGCCTGGATGTAGAAGGTGTTGAATTCGTTGTACTTTCCGACCCCGTAGTCGGGCGCCTCGCGGTCGAACCGCGCAATCGTCCCGGCCAGGATGGACAACTGCTCCCCCGCGTCGTTGCCGAGCACGCGGATCTCGACGCCCACCCGTGCGCCGCCAGGATCGAGCGGCAATGCCGCCGGCTTCGCGTAGCGCAGCTTCGACGGGTCGTAGCGATAGAAGCCGAAGTCGTGCACCGGGTCGCGGTACACGGGCTTCAACTCGACTTCCTCGCGATTCTGGAACACGGCGGTCGCGATCACCGGCCCCGGGGTCACGACGTGACGGTTGGTCAGGATGAGTCCGCGCTCCGCATCCACGACGAAGCCGGTGGCCTGGCTCGACTCGTTCCACTCGGTATCGAAGGCGCGCGCCTGGTCGATCTCGATGGTGACCACCGAAGGCGCGACGCGCGACAGCGTCTTGTCCCAGGCTTCCGTCTCGGCGCCCGCCGCAGGCCGCGCGAACGCCGCGCCGGCGAGCGCCAGCAGCGCGAACGCCCGCGAGCCGATCGCGTTCACAGCGTGCGCCCGAAGGCGGCCCGGAACCGGTCGCGGAACTCGTCCGATGGTGAACGCGTGCGCCTGGGTCCCGGCGTGCGCGATCTTGATCGCGCCCATGAGCGAGGCGACGCGGCCGGTCGTCTCCCAGTCGAGCCCGTTCATGAGGCCGAAGATGAGCCCCGCGCGATACGCGTCGCCACAGCCTGTCGGATCGACCACGGCCGCCGGGCGCGGCCGAAGGGATGCACGTGCTCGCGGCCGCCGGCGTGGATGACGCTGCCCTCGGCGCCCCTGGTCACGACGAGCGCGCGGACGCGGCTCGCGATCTCGCGGTGCGAGAGCCCGGTGCGTTCCGACAGCAACTGCCCCTCGTAGTCGTTGACCGCGACCCACGTGGACTTGCCGATGAAATCGAGCAGTTCCGCGCCGTCGAACATCGGCAGGCCCTGGCCCGGGTCGAACAGCATCGGGATGCCGGCCTCCGCGAACTGCGCGGCGTGCCGCACCATGCCCTCGCGCCCGTCCGGGGCCACGAGCCCGAGCGTGCAGCCGGCGACCTGCGAGACGTGGTTCAGGTGCGACTGGTTCATCGCGCCCGGGTGGAATGCCGTGATCTGGTTGTCGTCGAGGTCGGTGGTGATGAAGGCCTGGGCCGTGAACTCGCCCTCGACCACCCGGATCTGCGAGACGTCGACCGAGCGCTCGCGCAGCCAGCGTTCGTACGGCCCGAAGTCGTGCCCGACCGTCGCCATCGGCACGCCCGCGCCGCCGAGCAGCCCGAGGTTGTAGGCGATGTTGCCCGCGCAGCCGCCGAAGTTGCGCCGCATGCTCGGCACGAGGAACGACACGTTCAGCAGGTGGATGCGGTCCGGCAGGATGTGGTCCCGGAACCTGCCGGGAAACACCATCACCGTGTCGAACGCGACCGAACCGCAGATGAGCGCCGTCATGTGGGTATGAGTACCAGGGCCCAGGTCGTGGCCAGGAGCAGAACGAGAAGAATACCGCGCTCGAGCCGAGATCCTTGGCGAAGCCGGACAGGTGGTGATGCTCGGTGCCGATGCGGTCCACGACAACCTCGATCCCGGTGTTGAGGAGTTCCACGATCAGGACCAGCAGCACGCTGCCGACGAGCAGCGCCCGCTCGATCCCGTCATGGCCGAACCAGAGCGCCGCGGGCAGCAGCACCGCCGCGAGCCACAGCTCCTGGCGGAACGCGGCCTCGCTTCGGTAGCAGTGGCGCAGGCCGCGCAGCGAATTGCAGCGTCGCGAGCCATACGCGCTTGAGCCCGGCCGGCCGCCGGCCCTCGCGCATCAGCCCGCCTTCCAGGCCAGGTCGAGCTGCTTCGCGGCCCGCACGTCGTCGAGCCGGCGGACCGGCAGCGTGTACGGCGCGCCCTTCAGCTTCGCGGGATCGGTCTTCGCCTCCTCGCGGATCGCGACCATCGCGTCCACGAACGCGTCGAGTTCCTGCTTCGACTCGGTCTCGGTGGGCTCGATGAGCAGGCACTCCGGCACCAGCAGCGGGAAGTAGGTGGTCGGCGCGTGGAATCCGTAGTCGAGCAGGCGCTTCGCGAAGTCCATGGCCGTCGTGCCGTATTCGCGGGCCTCGTGCCTGAGCGTGAGGATGAACTCGTGACCGGCGCGCCGCTCGGGGTAGGCGAGCTCGAAGCCCGCGGCAGCGAGGCGCCTCATGAGGTAGTTCGCAGTTCAGCGTCGCGAACTCGGAGACCCGGCTCATGCCGTCGCGGCCGAGCATGCGCATGTAGACGTACGCGCGCAGCAGCACGCCCGTGTTGCCCATGAACGCCGACAGGCGGCCGATGGTCTGGGGCAGGTCGCGTTCGTCCAGCCAGCGGTAGCGTTCGCCCTCGCGGCCGACCAGCGGCACCGGCATGAACGGCAGCAGCCGCTCGCCCACGCCCACGGCGCCGGAGCCCGGCCCGCCGCCGCCGTGCGGGGTCGAGAACGTCTTGTGCAGGTTCATGTGGATGACGTCGAAGTCCATGTCACCCGGCCGCACCTTGCCCAGGATCGCGTTCAGGTTTGCGCCGTCGTAGTAGAGGAGCCCGCCCGCGTCGTGCACGATGCCGGCGACTTCGGTGATGCGCCGCTCGAAGACGCCGAGCGTGGACGGGTTCGTGAGCATGATGCCCGCGGTGCGCGGGCCGACCGCCGCGCGCAGCGCCTCGAGGTCGATGTCGCCGTTCGGCAGCGAGGCGATCTCCTTCACCGTGCAGCCGCACATGGTCGCGGTCGCGGGATTCGTGCCGTGCGCCGCATCGGGCACGATGATCTCGGTGCGCTCGAGGTCGTTCCTCGACAGGTGATAGGCGCGGATCATCGCCACTCCCGCGAATTCGCCCTGCGCGCCCGCCATGGGCGTGAGCGACACGCCGCGCATGCCGGTGACTTCCTTCAGCATCTCCTGCAGCTCGTACAGGCACTGCAGGATGCCCTGCCCCGTCGCGTCGGGTGCGAGCGGGTGCCGGGACAGGAATTCCGGCAGCATCGCGTACTGGTTACACGCGCGCGGGTTGTACTTCATCGTGCACGACCCGAGCGGGTAGAAGTGCGTGTCGATGGAGAAGTTGAGCTGCGACAGGCGCGTGAAGTGACGCACGGCCTGCAGCTCGGAGACCTCGGGCAGCAGGGGCGGCCGAGCGGCGGCGCAGGGCCTCCGGGATCGGCGGGCGCCGTGCGTTCGAGCGGATACTGGGCGAGCGCGCTGCGGCCGGCGGCGGAGTGTTCGAAGATCAGTTTCTCGAGCATGTCGGTTCTCACGCTGCGGTATGCGGCGGCCGCCCCGGTCATGATTTCGCGGAGCGCCCGCGCATAGGCCTCGATGTCCTCCGGCGTGCGCGTCTCGGTGGCGCACACCAGCAATGCGTTGCCGAGCGCCGGGTAGTCGGCGCTCGCGTCGAAGCCGCCGACGATGCCGCGCGCGGCGAGCGCGTCCAGCACGCCGCGCACCGGCCGGTCGAGCAGCAGCAGCGCCTCGTGGAAGCGCGGCCGGTCGAAGGCGAGGCGGACCCCGGGCACTCTCGGTGAGCGCGTCCACGAGCGCGGAACTGCGCGCCATGCACGCGGATGCGACCTGCGCGAGCCCGTGCGGACCGAGCAGCGACATGTAGATCGTGGCCGCCGTGACCAGCAGGCCCTGGTTGGTGCAGATGTTGGACGTCGCCTTGCTGCGGCGGATGTGCTGCTCGCGCGCCTGCAGCGTGAGCGTGTAGCCCGTCTTCCCGTCGAGGTCCACGGTCCGCCCGATGATGCGGCCCGGCATCTGCCGGATGTGCTCCATGCGCGTCGTCATGAACCCGAAGTACGGGCCGCCGGAGGACAGCGGCACGCCGAGCGGCTGGCCGTCGCCGCAGACGATGTCCGCGCCCTTCGCACCCCACTCGCCCGGCGGCTTCAGCAGCGCGAGCGAGATCGGGTTGACGACCGCAATCACCTGCATGCCCATCTCGTGCGCACGGTCAGTGAGGGCGTCCACGTCCTCGAGCGTGCCGAAGAAATTCGGCTGCTGGATGACGAGCGCAGTCACGTCCTCACCACGGTAGCGGTCGAGGCCTGCCGCCGGCGTGTGGCCGCCGCGGTCGTCGCAGGACAGGAGCTCGAAGGCGAGCCGCTGGTGGCCGGCCACCGCCTTCACGACGTCCCGGTACCTGGGGTTCAGCGCGGCCGGCAGCAGGATGCGCGCAGACTTCGACTTGCGGTGCGCCCGCACCGCCATGAGGCAGGCTTCGCCCAGCGCCGTCGCGCCGTCGTAGAGCGAGGCGTTTGACGCTTCCATGCCCGTCAGGCTCGCCATCATCGACTGGTATTCGTACAGGAGCTGCAGCGTGCCCTGGCTCGCCTCGGCCTGGTAAGGCGTGTAGGCGCTGTAGAACTCGCCGCGCGACACGATGGCCCAGACCGCGGCCGGGATGTGGTGCTCGTAGGCCCCGGCGCCGATGAAGTTGAGCGGCCGGCCGTCGCGCGCGGCGCGCTCGGCCATGAGCCGGCCGACCTGCATCTCGGAGACGGCCGGCGGGATGCCGGTCAGTTCCCGGCAGCGCAGATCCGCGGGGATCTCGTCGAACAGCGCCTCGGTGCCCGACGCGCCGATCGTGGCCAGCATTTCGCGGACGTCGTCCGCCGTGTGCGGGATGAAGGGCATGGTCTCACCCGTGCGTCAGTGGGTTTCCGCCGCCAGCGCGGCCTCGTAGGCCGCCGCATCCAGCAGTGCCGAGAACTGCGACTTGTCGTCCGGCCGGATGCGCATCAGCCAGCCGGCGCCGTAGGGATCCTGGTTGATGAGTTCCGGCTGGCCGCCGAGGTCGGCGTTCGCCGCCACGACCTCGCCGCTCACCGGGCTGTAGACGTCGGAAGCGGCCTTCACCGATTCGACGACCGCGCAGGCCTCGCCCGCGGCGATGCGGCGGCCCGGCTCCGGTACCTCGGCGAACACGAGGTCGCCGAGCGCCTGCTGCGCGTGGTCCGAGATGCCGATCGTGATGGTGCCGTCGGGCTCGAGGCGGGCCCACTCGTGCGACTTCATGTAACGCAGGCCGGCAGGAACGTTGCTCATGGGGTACTCCAGGAAGAGTGATTCAAAGTGCGATGGCGATGCGCCCGTTGCGGACGAACGGCGGCCTCACCACCGTCGCGCCGAGCAGGCGGCCGCGAATCTCGACTTCACAGCGATCGGTCGTCTGGGAGGGCACGCGCGCGAGGCCGATCGAGCGCTCGAGCGTCGGGGAGAAAGTGCCGCTCGTCACCTCGCCCTCGCCCACTGCCGGCACGATCACCTTCTGGTGAGATCGCAGCACGGCCCGGTCGCTCAGCACCAGCCCGACCTGCTTGCGCGGGACGCCGCGCGCCTTCTGCTCGACCAGCGCAGCACGGCCGATGAAGTCGCGATCCTGCGATTCCCAGCCGATGGTCCAGGCGAGCCCGCACTCGAGCGGGGACACCGTCTCGTCCATGTCGTTGCCGTAGAGGTTCATGCCGGCCTCCAGGCGCAGCGTGTCGCGCGCTCCGAGCCCGCAGGGCATGACGCCGGCGTGGCGCAGGCGGTCCCAGAACCCGGCCGCTTCGCCCGACGGCAGCATGATTTCCCATCCGTCCTCCCCCGTGTACCCGGTGCGCGCGACGAACCAGTCGCCGGCGGGCGCCCCGAAGAACTGGCCCGAGTTCCAGGGCGCGCGCACGCCAGGCCGGGATCGAGCAGCGTTGCGGCCTTCTGCCGGGCGTTCGGTCCCTGCACGGCGATGATGGCGAGGTCGAAGCGCGGCTCGACCGAGACTCGAATGTCGCCGGCATGCAGGCGCAGCCACTCGAAGTCCTTGTCGCGATTGCCGGCGTTCACGACCACCCGGTACCACTGCGTCGTCCAGGTAGTAGGCGATCAGGTCGTCGATGACACCGCCGTGCTCGCGCAGCATGCAGGAGTAGAGCGCCTTGCCGGGCAGGGTGAGCTTGGCGACGTCGTTCGCCAGCACCCGGCGGACGAAGTCCCGGGCCCGCGGGCCGCGCAGGTCCACCGCGCACATGTGGGAGACGTCGAACATGCCCGCATCGCGGCGCACGCCGTGGTGCTCCTCGATCTGCGACCCGTAGTTGACCGGCATGTCCCAGCCACCGAAGTCGACCATCCGCGCGCCGGCGGCAGCGTGCGTTTCGTAGAGCGGAGTGCGCAATCCCATTTTTCGATCCTCCGGCTGCCAGAAATAAAAAAGGCGACGGGCCGCCAAGGCCCGCCGCCCCTCTGTCCTGTGACCTGAGAGATCGGGCGCCGGAGGACCGGCGCCGCACCCCTTCGGTGGGCCCCTCGCGGGGCCGCTCTCCAGAGACCATCAGGCACCGCCGTACATTTGCCTGAGCGTTTCCGGGCGGGTTGCGCCTTCGGCGGGGAAGCTGCCTTCCCTCTCTCCGGACGGGCCTTGCGATGGGTACCGGGATGTTACCCGAGCAGGGTTGCTGCGGCCAGCAAACCGGGGCACCGGCTTGTCAATTGCCCGCCGGAGCCGGAACATCCCGGACCCCGACCCATGTCCCCGAGCGCCCAGCCCATGCGACCCATCTTCCGAACCCTGATCGCGATCCTCGTCCTGCTGGCCGCGGGCCCGCTCGCACCGGCCGCGAGGGCGGCCGACGACGCCGGCGCGCGGCTCAACGCGCTCTTCCAGTCCGAGTGGGAGCGCGGACTGCGCGAAAATCCCCTGCAGGCGACCTACCTGGGCGACCACCGCTACGACGATCGCTGGCCGGACCTGTCCCCGGACGCGCTCGCGAAGAGCACGCCGAGGACGTGGCCGTGCTCGTCGAAGCTGGCGGCGATGGATCCAGCCACGCTCACGGACGCGGACCGTCTGAACCGCGACCTGTTCCGCCGCATGTACCGCGGCACGGTGGACTCCTATGACTGGGGCGTCGCAGTTCATGCCCATCAACCAGCGCGGCGGCGCGCAGTCGGTGAGCGAGCTCGCAGGCCTGATCGATTTCTCGACCGCCCGCGACTACGAGAACTGGATCGCGCGGCTCGATGGCATCGGCCCCTACGTGGACCAGAACATCGCGCTCATGCGCGAGGGCGTGCGCCGCGGGCTCGTGCAGCCGAAGATCATCATGCAGCGCATCCCGGACCAGATCGCGAAGCAGGTGGTCGAGGACCCTGAAGCGAGTCCGTTCTACGCGCCGTTCCGCACCATGCCGGCCAGCATGCCCGCGGCCGAGCAGGAAAAGCTCCGTGCCGCCGGGCGCGCGGCCATCACGCGCTCGGTCGTCCCCGCGTACCGGCGGCTGCAGGATTACTTCGTCAAGGACTACCTGCCCGCCTGCGCGGACTCCGTAGGCGTCTGGGCCCTGCCGGGCGGCGTCGCCTGGTACCAGAACCGCATCGCGTGGTTCACGACCACGAACCTCACCGCGGACCAGGTCCACGAGATCGGCCTGAAGGAAGTCGCGCGTATCCACGGTGAGATGCTGAAGATCATCGAGCAGGTCGGGTTCAAGGGCAGCTTCCAGGAGTTCCTGCAGTACCTGCGCACGGACCCGAAGTTCCGTTACACCGACCCGCAGCGCCTGCTCACCGCCTACATGGCCATGGCGAAGCGCGTCGACCCGCTGCTGCCGCAGTATTTCGGCAAGCTGCCACGCCTGACTTATGGCGTGCGGCCGATCCCGGACGAGTCGGCGCCCGACACGACTGCGGCCTATTACCAGGGCGGGGCGCTGGACGGCCGGCGCGCGGGCTACTACTACGTGAACCTCTACAAGCCGGAGGAACGCCCGACCTACGAGATCCCCGTGCTCACGATGCACGAGTCCGTGCCCGGCCATCACCTGCAGATCGCGCTCGCGCAGGAGATCGGCTCGGTGCCGATGTTCCGCCGCGACTTCGAGGCGACCGCGTTCGTCGAGGGCTGGGCGCTCTACAGCGAGAGCCTCGGGCAGGAGATGGGCTTCTACGCGGATCCCTACGACAAGTTCGGCCAGCTCACCTACGAGATGTGGCGCGCCGTGCGGCTGGTCGTCGACACCGGCATCCACCACAAGCACTGGACGCGCGAGCAGGCGATCCAGTTCTTCAAGGAAAACGCCGCGAAGACCGAACTCGACATCGTGAACGAGGTGGACCGCTACATCGCCTGGCCGGGCCAGGCACTCGCCTACAAGATCGGCGAACTGCAAGATCAAGGAACTGCGCGGGCGCGCCGAAGCCTCGCTCGGGCCGGACTTCGACCTGCGTGGATTCCACGACGTGGTGCTCGGCAGCGGCGCCATCCCGCTCGACGTGCTCGAGGGCAACGTGCAGCGCTGGATCGCCGAACGCTCTGCCGCGGCCCGGCCCCATCCATGACCCGCCTGCCGCGCCGGCTCAGCGTCCCGGTCCGTGTCGGTCGCGTGACGATCGGCGGCGACCATCCGGTCGTCGTGCAGTCCATGACCAACACGGACACCGCAGACGTCGAGTCCACCGCGCTGCAGGTCCGCGCGCTGGCGCAGGCGGGCTCTGAGCTGGTGCGGATCACGGTCAATACCGAGGAGGCCGCGGCCGCCGTTCCCGCGATCGCGGCGCGCGTGCGCGAACTCGGCATGGACGTGCCGCTCGTCGGCGACTTTCACTTCAACGGCCACAAGCTGCTGCGCGAGCACCCGGACTGCGCCGAGGTGCTGGCCAAGTACCGCATCAACCCGGGCAACGTGGGCCGCGGCAGCAAGCGCGACCCGCAGTTCGCCGAGATGATCGGGATCGCCTGCCGGCACGGGAAGCCGGTGCGCATCGGCGTGAACTGGGGCAGCCTCGACCAGGACCTGCTCACGCGCCTCATGGACGAGAACTCGAGGAGCGCCGAACCGCTCGACGCGGTAGACGTCGTGCGCGAGGCGCTCGTCGTCTCGGCGCTCGACAGCGCCGCGCGCGCGCGAGGAACTGGGCCTGCCCGACGACCGGATCGTGATTTCCTGCAAGGTGAGCGGCGTGCAGGACCTGATCGGCGTGTACCGCAACCTCGCGCGGCGCTGCGACTACCCGCTGCACCTCGGCCTCACCGAGGCCGGCATGGGATCGAAGGGCATCGTCGCCTCCACGGCCGCGATGTCCGTGCTGCTGCAGGAAGGCATCGGCGACACCATTCGCGTCTCGCTCACGCCGGACCCCGGCGGCGACCGGACGCGCGAGGTCGTCGTGGCCCAGGAAATGCTGCAGACCATGGGGCTGCGTTCATTCACGCCCATGGTCGTCGCCTGCCCCGGCTGCGGCCGCACGACTTCGAGCTATTTCCAGGAACTCGCGCAGAAGATCCAGGCGCACCTGCGCGCGCGCATGCCGGAGTGGCGACAGCGCTACGCGGGCGTCGAGGAAATGACCGTCGCCGTCATGGGTTGCGTGGTGAACGGGCCCGGCGAGAGCAAGCATGCCAACATCGGCATCAGCCTGCCGGGCACCGGCGAGCGGCCGGTTGCTCCGGTGTACGTGGACGGCGAGAAGGGCCCGACGCTCAAGGGCGAGCACATCGCCGAGGAGTTCCAGGCGCTCGTCGAGCAGTATGTCGAGCGCACTTTTGGCAGGAGGATCGAGCCATGAGCAAGCTGCGTGACCTGTCCTGCGCCCCCTGCCCACCCGGGACCCCGACGCTCACTCCCGACGTGTCGTCGGCACTGCTCGGGGAGTTGCGCCAGGGCTGGCGGATCGCCGACGACGGAAAGGCATTGCGCCGGTCCTGGCGGTTCGCGAATTTCCACGAGACGATGGGCTTCGTGAATGCGGTGGCGTGGATCGCCAACACCGAGGACCACCACCCGGATCTCGAGGTCGGCTACGACTACTGCCGGCTCACGTCTTGCCACGCACTCCGTCGGCGGGCTGTCGAAGAACGACTTCATCTGCGCGGCGAAGATCGACGAACTGGGCGCATAGCGCGCCGGGCAACGGGCGCGGAGGCACGACCGGGAACACGGTTCGAATTCGACCAGGGGGAACGATGGACGGCAACACCCAGGAGACCGGTGACGAGACGGCACTGCCGTTCGTCGCACCCTGCAGGACACTCGCGCCGCTGGCTCCGCTCCAGTGGGTGCGGCGCGGCTGGCGCGACATGTGGGCCGCGCCGCGCCAGAGCCTGACCTACGGGGTCGTCGTGGTCATCCTGAGCCTCGCGCTTGCACAGGTCGCGATCGACTTCGGGGGCTACTGGGAACTGCTCACGCTGGTCTCCGGCTTCGTCCTCATCTCTCCCGTGCTCGCGGTCGGCACTTACGTCATCAGCATCCATCTCGAGCGCGGACAGGCACCGTCCCTGCGCCGCTGCCTGCGCGAGGAACAGCGCTCCTTCGGCAACCTCATGGTGTTCGCGCTGATGCTGATGGTCGTGTTCCTGGTCTGGGCCCGCGCGGGCTCCGCCGTGCACGTGTTCTTCCCGATGAGCGAGCCGCCCGAGTGGAGCGACTACCTGGAGTTCTTCGGCATCGGCAGCGCGATCGGCTCGGTCTTCGCCGCGATCGTGTTCTCGGCCGCGGCGTTTTCTCTGCCGATGCTGGTGGACCGGAAGGTCGACACCGTCACGGCGGTCGTGACCAGCGTCAATGCGGTATTGCGCAACAAGCCCGCCATGGCGGTGTGGGCCGCGTGCATCGTGCTCGCAGTCGCGCCGGGCTTTGCACTGCTGTTCGTCGGCCGCGAGCACGGCGCCAGCCTCGCCTGGATCATGGTGGCGCTCGGCGTCACGCTGCCGCTGATCGGGCACGCCACGTGGCACGCGTATCGGGAGACGATCGACTCAAGCCAGTGGCCGCCCAACGAGGACGTGACCAGCGACTAGCAGGGCGGCGATGGCATCACTCGCAAGGAGCGGGCACTGCTTAACCGGTTGCGCGACACGCTCGGCATTGCGCCCGCCGATGCCGCGACGCTGGAGCACGATCTCCAGGCGCGCAGTGAAGATCCCTGATCGCGAGTGACGGCCATCAGGCAGGCATCCCGGCGGGGTTCGTGCGGGTTCAGGCCCACAAGACCGACTGTTGGGCCGCGAACCACCCCCCGACCTGTGGTGCCACCGCGGTCTCGATTCGGCTGCGCCTGATCTTCATGGTCGGCGTCAGCAGGCCGTTCTCGATCGACCACGGCTCACGCGCCACCACCAGCAGGCGCAGCCGTTCGTGCGAGGCCAGGCTGGCGTTGACCTCGTCCAGCAGCGTGGCGAGTTCGGCCTCGACCCTCGCGCGCACCTCAGGGTCGGCCGTGCGCGGGCGCAGGAACTCGTCCAGCACCACCACGGCGTAGGCCGCGGGCTGGCCGACGCCCGACACGATCGACAGCTCGACCATCGGGTGCGCGTTGAGCCGGTTCTCGATCGGTGCCGGCGCCACGTACTTGCCCTTGGCCGTCTTGAAGCGTTCCTTCTTGCGGCCGGTCAGCTTCAGCCGCCCTTCGGCGTCGTACTCGCCCAGGTCGCCGGTGTGAACGAAGCCGTCGGCGGTGAAGGCTTCGGCGTCGAGGTCGGGCCGCTTGTAGTAGCCCATCATGGTGCCGGGCGACTTGATGAGGATCTCGCCATCCTCGGCCACGCGGACCTGCACGCCATCGTACGGCTGGCCAACGTAACCCGGCCTTTCTTCGCCGGGGCGAGTGCCGTGCGAGTAGGCGAAGTCCTCGGTCATCGCATAACCCTCGAGCAGGTTCAGGCCCAGCCTGCGGTACCAGGCCAGCAGCCCGGCCGGCACTGCATCGCGATGCGCGATCCCGGCGGCAGGCCCAGGCTCATGAGATGCGCGGCCATGCGGCGCGAGGAATCGAGCACCTGGCCCCAGGTGCAGTCGGCCACCTGGCCGCCGCCCAGCGGCTGGGTCAGGAACACCCGGTCGCGGTGCGCGGCCTCGTGATCGTACACATGGTCCAGGATCAGTCGGTGTTCGCTCATGACGGGGGCCCGGCGTCTCAACGCGGATCCTGTACGGGCGAGTTCGCCCCTGCCACCAGGGGGATCTCGATGTTGAAGTCGAGTGCCGCGACCTGCTCGTCCGACAGGCCGATCCGTCGCAGCAGCGGCACATAGCGGGGATCCTGCCGCAGCGGCTGGAACAATGGCCCGGCGCGCAGCTCGAGGACGCCCCCATCGCGTTCCTGCAGGGCCCGGTCCAGCCACTTGAACGCCTCGTCGGCCTTGCCGAGCCTCGCGTAGCCGGCAGCCACCGGGCTTGCAAAATCCGGATGCTCCTTGCCAACCTCTTCGAGCAGTCGTTGTGATTCCTCACGTCGTCCCAGGGCCGCGTAGACGAAGGAAAGACCCAGGCGTCGCATGATGTCAAGGGGCTCGCGCTGCATCTCGGCCAGCGCGCCGTCGAGGTCGCCCGAGAACATCAGCGCCTCGCCGAGATGCTCGTGCGTGAACACCGCAAGGGGCTCCAGCTCGAGCGACTTTCGAAACGCAGCGATCGCGTCGGCGTACCTGCCGAATATCATGTACCCGAAGCCGAGGTCGTCCCAGGCCCCGCCGTTTACCGGGTCCTGGCGCACCAGTTCCTCGAAGATTGCGATCGTGCGCGGACCGTCTCCTGTCACGCGCGTCAGGCTTCCTGCCGCGAGCAAGACGGTTTCGTCGTGCGCCGAGAGTGACAAGGCGCGCTTCAGCAGGCGCGCGGTCTCGGGCAGGTTCATGTCGTAGGCCAGTGACAGGGACGCCAACGCGGCGATTGCCGCGGCATCGGACGCGTCGATGTCGATCGCCCGCTGGATCGCCGCGCGAGCCTTGGCGAATCCCTCATGGAGGGGCAGGAAGCTGGCCCAGGCCTGCGCGGCATATGTCTGTCCCAGCAGTCGCCACCCGGCGCCGTAGGCGTCGTCGACCGCAACGACGCGCTCGAGCAGCGCGCCAGCCTGTGCGAGGCTGTCCCTGGTGCCTGCCCGGTACAGCTGCCTCGCCCGCATGTAATCAGCGAGGGCCGCGGGACCGATGGCCTGGCTCACCGGCATCGCCGTTCCGAGCATTGTCACCCTGAGTTGTGCGACGACGGCTTCGGCGATCTCGTCCTGCATCTTGAACACGTCCTCGAGATTCCGGTCATAAGTCCCGGACCACACCTGCGAGCTGTCAGTGGCCCGCACGAGCTTGGCGCTCATGCGCAGGTGATTCCCGGACTTCCGCACGCTGCCCTCCAGCAGGTGCGACACGCCCAGGGTGCGCGCGATGGTCGCGGCGTCGACTTCCTTGCCCTTGAATGAGAAGGACGAGGTCCGCGCGATGACGCGCAGTTGCGGCACCTTCGCCAGCAGGTCGAGCATCTGTTCGGACAGGCCGTCCGAGAAATATTCCTGGTCCTTGTCGGGGCTCATGTTCACGAATGGCAGCACCGCGATCGAGGGACGCGGGTCCGACGTCGCGACGGGCGGGGCCTGGACCGGCGCGGCAGGAGCCACCTTGACCGCGACCGGCGGCGGAACGGCTCGACTCTTGTAGAGCCATAGCACGCCCCCGCCGAGGAACAGGAGCAGCGTGAGGACGGCGAGCTCGACGCGCGTTACGCTCTGCTCGCCACGGTCGCCGTGGTACCAGGCCAGCGTCATGGCGAGCGGGAGACCGACGCCCAAGGTCAGCATCGAGAGCTGCTTGGTGACGTCCGGCCAGTGGAATGCATCAGCGGCGAAGCCGATGACCTGCAGCAGGGCCCAGGCGCCGGCTGCGTATGCGAGCCCCCACTGCACCACCTTGCGGCGGCGCAGCTCGGCCCAGGCGCCCTCGTCGTCACGCTCTGTCGGCGCGTCGGTCAATACGTCCTCCCTCAGGCCGGGAGTGTAGCGGGTGTGCTGCCCGGGTAGACAGATGCTCCAGCCTGACCTGACGCTGGCCCGGCGCCTACCGATCCCGGGCGCCCTTCTGCGCCACGATGACCTCTGACGGGAACAGGAACTGCTGGTGGTATTCCCTCACCCCGACGGTGAAACCGTGCTGCCCGAGCCTGTCGGCCATCTGCACGCCACGACAGCCCCCCATGGCCCGCGGCGAAATCCTGTAAATGCCTTCGTAGATCCTGCTCGCCCGGGACTCGCCCCGGGCCATGTTCACCAGTATCAGCCGGCCTCCGACCTTCAGGACGCGCCTGAACTCCTCAATGACTCGATCCATGTCCGCGTACGGGATGAGGTCGAACATATAGTTGTTGACCAGGATATCGACCGAATCCGATTGCACAGGAAGGTCGAAGGCCGTGCCGATCTCGAGCCTGTAACTGGCCCCGGGCATCGCGCTCATGCGCGACCTGGCTCTTGCCAGCATCCCGGGAGAGAGATCGATGCCCAGGTTCTGCCCGTGCGGATTTCTCTTCACGATCTCATGGAAAGCGACCCCGGTTCCGACGGCTACTTCCAGTATCGTCGTGCCGTCCTCGATCGCGGCCAGTTCGATTGCCCGTGCCCGCGCTCGAGACTCGGTGAGCCATCCCCAGATGTCATAGACACTGGCGAGCCTGTCGTAAACCCGCGGGATCTGGTCCTGGGGCACCCTTGCATCCAGTTCCGGGCCGCGGCGAGGCGAATTACCTTGATTCACGTGACTCTCCCCGCGGGCGCCGTCGCCGATCCGCTCACCTCAGCAGGATCCGATCGAGTTCCGGATCCACCTCGTGCATCAGGTCCACGGGCAGCCGCGAGTAGCGCATCGCGGCCGCGTATCCACGCCGGTCGCCATCGTGGTCCATCATCCATTGCGCGTGCTCGCAGAGGAGCACGAGCTGCAGCGACCGCGCGAGCGTCATCGCGAGCCGGCGCGCGCCGGACTCCAGCACCTCGCGGTCGTGCCCCGACTCGAGCCACAGCGCGGCGCGCTCGATGGCGCCCACCGCGGCACGCCCCGCCGCCTCGAGCCGCGGCTCCCGGAGCGAGCGCACGCACGTGGACGCTCGCCCCATGAGCGCGGCGAGTCCAGCGTTCAGGTCGGAACGCAGCAGCGCATCCAGCGACAGCACGTTGGTCGTTCCCTCCCAGATGGGCAGCACATGGGTGTCGCGCAGCAGTCCCGGCAGGCCCGTGTCCTCGACGTAGCCCGCGCCGCCGAAGCTCTCGATGGCCTCGCTCACCACCGCGACCGCCTGCTTCCCGGTGACGAGCTTGGTCAGCGGCGTCACGAGCCGCAGGAGCGCGCGCTGTCCGTCGTCGATCTCGCCGCGCTCCTGCCGGCCCGCAAGCTCGACCAGCAGGAACGTCATGAGGAACGCGCCCCAGGTCTCGGCCTCCAACGCCGCCAGCGTGTCGAGGTGCAGCGGCTGCTTCGCGAGTGGCTGCCCGAAGGCCTCGCGGCGCGCGGCGAACGAGCGCGCGAGCGCGAGCCCGCGGCGCATGGCCGCGATCGCGCAGACGCTGTTCCACATGCGCGTGACGCCGAGCATGGGCTCGATGGCGCGCGTGCCGTTGAACGACTGGCCGACCAGTTCCGCGCGCGTACCCTCCAGCATGAGTTCCGCGGTCGGCACCTTGCGCGTGCCGAGCTTGTCCTTGAGCCGGTCCACGCGCAGCCCGTTCAGGCGTCCCTCGCCGTCCCGCACCTCCACGTAGAACATCGCGAGGCCCTTGCCGCCGCCCGCATTGCCCTCGGGCCGTGCGAGCGTCAGCGCCATCTGCGAGGCAACCGACGAGGTGAACCACTTGCGGCCGTAGAGGCGCCAGCCGTCGCCATCGCGCACGGCGCGCGTCTGCGAGCGGCCGACGTCGGAACCGCCCGTGGTCTCCGTCATCCACTGGCCGCTGGTCCAGGCGGTCGCCGGATCGCGCGACGTCAGGCGCGGCAGCGCGCGGTCGAGGAGCGACCGGTTGCCCGACTCGATCAGCGAGCGTGCCGCACCGTCCGTCATGGCGAGCGGGCAGGTGTACACGTCGGAGGACGGGTGGAAGAGGTAGACCTTCGCGAACTGCGCAATGCGCGCATGGCGGCCGTGCTCCCCCTCGTAGGCCGTCGCGACCAGCCCGTGTCGCGTCGCGAGCCGCTCGACCTCGCGCCACAGCGGCGTCACCTCGACCGCGTCCACGCGATTGCCCCAGGCGTCCCACTGCACGAGGCGCGGCTCATTCAGCCGGTCGGCGAGCTGCATCGCGTACAGCCGGCCGCCGGAGGCCACGCCGAGTTCGTCGAGTTCCGGCTCGAGGGCGCGGTGCACCTCGGCGGGCAGGACCCGCCGGAGCCACGACCCGAGCAACGGGTCGTCGCGATACTGGTTACCGAGTTCGGGCGCGGCCTGCGTGAACAGGTCCTGCTGCCAGTCGCTGTCGGTCATGACTGATACCCCGGACGGGAAACGATGCCCGGCAGGTCGCCCGCCAGGCCAAGTGCGCGACGCACCAGCGCGCGGCGCAGGGCAGGCTGCGCGGAAACGAGCGCGAGGCCGAGCCGGCGCGCGGCCGCGACCCCGACGCCACGCTCGCCGAACAGCCGGTTGATTGCGTCGGTCGTGCCGAGCAGCAGGGCATTCTCCGACCGCCGCCAGCGCGCGTAGCGACGCAGCGCGCGCGTCCCCGCCGGGTCGCCGCCGGATTCCGCCGCCTCGCCCAGGACTTCGACCAGCGACGCGGCGTCGAGGAATCCCAGGTTCACGCCCTGCCCCGCCAGCGGATGAATCGTGTGCGCCGCGTCTCCGACCAGCGCGACGCGCGGCCTGGTGTATTCGCGCGCGTGCCAGAGCGCGAGCGGGAATCCGGCACGGCCGCTCGTCCAGGACCGCGTCACCGAGCACGCGGTCGCTCGCTTCCGTGACCTGGCGGCTGAAATCCGCGGGGTCCGTGGCGATCAGCGCCGCTGCGACGTCCGGCGTCGTCGTCCACACCAGCGACACGCGCCCGTCGCGGAGCGGCAGGAAGGCGATCGGCCCGTCCGGCAGGAAGCGCTGCCACGCTGTGTGCGCGTGCGGGCGCCCGGTGCGCAGGTGTGCGACTACGGCCGTCTGGCTGTAGGCCCATCCGGCGCGGCCGATGCCGCAGAGTTCGCGCGTACGCGACTGGCCGCCGTCCGCACCGATCACGAGCGCAGTCGAGACGCTGCGCCCGTCGTCCAGCACCACCCGCGCCGAGTCGTGATCGAACTCGAGCGCCTGGAGCCCGGCCCGCAATTGCGTGACTGCACGGAGTGCCGGCGCCTCGGCCAGTGCCCACTGCACGCGCAGGTTCTCCGCGATGTGGCCGAGGTCCGGCTCGCCGGTCTCGGCTGCGTCGAATCGGAGTGCATCGCGCGCATCCTGCGTGCTCGCGGAATCCCACACCACCATTCGCTCATACGGGCAGGCGTGCGGCTCGATCGCGTCCCACGCCCCGGCCGCGCCCAGGATCCGCTGCGATGCGCGCGACAGCGCGGACACGCGGAGATCCACCGCATCGTCCTTCGGCGGCCGCGGCGCGGACGGCTCTACGAGCGCAATCCGCCAGCCTGCCAGTCGCTCGTCCAGCACGAGCAGCGCCGCGACGCAGAGCCCGACCATGCCGCCGCCCACCACGACCGCGTCGAAATCCAGGCGCCGGCCGAGGCTCATGGCGCGGGACCGGTGAGCGGCACGCCGCGCGCGAGCCGTGGCACGCGGCCCGCGGCTCCCACGCTCAGCCGCGACATCGCCGCCTTGGCCGGCGGGAAGGAGTCGAAGGCGAGCAGCCCGACGCTGCGCAGTCCGCGCACCACGCCGAGTGGCGTACCGAAGAGGCGCACCAGCCCGTCGGTGAACGCAACGATGCGCCGGCGGTCTTCCTCGCGCCACGCGGCGTAGGCGTCGAGCAGCGTCGCCTCACCCGCGTCCATGCGACCGGCGGCGCGGGCGTCGGCGATGACCTCCGCGAGACAGGCTGCATCGCGCAGCCCGATGTTGAATCCCTGGCCGGCGATCGGGTGCAGGCCCTGCGCGGCCGCGCCCACGACCGCGATCCGCGGGCCGACGTGGCGCTCGGAGCGGGAAAGCGAAAGCTCATACGAGTGCCGGACCCGACCTTGATGAACCGGCCCAGGCGGAATCCGAATGCCGCCTGGAACCCGGCGAGGAACTCCTCGTCGGGCAGCGCGAGGAGCCGCGCGGCCTCCTCGGGCCTGCGCGTCCAGACCACGCCGCAGCGGCCGTCGGCCAGCGGGAGCACGGCAATCGGACCGTCGGGCGTGAAGCGCTCGTAAGCCACGTGATCGTGGAAGCGCTGCGCGGTCATGGTCGTGACGATCGCGGTCTGCCCGTAGCCCAGGTGTTCCGAGGCGATGCCCGCCTGTTCGCGAACTGCAGAACGTGCGCCGTCCGCGGCAACGACGAGGCGCGCGCGGATTTCGAGCGGCTGCCCGTCGCGCTCGGCGCGCAGCACTCGAATGCCGTCCTCCAGAGCCGTCGAGACGACGCTTGCGGGTGCCACGATCTCGACGCCCGCCGCCGCGCGCAGGCCCTCCCACAGGGCCGCACCGATCACGCGGTTCGGCAGCACGCAGCCCAGCGACTCGAGTCCCTGCTCGGCGGCGTCGATGCGCGCGACCCCGAAGCGGCCCTGCTCCGAGACGTGGATGCGGCGGATGGGCGTCGCCTCGCGCTGCATGTGGCGCCAAACGCCGAGCCCCTGGAAGGTGCGCACGGTGCCATTGGCGAGCGCCGTCGTGCGCTCGTCGTAGCTCGGGTGCCCGCCGTCGCCGGCCGGCACGACCGCCTCGACGACCACGATCCTGAGGCCGACGGGCGCGAGCGCAAGCGCCAGCGACGCCCCGACCAGCCCGCCGCCGGCGATGGCGAGATCGCAGTCGAGCCGTCGCACGGCGTCGGTCATGGCTGCATCAGGCGCTCATCAGCCGCTCGATCTCGGCCGGCGTGCGCGGCAACCCGGCCGTCAGGATCTCGCACCCGTCAGCCGTGACGGCCACGTCGTCCTCGATCCGCACCCCGATGTTCCACCAGCGCCTGGGCACGCCGCGTGTGCCGGCCGGGATGTAGATGCCGGGCTCCACGGTCAGGCACATGCCGGGCTCGAGCACGCGCCACTCGTCGCCGACCTTGTAGTCGCCGACGTCGTGGACGTCCATGCCGAGCCAGTGGCCGGTGCGGTGCATGAAGAACTTCTTGTACGCCTCTTCCTTGATGAGCGTCGGCACGCGGCCCTTGAGGAGCCCGATGCGCACCAGGCCCTGCGTGATGGCGCGCACCGCCGCGTCGTGCGGGGCGTTCCAGTGGTTGCCCGGCCGGATTCTGGCGAAGGCCGCCTCCTGCGCCTCGAGGACCACCTCGTAGACCGCGCGCTGCTCCGGCGTGAACCGGCCGTTGACCGGGAACGTGCGGGTGATGTCGGAGGCGTAGTAGCGGTACTCGCAGCCGGCATCGATGAGCAGCAGGTCGCCGTCGCGGAGTTCGGCGTCGTTCGCGTGGTAGTGCAGCGTGCAGGCGTTCGCCCCGCCGCCCACGATCGGGTGGTAGGCGATGTCGGCGTCGTGACGGTGGAACTCGTGCAGGAGTTCGGCCATCACCTCGTACTCGTGCAGCCCTGCGCGGGTCGCCTTCATGGCGCGGACGTGCGCCCCGACCGAGATCTGCGCCGCGCGGCGCATCACCGCGAGTTCGGTCCGGCTCTTGTAGAGGCGCATGTCGTGCAGCAGGTGGTCGAGTGCGACGAACTCCTGCGGCGTGTGCAGCCCCAGCTTGGACTGGCCACGCAGCGTGTTCACCCAGCCGATCACGTGCTGGTCGAACTCCGGGTGGATGCCCATGGTGTGGTAGACACGCCCGCACTGCTCGATCAGTCCCGGCAGGATGTCGTCGATGTCGCCGATCGGGAAGGCGTCGTCCGCGCCGTGGTCGCGCGTGGCGCCCTCGGTGCCCGCACGCTTGCCGTCCCAGGTCTCGCGCGTCGGGTCGCGGTCGCGCACGAACAGGATGTACTCCGCCTGCGCGCGCCCCGGCACCAGGACGGCCACCGACTCCGGCTCGTCGAAGCCCGTCAGGTAGTGGAAGTCGCTGTCGGGGCGATAGTGGTAGTGAACGTCGTTGTTGCGCTGCTTCTCGGTGGCGGCCGGCAGGATGGCGATGCCGCCCTTGCCGATCATGCGCATCAGCTGGCGGCGGCGGCGTGCGAATTCGTCCTTGCGTAGTGTCATCGTCGGGTCAGTGGTCGGAGCGTGTGGGTGGCTGGCTCGCGCGGAGCGCCGTGAGTTCGTCGTAGGCGAGCTGGACGGCGGCACGCACGAATTCGACGAGTTCCACGTAGGCCTGTTCCTCGTTCTCGGTGCTGTCGGAACCGACCGCCCCGGCCTGCGAGACCTGCGCGAGGTCGGTCAGCACCTCGGCGACCTCCTCCGGAAGCTGGGCATGGCCGGCCGTCCCGGCGGCGCCGAATCCGTAGAGGAAGCCCTGGCACCACGCGCCCAGCGCCTCGACGCGGACCGGAAGCTCTTCTTCGTCCCGGGGCAGCAGCGGCTCGAATTCCATCTCGCCGCCGGCAAGCGTGGCCACGCTGCGCGCCCTGAGCGACTCCAGCACGCCGTCGCCGGAGGCGCCGTCCGGGGCGATCTCATCCAGCCACTCGGCGAACGTGTAGTCCCGCCTGACACAGGCAGCCCCGCAGAGGCACCCGTGCGCCTCGGCCGCGTTTGCGGTCGATCCCGCCGCGGCGAGCGCGCGTGCGACATCGTCGTAATTGGCGAGCTCGCTCATCGTGATTATCGTAACATCGCGCACCGTCCCGCTGCCGCGTCAATTGATTCCACAGGGGTGGCGCCCTATAGTTCCACGCATGACCGAGACCGCCGCAAGATCCGCCGTCGATGCCGAGCTGCGCCGCCTCGAGCGCCGCGTGGACGAGCTCGTCGCCACCGTCGGCCACCTGAAGGAAGAAAACCGGACGCTCAGGCAGCGCCAGGACACGCTCATGACCGAGCGCGCCAACCTGCTGCAGAAGAACGAGCAGGTGCGGGCGCGCGTCGAGGCGATGATCGGGCGCCTGAAGGCGATGGAGCACGGTGCATGAGCGAAGATCGCGTATCGCGCGTCGGCGTGAGGCTGCTGGACCGCGAGTACCAGGTGGCCTGTCCTGCCGAGGAGCGGGCCGACCTGCTCGACTCCGCGGAATACCTGGACGCCAAGATGCGCGAGGTGCGCGACTCCGGCAAGGTCGCGGGGCTCGAGCGCATCGCGGTGATCTCGGCGCTCAATCTCGCGAACGAACTGATCAAGCTGCGCCGCCAGGGCTCGGCGCTCGACGGCGACGTCGGGGCGCGCCTGCGCACGCTGCGGGAGCGGGTCGAGTCCGCTCTCGAGCGAGGCCAGCAACTGGAACTATAGAGGGGCGACCGGGCTCGCCCCTCGACGATTTGGCGCCGCCTGCGGTGTTCGACACGGTACCGGGTTACCTCTCGACCGTAAGTCAAATACCCTGGGGAGTCAGCCAGCCGGCACCGTTGTGCAAGTCCGCCTCGAGCGGGAAGCCTGAGGTGCCGTGGCCTTCCCCGCCTATTGCTCCATGTCGAGAGCAATGGTCCGTGACGGCACAGGCGGGTGGCGCCATCCCCTTTCCCCCGGCGGACGACCCCGACGCATGGCGCAGCAGACCGCAGCGATCCGCGCCGAGCGCCGCAGGCTCCGCGCACTCCGTCTGGCGCTGCCGCGCCCCGGTCGCATCGCCGCCGAGCGCGCGATCGCGGCCACCCTGCGCCGCCTGCGCGTACTCCGCCGCGGCCGGCGCGTGGCCGTCTACCTGGCCATGCCCGGCGAAGCGAGCATCGCGGGCGCGATCGCGGCGGCGCTCGGCTCGGGAGTGGAGATCTTCGTCCCGCAGGTGCAGAGCCGGCGCCTGGGCCGCATGCGGTTCGTCCGCCTGCGGCCCAGCTCGGCGCTGCGTCCCAACGCATTCGGCATCGCGGAGCCCACCGGCGGCGCCCGCGACTGGTTGCCACCCCTGCGCCTCGACGTGATCCTGGTGCCCGTCGTCGGATTCGATCGCGACGGCAACCGCCTGGGCATGGGCGCCGGCTACTACGATCGCGCGCTGCGCAGGCGCCGCGACGGCGCGCGCAACTGGCGCCGGCCCCGGCTCGTCGGCCTCGCCTTCGCCTGCCAGGAAGTCGCGAGGATCGAGCCCTCGCCCTGGGACGTGCGGCTCGACCTGGTAGTCACCGAGCGCGAAATCGTCGTCCCTCGGCGCGCGGCGGCCGCGCTTTGACAGGAGGACTCCGCGTGAACTACTGGCTCTTCAAGTCCGAACCCGACACCTTCAGCGTGGAGGACCTCGCACGCGCCCGAAATGCCACGACCGCCTGGGACGGCGTGCGCAACTACCAGGTCCGCAACTTCCTGCGCGACGCGATGCGCAAGGGCGACCAGGGATTCTTCTATCACTCGAGCTGCGCCGCGCCGGGCATCGCCGGCATCGTGCGCGTGGTGCGCGCGGGCTACGCGGAAGCCGCCGCGCTGGACCCCAGGCACCGCTACTACGATCCCGCGAGCGACCGCGAAGCGCCACGCTGGTACAGCGTGGACGTGCGTCTCGAGCGCCGTATCGAGCCCGTGATAGGCCTCGAAGAGTTGCGCAAACATGCGCGCGGAGCGCTCTCGGAGATGCTTATCCTGCGTCGGGGCAACCGCCTCTCGATCACGCCCGTGACGCGCGAAGAGTGGCGCTTCATCCTCTCGCTCGCGTGAGCGAATGCCTTCATTCACAGTGCGCGGGCGTTGCGACGCTCGCGCGTGACACCCGCCGACGATCACGAGCGCGGGAGGGGCGCAAGAAGAATTCGTAACGTACCTCTTGCATTTGATATTTGAATTCGGTAAATACTTCGCCCGGACTAACCCGACATGGAGACTCTGAAAATGGCAGCGAAGAAAAAGGCGAAGGCTAAGGCTAAGGCGAAGAAGGCCCCGGCCAAGAAGAAGTAAGCTTCCTTCTGAAGCTTGACGACTGTGCCCGCGAAAGCGGGCACAGTTGTTTCGGGAGGTACCGAAAGCATGAACCAGGATCTCAAGAAGCAGCGCGCGGCCGAGGCGGCGCTCGAGTTCGTGGGCGACGGCGAGGTGATCGGCGTCGGCACGGGCTCGACGGTCAACTTCTTCATCGACGCGCTGGCGCCGCTGAAAAACCGCATCGCCGGCGCGGTCTCGAGCTCGGAAGCGAGCACGGCGCGGCTGCGCCGCCACGGCATCGAGGTGCTCGACCTGAACGCCACCGGGGAACTCGGGGTGTACGTGGACGGGGCCGACGAGGCAACGCGAGCGCTCGAGCTGATCAAGGGCGGCGGCGGCGCCCTCACCCGCGAGAAGATCGTCGCGGCCGCCTCCCGCCGGTTCGTCTGCATCGTGGACGAGCAGAAGGTGGTGGACCGGCTCGGCCGCTTCCCGCTGCCGGTCGAGGTCATCCCGATGGCGCGCTCCCTGGTGGCGAGGGAACTCACCCGCCTCGGCGGTGAGCCGGTGCTCCGCGAGGGCTTCGTCACCGACAACGGCAACCAGATTCTCGACGTGCGCGGGCTCGTGATCGCCGACCCGGCGGCGCTCGAGACCGAGGTGAACCAGATCACCGGCGTGGTGACCGTCGGCCTTTTCGCGCGCCGGCCCGCGGACGTGCTGCTGGTCGGCACGCCCGCCGGTGTCGTAACGTTGACGCGTGAGGCCTGATACGACGCTCCTCCGCGAACTCCTGGCCGCGCTCGGCCCGGATGCCGTGCTCTCGGCTCCGGAGTCCTGCGTCGCCTTCGAATGCGACGCCCTCACCGCGCACCGTCGCACACCCGACCTCGTGGTGCTCCCGCGCAACACCGCCGAAATCCAGGCGGTCCTGCGGATCGCATCGACACACGGGGCGCCGGTCGTGGCGCGAGGCGCCGGCACGGGCCTCTCGGGCGGCGCGCTGCCGGTCGCAGGCGGCATCCTGCTCGTGCTGTCGAGATTGAATCGCATCCTCGAGGTCGATCCGCAGCGGCGCCTCGCCCGGGTCCAGCCCGGCGTCACCAACCTCGCGATCTCGGAAGCCGCGGCGCCGCACGGGCTCTTCTACGCGCCGGACCCGTCGTCGCAGGTCGCCTGCACCATCGGCGGCAACGTCGCGGAGAACTCGGGCGGTGTCCACTGTCTCAAGTACGGCCTCACGGTCCACAATTTGCTCGAGGTCCGGGTCGCGACCTGCGACGGCGAACTCCTCACGATCGGCTCGCCGCTTGGCGAGGCGCCGGGCCTATCGCTGCTGCCGCTCCTCACCGGCTCCGAAGGCATGCTCGGTGTCGTCGTCGAGGCGACGGTACGGCTGGTCCCGCTGCCCGAACGTGTCGAACTCGTCATGGCCTCGTTCGACGAGGTGGCGCGCTGTGCCGACGCCGTCGGGCACATCGTCGCCTCCGGCATCGTGCCGGCTGGACTGGAGATGATGGACGGTCTGGCGCTGCGCGCGGCCGAGGCGTTTGCCAAATGCGGCTACCCGCAGGACGCGGCGGCGGTCCTGCTCTGCGAACTCGACGGCCTCGACCACGACGTGCAGCAGCAACTCGAGGACGCCACCGGACTCCTGCGCCGAAGCGGCGCGACGACGGTGCGGGTCGCCACCGATGCCGCGGAAAGGGCGCGCATGTGGTCCGGCCGCAAGGCCGCCTTCCCGGCCGTGGGCAGACTCGCGCCCGACTACTACTGCATGGACGGCACGATCCCGCGCCGTCACCTCGCGACGGTCCTCGGGCGCATCGAGGCGATGTCGCGCGTGGCGGGGCTGCCCGTCGCCAACGTCTTCCACGCCGGCGACGGCAACCTGCACCCGCTCATCCTGTTCGACGCCGGCCGGCCCGGCGAGCTCGAGCGCGCCGAGCGGCTCGGCGCCGACATCCTCGAACTCTGCGTCGCCGTGGGCGGCACGGTGACCGGGGAGCACGGCGTCGGCATCGAGAAGCTCGGGCCGATGTGCACGCAGTTCGGGCCGGCCGAGCTCGAGGTGTTCCACGCGATCAAGCGCGCATTCGATCCGCACGGCCGGCTGAACCCGGGCAAGGCCGTGCCGACGCTGGCGCGTTGCGCGGACTACGGGGCGATGCGGGTGCACGGCGGCAAGCTGCCTCACGCGCACCTGCCGCGCTTCTGACGCATGACCGGCCACGACGGCACCGCAGAGATCACCGATCGCGTGCGCGAGGCGACGGCCCGGCGCACGCCGCTCAGGATCGTGGGCGGCGACACGAAGCGCTTCCTCGGGCGGGAGGTGGCGGGCGAGGCGCTCCGCACGACCGGGCACACAGGCATCGTCTCGTACGATCCCGCCGAGCTCGTGCTGACCGCGCGTGGCGGCACCCCGCTCCGCGAGATCGAGGCCGCGCTCGCGGAACACGGCCAGCGACTCCCGTTCGAACCACCGTCCTTCGGGGACGCGGCGACCGTCGGCGGCACCGTCGCCTGCGGCCTCGCCGGCCCGGCGCGCGCAGCCAGTGGGCCGCTGCGCGACTACGTGCTGGGAGTGCGGATTCTCAGCGGCGACGGCCGGGCGCTGCGATTCGGCGGCGAGGTGATGAAGAACGTCGCCGGCTACGACGTCGCGCGGACCATGGCGGGTGCGTTCGGCACGCTCGGCGTGCTGCTCGACGTCTCGCTCAAGGTGCTGCCCCGCCCGCCCGCCGTGCGAACGCTGTCGCTGTCGCTCGACCAGGCCGGGGCGCTGGCCGAGCTCGAACGCCTCTCCCGCACCGCCTTGCCGCTCACGGCGAGCTGCTGGACCGGCGGCTCGCTCAGCCTGCGCTTCGAAGGCACCGAGCGCACGCTGGACGAGGTGCAGCGTCGCGTCGGCGGAACGATCGTCGAGGACGGCACGGAGTTCTGGCGGTCCGTCCGCGAACATGCACACCCCTTCTTTGCGGCGCGCACACCGCTGTGGCGTCTCCACGTGCCTGCGGCAGCGCGCGTGTCGACACTGCCAGTAGAGCCCCTGATCGAATGGAACGGGCTGCAGCGCTGGTATGCGCTCGACTCGACGTCGGTCCTGGCGATTGCCGCGGCCGCGGGCGGCCACGCGACGCTCTTCCGGTGCGCCGGGCCGGCCGATTCGGTCTTCACGCGACCGGCGGAGGCGGCGGTGCGTCTGCACGCGTCTCTGAAGAAGATCTTCGACCCCGCCGGCATCCTGAATCCCGGCCGCATGTATCCGGATTTCTAGGGCGATGTACGCAAGACCGTCCGGCGCACTCGAGGACACGGCGCGCGGCCGCGAGGCCCAGGAACTTCTGCGCAGCTGCGTGCACTGCGGGTTCTGCCTGCCCGCCTGCCCGACCTACCGCGTCCTGGGGCAACGAGCTCGACAGCCCGCGTGGACGAATCTACCTCGTGAAGCAGTTGATCGAAGGTGGTCCGGCCGGCGAGGAGACGCTCACGCACCTCGATCGCTGCCTCACCTGTCGTGCCTGCGAGACGGCCTGCCCGTCCGGCGTGCAGTACGGACGCATCGTCGAACTCGGCCGCGAACTGGCCGCGGAGCAGATCGGACGGTCGCTCGGAGACCGTGCGACACGCTTCATCCTCGCCGAGGCGTTCGGACGGCGGCGAGTCTTCGCAACACTCCTGCGCCTCGGCGGCTGGCTGCGCCCGATGCTGCCCGGGGCGTTGCGTAACAGGCTGCCCCGCGCCACGCCTGCTACTGAAACTCCCGGCGTGACCTCGACCTCGATCGCTACATGGACCCCCGCTCCGTCGAGCGACGGGCGTCACGCGCGCCGGATGATCCTGCTCGAAGGCTGCGTGCAGCCGGGGCTCGCGCCCCAGATCAACGCGGCGACGGCGCGGGTGCTGGACCGCCTCGGCATCGCGACCGCCCGCGCGCGCGGCGAGGCCTGCTGCGGCGCTCTTGCCCATCACCTCGGCAGGACGGAGACCGCGCTCGGCCAGGCGAGGCGCAACGTCGAGGCCTGCGAGGAGCTGCTCGACGCGGGTGCCGAATGCGTGGTGAGCACCGCAAGCGCCTGCGGACTCATGGTCAAGGACTACGGACGACTGCTCGCAGGGCATCCGTCACACGCCGCGCGGGCGCGCCGGGTGAGCGAGGCGACGCGCGACTTGAGCGAGATCATCGGGCCCGCCGACCTCGAACGCGCCGGCCTCGTGCCGGGCGAGGGCCCGCGGGTGGCGTGGCAGTCGCCCTGCACGCTCCAGCACGGGCAGCGCAGCGTCGGTCGCGTCGAGGCGCTGCTGGTCGCTGCCGGATGCCGCCTCGTCCCCGTGAACGACGCGGGGCTCTGCTGCGGCTCGGCCGGGACGTACTCTCTGATGCAGCCCGACCTGTCGCGCGAGCTCCGGAGTCGAAAGCTCGACTCACTCATGGCCGGACGGCCGGACGTGATCGCCACGGCCAACGTCGGCTGCCTCACGCACCTGCGGGAGACGAGCCCCGCGCCGGTCTGGCACTGGATCGAACTCGTGGATGCGGCGCTCGAGGCGGGACGACGCCAAGAGCGCCCTCGCGACCGCAACGCCGGCGAATGACCGTGCATCACGAGCACCGGCGCGCCCAGCTGGACCTGGGCGGTCGATGAACCCGGCCGCGTCGTGGACGAAGAAATACCACGATCACGATTCGCGGCCGGCCTCGAGCCGCAGGGTCATGAAGACGCTGTTCGGGTCCTCCACGTAGTCGCCGAAAGGTCCGCAGTAGTCGAACCCGAAGCTCCGGTACAACTCCTGGGCCGGCCTGAAGGGCTCCATCGCGCCGGTCTCGAGACTCAGGCGCCCGTACGACCGTGCCCTCGCGACGCCGACGATGTGCGCGAGGATCGCGCGTCCGGCCCCTCGCCTGCGATGCGCCTCGGGCGTGCGCATCGACTTGATCTCGCCGTGGCCGGGGTCGATCTCCTTGAGCGCGCCACAGCCGAGCAGCAACTCGCCCTCCCAGGCGGTCCAGAACGTGATGTCGGGCCGGCGCAGCTTGTCGAGGTCCAGTGCGTGGACGCTCTCCGCGGGCGTGATCTCGTACATGTTCCGCAGGTGCTCGTTCAGCAGCGCATGAACGGCCGGGCGGGAGAGATCGTCGACCTCGATCTTCATGCCGTGTCGAGTCCAACGCCCCGGTGCACCTGCGTCACTGCGCCGGTCTCGTGCAGTGCATCTCGGGCGCACCGTAGCCCCACGTGATCGTCGCAACACCCTGGTGCTCCCAGAACGTCTCGTTGCGGCCCTGGTATCGGGCGCCGCTCGCGCTCGGCTGCTGGTACATCAGCGAGACACTGTCCCCGCGCTCGGCGATCAGCGTGCCGGGATCGGTCGCGAAGAACGTGACAACGACCTCGCTTACCGGGTTGCCGTCGCAGACGAAGCGGAACGGGCCAGCGCCCGCCACCAGCCCGTACCGGGCCTGCAGTTCCGCGATCCGGAGACGGTATTCGTCCCGGACGCAGGAGCGCTTGTCATCGCTCTTCCAGCAGTCGTCGCGACCCTTGATCCAGCCTCGCTGCTCCGCCTTTAGTACAGGCGGGTGCTCATTGGCCGCTTTCCGCGCGGCGGCCGCGTAGACGGAGGCCAGTTGCCGGTCGAGCGCGGACAACTCCCGGTCGGAGCAGACCATCGCCTCGATGCTGCCGGCCGCGACCCTGGCGCAGTCGAACGACGGCCCCCGCGCAGGTGCCGAATCGCCTGGCTGCCCGGCGTGCGCAGACGTCGCACCGCCCTCCATCACGATATGGTCGATGTAGGTGCACCATGCAGCGCTGTCGCGAGCTGGAACCCCGGGCTTGCCCCGGATGCCGAGCTTGAACTCGACCACCGACTTCCACTCGTCGGAGCCCCAGTCCGGGCCGTGCCCCTGCCCATCGCCGGTCGGCACCTTCGCCTCGATCGCACGGTACCAGG
>CAVPNH010000013.1:0-29426 GCA_963706755.1 uncultured Gammaproteobacteria bacterium
GCCTGCATCCTGGCGGGCGATCGTGGAGTCGCTCCGCAATCCGCACCAACAACGCATCGTCGCCGACGAACGCGAACAGACCAATGTCCTGGTCCTGGCCGGACCCGGCTCCGGAAAGACCCGCGTCCTGGTGCATCGCATTGCGTATCTCGTCCGTGCGCGTCGCGAGAATCCGCACAGCATCCTTGCGCTGGCCTATAACCGCCACGCTGCGGTGGAAATTCGCCGTCGCCTGGTCGATCTGATTGGCGACGACGCCAGAGGCGTGACGGTCCTGACGTGCCACGGGCTGGCCATGCGGCTGGCCGGCGTCAGCTTTGCCGATCGAGCATTTCAGGCCAGCGACAGTGCATTCGAGGAGGTACTTCAGCAGGCCGTCCGTCTGCTGCGTGGTGATGGATTGCTCCCCGAGGAAGCCGATGAGCAGCGCGATCGACTGCTGGCAGGGTTTCGCTGGATCCTGGTGGACGAGTATCAGGACATCGCTGCTGGTCAGTACGACCTGATCTCCGCACTGGTGGGTCGTACCCGAACTGACGAGGATGGCAGGCTGAGCCTGCTGGCCGTCGGCGACGACGATCAGAACATCTACGCGTTCAATGGCGCGTCCGTCGAGTTCATCCGGCGGTTTGAGGCGGACTACTCGGCCCGTCCGGCGATTTTGACGGAAAACTACCGGTCGTCGGCCAATATCATCGCTGCCTCAAATCTGCTGATTGAGCCGGCGCGCGAGCGCATGAAAAGCGCGCATCCAATTACCGTCGACCGGGCACGAAAAGCACAAGCAGCCGGCGGACGATGGGAGTCGCTCGATCCGGTCGCCCGCGGTCGCGTGCAGATATTGCAGGTCGATGACGACGCTGTCGGGCAGGCCATCGCTGCCGTCGATGAACTGCGCCGCCTCGCCAGCGTGGCAGGGGGACTGGAACTGGGCGGAGGCTGCAGTAATCGCGCGGACTGGAAGTATCTGGATCCGGTACGAGCCTATTGTGAACAGTAAGGAATAGAGACCCAGAGAGCCGACGAAGAGCCACCAAACTTCTGGAGGCTTCGTGAAACCCAAGTCTTGCTGGGCTGGCTCGACACTGCCGGGCGAAAGCTGGTGGATGGGCGGGAATTGCTGCGTCGCTTGGCGCTCAACCGGAAGGGCCGTGGTGGGCGTTACTTCGGGAGGCGGCAGATCAGTACGTACTGGAAGTGGCGGCGGCCGAAGTGCCGGTACAGCACTTCAAGGAGTGGCTGGCGGAGTGGGGGCGGGAGATTCGCCGTCGTCAGACCGGCCTGCTCTTGCTCTCCGCACACCGCGCCAAAGGCCTGGAGTTTCGCCATGTCGCCGTGCTGGACGGTAGTTGGGATCGACAAGGCAGGAATGAGGACCCGATGCGGCGCGTCGGCTCTACTACGTTGCAATGACTCGTGCGCAGGAGACCCTGACACTGGTCCGAGGGTCTGGGTGGAACGCCCTGATCGACAACCTGTCGAACGAGTCGTGCTTCTTACGGCGAAACGTCGAGGTCTCAGGGGTATCAAGGGCGGGGTTGCTGCGGACCTATCAACGACCGTCACTAAAGAATGTGGACCTGGGGTTCGCGGGCGCATGCGCGGGAAAATCCGGTTCATCGAGCCATTCAAGCGTTGGGACCGGGTGATCCTGTCGAACTCGTCCAGAGTGGGGAGAAATTGGAGCTGCATGACCCCGGCGGACGTGTTGTCGGTCGGATGGCCAAGGCGTACACGTTGCCGATTGGATCGCGCTGCGTTGAAGCGCGGGTCGCGGCTGTCATTGTCCGTCGGCGGGAAGACTCGGACGCGGAATATCGCGAGGCTATGCGGTGCGATCAATGGGAGGTGGTCGTGCCGGAGTTCGTGTTCGAGTCGGAGTGAAGTTCCATCGGCGGAAATACGTCGTGTTTGTCCGGTCGTCTTGTGCGATCTGAAATCGCACCTCCGACGGTATTCCAAAAGGGGGTTCCGGGATGAATGATCGAGTACTGCTGGTGGATCTCGAGAACGTGCAGACGGTGAACCTGGCGAAGGTGCCCGAAGACGCACAGGTCTTGGTGTTCTACGGACTCACGCAGAAGAAGCTCCCCGAGGAGCTGGTCGTCCAGGCGCAGCCGCTCGGAACGCGGCTGCAGTGGATCAAGATCGCCGGGCAGGGGCCCAATGCGCTCGATTTCCACATTGCGTATTACCTGGGGAAGACACTGACGGAACGTCCGCAGGCGCACTGTGCGGTGCTCTCGAAGGACAAGGGTTTTGATCCGCTGATCCGGCACCTGCACGGGCTCGGGCATACGTGTCGGCGGGTGGCCACGCTCAAGGATGCGTTTCCGGCGCAAGCGGCGTCTGCCGCGAAAGCAGCTGCGACTGCCACGCCGCCGGACGACTACACGCGGCTCGTGACGCTGCTCAAGAAGGATAAGAGAGCAGAAGCTCCGCTTAAGCGCAAGGGGCTCGAGGGAAAGGTGAAGTCCTGGTTTCAAAAGCTCCGGGCGGCGGAGCACCAGGCGCTGGTGCAGCGGCTGTTCGACGAGGGTCTGGTGGTCGAGGCGGGGAAGGAAATCAAGTTCAGTTTGTGAGGGGCGGTCCGGTTAGGACCGGTACGGAGAGATCGGCGGGACGAGCAAGAGCGCATACTCGAGGTCTCCACGGAGCTGTCGGGAATTCCGCATGAACGACGACACCAAGGCCTGTCCGGTTTGTGGCGAAACCATCAAGGCCGCCGCCATCAAGTGCCGGTTCTGCAATACCGACCTGGCGGCCTTCGCCGCTGCGCGGGAAGCGGAAGTCGAGACGATGCTCTTCACCGGGCACCCTGCGGTGATCTACAGCGCGTGGCAATGGATCGCGGTGGTGTTCACGCTGGGCCTCGCCTGGGTTTATTACTGGTTGAAGACGATCGGAACCCGCTACGAGATTACGTCGCAGCGTGTACGCATCGAGCGCGGGATTCTCTCGAAGACGAAGGACAGCATCGAAGTATTCCGCATCGACCACTTCGACCTGCACAAGCCGCTGGGCATGCGCCTGGTCGGACACTGCCTGCTGCATCTCCGGTCGTCCGACACCAGCTTTGCCACCGTCATCCTGTACGGCATCCCTAACCTCGAGCAGCTTGCTGATACCTTGCGAGAGTGTTCGCTTCGCGAACGCACCAGGCGGCGTCTCACGACCTTCGTCCAGGCATAGCGGCCGGGTCGAAGTCCGGCGTCCCTCGGACCTGTAACATATCCGCACACGGGGCTGATTGACGTTAGGAGTCATGCCATGGCGTTTCGGCTGTCGTCGTTGTTTCCTTGCTCGCGGTTACGGCGTGAATCGGCCTCGCAGCCAGACCAGCAACAAGAGCGCAGACGTGAATCGGCCTCGCGGCCGTACCAGCGACAAGAGCGCAGACGCGATTCGCCCTACCATGCGGTAAGCGTTGCCGCCGGCCATCCGAGCTGCGAGGCTGCGAAGCAGTTGGGTACGTTGCGGTTCCTTGCGGGGCAGGCCCCGAGCCTTCCACTGGCCGGATGCGAAGTGCACCCGTGCGAATGTCGGTATTCGCACTACGCCGACCGGCGGACAGGCCTTGACCGGCGTGTGGAGATTGGCGGGAAGCCGCCCCACGGTCTCGAAGAGCGTCGCCAAAATCACGGCCGCAGAGCCGGCGACGCCAAGCGCTGAGCCGCCGCGGTCGCCCGCAGCGCTGTTCCGGGTAGTGAGTCCCAAGCGCTGGGAACTCCTGGAGCGACTGCAGTCCCTCGGACCGTCGAGCCTGCGGGGACTCGCGCGTTCGCTCGATCGCGACGAGAAGCGAGTGCACGAGGACGTCGCCGCGCTGATCGAGGTGGGGCTGATCGAGAAGACGGAGGGCGGTCGAATCCACGTGCCGTTCGAGGTGATCGAGGCGGATTTCGAGCTGCGGGCGGCGTAGTCTTGTGCGGGAGATGGCCGGAGTAGGAGCGCACGTATGGATACGGACAAGCCGTCGGTAGCGATTGGTCGGGGATTTCGAGAACATTCACGCAACTCTGATCGATCAGCTGCAGGGCTCTGGAACTTACAGGCAGAATCGTTTCACGCCGCAGGAGCCCGTGGTCAACGTCGCTGCGCTCATGGAATTCTGCGCCTCGTTCGGCTCGGTCGCGATCAATCGTGCCTACGGAAACTGGCAGTGGTTCGCGAGGTATCGCGAGGCACTGCTGCACAACGCCGTCGAATTGATCCAGTTGTTTCCGCCGGGCGCCGCCGCAAAGAACGGCGCAGACATCAAGCTGTGCCTAGACGCCACCGAGGACATGATCCGCTTTCCCCACATCACGACGCTCGTGATCATTGGGGCAGACAGGGATTTCCTCCGGTATCCCAGAAGGTCAAGGCGGCTGGCCGGACGCTCGTCGGCGTCGGCATCGAACCGGCCACCAACAGGCACTGGGCGCACAGTTGCCACGAGTTCCGTTATTACCAAAGGCTCGTCGCCGGTCGAGCCCGTGCCGTCCAACGAGCCCGGCGAGCCGAGTCGTCGTCTTCTGCGCAGCCCGATGCCGTCGAGTTGATTCGCCGGGCCATCGGGCGCCTTGCGGCCAACAAGGGCGGGCCGTGGGTGTTGAAGGCGACCATCCGGCCGATGGTCCTCAGGCTCGACCCGACCTTCGATGAAAAGTCCTACGGCGCCTCGACGTTTTCCGAGCTGCTGAAGAAGCACGATGACGTCCTGGAAGTCCGGAAGGGGCAGCACGACCAAGAGTACCGGGTGAGGGAAGCCGCGCGGAAATAGGGGGCGGCCAGCATCGCTTCTCCCGCGGCACGGAACTCGAATCGGCACGTTCCCGCCAGATATTCAACGGGACGCATCGCTCGTTCAAGGACAACGATGGACGGTCGAAGGGCTTCGGTTCATTCGAGTCGGTGCGCGGACGGGGCTGATGTCGTTTTACGGTAATGGCAAGAAATGGCAGAATATGCCATTCAACGGGACACGGGACTCCGCCATGGCCATCAATGTTTCACTCACCCCGCAACTCGAGGAACTGGTGCAGCAGCGGGTGCGATCCGGTCGCTACTCCTCGGCGAGCGAAGTAGTCCGTGCAGCGTTGCGGCTGCTGGAGGCCCACGATCGCGAACAGGAGGCTCGCATCGCGCAAGTCCGCTCGGACGTCGGTGCCGGCCTCAGGCAGCTGGACGAGGGAAGAGCGCGTCCATTCGATGCCGACGCGGTGGCTGGCATCAAGATGCGTGGTCGCGCGGCCCTCGCGCGACGCAAGACGAAAGCCGGTCGTGTGTGATCGCCTCCACCAGGTCACGCGGCTGCTCATGCTGCAGCCGATGATGGGGCCGCTTCGGCCGGAATTTGGGCGGACGTTCGCAGCTTCCCGCACGGGGAATACCTGGTGTTCTATCGGCCGGCAAATGGAGGTGTGGGCATCGCCCGCGTTCTTCACGGAGCGCGCGATCTCGCGGCGCTGCAGATGCCCTGACCCGGTTCCGGCGTACTGGAGGCCGACGCGGCAGTTCGCGCGGCGAAGCGTGCGGTGCCGCCCAGGGCATGAAACATGCGTCAGGACTTTCGGTCCGCCGACGTTGCCCAGCGGATTGCGCCAATGTATATACAAATGTATGCTAACGGTCGTCTCTTCTCATGGGACGAGCGGAAGAGCGCGGCGAACCTGGCAGAGCGTGGCTTCGACTTCGAATTCGCATCATTGGTCTTTGCCGGCCCTGGAGCGCAGTGCCTATGAAGCGGCAGTCAAAGCAGGAGAAGCCCAGTCGCGGCCGCGCGGACCTTAAGCGGGTCCGTCGCATGTCCGATTCGGAGGTCCGCGACAGCTCAGCGCCCGAGTTGTCCGGGCTTCCCCACGGCTTCTGGGACACGGCCATGCTGGTCGAGCCGGTCCGGAAGCAGGCCATATCGTTGCGCGTCGACGAGGACGTGCTGACATGGTTCAAGGAGTGCGGACCCCGTTACCAGTCCCGCATGAACGCGGTCCTGCGCAGCTATATGCACTCCAGGTTGCGGGGGCGGGCTCGATCCCTGAGCTCGGTTTCTCGAACGCGGTTGCCGCGCCAGGCAAGTGGACATCCCGAATTGCGCACTGCAAAGACCGGTGTTGCTATGATCCGAGTCGACGAGAGGTGGCGAACGTGGGTGCACTTAGCGACCAGGAACTGATAGAACTGCGCGAGGATTTCGCCTTCAACGACGCTGATGGGAACGGGCGGATCGACTTCGACGAATTCCGCGGTCTGCTCCAGGATCTCGAGGCGGGAATGTCCGACGAGGAGGCTCGCATCGGTTTCGCCGACATCGACCAGAACGGCGACGGCGCGATAGAGTTCGAGGAGTTCGTGGCCTGGTGGACCAGCGACTGAACGCGGTCCCGCGTGTCCGCACGAGACGCGCGCCGTCCCTACAGATCGTTCCAACAGTTGAACGCAGGCGCTCGCTCGGGCGATCGAGGAGCGGACCAGAGCCGGGCTGCGGGCGAGACGACCGAGAGCGCCAGTGCGCGGTGACACGTTCGGCACGGCCAGGTCACTGGCAGCAGTAAGATCGGGGGAGCCGCGTGAGTGACTGGTGGGAAGACGATCGGGAGCGGCCGCTGCCCGTGACGGTGCCGCACGACGAGCTGTCCGAGGAAGCACTGCGGGGTGTGATCGAGTCGTTCGTGCTGCGCGAGGGGACGGACTATGGAGAGCGGGATGTGTCGCACGAGGAGAAGGTAGCTGACGTCATGCGGCAGCTGGAGCGAGGTGACGCACGCATCCTGTTCGAGCCGCTCGACTCGAGTGTGACGATCGTGGTCGTGAAGCCGGGGGATCGGGCACCGCGCGAGGAACGATGAAGCCTGGTGACACGCTGGACGAGCAGGCAATCAATGCGCTGTACGGGCTCGAGCCGGTGTTCGAGCCGGGTGGTCCGGGTTCGTCGCAGGCCACGGAGTTCGTCACGATCCAGTGCCCGTTTTGCGGGGAGGGCTTTGAAACCGCCGTGGATCTGTCGGCGGGCTCGTTCAGCTACGTGGAGGACTGCCAGGTCTGTTGCCAGCCGATCGAGCTTGCTGGCGAGGTGGATGACGCGGGTGCGCTGGCTGGCGTGACCGCCAATCGGGCGGGGTGAGGGCCCGTCATCGGAGTGTCGGACGTGGCGCGACCCAATCCTAATGCCTTGAGCCCCAAGAAACTGGTGCTGACCAAGTGGACGGCAGTGACGCCGCGCAGCAAGGAAAAACACTTCCTGGTCGTGAAGCTGGTTGATCCGGAGCCGCCGGGGTCCCCGGTGGTGGCGGTCGAGCTCGAGGCCGTTCACTCCAAGCGGGTTCGGGTCCTGCCGTGGAAGGAGCTCACGGACACCTCCAAGTGGGTGCGGGGGTGGGTTTAGTCCGCAGAGCGGTCCGGTCGGGGTGGTTCGATTGGCTGCAAAGAAGGCGCCCGGCCCATGGCCGGGCGAAGAGAGAGCAACAACACTTAGAACGCAGGCTACCCGGCGGTGGGCTCAGTGGATGAGCCCCGGAGCTGTTGGGACGATTCCGCGGAAATGTGTACCGGAACTTATCAATTTCCGTGTCGCTGCATTTCGTGGTGAAAGCGGCCGATTTGGAAATGGCTCCGGCCACGGACCAGGCAGATCGTACGCAGACCGTGCCCGCACTGGATGGTGCTAGGATTGGCTCATGGCGATTTCCCGCGAAGAATTGTTTCGCAAGGCTCTCGCGCTCGATGCTTCGGATCGGACCGAGCTTGTCGGTCTCTTGATCGACAGTCTCGATCCGGAAACGGAACAGGGTGCCGAGGCCGCGTGGCTTCGGGAAATCGATCGCCGTGCCCAGGAACTAGATTCCGGCACCGTCCAGACCATTCCTTGGGAGATTGCACGGGAGCGGCTGTTGCGCGCTCCCCGTGACTGACAGTCTCCCGGTTCGCCTCCATCCTCGCGCGGAGGATGATGCCTCGGCTGCCTACAGCTGGTACCTCGAGCGCAATCCCATCATCGCGGAGATCTTCTTCGTCGTGCTGAACTCGGCGATGGACCGTATTGCGTGGTACTCGAATCGGCATGTTCACGCCAGATATTCAACGGGACGCATCGCTCGTTCAAGGACAACGATGGACGCTCGAAGGGCTTCGGCTCATTCGGGTCGGTGCGCGGACCGGGCTGGTGTCGATTTCACGGTAATGTCAAGAAATGGCAGAATATGCCATTCAACGCGTCACGGGACTCCGCCATGGCCATCAATGTTTCACTCACCCCGCAACTCGAGGAACTGGTGCAGCAGCGAGTGCGATCCGGTCGCTACTCCTCGGCGAGCGAAGTAGTCCGTGCAGCGTTGCGGCTGCTGGAGGCCCACGATCGCGAACAGGAGGCTCGCATCGCGCAAGTCCGCTCGGACGTCGGTGCCGGCCTCAGGCAGCTCGACGAGGGAAGAGCGCGTCCATTCGATGCCGACGCGGTGGCTGGCATCAAGATGCGTGGTCGCGCGGCCCTCGCGCGACGCAAGACGAAAGCCGGTCGTGTGTGATCGCCTCCACCAGGTCACGCGGCTGCTCGTGCCCTGACCCGGATCCAACCTATTAGAGGCCGCGGCTTGCGTATGCCAAATATCCGTAAGTTGCGTATAGTGCGCCGCTCAGCGACGGGCCTTCAAAAAGGTGCTGGAGGCGGAACTGGAGGCGCGGAGGCTCGATGGCTAGAAGGGCAAAAGTGAAGGTCAAGGCGAAGGCGCGGCGGAATCTCTTCCTGGAACTCATCGAGGGCGTGGAGGCCCTTGGAGAGTCGCGCCAGGGAAAGCGCACCCTGCGGACGCACGCGGTGGTCGCCAGGCCTGCGCCCGAACTGACGCCGGACGAACTCGTCGCGGTACGCAGGCGCCTGAACCTTTCGCGCGGTCTTTTCGCCGCCTACTTGCGAACCAATGTCAGGACATTGGAGAACTGGGAGCAGGGCAGGGCGCGGCCCAACGCCCAGGCCGCGCTCCTGATCAACCTCGTCAAGCGTTACCCGGACACCGTCGAGCGCCTGGCCGCGCTCTAGGTTTGCGATTGCCGAGCACGGGAAACAGTTCGTCGGGCCCGCAGCGTGTGCCCGAATTGATGCGATCTCGACACAAAACCGGCGAGACGGCAGGGCGCGCGTGTCTCAGGGTTGGCCTGACGCCGCCCACTTCCACAGATGTACCAGATCTGAGACAATCGCCGTGCTCCGGCCCGTCCTGTTCCACGTCCGAGCCAGGGAGGAGGTCCGGGCGCTTCCGAGGGATGTCCGCCTCAAGCTCGGCAGCGCACTGATGGCGCTGCAGCGTGGCTTCAACCTTGGACTCCCGGTCTCGAGACCGATGCCGATCGTGATGCAGGGCGCGGAGGAGTTGCGGGTGCGTGGCGACGATTGAACGAGATGCTGCATGAACACGAAGAAGACCGTCGTCGCCCGTAACTCGCGGGACCTGGCGGAGTTGTTGGGACTGTCCGGCGCCGACCGGGCGGCCATCGAGGTGCAGTTGAACCTGGCTGAGCGGATTTCGCTCGAGGTTCGCAGGGGCGGGTTGACGCACGCGCACGTCGCGAGCATCGCGGGGACCTCCCGTCCGCGGGTGACCGCGATCTTGAACGGCAATCTGGACGGTGTGTCCACCGACTTGTTGCTTCGCATCCTGGCTGCGCTGGGAGTGCGCGTGCAGCTCAGGTTCCGCAGCGTCGCGTAGGCGCCCGACCTATCACGGAACCTGGGCGCGATCGCGCGGGCTCGGCCCTGAGCCTGCGTTCTCCAGTTTTTGGCGTCCGGTTCAATCTGTACGTTGACGTCAGAAATCCAGCGGGACGGCCCGCTAGATCCCGAGCTAATGTGAACGCTCGTCATGGAACGCGCTCTCGCCGAAGCCGTCCGCTTGAATATACCCATAGTGGGTATTAGTATACCCATTATGGGCATACCGCGAACTGCCGCACGGGGAAGACATCCGCGCACGAGCCTGGCGGATGCGCTCTTCTCGACCACGCAGCAGCGAGTCCTGGGCCTCGTATTCGGCCAGCCGGACCGCAGCTTCTACCTCACCGAACTCATCACGATGATCGGGGCGGGGTCCGGTGTCGTGCAGCGCGAGCTGGCCCGGCTCGAACAGAGCGGGCTGGTAACGGTGCACCGAGTTGGGACACAGAAACATTACAAGGCCAATCCGGCGTCTCCGCTGTTCCACGAACTGTGCGGCATTGCGATGAAGACAGTCGGCCTGGCCGAGCCGCTGCGGCAGGCGCTGGAGCCGCTGTCCGATCGCATCGACGCCGCATTCGTGTTCGGTTCGGTCGCGAAACGCGAGGACACGGCATCAAGCGACATCGACCTGATGATCGTCAGCGACTCATTGGCGTACGCCGATGCGTTTGCAGCGCTCGAAGGCGTGAGCGCCAGGCTTGGACGCACGGTAAATCCCACGGTGCACAGCCACAAGGAGCTGCTACGACGCCTCAAACGGGGCGCCGCATTTGCAACCCGGGTCGCATCTCAGCCAAAGCTCTGGGTGATCGGGTCGGAAGATGTCTTCGCCGCTTGAGCGGCTGGCAGGCCCGGGCGGGCCGCTGCAGGTGGAGCCGCCGGACAAGCGCGAGATTGACGGGCTGAAGCGTTCGGCGCTTGCGCGCCTCAGGGACGCGCGAAAAGAAGTCAATTCGCTGGAGAGCCGGTTCGACCTCGTCTACAACGCCGCGCATGCGCTTTCACTTGCGGCCCTCAGACGTTGCGGCTACCGCGCGAAGAATCGCTACGTGGCGTTTCAGGTCCTGCCGCACACCGTTGGTGTTGGTCCGGAAGTGTGGCGCGTGCTGGCAAAGGGTCATGAGATCCGGAACGTCGCCGAGTACGAAGGCGAATTCGACGTCGACGAGCGCATCGTGACGGACATGATCTCGGCGTGTCAGGCGGTGGCAGACAGGCTTGATGGCCTCACGACTGAATAAGACCGCGCGCGTATGGGAGAATTGGCCTCTGTCGCGTGACGAGGGCGTGTGATGAGGATGATTCGGCTATCGATGGCAGCGCTGGTCCTGGTCCTGGCCGTGGCGTTGCCGGCGCACGCGGACTTCGATCACGCGACGGTCGCATTCGAGAAAGGCGACTATGCGCAGGCCCTCGCGGAGTTGAGACCGCTCGCGAAGCAGGGCGATCCGCGCAGCCAGTACGCCATGGGCGTCATGGCCGAGAACGGCTTCGGCATGCCGAAGGACCTGGAGCAGGCCGCGGCCTGGTATCGCAAGGCCGCTGATCAGGGCAACACCGACGCGCAGTTCAACCTCGGCGCGATGTACGAGCACGGCATCGGCATGCCCGTGAATTACGCACAGGCGGCGCGCTGGTACCGGCCGGCGGCCGAGAGCGGCGACCTCGACGCGCTCAGCAATCTTGGAGTGCTTTACGAGACGGGCCGGGGCGTCCAGCAGGACAAGGTCCTCGCGCTTGCGCTCTACAACGTCTCCGTGGCCTTCGAAACCGGCAAGGACAGCCAGGCGGAGCGCAATCGCCAGGGCCTCGCCAACCGGATGTCGCTCGATGAGGTCAAGCGGGCGATGGTCTTGACCGACCAGCTGTTGAAGCCGAACCAGCTGAAGCCCGGGCTGCAGGCGTACTGGCGGCGCCAGAAGTAGCGGCAATGCGCACGACGGCCAGCCCGGCGCGGTGATTTCGAGCGGGCGGGCGTGCCCCCCGTAAAGACAGGAGGCCACGATGACGTCAGGTGCGTCCAAGTTCTCGCTCTCCGCCTGGGCCCGTGAAGGCGTCGGACCATCCAGGTGGTGGCCGCCGGCACGGTCAGCTGGGCCATCGTCTTCGGCGCCGCCTGGATGCTGTGGCCCGCGGCGCCACTGGTCGCGCCGGCGGACCGGGTCTCCTACGCGCTGCAGCTCGGCGCAGCGCCGGCGATCGTGATGCTGCTCATGGCCTGCGCCTGTCTCCGCCTGTTCGACACGCCCCGCGCAGAGGACCCGCGGCTCGGGGCCGAGAGTGAGCGGTTCAGGATCAACCAGCGCGTGCTCACGAACACCGTCGAGCAGAGCTGGATCTTCGTACCGCTGGTGCTGGCGCTGAGTGCCCGCCTTTCACCCGGGCAGCTGAAGCTCCTGCCCATTGCGGTGTCGGTGTGGTGCGCGGGTCGCCTGATGTTCTGGGTCGGCTACCACGTGGGGCCGAGCTGGCGTGCGCCCGGCTTCGACTGGACGTTCAATACGAGCTGCCTGCTGGCCGGCTGGTTCCTGTACACGCTCGCCTAAACTAGCTGGCCAGGCGAAGCTGGCGTTGCATCTCTTCTTCGCGCGCATCGTCGATGACGAGCATGACCTCGCCCGGATCGACGACGGTGTCGTCGAGCGCGACGATACCGGTGAGCGGGCTGTCCGGTCGCAGCTCGCCCTGTTCGAAGAGCGACCACATCTCCCGGGCGAACTCGGTGACGAGCAACTCCGGCGCGAAGCGGCCGAGCGTGGAGCGGAGGTTGTTGACGTCCCGCTCGAGCATCGCGAGTGCCGCGTTGTTGCCCGAGGCGTTGACCGCCTGCGGAAGGTCGATGATCACTGGGCCGTCGGGCGCGACGAGCACGTTGAATTCGGACAGGTCGCCGTGAATGAGCCCGATGCACAGCATGCGCACGACGTCGCGCATGAGGACGTCGTGGTACTCACGGGCCGTCTCGGCAGACAGCTCGACTTCGCCGAGGCGCGGGGCGGGGTTGCCCGCTGCGTCGGTCACCAGTTCCATGATCAGCACGCCGTCGAAATAGCCGTGGGGCTTCGGCACGCGCACGCCGGCGGCGACGAGCTGGTACAGCGCCTCGACCTCGGCGTTCTTCCAGGCGGCCTCCTGCTCCCTGCGACCGAATCCCGTGCTCTTGCTGATGGCACGCGCCTGCCGGCTGCCGCGCACCTTGCGTCCTTCCTGGTACTGGGCGCGCTTCTGGAAGCTGCGCTGCGCCATGTTCCGATAGACCTTGGCGCAGCGCGTCTGCGCACCCGAGCGCACGACGTAGACGGTCGCTTCCTTGCCGCTCTTCAGCGAATGCAGGACTTCGTCGATCACCCCGTCGTCGATCAGGGGTTGCAGGGCTGGCGGGGTTTTCATTGAGTTGGTGGGCGCGGAAGGCCGCGCATCATACCGGTCGGGGTGAGGTGCGTGTGGGCAAATCACCGACGCGAGCACCGCTCACGAGAGCGTGGCTGCGCTAAAGGTTTGCGCTTTCGGCCAGTCGCGGCGGCAGTGCTGTGCACGCAGCCGTCATGGCACCGGGAACGGCAGCTCGCTCGCGTCGAGCCCGTCGTCGCGCTCGACTCGCAGCGCGTTCAGCGCGCCGGCCACGAGCTGGTACTGGCCGACGAGGAAGATCAGGTCGAGCACCTGTTTTGTGGAGAAGTGCTGGGTGAGGTCGGCCCAGGTTGCATCACCGAGCGTGTGGCGCTCGATGAGTTCATCGGTGGCACGGAGCGCCGCGGTCTCGGCCGCGGACCATCCGTCCGCGTCGGGGCCGTGGGTGAGTCGCGTGAGGTCGGCATCGAGCACGCCGAATTTGCGACCAAGGTTCACGTGCTGTCCCCACTCGTACGGGGAGCGGCACAGCCAGCCCACCCGCAGCACGACGAGCTCGCGAAGGCGCGGTTCCAGCGTGGAGGAGCGCAGCAGGTAGGCACCGAATCCGAGCCAGGAGCGCATCAGGTCCGGGTGATGGGCGAAGGTGCGGAACACGTTCATCGTGCGCGCCTGCGGCCTCATGCTGTCAAAGAGCTCGCGGGTCGGGGCGTCCGCGGTTTCCAGCGACACGGGGTTGAGACGGGGTTTCACGGGGATCTCCGGTGGGCGAAGGTCACGACAGTAGCTCATGTGGTGAAGTAAAGGGGCATGCGCAGACGCGACCGGAGGTCGCTCGCGCTGGAGTGGCGACGCCCAGGGACGGTCTTGCGGGGATTCCGTCTGGACTGGGCGGCGTGGGCTGCCCATGCTAAAGTAATACCGAAAGAGACAGAGGTATTACCACCATGGCGAACAACGTCACCTCCAAGGGCCAGGTCACGATTCCAAAGAAGGTCCGGGACCGACTCGGGATCGAGGCCGGCTCCGCGGTCGCCTTCGAGCTCACCGATGCGGGGGAGGTGGTGCTGCGTCCCGTCGTGCGCGGTGGCGGGCGACGGCCCGCGCGCCCACCCAAGAGCCGCTTCGCGAAGCTGCGGGGTCGGGCCACGGTGAAGATGCGGACCGAGGAGATCCTGGCACTGACGCGCGGCCGGTGAGGACGTCGTGATCCTGGTCGATACGAACGTCCTGCTGGACGTGGTCGAGGACGACCCGACCTGGGCGGACTGGTCGCAGCGGCAACTCGATGCCGCGAGCCTGCGCGGTCCGCTCTGCATCAATCCGGTCATCTATGCCGAGATGTCCATGGCGTTTGCACGGATCGAGCAGCTGGAACGGGTGGTGGCGGACGGCGGGCTCGAGGTCGAGGAGATACCCCGGGAGGCGCTGTTCCTGGCGGGCAAGGTGTTCCTGCGCTACAGGCAGCGTAGTCGCAGTAGGGTGAAGCGGAATGTGCTGCCGGATTTCTTCATCGGGGCGCATGCGGCGGTTCGTGGCTGGCCAATCCTGACGCGGGACGTCGGGCGGTATCGGGCCTATTTCCCGACCGTGGAACTGATCGCGCCGAAGGCTTGATGTTTACGCTGCGCTGCACACGCAAGCTCCTGAAGCGGCTGGGCGCTACGCCGTCGAGCGCACGGTCCGGGACGCTGCATTGACGGGACGGTTGTCGACGGACGGTGGTGGTGAAGGCGGGCGGACAGGGGACATGTCCTTGCAGACAGCACTGATTACAGGCGCGGCAGGTGGCATCGGCCGGGAGCTGGCGCGGCAGCTGGTGGAACGCGGCACGACGGTCATCGCGGTCTGCCGCAAGCCGAGTGCCGAGCTTTCCGAGCTACCGGTGCGCGTCGAAGCCGGCATCGACATCGCGACCGATGCGGGCTGCGCCACGCTGGCCGCGCGCGTGGCCGGGGTGCCGCTCGACCTGGTCATCCACAACGCGGGAGTGCTGTCCGAGGAGTCGATCGACTCGCTGGACGACGATGCGGTCGCGCGCATCCGCCGGCAGTTCGAGGTGGACGCATTGGCGCCGTTGCGGTTGACCGCGCTGCTCGCGCCGCAGCTCGCGAAGGGCGCCAGGCTGGTGCTGATCACGAGCCGCATGGGCTCGATCGCGGACAACACGTCCGGCGGATACTACGGGTATCGCATGTCGAAGGCGGCGTTGAACGCGGCCGGCCGTTCACTCGCTCACGACCTCGCGCCGCGCGGCGTGGCCGTCGCCATGCTGCACCCGGGTTTCGTGCAGACGCCGATGACGGGTGGTCGCGGCGACGTGGACGCCGTCACCGCGGCGCGCAACCTGATCGCGCGAATCGACGAGCTTACGCCCGCCACGAGCGGCCATTTCGTGCACGCCAACGGGTCGCCGCTTCCCTGGTGATGAGCCTGACGCGCAGCCGCGCTCGCCGAAGGCGAGCCTCCGAGCCGCAGATTTCCGGTGGCCTGTCTGGCACGGAAGATGTGTATCGGTTGATCCGGGCGGCATAATCTCCTGCAGCCATGACCAATCCCGCGTCCAGGTGCCAGGTGGTGGGTGTGCAGGTGGGCACGGTCCAGCCCCTGCAGGTGGGCCATGATCTCTGGGAGATGAGCGGTATCCGCAAGCACGCGGTCGCGGGCTGTGGACCTGTCCGGCGATCTGCCGTATGGGAGCCTTGGCGTGAACCTGACGGTCACGGGCGTGCTCGAGGAGTCGCTCTTCGTCGGCGATACGCTGCATTTTGCCGGACTGCGTCCTGCGAGTGACGCAGCCGCGAGCGCCCTGCCACAAGTTCATCGCAGTGATGCAGGATCGCAAGGCGGCCCTGAAAATGATGCAGAGCGGCCTGAGCGGCTTCTACCTGGCGGTCGACGTGCCGGGCAGCCTTGCGGCCGGAGAATCCTTCGAGGTCCATCGCGGCCCGCGCGAGACACCGCTCATGACATTGTTCATGGCGGGGAGGTCAAGGGCTCGCTGACGGCTGGGGCGGGGACCGTGGCTCAGCGAATCACGCGCGACTCTCCGCGCCCACGCGGATCGGAGGCAGGCACGTAACCTTCGCTGCTGCGCCAGATCACCTGCACGTCGCCCATTTCCCACGGATGCGGCTGCGGATCGTAGCCTCGCGCGCGCAACGCGCTTTGCGTTTCTTCCGGCAGCGGCCAACCGGGGCTGAACGTGACCAGCTCCGGCGGCAACAGCTGGTGATGGAACCGCGGCGCGGCAACGGCCTGCTCCGGTGTGAGCCCGAAGTGCAGGATGTCCACGATGGTCTCGAACACGGAGCTGATGATCGTCGAGCCGCCCGGCGACCCCAGTACCATGCTGACGTTGCCCTGCTGCAGCAGGATCGTCGGTGACATCGACGAGAGCATGCGCTTGCCGGCCTGGACTTCGTTGGCGGTCGAGCCGACCACGCCATAGAAGTTCGGCACACCCGGCTTGATGCTGAAATCGTCCATCTCGTTGTTGAGCAGGAACCCTGCGCCCTGCACGACCACGCCGCTGCCGAATTCCGTGTTGAGCGTGTAGGTGTTGGCGACGGCATTGCCATCGCGGTCGACGATCGAGAAGTGAGTGGTGTCGTGCGACTCGAGGCCGGGCTTGACCGAGGCCAGCGGCGAGATGCCCTCGCGATTCACCTCGGCGGCGCGGGAGGCGATGTAGGCGTCGTCCGTGAGCCTGGCGACAGGCACGTTCACGAAGGCCGGATCGCCGAGGTACTCGGCGCGGTCCGCAAAGACGCGCTTGTCCATCTCGGCAACGAGATGAATGTACTGCGGTGAATTGAGCGCGAGCCCTGAGAAGTCGGAGGCCAGCGCGTCCTTCATCTTCAGGAGTTGAATGATGGCGAAGCCGCCGGAACTGGGCGGTGGAGCGGACAGGATTTCGTAACCCTGCCACTGCGCCCGCAGCGGTTCGCGCCACGCGGGCCGGTATTGCACCAGGTCCGACGCGCTGATGAGGCCGCCGCCACGGCGCATTTCGTCCACGATGAGGTCTGCCGTGCGGCCGCGGTAGAAGCCGTCGCGCCCGGCGGCGGCGATGCGCCGCAGCGTGGCGGCAAGCTCGGGCTGACGGAAGACGACACCCGGGCGCATCGCGCCGAAGTATTGCGCGAAGCCGGGCACGCGCTGCAGTCGCTGCTGCTCCTCGTGCATGAGCTGCTCGAGCTGCGGTGGAACCACGAAGCCGTGTTCTGCCAGGTGAATGGCGGGCGCGAGCAGATCCCTCCAGGGCAAATGCCCATAGCGCTGGTGCGCCTCCCACAGGCCGGCGACCGTACCGGGCACCCCGGCCGCCTTGTGTCCCGTCAGGCTCGGATCGCCGGCGACGTCGCCATTCGCGTCCAGGTACATGTCGCGAGTTGCTGCGGCCGGCGCGGTCTCGCGGTAGTCCAGGAAGGTCGCTTTCCTGTCCAGGTACGTCAACATGAATCCGCCACCGCCAAGGTTGCCGGCCTCGGGGTAGGTGACGGCGAGTGTGAAGGCACCCGCGACCGCGGCATCGACGGCGTTGCCGCCGGCCCTGAGCACCTCGCTAGCAACGTCGGCGCTGAAGGAATCGGGCATCGCGACCGCAGCAGGGCCCGCGACGCCCGGGGCAGCGGCCGCGCTGAGCTGCGGCGCACAGCTGAGGGCCGCCGCAACGACGAAGGCGGACAATACGGCCCGGCGATTGATGAGCCTCATGTCGCGACAAGCCTCGCTCAAGTCGGGAGATCGTTACGACGGTCGGGAGGTTGCGGATCGCCGTCACCGCTCGGCGCAATCTTCAAAGCGGCCCAGCGCCTGAGCTCACGCAGCTTGTCCGGTCCGGTGCGCGGATTGCGGACCAGGGCCTCGATGCTGCGCATGACAACGTCGGCCTCCGATTGACGCGCGTCGGCGCCGGGCGTCGCGGCGCCCCACAGGTCGATCCAGTGTTCGCAGCGCTCGCCGAACCGAAGCACGGCGTGGAACCATCGTGGTCGTCGCCAGTTGCCCAGCAGCAGATCCAGCGCCGCCGCCGCGAGCGACACCGGGATCAGCGTGAGGTCCAGCACCGCCTCCATCCCGAGCTTGACCTGGAACACCACGACATCGCGCAGGAGTCGCCAGCGCGTACCGCGGTCGGACTTGTCCGTCATGAAGACTTGGCGTCGGCGGACAGTGATCCAGGAGAGTCCGGGCCGCGCGGCTTGATGGCGCCACTTTGGTACGCGAGTTGCAGCGCGGACTGCAGCCACGCGAGGCGCTGCTCCGGCGTGCGACGCGCGAATGACCAGCGCCGGAGCGCCTCCGCGTCTTCCCAGGTACCCCAGGCGCTCGGTTCCTGATGCGTATCAAAGTCCCGCATAGTCTTAGTCCAGCAGCCTGGCGCGCAGGCGCTCGAGATCGACGAGGTCCTGAGGGCGACCCGCCGCTTCCTTCATCCTGATCAGGTGCTGAACCGACGCTATTCGCACCTCGACACCGCCGATCCTGGTGAGCGCGGCATCGGCCCACAAGTCGTCGAAGCTCACGACGGGCGCGAGCATCACGTCGACCGTCGGGCGCGTGTTGGTGGTGTCCCAGAAACTGAAGACCTTCATGCCGCGGGTGGCCTGCCATTCGCGTCGCAGCTCGGGATCCGCGAGGGACACTGGGTCGACCGGCGCCATCGCGCGGTAACCGCCCTGGGTCAGCGCACGTACGGCTTCCAGTGCGGCATCCGTGGAGAGATCGATGGCGAGATCGACGTCGGCAGTCAATCGGTCGAGGCCGTGCAGCAGAAGCGCGAGGCCGCCAACGACGACGAATCGTATGCGCGCAGCGGCGAGCAGGGTGAAGAGACCGATGAAGTCCGTCGGCATGGCTTATTGTCGCTTTCGGCGCGGTGTCGCGCCAGTCAGCGTTCGCCCTCTACCCCAAGCTCGCGCCACATCCACGTGACGTCGTAGGGCGTCGCGTCGCGGTCCGCAGCCTGCCTCAGTTCGCCGTTCTCGATGTCCTTGATCCAGTTCGCGAGCCGCTTGCGACCGGCCTTGGTACGCGCGCACTCGCGCGGCGTGCGGTTGCCGAGCATGGGCACCGGCTCGTCGAGCGTGCGGCGGTAGTGCACTTCCTTGACGCGATTGATCGCCTCGGCCATTGCGGCCGCGTCCATGGCCGGCGATGCCTCGGGACGTCGCTCGCGGGTGGAGGCCCGCCTCGAGGCGGGCTCGCCCAGTGCGTGCGTGATGTCCTCGTGGCTCGTGAGCCCTTCGCCGACCAGCGCGCCCAGCACCGGCCGCAGCATGGCGAGCGCGCGATCCATGCGCTCGCGCGAGTTGGTGTCGACGACGAGTGCATCCTTCGCGAGCCGGGCGCTGCCCAGCACGGTGCCCATCGGATCGGTCGGTGTCTTCTTCCACGTCCACTGCGGCTCTTCGTCTTCCTCGCGCTCCCAGCCCGCGAGACCATCCATGCGGCGCTCGATTTCCTTTGCGGCGCCGTCGGCAATTGGCAGCCGTGCGCTGGACGGCAGCAGCGGGTCGCCGTCAGTGTTGTGCAACGTCGGCAGCGGCCGGCGCGCCGCGTCCAGGAGTCCCTTCAGCCACCCGTGGAAGCACAGGCGGTCGGCGAACCACATGGCCGCTTCCTCGACGTCGCCAAAGCGCGCCGGGTCGACGCCGAGTTCGCGGGCGAGGGCTGCGAGGTCCTTCTTGCCCCGGCCGGCGGCGCGCTTGAAAAGCTTCTCGATGTCATCGGCGGTATTGCGCGTGAGGGACAGCACACCACCGGTCAACATGGTTTCGTCGCGCGGATGCACGACGCGGGCGACGAAACAGTCCCAGCGCTGCAGCGTCTGGCTGCCGCTGTGCTCGACGATGCGTTGTGCAGAACCTCCGCGCAGTCGGTCGCGCACTTCGATCCACTCGCCAAAGGCCACGTCGCAGACCTCGTACAGCGCGGGCGGAGTCGTGCGGATGGCCTGCAGGTACTCACGCCCGCGCGGCGTTTCCTGCCAGCCCCGGCGGCGCAGGTAGTCGTCGGTCACATTGGCGCGATCTGGACCGTACTCCGCGGCCAGGAACGACTCGTCGATGAAGGCAACCATCGAGGACAGGTGGCCCAGTCGGCGAACCTCCTCGAACAGTCCCTCGAGGTCGAGGCTGAAATGCTCCGGGATCCGGCCGAGCATCGTGGCCAGGTGTTCGCGCCGCTGGGCGGCCCACTCGTCGCGACCGGCATGGCGGCCGATGTGCTCGACGGCGGCGTCGATGTCGGGGCGGCGGGGCACGATTGAACGTTACCAGACGCGCGGGCCTTGACGTGCTGGTCGAGCCGGTCCGGCGCCTTACGCCTGCGGCCGCGTCGCCCCCTCACCAATCGTGCACCACGACACATATATGCTGTATGCATACGGCATATGATTTGTGTAATATTCGCTACATAAGCTGCGGTCACGCGCGGAGAACCAGATGAAGCGAAGCCAGTTCGAGCACAAGCCGGTGGCTCTGCGCCGCGCAGGGACGCGCCAATGGGTGCTTAAGCCGCAAGATTTGGCGATCGCGTTCAAGCTGGTACTGCTGCAGGGTGAGCGTTTGCCTTACAAGAGGCTCGCGCAGCTGATGCACCTCTCGCAGTTCGAAGCTCACGCCGCGATTCAGCGCCTGATGGCCGCTCGGCTCGTCGTCGACGTCGAAGGTCAGCTGCGACCGGTCATGTCGGCGCTGCGGGGCTTCGTGCTCGACGGTGCTCCCTATGCGTACCCGCCGGTTCGCGGCCCACAGACAGTCGGCTTTCCGACCTCGCATGGCGCGGCTCCGCTGAACGAAGAGCTGGTCGGTTCGGATGAGAACGTGCCGGTCTGGCCGCACCCGAGAGGAACCATGTCGGGGCCGGCGCTGCTGCCACTCTACGAGAACGCTTCCCTCGCGGCGCTCGACGATCCAGCGCTGTATGAATTTCTCGCGCTTTTCGATGCGCTGCGCAGCGGCCAATCCCGGGAGCGGGAGCTGGCGCGCGGACATCTGAGCAAGCGACTGCAGTGATGAATGCCCGCGGCGGGGAGGCAAACCTGGTTCTACTTGCTGAGGTCGCGGCCCGGCTTGGCGCCCTGCGAGAATCGCTGGTGTTCGTCGGAGGGTGTGCAACTGGATTGCTCGTCACGTCGCCGCGAGCGCAGCCCATTCGCATGACGCTGGACGTAGACCTCGTTGCCGAGGTTACGAGTCTAGCCGCGTACCACGAGCTCGAGCGTCAATTCGAAGGATTGGGATTCGTGCACGACGTGTCGGCCGGGGCTCCCATCTGTCGCTGGCGAACTGGCAGGCTCGTGGTGGACCTGATGCCCTCGCGGAGCGAGATACTTGGCTTCGCCAACCCTTGGTACCCGATGGCGATCGAAACCGCGCAGCGCGTGACGCTGCCGGAAACCAATCTGGTAATCCTGCTGATCCATGCCCCGGAATTCGTAGCCACAAAGCTCGTGGCATTCAGAGACCGCGGGCGCGGGGACTATCTTGCGAGCCACGACCTCGAAGACTTCATTACGATCGTCGATGGCCGCGAGACCTTGCACGATGAGGTCGTGTCGAGTTCTCCGGCCTTGCGGCGCTACATAGCAGGTGAGGTTGACGCCTTGCTCCGAAGCGATGACTTCGTCAGCGCCCTGAGCGCGCAGCTCCCGGGCGACCCGGCGGCGCAATCGCGATTGCCACTGCTCCTGCAGAGGCTGCGACTGATGGCGGAAATCAATTGAAGCGCTTGCCGGGTCCGGCTGTGGCGCTTGACATCATGAGATCCAGTAGTAACCTGCGCGGTCCTGTTATCGCCGCGGGCGATGGAAATTGGACCGGAGAATCTGGATGCCCAAAGGGCCGTTGCAGTCTTCGTCGAATGGGTGTGACTTGAACTGAATCGAGCGTTTCGGGCTGTCGACTCGGAGCGCAAGCTTCGGGTCGGGCGGCCGGATCGCGTTGGCGATCGAGCCCCTGGCAAGTCATTGGCAGGGGCTTTTTCGTTTCCGGCGTACGCTCATGAGAACCCTCAAGCTTGATGTCGAGTCGTCCAGTCCTGGGTCGTCTGCTGCTGCAGGCGACCTGGACCTGGATGAACTCCTGCCGTTTCGCGTCGCGCTTCGGGTGAGCGCGGACGAACTCGCTGACACGCTCTTCACGCTTCGAACGTTGCGGGCGCTGGACATTGGTGCCGCGCGCTACCCGATCCACCGGGTCGAGCGTTGCGCAGTCCGGAAGCCCGGCGTCGATCTGCTCGACGACCTGGCACTGCAGTCGGGCCTTGCGGCTCATCGGCTGTCGGAGTCCTCGCTCCTGCTCGACGATGTCGGCTCCCTCGTGAGCGTGCGCGCCATGCGCAAGGCGGACTACACGTCATGCACCTTTGCGATCTGGGCATCGGATCGCGAACGGCTGGCGGCCGTTCGCGGCCGGTTGCTCGGGATTCTCGGAGAGCAGCGCATCCTGGACGAGACATTCACGATCGACTGGTGCTTCATGGGCGGCGTTGGGGGCCTGTCGTCCGCATCCTTCCAGGAGACGGTCGATCCCCCGCCGTTCGACGAGGCCTATCCGGGCCTCGGGGAGCCCGTGACCAGCTTCATCGAGCGATTCCTCGCGGCGCCGGAGACCGTGCTGATCCTGCAGGGCCCCCCGGGCACGGGCAAGACTCGACTCGTCCGCGCGATCCTTGCAGCAATCTCCCGTGGCAAGGAGGACGGCGCACGCGTGCTCTACACGGCCGACAAGCGGGCGCTGGAGAACGACGAGATCTTCGTCGACTTTATTACCGGCACGCACGATGCGTTCGTCATCGAGGATGCCGATCACATCCTTGCGTCGCGCGCCAAGGGAAATCTCGACCTGCACCGATTCCTCGCGGTCGCGGATGGTGTCGTGCGTGCGCAGGGCCGGAAGATCATCTTCACCACGAATCTCCCGAACGTCGGCGACATCGACGACGCGTTGCTGCGCCCCGGCCGCTGCTTCGCCGTGGTCCGCACGCGGGCGCTCGCTCGCGAAGAGGTGGCTCGCTTGATCGAACGTCTCCACCCGGACTCGGCTGCCCGTCGCGATCGTGCGCTGGGTGTTCTCTTCGACGCGGGTGACCGAGGCGCGACGCTCGCAGCGATCTATCGAGCGGCGCAGATTTGATCGCCTTTCAGGTCACGGGATGGCACGCTAGGTACGACCAGACGCCGCAGGAGTGAACAGTGAACCCAACCACGTGGCAGGACCGATACTTCCAGTCGGCGGACGGGCTCAGGCTCCACTACCGCGACTATCCGGCCGCCGCGGGTCGCGTGCCGGTGCTGTGCCTGCCGGGGCTCACGCGGAACTGCCGCGACTTCGAGACCATTGCGCCGCGCATCCAGCGCTCGCGGCGGGTCTTGTGCATCGACCTGCGGGGCCGCGGGCTCTCGCAGCACGACCCGAACTGGCGGAACTACCATCCGGGCACCTACGTCGCCGACGTCGCATTGTTGCTCGCGGATGCGGGGGTGGAGCGGGTCATCGTGCTTGGCACGTCGCTCGGCGGGATCATTGCGATGATCATGGCCGCGACGACGCCCAGGGTGCTGGCAGGCGTGATCCTGAACGACATCGGGCCCGAGGTTGCCCCCGAGGGTCACCAGCGCATCTCCTCGTACGTGGGCAAGTCGGCGCCGGTGCGCAGCTGGGCCGAGGCGGCCGCACAGTCCCGCGCGACGAACGGATTCGCGTGGCCCGACGCGACCGATGAGGACTGGTTGAGGATCGCGCGGCGCGTCTATCGTGAGGTGGACGGCGTGCCGCGCCTCGACATGGACCCGATGATCGGCGAGGCCGTGCGCGCGGCGCCGAGCGGTGCCGCGCCCGACCTGTGGCCCGTGTTCGCGGCATTGCGCCCGATCCCGGTGCTCGCCGTGCGTGGCGCCACGTCGGACGTGCTGTCACAGGCGACGTTCGACCGGATGGCCCGGGAAAAGCCCGACCTGGTGCGGGTCACCGTGGCAGGTCGCGGCCACGCTCCGACGCTCGACGAACCGGAATGCGTCGCGGCAATCGACGCGTTCCTGCAGGGTTGCGGTTGAGCGGGAAACCTGTGTCGCGCGTCCAGGTGTTCCTCGGCAAGGGGGGCGTCGGCAAGACGACGTGCTCGGCGGCGACTGCACTGCAACTCGCGGACGGCGGCCAGTCCAGCCTCGTGATTTCGACCGATCCCACGCCGTCGCTGTCCCACATCTTCGAGATTGAAGGCGCGCATCGGGAGCGCGAAGTGCGCCCCGGGCTGTTCCTGACCGAGCTCGGCCTGGACGATGTGCGGAACATGTGGAACGAGGCGTTCGGCCGCGACGTCTACGGGGTCTTTTCCAGCTTCGTCGACATCGACTACGGCACGTTCGTCCAGTTCATGACCTCCGTGCTGCCGGGCCTGAACGAGGAGTTCATGGTCGACTACATCCGTCGCCTCTCGCTCGAGGCGCGCTTCCGGAACGTCGTATGGGACACGGCGCCTCTCGGCCAGACGCTCGCGCTGCTCGGCATGCCGTCGATGCTGGCGGAGCACCTGCGGACCGCGCCGCGCATCTATTCCCACCTGAGGACCTCGGGCAAGCGCAAGGAGTCGGTGATCGAGATTCTCACGCGGTGGCGGGACCTGGCCGCGGAGTGCATGGAGTTCCTGCGTCGCGATGTCGCCTTCTCCATGGTGACGATCCCCGAGGCCCTGGCCTTGCGGCAGCTCGACGGCGTGGTGGACAAGTTGCGACGCTACGATCTCGGCATTTCGCGCCTGGTCATCAATAACGTCGTGCAAGTCGCGGACTCGCCGTTCCTCGCGCAGAAGAGGCAGCAACAGCAGGCGCACCTCGAGCAGCTGCGTGAGCGGCACGGCGGGATGCCAATGGTGGAGATCCCGCTATTTCCACAGGAGGTTCGCGGCGTGGAACGATTGCGAACCGTCGGGCGGCTGCTGTGCCCGTCCGCGGCGAGCGTCGAGCGGAAGCCGGACGCGGGCAGGGCCAGCTAGCGCGACCGGCGCGCGAACTCTCTAGCGCCGTCCGCCGCCGTCAGGCCGGCCGCGTCCGTCACGGCGCCCCTTTCGCTCGTCGCGGTCGCGCGCAGGGCGTCGTTCGCCCGAGTAGTCCTGGTAGCGGGGATCCCGGGAGATCTTCGCAGGTCTCTTCGCGAGACAGCGCATGAAACGCTGCTGCAACTCCTCGTGCATCTCCGGCGCCACGGCGCCGATGCCGATCCACTCGCGAGCATGGCGTCCCAGTCATGGTCATCTGACGCGGGCCTGGCCCATGGACTCCACGAGCAGGCGCATCTGGTAGTCGCGACGCAGTGCCTCGTCCTCGGGTGGCGTCGGCGTCGAGTCGCGTATTTCCGCGCGAATGCACAGCATCCGCAGCGCGTGCTCACGCGCCGCGTCATCGGGATCCGATGCCGAGTCCGCCCGGGCCAGTGCCTGCTTCAACGCCTGCGGGCCGCCGTCGGGCCAGCGGCGAACGCCGGCAATGAACGCATCGGCTGCGTTCCGCAGGGTCTCGCGTTCCGCGGGCGGTGCGTTCTGCAGCACGGCGCGTTCGTATGCGCGGATGTGTCGCCCGGCCTCGAACAGGTTCGACTCGGCGGCCTCGGCGTCACGCCGGGCCTGATCGGCCAGGCAGTCTCGTAACGCGAGATCGCTCGCTCGAACCGGTCTCGCAAGCCCCGCGCGTCGGCGCGCGGCAGTTCGCCCAGCTCGTCGAATGCGGCGTGCCACTCCCGGATCTTCGCGTTGACCGCCGGCCGCTCCGCTGCCGGCTCGCCGTCCGCCTGCTCGACCTCCTCGCACAGCGCGGCGGCCTGTGCCTTCGCGGCCTGCATCGCGGCGGAATGATGCGCGTAGGCCTCCTCGCGCCGCTTGAAGACCGCGTCGCACAGGCCCGAAATTCGTCCCACAAGGCCTGCGACTGGTCGTGCGACACGGGGCCAGTCTCCTTCCAGAGGACTGCAGGCGCTTCACGCCTTCGATGGCCTGGCCCGTGTCCTCGGCGGTCGACAACTGCCGCACCTGCGCGATGAGGTCCTTCTTCTCCGCCTCGTTGCCTTCGTACCAGGCATTCAGGATCTTCCGCAGGCGGTCCATCGACTGGTGGAAGTCGATCTCGACGGGGCGGTTGGCCTCGGGGTCGACCGGCGAATGGCTGCGCCACTCCTGCGGCGCTTCCCGCAGCACCTGCACCAGCAGCCGGCGGTCCGCGTCGTCGGCGTCCTGGCTCGTCACGAAGGCCTTCAGGCGCTCGAGCACCTGCTTGCGGGCTGCGAGGTTCTCGCGCCGGAGGACGGCCTGTGACGCGAAGTACTCATGGCACGGCTTGAATGCAGCCTGGAATGCCTGCTGGAATCGCTCGCCCTCCGCGGATGCGTCGCTCGCGATTCCCTTGTTGATCGTTCGCCATTCCTGCTGCAGCGCCCGCACGTGCTCGGCGAGTTCCGCGGGATCTTCCTGTGAACCCACCAGCGCTTCCATTTCCTCGATCAGCTCGATGCGCTTGGGGGCGACGACATAGTCCTTCCACTGCCTGAGCTCGTTCAATCGCTCGTCGAGCTGATGCAGGCTGCGCGCCAGGTGGGCGGCAACTCACGTGCGGCCGGCAGGGATTCTTCCACCGCCTGGCGAAACCGGGCAGCCTTTCTCGAATCGCCTCGTCTGCAGCGCGGCGCTCGACAGGCGGACCAGGCTCGACGATCTCGCGAACTGGGCCTGCGCCTCCGTCGCCTCCTGCTCGGCCCGGGCTCGCTCCTCCGCCTCGCGAGCCGCGATCGCCGCGGCCTGCGCCCGCGCCTCAGCCTCGGCCTGCTCCGCGGCGGCGCGTTGCTCGGCCTCCCGAGCGCCCGCTCGCGTGCTTCGCGTGCCTCGCGCTCGGCATCGAGCCGCGCCGCGCCGGCTCCGCGGCCTGCCGCGCCACTTCGCGTTCGTGCGCGGCCATCACTTCCCGGCATCGCTCCACGGCCCGCTGGAAACGCTGCTCGAGCAGCGCGTCCGGGCGCGGGGCAAGCGCGCTCCACCGCGCGGTCAGTCTCTCGAAGCTCGCCGCGTAGTGGGGATCGTGCGGTTTTTCGCCGTGCTGCTCGAGCGATTCGCAGAGTTCCGCGGTCTCGCGCGCGAATTGCTCGGCCTGCCGCTGCGCGGCGAGGAGCGCGTCGCACTTCTGCCGGATGAGCTTGTAGGCTGTCTTGTCCTTCCCGCGAAGCCGCGGCAGAAGTTCGTGCAGTTGCGCCGGGTCGTCGATGGCGGCCGCAGCCGACTGCCGAACGCGGCTCGACGGGCTGTCCACCACCAGGCTCGCGAGCACGGCCGGGTCATCGATGCCGGCCAGCGCTGGTTCAGGCGATCCGGGTCCTTGCAGAGCGCGACCACCGTCATCCTGTCCGACCAGTGTCGCGGTCGCTGCAGAACGCCGCGAAGTCGATCGAACCGTCGTCGATGAGTTGCGCCAGCCGTTCTGTGCGGCATGTCGCACCGCGGAGCGGCGTGCGCGCCTCCACGCCCAGAGGGCGATCCTCGAGGCCGCCAGCCGACGCAGGATTTCGCCATCCGGCAGCAGGCGAATCGCGCCGACTCTCAGGCTGGCGTCGTCGCTGGCCAGCGCCGCATCTGCAAGGACTTCGCCGGCCGCCGACTGCAGCGAGGCGATGCGCTCCGGCAGTGTCGGCGGCGGGGGCGGGGGCCTTGCGGAACAGGCGCGAAAAAAGCTTCATTGCATGGTCCTGAGGACACCCATGGCCGGCGCCAGGATGATCGAGGCGCCTGACCGGCCCAAAGCGGAGGACGGCCTTGGTTGGGGTGGCAGAAAATCATACACGATCGCCGCGAATTGGCCGCGCGAGCGGGGCGAACCGTCAGCGCTCCAGGTACGGGCGCATCACCTCGGTGACCCGGCAGACCCGCGCGTAGTGCAGGAGGTCCTGCTCGGTCGCGAGCCCCTGGCGTCGGCTCCTGCGCAGGGCCTCGAGCGCCACGTCGAGACCGATCCGGCCCCGGAACTTGAAGCAGTCGGCCACGGACTTCGCGACGCAATACACCCGGATCGTGACGCCGTCGACCACGTGCGGCTCGACGCCCTCGGTCAGGGCGGCGCCCGAGAAGCGAACGACGCGCAGCGGCGGGTGATCGCTGCCGGGCGCGCGGGCCTTGTTCGGGATCGCGAGCCAGATCGCGTCCGACGACGGAATCCTGATCCTGTGAAAGCGCAGGGCGGTGAGCAGGCAGAAGACGCCTCGCGAGCTGCGGGCGGCCACTTCCGCCAGCGGGTGCTGTCGGGACAGGGGCTGGTCGGGGAGCGCGTACAGGCCACGGGCGACCTGCTTGAGCCGGCCGGCCCGAACCAGGCGCATCAGGATGGCCCGCGGGATCTGCCTCTCGGTCAAGTCGCGCGAGCGCACGAGGCCGCGCTCTTCGACGATGCGCAGGACTTGCACGGCATGAGTGTCGGAGGTCATGTGGGAATGCCGATCCTCGGAGTCGCCACGATACAGGTGCCGGGTCACTTGTCCCTGCACGAACGGTCCTGCGGACGGCTAGGATACGGGCAGGCGCTGGTACGCAGGCGGCCGGCAGCGGAGCTGTCCCGCGCGGCCTGGCAGCGCTGAAGAGCCGTCGTGCGCGGGGAAGGGTGTGGCCACGGGCAGCAGGAAACGAGCGGGCGGGACCCGGGCGCGGCGCGGGCCGGCGGCCACGCCGGCCAGTCGGCCGCTGCGGCCGATCGGTCGATCTGCGATCGCCGCGAAACTCGAGGAAGCGCTCGCGGCCCGCGATGGTGTCACAGGCGCGCACTGCATTCACGAGTGGTGGATGCGGAATGCATTCCCCACCCACGTTGAGGAGCAAGCGCTTGCCCAGTTTGTGGCAGCGCGCGGCGAACTCAATTCCCGAATGGCTGCCGATGCACTATGTGCCGTGGCTATCGCTCGTCTACGAGGTCGCGGCAAGGTTCCGGGCGGGGGGGAAGCGGGGACGGCGGAACATCTATCTCGTGCGGCTTGACTACAGCGGATCGGCGGCGTTGCCCTGCAGGGCATCTCTGTCGGCATGACCGCTGGAGTCCCCGAGCGCAGCGCTTCGATCAGCACAAGGCTGGCATCCGCGCGGCAGGAAGCGTCTTGAAGCGTGGTCAAGAACTGCTGATCGGCCCGGTGCTGCACCTGCAGGGGTTGAAGCGGGCGCAGGCGGAGGAGATCGAGGAGGGACTCGCCGAGGCGCTCCGGGCGGAAGGGCTCCTGGTGCAGGGAGGGCATTGAGGGAGCGCCGGGTCCCAACCTGGACCCGACTTCATAGTGGTGGTCCCGCATGGTCCCTGGGCGCCTGCTGTGGCAGTCTCGCCGCGAGGCGAGAACCACGGGCAGGCGCTGATGTTCAGGAT
>CAVPNH010000014.1:0-193835 GCA_963706755.1 uncultured Gammaproteobacteria bacterium
CGGCCAACGGCGTACTCAAGCAAGCCGGCCTGAAGAAGCACTTCTGATATGGCCGTCGCGTTGTCGTGCCGCAGTCCGTTTCGCGTCCACCTGCGTCGGCTCAAGCCGGTGGCCGCCGAGCTACTGCCGCGGCGGTGGCGCCTCGGTCGCAGCCTCCGGCGCCTGCTCCTGCAGTGATCGCTCCATCTCGGCGACCGCCTCGAGCTTGCGCTCGGCCTCGGACAGCTGCTTCTTCAATCGCGCGTTCTCGGCAGCGAGCGCATCGGCGCGTTTCGCCGCGCTGCTGTCGTTCGACTTGAGCTTCTGCTCCGAGTCCTCGCGTTGCCGTGCGAGCTCGGCGTAGAGCGCGACCCGCGCGTCGAACTCGCGCAGATAGGCGTTCGCGAGTTCGCGCTCCCGAGCGGCAAGTCGTTCGGGCCGGCGAGCAGGTCCGAAAGCAGATGCTTCGCCTCGACGGGGTTGCTGTCCTTGTGGCCCGCGCAGCCGAGCACGAGCGCGTAACGCAGGGTGTCCGCTGAATTGGGTGACTGCTGCGCGGCAGCGAGGGCCGACGTGAGCTCGGCCTGCTGTCGCGCCGGGTCGCCGGGCGCCATGTTCGCGATCGCCTCGAGGTAGGGCGCGAGGGTCGTGGGAGCCGGGGTGCTGGTGGCCGGCGCGGCTGGGCAGTCCCTGGCTGTGCGATCCGAGAGTCGGCGCAGGCGGCGAGGACGGGGAGCGCCGGGAGAAACCCGAGGATGGTGGCAGCGCGTCTGGTGGTCATGGGGCGCCGGCGATTACGGGATCGAACGGGGGCGAAATGCAGGTGGTCGTGGCGCCGGCAGGGGCGAATAGTAGCCCTTGGGGGCACTTGAGTTCAGGGCTAAGGGCGCTATGATACAGCATCACAAAAAGCTACACATAATGAAACAATGGCGCTGAACATCAGGAACGCGGAGACCGAGAGGCTCGCAGCCGCCCTGGCGGCCCTCACGGGCGAGACCAAGACGGAGGCGGTGCGCAGGTCGCTCCAGGAGCGATTGGAGCGTACGCAGCACGTGCGTGGCAGGAGTCGGCTCCTGGACGACATCAACGAGATCGCGGCGCACTGCGCGGCTCTGCCGGTCGTGGACGACCGCAGCGCCGAGGCAATCCTGGGCTACGACTCCCACGGGTTGCCGCGCGGATGATTCTCGATACGTCTGCGGTGCTTGCGATCCTCCAGGACGAGCCCGAGCGGGCAGCCTTCGCGGAGGCCATCGAGGCTGCGGGCTCGTGCTCGATGTCGGTGGTGTCCTTCGTCGAGTGCTCGATCGTGCTCACGACGCGTCGCGGCCCTGAGGCCGTGCGTGATCTCGATCTGCTGATCGCGAAGGCGTCGATCGGCCTCGTGCCGGTGGACGCGGACCAGGCGCACGACGCGCGACGAGCGCATCGCGACTTCGGCAAGGGCAATCACGCGGCCGGGCTCAATTTCGGCGACTGCTTTTCCTACGCGCTCTCGAAGGTGAGCGGGGAGCCGCTGCTCTTCAAGGGTGGTGATTTCGCGCGCACGGACGTCGAGCGACATCCGGCGAGCGTGTAGGCACTCTCGATTTGCCCGTGCCGCAGGCGACGCTCGAGCTCGAGCTCGAGCTCGTGGTCGTGGACGCGGCGTAGCTCAGGACGACTGCGCGGCGTCGGATCCGCCCGCGCCGCCCACCGGCAACCGCACGCGGAAGTGCGCGCCGGGGAATTCGCCGTCGATGATCGCGATCGGCCGCCGTGGGCCTGCACGAACTCCAGCACGACGGAGAGGCCGATACCCGTGCCGCCAGAGCTGCCTTGCGGCGCGCGCCATTATAAAACGCCTCGAAGATCGCGGGCGGTCCTCGGGCGGGATGCCGGGGCCGGTGTCGGCCAAGTCGATCACGAGGCTCTCGCCCTCGAGCTGCGCGCGCGCGTGACCGTGCCGCCGCGGGCGTGAACTTGAGCGCGTTGGAGAGCAGGTTGTCGAGCACGAGCCTCAGCTTGCGCGATCGGCACTGATTCGAGGTCGGCGACTGCAGGTCGAGCTTGATGCGGCGCGCGACCAGCGGGAGGCGGTGGGCATCGACGACCTGCCGGACACAGCGCCTAGCGGGAACTCGATGAGGTCGAGCCCGACGCGCCTGCGACTGCCACGCGCTGAAGGACAGCAGGTTCTCGATCAGGCGCTGCAGCGCGAGGCGTTGTCGCGCAGGATGCCGGCGACCTCGCGCTTCGGCTCGTCGAGCGTCGCCGACGGCGCCCTCGAGCAGAGGTCCGTGCCTTCGCGGATGTTCGCGAGCGGCGTCTTGAGTTCGTGCGACATGTGGCGCAGGAAGCGGTTGCGCTCCTCGGAGATCTCGACGAGGCGCAGGCGCAGCCATTCGAGCTGGCGCGCGAGCGCGCGAGGTCGGTCGGGCCCTCCTCGATGACCGGCTCGTCGAGGCGTCCGTGGCCGATCCTGCCGATGGCGTCGTCGATGCGGCGGATGGGCCGCGCGAGGAACAGCGTGAAGAGCAGCACGAGCCCGATGGTCACCGGCACGAGCATCGTCGTCTGCCAGAGGATGCGCTTGCGCGCGTTGTCGGTCTCGGCGCGCAGGGCCTTCAGTTCGCGGTCCGTCTGGCGGCTCGCGAGCCTCGAGAGTTCGCCCGCATCCCGTGAAAGCTGCGTGAATTGCCGCAGGGCTCCGCTGATGCGGGCGCTGTGCTGCGACGCCAGTCCCTGGTCGATCGCGGTGATTCCGGTCCGCATGCGGCCGATGACCGCGGCGCGGGCCGGGTCGCCGGGCAGGTCCTCGAGGCCGTCGAGCGTCGTGCCTAGCAGCGTGCTGTTCTTCTGGAAGATCGTGAGCAGGCCCGGGCGGCGCAGGATCTGGTAGAGGCGGGCGGTGCGCTCGAGCGACGCCACCTGGCGCACGAGCGACTGCGTGTACTGGGTGGCCGCCACGCCGTTCGCGACCAGCCGCTCGCTGGCCTGCGCGAGGTTGCGCATTTCGATCGCCGCGCCGAGCGTGCCGAGCAGCAGCGGCAGCACCACGGCCGCGAAGCCAAGCAGGACCAGGCCGCGGAGCGAGCGCGGGCGCAGGGAGGGGAGGCGGAGTCGGCGGCCGGGGTTCACGCGCGCATTGTGACGCGTCCGGCAGGTATATTCCTCCCGTGCCCCGCCAAGCGCCACGTGCCACTCCACATCCGTATTCCACGCTGACTCCGGACGTCGTGATCGAGGCCGTCGAGGCCATCGGGCACCGTTGCGACGGCCGCGTCCTCGCGCTGAACAGCTACGAGAACCGCGTCTACCAGGTCGGGCGCGAGGAGGAGACCCCGGTCGTCGTGAAGTTCTACCGGCCGGGGCGCTGGAGCACGCCCGCGATCCTCGAGGAGCACGCGTTCGCGCTTGAGCTCGCCGCGGCCGAGGTGCCGGTGGTCGCGCCCGAAGTCCGTGACGGACGGTCGTTGCACGAGTCGCACGGCTTTCGCTACGCGGTCTACCCGCGCCAGGGCGGACACTGGCCAGAGCTCGGCACGAAGGACGAGCGGCTGTGGATGGGCCGGTTCATCGCGCGCATCCACGCGATCGGCCGGACGCGGCAGTTCCGTCACCGGCCGCGGCTCGACTGGCGGGTCATGGGCGGCGAGACCATGGGCTACCTGCTCGAGGAGGGATGGATCCCGCCGCACCTCGAGCCTGCGTACGAGTCAGTCGCCCGGGATGCGTTGATGATCGTCGAGCAGCGCTTCAATGAGGCGACGCCATACCGCACGCTGCGCCTGCACGGCGACTGCCATCCCGGCAACGTGCTGTGGACCGACGCGGGTCCGCACTTCGTGGACCTCGACGACTGCATGACCGGGCCCGCGGTGCAGGACCTGTGGATGCTGGTCTCCGGCCGCCCGGAGGAGATCCAGTCGCAGCTGGACGACCTGCTCGAGGGGTATGCGCAGTTCGCGGACTTCGATTACCACGAGCTGCGGCTGATCGAGCCGCTCAGGACGCTCAGGATCATGCATTACGCCGGCTGGCTCGCGCGGCGCTGGGAGGACCCGGCATTTCCGCGCGCGTTCCCGTGGTTCGAGGAGCCGAAGTACTGGGAGCAGCACGTCCTCGACCTGCGCGAGCAGATGGCCGCCATGGAATAGGGGACATTCCCCTATTTTTCCGAAATAGGGGAATGTCCCTAATTCCTGTAGATTCGCGCATGTCCACGATCCTCGTCACCGGCGGCGCCGGATACATCGGCAGTCACGTGGTCCGCCAGCTCGTCGAGCGCGGCGAGCACGTCGTGGTGCTCGACAATCTCTCGACGGGCTTTCGCGCGCGGTGCTCGGGGGCCGCTGGTCGTCGGCGACACCGGCGATCGGGAGCGGTGGCGCGGGTGCTCGCGGAGCACGCGATCACGACCGTGATGCACTTCGCCGCCCACACCATCGTGCCCGAGTCGGGTCGCAACCCGCTCAAGTACTACGGCAACAACACCTGTGCCACGCGCAACCTCCTCGAGTGCTGCGATCGCGCGGGCGGTGGCCCAGCATTCATCTTCTCCTCGACCGCCGCCGTCTACGGCATACCCGGCGGAGGGCCTCGCGCGCGAGGACTCGCCGACCGCGCCGATCAATCCCTACGGCAGCTCTCGAAGCTCATGAGCGAGTGGATGCTGCGCGACCTCGCGGCCGCGTCGAAGCTCCGCTATGTCGCGCTGCGCTACTTCAACGTCGCGGGCAGCGATCCGGGCGGCCGCATCGGCCAGTCCACGGCGCCGAACGCGACACTGCTGATGAAGGTGGCCTGCCAGCAGGCCGCGGGCAAGCGGCCCGAGGTCTCGATCTTCGGCACGGACTACCCGACGCCCGATGGCACGGGCGTGCGCGACTACATCCACGTCGAGGACCTCGCGGCCGCGCACCTGAAGGCGCTCGATTACCTGCGCGCGGGCGGCGGCTCGACCACGCTCAACTGCGGCTACGGGCACGGCTACAGCGTGCGCGACGTGCTGAAGACGGTGGAGCGCGCGAACGGCAAGCCGCTCAAGGTTGTCGAGGGCCCGCGCCGCGCGGGCGACCCGCCGTCGCTCGTGGCGCACGCCGAGCGTATCCGCGCGGTGCTGGGCTGGCAGCCGCGATTCGACGATCTCGACACCATCGTCCGCTCGCAACTCGAGTGGGAGTTCAGGTTGCTGCGCGAGCCCGAGTTGCAGCGGAACTGACGGGCGCAGGGCGCGTATAATTCCCTCTAGCGGAGCCGACCCGACGCCGAGTCCGTCGTGGTCCAGCTTCCTGCCCAGGGCGGGGCCCCGGGATCGGCCCGCGTGATATTATTTCCGCGTCAGGTTCCAACGGTAAGCGCTTGAAAATCCTCATCAATTGGCTGCTCATCGTTCTGGCCGTGTTCGCACTGGCCGCCTGCGGCGGCGGCGGAGGCGGGGGCGGCAAGAAGTCCAACCGGTTCCCGGTGGCGTCGTTCACGGCGACGCCGGCCACGGGCGCAACGCCCGTCGTGGTCACCGTCAACGGCTCGGCCTCGACGGACCCTGACGGCAGCATCACGGCCTACGCATGGGATTTCGGCGACTGCGCGACCGGTGGCGGCGCGACGACGACCCACACCTACACGATCGCGGGCACGTACACGATCACGCTGACGGTGACCGACAACAAGGGCGGGAGGAGCACGACCACGCGGCAGGTGACGGCGACCCCGGGCGCGCCGCCGGCCACGGTGGCGGTGAGCGGTGTCATCACCTACGACCGCGTGCCGTTCCACGACTGCCCCATCGTGGGCTGCCTCGACGGGTCTTTCATCACCGGCGGACTCGATTTCGCGAATATCCAGCAGCGGCCGGCGCGGGCCGTCACCGTGGAACTCGTGCAGGCCTGCACGAGGGCGGTGCTTGCGACTGCGGCCACCGACGGCATCGGCCACTACTCGCTGGCTGCGCCGGTCAGTACCCGCGCGTTCGTCCGCGCCAAGGCGCGGTCGGTCTCGGTGGTCAACGTGGCGCCGGCCCCGACCTGGGACATCGAGGTGCAGGACAACTACGGCGGCGCGAACGCGCTCTACGCCATCGACGGCAGCCCGTTCGACACCGGCACGGCGGGCCAGACGCGCAACCTGAACGCGCCCTCGGGCTGGAGCCTGTACGCCGGGTACACGGGCCCGCGGGCCGCGGCGCCGTTCGCGATCCTGGACACGCTGTACTCCGCCGTGCAGTTCGTGGTGGCCCAGGGCGACAGCCTGCTGGCGCTCGCGCCGCTCAGGGTGTTCTGGAGCGAGCACAACCAGCCCGCCGGCCCGTGGAATCCCGGGCTCGGCTGGATCATCTCGACGGCCTACCAGCCGGGTGCCGCGCCCGCCGGCATCTACGTGCTCGGCGCCGCAAATACGGACACGGACGAGTTCGACCAGCACGTCATCGCGCACGAGTTCCAGCACTTCCTCGAGGACCAGGTGAGCCGCTCCGACTCGACGGGCGGGGCGCACTCGCTCGACGAGCGGCTCGACCTGCGCCTCGCCTTCAGCGAGGGGTTCGCGGACGCGTTCTCGGCGATGGTCCTCGACGACCCGCTGTACCGGGATTCGATGGGATCGCAGCAGCAGCAGGTCCTCCAATTCGACATCGAGAAGGGTCAGGTCCCCGCGAATGCGCTGCCGGGCTGGTACAACGAGATGTCGATGATGGCGCTGACGTTCGACCTCTATGACGGGCTGAACGACGACGGCGTGGCGCTCGGCTACGCGCCGCTGTACCAGGTGATGGTGAATGCGCTCCGGGACGGTGTACCGCTCAACAGCGTCTTTTCGTTCGTGACGGCGCTGAAGCAGTTGCCCGGTGCACCGGTCGCCGCAATCAACGCGCGTGTGCAGGCCGAGGACATCGTGGCCACGACGATGGACGCATACGCGACGACCGAAACGAACTCGGGCATGGTCGCGCCCGAGGATCCGACCCTCGTTTTGCCGATGTACTCGAACGTCGCGCTGAACGGCGCCCCGGTGAGGGTCTGCGGCGACATCGTCGCCGGCGTCGAGAACAAGATCGGCAACCGGCGTTACCTGCGCTTCACGGTGCCGACGAACGGGTCGATCGACGTCAGCGTGAGCTGCCTCGCGGGCGATGCGACCTGCAACACCGGCACGCCCACGCCCGACCCGGATTTCGTCCTGCGCCGTGGCCTGAGCGTGCAGTATTTCCAGGAGTACACGACCCAGGGCGCGGGCGGCTCGTACACTGAACAGGCGCTTGGGGTGCCCGTCACCGTGGGCGACTACGTGCTCGAGGTCTACGATTACAGCCACGTGAAGCCGGCGGCGACGACGCGCCGCGGCCTCACGTGCATGACCGTCACGATCACCGGTTGAGGAACTGAACGATGCAAGTAGCCCGCCACCCGATGCTCCGTGCTCTCGCGACGTTCGCGCTGGTGGCGACGCTTGCGGGCTGCGGCGGCAAGGACGACGAGTCCGCGTCAGCGAACCGGACGCAGACCGCCGCGCAGAAGGCGGCGCGAGCGGCCAAGGCGGCCTCCGGCAAGGCCGACGAACAGATGGCGAATGCGGTCGCGGTCGGCAAGGCCGCTGCGGCCGTGGACCTGCAGTACGAGCTGCTGGCGAAGCCGGTTGCGGGGCAGCCGCTGGAGGTGGAACTCGCGTTCGTGCCGCGGGTGGCCGCGGACTCGCTCGAGGTCGAGGCGCACGGCATGACGGGGCTCGACGTCGTTACGGGCGGCAGCGCGAGCTTCCAGAACGTGGTGGCCGGCGTGCAGTACAAGATCAAGCTGCTGGTGCAGCCGGCGGCCAACGGGGTCTACTACGTCGGCGTCACCGCAAAGATGAGCACCAAGGTCCAGAGCGACGCGCGGGCGTTCTCGGTACCCATCGTCGTCGGCGACCCGCCGCCCGCCGTGAAGCCGGCTGCAGCCGCCGGGACCGGCGAGGCTCCCGTCAAGTCGATGAAGGCCGAGGAAACCACGAACCAGTAGGGGACAAGGAAATAGGGGACATTCCCCTATTTCTTTTCGGCGCCTGCTAAAAGGGGACATTCTCCCTTTCGCCGCCGTTTCGCTGATTTTCCAGTCACTTGCGTCCAGGGCGGGCGGAAACCGAAAAGGAGAATGTCCCCGGTTTCCCGGGTATACTCCGCGCCCTTTTTCCCCGGGCGCCCGCCGTGACCGTTGATCCCACCAGACACCTTCGAAACATCGCGATCATCGCGCACGTCGACCACGGCAAGACGACACTGGTCGACCAGCTTCTCAGGCAATCGGGGACGTTCGACGCCCGCAAGGCCGTAGTCGACCGGGTCATGGATTCGAACGACCTCGAGCGCGAGCGCGGCATCACGATCCTGGCAAAGAACACCGCGATCCGGTGGAACGACTACCGGATCAACATCGTGGACACGCCGGGCCACGCGGACTTCGGCGGTGAGGTCGAGCGCGTGCTCTCGATGGTGGACTCGGTGCTGCTGCTGGTGGACGCCGTGGACGGCCCGATGCCGCAGACCCGCTTCGTGACGCAGAAGGCGTTCGCGCACGGGCTGCGCCCGATCGTGGTGATCAACAAGATCGACCGACACGAGGCGCGCCCGAACTGGGTGCTGGACCAGACCTTCGACCTGTTCGACCGCCTGGGCGCGACCGAGGCGCAGCTCGACTTCCCGGTCGTGTATACCTCCGCGATCCAGGGGTTCGCCACGCACGACCCGGGTCATCGCGGCGGCGACATGACGGCGCTCTTCCAGGACATCATCAAGCACTGCCCGCCGCCGGACGTGGACCTCGAGGGCCCGCTGCAGCTCCAGGTCTCGCAGCTCGACTACTCGAGCTACGTCGGCGCGATCGGCATCGGCCGCATCAAGCGCGGCACCTTGAAGCGCGGCATGCAGGTCACGGTCGTGGATCGCCAGGGCACGCGCGCGCAACGAGCGGATCCTCCAGGTGCTCGGCTTCCTGGGGCTCGATCGCATCGAGGTGGACTCGGTGGATGCGGGCGACATCGTGGCGTTCGCGGGCATCGAGGCGCCGGCGATCTCGGATACGTTGTGCGACCCGGCTAGACCTGAGGCGTTGCCACCGCTCGTCGTGGACGAGCCGACCATCGGCATGACCTTCGAGGTCAACACCTCGCCGTTCGCGGGCAGGGAAGGCAAGTACCTCACCAGCCGGCAGATCCGCGAGCGGCTGCTGCGCGAGGCGCTCACGAACGTGGCGCTGCGCGTCGAGGAGACGGACGATCCGGACAAGTTCCAGGTCTACGGTCGCGGCGAGCTGCACCTCGGCGTGCTGCTCGAGAACATGCGTCGCGAGGGCTACGAGATCGCCGTGTCGCGTCCGCGGGTCGTGATCAAGGAGATCGACGGCGTGCCGAACGAGCCCTACGAGATCCTCGCCGTGGACATCGAGGACTCGAGCCAGGGCGCGGTCATGACCGCGCTCGGCAGCCGCGGCGGCCAGCTGCAGGCGATGCACCCGGATGGCAAGGGCCGCGTGCGGCTCGACTACGTGATTCCGGCGCGCGGGCTGATCGGCTTCCAGACCGAGTTCCGCACGACCACGTCGGGGCTGGGGCTCCTGTTCCACGTGTTCGACCATTACGCGCCGGTGCTCGACAGGCCGATCGCCGCGCGCCAGAACGGCGTGATGATCTCGAACGGGCAGGGCAGGTGCTCGGCTACTCGCTCTTCAACCTGCAGGAGCGCGGGCAGCTCATGGTCGCCCACGGCGACGAGGTCTACGAGGGACAGATCGTCGGCATCCACAGCCGCGACAACGACCTCGTGGTGAATCCGCTCAAGGGCAAGAAGCTCACCAACATCCGCGCCGCGGGCCGCGACGAGAACATCGTGCTCACGCCGCCGATTCGCTACACCCTCGAGCAGGCGATGGAGTTCATCGAGGACGACGAGCTGGTGGAGATCACTCCTGCGTCGATCCGGCTGCGCAAGCGTGCGCTCAAGGAACACGACCGCAAGCGCGCCGGGCGCGTCGAGGCGGAATAGGGGACATTCCCCTATTTCGGAAAAATAGGGGACATTCCCCATTTAGCCGGTCGCCCCCGGCGGCGTGGGGACGGGAGCATTCCAAGTGCGCTCGACGCATGATCGGACCAGCCCTCGTCGCCGTACGGCCGCTGGCCGTTCACGCATGCGCGTAGTGCCTCCAGTTCTCCCTCCGTCTGCGGAGCATTCACATATGACCTCCAGTCCGAGGGCAGCGGCACCGGTGGGTCGGTGAGCGTCGGGGCGCTGGTGCGGCCCAGTCGCCACGCAAGGCTGCCCCATGGCCACTGCTCAGCGCGCTCGACAAGCCCGGCTCTTAGGGCGTTCCGCTCGACGTACCGTATGACTGTCAGTAGGTGGCCATCGTGCTGGATCGGGAATGCTTTGTAGCGCCCCTGCCAGACGCGGCCCGAGGTACCGTGCTCGAGGTGATAGTGCTGACCGTGGGTGGTGAGAAGCCAGTGCATCCAGCGGCTGATGTCGCCGGCCGCCCTGGCCGTCGCGATCAGATGGAAGTGATTCGGCATCACGCAGCAGGCCAGGATCGCAAGCGGGACTCGTTCCTGCGCCCTGGCGATCAAGCGCAGGAATGACCTGTACGCGCGAGGATCGTCGAACAGCGCGGCCCGGTTGTTACCTCGGTTGATGAGATGGTAGTAAGCACCTGCGAGCAGTGTTCTAGCCGTCCTTGGCATCAGCCGATCGTGCGCCAGCCGCGCACTCCTTGCTCCAGGCATTCGTGCCGAAAATGGGGACATTCCCCTATTTTCGGAAATAGGGGAATGTCCCCTATTTATGCGGTCAGACGGATGCTCGGGGACTCGTCGGCCAGCAGCGAGTCCAGCACCTCGACCGGCAGGGGCACGCTGATGTAGTGCCCCTGCGCGTACTGGATGCCGATTTCGGCGAGGCGCACGAGCACCTGCGCGGAGTCGACGCGTTCGGCGATGGTGCCGATCCCCATCGTGTCGCCGATCTGGGCGATCGCCTCGACCATGCTGCGGTCGATGCGGTCGTGCATGACGTTGTGCATGAACTGCCCGTCGATCTTCAGGTAGTCGACCGGCAGGTTCTTCAGGAACATGAACGACGACAGGCCGCTGCCGAAGTCGTCGAGCGCGAAGCGGCAGCCGCGGCGGCGCAGCTCGGTGATGAAATGGGTCGCCGCGGCCAGGCTCGTCATGGCGGCCGCCTCGGTGAGTTCGAAGCACAGCGCGCCCGGGCTCAGGTCCGCCGCCGCCATCTCGGCGATGACGTAGTCGAGGAACTGCTCGTCGTTGAGCGTGGTCCCGGAGATGTTGATGCCGAGGGTGAAAGCCTCCCGCACTCCGGCGTCGGTGCGCCGGTGCGCGAGCCGCGTGCAGGCCTGCCGCACGACCCAGCGGTCGATCGCGGGCATCAGGTTGTAGCGCTCCGCCGCGGGAATGAACTCGGCGGGCTGCACCAGCGACCCTTGCTCGTCGCGCATGCGCAGCAGCAGTTCGAACTTCCTCAGCTTCTCGACGCCCGCGCGGATCGGCACGATGGGCTGGCACAGGAGAATCAGCCGGTCCTCCTCGCAGGCGCGGTTGATGCGCGAGACCCACTGCATTTCGCGGTGCCGCTCGGGTGCCCGGCCCTGCTCGTAGGTCTGCACGCGGTTGCGCCCCGAGTCCTTGGCCGAATAGCAGGCCACGTCGGCCGCGCTCATCACGGTCGCCGGGGTTTCCGACTGGCCGGTGATCTCGCGCGACTCCGATCGAAACGCCGACCTTGAGGACGCGTTCCTGCCAGACGAAGCGGAAGTCGCGGATGGCCTGGCGCAGGCTCTCGGCGATGCGCTGCGCGGTGTCGGGCGTGCAGTCGCGGAGCAGCACGCCGAACTCGTCTCCGCCCAGGCGCGCCAGGATGTCGGTGGTGCGGATGCGCGTCTGCACGACGCTCGTCACCTGCTTCAACAGGCGGTCGCCGGCCTCGTGCCCGCAGGTGTCGTTGACGACCTTGAACTGGTCGAGGTCGAGGTACAGCAGCACGTGGCGCAGGTCCTCGGACTCGCGCGCCGTCTGCAGCGACTCGCCGAGCCGGAGCTCGAACTCGCGACGGTTGATGAGCCCGGTGAGGGCGTCGTGCGTCGCCTGGTAGGCGAGGGCGCGCTGCAGTCGCCGCTCCTGGCTCACGTCGTGGAAGACCAGTGACCGCGCCGATCAGCCGGCCGTTCCGGTCGCGGATCGGTGCGGCGGAGTCCTGGATCGAGATTTCCTGGCCGCGGCGATTGACGAGCAGCGGCGGGTTCGGGCAGCTCCACGGCGCGGTCCTCGCGCAGGCAGCGAAGGATCGGGCTGTCGATCGGCACGCGGGTCGATCTCGTCCAGCACCTGGAAGATCTCGGACACCGGGCGGCCCGCCGCCTCGGCGGTGGTCCAGCCGGTGAGCTGCTCCGCGACCGGGTTCAGGTACTCGACGCGGCCTGGGCGTCGGCCGTGAGCACGGCGTCGCCGATGGACTGCAGCGTGACCTGCGCCTTCTCCTTCTCCTCGGCGAGCTGCAGTTCGGCGAGCTTGCGCTTGCTGATGTCGGCGAGCGTGCCCTCGTAGCCCACGATCGTGCCGTCCGCGTCGTGCACGACGCGCGCGTTCTCGAGGACGGTGATGACCTGGCCGTCCTGGCGTCGCAGCTGGAATTCGGCGCTGTGCACGCGACCGTCGCGGTGCAGCGCCTCGATGATCCTCTTGCGGTCGGTGGGGTCCACGTACAGGGAATCAGCGGATGGCAGGCAGAGCAGCTCCTCGTCCCGCTCGAAGCCGAGCATCTTCACGAGGGCCGGGTTGACGGATTCGAGCCGGCCGGAGGTGTCCGTGCGGTACACGCCCTCGATCACGTTCTCGAACAGGCCGCGATACCGTGCCTCGCTGCGACGCAGGGCCTCCTCCGACTGCCTGCGCTCGATGGCGATTCCTGCGAGCGCGGTCAGGCGCCCCATGAGTTCGAAGTCGCGCTTGAGCGGGCTGCGCGGCTGGTGGAAGTAGAGCGCCACGGTGCCGAGCATGCGGCCGTCCGAAGAACGGATCGGCGTGGACCAGCAGGCGCGCAGTCCCGCGGCCAGGGCCGGCGCGCGCAGGTGTTCCCACAGTGCATCGCGCGAGATTTCCGCGACCACCACCTGCCGCTGCAGGAAGATCGCGGCGGCGCATGAGCCGTTCCTCGGGCCCACCTCCACCTGTCGGAGCCGCTCGAGGAAGGGTGCCGGCAGGCGCTCGCCGGCGACGCAGCGGAGCAGGTTCGGGGCGGGCTCGTAGAGGCTCACCGTGCAAAGCGACTCGGGCGTGACGTGCTCCGCCGTCTCCGCGATCGCTTCGAGCGTGGACGGCAGGCTGGCGTTGCCGGCGATGCACTCGAAGACGCGCCGCTCCCCGGCAGCGAGAAACTCGCTGCGCTTGCGCTCCGTGATATCCGTGATGCTGCCGCGGATCAGGCGACGCCCGGAGGCTGGCAGGCGCACCAGGCGCACCTCGCAGGGGATGTCGTGCCCGAGCGCGTCGCGATGCAGCCACTCGAAGCAGGGCGCCTCGCCGTTGAGCGCGCGATTGATGTTGCCGCGCGAGACGCCGAACGAAGGCGCTCCGTCGGCCTGCACCGGCGCGCTGATCCTCTCGGGCCCGACCGCCAGCAGCTCCTCGCGCGTCATCTTGAAGAACCGCACGGCGTTTTCGTTGCACTCGACGAAGCGCGCGAGGTCGACGTCGAAGACGACGATGGCTTCCGGGCGCGTTCTCGACCAGCGTGCGGTAGCGTGCCTCGCTCTCGCGGATCGCGGCCTCGGCGAGCTTGCGCTCGGTGGTCTCGCGCAGGCACACGATGAATACGTCGCGGCGGTCGATCTTCACCTTGCTCACGCCGAGTTCCGCGTCGAAGAGCGTTCCGTCGTGGCGCCGGCCGCGCGTCTCGTGGGGCGCGAGGTCGAACTGCGTGTCTTCCATGGACTCGGACAGTTCCTCGAGCGCGTCGGTCAGTGCCGCGCGGCGTCCGAGGGACGGGATGAGGAGGTCGAGCTTGCGGCCGCGCAGGGTCTCCTCGGTGTAGCCGAAGATCCGCTCGGCGGTGCTGTTCATGGTCTCGATGCGGCCGCTGTCGTCCACCGAGAGGATCGCGTCCTTGACGTGGTCCACGATCGCCTGCAGCTGCATTGCCGCACCGCCGTCGCCCAGGGAGGGTTCGGCGCGGGCGACGGGCGCGACCGCTTCCGCGGGCAGGCGCGTGTCCTGTCCGTGGCTCGAGGGCGCCTCGTTGCGGGCGAGATGCTTGGGCCGGTCCATCAGTGCCACACCATGCCGGCCGGCCACATACCGGGGCAGGCGGTACCGGATACTAGGCGCGGGGCGCCCGCCGCAGATGTGACTCGGGTCGCATTCGGACGGGCCGGGATTCGGCCCGCCGGGCGGAGGGTGGTGGCTCGCGGGCACGTGGGCCGGGCCGGGGCGTTGCGGGGCCATCCGGTACAATTCCGCCGCCGCCGTGCCTGACCGCGCCATGCCCACAGACCATCCCGACCACCTCCCGGCCAGCCATTCCCTCATCGGGCGCGACGACCCGCCGCCATTCGTGGTGCTCCACGAGCACGGGGCGGCACCGGCGCTGGTGGTCTGCGACCACGCGAGCCGGGCCTTCCCCAGGGCGATGCAGCGGCTCGGGCTGCCGCCCCTGCAGACCTGGGAGCACATCGCCTGGGACCTGGGCGCCGGCGAACTCACGCGGGGCATCGCGAACGCCCTCGACGCGCCTGCGGTGCTCGCCGGCTACTCCCGCCTCGTCGTGGACTGCAACCGGCCACCGTACGACCCTGAGGCGATCCGGACCGAGAGCGACGGGTGGGTGATCCCGGGCAACCGGTCCGTGGATGAACTCGAGCGGCGGGCGCGGCTCGGCTGCTTCTACGACCCGTACCACGAGGCGATCGCAGCCATGCTGGGCGGATTCCGCGCGCGGGGGGTGGTGCCGCTCTTCGTGTCGGTGCACAGCTTCACGCCAAGGATGGAGGGGGGCCTCCGGCCCTGGCACGTGGGCGTGCTCTGGGACCGGGACGAGGCGTCGGCGCGCCACATGCTCGCCGGCCTGCGCGCGATCGAGGGCATCGTCGTCGGGGACAACGAGCCCTACAGCGGCCGGCACCCGTCGGACTACACCGTCGACCACCATGCGGAGGCCCGGGGTCTGCCGCACGTCTGCATCGAGGTCAGGCAGGACCTGCTCGAGTCGCCCGCGGGCGTGGAGCGCTGGGTGCGGATTCTCTCGCGGCTGATCCGCGGGCTGGTCGGGCGAAGCCGCGGCGCCACGACCCGCCGCATCGGTAGCGTCATGAGCGCGAGCGAACCCCCGTTCACCCTCGGCATCGAGGAGGAGTACCTGCTCGTGGACCGCGAGACCGGGGCCGTCGCAAGCGATCCACCGGCAAGGCTCTTCGACGACCTGCACGAGCGCACTGCGGGGCGCGCGTTCCCGGAGTTCCTGCGCGCGCAGATCGAGGTCGCGACACCCGTGTGCCGCTCGGTCGGCGAGGCGCGCATCCAGCTCGGCGAGCTGCGCCGCGCCGTGGTCGAGGAGAGCGCCAGGCACGGGCTCGCGCCGATCGCGGCGTCGAGTCACCCGTTCTCGCTCACCGCGACGCAGAAACGCACCGACAAGGAGCGCTACGTGGCGCTCATGGAGGAGATGCAGGGGGCGGCGCGGCGCCTGATGGTCTGCGGCCTGCATGTCCACGTCGGATTCGACGACGACGAGGTTCGCATCGACCTGCTGAACCAGCTCACGTACTTCCTGCCGCACCTGCTGGCGCTGTCCTGCAGTTCGCCGTTCTGGGAGGGCGAGCGCACCGGTCTCATGTCCTTCCGGCTCATGATCTTCAACGGCGTGCCGCGCACCGGGCTGCCGGAGCACTTCTCGAGCTGGGGCGAGTACCGCAGGCACACGGACATCCTGGTCGAGACCGGCATCATCGCCGACACCTCGCGGATCTGGTGGGACCTGCGCCCGAGCCTGCGCTACCCGACGCTCGAGACGCGGGTCATGGACTGCTGCACGCGCATGGAGGACGCGCTTTCGCTCGCGGCGCTCAACCAGTGCCTGCTGCGCATGCTCCACCGGCTGCGCCGCGCGAACCAGCGCTGGCGGATGTACTCGCACCTGCTCCTGGGCGAAAATCGCTGGCGCGCGATGCGCTACTCGTTCGACGCCGGCCTGCTCGACCTCGGCAAGAAGCGCATCGTCCCGTTCGCAGAACTGCTCGAGGAACTGATCGAGCTGGTCCGCGAGGACGCCGAGGCGCTCGGCTGCGTGGCGGAGGTCGAGGGGCTGCGCGGGATCCTCGAGCGCGGCACGAGCGCGCACCGGCAGATCGCGGTGTACGAAGGCGCGCTCGCGGCGGGTGCTTCGGAGCCCGACGCACTCAAGGCCGTGGTGGACTGGCTGGTCGAGGAGACGGCGCGGATATGACCCAGCAGATTGAAAATGGGGACATTCCCCTATTTCGCCGAGAAATAGGGGAATGTCCCCATTTTCTGGACCGGCGGATTTCCGTGGCGCCGATGATGGATTACACGGACCGTCACTGCCGCTACCTGCACCGGCTGCTGAGCCCGGGCGCGCTGCTCTACACGGAGATGGTGGCCGCGCTTGCACTGGTGCACGGCAACCTCGATCGGCTGCTCGGCTTCGACCCGGGGGAGTCGCCGGTTGCGCTGCAGGTCGGCGGTTCCGATCCCGCGCTGCTCGCGCGGGCGGCGAAGCTCGGCGAGGAGCGCGGCTACGCGGAGATCAACCTGAATGTCGGCTGCCCGAGCGACCGGGTCCAGGAAGGGAATTTCGGCGCGTGCCTGATGGCCGAGCCGGCCCTCGTGTCCGACTGCCTGGGCGCGATGCGCGATGTCGTCCGCGTGCCGGTCACGATCAAGTGCCGAATCGGCATCGACGAGCTCGACGACTACGGCTTCTTCGATCATTTCGTGCAGACGGTGCGCCGCTCCGGCGTTAGCGTGTTCATCGTCCACGCGCGCAAGGCGATCCTCGAGGGATTGACGCCGAAGGAGAATCGCGAGATTCCGCCGCTGCGCTACGAAATGGTGGCGCGCCTGAAGCGCGAGAACCCGGAACTGACGGTGATCCTGAACGGCGGCCTGAAGACCGTCGCACAGGTGCGCGAGTGGTGGGGCCAGTGCGACGGCGTCATGCTGGGGCGGCAGGCATACCAGGAGCCGTACATGCTCGCGGAGCTGCACCGCGAATTCGTCGACGGCACCTGGACGCTGCCGACCCGCGACGAAGTGATCATGAAGTACGCTGCTTACGTCGAGCGCATGCTGGGCGAGGGACACCGACTGCCGCTGATGTTGCGACCGCTGCACGGGCTCTACGCCGGGTTCGCGGGTGCAAGGTCGTGGCGGCGCTTCCTGTCGGAGCAGGGCAGTCGCCCGGGGGCGGGCGCCGAGGTGCTGCTCGAGTCGCTGCGCGTGTTCCAGCGCGCGGCGTGAGGACGGGTCGGCCGGCGTCTGTATAATCGTCCGACGGCCACCATTGGCCGCAGTCGTTCACGCCGGGGATCCGCGGCCGCCGCAGATGAGCAAAGAGACCGAAGTCGCCGTCCTGTTCGCGGATGTCGTGGGTAGCACGCGCCTCTACGAGGTGCTCGGCGACCTCAAGGCACGCGACATGGTGGTCGCGTGCGTGGACATCATGCGCGCCGCGACCGAGCGCAACCGCGGCTCGGTGATCAAGACCATCGGCGACGAGATCCTCGCGATCTTCCCGACGGCGAACGACGCCGTGAACGCCGCGGGCGAGATGCAGCAGGACATCGGCTCCCGGCCCGCCCTGGTGGTGCAGGGGCAGCACGTCGCGATCCGCATCGGCTGTCACTTCGGGCCCGTGGTGCTGGAGAACCGCGACATCTTCGGCGCCTCGGTCCACACCGCGAACCGCATGACCAGCCAGGCGAAGGCCGGGCAGGTGATCCTCACCTCCGAGATGGTCTCGCGCCTGTCGCCGGAATGGCGGGCGGTGACGCGCCAGATCGACGTCACGCCGGTGCGCGGCCGTGCCGAGGAAGTCGAGCTCTTCGAGGTGCTGTGGCAGCAGGAGGACGCGACCAGCATGCTGCCGTCGATCCAGATCGACGCGCGCACCGGCCACCTGCCGCAACGCGTCCGCCTGCGCCATGGCGGCCGCGAGCTGGTGCTGGGCGACCGCCGGGAGAGCCTGACCATGGGCCGCGCCGACGAGAACGACATCGTCGTGCAGGGTCCCCTGATCTCGCGAATCCACGCGCGCGTCGAGATCGCGCGCAACAAGATCCTGCTCGTGGACCAGAGCACGAACGGGACGTTCGTCGTCACCCAGGACGGCCAGGAATCGTTCATCCGGCGCGACTCGCTCGCGCTGTCGGGCCAGGGAACGATCGGCCTCGGCAAGCTGCCGGACGAGACGGACGCGATCCGCTACCAGCTCGAGGAATAGAAAAATAGGTGCCAGGCACCGGAAATAGGGGACATTCCCCTATTTCCGGAAAATAGGGGAATGTCCCCTATTTCCTATTTTCAGCCCAGGGCTTTCTTGACCCGCCGGTACTGCTCGCGGAGCGCGGGCGGAGTGCGGTCGCCGAACTCCTCGAGATAGCGGCCGATGTCGTCGATCTCGCGGTGCCAGGCGCCGAGGTCGAGGTCGAGCAGCTGGTGCAGCGCGCCGTCCGCGAGTTCGAGGCCCCGCAGGTCGAGGTCTTCCTTGTTGGGCAGGAAGCCGATCGGTGTCTCCTCGGCGCCCGCGCGGCCCTCGCAGCGGTCGATGACCCACGAGAGCACCCGCAGGTTGTCGCCGAAACCCGGCCACAGGAACTTGCCGTTCTTGTCCTGCCGGAACCAGTTGACGTGGAAGACCTTCGGCAGGTGCTTCACGCGGCCCTCGAACGAGAGCCAGTGGGCCCAGTAGTCCGCGAAGTTGTAGCCGCAGAACGGCTTCATGGCCATCGAGTCGCGGCGCACCACGCCGACCTGGCCCACGGCCGCTGCGGTCGTCTCGGACGCCATGCCTGCGCCGACCATGACGCCGTGCGCCCAGTCGCGGGCCTCGTACACGAGCGGCGCGACCTCGCGACGACGCCCGCCGAAGAGGATCGCCGAGATCGGCACGCCGTCCGGGTGCTCCATCAGGTGGTTGTACGCGGGGTTCTGCTTGGCCGAGACCGTGAAGCGCGAATTCGGGTGCGCGGCCGGGCCGTTCGCCTTGTCGTAGGGACGACCCTGCCAGTCGATGGCCGGCGTGCCGCGAGGGCGGCCTTCCCACCACGGCTGGTTGTCCGCCGTCACGGCCACGTTGGTGTAGATCGTGTCGTGGTGGATCATCTCGTAGGCGTTGTAGTTGGTCTTGGGGCTCGTGCCGGGCACGACGCCGAAGAAGCCCGCCTCCGGGTTGATCGCGCGCAGGCGGCCGTCCGCTCCCACGTGCAGCCAGGCGATGTCCTCGCCGATCGTCCAGACCTTCCAGCCCGGCATCGTTTCAGGCGGGATCAGCATCCCGAGGTTGGTCTTGCCGCAGGCCGAAGGGAATGCCGCCGCGACGTAGTGGACCTCGCCCTGCGGGTTCTCGAGGCCGACGATCAGCATGTGCTCGGCGAGCCAGCCCTCGCTGCGCGCCTGCCAGCTCGCGATCCTGAGCGCGTGGCACTTCTTGCCGAGCAGCGCGTTGCCGCCGTAGCCCGAGCCGATGCTCTTGATCGAGAGTTCCTCGGGGAAGTGCATGATGTAGCGACGCTCGGGGTCGAGGTCGCCGACCGAGTGCAGGCCCTTCACGAAGCTGCCGTCGTGCTCGATGCGCGCGAGCGCCGCCGCACCCATGCGCGTCATGATGCGCATGTTCAGCACGACGTACGGGCTGTCGGTGATCTCGACGCCGCAGCGCGCGTACGGCGAGGCGATCGGGCCCATGCAGTAGGGCACGACGTACATCGTGCGGCCCTTCATGCAGCCATCGAACAAGGCATCGATCTTGCGGTGGCCATCGGCCGGGTCCATCCACAGGTTGTTCGGGCCCGCGTCGTCGCGATTCGCCGTGCAGATGAAGGTCAGGTGCTCGACGCGCGCCACGTCCGACGGGTGCGAGCGGTGCAGGTAGCAGTTCGGGAAGTTGGCCTGGTCGAGTTCCAGGAGGTCGCCGCGCCCGAGCATCAGGCGCGTGAGTTCTTCACGTTCTGTGTCGGACCCCGTGCACCAGTGGATGCGGTCGGGCCGGGTGAGCTTGGCGGTCTCGGCGACCCAGTCGCTGAGTGCGGCGTTCTTCGTGGTCATCGGGTGCGCTTCCTTTTCCGCCGGTCGCCGCAGGAAGTGCCGCAGCCCGGGATGGGGATGATCCTCTCGCCCCGATTATAGCCTTGCATGTGGTCCTTGCCGCAGCGGTGGACTCTACGTGCGTCCCTCAGGCTGCGGAAAAGCCAAAAAAAAGCGCCCTCCGGGGAGGGCGCAATCAGGGGGGGATCGTTGGAAATTCTTGCGACGGTCGATCGATCGCTCAGGCGGCCTTGCGGGCGCGCGTCGTCGTCTTGCGCACGGCGCGCTTCGCCTTGCGCTTCGCGGTCTTCACCACGGGGGCCTTGTCCTCGGCCGACTCGACGAAACGCTCGTACGTGTGCGTCGCGACGCCCTTCAGGTCACGGCCGGCGACCTTGAAGATCTCGACGGCGCGCTGCGCGTCGTCGACGATGCGGCCGCGGGTGGCCTGGGCCAGTTCGAGCTGGTCACGGAAAAGTTCGACGATGCCGTCGGCGCGGGCGGCGCGCTCGAGGCGCAGCGCCACGTCCGACAGGGCGGAGGTGACGATGTCCGAGTTCAGTTCGATCAGGCTGGCAACGGCGGTCTGGGAGACGTTCGTCACCTTGACGCCCGAGCGCGCGAAGACGCGAACCGGGGACTTGAGGGACTTGATGTTGTCGGCCGAGCCGCTGACGGCGTCACGCACGGTCCCGACGGAATCCTTGCGGAACTTCTCGACCTGGCTGGTGATGGCGGCTTTCTGCTCGCTCACGAAATCCTGAATCTGCTCGATCATCTGGGCGCTCCTGTGTGCTCTGCTGCTGCATTGCAGCAATTGCTGCATCGCACAATAACGCCCGGGTTGCCTGATGTCAAATTCGGTTAGTCCTGATACCCGCTCCAATGTCAGCTTGCCTGCCGGGACGCCCTCCCGCACAGTCCTTCCCATGCATTTTCGCCCGTCGAAATCATCGCCTGGCCCCCGCAGGACGTGGGTTTTCCTGGCCCTGCTGGGCAGTACCACGGTGACCGCCCCGGGCCATGCCCAGGACGATCCCGGGGCGGCGGGAGCCGTCGTGGCGACGGGCAGTGGGCCGCTCGAGACACGCATCGAGGTGCAGAAACTGGTCATGGAAGAGCGCCCGAACGGCGAGGTTGTCCGACAGTTCGTGGAGGTAGATCGCCTCGAGGCCGGTGAGCAGATGTACTACACGGTCCGGGTGACCAACCCCGGCCGCGAGCCCGTCACGGATATCGTCGTGACGAAGCTCATGCCGTATGGAGTGGACTACGTTCCAGGCTCGGCGGTCGGCCCCGCGTGCAAGGTCGAGTTCTCCGCGGACGGGGGCGCCAGCTTCGCGCGGTCGGGCGGCAAGGGCGCTTATACGCACGTGCGCTGGGTATTCGAGCGCGCACTCGTACCCGGAGCAACCGCACTGCTGCGGTTCCGCGCGGTCTTCCGCTGAGATGACGTCCGACCTCGCCGAACTCTTCGGCGCCGGCGGGCCGCTTGCGAGAGCGATGCCCGGCTACACCGAGCGCGAGGGACAACTCGCGATGGCCGGTCACGTGGCGCAGGCGATGGCGGGTCACGACACCCTGGTCGTCGAGGCGGGCACCGGGACCGGCAAGACCTTCGCCTACCTCGTGCCCGCGCTCGTGTCGGGACGACGCGTGATCATCTCGACCGGGACGCGCGCGCTGCAGGACCAGCTCTATCACCGCGACCTGCCGGCGGTCTGCGGTGCGCTCGGCCGTCCGGTGCGGGTGGCGCTGCTCAAGGGCCGCGCGAACTACCTCTGCCGGCATCGCCTGGACCTCGCGGAGCAGCAGGCCTACGCGCGCGGCGTGCGCCGCGAAGTCGCAACCGCAATCCCCAAGGTGCGTGCCTGGTCGCACACGACGCGGCGCGGCGACATCGCCGAGCTCGCACGCCTCGGCGAGCAGGATCCCGTGTGGCCCTGGGTCACCTCGACGCGCGAGAACTGCATCGGCACCGAATGCCCGAAGTACGACGAGTGCTTCGTGCTCGCCGCCCGCCGCGAGGCGCAGGCCGCGGACATCGTGGTCGTGAATCACTACCTGCTCATGGCGGACCTCGTGCTCAAGGAGGAGGGCTTCGGCGACCTGCTGCCCGGCGCCGACGCGATCGTGATCGACGAGGCGCACCAGCTGCCGGACGTGGCTGCGCAGTTCCTCGGCTACAGCGTGGGCACGCGGCAACTGTCGGCGATCGCCAAGGACGTCGCGGGCGAGTTGCTGTTCGACGCAGCAGATGGGCACCGGCGTGGACGCAGCGCTCACCGGGTTCGACGCACAGGTCGCGGCGGTCGTGTCGGCCAGCGGCGGCATGGAGGCGCGACTCGAGCACTCGCAGTGGCCGGAACGCCTGGTCGAATCGCTGGGCGGACTCGCGAGCCGCGCGGCGGAACTCGCCGAAGTGCTCGCGCCGCTTGCGGCCGACGGGCAGGGCGCCTTTGCGCGGCTCGCCGAGCGGCTGGTCGAGAGTGCGGAGCGCCTCGAGTCGTTCACGGCCGAGGACGCGGAGGGCGGCGTGCGCTGGGCCGAGACGAGCGCGCGAGGCGTGAGCTGTCACTATGCGCCGGTGGACGTCGCATCGCAGCTCGCGGCGCTCATGCAGGCGCAGGCCGGGGCGTGGATCCTGACCTCGGCGACGCTGGCCGTCGGCGACGACTTCTCGCACTTCAAGCGACGCTCCGGCCTGTCGCACGCGGAATGCGTGCAATTCGAGAGCCCGTTCGACTTCGCGAACCAGGCGTTGCTCTACCTGCCCAAGGGTCTCGGCGATCCCGGCGCCCCCGGTCACACCCGAGGCGTGATCGAGGCGGCGTTGCCCGTGCTCGAGGCCAGCGGCGGCCGCGCGTTCCTGCTGTTTACGAGCCACCGCGCGCTGCGCGAGGGCGCGGAGGAACTGCGCCGCGCCTGGGGCGACTCGCCGCCGGTGCCGGTGTTCGTACAGGGCGACGGCTCGCGCGACCACCTGCTGCGCCGTTTTCGCGAGGCGGGCAATGCGGTGCTGCTGGGCACCGGCAGTTTCTGGGAGGGTGTCGACGTGAAGGGCACGGGGCTTTCGGTCGTCGTGATCGACAAGCTCCCGTTCGCGGCGCCGGACGATCCCTTGCTGAAGGCGCGACTCGAGGCGATCCGCGAGCAGGGCGGCAACCCGTTCTTCGAGGAGCAGGTGCCGCAGGCGGTGATCGCGCTCAAGCAGGGCGCGGGGCGTCTCATTCGCGACGAGGCGGATTTTGGCGTCGTGATGATCTGCGACTCCAGGCTCGTGACCAAGGGTTACGGCCGCGCGTTCATCACCAGCCTGCCACCGATGAAACGCACCCGCGAGCTTGCGGAGGTGCAGGAGTTCCTGAGGGCGCGGCTGGGAAGCGGATTGGGTGAGTAGGGGATAGGGGATAGCGGATAGCGGATAGTGAATAGGGGATAGTGAATAGCGGATAGTGAAGATGCAGCCGGCGTTGGCGCACCGACGCGTAGGCAAACAGGGGCTCCCCTTCTAACTATCCCCTATCCCCTATTCACTATCCCCTATTCACTATCCGCTATCCTCCGCTCATGCGTCTCCTCGCCCTCGACACGTCCACCGAAGCCTGCTCCGCGGCCCTCATGCTGGACGGCGGACTGCGGCTGCGCTTCACGCTCACGGAGCGTGGCCACGCGGAGCTGATCCTGCCGATGATCGACGCGCTGCTCGCCGAGGCCGATGTTGAGCTCGCCAGCCTCGATGGCCTGGCCTTCGGGCGCGGTCCCGGCGGATTCACGGGCCTTCGCATCGCGGCCGGCGTCGTCCAGGGCCTGGCGTTTGGTGCGGGCCTGCCCGTGGCGCCGGTCTCGAGCCTGGCCGCAGTCGCGGAGCAGGTCGTCGCAGGCGAGGGCGAGCGCATTCTCGTCTGCAACGACGCGCGCATGGGCGAGTTGTACTGGGCTGTGTTCGACCGGCTCGCCGCAGGTGGCATCGCGCCGGCCAGTCCCGAGTTCGTGGCTCCGCCTGCCCGCGTCGCGGAGGGGATCGAGGGCCTGCGTCACGCCGCAGGCAACGGCCTTGCGAAGCACCCGGAGCTGCGCGCGCGGCTCGAGGCGTCGGGACTCGAGGTCCACGACGACCTGTATCCCAGGGCGGACGCTGTTGCGAGGCTCGGCGCAATCGAGCTCGCGGCGGGTCGCGGCGTGGACGCGTCGCTCGCATTGCCGATCTATGTCCGCGACGACGTTGCGAGGCCTGCGAGTCGGGCCGTCACAGCAGTGTCATAATTTCTCCGTCTAATCCGGGCGGGACCTTTGCAGCGTTCGAGGCACGATGACGGGCAGGCGGATCCTGATAGTGGAGGACGAGAAGCCCATCCGGGACATGCTCGCCTTTGGCCTCAGGCGGGCCGGCTTCGAGGTGTCCGAGGCGGAGGACGCGTCGAGTGCGCGCGGAGCCATTGCCGACCGCTGCCCCGACCTGCTGCTCGTGGACTGGATGCTGCCGGATCAGAGCGGCCTCGACCTCACCCGCGCCATCCGCCGGAACAAGGAGACCGAGGACCTGCCGGTCATCATGCTCACGGCGCGCGCGGCCGAGCATGACAAGGTCTCGGGTCTCGAGGTCGGCGCGGACGACTACGTCACCAAGCCATTCAGCACCCGCGAGCTCGTGGCCCGCATTCATGCCGTTTTGCGCCGCACCTCGCCGGCCGGCGAGGGGGGCACGATCGAATCCGGTGGCCTTGCGATGGACACACTGAGTCACCGGGTCACCGCGCGGGGCGAGACCGTGGCGCTCGGCCCGACGGAGTACAGGCTGCTCAAGTTCTTCATGGAACATCCGGAGCGCGTGTATACGCGTGGCCAGCTGCTGGACCGCATCTGGGGCGGAGCCGTGGAAATCGAGGAGCGCACGGTGGACGTGCACGTGCGTCGCCTGCGCAAGGCGCTCGAGCCGTCCCGGCTGGACGGCCTGGTGCAGACGGTGCGCGGCTCGGGTTACCGTTACTCGTCGCGACCCGAGTAGCGCGGGAATCGAATTTGTCACGAGCTGCCTTTCGCCACCTGGCGGGCGTCATTGCGGCGGTGCTGGCCGCCGCGGGCCTCGGTTTCCTGCTCGGCCGCGCGTGGGAGTTCGTCGCCGTTGCGCTTGCCGTCCTGCTCGGGTTGCAGCTCCGCCACCTGCTGCGGTTCGATCGCTGGCTGCGTCGCCGGGACGCGGAATCGCCGCCGGACGTGACCGGGCTGTGGGGCGAAGTGGTGGCCACGACGAGCCGCATCCACCGCCGCAAGCGCTTTCACGAGCAGCGCGTGACGGTGTTGCTGCGCGAGTTCCGGCGCATGGCGTCGGCCATGCCCGACGGCGCGATACTGCTTGGCCGGAATCGCGAAATCCTCTGGTTCAATGCCGCAGCGGGTCGCTGGCTGGGCCTGCGTCGCAAGGCGGACCGGGGCATGCGCATCGACAACCTGGTGCGCCATCCGGCGCGTGGTCGGAGTATCTCGAGGGTGCGGGCGGCGGTCCCGTGCCGCGCGTGCAATTGGCCGGGCCGGACGACCGCTGGCTGGAGTTCCATCTCGTCAGGAGCGATGCCGAGCGAACAGCAACTGCTGCTCGTCCGTGACGTGACGAGCGAGGCGCGCCTCGACGCCATGCGCAAGGATTTCGTGGCGAATGCGTCGCACGAGCTGCGTTCGCCGCTCACGGTCATCGGCGGGTACCTGGACGCGATGGAGGATGACGCGTCGCTCGACTCCGCATGGCGCGAGCCGGTGAAGGAGATGCGGCGCCAGTCGGACCGGATGCGCGGGATCGTGCAGGACCTGCTCGAACTCTCCAGGCTCGAGGCGCAGGGCGGTCCGGCCTCGGGAAATCCGGTGGACGTGGCGGGCAATGGTGGTGGTGCTGCGCAAGGAGATGCTGGCCCGGGCGGAATCAACGGCAACGATCGAGTTGCGCATCGAAGGCGACGCCTGGCTGCTCGGTGTCGGAGACGGAACTGCACTCCGTCTTTTCGAATCTCGTGTGGAATGCGGTCAAGTACACGCCGGAGGACGGCAGCATCCGCGTCAGGTGGTGGGTGGATTCGCAGGGCGGCCACCTGAGCGTGCAGGACACCGGGATCGGCATCGCCGCCGAGCACCTGCCGCGACTCACCGAGCGCTTCTACCGCGTGGACGCGGGTCGCTCGCGCGCACTCGGCGGATCCGGGCTCGGCCTCGCGATCGTGAAGCACGCATTGCAGCGGCACGACGCGCGCCTCGAGGTCGAGAGCGCCGTGGGCAGGGGCAGCACGTTCACCTGCCACTTCCCGCTGGCCAGGGTCGGGCGCACCCCGCCGTAATCGGCCGTCGGCTGCCCGCGGGGCGGTCGCCGGAACGGGACGTCGTCGCATCGCCGGAACGGCCGCTGCAACGTCCCTGTAACACACCACGCCTATAACGACGGCACCGGATCCGCATGCGTCCGTCGCATTGCGGATCTAACCTGTGCCGACTAGTTGCCACAACCGAAAGGGGATCAACGTGAGAAATACCCTGCTCGCCGACGGCCGTTACCGCCGCACTCGCCATGTCCGTGACCGACGCGTCCGCCGCCACCGGCGGGACCGCCACCAAGGCGGAAATCCAGGCCATGCAGGCGCAGATGCAGGCGCTGGCCGAGCGGCTGAACAAGCTCGAGGCCGCGAACTCGTCGCTGCAGACGGAAAACCGCAGCTCAGGGAAACCGTCGAGCAGCGCGATGCCGAGATGGATTACCTGAAGGAGCAGACCAAGGAACTGCGCCAGGAGTCTGCGCAGGCCTCCGCCGACCTCGGCAAGGTCAAGGGTGCCGACTGGGCGAGCCGCATCAAGTTCAAGGGCGACGTTCCGCATGCGCGAGGAGTACATCGCGAAGCAGTACGTCGCAGGAAAGGCACCGACGGCACCGGTGGTGGGCCCGCCCGCCGTCGCCGCGACGCCCAACACGCTTTCAGTGGAGGACGCGGCGGACCAGTGGCGCACCCGCTTCCGCTTCCGCTTCGGCGCGGAGGCGCAGGTCACGGACCATTCGAAGGTCGTCTTCCGGCTCGCGAGCGGCGACGGCGACCCGCGGTCCACGAACCAGACCTACACGAACGAGTCCTCCGGCAAGGGCATCTTCATCGACCAGATCTATGCCGACTGGAACTTCATGGACGGCGCCGACCTGCATCCTGGGCAAGCAGCCCTATCCGTTCTGGCGCCCGACCAACAACGGCCTCTTCTGGGACAACGACGTGAACCCGGAAGCAGTGGCGGTCACCTACAACCGCGGCATGTTCTTCGGCAGCGGCTATGCCTGGATGGTCCAGGAGAACCAGAACAACAACTCGAGCTTCGTCAACGTCGACCCGACCATCTTCGGCGCGCAGGCGGGCCTCAAGTTCCCGCTGCTGGGTGGCGAGACCAGGGTTGCCGCGCAGTACTACACGCTGGCGAACGGCAAGGGCAATGCTCCCTTCTACAATGGCAACGCGTTCGGCAACACGACGTACAAGCGGTTCCTGAACGGGTCCACCACGGCGACCAACGTGCTGCTCTACGACTACGAGATCCTCCAGCTGTCCGGCGAGATGGGCATGACGGTCGCCGGCCTGCCATTCACCTTCTGGGCCGACTGGGCGCGGAACATGGCATCCGACGTCGAGTACGACAACGCCTGGGCGGTTGGCACATCGCTCGGCAAGGCGGCGAACCGCCGGTCCTGGGAAGCGAGCGTGGCATACGAGTCCATGGACAAGGACGCGATGTTCGCCCAGTTCATCGACTCCGATTTCGCGGGTGGTGTCACGGACGGCGAAGGCTGGTTGTTCAAGGCAGGCTACGCGCCCGTCAAGAACGTGGTCGTGAACGCGACCTATTTACTGAACACGATCAACAAGGACGTCTATGCCGTCAGCGGCAACGTGCCCAGCGGCCCGTACGCGGGGCCGTACGCCGAAGGCAAGGGCATGAACTACGACCGCTTCCAGCTCGACGTGAACTACAAGTTCTGACGAACCGCCTTTGAGGGGACAGTCCCCGCTTCGAGGGGACAGTCCCCGGTTCGCTTGCCCGCCGAATCGGGGTCCTGTATACGGTCGAATTCGCCGGAGAGCAGCATGGAAACATCCGACCTGTCGCACCACATACTGAGCCGCTTCAACGCGGATCTCGAAGGTGCGCGCTCTGCTGCCCTGCAGATGGGCGGGCTCGTCGAGCAGCAGGTGCGCAACGGCGTGAAGGCGCTCTACACGGGCGACAGCCACCTCGGCGAGGAGGTCGCGCGCCTCGACCACAAGGTCAACGCAATGGAAGTCGCGATCGACGACGATTGCAGCCGCATCCTCGCGACGCGCGGCCCCGCCGCGTCGGACCTGCGCCTGATCGTGGCGATCATCAAGACCATCACCGACCTCGAGCGGATCGGCGACGAGGCCGAGAAGCTCGGTCACATTGCCGCGCGCATGGGGGCGCTCGACCGGCCGGCCGACCGTTACCGCGAGATCCGGCACATGGGCGAGTCTGTGGCCGACATGGTCCGCGGTGCGCTCGACGCCTTCGCGCGCATGGATACGGAGGCCGCGCTTGTCGTGGCGCGCGGCGACCGGGTCGTGGACGAGGAGTACGAGGCGATCCAGCGCCAGTGCATCACCTTCATGATGGAGGACCCGCGCACCATCCGCAGGGCGCTCGACCTGCTCTGGGTCGCGCGCGCGCTGGAGCGCATCGGCGACCACGCCAAGAACATCTGCGAGTACGTGATCTACATGGTGCTCGGCAAGGACATCCGGCACCTGTCGATCGAGGCGGTCGAGCAGGAGCTGCATTGCGCTGCGCGCAGCCAGGGCCAGCGGAGAGTGAGGAAGACGATGTTTCCAGAATGGCTGACCCGGCGCACCGGAAATCTGCTGGGGTTCCTCGCCTGCGTCGGGCTGATCTCGTACGCCTCTGTACTGCCAGTACGGGCTGCACCTCGAGCCCTGTCCGCTCTGCATCCTGCAACGCATATCGGTGATCACGGCGGGGCTGCTGTTCCTCGCGGCGTACGTGCACGCGCCCGGTGACCGGGGGTCCCGCGCCTACGGCGTGCTCATCGACCTCGCGGCGCTCGGCGGAATCCTGATCGCGGCGCGGCACATCTGGATCATCGCCCAGCCGCCGGGCACGGTCGCCGAGTGCGGCGCGAGCCTCGAGTACATGATGGACGTGCTGCCCCTGCACGAGGTGCTGGGCAAGGTGCTCTCGGGCTCCGGCGAGTGCGCCAGGATCGACTGGATGTTCCTCGGGCTCAACATGCCGACCTGGGTGCTGATGAGCCTGGTGGGCGTCGGGCTCTGGGGCGTGCTCGTGAACTGGTTCGTGCCTCAGGCCCCCAGGACTCTTTCCATCACCCGCTCATAGATCCGGGACAGCGCGTCGACGTCTTCGACGCGCACGCACTCGTTCACCTTGTGGATCGTCGCGTTGGCGACGCCCACTTCCACGACCTGTGCGCCGGTCGGGGAAATGAAGCGTCCGTCCGATGTCCCGCCGGTGGTCGAGAACGCGGGCGTCGTGCCCGTGACGTCGCGGACCGCCGCCGAGACGGCCTCGGTCAGGAACCCGGGCTGCGTGAAGAAAGGCAGCCCGGAGACGAACCATTCGAGCGTGTAGTTGACGCGGTGCCGGTCGAGGATGCTGAGCACCGTGCGTTGCAGCGATTCCACGGTCTGTTCGGTCGAGAAGCGCAGATTGAAGCGCGCCTTGAGCTCGCCCGGAATCACGTTCGGGGCACCCGTGCCGGCGGCGATGTTCGAGACCTGGAACGTCGTCGGCTGGAAGAACTCGTTGCCCTCGTCCCAGCGTCGTGCCACGAGTTCGGCCAGCGCCGGGGCGAGGCCGTGCACCGGGTTGTCGGCGAGGTGGGGATAGGCAATGTGCCCCTGCACTCCGTGCACCGTGAGGCGCCCAGAGAGCGAGCCGCGCCGTCCGATCTTGATCGTGTCGCCGAGACGCTCGTGGCTGGTGGGTTCGCCGACCACGCAGTAATCGATCTTCTCGCCCCGGGCCTCGAGCACCTCGACGACCCGGCGCGTGCCGTCCACCGACGGGCCTTCCTCGTCGCTGGTGAACAGGAACGCGAGGCTGCCCGCGTGCCGCGGGTGGCGTGCCAGGAAGCGCTCGGTCGCGGTCACCATGGCGGCAAGGCCGCTCTTCATGTCGGCCGACCCGCGGCCATAGAGGATCCCGTCGCGGACCACGGGCTCGAAGGGATCGGTCTTCCATTCCTCGCGCGGGCCGGTCGGCACGACGTCCGTGTGCCCGGCGAAGCACAGCACCGGCGCAGCCGCGCCGTGCCGCGACCAGAGGTTCGCCACGGGCCCGAAATCCATGCGCTCGTTCCTGAATCCGAGGGCCTCGAGGCGGGCAGAGATGACGTCGAGGCACCCGTGGTCCTCGGGGCTGACGGAGGGGCGCTGCAGCAGGTCGGCGGTCAGGTCGAGGGTGCGGGACATGGCCGGATAAATGTAACACTCCTGTCACACGTTCGATTCAGACTTCGCGGCATTGGATTCCGCGGCCCGGCCGCACCGACGACAGTAGAGGAAAGACTCCATGAAATCGTGGCAGAGACTCGTGTTGCCGGCGCTGTTCGTCGGCCTCGTTGCGGCGGGTGCGCCCGGCCGGGCCGATGCGCAGGCGGCCTCGATCAAGATCGACGGCTCGAGCACCGTGTTCCCGATCTCCGAGGCGCTGGCCGAGGAGTTCCAGATCTCGAAGCGCGGCAAGGTGCGCGTGACGGTGGGCATCGCCGGCACGGGCGGCGGGTTCAAGAAGTTCTGCCGCGGCGAGACCGACATCTCGAACGCCTCGCGCCCGATCTCGGCCGAGGAAATGGCGGCCTGTCGCAAGGCGGGCATCAAGTACTTCGAGCTGCCCATCGCCTTCGATGCGCTCACCCTGGTGGTGAACCCGGCGAACACCTGGGCCAAGTCCCTGACCGTCGCCGACCTGCGCAAGATCTGGGAGCCGGGTGCGCAGGGACGGATCACGAACTGGAGCCAGGTGCGTGCGGGATTCCCGTCGGAGAAGCTGGTGCTGTTCGGGCCGGGCACGGACTCCGGCACCTTCGACTACTTCACCGAGGCCGTGAACGGCAAGGCGAGGGCGAGCCGCGCCGACTACAGCGCCAGCGAAGACGACAACACGCTCGTGCAGGGCGTGGAGAACAACAAGGGCGGCTTCGGCTACTTCGGCTACGCGTATTACGCCGCGCACAAGGACAAGCTGCGCGCCGTGCCGATCGACGGGGGCAAGGGCCCGGTCGCGCCGAGCATCGACAACGTGGTGAACGGCTCCTACGCGCCGCTGTCGCGCCCGCTGTTCATCTACGTCAAGGAATCGGCCGCGGCGCGGCCCGAGGTGCGCGAGTTCGTGCAGTTCGCCATCACGAAGGGCGGGCCCCTGGTCGAGGAAGTCGGTTACGTGGCGCTGCCCGCGTCGGCTTACCAGATGGTCAACAAGCACTTCACCGGTGGCAGGGTCGGCAGCGTCTTCGGCGGCGTGCCGAAGGTCGGCATCACGATCGAGCAGCTGCTGTCCATGGAAGCGAAGCTCTGACCGGCGTTATTCTTCAGCCTGCTTCCGGGGACGCGCCGGCAGGCGCGTCCCCGGCGTCGTTGAGCGAAGGGTGCTGATCCGATGAACCGATCGCCATCGCTGCAGTCAAGGACTGCGTCTGCGTCGCTGCGTTACCGCCGCACACGCGACCGCGCGATCGAGTTCGTGCTGCTCGCGTGCGGCCTCGTGGCGGTGTTTGCGACCGCGGCCATCGTGTTCATCCTGGTGAAGGAATCGCTCGCGTTCTTCGCGCACGTCTCGGTCCGCGAGTTCCTGACCGACACGACGTGGACGCCGCTCTTCGACGACGCGCACTACGGCATCCTGCCACTGGTGGCGGGGACGGTGACGGTCACCGGCGTGGCACTCCTGGTCGCCATCCCGCTCGGCACCGTGATCGCGATCTACCTCTCGGAGTTCGCCCCGTATCGCCTGCGCGAGACCGTGAAGCCCGTACTCGAACTGCTGGGCGCCGTCCCGACCGTCGTCTACGGCTACTTCGCGCTCCTGACCGTCACGCCGATCCTGCAGAAGCTGATCCCGGAGCTCCCGGGATTCAACATGCTGAGCGCGGGCCTGGTGATCGGGCTCATGATCGTGCCGTACGTCGCCTCGGTCGGCGAGGACGCCATGCGCGCGGTGCCGCGCTACATGCGCGAGGGCTCCTATGCCATGGGCGCCACGAAGCTGCAGACCGCGGTGCGCGTGGTGGTGCCCGGCGCGTTTTCCGGGCTTGCCGCGGCCTACATCCTCGGCATCTCCCGCGCCGTGGGCGAGACCATGGTGGTCGCGATCGCGGCGGGCATGCAGCCCAGCCTGACCTTCGACCCGACCCAGCCTGCCGCGACCATCACCGCGTACATCGTGCAGGTCAGCCTCGGTGACCTTCCGCACGGCAGCATCGGCTACCAGAGCATTTTCGCGGTGGGCCTGGTCCTGATGCTCATGACCCTGCTGTTCAACGTGATCGGCTTCTTCCTGACGCGCAGGTTCCGGGAGGCCTACTGATGTCCGCCGGCGCACGCCTGGAACTCGAGCGGATCAGGCGCGGGCTCGCCTGGCGCAAGATGGTGGACAAGGTGTTCGTCGTCCTTGGGCTCATGGTGCTGCTCGCCTGCCTCGGCATCCTCGTGTTCCTGTTTGCCGACCTCGTGCACGACGGGGCGCAGCGCTTCGGCTGGAAGTTCCTGAGTTCGTTCCCGTCGCGGCGCGCCGGGAATGCCGGCATCCTGTCGGCGGTCGTCGGTACGTCGCTCATCATGCTGGTGACGGTGCTGGTGGCGCTGCCCGTGGGCGTCGCGGCGGCGATCTACCTCGAGGAGTACGCGCCGAAGAACTGGTTCACGGCGATCATCGAGATCAACGTCACGAACCTCGCCGGCGTGCCGTCCATCGTGTACGGGCTCCTCGCGCTCGGTCTGTTCGTCTACCAGTTCGGCTTCGGACAGAGCATCGCCACGGCAGGGCTCACGCTCGCATTGCTCATCCTGCCGATCGTGATCGTGGCGACGCGCGAGTCGCTGCGCTCCGTGCCCAGGGCGATCCGCGAGGCGGCCTACGGCCTCGGCGCGACGCGCTGGGAAGTCACGAAGGACCACGTGCTGCCGTACTCGACGGGTGGCATCCTGACCGGCCTGATCCTCGGGCTCTCGCGCGCCATCGGCGAGACGGCGCCGCTCATCACGATCGGCGCGCTCGCGTTCATCGCCTTCCTGCCGCCCGCGCCCGTGACCGGGCAGTTCCCGTTCCTGAGCCTCGAGTGGCTGGGCAGCGAGTTCACTGCCATGCCCATCCAGATCTTCAACTGGGTGTCGAGGCCCGACCAGGCCTTCCAGTCGAACGCCGCTGCGGCGGGCGCCATCCTGCTCGGCATGACCCTGCTCATGAACGGCGTGGCGATCTACATCCGCTACCGGTTCCGCCGGAAGATAAACTGGTGAGCGACATGGCAAGGCCCGCGACCGTAGAGTCCACACACAACCCGCAGAAGGCTGCCGCGATGCAAGGCGACGAGAAGCAGGAACGACGCGGCGCCCCGGCGCTGTCCATCGCGCTGGAGGATCGCGGGACCGCACGCGCCAATCCGGCGAAGGCCACCGCCGAGAGCCTCAATTTCTGGTACGGCAAGAACCAGGCGCTCAGGAACATCAACCTCACGATCCCGGAGCACCAGGTCACGGCGCTGATCGGGCCCTCGGGCTGCGGCAAGAGCACGTTCCTGCGTTGCTTCAATCGCATGCACGACCTGCAGCCGGACACCCGCTACCAGGGCGCGATCACGCTGCGCCCCGACAACGTGAATCTCATCGGACCCGAGACGGACCCGATCGAGGTCCGCATGCGCATCGGCATGGTGTTCCAGAAGCCGAACCCGTTCCCCAAGAGCGTGTTCGAGAACGTCGCCTACGGATTGCGGCTGCGTGGCATCAGGAACCGGACGGAGCTCGGCGAGCGGGTCGAGAAGGCGCTGCGCGGCGCGGCCATCTGGGAGGAGGTGAAGGAGCGCCTGGACGACTCGGCGCTCGCGCTGTCCGGCGGCCAGATGCAGCGCCTGTGCATCGCGCGGGCGCTCGCGACCGAGCCCGAGATCCTGCTGTTCGACGAGCCGACCTCGGCGCTCGACCCGATCGCGACGGCGAAGATCGAGGAGCTCATCACCGAACTGCGCAAGCACGTGACGGTGCTGATCGTCACGCACAACATGCAGCAGGCGGCGCGCGTGTCGGACTTCACGGCGTTCATGTACCTCGGCGAGCTGGTCGAGGTGGATGCCACGTCGAAGATCTTCACGAACCCGGCGAAGAAGGCCACCGAGGACTACATCACGGGGCGGTACGGGTGAGACGCGTCACTCCGCCCCGCGCAGCAGTTCGTTGATCCCCACCTTGGCGCGCGTCTGCGCGTCCACGCGCTTCACGATCACCGCGCAGTACAGGGAATACTTGCCGCCCGGTGCCGGCAGCGAGCCGGGCACGACCACGGCGCCAGCCGGCACGCGACCGTAGAGCACCTCGTCGCGCTCCCGGTCGTAGATGCGCGTGCTCTGCCCGACGTAGACGCCCATCGAGAGCACGGCACCTTCCTCGACGATCACGCCCTCGACCACCTCCGAACGGGCGCCGATGAAGCAACCGTCCTCGATGATGGTCGGGTTGGCCTGCAGGGGCTCGAGCACGCCGCCGATGCCGACGCCTCCGGAGAGGTGCACGTTGCGCCCGATCTGCGCACAGGAGCCGACCGTGGCCCAGGTGTCCACCATGGTGCCTTCGCCGACGTGGGCGCCGATGTTGACGTAGCTCGGCATGAGCACCGCGTTCTTCGCCACGAAGGCGCCGCGCCGCACGACGGCCGGCGGCACCACTCGCACGCCCTCGGCCCGGAAGCGCTCGGCGTCGTGGCCGGCGTGCTTCAACCTGACCTTATCGTAGAAGCGTGTGTAGCCCGCGTCGAACACCCGGTTGTCGTTCAGCCGGAAAGAGAGCAGCACGGCCTTCTTGAGCCACTGGTGCACGACCCAGGCCCCGTCGACCTTTTCGGCGACGCGCGCCTCGCCGCGGTCGAGGAGGTCGATCGCGGCTTCGACGGCGGCCATGACCTCGGCAGGCGCGTTGCCCGGCGAGAACTTCGCTCGCTCCTCGAAAGCGGCGTCGATGGTGGCGGCGAGCGTGGCGTGCGCGGTCATGTGAGTCCTGTAAGAAAAGGCGCGTGGAGAGGCGAGAGCATATCCGAATCGCAGATTCCGAATGCGCGCCGCCGGCCACGGCGGCAAGCGGTGTCGGCCCGGGGATGTGGTTCCGGCAACCGTCCGCGACAGGGATGTCGCGGCGGAGCCCCCAGGGAAGGGTTCACGGCGTTTGCCGGAACCACATCCCCGGGGCGACGCCGCGGGAGAGGGGAACTTCGGGTCTCCTTCTGACGCGAATTGTCCGCGCCGCCTCAGCGACTATGCCGAACGAACGCGACGATGCGCCTTGCCGCCTCCACGCAGTCCTCGACGCTCGCCACCAGCGAAATCCGCACGCGGCCGCGACCGGGATTGCCGCGCGCCGTGTCGCGCGCGAGATACGAACCCGGCAGGACCGTGACGTTGCGGGTCGCGAACAGGCCACGCGCGAACGCCTCGTCGTCGCCGACCTGCGGCCACAGGTAGAACGCGCCGTCCGGCGTCTCGACGTCCAGCACCTCGCCGAGCAGCGGCACGACGGATGCGAATTTCCGGCGGTAGAGCTCGCGGTTCCGGACGACGTGCTCCTCGTCCTGCCACGCGGGCACGCTCGCGAGCTGCGTGTGTACCGGCACTGCGCAACCGTGATAGGTGCGATAGAGCCGGAAGGCGGAGAGCAGCGCCGGGTCGCCGGCGACGAAGCCTGAGCGCAGCCCGGGCACGCTCGAGCGCTTCGACAGGCTGTGGAAGACCACGCAGCGCTCGAACTCCCGGCGGCCCGCCGACTGCGCTGCCTGCAGCAGACCGCAGGGCGGGCAGGCCTCGTCCCGGTAGATCTCCGAGTAGCACTCGTCGGAGGCGATCACGAAGCCGTAATGGTCCGCGAGCTCGAGTGCCCGGCGCAGGTAGTCCATGGGCATCACGGCGCCTGTCGGATTCCCGGGACTGCAGAGAAACAGCACCTGGCAGCGGTTCCAGTCGTCGGCGGTGACCGCGTCGAGGTCGGGCAGCCAGCCATTCGCCGGGTCGCAGTCGAGGTACACGGGTTCCGCGCCCGCGAGCAGGGCTGCGCCTTCGTAGATCTGGTAGAACGGGTTCGGCAGGAGTACTGCAGGCCACGCACGCGTTTCGTCCACCGCGGCCTGCACGAACGAGAACAGGCCTTCGCGCGTCCCGTTCACCGGCAGCACCATGTCAAGGGGCCGCACACTCCCGGGCGCGAGCGCGAACCTGCGCTCGAGCCACGCGGCTGCGACCGCGCGCAGCTCCGGAATGCCGAGCACGGCCGGATAGCTGCCGAGGGTGGACAGCGCCTGGGTCAGGGCCTCGGCGATGAAGGGCGGCGCGGCGTGCTTCGGCTCGCCGATGGACAGCGGGATGTGCGGGAGCTGCGCGGGCGGTACCGCGCCCTCCAGCAGTTCGCGCAGCCGCTCGAACGGGTACGGCCTGAGGCTGCCGAGACGCGGGTTCATCGGGCGCCCGTCAGGCGATCCTGGCGGCGTTGCGCAGGTCGAGGGCGAGGTGCAGCTGTTCCTCGAGGCGCCGTCGCGCGTCCTCGGAGAGCGGCCGGCCCTGTTCGTCGGTCACGTAGAAGACGTCCTCGGCCCGCTCGCCGATGGTCATGATGCGCGCCGTCACGACGTCCACGCGCTCGGCGAGCAGCACCTTGCCGATCTCCGAGAGCAGGCCGGGGCGGTCGCCGGCGATCAGCTCGATGATCGTGCGTTGCCGCACCGGGTCCTCGGTGAACGTGATCTGCGTCGGCGTGGTGAACATGCGCACCTGGCGCGGCGCACGCCGCGTGACCGCCGGCCACGCGGCCTCCGGGGCCTGCAGCACGCGCCAGAGCTGCCGCTCGATCTCGTGCGCGCGGTGCCGGTCGGCGATCGGCGCGCCCGTGTCCTCGAGCACGAGGTAGGTGTCGAGGCTCAGGCCCGCGCCGAGCGGCGTGATGCGCGCGTCGAGGATGTTGAGTCCCATCTGGTCGAGCAGCGCCGTGGTGCGCGCGAAGTTCTGCTGCGTGTGCGGCATGAACGTGAGCACGGAATTGCCGCCGCGCTCGGGCGTGTCGCGCACGGCGACCAGCGGCGAGGCGTCGCCTGGCTCGCGGTCGGCGACGAGGCGCGAGTGCCAGGCGATCTCCGACGGCGTGTGCCTGAGGAAATATTCGTCGTTCAGCCGCGACCAGGCCTGGTCCGCGCGCTCCGGGTCGAGGCCCTCCCTCTGGAGCAGCTCGCGGGCCGCCGCGCGCGTCTCGGCGACGAGTTCGTCCTTGTCCACCGGCGCCTCGAGGCCGCGACGCAGCGCGCGCTTGGCGCGCTCGTAGAAGTCGTGGAACAGCGAGGAGCGCCAGGAGTTCCACAGCTTCGGGTTCGTGCCGCGCACGTCGGCCACGGTCAGCAGGTACAGGTAGTCGAGGTGGGTCTGGTCGCCGACCGCCTGCGCGAAGTCCTGGATCACCTTCGGGTCCGAGATGTCCTTCTTCTGCGCCGTGACCGAGAAGGTGAGGTGGTTGCGCACCAGCCAGGCGACGAGGCGTGCGTCGTAACGGGAGAGTCCCTGCTCGAGGCAGAAGGCCTCGGCGTCGACCGCGCCAAGCTCGGAGTGGTCGCCGCCGCGTCCCTTGGCGATATCGTGGAAAAGCGCGGCCAGGAGCGGGATCTCAGGCCGCGGCAGCGCCTGCATGAGTCGCGAGAGATCGGGGAACTCGTGTTCGAATTGCGGCAGGGCGAGGCGCCGCAGGTTGCGCACGACGAACAGCGTGTGCGCGTCGACCGTATAGGCGTGGAACAGGTCGTACTGCATGCGGCCGACGATGCGGCCAAACGCCGGGATGTACCTGCCGAGCACCCCGTAGAGGTTCATGCGTCGCAGTTCGTGCGTGACGCCGGCCGGCGCCCTCAGGAGTTCGAGAAAAAGCCGGTGGTTGCGCGGGTGCTGGCGGAACTCCTCGTCGATCAGCCAGAGGTGCCGCCCGAGGGACCGGATGGTCGCCGCGCGCACGCCGCGCAGCTCCGGGTGTTCCTGCATCAGGCGGAAGAGCTCCAGGATCGCGGACGGCTGGCGCGCGAAGACGTCGTCCCGAGGTGACCTCGAGGTACTCGCCGCGCACCTGGAATCGCGGGTTCAACGGCACGACCTGCGTCCCGGGGTCCGCGAGGATCGCCTCGCGGAAGAGTTGCAGGAGCATCTCGTTCAGCAGGCTCACGTCCATGACCGTGCGGTAGTAGCGCTGCATGAACTGCTCGACCGCGAGCGTGTAGGTCGCGTCCTCGTAGCCGAACATCTGCGCGATGCGGACCTGGTGGTCGAACAGCAGCCGGTCCTCGCGCCGCCCGGTGAGCACGTGCAGCGCAAAGCGCACCTTCCAGAGGAAGGCCTGCGCGGTGCGGAGCTTGCGCAGCTCGCCCGCCGTCAGGTACCCGTGCTCGACGAGTTCGTCGAAGGTGCCGGCGCCGAAGTGGCGCTTGGCGACCCAGCCGATCGTCTGGATGTCGCGCAACCCGCCCGGACTGGTCTTGACGTTGGGCTCGAGGTTGTAGGCGGTGTCGTGGTGGCGGTGATGCCGCGCCTGCTGCTCGACGACCTTGGCCTCGAAGAAATCCCGGGAGGACCACACGCTGTCCTGCACGAGCGCGCGGCGCATCGCCTGGTAGAGGTGCTCCGGCCCGGCGAGCAGCCGCGCCTCGATCAGCGTGGTCGCGACGCTCACGTCCGCGGCGCTCTCGCGCTGGCAGTCGTCGATCGTCCGCACGCTGTGCCCGACCTCGAGGCCGATGTCCCAGAGGAAGGCGAGGAACCGCTCGATGCCCTCGTGCCCGTCCTCGGCCGCGGACTTCGGCAGCAGGATCAGCACGTCGATGTCGGAGCAGGGGTGCAGCTCGCCCCGGCCGAAACCGCCGACGGCCACGAGTGCGACTTCCCGGTCGCGCGGGCCCGTGTGCAGCGTCCAGGCCTCGCGCAGCACCACGTCCACCATGCGCGCGCGGTCGCGTACCAGCGCCTCGACCGGCTCGTCGTCAGTGAATCGCTGCGTGAGGATCGTGGCCCCGTCGGCGAGCGCCTGGCGGAACGCCGCCGTGCGGTCGCCGCCCGAGGCGAGCGTCCCGCGCAGGGTGTCGAGGAACGGCCAGGCCGGCAACGCGACCCGCCCGGAGGCGGCCTCGAAGTCTTCGGCCTGGTCGAGGGGCGTGCTCAAGCGGGCGCTCGCTCGCTTGCCCCGAGCGTCAGCACCTCGAAGCCCGTCTCGGTGACCAGGACCGTGTGCTCCCACTGCGCCGACAGGGAGTGGTCCCGCGTGACGACGGTCCAGCCGTCGGGCAGCAGACGCACCTCGCGGCGGCCCGCGTTCACCATCGGCTCGATCGTGAACGTCATCCCGGCGGTGAAGACCATGCCTGTTCCTGCGACGCCGTAGTGCAGCACCTGAGGGTCCTCGTGGAACCCGCGGCCGATGCCGTGGCCGCAGTACTCGCGTACGACCGAGTAGTGGTTCGATTCGACGAAACCCTGGATGGCGGCGCCGATGTCGCCGAGGTGCGAGCCGGCCTGCACCGTGCGGATGCCGCGCCACATCGCCTGGTGGGTCACGTCCACGAGCCGCTGCACGTGCGGGGCAACGCGTCCCACGCAGAACATGCGGCTCGAGTCGCCATGGAAGCCGTCCTTGATGACGGTGACGTCCACGTTGACGACGTCGCCCTGCTTGAGCCGGCGGTCGCCCGGGATGCCATGGCAGACGACGTGGTTCACCGAGGTGCAGATGGACTTCGGGTAGCCGCGGTAGCCGAGCGGGGCGGGCACGGCCTGCTGCACGTCCACGATGTAGTCGTGGCAGATGCGGTCCAGCTCCTCGGTCGAGACGCCGGCAACGACGTGCTGCCCGATCATGTCGAGCACGTCCGCCGTGAGGCGCCCGGCGAGGCGCATGGCATCCTGCTCGGCCGCCGTCTTGGCGGAGATGCGGCCGGCGCTGTCGGACTGCCAGTTCGTCGAGGCCGGCTCGGAGTCTTGCATGGTGGCAGGTGCATCCCGCGCCGGAAGCCAGGGCCTCGGGCGCGCAAGTGTTTGAACAAACGGAAACTTATGGTATAAAGCGCGGCCTTTTTTCACAACCAAAACCGCACACGTACCGGCACATGTGGCTGGGTGCCTGCCAGACCGAGAGGTCCAGCGGGTTGCCGCATGGGGTGCGTGGAGGCTCAACCCCACAAGGAGTTTTTCGATGACCAGCGTGTCAATGCGACAGATGCTGGAAGCGGGCGTCCATTTCGGACACCAGACCCGCTTCTGGAACCCGAAGATGGCCCCCTTCATCTTCGGCGAGCGCAACCGGATCCACATCATCAATCTCGAGAAGACGCTGCCCCTCTACGTCGAGGCGGCGGGCTTCGTGAAGCACGTGGTCGCCGAGGGCGGGCGCGTGCTGTTCGTCGGCACCAAGCGCTCCGCCCGCGACGCCATCGCGCGCGAGGCCGCGCGCTGCGGCATGCCCTACGTGAGCCACCGCTGGCTCGGCGGCATGCTCACCAACTTCAAGACCATCCGCCAGTCCATCAAGCGGCTCGCCGAGATCGACGATCTCGCGGTGAGCGGCATGCTCGACCAGCGCAGCAAGCGCGAGGCGCAGATGGTGCGCCGCGAGCGCGAGAAGCTCGAGCGCAGCCTCGGCGGCATCAAGGACATGGACGGCCTGCCGGACGTGATGTTCGTCGTGGACGTGGGTCACGAGAACATCGCCATCCACGAGGCGCGCAAGCTCGGCATCCCGGTCGTCGCGATCGTGGACACGAACTGCTCCCCCGACGACATCACCCACGTGATCCCGGGCAACGACGACGCCATGCGCGCCATCGAGCTCTACGCGACCGGCATCGCGGACGCCGTGCTCGAGGGCCGCTCCACGCTGCCAGAGGTGGCGGTGAGCGACGATGAGTTCGTCGAGCTCGACGAGGAAGGCAAGCCGCGAGCGAAGGCCGGCCCGAAGCGCCGCGCCGCACCGGCCCGCAAGAAGACCCCCGCGCGCCGCAAGGCCGCCGTGGTCGAAGGCGAGGCTGCGCACGACGCGGTCGCCGAGCTCGCCGAGGCCGATCCGGAGGAGAGCCCGGAAGCGTTCATGGCGCGGCGTGAGGCCGCCCGCAAGAAGGTCCCGGCCGCCGCCGCTCCGGTGGCCCCTGCCGAGGCTGCCCCTGTCCCTGCAGAGGGGGAGTGACCATGGCCGTCACCGCCGAGGCAGTGAAGGCGCTCCGCGAGCGGACGGGCGCCGGCATGATGGAGTGCAAGAAGGCGCTGGTGGAGGCGAACGGCGACCTCGAGGCCGCCGCCGAGGCCATGCGCAAGTCCGGCCTCGCCAAGGCAGACAAGAAGGCCGGCCGCATCGCGGCCGAGGGCGTGGTCGCCATCGAGCGCGCTGCGGACGGGAAGTCGGTCGCGCTGGTCGAGATCAACTCGGAGACGGACTTCGTCGCCCGTGAGAAGGACTTCCAGGCCTTTGCGGCGTCGGTCGCCAGGGCGGCGCTCGATTCGAGGCCTGCCGACCTCGAGACGCTCCTGGCCGTGAAGCTGCCTTCCGGGCAGACGGTCGAGGAAACCCGCCGTGCGCTCATCGCGCGCATCGGCGAGAACATCGGCGTGCGTCGCTTCGAAGTCGTCGCCTCGGCCACGCCGGTCGCGACCTACCTGCACGGCAGCCGCATCGGCACCGTCGTCGTCCTCGAAGGCGGCGACGGGTCGCTGGGCCACGATCTCGCCATGCACGTGGCCGCGATCAATCCGCAGTACCTCTCGGCCGAGGAAGTCCCGGCCGGCCAGGTGGAGAAGGAGCGGGAGATCTTCGTGGCGCAGGCGGCGGCCGATCCCAAGCTGCAGGGCAAGCCCAAGGAAGTGCTGCTCAAGGCCACCGAGGGCAAGCTCCGCAAGTACCTGGGCGAGATCACGCTCCTGGGCCAGCCGTTCGTGAAGGACGACAAGCAGGCCGTGGGCGAGGTGCTGAAGCGCGCCAACGCGAAGGTCCTGCGCTTCGTGCGCTACGAAGTCGGGGCCGGCATCGAGAAGAAGCAGGAAGACTTCGCCGCCGAGGTGATGGCCCAGGTCCGGGGCGCTTGAGGTTCTAACCGATCGCGGTTGGTGCCGCCGCACCCCGCGCGAGCGGGGTTCCTTATAATGGCGCCCCGTCGGAGGTGACAAACCGCATGCCTGAACCCGAAGACGGAAAACCGGCGTATCGCCGCATCCTGGTGAAGCTGTCCGGCGAAGCCCTGATGGGCAACGCCGACTACGGCATCGATGCCCTGTTCCTGAAGCGCCTCGCCTCGGAAATCGCGGCAGTGCGCGAATATGGCGCCCAGATCGCCATCGTGATCGGCGGGGGCAACCTGTTCCGCGGCGCGGGCCTCGCAAGGGCCGGCATGGACCGCGTCACGGGCGACCAGATGGGCATGCTCGCCACGGTCATGAACTCGCTTGCGCTGCAGGACGCGCTCGAGTCCGTCGGCGTGTTCGCGCGGGTGCTCTCGGCGATCCGCATCAACGAGGTCTGCGAGGACTACATCCGGCGCCGCGCCATCCGCCACCTGGAGAAGGGGCGGGTGACGATCCTCGCGGCCGGCACCGGCAATCCCTTCTTCACGACCGACACGGCCGCAAGCCTGCGCGCCATCGAGATCGGGGCGGACCTGCTGCTCAAGGCGACCAAGGTGGACGGGATCTACGATTCCGACCCGGTCCTGAACCCCGCGGCACGGCGCTACGACCGGCTGACCTACGACCAGGTGCTCGACGGCAGGTTGAACGTCATGGACGCGACTGCCATCGTGCTCTGCCGCGACCATTCCCTGCCGCTGCGCGTGTTCAACCTCAACGAGGCGGGTGCGCTGGTGCGCGTCGCGCGCGGCGAAGAGGTCGGCACGCTCGTCACGAACTGAGGCGGCGCGCGCCGCCGCTGGAGACAGCCCATGCTCGAGGACATCAAGAAGGACGCTGCGGACCGCATGGCGAAGTGCGTTGCCGCGCTCAAGAACGAACTGAAGAAGCTGCGCACCGGTCGCGCGAACACGAGCCTGCTCGAGCACGTGCGCGTCGACTACTACGGCAGCGAGGTGCCGCTCACGCAGGTCGCGAACGTGGCGGTCGAGGACTCGCGGACGCTCACCGTCGTGCCGTGGGAAAAGCAGATGGTGCCCGTGATCGAGAAGGCGATCATGAAGTCCGACCTGGGGCTCAATCCGGCCACGGCGGGCAGCGTGATCCGCGTGCCGCTGCCGGCGCTCACCGAGGAGCGCCGCCGCGACCTGACCAAGGTCGTGCGCCACGAGGGCGAGGGCGCGCGCGTCGCCATCCGCAACGTGCGCCGCGACGTCATGCACGAGTTGAAGGAGATGCTGAAGGAGAAGCTGGTCTCCGAGGACGTGGACCGCAAGGCCCAGGAAGAAGTGCAGAAGCTCACCGACAAGTACGTGGCGGAAGTGGACCACGTGGTCGCGGAGAAGGAAAAGGAACTGCTGCAGGTCTGAATCGTGGCGCAGACGCACACCCGCGGGCCGGGCACGCCACGCCACGTCGCCGTCATCATGGACGGCAATGGTCGCTGGGCCGCGAAGCGCGCGCTGCCGCGCCACCTGGGCCATCGTGCGGGCGTGAAGGCCGTGCGCGCGCCGTCGAGGGCTGCGCGCGACGCGGGGTCGAGGCGCTCACGCTGTTCGCGTTCTCGAGCGAGAACTGGGGCAGGCCCGCCGAGGAAGTCTCGCGACTCATGGAACTGTTCGTCGAGGCGATGGAACGCGAGGTGGACGAACTCGACCGCAACGGCATCCGCCTGCGGTTCGTGGGCGACATCGGGAAGCTGAAGCCGCCGGTGCGTGAGGGGATCGCCCGGGCCGAGGCCCGCACCGCCGGCAACACGCGCATGAACGTGTTCGTCGCCCTGTCCTACGGCGGCCGCTGGGACATCGTCGAGGCGGCACGCCGGCTGGCCGCCGCCGCCGTCGCGGGCGCGATCGAGCCCGCGGCCATCGACGAGGCGGTGTTCGCCCGCGAACTCGTCCTCGGTGACGCACCGGATCCGGATCTATTCATCCGCACCGGCGGCGACCAGCGGATCAGCAACTTCCTGCTCTGGAACCTCGCCTATTCGGAGCTCTATTTCTGCGACTGCCTGTGGCCCGACTTCGACGACGCCGAGCTCGACCGCGCGTTCCGTCAGTTCGCCGGGCGGCAGCGGCGCTTCGGGTTGACCACCGAGCAGGTGGCCGGTGGCTAGCGGCCTCAGGCAGCGGATCGCGACCGCTTTGCTCCTGGCCGGCGGTGGTACTCGCAGTCCTGCTCGGGATGCCGCCGGTCGCGGCCGTCGCGGTCGTGGCGGTGGTCGTGATGGCGGGCGCGTGGGAGTGGGCGGGCTTCGCGGGCTGCGTGACCGGCGCGGCCCGGGCCGGCTACGCAGCCGCCATCGGCCTCGCGGTGCTCGCCGCGTGGCGACTCACCGCGGATCCCGCCGGGCTCGCGGTCTTCCTGCGTGCGGCGGCGTCATGGTGGCTGGTCGCACTCGTCTGGGTGGTCCTGGCCCCGACCAGGGGCGGGCGCGTGGCCGCCGCCCTGGCCGGCTTCGCCGTGCTGGTGCCGGCGGCGATCGGGCTTGCGCGCCTGGCGCTCGTCGAGCCACAGGGCCAGCTGCTGCTCCTGTATCTCATCGTGCTGGTTGCCGCGGCCGACGTCGGGGCCTACTTCGGCGGTCGCAGCCTCGGCCGGCACAAGCTTGCCCCGCGGGTGAGTCCTGCGAAGACCTGGGAAGGCTTCGTGGCCGGCATGGCGGGCGCCGCGGTCGCGGCGTTCTTCGGGGCCGTGCTGTTCGGCCGCCCGACCCTCGCGTGGCTCGCCGTGTGCATGCCCGTGGCCCTGGCATCCGTCGTGGGAGATCTCGTCGAAAGCATGTTCAAGCGCCGCGTGGGTCTCAAGGACAGCAGCGGCCTGCTGCCCGGCCACGGCGGCGTGCTCGACCGCATCGACAGCCTGACCGCGGCCGGTCCGGCCTTTCTCCTCGGCCTGCAGCTGATCGGGGTGGCCGCATGATGCGTGTCGCCGTACTCGGCAGCACCGGCAGCATCGGCGCTAGCACGCTGGACGTGCTCGCCCGGCATCGCGACCGTTACGAGGTCACGGCGCTCGCCGCGGCGTCCAGTCATTCACGCCTGCTCGAGCAGTGCCGCGTCCACCGGCCGCGCGTCGCGGTATTGAGCGACCCGGGCGCCGCGCGCGAACTCGAGTCCGGGTTGCGCGCCGCCGGGCTCACGACCGAGGTTGCGTGCGGGCCCGATGCGCTCGCAGACGTGGCGGGGTCGTCGGACGTGGACGCGGTGATGGCCGCGATCGTCGGCGCCGCCGGGCTGCCGTCGACGCTCGCTGCCGCGCGGGCCGGGAAGCGCGTGCTGCTCGCGAACAAGGAAGCGCTGGTGGTGGGCGGTGGACTGCTCATCGACGCCGCGCGCCGCGGTGGCGCGACCCTGATTCCGATCGACAGCGAGCACAACGCGATCTTCCAGTGCATGCCGCCGGGTCTGGAGCCCGGGCGTGCGCCACGGGGCGTGCGCCGTGTGCTGCTGACCGCCTCGGGCGGCCCGTTCCTGCGCGCCTCGCGGGCAGAGCTGTCGCGCGTGACCCCCGAGCAGGCCTGCGCGCATCCGCGCTGGAAGATGGGGCGCAAGATCTCGGTCGATTCCGCGACGCTGATGAACAAGGGCCTCGAACTCATCGAGGCCTGCCTGCTGTTCGGAATGGAACCCTCGCAGGTCGAGGTGGTCGTACATCCGCAGAGCATCGTGCATTCACTGGTGGAGTACGTGGACGGTTCGATCCTGGCCCAGCTCGGTAACCCGGACATGCGTACGCCCATCGCGCACGCGCTAGGCTGGCCCGAAAGAATTAGCTCAGGTGTAGAATCGCTGGACCTGGTGGCGGCCGCGCGCCTCGATTTCGAGGCGCCGGACGTCGGGCGGTTTCCGGCACTGCGGCTCGCGCGCGAGGCGGCCGAGTCCGGCGGCACGAGTCCTGCCGTCCTGAACGCGGCCAACGAAGTGGCGGTCGCGGCCTTCCTGGGCGGAACGCTGGGCTTTGCCCGCATACCGGAGATCATCGAGGCCGTGCTCGACGGGCACGACCGACAGGAAGCGTCCCGCCTCGAGCTGGTGCTCGAGGCGGACAGGCACGCGCGCGGGTTGGCGGAGTCCCTGCTCGTCGGGGCGGCGAGGTCGAGGGCATGACGATCCTGAGTTACCTTCTGGCGTTCATGCTCGCGATCGGCGTGCTCGTGGCCGTGCACGAGTACGGGCATTTCTGGATGGCGCGGCGCGTCGGCGTCCGGGTGATCCGGTTCTCCATCGGGTTCGGCCGGCCGCTCTGGCGGCGCATGGATTCGAAGGGAACGGAATTTGCAGTTTCTGCAATTCCATTAGGCGGTTACGTCAAACTCCTCGACGAGCGTGAAGGTCCCGTCGCAGATGCGGACCTGTCGGCAGCGTACAACCGCAAGCCGATCTGGCAGCGAATCCTGGTGCTGCTCGCGGGGCCGGTCGCCAATTTCCTGTTCGCGGTCGCCGCCTACTGGGTGCTGTTCGTCGCCGGGGTCCCGGCGCTGAAGCCCGTGCTCGGGGACATCGCCCCGGATTCCGTGGCGGCGCGTGCGGGCCTGGTCGCGGGCGACGAGATCGTCGCGGTCGCGCAGCGGGAGACCGGCAGCCGCGAAGCCGTGGTGCTCGCGATCCTGGACCGCGTGATGGAAGGCGGGACGATCGAACTCGAGCTTCGCGCACCGGGCGGCGCGATGCGTGTCGCCCCGCTCCGGATCGAGGGCAGTTCCGTGGCACTCACGGAACCGGGCGAGCTGCTGCCCCGACTCGGCTTCGAATTCTGGTACCCCGAAGTGCCGGCGCGCGTCGGGAAGATCCTCGAGGGCAGTCCGGCCGAGCGGGCGGGCCTCGAGCCCGGCGACCTGGTCGTGCAGGTCGGCGAGCAGCCCGTGTCTGACTTCCCGGCGCTCGTCAAGCTCGTGCAGCCGGCCGCCGGACGCACGCTGGAACTGACGGTCGAGCGGGCCGGCGACCGCATCGTGCTGCCGGTCGAGGTCGAGGCCCAGCGCGAGGGCGAACGCCTCATCGGCCGGATCGGCGTGCAGCCGGGGCTGCCTGCGCCCGTCCCCGAGGACATGCGCACCCGCGAGCGCTACGGTCCGGTCGCCGCGCTCGGCAAGGCCGTGGGCAAGACCTGGGACATGTCCGCCCTCACGGTGCGCCTGCTGTGGAACGTGGCCACGGGCGACGTGTCCGCGCGGAACCTGAGCGGTCCCATCAACATCGCGGAATACGCGGGTTTCTCGGCGCGGCAGGGCATACTTGCGTTCCTGTCCTTCCTTTCCATCGTCAGTGTGAGTCTCTTCGTGCTGAACCTGCTGCCCATTCCCATCCTCGACGGCGGCCAGATCGTCTATCAGCTGCTGGAACTCGCCAAGGGCCGCCCGCTGTCGGAGCGCGCGCAGGCGGTGGGCCAGCGGATCGGGATCGCGCTGCTGCTGGTGCTGATGAGTTTCGCCTTCTACAACGACCTTTCCCGCTTGTTCAGCTGAGCCGCCCGCCATGCGATTCAAATACGTGGCCGCGCTGCCGGCCCTGCTTGCCGTACCCGCCGTGTTCGCCCAGGCAACCATGGGCGATTTCACCGTCGGTGACGTCCAGATCGAGGGCCTGCAGCGCATCAGCGAAGGCACCGTCTTCAATTACCTGCCGGTCAACATCGGCGACCGGATGAATGCGCAGCGCGTCGAGGAGTCGCTGCGCGCCCTGTACGCGACCGGCTTCTTCAAGGACGTGGAGCTGCGCCGCGACGGCGGGACCCTGATCGTCGTGGTGAAGGAACGGCCGTCGATCGAGAGCTTCACCATCAGCGGCAACAAGGACATCAAGACCGAGGACCTCGAGAAGTCGCTGCGCAACGTCGGTCTCGCCAAGGGCAAGGTCTTCAACCAGTCGACGCTCGACGAGGTGGACCGCTTCCTGACGGACCAGTACTACTCGCGCGGCAAGTACGGCGTGAAGGTGGACACCCGGGTCACCGACATGCCGAACAACCAGGTCAGCATCGCGATCGACGTGGTGGAAGGAAAGCGCTCGCGGATCCAGCAGATCAACATCGTCGGCAACCAGGCCTTCAGCGAGGACGATCTGCGCGAGCAGTTCAAGCTCAAGACGCCGAACTGGCTGTCGTGGTACCGGCAGGACGACAAGTACTCGCGCGAAGAGCTCTCGGGCGACATCGAGACCCTCACCTCGTACTACCTCGACCGGGGCTACGCCGATTTCGAGGTGGAAACCTCGCAGGTCGCCATCGCGGCCGAAAAGGACGACATCTTCATCACGCTCAACGTGAAGGAGGGCGACGTCTACCGCGTGTCCGACGTGAAGATCGCCGGCGACCTCGTCGTGCCCGAGGCGGCCCTGATGAGCCTGGTGCAGGTGCGGCGTGGCGACATCTACTCGCGCAAGTACATTACCGCCACGACCGAGCTCATGGCCTTGCGCCTGGGCCAGGACGGCTACGCCTTCGCCAAGATCGACCCGGTGCCCCAGGAGAACGAGAAGACGAAGGAGATCTCGATCACCTTCCTCGTGCAGCCGGGCAGCCGCGCCTACGTGCGGCGCATCAACTTCGAGGGCTCGACGGGAATCAACGACGACGTCCTGCGCCGCGAGATGCGCCAGATGGAAGGCGGCTACCTGTCGAATTCCGCGGTCGAGCGCTCGAAGCAGCGCCTGCAGCGCCTGCCGTTCGTCGAGAAGGTGGAGGTCGAGACAACGCCCGTCCCCGGCACGCCGGACCTCGTGGACGTGGACTTCAAGGTCAAGGAGGGCCTGCCGGGCCAGTTCAGCGGCGGCATCGGCTACTCGCAGTCGCAGTCGATCATGCTGAACGCGAACTTCGTGCACAGCAACTTCCTGGGCACGGGCAACCGCGTCGCGGCCGAGGTCAACGGCGGCCAGTACAGCCAGGTGTACAGCATCTCGCACACCGACCCGTACGTGACCGTGGACGGCGTGTCGCGCACGGTCTCGCTGAGCTATCGAAAATACAGCCAGTACACGAGTTCGTCGTCGCAGTTCGACACCAGCACCGGGGCGCTGGGCGTCGATTACGGCTGGCCGCTGTCCGAGTTCCAGTCGGTGCGCGCGGGCCTCGCGGCGCAGCAGTCGGACCTGTTCACGGACCCGAACCAGAGCGCCGCGCAGTCGCTGCAGTGGGTGAGGAACAACGGCAACACGTACACGCGCAAGTCGCGTGTCGGCATGCCGCCGACCACGTTCACGTACTACGGCACCAAGTTCGCCACCTACGTGACGTCGGTCGGCTGGGGCTACGACTCGCGCAACCGGTCGATCTTCGCCGACCGCGGTTCGCGCCACGTGGTCAATCTCGCATACACGCTTCCAGGCAGCGAGGTGGAGTTCTACTCGCTGGTGTACGAGTACCTGCAGTTCGTTCCGCTGAGCCGCTGGTTCACCCTCATGAACAACCTGGAGACGGGATATGCGGCGGCGCTGGGCTCCACGACCGCGATCCCGCCGTACCGCAACTTCTTCGCGGGCGGCGCGGAGAGCGTGCGTGGCTACAGGGCCAGCACGCTCGGCCCGAAGGACACCTTCGGCAACCCGTACGGCGGCAACATCAAGCTCACGAACCAGTTCGAGCTCCTGCTGCCGATGCCGGAGAAGTTCCGGAATTCGGCGCGGGCCAGCCTGTTCTTCGACGCCGGCTACGTATTCTCGAACGATAACGTGAAGTTTTTCGGCCCCGACAACATAACGCCGGTGGATTACAACTTCAGTTTTGATAAACTACGCTATTCGACCGGCGTGGCCGTCCAGTGGATGGCCCCCATGGGAGTCTTCCGGTTCAGCTACGCCCTGCCGCTCAATGCCCGGAAGGGCAGCATGACGGAGTACGGTGACGAGACCGAGAACTTCCAGTTTTCCATCGGACAGGCTTTCTGAGGTACACGGCTCCATGCGCATCAAGACAGCGACCCTCGCCCTCGTAGCAATTGCCGCCGGCGTCGCGCCCTTCGGCGCCGCCCTCGCGGAGACCAAGGTGGGCGTGGTGAACGTCACTCGCCTCCTGCAGGAGTCGCCGCAGGCGCAGGCTGCGTCGCAGGCCCTCGAGAGCGAGTTCGCCGCGCGTCGCCGTGAACTCGAGGCCCAGCAGAAGGACCTCAAGGCCAAGGAAGACAAGCTGCAGAAGGACGGTGCCGTGATGGCGGCGAACGAGCGCGCCAACGCCGAGAAGACGCTGCGCGACGGGCAGCGCGAGCTCGCCCGCAAGCAGAACGAATTCATGGAAGACCTGAACGTGCGCCGCAACGAGGCACTCGGGCAGCTGCAGCGCACGGTGCTGCAGGAAGTCCAGGGCTACGCCAAGACCGCCGGGTTCGACGTGGTGGTCGCGGACGCGCTCTATGCCAGCCCGTCCGTGGACATCACCAACCAGGTGCTCGCCGCGCTCCAGGCGCGCAAGGGCGCCGCCGGCAAGCCCTGAGCCGGCCACAGCGCGAGGCGAACATGCCAGCGCGGCTCGCCGACCTGGCGGTACGCTTCGGCTGCGAGCTACGCGGTGATCCGGATACCCTGATCGAGCGCGTAGCGCCGCTGCAGGATGCGGCGCCGGGCGCCCTCGCGTTCCTCGCCAACCCTCACTATCGCCGCCATCTGGCGGCGACGCACGCCTCGGCGGTCGTCGTCGACGCCGCGATGGCGGGCGACTGTCCGGTCGCGGCGCTCGTGGCGCGGAATCCCTACGCAACCTACGCCAGGATCGCCCAGCTCCTGTACCCCGCCGCGACGGTCGAGGGCGGACGTCACCCGAGTGCAATCGTGGAGGCGGGCGCTGACGTCGACCCGTCGGCCTGGATCGGGCCGCAGGTATTCGTCGCGAGCGGCGCGCGCGTGGGCCCGCGCGCGAGCATCGGGCCGGGATCAATCCTGCTCGAGGGCGTGGAGATCGGCGACGACACGCGGCTCGTGGCCCGCGTCACCCTGTGCCGGGGCGTGCGGATCGGCGCCCGCTGCATCCTGCATCCCGGGAGTGTCGTCGGCGCGGACGGATTCGGTCATGCGCGCGACGTGGATGGGTACGTCAAGGTGCCGCAGATCGGCGCGGTGTCCATCGGCGACGACGTCGAGGTCGGCAGCAACTCCACGATCGACCGCGGCGCCATCGAGGACACGGTGGTCGAGGACGGGGTCAAGATGGACAATCTCGTGCAGGTCGGCCACAACGTGCACATCGGCGCGCACACCGTGATCGCCGCGTGCGTCGGGATTTCGGGCAGCACGACGATCGGCAAGCGGTGCATGCTCGGCGGCATGGTCGGCATCGCGGGGCACCTCGTGATCTGCGACGACGTGGCGTTGACCGGCCGGACGGCGGTATTCAAGTCGATCAGCAAGCCGGGTGCCTATTCGGGCTCGCTCTGGGCGGACGAGGCGAAGCACTTTCACCGCAATGCGGCGCGCTTCAACAGGCTCGAGGACCTTGCGCGGCGCGTACGCCGGCTCGAGGGCGACGCGGGCTCGATAAAGGGGGGCGAGGACGATGAGTGAGTCCGGCGGGTTCGACATCGACGAGGTCATGCGGCGCCTGCCGCACCGCTACCCCATGCTGCTCGTGGACCGGGTCCTCGAGTGCGTGTCCGGCGAGCGCATCGTCGCGCTCAAGAACGTCACGATAAACGAGGAGTTCTTCGTCGGCCACTTTCCGGGGCGCCCGGTGATGCCGGGCGTGCTGATCCTGGAGGCCATGGCGCAGACTGCGGGCATCCTCACCTTCGTGACTGCGGGGATCTACCCGGACGAGTCGGTCCGTTTCTACTTCGCGGGTATCGACAAGGCGCGCTTTCGCCGTCCGGTCGTTCCCGGCGACCAGGTGAAGTTCACGGCGGTGCTGGAGCGCAGGATCCGCACCATCTGGAAGTACTCCATCACGGCGACCGTGGACGGCAGCGAGGTCGCCAGTGCCGAGATGATGGTCATGCCGGGCTGATCGCCGGCGATCGCGAGCAGTGGAGCGGGGAATGACAGGTTCGATCCATCCGACCGCCGTGATCGCGGAGGACGCCGAGCTCGCGCCGGGCGTCGCGGTTGGCGCCTACGCCGTGATCGGCGCCGGCGTGTGCATCGGGCGTGGAACGATCGTCGGGCCGCACGTCGTCATCGAGGGGCCGACGCGCATCGGCGAGGACAACCGCATCTTCCAGTTCGCCTCGGTCGGTGCGGATCCGCAGGACCAGAAGTACGACGGCGAAATCACGCGTCTCGAGATCGGCGACCGCAACGTGATCCGCGAGTGCACCACGATCCACCGCGGCACCGTGCAGGACCGGGGCGTCACGCGCATCGGCTGCGACAACCTCTTCATGGCCTGCTCGCACGTCGCGCACGATTGCGTGGTGGGCAGCCACTGCGTGCTCGCGAACCATGCGACGCTCGCCGGCCACGTGCACCTCGACGACTGGGTCATCATGGGCGGGCTCTCCGGCATCCACCAGTTCGTACAGGTGGGCGTGCACGCGTTCATCGCCAACAATGCCGCCGTGACGCTCGATGTGCCGCCGTACGTCATGGCGGTCGGCCAGCCGGCCGGCGCGCACAGCATCAATGCGGAAGGCCTGAAGCGGCGCGGCTTCACCCCGGAGCAGGTCCGCAACATCCGCGCGGCCTTCCGGCTGCTGTACCGCTCGGGCCTCAAGCTTGCAGAGGCGTCCACCCAGCTCGAGGCCCTGGCCCGGGAGCAGAAGGAACTCCGCGCGCTCGTGGATTTCATGCCGCGGGCCACGCGCGGCATCGTGCGCTGAGCAGGGCCGCCTGGACGTGAGCGCTGCGGCACAGACGGGATCTTTCGGGCTCGTCGCCGGCGAAGCGTCCGGCGACAACCTCGGCGGCCCGCTGGTCGAGGCCCTCGCGGCCCGTGCCCCGGGCTCGCGGTTCTTCGGAATCGCCGGGCCGCGCATGGTGGCGGCCGGCTGCGAGGCCTGGTATGCGGCCGACGAACTCGCAGTCATGGGGCTCGCCGAAGTCCTGCGACACCTGCCGCGCCTGCTGCGCCTGCGGCGCGCGCTCGTGTCACGGCTCGCGGCGGCCGCCCCGGACGCTTACGTCGGCATCGACTCGCCGGAGTTCAACCTGCGCGTCGCGGCTGCGCTCAAGTCGCGCGGCATACCGGCCGTCCAGTACGTGAGCCCGCAGGTGTGGGCCTGGCGGCAGGGTCGGGTGCGGACGATCGGCAACGCCGTGGACCTCGTGCTCTGCCTGCTGCCCTTCGAGGTCGATTTCTACCGTGCCCACGGCGTGCGTGCCGAGTTCGTCGGACACCCGCTTGCCGACCGCATTCCGCTGGAGAGCGATCGGGCCGCCGCGCGGGCCGAGCTCGGCATGTCCGGCGGCGCGGTCGTCGCGGTCCTGCCCGGCAGCCGCCTGGGCGAGGTGAGCCGGCTTGGTCCGCCGTTCGCGGCGACGATCGCGTGGCTTGCGTCGCGCCGGCCAGACATCTCGTTTGTGGCGGCGATGGCCAACGACGCGGCCCGGCGATCGTTCACGGGCGCTCTCGCGGCGCAAGCGCCAGGCGTGGACGTGCGGGTCGTCGATGGCCGGGCACAGGAGTGCATGGCCGCCAGCGACGCCGTGCTGCTCGCGTCGGGTACGGCGACGCTGGAGGCGACGCTCGTGAAGCGCCCGATGGTGGTCGCCTACCGGGTCGCGCCGCTCACGAACTGGCTGCTGCGCGGGCTGGGGCTCGTCAAGACGGAGTTCTTCTCGCAGCCGAACCTGCTTGCGGGACGGGCGCTGGTGCCGGAGTTCTTCCAGGCCCAGGTGCGAGCCGAGGTGCTGGGACCTGCCGTGCTCGGCCAGCTCGAGCGCCCGGACCTGCCGGCGCTCGCGGATGCCTTCGGCGCAATTCACCAGTCGCTGCGCCGGGACGCGAGTGCCCGCGCTGCCGAGGCAATCCTCGATCTCGTCGCGGGACGGCGCGGGCCGGCATGAGGGCCGTCCGGGACCCGTCGCAGGCGGGGTTCGACTGGCGCAGGCGCGGGCTCACCGCGGGCGTGGACGAGGCCGGCCGCGGGCCACTCGCCGGGCCCGTGGTCGCGGCGGCCGTGATCCTGGATCCCTCGCGCCCGATCGAGGGGCTCGCCGACTCCAAGGTGCTCTCGCCCGCGCGGCGCGAGCAACTCGCCGTGGCGATCCGGGCCCGGAGCCTGTCCTTTGGACTGGGGTGGGCGGATGCCTGTGAAATCGACGCGCTCGACATCCTGCAGGCGACGCTGCTCGCGATGCGGCGCGCGCTGTTCGCGCTGCACCTGCCGCCATCGCACGTCGTGGTGGACGGCAACCGCTGCCCGGACCTGCGCGGGCTGCCCCTCGAGTGCACGGGCGAGGCGGTGGTGAAGGGTGACGCGACGGTCGCGAGCGTGAGCGCCGCGTCGGTCATCGCGAAGGTCACGCGCGACGCGTTCATGCGCGAGCTCGACGCCCGCTACCCGGGATACGGGCTCGCGGTGCACAAGGGCTACCCGACCGCGGAGCACGTCGCGGCGCTCCGCCGGCTCGGGCCATCGGCGGTGCACCGCCGGAGCTTCGCCCCGGTACAATCCTGCCTTCCCCGCTGACGCGACCCGACATGGCACGTTTCGTCCACCTGCGCGTGCACACCGAGTATTCGCTCGTGGACGGCGTCGTGCGCATCGAGAGCGAGCGCAAGGACGGCAAGCTCCTGCGCGAGGGTCTCGCGGACGCCTGTGCGCGCCTGCGAATGCCGGCGGTCGCGCTGACGGACCAGGGCAACCTGTTCGCGCTCGTGAAGTTCTATACGGCGGCGCAGGCCCGGGGGCTGAAGCCGCTGGTGGGCGTCGATGCGCTCCTCCACGAAGAGGGCGAACGCGCCGAGCCGAGCCGGCTGGTGCTGCTCTGCCAGGACGACCGCGGCTACCGCAACCTGACTCGCCTGGTCACGCGCTCGTATCTCGAGGGCCAGGGCCGGCACGGGCCGACCCTGCGCCGCGAGTGGCTGGACGCCGCTACCACCGCGGGGCTCATCGCGCTCTCGGGCGGCCGCGAGGGCGACGTCGGTCGCGCGCTGCTCGCGGGCCGCGAGCCCGACGCGCGCTCGGCGCTCGAGGCCTGGCTCGCGCTCTTCGGGGACCGCTACTACCTCGAGCTGCAGCGCACCGGGCGGCCGGGCGAGGAGGAGTGCATCGCCGGGTCGCTCGCGCTCGCGGTGGCGCAGGGCGTGCCCGTCGTCGCGACCAACGACGTTCGGTTCCTCGCGCGCGACGACTTCGAGGCGCACGAGGCGCGTGTCTGCATCCACGACGGCGCGCTGCTCGCCGACGCTTCCCGCCCGCGGCGCTACAGCGAGGAGCAGTACCTGCGCTCGCCCGAGGAGATGGAGAAGCTCTTCGCCGACATCCCCGAGGCCATCGAGAATTCGGTGGAGATCGCCAAGCGGCTGAATCTCGAGATGCGCCTCGGCCAGGCCTCGCTGCCCGCGTACCCGGTGCCGGCCGGGCAGACCACGGAGGAGTTCCTGCGCGAGGAGTCGCGCAAGGGGCTCGCGGCGCGGCTCGCGGCACCGGCGATGATGCAGCCCACGGACAAGAAGGGGCCTGCGATCCTGCGCGAGGCCTACGATGCCCGGCTCGCGACCGAGCTCGACGTCATCTGCCAGATGGGCTTCGCCGGCTACTTCCTCATCGTCGCGGACTTCATCCGCTGGGCGCGCGGGAACGGCGTCCCCGTAGGCCCTGGCCGCGGTTCCGGGGCTGGCTCGCTCGTCGCCTGGGTGCTCGGCATCACCGACCTCGACCCGCTGCGCCACGACCTGCTGTTCGAGCGCTTCCTCAATCCCGAGCGCGTGTCCATGCCGGACTTCGACGTGGACTTCTGCATGGAGGGCCGCGATCGCGTCATCGAGTACGTGGCGGACCGCTACGGGCGCGACCGCGTGTCGCAGATCATCACCTACGGCACCATGGCCGCGAAGGCCGTGGTGCGCGACGTGGCGCGCGTGCTGGGCCTCTCCTACGGGCTCGCCGACAGCATCGCGAAGCTGATCCCCTTCGAGCTCGGCATCACGCTCGACGACGCGCTCGAGAAGGAGGAGGAACTCCGCAGGCGCTACAAGTCAGAGGACGAGGTGCGCGAGGTGATCGACCTCGCCCGCTCGCTCGAAGGCCTGGTGCGGAATGCCGGCACCCACGCCGGCGGGGTCGTGATCGCGCCGTCGGTGCTCACCGATTTCGCTCCGCTCTACCGCGAAGAGGGCGGCACGACCGTCGTCACGCAATTCGACAAGGACGACGTCGAGGCCGCGGGCCTGGTCAAGTTCGACTTCCTCGGCCTGCGGACGCTCACGATCATCGACTGGGCCGTGCGGACCATCAACGCCGGGCGCGCCGCCGCGGGCGAGCCTCCGCTCGACATGTCGACGCTGCCGATGGAAGACCCGGCGACCTATGCGCTCCTCAAGCGCTGCGAGACGACCGCGGTGTTCCAGCTCGAATCGCGCGGCATGAAGGACCTGATCCGGCGCCTGCAGCCGGACTGCTTCGACGAGATCGTGGCGCTGGTGGCGCTGTTCCGGCCCGGTCCCTTGCAGTCGGGCATGGTCGAGGACTTCATCAACCGCAAGCACGGTCGCATCGCCGGTGCCATCGACTACCTGCACCCCGACCTGAAGCCGCTGCTGCAGCCGACCTACGGCGTCATCCTGTACCAGGAACAGGTCATGCAGATCGCGCAGGTGCTGGCCGGCTACACGCTCGGCGGAGCGGATCTCCTGCGCCGCGCGATGGGCAAGAAGAAGCCCGAGGAGATGGCGAAGCAGCGCTCCATCTTCGTCGAGGGCGCGGTGGCGCGCGGCGTGCAGGAGGCGAACGCCGCGCACATCTTCGACCTGATGGAAAAATTCGCGGGCTACGGCTTCAACAAGTCGCACTCCGCGGCCTACGCCGTGCTGTCCTACCAGACGGCGTGGTTGAAGGCGCATTACCCGGCCGCATTCATGGCCGCGGTGCTGTCTTCGGACATGGACAAGACCGACAAGGTCGTCACGATCATCGACGAGTGCAACCGCATGGCGCTCGCGGTCGAGCCGCCCGACGTGAACGAGTCGCAGTACATGTTCACGGTTTCCGGACCGAAGGCGATCCGCTACGGGTTGGGCGCCATCAAGGGCGTGGGGCAGGCAGCGGTGGAGAACATGCTCGCCGAGCGCGCCGCCGGGGGGCGATTCCTCGATTTGCGGGACCTGTGCCGTCGCCTGGATCTCAACCGCGTCAACCGCCGCGTGCTCGAGGCCCTGGTGCGTTCCGGTGCGCTCGACTCGCTGGGCGAGAACCGTGCCACGCTGATGCACCAGCTGCCCGGGGCCATGCAGGCGGCCGACCAGACTTCGCGCGCCAGGGCGGCCGGGCAGAACGACCTCTTCGGGCTCGCGGAGCCGGTGCCGTCCGCGGCTGACGCGGGAGGCGAGTCGCGCGAGAAGCTGCCGGACTGGAGCGAGGCCGTGCGGCTCGCAGGCGAGCGCGACACGCTCGGTCTCTACCTCACCGGCCACCCGATCACCGAGTACGAGCGGGAGTTGAAGCCGATCACGAGCGGCCGGATCGCGGACGTCGGCGGCGCGCGCCCGGTCGGCGCGAACGAGGGCGGCTGGCGCGGGCCCGGCCGGAACGTGACCGTGGCGGGCCTCGTGCTCGAGGTCCGCAAGCGCGGCGGCCGCACCAGCTTCGTGCTCGACGACCGCAGCGGGCGTCTCGAGGTGACGATGTTCGAGGACGTCTACCAGCAGTTCCGCGCGCTGGTCGCGAAGGACGCGATCCTCGTGGTCGATGGCAGCCTGCGCTGGGACGACTTCATTGAGGACTGGCGCGTCGGAGCGAAGCGGATCCTGGACATCGACCAGGCGCGGGAACAGTACGCGCGCCGCGTCGTCCTGCGCTGGCCGCGCGGCGAGCGGGCGGCGGACGGGCGCAGGCTGGTGACCGAGATCGAGCAGGCCCTGCGGCCGAGCCGCGGCGGCCGCTGCTCCGTGTCCATCCGTTACTCGCGCAGCGACGCGGCAGCGCTCGTCAATTTCGGCGAGGAGTGGACCGTTCGCCCCTCGCGCGAACTGGTGGAGCGGCTCGGGCAGATCGTCGGGCGCGACGGCGTCGAGATCGTGTACGCGCCGAGGGCCGAAGGATAGCGGTCGACGCGGCTCGTGCCGGGCTGGGTTCCGCCTCGGCCGGGACGGCGTGAATCCATCCCTGGAGCCTTCACGCGTGACGAGCCGTGCCTGGCTGGGTAGCACCTCAGCCGGGCGTCGCGCGGCAGGACGCCGCGCGCGAGCCTCCAGGGACGGATTCACGGCGTCCCGGCTGAGGTGCTACCCAGCCAGGCACGGCGCGCCGCGCCACGCCGCGCCACGCATGTCCGTCGGGGTCACTTTTGACCCAGCCCGCACGCTGCGGCATCCTGCATCCCCATGCCACTCAGCTTCCTGGAATTCGAGCAGCCCATCGCCGAGCTCGAGGCGAAGATCGACGAGCTCCGCTTCGTCTCCTCGGACGCCGAGGTCAACGTCGGCGAGGAGATCGCGCGCCTCCGCGCCAGGAGCCGCGCGCTCACGACCAGCATCTTTGCGGGCCTGACGCCCTGGCAGGTCGCGCAACTCGCGCGCCACCCGCAGCGCCCGTACACGCTGGACTATGCGGCTACGATCTTCGAGGAATTCCAGGAGGTCCACGGCGACCGCATGTACTCGGACGACCAGGCGATCGTCGGTGGGCTGGCCCGGCTCGGCGGGCGCCCGATCATGCTGATCGGCCACCAGAAGGGCCGCGATACCAAGGAGCGCGTGCGCCGCAATTACGGCATGCCGAAGCCCGAGGGCTACCGCAAGGCGCTACGGCTCATGAAGCTCGCCGAGCGCTTCAGGCTGCCGGTCGTCACGCTGGTGGACACGCCGGGTGCCTACCCGGGCATCGGGTCCGAGGAGCGCAACCAGAGCGAGGCCATCGCGCGCAACCTGTTCGAGATGGCGCGCCTGCGCGTCCCGGTGATCACGGCCGTGATCGGCGAGGGTGGCTCGGGCGGGGCGCTGGCCATCGGCGTGTGCGACCGTCTCATCATGCTCCAATACAGCGTGTATTCGGTCATCTCGCCGGAGGGCTGCGCCTCCATCCTGTGGAAGAGCGCGGACAAGAAAGAGCTGGCGGCCGAGGCGATGGGAATCACGGCGGACCGGCTCTCGAAGCTCGGTCTCGTGGACGAGGTGCTGAAGGAGCCGCCCGGTGGCGCCCACCGCGACCCCCAGGCGATGGCGGACTCGCTGCAGGAGGCCCTGCTGCGGCACCTCGGCGAAGTCGCTGCGTGGCCCGAAGAGGAACTCGTTACACGGCGGTACGCCCGGCTGCGGGCACAGGGCGTGTACTACAGCGCGGCCTGAGCCTGTGGCCTTCTCGCCCGGGCGACTGTCGGCGGTACTCGAGGAGTGCCTCTCGACGCTCGATCCGCCCGTATCGGGCTGCTGCGTCGCGCTCTCCGGCGGCCTCGACTCGACCGTGCTTCTCGCTGCGCTCGTCGCAGCCCGCGCCGCGCGCAGCCTACCGCCGCTCCGCGCCATTCACGTCGATCACGGTCTTCACTCGGACTCCGCACACTGGGCCGGGTGCTGTGCGGCACAGGCTGCCGCACTCGGCGTGCCGCTCGAGCAGGTGAACGTCGACGCGCGTGCCGGGCGCGGCGAGAGTCCCGAGGCCGCAGCGCGAGCCGCAAGGTACGCGGCATTCGCGGAGCGCATGGTCCCCGGCGAGTTGCTGCTCACTGCCCACCACGCGGACGACCAGCTCGAGTCCATCCTGCTGCAGTGGCTCCGGGGCGGCGGCGTGCGCGCGGTGGCGGGCATGCCGGCAGTCGCCAGGTTCGCGCGCGGCTGGCATGCGCGCCCGCTGCTCGGTTTCACGCGCGACGAGCTGCAGGACTGGGCGGACAGTGAGCACCTGCAGTGGCTCGCAGACCCTTCCAATCTCGATCCGCGCTTCGACCGCAACTACCTGCGGCTCGAGGTGCTGCCGGCGATCCGCAGGCGCTGGCCCGCGGCGGCGCGGACGGTGGGGCGTGTCGCCGGGCATGCGGTGGAGATGCTGCGAATGGAGGCGGAGATCGCCCGGGCGGACCTCGCGCTGGCCGCGGACGGCCGGACACTGTCGCTCGAGCGGCTGGGCCTGCTTCCGGAGGCACGCCAGCGCTGGGTCTTCCGCGCCTGGCTGCGCGCGCTCGGTCTCCCGGTGCCCGCGGTCGCGACGCTGGCCGCGGCGATGCGCGACGTGGCCGTGGCCGCGGGCGATCGCGTGCCCTGCACGAACTGGCCGGGCGCGCGCCTGTATCGCTACCGAGGCCGGCTGTACGCGGAGGCCGAGGCGAGTTGCAGGGCGACGGTGCCGGAAGGCGAGTGGACGCCGGGTACGCGCTTTGCGATGGGAGAACTCGGGGTCATGGAGCTCGTGCCCGGAACGGGTGTGGGCCTGAGCCGGGCGCGGTTGCCTGCCGTCATCCAGGTCAGCGCACGCGCGGCCGGTGAGGAGTTCAGGCCCGCGGGCTCGCCGCACCGTCGCCCGCTGCGGAAGCTGCTGCAGGAGCGCGGCGTACTGCCGTGGCGCCGGGGGCAGGTCCCGTTCCTGCGGGCGGGCGGCGAACTCATCGCGGCCGGCGACCTCGCGTACGGCGCCGGCCATGCCGCAGCGCCCGGCGAGCCATCGTGGATGGTCGCCTGGCACGGCCGCCCGCAGTTCACCGAGAACGAGGCCAGGGAAGTCAAGCTCGACGCACTCGACTTCGACGTCGAGGCCTGAGCGCGGCCGGGTTCCCGGTTGCGGTGGCTGGCAGGGGGCCATTCCGATAGACTGCTCTCCCGTCGTGATTCTCCAGCGACGGTGACCCCAATGACTAAATTCGTCTGCGTGACCGGCGGTGTGGTTTCCTCGCTGGGCAAGGGCATCGCGGCCGCTTCACTCGGCGCGATCCTCGAGGCACGGGGTCTCAAGGTCGCGATGGTCAAGCTCGACCCGTACATCAACGTGGACCCGGGCACCATGAGCCCGTTCCAGCACGGCGAGGTGTTCGTCACCGACGACGGCACGGAGACGGACCTCGACCTCGGCCACTACGAGCGCTTCGTGCGCACCACGACCGGCCGCAACAGCAACTTCACGACCGGGCGCATCTACGAGCGCGTCATCGCCAAGGAGCGCCGCGGCGACTACCTGGGCGCGACCGTGCAGGTGATCCCGCACATCACCGACGAGATCAAGCACTGCATCCGCATGGGCGCGGGCGACGCCGACATCTGCATGGTCGAGATCGGCGGTACGGTGGGCGACATCGAGTCGCTGCCGTTCCTCGAGGCGATCCGCCAGTTGGGCGTCGAGCTGGGGCACGACAACGTGCTCTACATGCACCTGACGCTGATCCCGTACATCGCGACCTCCGGGGAAATCAAGACCAAGCCGACGCAGCACTCGGTGAAGGAGCTGCGCTCCATCGGCATCCAGCCGGACGTGCTGCTCTGCCGCTGCCTCGACCCGCTGCCGCAGGAACAGCGCAGGAAGATCGCGCTCTTCACCAACGTCGAGGACCGCGCCGTCTTCTCCGCGGTCGACGCCGACAACATCTACAAGATCCCCTTGCTGCTGCACGAGCAGTCGCTGGACGCGATCGTCTGCGAGAAGCTGAAGATCGAGGCGCCCCCGGCCGACCTCAAGGAGTGGCAGCAGGTGGTGGCCGCCAAGGCCAATCTGGACCTCACGGTCAACGTCGCCATGGTCGGCAAGTACGTAAACCTGAAGGACGCCTACATCTCGCTCACCGAGGCGCTGATGCACGGTGGGCTGCGCACGCGGACGCGCGTCAACCTGAACTTCGTCGAGGCGACGGACATCGAGAAGCAGGGCACCGCCTGCCTCGAGGGCATGGACGCGGTGCTGGTCCCCGGCGGATTCGGGGAACGCGGCATCGAGGGCAAGATCCAGGCCGTGCGCTACGCACGGGAGCACGGTGTGCCGTACCTCGGCATCTGCCTCGGCATGCAGCTCGCGATCATCGAGTACGCACGCCACGTGGCGGGGCTCGAGGGTGCCCACAGCACCGAGTTCAACCGCGAGTCGCCGCACCCGGTGATCGCGCTCATCACGGAGTGGCAGGACCAGAAGGGCACGGTCGAGGCGCGCAGCGAGCAATCGAATCTCGGCGGCACCATGCGCCTCGGCGCGCAGGAAGTGCGCATCTCCCACGGCTCGCTGGCGCACGCCATCTACGGCCTGGATGTGATCCGCGAGCGGCACCGTCACCGATACGAGTTCAACAACAACTACATGCAGAAGATGATGAACGCGGGCCTGCGGTTCTCCGGGTTCTCGCGCGACGGGCTGGTCGAGCTGATCGAGCTGCCGCACCATCCGTTCTTCATCGCGAGCCAGTACCACCCGGAGTTCCGCTCCACGCCGCGCGACGGTCACCCGCTCTTTACCGGCTTCATCCGGGCCGCGCGGGATTACCGCGCGGCGCAGCTCCCGGCCGCGGCAGGCGCATGAGACTCTGCGGATTCGACGTCGGCCCCGACCGGCCCTTTTTCCTGATCGCCGGGCCCTGCGTCATCGAGAGCGAGGCGCTGGTGCTCGAGGTCGCGGGCCGGATGCGCGAAATCACGCGCGAACTCGGCATCCCGTACATCTTCAAGGCATCTTTCGACAAGGCGAACCGCTCCTCGAAGTCGAGCTACCGCGGCCCCGGGCTCGAGGCAGGCCTCGCGATCCTCGCGAAGGTGAAGAGCGAGTTCGGCCTGCCGGTGCTGACCGACGTGCACGAGGACACGCCGCTCGCCGAGGTCGCCTCGGTCGTGGACGTCCTGCAGACGCCCGCCTTCCTGTGCCGGCAGACCAACTTCATCGTCGGCGTCGCTTCAGCCGGCAAGCCGGTCAACGTAAAGAAGGGCCAGTTCCTCTCGCCCTGGGAAATGGCGAACGTCGTGGACAAGGCCCGCTCGACCGGCAATGAGCACATCCTGGTCTGCGAGCGGGGCTTCAGCTTCGGCTACAACAACCTGGTCTCGGACATGCGCGGCCTCGCGGTGATGCGCGCGACCGGCGCCCCGGTCGTGTTCGACGCCACGCATTCCGTGCAGCTGCCGGGCGGGCAGGGCAGCGCATCCGGAGGCCAGCGGGAGTTCGTGCCGGTGCTGGCGCGCGCGGCTGTCGCGGCGGGCGTGTCCGGCGTCTTCATGGAGACCCATCCCGAGCCCGCCAAGGCGCTCTCGGACGGCCCCAACGCGTGGCCGCTCGATCGCATGCGCTCGCTGCTCGCGATGCTCAAGGAAATTGACGCCGCGGTGAAGTCGCGGCCGTACGAGGAATCGAGCCTATGACAAAGATCATCGACATCCGAGCCCGCGAGATCGTGGATTCGCGCGGCAATCCCACGGTGGAGGCGGACGTGCTGGTGGAAGGCGGCGTCACGGGACGTGCGGCCGTGCCCTCGGGCGCGTCCACCGGCAGCCGCGAGGCCGTGGAACTGCGCGACGGGGACAAGAGCCGCTACTTCGGCAAGGGCGTGCGCAAGGCGGTGGCGAACGCGAATGGCGAGATCCGCTCGGCGCTGCTGGGTCGCGACGTGCGCGACCAGGCAGGCCTCGACGCGCGCATGGTCGAGCTCGACGGCACGGAGACCAAGTCGCGGCTCGGCGCGAACGCGATCCTCGCGGTCTCGCTCGCCGCGGCCCACGCGGCGGCGCGGGCATCCGGGCAGGGCCTCTACCGGCTGCTCGGCGGGCCGGGACCGAAGGTCCTGCCGGTGCCGATGATGAACATCATCAATGGCGGCGCGCACGCTGACAACAGCGTGGACATCCAGGAGTTCATGGTGCTGCCCGTCGGGGCGCCGAGTTTCAGCGAGGCCCTGCGCTGCGGCGCGGAGATCTTCCATACGCTGAAGAAGGTGCTGCACGAGGGCGGACTCGCGACCGCGGTCGGCGACGAGGGCGGCTTTGCGCCCGACCTGCCCTCGAACGAGGCCGCGCTCGAGACCATCCTGCAGGCGGTCGAGAGGGCGGGCTACAAGTGCGGCCGCGACGTCTACCTCGGGCTCGACGTGGCAAGCTCGGAGTTCTTCAGGGACGGCATCTACGACCTGGAGTCGGAAGGCCGCAAGTTCACCTCGGCACAGTTCGTGGACTACCTTGCCGGGCTCGCCGATCGTTTTCCGATCATCACGATCGAGGACGGCATGGCCGAGGGCGACTGGGACGGCTGGTCGATCCTGACGCAGCGCCTCGGCAGCCGGGTCCAGCTGGTGGGCGACGATCTGTTCGTCACGAACACGAAGATCCTTCGGGAAGGCATCGCGCGCGGCATCGCGAACTCGATCCTCATCAAGCCGAACCAGATCGGCACGCTCACCGAGACGCTGGCGGCGATCGATATGGCCGCGGACGCCGGCTACAGCGCGGTGGTCTCGCATCGCTCGGGCGAGACCGAGGACAGCACCATCGCGGACATCGCGGTCGCGACGCGCGCCACCCAGATCAAGACGGGCTCGTTGTGCCGCTCGGACCGCATCGCCAAGTACAACCAGCTGCTGCGCATCGAGGCGGAACTCGGCGCCGAGGCGAGCTATGCCGGGCGCGACGCGTTCCCGGTGCCGCTGCCGGTGAGTGGCGCCTGATCGCCCAGGGGAACCGCAAGCACCATGGTTTCTGCTAATCTCTCGCGCCCATGATGATCCGCATCATCGCCGGCCTCCTGTTCGCGGCCGTACTCGCCCTGCAATACCGCCTGTGGGTGTCTCCCAACGGCATGCGCGACGTGTGGCGAACCGAGAAGGCGATCGCGATCCAGGTCGAAGAAAATGCGCACCTCAAGGAGCGCAATCGCACGCTCGCGGCCGAAGTTCGCGATCTCAAGGAAGGGCGGGCTGCGATCGAGGAACGGGCGCGAACCGATCTCGGCATGATCGGGTCGAACGAGACCTTCTTCCAGGTCGTACCGCCGGCGCCCGCGGCGAGCCAGGCACCCGCCGAGCAGCGGCGGACGGCGCAGGCCGAGCCGAAATGAGCGGCCGTGCGCGGCGCTGGGCCGTCGTCGTGGCGGCCGGGCGCGGCGAGCGGTTTGGCGGCGCCACGCCCAAGCAATACGCGCGTCTCCTGGGCCGGCCGGTGCTCTCCTGGTCATTGGCCGCACTGCTCGCATCGCCGGCGGTGGACGGCATCGTCGTGGCCCTCGCGCCGGGCGACCGGCGCTGGAAGCGCCTCGCGGAGTCGCGAGATCCACGGGTACAGACCTGCGTGGGCGGGGATCGTCGCGAGGCCTCGGTCTCGAATGCCCTTGCCGCGCTCCAGACGCAGGCGCGCGACGGTGACTGGGTCATCGTCCACGACGCTGCACGGCCATGCCTGCGGCGCCAGGATCTCGACGCGCTCATCTCGGCCACGCGCAGTGACGCGGTCGGCGGGCTGCTGGCAGTGCCCGTGGCAGACACGCTCAAGGCCGACGACGGGCTTGGCCGGAGCCTGCGGACCGCCGATCGCTCGGGCCTCTGGCGCGCGCTCACGCCGCAGATGTTCCGCTATGGCCTGCTCCGCCGGGCGCTCGCGATGTGTCTCGAGCGGGAGCGCGGCGTCACGGACGAGGCCTCGGCCATCGAGGCGCTGGGCCTCCGGCCGCGGCTCGTGCCGGGCCGCGCCGACAACATCAAGCTCACGACGCCCGCCGACATCGGCCTTGCCGAGGCGATCCTGCGGGCCGGGAGGAAGCGATGAGGGTGGGAATCGGTTACGACCTGCACGCGTTCGGGCCCGGCGACCACGTGATGCTGGGCGGCGTGCGCATCCCCCACGAACGCGGGGTCGTGGCGCACTCGGACGGCGACGTACTGCTGCATGCGCTCTGCGACGCGCTGCTCGGCGCCATGGGCCAGGGCGACATCGGCCAGCACTTCCCGGACACGGATCCGCGCTGGAAGGGCGCGGACAGCAGGCAGTTCCTGCGGCACTGCGCCGGGCTGCTGGCGCTGCAAGGGTGGCGGCTCGTGAATGCGGACGTCACGGTCATCGCCGAGGCGCCGCGGCTGGGCGCGCACCGCGCCGAGATGCGTGCGCGGATCGCAAGCGACCTCGACTGCACCCTGGAGCGCGTCAACGTCAAGGCCACGACGCACGAGGGTCTCGGCGCACTCGGCCGCCGCGAAGGGCTCGCTGCGCAGGCAATCGTGCTGCTCGCACACGTCGACGGCTCGTCGCGCGGTCGCTGAGCGTGGACCTGCCCACTGCGCACGGCCAGCCGCCGCTGGCCGGACGATTCCGCGTCGAGCCGGAGGACTTCGTCGTCGAGGAGGTGCTCGGCTTCGAGGCTGATGGAGCCGGGAATCACGTTCTCCTCCTCGTGGAGAAACGCGACGCGAACACCGGCTGGGTGGCGGCGCAACTGGCGCGAGCGGCGGGAGTCCAGGCGCGCGATGTCGGCATGAGCGGCCAGAAGGACCGGCGCGCGCTCGTCCGGCAGTCCTACACGCTTCCCTGGCCTGTCGGGGCGCCGCTCGAGTCCTGCCTGGCCTACGCGGGCGAGGGGTACCGGGTGCTCGCGGCCGCGCGTCACGGTCGGAAGCTCCGGCCGGGCTCGCACCGCGCCAACCGCTTCGTCATCAGGATCCGCGATGCCACGGGCGACCGTGGCGCGGTCGAGGCGAGGCTCCGGCAGATCGGTGCGGCGGGTGTGCCGAATTACTTCGGGCCGCAGCGCTACGGCCGCGGTGGCGGGAATCTCGCGCGTGCGCGCGAATGGGCGGCCGGTGGCCAGCCACCGCGCGAAAGAATGCAGCGCGGCTTCGCGCTTTCGGCGGCCCGCAGCGAGCTATTCAACCGCGTGCTCGCGGAACGCGTGCGCCGCGGCGACTGGAACAGCCTCCTGCCGGGCGAGGCGATCATCCTCGACGGTCGGCGAAGCTTCTTCCGCGCGGATGAGATCGACGCGGCGCTGTCCGCGCGCTGCGCGGGCATGGACCTGCATCCCAGCGGACCGCTCTGGGGGCGGGGTTCACCCGAGGCCGGCAGCGAGGCCCTGGCCGTGGAGGACGCAGTGACCGCGGGGGAGCCTGCGCTGCGCGGGCTGCTCGAGTCGCAGGGTACGGACCAGGAGCGCCGCAGTCTGCGCTTGCCGGTGCGATCCCTCGAGTGGCGATTCGAGGACGACACGGTGGTTCTCTCGTTCGAACTGCCGCGCGGAACATTCGCGACCTCGGTGCTGCACGAACTCCTGCGGGGCGCCTGGGATTCGGGCGAGGGCGGCGAGGAGTGACCTCGCCCGCGTCCGCCTACCAGGTGAGGTCGTCGGGAACCGCGAAGTCGCGGTAGGGGTCTTCCCCGGCCGCCGGCGTCGCCGGCGCCTCGAGCACGATGATCGCCGCGGGGTCGCGCTCGCGGATCTGGGCCGAGGCGTCCACGGGAACCAGCTCGTAGCGACCGTCGCAACGCGCGATGAGCAGTGTGCCGGCGATGAGTCTCGCGCGCAGGCCTGCATCCACGGGAATGCGGCGCACCTTGCCGCCGTCGACGAAATTGAAATACTCGTCGGTCTCGGGCTTTGCCACACGGTGCTGGTCGATGATCTGGCGCAGCGCCGCACGGCGCGCACGCGCTTCGACCTTCGCCTGTTGCTCGCGATTCAGTTCCCGGTCGCGCGCGGCCTTTGCGGCCAGCGCTGCCTCGTCAGTGCGGCCGGGGCTGGTCTCCGGCGGGGCCTTGCGACCTTTGTTCCCCCGGTACTGCTGCGCACGCTCCGACTGGGCCGCCTGCTTCTTCGTGACGAGCCCGGCCTTGAGGAGTTGATCGCGCAGGGAGTCGCTCATGCATCCGCCTCGAGTCAGTTGATTGCGCCATGATGGCCGGCGCCGCGGGCGCCGTGCCGTGGCTACCGGCTGCCCGGACGATTCCAGTATAGTGCCGCGAATTCCCCGGCGGTCTCCCAAGCTTGAGAATCCTGGTCAGCAACGATGACGGCTATCGCGCCGAGGGTTTGCAGCGGCTTGCCGAAGCGCTGCGACCGCTCGCCGAGGTCACGGTCGTCGCGCCCGACCGGAATCGCAGCGGCGCAAGCAACTCGCTCACGCTGGATGTGCCGGTGCGCGTGTTCCCGTTCGGGGAGCGCATGTACTACGTCAACGGCACGCCCACCGACTGCGTGCACCTGGCGATCTCCGGGCTCTTCGACTTCGAGCACGACATGGTGGTGTCGGGCATCAACGACGGCGCGAACCTCGGGGACGACGTGCTCTATTCCGGCACGGTCGCTGCCGCGGTTGAGGGACGCTTCCTCGGCCTGCCAACGATGGCCGTGTCGCTGGTCGTGCGCGAGGGTCGGCACTTCGACACCGCCGCAAGGGTCGCGACCGAGCTGGTGATGCGCCTCATGCGCAGCCCGCTCGACAGCGCCATGATCCTGAACGTCAACGTCCCGGACCTGCCGTACGAGCAGTTGCGCGGGATGAAGGTGACGCGGCTCGGCCAGCGCCACAAGTCGGAACCCGTGGTGCGCGCCGCGGACCCGCGCGGCCGGGCGGTGTACTGGGTCGGCCCGGCGGGCGAGGGCGCCGACGCGGGCGAGGGCACGGATTTCCACGCCATCGCCGACGGTTTCGTGTCGGTGACGCCGCTGCAGGTGGACCTCACGCGCCACTCGGCGCTGGGCGAGATTGGCGAGTGGCTCGCGGGACGCGGGCCTTGATCCGGGGAGCGACGTGAGCGGGCCGTAGCATGACGGGCATCGGCATGACCTCGGCGCGCACGCGCGAGCGGCTGATCGCGCGGTTGCGGGAGCAGGGCATCTCGAATCCCCACGTGCTGGAACGCATCCGCGCCATCCCGCGCCACGTGTTCGTGGACGAGGCGCTGTCGAGCCGGGCCTACGAGGACACCGCGCTGCCGATCGGCCATGGGCAGACCATCTCGCAGCCCTACATCGTCGCGCGCATGACCGAGGCGCTGCTCGAGGCGGGTGCTCCGCGCAAGGTGCTCGAGGTCGGGACCGGTTGCGGTTACCAGACGGCCGTGCTGGCGCCGCTCGTGACGACTCTCTACAGCGTGGAGCGCATCGCTGCGCTGCAGGTTCGCGCCCGCCGGGCGATGCGCGACCTCAAGATCTCGAATGTCTTCATGCGCCATGGCGACGGTTTCGAGGGCTGGCCGCCCTACGCCCCGTACGACGGCATCATCGTCGCGGCCGCGGCCATGGCGATACCGGGAGCGCTGCTCGACCAGCTCGGCAACGGCGGACGGCTCATCATGCCGGTGGGGCCGGACCGGGAGCAGCAGCTGGTGCGCGTGACCCGGCGCGGCGAGACCTTCGAGCGCGAGGTGCTGGGACCGGTGACGTTCGTGCCGCTGCTGCAGGGGCTGGGCTGAGGCGCTGCGCGCCATGATGCGACGGGTTCGATGACGCCGGACGCGCTGCTGCGTGCGACATTCGACGCGGCCGTCGACGCGGCCCGACCTGAGTCCTGTCTGCCACGTTTCCTGCCGGCGATTCCAGGTGGACGCACGATCGTCGTCGGCGCCGGAAAGGCCGCGGCTTCGATGGCGCTTGCGGTGGATCGCAACTGGAAGGGCGATCTTTCGGGCACGGTCGTGACAGCCGCTGGCTGCAGCGTCGATTGCCCACGCATCGAAGTCCTGGAATCCGGTCATCCACTGCCGATTGCCGCGGGGCAACTGGCAGCCGAGCGGATCCTGCGGCGTGTGTCCGGGCTCGGCCCGGAAGATCTGGTGATCTGTCTCGTTTCGGGCGGCGGGTCGGCGCTCATGCCATTGCCCGCGCACGGCCTCGATCTCGACGGGAAGCAGTTGATCACTCGCGCGCTGCTGCGCTCCGGCGCGACGATCAGCGAAATGAACTGCGTCCGCAGGCATCTCTCGCGCATCAAGGGCGGGAGACTCGGCGCTGCCTGCCATCCGGCGCGACTCGTGACGCTGGCGATCTCCGACGTGCCCGGGGACCATCCTCTCGATATCGCCTCGGGCCCGACGGTCGAGGACCCGACAACCTGCGCCGACGCGCTCGCGGTGCTGGAGCGCTATCGCGTCGAGATCCCGCCGCAGGTGCGGGAGGGACTGCGTGCGGGCCGCTGGGAATCGGTGAAGCCGGGTGACGCGCGGCTCGCGCGCTCCGAATTCCACCTCGTGGCCACGCCGCAGCAGTCGCTCGAGGCGGCCGCTGCATTTGCGCGTGCGCAAGGAATCGCAGCGCTCATCCTCTCCGACCGCATGGAGGGCGAGGCCCGCGACGTGGGACGCGACTTGGCTGCGCTGGCGCTTGCTACTGCGCGCGGCGAGGGGCCCGTGCGCCCGCCGTGCCTGCTCCTGTCCGGTGGAGAAACCACCGTGACGGTCCGCGGCAACGGCCGCGGCGGGCGAAACGTCGAGTTCCTGCTGTCCTTCGGCCTCGCGATCGGTGAGGCCGGGCGTGTCTGGGCGCTGGCCTGCGACACGGACGGCGTGGACGGGACGGAGCCGATCGCGGGGGCGGTGTGGACTCCCGACACGCTCGCACGCGCGGCCGGCCTCGGGCTCGCGCCGCGCGCATTCCTCGATTCCAACGATGCGCACTCGTTCTTCGAGGCGCTCGGCGACTCGGTCGTGACGGGTCCGACGCGGACCAACGTCAACGACTTCCGCGCGATCCTGGTGTTGACCGAAGAGTAGCCGGCGCCGGCTGCTATGCTGGCTCGACGATCAGCGCGGCCGCCACGTTGCGGCCTTCGGCCACGAGCAGGTTGTAGGTGCGGCAGGCCGCGCCGGTGTCCATGATTTCGAAGCCGAGCCTGGCGGCGTAGAGCGCCGCAAGCGCGCCGCGATCGGGGAAACGCTGGCGCGTACCGGTGCCGATCAGGAGCACCTCGGGCTGCAGTTCGAGAATCGGCTCCAGGTCCGTGGGCGAGAGTTCCTCGATCCGCGCGGGGCGCCAGGCCTCGATGATGGTGGCGGCCGTCACGATGAGGCTCCTGTCATAGGTCCGGTTGCCGATGCGCACGGCGCCCGGCGCGCAGGCGTGCACGACGTGCGCGGTGTCGGGCTGGTCGAGACTGATCCTCATGCGGGTAACATACTGGAAGCGGGCCGGGCAGGTCACCGGCCGCGGACTCCAGACGGGAGGTGGGTGCTTGGCTGTACGTCGGCAGGTTCGTCTGCGGCTCGCGTTGCCGTGGCTCGCAGAGGCAATCGCGGCCGAGGCGGGCGAGGGTGCGGAGATGACCCGTGCGCCTGCCGCGGAGTGGTTGCTTGCGCGCGGCCGGCCGCTGTCCGGGCATCCGGTGGACTGGCGTGGCTGGCTGCTCGACGGCGCGGACTGTCCTGCGGGTCTGCTGCAGCGTTTCCCTGCCGGGGCCTGCGTGCGCGCGTTGCAGCACGGCTCGTGCCCCGAGGGAACCTGGGCCTGCGCGCGGCCCGTGCACCTGCTCACGGCCATCGATCACCTGCAGATCGCACCGGCCGCCGTCGCGCTCGATGAAGACGAGTCCGCCACGCTGGAGCGGGACCTGAATCGGCACTTCGCAGATCGCGGGTTCGTGTTTCACGCTGCGGGGCCCGGCCGCGACTGGGTCCTCGAGTGTCCTGCGGTCGACTGCACCAGCGTCGAGCCGGCCGGCCTGTCCGGACGCAACCTGCGCGAGCTGATGCCCGCAGGGCGTGACGGTGCCGCGATACGGTCACTCACGAACGAGATCCAGATGCTGCTGCACGATCATCCGGTCAATGTCGCCCGCGCCGCGCATGGCTTGCCAGTGGTGAATGCGCTCTGGTTGTGGGGCTTTGGCCGCGCGGACGACGCGACGCATTTCGAGGGGCCCGCCATCTACACCGACGACGCGTGGCTTGCGGGACTCTGGAGGATCCACGGCGCGGAGGCGAATGCGATTTCGGACCTGGCCGCGGGGCTCGCGCGCATCGACAGGGATGCACTGCTCGGCTGGTCCGGCCTCCCTGCCTCAGCGCCGGGCGAGTCGATCGCGGAGGCCGAACGGCGCTGCCTGGCGCCGGCGCGGGCGGCACTTCGGTCGGGCGCGATCGACGACCTGGGCATGCTGCTCGGCGAGCGTGCCTTTGCCGCTGGACGCAGGGCGCGGCTGCGATTCTGGCGACGCGGGAAACCGCTCGCGGAGTTTCTGGCGTGAGCCGCCGCATCCTGCGCCGCGCGATCAACGAGGCGTCGCTGCCTGCGTCGGCTGCGAACCTGCATCCGGCCCTGCGGCGCGTCTATGCGGCGCGCGGCATCGAGCGTGCGGAAGAACTCGACCTCGGTCTCGAGCGGCTGCTGCCGGTCGGTTCGCTGGGCGGAGTCGAAGCCGCCGTGGACCTGCTGCTCGCGTGCATCGCAACGGCGGCAAGGTGCTGGTGATCGGCGACTTCGACGCGGATGGCGCAACGAGCACGGCCGTCGATGGTGCGGCAGCTGCGTCGGCTGCGGTTTCGCCGACCCGGATTCCTGGTGCCGGACCGCTTCAAGTTCGGCTACGGCCTGACGCCCGAGATCGTGCGCGTCGCGGCGCAGATGAGGCCGGCACTGATCGTGACCGTGGACAACGGCATTTCGTCCGTGGAAGGCGTGGCGCGAGGCGCGGCCGCAACGGCATTTCGGTCCTGGTCACGGACCACCACCTGCCGGGCCACGTGCTGCCGGACGCGGCGGCCATCGTCAATCCGAACCTGTCCGGCGAGCCATTCGCGTCGAAGGCGCTCGCGGGGGTCGGCGTGGCGTTCTACGTGATGGCGGCATTGACGCGTCGCATGCGGCGAGATAGGCCTCGTCGATGCGGGCGCGGAGGTGAATCCGGCTGACCTGCTGGACCTCGTGGCGCTTGGCACCGTGGCCGACGTGGTGCCGCTCGATCTCAACAACCGCATCCTCGTCGCACAGGGACTGCGGCGCATCCGTGCGGGCCGGTGCGCTGCCGGGCTGCGCGCGCTGCTCGAGGTCGCGGGCCGCAGGCTCGAGCGGCCTCGCCGCGCAGGACCTCGGTTTCCAGGCCGGTCCGCGCCTCAACGCCGCGGGGCGGCTCGAGGACATGTCGCTCGGGATCGAGTGCCTGCTCACCGACAGTGCCGTGGAGGCGAAGGAGCTCGCCGCGCGGCTCGCGCAATTGAACAGCGATCGTCGCGAGCTCGAGTCGCGAATGCAGGAGCAGGCGCTGGGCAAGCTGGATGCGTTGCTCGCCTCGCTCGACGGGCGGATGCCGGCAGGACTGTGCCTCTTCGACGCCGGCTGGCACCAGGGCGTGATCGGGCTCGTCGCTTCGCGCGATCAAGGAGCGGGTGCACCGCCCGGTAATCGCGTTCGCACCGGGCGACGCGGGCTGGGTCAAGGGGTCGGCGCGTTCGGTACCCGGCGTCCACGTGCGCGACGCGCTCGATGCCGTTGCCACGCGACATCCAGGGTTGCTCACGAAGTTCGGCGGTCATGCGATGGCGGCCGGCATGACCATGAGGGAAACGATGCTCGGCGAGTTCGAGCGCGCGTTCGCGGAGGAAGTGGAGCGCCGCATCGACCCGGACACCCTGACCGGGGACCTGCACACGGACGGGCCCTTGCTTGCGGGCGAGTTCAATGCCGAGACGGCGGCGGCGCTCAGGGAGGGCGGACCCTGGGGCTCGGGTTTCCCGGAGCCCACGTTCGACGGACGCTTCGGCGTCGTGGACACGCGGATCGTCGGAGGGCGGCACCTGAAGCTGCGAGTCAAGGCGGCCTCCGGCGAGTTCGTGGACGGGATCGCCTTCCGGTACCTCGACGATGCGGGTGCGCCCGCGATGCGGCCGCAGCAGGACGTCGAAATGGTCTATCGCCCGGCCATGGACGAATACACCGGCGCAAGGCGCCTGCAGCTCGTGTCGGAATGGCTGCGGCCGCTCCCATGATAAACTTCCAGGTTCGGCCTGCTCCTGCGTAAGACCCCCGATGGAAACCAACCCGATCCGCCGCTCCCTCGACGACCTCGCGCAGCGCTGCCTGGCGCTCAGGGGGTATCTTTGACTACGAGGGCCGCAGCGAGCGACTCACGGAAGTCCTGAGGGAACTCGAGGACCCCACGGTCTGGAGCAAGCCCGAGCGGGCGCAGGAGCTCGGACGCGAGCGGACCAGGCTCGAGGCGGTGGTCGGCACGCTCGACCGCCTGCATCCGCGGATCTCCGAAGCCACCGAGCTGCTCGAACTCGCCGACGCCGAGGCGGACGAGGGCACGGCGCTCGCCGTGCAGCAGGACGCGGCGCGACTCGAGGGCGAGGTCGCACGCCTCGAGTTCCAGCGCATGTTCCCCGGCGAGATGGACCCGCACAACTGCTTCCTCGACATCCAGGCCGGTGCCGGCGGCACCGAGGCCCAGGACTGGGCGCAGATGCTGATGCGCATGTACCTGCGCTGGGCGCGACAAGCGCGGCTTCAAGGCCGAGGTCACGACGTCGCCGACGGCGAAGTCGCCGGCATCAAGGGCGGTACCATGCTGTTCGAGGGCGAGTACGCCTACGGCTGGCTGCGCACGGAGACCGGGGTGCATCGCCTCGTGCGCAAGTCGCCGTTCGACTCGAACGCGCGCGCCACACGTCGTTCGCCTCGGTGTTCGTCTCGCCCGAGGTGGACGACGACATCAACATCGAGCTGAACCCGGCGGACATCGAGATGGACGTCTACCGCTCGAGCGGCGCCGGCGGCCAGCACGTCAACAAGACGGAATCGGCGGTGCGATCCGCCACCTGCCGAGCGGAATCGTGGTGGCCTGCCAGAGCGAGCGCAGCCAGCACAAGAACCGCTCCACGGCGATGAAGATGCTGAAGGCCAAGCTCTACGAACTTGAGGTGAACAAGCGCAACGCCGCGGCCAAGGTGCTCGAGGACGCCAAGTCGGACGTGAGCTGGGGCAACCAGATCCGTTCCTACGTGCTCGACCAGTCGCGGATCAAGGACCTGCGCACGGGCGTCGAGATCGGCAACACCACCGCGGTGCTCGACGGCGACCTCGAGCCGTTCCTCGAGGCGAGCCTGAAGCAGGGGCTGTGAAGAAAGCGGATAGTGACTGGCGGTTGGCGGAGTGATCAGCGGTTAGCGGATAGTGAAGAGGCGCGGCGAGGCGTCGAGGGATTGCGGGCATGACGAAGAATCGGAAGTCGAGGTCAATCACCTGATCGCGGAGCGGCGCGCGAAGCTCGAGCGCCTGCGCGAGCGGGGCAACGCCTTCCCGAACGATTTTCGCCGCGATTCGACCGCCGAGGAACTGCACGTCGGCTACGACGCCCACCCGCCGGAGTGGTTCGACGCCAATCCGACGCGTGGTCACGATCGCCGGCCGCATGATGTTCAAGCGCATCATGGGCAAGGCGAGCTTCGCCAAGCTCAAGGACCGCACGGGGCTCATCCAGATATTCCTGCAGCTGCGAGGCGCTCGGGGCGGCGTACGAGGACTTCAAGGGCTGGGACGTCGGCGACATCCTCGGCGCGGAGGGCACGCTGTTCAAGACCAGGACCGGCGAGCTCTCGGTTCGCGTCGAGCGGCTGCGCCTCCTGGTCAAGTCGCTGCGGCCGCTGCCCGACAAGTGGCACGGGCTCGCGGACGTCGAGCAGCGCTACCGCCAGCGCTACGTGGACCTGATCGTCAACGACGACAGCCGCGCAGGTGTTCCTCGCGCGCACGCGGATCGTGCAGTTCCTGCGCCGCTACCTCGACGGCGCTGGACTTCATGGAAGTCGAGACGCCGATGATGCAGGTGATTCCCGGCGGCGCCGTGGCGCAAGCCGTTCGTCACGCATCACAACGCGCTCGACGTGGACATGTACCTGCGCATCGCGCCGGAGCTGTACCTGAAGCGCCTGGTGGTCGGCGGCTTCGAGCGCGTCTATGAGATCAATCGCAACTTCCGCAACGAGGGACTTTCGACGCAGCACAACCCCGAGTTCACGATGCTCGAGCTCTACCAGGCCTACGCCGACTACGGCGACCTGATGGACATGGTGGAGCGGATTTTCCAGGGCGTGGCGGACACGGTCGTGGGCTCCCGCCAGGTCGAGTACCAGGGCGAGACCTTCGACCTCGGCGCGCCGTTCCGGCGCGTGACCATCGAGGATCTCATCGTGCAGCACACGCCGGGCATCGACCGCGCGCGGATCCGCGACGTCGCGTACCTGCGCGAGGTCTGCGGCACAGCTCGGCATCACGGTCAACCGGCCGACGGCGCCGGCAAGCTCCAGATCGAGATCTTCGAGAAGACCGGCGAGCGCGAGCTCCGGCAGCCGACCTTCGTGTACGCGTACCCGGCCGAGGTGTCGCCGCTGGCCCGCAGGAACGACGATGATCCGTTCATCACCGACCGCTTCGAGTTCTTCATCGGCGGCCGCGAGCTCGCCAACGGCTTCTCCGAGCTGAACGATCCGGAGGACCAGGCCGCGCGCTTCCGCGAGCAGGTCGCGCGCAAGAGGTCCGGCGACGAGGAAGCGATGTTCTACGACGCCGACTACGTGCGCGCGCTCGAGTACGGCCTGCCGCCGACGGCGGGGCTCGGCATCGGCGTGGATCGCATGGTGATGCTCTTCACGAACCAGCCGTCCATCCGCGACGTGCTGCTGTTCCCGCACATGCGGCCGGAGTAGCGGCGCCGAGACGCCGGCCATTGGGCAACCTGCGGATCTTCGTCGCCTGCGTCGTGATCTGGGGGACGACCTGGCTCGCGATCAAGTTCCAGCTTGGCGTCGTCTCGCCCGAGGCGAGTGTCGCCTACCGCTTCCTGCTCGCGTCGCTGCTGCTTTCGCCTACTGCCGCGCGCGCAGCCTGCCGTTCCGGTTCCCGCGCCGCGTGCACGCGTGGATCGCGTTGCAGGGACTGTTCATGTTCGGCGCGAGCTACGTATTCGTCTACTACGCCGAGCAGCACCTCGCCTCGGGGCTGGTCGCGGTCGGCTATTCCGCGAGCCCGCTGCTCGGAATGCTGGGGCAGCGGCTCTTCTTCGGCACGCCGATGACGGCCCGGGTCGCCGCCGGGTCGCTGCTCGGCATCTGCGGCATCGCGCTGGTGTTCGCGCCCGAAATCGCGCAGGTCGGCGCCGCCGCACCGTCGGTGCTGGGCGTGGTCTTCACGGCGCTGTCGGTGGTGCTTTCCATGCTCGGCAGTCTCGTGGCGCACCGCAACCACGCCGCGGGCATCCCGGTGTGGCAGAACATGGCGCTGGGGATGCTCTACGGCGCGGCTTTCGCCGCGGTCCTGAATCTCGCGGCAGGCCAGTCGTTTGCGTTCGACGCGACACCGTCGTACGTGCTGTCGCTTCTCTATCTTGCCGTGTGCGGGTCGATCCTCGCATTCGCCGGCTATCTCACCCTCATCGGCCGCATCGGGGCCGCACGCGCGAGCTACGTGGGCGTCATGGTGCCGATCATCGCGCTCGCCATCTCCGCCCTGTTCGAGGGGTTCCGCTGGCAGCTGCTGACGTGGGTCGGGATCGCTGTCTCGCTTGCCGGCAACGTGCTCGTGCTCCGGAACGCCGCTCGCCGCTGATGCGCGGGTTGGTCGCGCGGGCAGACTCGGGGTCCCGCCCCGCGTGCCGTGACTAGTCGCGCTCCGCGACAGGGTATGGAAGGTCCAGCGGCACTGCTTCTCGGCCGTCCCCCGTGTGCAGCCGCGCGCCGAGCGCCTCCAGGATTGTCACGGCGAGCAGGTCCACGCCGGAGTCCCGGATTGCGGACATGACGACCTCGGCTGTCTTGGTCGCGTCGAGAAACAGGCCGGCGAGGGGCGCAGGCTCGGGCCCGGGCGGCAGCCGGTAGCGACACAGGCGCCGCTTGATGCGACCGAGGTGCTGCGTGCGCGCGACGATCTCCTGCCCGGTGTAGCAGCCCTTGCTGAAACTGATCGCGTCGAGCAGGTCGAGGTTCAGCATCTGCGGCACGAAGGCTTCGGACGTCGCGGCAAAGACCTGCGGCAGGCCCGCCTCGATGTCGGCCGCAGACCAGGCGTGGAGGACGCCAGGCTGCGGCGGTCCGAGGGACAGCCCCGTGCCCGACTGCCAGGCTGCGTCCGATGCCGCGACCACGCGACGACCGGGCGCGTAGTCGAACCTCACCACCGGCGTCGCGCCGGCACTCGACTCCGCGACTGCAGTTCGCGCCGCCCCGATGGCGGTGTCGATGGACTCCGAGGAGGTGCTGCGGTCGATCCAGCCGACCTGCAGTTCCGCGGCCACCTGGATCTGCACCTTTGAGCGCAGCACGTAGCGTCGCAGCAGTCCGGAGACGTGCTGCACGAGGTCGGTCGGCAGCAGCGCGTGGACCGCATCATCGTCCTGGCGCAGGCGCAGCAGTGCGATGACACGACCCTGCGGTGAACATACGGCCGCGAGCTGGGTCCTGCCGTCGGCGAGCAGGCGCACGTCGTTCGTGAGTTGCCCCTGCAGGAAGGCGAGGGCGTCGGGTCCGGCGACGCGCAGCACGCCCAGGAATGGCAGCGGGGTCGCCCCGATTGGTCTGGTCGATAGGTTCATGGTGGCTGGCGGCGCATTCTACGGGCTCCGGCGTCAACCGGGCGCGGGCCCGTGAACTCGCCGGGCATTGATCGGCAAGGCAAATTTGCCTTTGTTTTCAAGATGGTGAATGAGCATTGGATCTGGCAGACTTCACGGCTGTGTTAACGATTGCACCGCAAGAAGAGCAACCCGCACCCCAGCCATCCCAAACCGGTACCGCGGCCCAGGAGCGGGCGGCGCCGGCCCGGCCCCGCGAGATCGGGGGGCGGGAAGGTCCCGAGCCGACCCGGTTCGGGGATTGGGAAAAGGCCGGGCGCTGCATCGATTTCTAGCGGCCGGTCCCGGAGGTAAGCGAGCATGGCCCAGCGCGAACGGCCGTTGTCCCCGTTCATGCATTATCGCTGGCAGTACACCAATACGCTGTCGATCCTGCACAGGATCACTGGTGTCCTGCTGAGCGCGGCCTTCTTCCTGCTCGTTTACTGGCTGGCCGCGGCGGCTGCCGGCCCGGAGCATTACGCGGCTGCCGCGGCCTGCCTGTCGAGTCCCGTCATGCAGCTCGTGCTGGCGGGCGCCCTGTTCTCGTTCTGCTACCACCTGATGAAGGGTATTCGTCATCTGGCGTTCGACCTCGGCCTCGGCTTCGAGCTCAAGACGGCGCGATGGACCGGCTGGGCCGCGGCTGCCGTGGCTCTCGCCCTGACGTGCATCGCCTGGGTCACATTGCGCAGCTCGCTGGGAGGTGGCGCATGAGCCTCCGCAGTCCGCTCGGCCGGGCGCTCGGCCACGGCTCGGCGAAGAGCGGCTCGTCGCACTGGTATGCCCAGCGCGTCACGGCCATTGCGCTCCTGCTGCTCGGGCTCTGGTTCGTGGCATCGCTCGCCTGCCTGGGTGGGGCATCGCACGAGCAGGTTACGGCGTGGCTGCGCTCGCCCGCGAACTCTGCGCTCGCTGTCCTGCTGGTGGCCGTCGCCGCCTACCACGCCTCGATCGGGCTGCAGGTCGTCGTCGAGGACTACGTCGCCGGCAAGGGCGCCCGCACGGCCATCCTGATCGCAGTCAAGTTCGCGCTCGCGGTCGCCGCCGTGGTCGGGGTGCTCGCCGTGCTGCGCATCGCCTTCGGAGTCGCGGCATGAGCGCCTACACGTTCACGGATCACACCTACGACGTCGTCGTGGTCGGCGCCGGCGGCGCGGGGCTGCGCGCCACGTTCGGCCTGGCCGAGGCGGGGCTGTCCACGGCCTGCATCACCAAGGTCTTCCCGACGCGCAGCCACACCGTCGCGGCGCAGGGCGGCATCAGCGCCGCGCTCGGCAACATGGGCGAGGACGACTGGCGCTGCCACTTCTACGACACCATCAAGGGGTCGGACTGGCTCGGCGACCAGGACGCCATCGAGTTCATGTGCAAGGAGGCGCCGGCCGCGATCCTCGAGCTCGAGCACTACGGCGTGCCGTTCTCGCGCACCGAGGACGGCAAGATCTACCAGCGGCCCTTCGGCGGCATGACGACGCACTACGGCAAGGGCATCGCGCAGCGCACCTGCGCCGCGGCCGACCGCACCGGCCACGCGATGCTGCACACGCTGTACCAGCAGTCGCTGAAGCACCAGGCGCGAGTTCTTCATCGAGTACTTCGCGATCGACCTGATCATGGAGAACGGCGAGTGCCGCGGCGTCGTCGCGCTCGACATGGCGAGCGGCACGCTGCACCGCTTCCGGGCGCACACGGTCATCCTGGCGACCGGCGGCTACGGCCGCGCGTATTTCTCCTGCACCTCGGCGCACACCTGCACCGGCGACGGCGGCGGCATGGTGCTGCGCGCCGGCCTGCCGCTGCAGGACATGGAGTTCGTGCAGTTCCACCCCACCGGCATCTACGGCGCGGGCTGCCTGATCACCGAGGGTTCGCGCGGCGAGGGCGGCTACCTGACCAACTCCGCGGGCGAGCGCTTCATGGAGCGCTACGCGCCGAATGCCAAGGACCTCGCCTCGCGCGACGTGGTGAGCGCGCTCGATGACCATCGAGATCCGCGAGGGCCGGGGCGTGGGTCCGCACAAGGACCACATCCACCTGCACCTCGAGCACCTCGGCGCCGGCAGTCATCCACGAGCGCCTGCCGGGCATCGCCGAGACGGCGCGCATCTTCGCCGGCGTGGACGTGACCAAGGAGCCGATCCCGGTGCTGCCCACCGTGCACTACAACATGGGCGGAATTCCCTGCAACGTGCACGGCGAGGTGCGTGGCGCTCCGCGACGGCGACCCGGACTCGGTGGTGCCCGGCCTGATGGCGGTCGGCGAGGCGGCCTGCGTTTCGGTGCACGGCGCCAACCGGCTGGGCTCGAACTCGCTGCTCGACCTCGTCGTGTTCGGCCGCGCCGCGGCGCATCACTGCGGCCGCGACGATCAAGCCCGGCGCGTCGCACAGGCCGCTGCCGAAGGACGCCGGCGAGCTCGCGACCAGCCGGCTCGACCGCTTGCGCAACGCGCAAGGGCGAGCGCCGTACCGCCGAGATCCGCCTCGACATGCAGCGCGTCATGCAGAACCACGCGGCCGTGTTCCGCACCGGCGAGTCGCTGTCCGAGGGCGTTGCAGAAGCTCGGCGCGGTGTTCGACGTCCTTCGCGGACGTGCAGGTCGAGCGACCGCTCGCTGGTCTGGAACACGGACCTGGTCGAGACGCTGGAACTCGACAACCTGCTCGGCCAGGCGCGTCGCCACGATGCACTCGCGCGGAAAACCGCAAGGAGAGCCGCGGCGCGCACGCGCGCGAGGACTATCAAGGACCGCGACGACGCGAGTGGATGAAGCACACGCTCGCGCTGGGTGGACGCGGCGGGCAGCGGTGCGCATCGATTACCGCGCCGGTGCACCTGAACACGCTGACCAGGACGTCGAGGCCATCCCGCCGAAGGCGCGGACCTACTGAGGCCGACCCCTGATGGCCCAATTCAGCTTCCCAAGAACTCCGCGCGTCCGGCAAGGGCAAGGACCATGCCGGCGCCCGTCCGGGGCGAAGAACGTGCGCACGTTCCGGATCTACCGCTTCGATCCGGACTCGCGGCGAGAACCCGCGCGTCGACACCTACCAGGTCGACATGGACGGCTGCGGGCCGATGGTTCTCGATGCGCTGATCAAGATCAAGAACGAGGTGGACTCGACGCTCACCTTCCGTCGCTCCTGCCGCGAGGGCATCTGCGGGTCCTGCGCGATGAACATCGACGGCGTGAACACGCTGGCCTGCACCAAGGCCGACGACCGAGGTCGACGGCGACGTGCAAGATCTACCCGCTGCCGCACATGCCGGTGATCAAGGACCTGGTGCCGGACCTGACGAACTTCTACGCCCAGTACGCCTCGGTGAAGCCCTGGCTGCAGACGCGCACGCCGCCGCCGCCGGACGGGGAGCGGCTGCAGTCCAAGGAAGACCAGGAGAAGATCGACCGGCCGTCGGCCTGCATCCTCTGCGCCTGCTGCTCGACGAGCTGCCCGTCCTACTGGTGGAACAGCGACCGCTACCTGGGCCCGGCCGCGCTGCTCGCCGCCTACCGCTGGATCATCGACACGCGCGACGAGGCCACGGGCGAGCGGCTCGACGAGCTGGAGGACCCGTTCCGCCTGTATCGCTGCCACACGATCATGAACTGCGCCGAGGCCTGCCCGAAGGACCTGAACCCGGCCCGGGCGATCGCCGAGATCAAGAAGCTGATCGCCGAGCGGCAGCACTGAGCGCCCGGGGTGACGCCATGGTTCCTGTCCCGGCGGAGGAGTATTCGCGGCTCCGCTGGCGCTGCCGACGCGGCATGCGCGAGCTCGACGAGCTTCTCGCGCGTTACCTCGAGGGCGAGTATCGGCAGGCGTCCGCCTCCGAACGCGACGCATTCGCCCGCATTCTCGAACTGCAGGACCCCGAAATCTTCGGGTATCTTCTGGGCGGCGAGATCCCCGAGGAGGCGTCGCTGCGCCATGTCGTTGCACGGATACGACGCGATGAGGGTTGAGTTCAGGCCCTGGCTCTTGCAGACCGCGTGGCGGCCGGCCTGGCGGTCGGCTGCGCGCTGGTGATCGAGGTCGTGGCGTCGCGCTATCCGGAACCCCGGTCCGGGGCTCGGGGTGGCGGCGCTGGCGCTGCTCGCGGCCTGGCTCTGGTACCGCCGGAGGGGGGCGGCCGGCGTGGCGGGGATCGCAATCGACGGTGAGGGCCGGTGGCAGACCCTGCTGGCCGACGGGCGGGCGCTCCCGTCGGAAGTGCTGCGCGGCGACCCGACTGCTGGGCACCGACCGTGGCCCTGCGCTGGCGGGCCGGGACGGTGGTCCGCCACGCGTGGCTGACGCCCTGGGACGTCCCGGCGGGACAGCTGCGTGAACTCAGCGTGCGCCTGCACGCGACCCGGATCCGGGACGGGGCATGACGGCATCCCGTCCCACCGGGCGCCGCAATGAGCCAATGGCGAACTTTCCCCCAACAGACGGGTCTATCCAGTCGCACGAGACTCGGGACGAAGGCCCCCGGCCGGCATCCGGCGTCGAGCAGAGCGATCTCGAACTCGTCAGGCGGGCACAAGGAGGCGAACGCGGGGCGTTCGACCTGCTCGTGCTCAGGTACCAGCACAAGGTCGTGAAACTCGTGGCGCGCCTGTTGCGTGACCGGACCGAGGCCGAGGACGTCGCCCAGGAGGCCTTCGTGAAGGCCTATCGGGCGCTGGGGTCGTTCCGTGGCGACAGCGCGTTTTACACATGGCTGTACAGGATCGCCGTGAACACGGCCCGAAACGCGCTCGCCGCACGGCAGCGGCGCCCGCTCAGCTACGAAGCGGGCTTAAGCGAGAACGAGCAGGCGGCGGTCGAGGCGCGCATGCGCCACACGGACACGCCCGAGGCGACGGCGCTGTCCGAGGAGATTCACGCCACGGTCAATCAGGTCATCGGCGAACTGCCGGAGGACCTGCGGACGGCCATCATCCTGCGCGAGGTCGAGGGATTGAGCTACGAGGAAATCGCCGCCGCGATGGACTGCCCGGTCGGCACCGTGCGTTCGAGAATATTCCGGGCCCGGGAGGCGATCGATCGCGTCCTCCAGCCCCTGGTTGACTGAGTCACAGACATGACAGACCGCATACGCGAACAGATTTCGGCCCTCATTGACGGCGAGCTGCCCCAGGACGAGGTGGGACTTCTGGTGCGAAGGCTGGAGCGCGACCCGCAGCTGCGCGGCGCTTTCGGTCGCTACGTGCTGGCGGGCGAGGCGGTGCGCTCGCCTGAGGGTCCGCTCGCGAGCCGGGGATTTGCTGCCCGGGTGAGCGCCGCAGTGGGCGAGGACGTCGCCGCCGAGCCGGTGCCTGGAGTCGCCAGGGCAGCCTGGTCGCGTTGGAGCCGGCCAGCCATGGCCACGGCGATTGCGGCCAGCGCCGCCATCGTGGCCGTGCTGCTGGTCGCGCGCGGGTCCGAGGAGGTGGGGCAGGTCGCACAGGCGTCGCTGGATCGTGCTCGGGACAGGTTTGCCTCGCTGCCGCTCGCGCAGGCTGCGAGCCCGACGCTGGCCCACAGCCAGCGCCTGGCGGGTTACCTGGTGGCGCACGGCCAGTTCTCGAACGCGATCGGGCGCCGCACGGCCTGGTCGAGCGTGCTCGCCTCCGATCCGGGCCTGGTTCGCGCGTCCTACGAGTCGCTCGAGGCGCCCTGAGTGCGGCTCGCCCACCTCGCTGCCCTCGGGACGATGGCGCTGCTTGCGTTGCCGGCGCGAGCGGCCGACGACGCCCACGAGTGGCTCGAACGCATGGGCGACTCGCTTTCCTCGCGAAACTACATCGGGGTGTTCACGCACGCCACGCGGCGCCAGTCGGAGACGATGCGCATCGTTCACCGCGTGGGCAAGGGTGCCAGCACCGAGCGCCTCGTCTCGCTGGACGGCAGCGGGCGCGAGATCGTCCGGACGGCCGAGGAAGTGCACGTCTACCTGCCGGACCGGCGTGTCGTGCTGGTCGAAGCGCGCTCGGACGACCGCTCGCTGCTCGACTCGCTGCCGGAGCCGGGGCCCCAGCTGGATAAGCTCTACGAGCTGCAGATCCGGGACGGTCACAAGCTCCTGGGGCGTGACGTCCGGGTGCTGGACATCCGGCCTCGCGACGGCTTTCGCTACGGCTATCGGCTCTGGCTCGACGAGGAGTCGGCGATGCCCTTGCGGACCGTGGTCATGGATGGCACCGGTCGCCCGGTCGAACTCATGAACTTCACCCAGCTCGAAATGCCGCGTCACATCGCGGCGAGCGAGACCGAGCCGTCGATCGACGCCTCGGGATTCCAGTGGGTCAGGCACGCGCGACAGCCCCGGCAGCCCACGCAGGTTGCCTGGCGCCCCATGAAGTTGCCGCCGGGATTCCGCCTGGTCGCGAGCCGCACGCAGGTGATGCCCGGCATCGCATTTCCCGTGCAGCACCTGATCTTCTCCGACGGGTTCGCGTCGATTTCCGTGTTCATCGAGCCGGCCCGGCCAGGCGGCGAAGCACCGCCGGAGTCCTCGAGCGTGGGCTCCGCCAGCGCTTTCTCGACGCTGGTCCATGGCCATGTCGTGACGGCAGTAGGCGAGGTGCCCCTCGAGACCGTCCGCGACGTCGCGAGGTCCGTGGCGCCCGCCACGATCGCGACGCCCGAATCCGCTGGCGCGGGACCCGCCGGGGCGGCGGACGCGCCGGTACTGTGGCCGCGCTGAGGACATGGAGGCGATCGCACGAGTGCTGACGGTCGGTGACGGCCGGGCACGGCTGGCCTGCGAGGTCCGGGTCGTCCTGCGGCTGGGCGCTCGCCCGGGTCACCGCGCAGCGCGGACAGCCCGGCGTCAGCGTCCAGCGCCTGGACCGGGACGCGGAGGCGTGAGCGGGAACGCAACGGGGCCCGTGCTCTACGTGCGCGAGGGTTGCCACCTCTGCGACCTGTTCCTGCTCGACCTTGCCCAGGACATGGGACCGCCTACCCCACGCTCGCCGTCGTGGACGTGGACGGCGATCCCGGCCCTCGCCGCCGAATACGGCCTGCGCGTGCCGGTGCTCGCGCTGGCCGGTCGCGCTGGTCTGCGAGGGCCGATACGACACGCCGAGGGTCCGGGACGCGCTACGGGTATAATCGCCCGCTTTGTTCCGGCGCCGGGCCGGAGTGCCCGCACCGATGAACCATCATCCGAAACTTTTCAATCATCGCCCACATCGACCACGGCAAGTCGACGCTCGCCGATCGCTTCATCCAGATCTGCGGCGGGCTGCAGGCCCGCGAGATGCAGGCGCAGGTGCTCGACACCATGGACCTCGAGCGCGAGCGCGGCATCACGATCAAGGCCCAGAGCGTCTCCCTGCGCTACAAGGCGCGGGACGGCGCAGGTCTACCAGCTCAACATGATCGACACGCCCGGGCACGTGGACTTCTCCTACGAGGTCTCGCGCTCGCTCGCCGCCTGCGAGGGCGCGCTGCTCGTCGTGGACGCCGCCCAGGGCGTCGAGGCGCAGAGCGTCGCCAACTGCTACACGGCCATCGAGCAGGGGCTCGAGGTCGTGCCGGTGCTGAACAAGATCGACCTGCCGTCCGCCGACCCGGACAAGGTCATCAAGGAGATCGAGGAGATCATCGGCATCGAGGCCGCAGGACGCCGTGCGGGTCAGCGCCAAGACCGGCGAGAACGTCACCGGACCTGCTCGAGGCCCTCATCGCGCGCGTGCCGCCGCCGCACGGCGACCCCGACGGGCCCGCTGCAGGCGCTGATCATCGATTCCTGGTACGACAGCTACGTCGGCGTCGTGTCGCTGGTGCGCGTCGTGAACGGATCGCTGCGCACCGGGCAGAAGATCCGCGTCTGGACCACCGGGCGTCGCACCAGGTGGACAAGCTCGGCCGCTTCACGCCGAAGCCGCTGGTGCGCCGATCGCTCGAGACGGGCGAGGTCGGCTTCGTGATCGCCGGCATCAAGGAGATCGACGGCGCGCCGGTGGGCGACACGATCACCACGACGCCACGGCCCTGCCGGCGACCGCTGCCGGGCTTCAAGGCGATCAAGCCGCGCGTGTTCGCCGGGCTGTTCCCGGTGAGCTCGGACGACTACGAGGCGTTCCGCGACGCGCTGCAGAAGCTGAAGCTGAACGACTCGGCGCTGCACTACGAGCCCGAGGTCTCGACCGCGCTCGGCTTCGGCTTCCGCTGCGGCTTCCTCGGCCTGCTGCACATGGACATCGTGCAGGAGCGGCTCGAGCGCGAGTACCAGCTGTCGCTCGTGACCAGCGCACCGACCGTGGTCTACGAGGTGCTCACGACCGGCGGCGAGATCGTGAACGTCGACAACCCGGCGAAGCTGCCTCCGGTCGACAGGATCGACGAGCTGCGCGAGCCGATCATCATCGCCAACATCCTGCTGCCGCCGGACTACGTCGGGCCGGTGATGAAGCTGTGCCTCGAGAAGCGCGGCGTGCAGAAGAAGCTGCTGTATCTCGGCAACCAGGTGTCGATGCAGTGGGAGCTGCCGCTCGCGGAGGTCGTGCTCGACTTCTTCGACCGGCTGAAGAGCTGCAGCCGCGGCTACGCCTCGTTCGACTACGAGTTCGACCGCTTCCAGGCCGCGCCGCTCGTGCGGCTCGACATCCTGATCAACGGCGACAAGGTCGATGCGCTCTCGATCATCAGCCACCGCGACAGCGCCTACCAGCGCGGCCGCGAACTGGTCGACAAGATGCAGGAACTGATCCCGCGGCAGATGTTCGAGGTGGCGATCCAGGCCGCCATCGGCGCCCACGTGATCGCCCGCCCGACGGTCAAGGCGATGCGCAAGAACGTGCTCGCCAAGTGCTACGGCGGCGACATCACGCGCAAGCGCAAGCTCCTCGAGAAGCAGAAAGAGGGCAAGAAGCGCATGAAGCAGCTCGGCCAGGTCGAGATCCCGCAGGAGGCGTTCCTCGCGGTGCTGCAGGTGGGCCGCAAGGAATGCATCGGGGCCTGGCACGGTTTGTCGCAAGGAATGATAGGACGCAAGACATTGATGGCGCTGCGCGGGAAATACAGAATACTCGCGCAGTTCGCATGAGGTGAAACTTGGTCCTCGACTTCTCGTTCGTGCTGGTGGTCGCACGCTCGTGACGGGTCTCGTCTGGGCGTCGACGCGTGGTCCTCGCGCCCGCGGCGCCTGGCGCGGCGCCGGCGCCGGGGCGCTGCCGCGCCGAGCCGGTGCTGGTCGAGTACGCGCGCTCGTTCTTCCCGATCATCCTGGTCGTGCTGGTGATCCGGTCGTTCCTGTTCGAGCCGTTCCGCATTCCCTCCGATTCGATGATGCCGACGCTGCTCGACGGCGACTTCATCTTCGTCAACAAGTTCACCTACGGCCTGCGCCTGCCGGTCGTCGAACCGCGAGATCGTGGACGATGGGCAAGCCCAGCGCGGCGACGTCGTGGTCTTCCGCCTGCCGTCCGACCCCTCGACCAACTACATCAAGCGGCTGGTCGGGCCTGCCGGGTGACCACATCGTGGTGCAGCGATAAGCGCGTGTACATCAACGGCGAGCTGCAGGCGGTGACGCTCGACGGCATCTACCGGCGCGTTCAACAGCACAGCCGGCGCGCAGGTCGGCAGTCGAGCGGCTCGGCGCGGTCGACTCACCGCATGCTCTACATTGCCGGGCGTCCGTCCGTGGATTTCGACGACGTCGTCCCGGCGGGCACTACTTCGTGATGGGCGACAATCGCGACAACAGTCGCGACAGCCGTTTCCCGGAGGTCGGTTTCGTGCCGGACGGAAACATCGTCGGCAAGGCCGTGCGGATCTGGCTCAACTGGGACTGCCCGCACGCCCCCATCTGGAGCCGCATCGGCGATGCGATCCATTGAGCATCCACGGGAGTCACCGAACATGAGAAATCGTCAGCGCGGCGCGACCTTCGTCGGCATGGTCGCTGATCCTGCCCATCCTGGGCGCCGCTTGTACGCGGGCGATGCGGCTCGGTGTCCCGTGTACCTCGAGTACATGAAGGTGGCACGCGCGCTCGAGCAGGTGCGCGACGAGCATGCGGCGAACGAGCCGACCCGCGGATGATCCGCAACTCGCTCGAGCGCCGCTGGGACGTGGAGGACATCGAGAGCATCGGCTGGAAGGAAGTCGAGATCACGCAAGACCGACGACGGCTTCGAGGTCGACGGCGAGCTACGAGGTCGAGCGGCCGTTCGTCGCCAACGTCTATCCTGCTGGCCAAGTTCGACAAGCTGGTCACCGATCCAGCAGTGAGCCGAGCTTGCTCACGTCCGCGCGAATGGTCCGAGGCGCGACTCGGGTACCGCTTCCGGCGACCCGGCGCTGCTCGATGCCGCGCTGACGCACCGCAGCGCGGGCCGGCGCTCAACTACGAGCGGCTCGAATTCCTGGGTGACTCGGTGCTCAACTTCGCCGTGGCAGTGCTCGCTCTTCCACGCTATCCGGATGCGGACGAGGGCGACTTGAGCCGCTACCGCGCCGTCGCTGGTGAGCGGGCAGTCGCTGGCCGAGGTCGCCTCCGAGTCTCGGCCTCGGCGAGCGGCTGAAGCTCGGGAGCGGCGAGCTGAAGACCGGCGGCTTCGCGGCGCGGCTCGATCCTGGCCGACGCGCTCGAGGCACTGTTCGGCGCGGTCTACCTCGACGGCGGGCTCGACGCGGCCGCGTGGCGTGATCGAACGCCTGTTCGCCGAACGCCTCGGCCGGACTGCCGGAGGCGCGCGAGCTCAAGGACCCGAAGACCCGCCTGCAGGAGTTGCTGCAGGCGCGCGGGCTGCCGCTGCCCGGCATATGCGGTGGACGACGATGAGCGGCGAGCCTCACGAGCACTGGTTCGTCGCGAGCTGCGAGGTCGAGGAACTCGGCCTGCGCGAACTCGGGGAGGGAACGAGCCGCCGTCGCGCGGAACAGGCGCGCGGCGCAGCAGGTGCTCGACCGGCTGTCGCGAACAGGGGACCGAATCGATGACCGACGAAGGCACTGCCCGCAGCCCCGGACCAGGAACTCGCGCACTGCGGGTTCGCGGCGCTGGTCGGCCGCCCGAACGTCGGCAAGTCGACGCTGCTGAACGCGCTGCTCGGGCAGAAGGTCAGCATCGTGAGCCCGAGGCCGCAGACGACGCGACACCCGCATCCACGGCGTCCTGACGCGCCCGGGATGCAGATCGTGTTCGTCGACCTTCCCGGCATACACGCGAATCAGCCGCGCGCGATCAACCGTTACATGAACCGGACGGCGCTCGTCGTCACTCGCCGATTCCGACGTGAACCTGTTCGTGATCGAGGCGCTGCGCTGGACCGAGGAGGACGAGCGCGGCGCTCGACGAGCTGCGTGCGGCGGGTCGACCGATCCTGCTGCTGATCAACAAGGTGGATCGCGCGCAACCGCGGTCGCGGCTGCTGCCGTTCATCGCCGAGATCTCGGGCAAGGCGGATTTCGCGCAGGTGGTTCCGCTCTCGGCCCTGAAGCGCAAGAACATCGACGGTCTCCCCGACCTGATCGCCGGATACCTGCCCGAGTCGCCACTGCTCTACCCGGCCGGCCAGGTAACCGACGCGAGCGACAGCTTCATGGCGGCGGAGATCATCCGCGAGAAACTGACGCGCCGGCTGCAGGAGGAGGTTCCCTACGGGCTCGTCGTCGAGATCGAGGGCATGGGCGAGGCCGAGGACGAACCCGGAAAGCTCATCGATCCAGGCCGCGATCTGGGTGGAGCGAACCGGGCAGAAGGCGATCGTGATCGGCAAGGGTGGCGAGCTGCTCAAGGAAGTCGGAACCGCCGCGCGACTCGACCTGAAGCGGCACTTCGGCCGCCCGGTGCACCTCGAGCTCTGGGTCAAGGTTCGCGAGGGCTGGACCGACGACGAGGCTGCGCTCCGCAAGTTCGGGTTAGAGAGTGAGCGGCACGGCGCGGCGCGTGCAGCTCGAGCCCGCCTTCCTGCTGCACCATTATCCCTGGCGCGATTCCAGCAGGATCCTGGAACTGCTGACGCGCGGTCACGGACGCGTCTCGGTGTTCGCACGCGCGGCGCGGCGCGGCTCCGCGCTTCCGGCGGCCCTGCAGCCGTTCGCCGAACTGCTCGTGTCCTGGACGGCGCGGGGCGAGGCTGGCCAGCTCACCGGGGCCGAGCGTGTGCGCGGCGCCGCGCGCATCGAGAGCGACCGCCTGATGAGTGCCTTCTACGCCAACGAACTGCTGGTGAAGCTGCTGCCTCGCCACGATCCGCACCCGGCGCTCTACGACGCTTACGCCGCGCTGCTGGTTCGGCTCGCGGATCCCGCCGAGCGGCCCGCGCGCTCGTTGCGCCTGTTCGAGAAGCGCCTGCTCGAGGAACTCGGCTGGGGCCTCTCACTCGAGTGCGAAGCCGCGGCCGGGCTGCCGGTGGAGGCGACGCGCTGCTATCGCTACCGGATCGACGGCGGCGCGGAACTCCTCGATGGTGTCGCCGAAGGAAGCTTGGTATTTTCCGGCGCGTCGCTGCTCTCGCTCGCGCGCGAGGAGCTGGACGACGAGCGCAGCCTCGCCGACGCGCGACGCCTGCTCAAGGCGGCGCTCGACCAGTGCCTCGACGGCCGGCCGCTGCGCACGCGCGAAGTGATGATCGCAATGCGCGCCCACGCCGGCGCGCAGGGAGGCTGAACCGTGCTCACCCATCCGCTCCGGCTCGGAGTCAACATCGACCACGTTGCGACGCTCAGGCAGGTTCGCCGCGCAAGCTATCCCGACCCGCTGTTCGCCGCCCTGCTCGCAGAGCAGGCCGGCGCCGACAGCATCACGCTGCACCTGCGCGAGGACCGCCGGCACATCCAGGATTACGACGTGACGCGCATGCGCGAGTCGCTGCAGACCCGCATGAATCTCGAGATGGCCGCCACGGAGGCGATGCTGCGATTCGCCCGCGAGGTCCGTCCGCAGGACTGCTGCCTCGTTCCCGAGCGCCGCGAGGAGTTGACGACCGAGGGCGGGCTCGACGTCGCGGGGCAGGTCGAGCGGCTCAAGGACTGCTGCGCCGGCCTGGACGACGCAGGCATTCGCGTGTCGCTCTTCATCGACCCCGAGCCGGAGCAGCTCGAGGCCGCGCTCGAAGTCGGTGCGCCAGTGGTCGAGCTGCACACCGGCGCCTACGCCGAGTCGACGGGCGAGCGCCAGGCGATGGAACTCATGCGGCTCACGGAGGCGGCACGGTTCGGTTCGCGCATCGGTCTCACCGTCCACGCCGGCCACGGGCTCCACTACCACAACGTACAGCCGGTCGCGGCGATCCCGGAAATCGTCGAACTCAACATCGGTCACGCCATCGTCGCGCGCGCGGTCATGGACGGCATGGGCCCCGCGGTGCGGGAGATGAGGGACCTCATGGACGCGGCACGCCGCGGCCTCCGGGTCTCGGCCTGAGGCCCGCAGCGCGTGATCTTCGGCATCGGCACCGACGTCGTCCGCCTCGATCGCATCGAGTCCACCTACGCGCGCCACGGCGTCCGGTTCGTCGAGCGCCTGCTCATGCCTGAAGAGCTGGTGGCGTTCCGCCTCTACAAGCGCCCGGTGCGTTTCCTCGCCATGCGGTTCGCGGCCAAGGAAGCGATCGTGAAGGCGCTGGGCACCGGGTTCGCGCACGGCGTCTGGATACGCGACGTGGGCATCGTGGCCAATGCCTGGGGCCGGCCCGAGGTGATCTGGTCGGAGCGCGGCCGCAAGGTACGCGACGATCTCGGGGCGGGCGAAGGACACGTCACGCTCACCGACGAGGCCGGCCTCGTCGTTGCGGTCGCCGTGCTCATGCGACGGGAGGTGTCGTGACCATCAGCAATGTTTTCGCGTTCGACATCGAGACGGTTCCCGACGTCGAGCTGGGGCGGCGGCTGCACGGTCTGGACGGCCTGTCGGACAAGCAGGTCGGCTACGTCATGCAGACCCGGCAGCGCGAGCAGACGGGCTCGGAGTTCCTGTCGCTCGAGCAGCAGCGCGTCGTCGCGATTTCGGTGGCGATGCGCACGCGCGAGGGGTTCAAGGCCTGGAGTCTGGGCGACGCCGCGTCGTCCGAGGCCGAGCTGGTGAGCCGCTTCTTCGACGGCATCGGGCGCTACAGCCCCACGCTCGTGAGCTGGAACGGCAGTGGCTTCGACCTGCCGGTGCTGCACTACCGGGCCATGCGCCACCGCGTGCAGGCCCACCGCTACTGGGAGACGGGCGACGAGGACCAGTCCTTCCGCTGGAACAATTACCTCGGCCGTTTCCACTGGCGCCACACGGACCTCATGGACGTGCTGTCCGGTTACCAGGGCCGCGGCCGTGTCGGGCTCGACCGCATGGCGCAGCTGCTCGGCCTGCCGGGCAAGCTCGGCATGTCGGGCGAGGGCGTCTGGGACGCGCACCTCGAGGGCCGCACCGAAGACATCCGCAACTACTGCGAGACGGACGTCATCAACACCTACCTCATCTACCTGCGCTTCGAGCTCATGCGCGGGCGGCTCACGCCGGAGGAACACGATCGCGAGTGCGGCATCGTGCGCGCATGGCTCGGGAGCGCCGGCAAGGCGCACCTGGCCGCGTTCCTGGCCGCCTGGCCCGCATGAAGCGCATCAACGCGGCGCCCGAGGAGGCCGACATCGTCGACCTCTCGCACGAGGCCAGGGGCGTGACGCGGGTCGATGGGAAGGCCGTGTTCGTCGCGGACGCGCTGCCCGGAGAGCGGGTGATCATGCGGCGCGTTACCCGACGCCGCAATTTCGACGAGGCCGTGCTCGAGCAGGTGCTCCGCGCCAGCGACGATCGCGTGCCGGCCGAGTGCCCGCACTTCGGGCTGTGCGGCGGCTGCGCGCTGCAGCACCTTGCGCCCGCCGCGCAACTCGCATTCAAGCAGTCCCAGTTGCTCGAAAACCTCGCGCGGCTGGGCAGCGTGGAGCCGGCCCGCGTGCTCGAACCGCTCACGGGCCCCACCTGGGCTTATCGCAGGCGCGCGCGCCTCGGCGTGAAGCTCGTGCCGCAGAAGGGCCGGGTACTGGTAGGTTTCCGCGAGCGCTCGGCACCCTACGTCGCCGACCTGCACGAGTGCCGCGTGCTCGCGCCGCCGGCGGGTGCGCTCATGGATCCGCTCGCTGCCCTCGTGGCCGGGCTCTCGATCGCCGCGCGCGTTCCACAGGTCGAGGTCGCGGTCGCCGACGAGGTCTGTGCGCTCGTCCTGCGCGTCCTGGACCAGCCCGTTGCCGCGGACCTCGAGGCGCTCGCGCGTTTCGAGCACGAGCACGCGGTGCGCATCTATCTCCAGCCCGGCGGCACCGAGACGGTGAGGCCGCTGAGCGGCGACGTGGCGCCGCTGCACTACACGCTGCCCGCCTTCGGCCTGCGCATCGAGTTCGAGCCCACGGACTTCATCCAGGTGAACGGCGCCCTGAACGAGGCGATGGTGACGCAGGCGGTGGGGTTGCTGGAGCTGGAGCCGGGACAGCGGGCGCTCGATCTCTTCTGCGGCCTCGGCAATTTCTCGCTGCCGCTCGCGACCCGGGCGCAGGAGGTGGTCGGCGTCGAGGGCGACGCGGGCCTCGTCGCGAGGGCGCGCCGCAACGCCGAGCGCAATTCGATCTCGAACGCGGTCTTCCACGCGTCCGACCTGACCGCGGACCTGGGCCACGCGCCCTGGGCGAGGTCGCAGTACGAGAGAGTGCTGCTCGACCCGCCGCGCGCCGGTGCGCGCGAGGTATTGCCGATGGTCGGCGCGAGCGGCGCGGAGCGTGTCGTGTATATTTCCTGTCATCCGGGCAGCCTGGCGCGGGACGCCGGGATCATGGTGCGTGAGCACGGCTTCAGCCTGGCTGCGGCGGGTGTCATGGACATGTTCCCGCACACGACGCACGTCGAGGCCATGGCCGTCTTCGAGCGGTGAGACGATGTTGGCAGGAGTCGGAATCAGCGCTGTCGAGATCTGCGTTCCCGGGCGGGAGGCGGCATGACGCTCGGGCCGCTGATGGTGGACGTCGCAGGCACCGTGCTCACCGGGGATGACCGGCGCGTCCTCGCGCATCCGCTGGTCGGGTCGGTGATCCTGTTCACGCGCAATTTCGAGAGCGTGGCGCAACTCGAGGAACTCGTTCGCGAGATCCGCTCGATCCGAACGCCGCCGCTGCTCGTCACGGTCGATCACGAAGGCGGGCGCGTACAGCGCTTCCGCACGGGCTTCACGCTGCTGCCGCCCCAGCGGTCCATCGGCCGGGCCTACGACCTGAACCCGGAAGCCGGGCGCCGCCTGGCCTGGCAGTGCGGCTGGCTGCTCGCCGCGGAACTCCGCGCCATCGGCGTGGACATGAGCTTCGCGCCCTGCGTGGACCTCGACTACGGCGTGAGCGAAGTGATCGGCGATCGCGCCTACCACCGTGACCCGGAAGTGGTTTCGACGCTGGCCGTCGCCTGCGTCCAGGGCATGCGTGCGGCGGGCATGGCGGCGACCGCCAAGCACTTCCCGGGCCACGGTGCGGTGGTCGCCGACTCGCACAAGGCGCTGCCGGTGGACCGCCGGCCCCTGGCCGAGCTCGGCGAGGACCTGCTGCCGTACCGGCGGCTCATCGCCAATGGCCTGGCCGCGGTGATGGTCGCGCACGTGCTCTTCCCCGAGGTCGACGACGTCCCCGCGGGGTTCTCGCGGCGCTGGATCCAGCAGGAACTTCGGCGCGACCTAGGCTTCACCGGCGCGATCTTCTCGGACGACCTCAGCATGGGCGGGGCCGCCGTGGCAGGTTCGGTGCCGGAGCGGGCGCGGCGGGCGCTTGCGGCCGGCTGCGACATACTCTCGGTCTGCAACGACCGTGCGGCGGTGCTTGCGACCCTGGACGAACTCGAGGGCGAGTCCGATCCCCTGAGCCAGGTCCGCCTTGCGCGGCTGCACGGCCGGCCGATGCCCGACTGGAGCGCACTGGTGCGGGGTGACCGGTGGCAGGCGTGCCGGGCCGCCGTGGACCACTGCCGGGACGCCCCGAGCTTGCAGCTTGATGCCTGACGGGCGGTAAACTCAGCCATGGCCAATATGGACTGCATTCCACTCGCCGAGGTCCTGCGTCACGCTCCCGACGGCGTCGTCGTCGCAGAGGGGGTGCCGCCGCGCCTTTCGTACGCGAATGAAACCCTGGCGGCGCTCCTGCGGATCCCCGCGTCCTCGCTGATCGGTCGCGCCCTGGAGGACGTCGAGACCGAGGCGCCATTGGACCCGGCCACGACCGCGACCCTGTCGGGGGCGGCGATGCGGGTGCAGTTGAAGCGCGGTGACGGCTCGGTCATTGCCTGTGAGCGCTGGGCCGTAATGCTGCCGGAAGGGCGGCTGGCGCTGTACTACCGGCCCCAGCAGCGCTCGGCCGCTGGTGCAGGGATCGACCGCGCAAGTGGCCTTGCCACCGCGGAACACCTGCTCGAGACGTTGCGGCGCGACTGGTCGATCGGGCAACGCGACGGCCGCTCGCTGACGCTGCTCAGGTTCGACGTGGACGCCTGCCGCGACTACCACGAGGTCTTCGGGCGCGTGGCGACGGAGAACGTCCTGCGCCAGATCGGCAGGACCATCGTCTCGGCAATGCGCCGTACCAGCGACATCGTGGCACGGTTCGGCGACGACGAGTTCGTCGCGCTCGGGGTGGCGATGGAGCAGGCCAATGCCTGTGCCTTTGCCGAGTCGATCCTGGGCCGGGTCCGCCAGCTCGCGATCCACCATCCGCGCTCGCGCATCGGCCGCTACATGACGATGAGCGCGGGCGTCGCCAGTGCCGTGCCGCCGCGGGGCCGGGACTGCGAGATCCTGCTCGACGCCGCGGAGCGCGCGCTCGAGCGCGCCAAGCACGCCGGCGGCAACAGGGTCGAGGGCGAGGAGCTGCAGGAAAGCGGATAGCCATCCGCGAACCGCTGGTCACTATCCGCTACTTGCCGCCCGGAACGGTTTTCGCCAGCGCATCCAGCTGCTTCCGCGCCGTTCGGAACCTTTCCTCCGGCTCGGCGAAATCGCCGCTGAATCGCAGCCTGCTCGGTCCGTCGAAGCGGAGCTCGCGGCCGCTCTTCTGCACCAGGAGGATCAGGGCGCCGGGGTCCACAGGGGTGTCCGGGCCGAAGGCGACGGATCCGCCGGCGTGGCCGACGTCCAGCCGCTCGATGCCGAGCCGCGCCGCGGCCACGCGCAGGCGCGAGATGCGGAAGAGGTTGCGTGCCGGCTCAGGCAAGGACCCGAATCGGTCCATGGTTTCCGCCTGGAGGTCGTCGAGCTCCGCCTCCGACGCGACGCCGGAGATCCGCTTGTAGAGCACCAGCCGCGCGTGGACGTCCGGCAGGAACGACTCCGGCAGCAGCGCGGGGACGTGCAGGTCGACTTCCGGCCCGTGGTGCAGGGGCCGTTCGAGTTCGGGCACGCGGCCCGCGCGCATCGCGGCGACCGCACGTTCCAGGAGTTCCATGTAGAGCGCGAAGCCGATCTCCTGGATCTGTCCACTCTGGCCCTCGCCGAGCAGCTCGCCCGCGCCGCGGATCTCGAGGTCGTGCGTGGCCAGCACGAAGCCTGCGCCCAGGTCCTCGAGCGACTCGATGGCTTCGAGGCGTTTCACCGCGTCGCCGGTCATGGCGTTCCTCGGCGGCGTGACCAGGTACGCGTAGGCCTGGTGATGGGAGCGGCCGACGCGGCCGCGCAGCTGGTGCAGCTGCGCGAGGCCGAATCGGTCGGCGCGGTCGATGACGATCGTGTTCGCGGTCGGTACGTCGATGCCGCTCTCGATGATGGTCGTGCAGAGCAGCAGGTTGGCGCGCTTGTGGTAGAAGTCGAGCATGACCTGCTCGAGGTCGCGCTCGCGCATCTGTCCGTGGCCGATCGCGATGCGCGCCTCCGGCACGAGCTCCGCCAGGCGGCGGCCGGTGTCCTCGATCGTGTCGATCGAGTTGTGCACGAAGTACACCTGGCCGCCGCGCCTGAGCTCGCGCAGGCAGGCCTCGCGGATGACCGGCTCGCTCCATTCCGACACGAAGGTCTTGATCGACAGCCGTCCGGCGGGCGGCGTCGAGATCAGCGACAGGTCGCGCAGTCCGCCGAGCGCCATGTTCAGCGTGCGCGGGATCGGGGTCGCGGTGAGCGTCAGGACGTCCACCTCGGCGCGCAGCGCCTTGAGCCGCTCCTTGTCGCGCACTCCGAAGCGGTGTTCCTCGTCGATGATCAGGAGCCCGAGGTCCTTGAAGCGCACGCCGGACTGCAGCAGGCGGTGCGTGCCGACGACGACGTCGACGTGACCGTCCGCGAGTCCGGCCAGGACCCCCTTGGCCTGGGCGTCGCCGCGGAAGCGCGACAGCAGCTCGATGCGAATGGGCCAGTCCGCGAAGCGGTCGGCGAAGGTCTGGTAATGCTGCTGTGCGAGCAGGGTCGTCGGCACCAGCACCGCGACCTGCTTGCCGCCCTGAACGGCCACGAACGCCGCGCGGAGCGCGACCTCGGTCTTGCCGAAGCCGACGTCGCCGCACACGACACGGTCCATGGGCTTCGGCGAGCGCAGGTCCTCGACCACCTGCGCGATGGCAGCCGCCTGGTCCGCGGTTTCCTCGAACGGGAAGCCCGCGGCAAAGGACTGGAGTTGCGCATCGTCCACGGCGAAGGCGTGGCCCTCGCGGGCGGCGCGCCGGGAGTACACGTCGAGGAGTTCCGCGGCGGCATCGCGGATTCGGGCCGCCGCACGGCTGCGGGCCCTGGACCACTGCTCGCTGCCGAGCTTGTGCAGCGGTGCGGTCTCGGCGGCTGCGCCGGTGTAGCGGCTGATTCGCTCGAGCGACTGCACGGGCACGTAGAGCTTGTCGCCGTCCGCGTACTCGAGCACCAGGAACTCGGAGGCGATGCCGGCCGCGTCCATGGTGGTGAGGCCGAGGTAGCGACCGACGCCGTAGTCCTCGTGCACCACGGGTGCGCCGGGTCGCAGGTCGGCGAGCTGCTGGATGATCCGCGCCGGATCGCGGTCGGAACGCCGCCGGCGGCGCTCCTGCTGCGCGCGCTCACCGAAGAGCTGCTCCTCGGCATAGAGCGTCACCGGCGGCTCGGCGAGCGCCACGCCCGAGGCGAGCGGGGCGACGGTCAGGGCGAGTGGCGCCTCGCTCGCCAGGAACTCCGCCCAACCGGCGACCACGCGCGCTTCGACGCCGTGCGGGCGGAGCAGGTCGCGCAGCAGTTCGCGGCGCCCGGGAGATTCGGCGGCCAGCAGCACACGTCCCGGGTGCCTCGCGAGCAGGGTCGCGAATGCCTTGATCGATTCGTCGCGGCGCTGGTCCAGCCTCAGCGCCGGCGCCTCCGTCGTTCGCAGGTCCACGACCGGCACCGTGCCGTGCGCGACCGGCGTGTCGCCGCCCCCGAGGAGCAGCAGTGGCGAGCGCGTGAGCGCGGCCTGCCACTCCGATGGTGGCAGGAAGGCCTCACCGGGCTCGAGCACCGGGTGCTCTATGTCGTACCTGCGCTCCTCGAAGCGCTCCTCGATCGAGGTCCATGCCGTGTCGAGCGTGCCCTGGTATTCGCTGGGCAGCGCAACGACGGCGCCTCCGGGCAGGTAGTCGAAGAGACTCGACGTAGTCTCGAAGAAGAGCGGCAGGTAGTACTCGACGCCCGCGGGCGCGAGTCCCTCGCCCACGTCGCGGTACATGTGCATGCGCGTCAGGTCGCCCTCGAAACGCGTGCGGAAGCGCCGGCGGAAATCGCGAATTGAATCCGGTCCCAGGCCGAATTCGCGGGCGGGCAGGAGTTCCAGGCGAGGCAGCCGCTCACCGGATCGCTGCGTCTCCGCGTCGAAGCTGCGCACGCTCTCGACCTGCCGGTCCATGAGGTCGATGCGGAGCGGCACGTCGCTGCCCATTGGAAAGACGTCGAAGAGCGAACCACGGATCGCGAATTCGCCCGGCGCGCCGACCTGCGGGACGCTGGCGTAGCCCGCGGCTGCGAGGCGCAACCGGAATGCCGCGAGATCGAGTTCCTGCCCGATATCCACGGCGAGCGCGTGGCCGTCGATGAACGATTGCGGCGACAGTCGCTGCAGGGCGGTCGGCAGGTCCGTGACGACGATCGCGGACCCGAGGAACGGCAGCCGGGCCAGGGTTCGCAGGCGCTGCGAGATGATGTCCGGGTGTGGCGAGAACTGGTCGTAGGGCAGGGTCTCGTAGCCGGGGAAGGCGAGGACCGGCAGGGTCGCGGGAGCGAAGAACTTCAGTTCCTCCTCGAGTCGCGCAGCCCGGGCCGCGTCCGGGGCGATGAGCAGGACCGGAGCGCTCGAAGCCGCCGCCGATCGGGCGACGCATAGTGCCGTGCCAGCGCCGGCGAGGCCGCCCCATCGCACGACCCGGCGATCGGGATCCGGTAGAAAGATGTCTGTGACTTTATTCAAAACAATAGCTTACGAACGAATCATGAGATTCGTTCGATGTCGATGTGCGCGGGCAAAGAGTCCCGCCGGGCTGCCAAGATTATCAGACCGGTCGCCGGTCTCGCTCGCGGCAGTCCCGCGGTCGGGCGGCTGTCAGCTCGCCGGGGCAGCGGCCGATGCCGCGACCGCGTGAATGACGATGCTGTGCTCGAAGTACACGACGAACGAGGGGTAGACCCAGCGCGTGATCGGCGGCTGGCCGATCGCGTCGAGACGGTTCGCAGGCGCACCAAAGCCCCGCTCGACCTGTGCCATGGTGAGACCACGGGTCGGGACGCCCGCCTGGGTTTGCGGGGCCGCGGCGCCGGGCGCCGGGTTGCTCTGTGCCTGCGCGGTTGCAAGACCCAGCCCCAACGCCAATCCGATCACAGCCAGTGCAGTCTTTCGCATGATCCCGGCCTCTGCAGGAAGGTCGGCCGCAATATAGCACCGGCTTCGTCGTCCCGGGCGTGACCGGATACCGGTTTGCGATCGCCCGCCTGGCGGATGACGGATCGAAGCGGCGTGCAAAACGAGGTGGCCGCGGGTAGCCTTGCGGCCTTTCATCAGGACCCGGCATGTTCCATCCCCTGCCCGTATTCATCGGACTTCGCTACGTCCGGACCCGTCGGCAGGGGTTCTTCGTTTCCTTCATTTCGTGGGTATCCATGCTGGGGGTCTGCCTCGGTGTGGCGGCGCTCATCACGATCATCTCGGTGATGAACGGATTCGAGGGGGAGCTAAGGGGCAGGCTGGTTGCGCTCACGGCGCACGCGACGGTCACCGGGCCTGCCGCCCGGATGTCGGACTGGCGGGCCGTGGCCGACCGGGCGCTCGCGGTGCCTGGCACCGTCGGCGCGGCGCCCTTCGTCGATGTGCAGGCGATGGCCGGGCGCTCCGGCCACCTGCTGCCCGTCGTGCTGCACGGGGTGGACGTGCGCGCCGAGCCCGGCGTTTCCACCGTCGAGGATCACCTGCTCGAGGGCCGGCTCGCGGACCTCACGCCCGGATCGCGGCACGCGATCATCGGCCGCTCGCTTGCGTGGCAGCTCGGCGCGCAGGTCGGCGATGAGCTCACCGTGATGGTGCCCGGGCGGGACCTGCTCACGGGCGTGGGCCGGCCGGCGCTGCAGACGTTCGTCGTGTCGGGCATCTTCGAGGTCGGGTTGCAGGACCACGACTCGACGCTCGCGCTCGTGGCGATGGCGGATGCCGCGGAGCTCGCCGCCGGCGATGCGGCGCGCGCGGGACTCAGGCTGCGCTTCGACGACGTCATGGCCGCGCCCGTCCGGGCGGCGGCCGTGGCCGCCGCACTCGGCGGAGATTTCAGGGTGCGCGACTGGAGCGAGGAGCACGCGGCCTACTTCCGGGCCATCCGCATCGAAAAGACCATGATGAGCCTGATCCTGATGCTGGTCGTCGCGGTGGCCGCGTTCAACATCGTGGCCGCACTGGTGATGGTGGTGAACGAAAAGCGCTCGGACATCGCCATCCTGCGCACGCTGGGCCTCGCACCGCGCGGCGTGGTGGGTGTGTTCCTCACGCAGGGCCTCGTGATCGGCACGATCGGCACGCTGCTCGGCACGCTGCTCGGGGTGCTGGTCGCGATCAACGTCGGCGTCATCGTCCCGTTCCTCGAGCATGCGTTCGGGTTCCACGTGATGGATCCCACCGTCTACTACATCACGGAGCTGCCCTCGGAAGTCCGGGCCGGGCAGGTCATCGCGATCGCCTCGATCGCGTTCCTGCTCACGGTGCTTGCGACGATCTATCCCGCCATACGCGGGGCGGCGACCGAGCCGGCCGAGGCGCTGCGGTACGAGTGATGGCAGGCTCGACACCCTTCGAAGTCAGGATCGGGCGGCGCTACCTGCGCTCGTCGGGCAACCGTTTCCTGTCGTTCATTTCCCTCATGTCCATGCTGGGCGTGGCGATCGGCGTCGCCGTGCTCATCGTCGTCCTGTCGGTGATGAACGGGTTCGAGACCGAGCTCCGCAGCCGGATACTCAGCATCACGTCCCACGCGACGCTGGCCGCGTTCGGCGCGGGCGCGGCGGACTGGCCGGCGATGCGTGCGACCGCGCTCGCGTGATCCGCGTGTCGGCGCGGCCGCGCCGTACGTCGAGGGTGAGGCGCTCCTCATCGCCGACCGGCCGCAGGGGGGATCTGCGCCTGCGAGCGTGCGCGGCATCGATCCCAAGCTCGAGGCGACGGTCTCCTCGATCGCAGAACGACTCCGCAGCGGCTCGCTCAAGGTTCTGCAGCCGGGCTCGTATCAGGTGCTGCTCGGCTCGGAGCTGGCCGACCACCTCGGCGTGGCAGCGGGCGACAGTGTCGTGATGGCCGTGGCGCAGGGCTCGGTCACGCCGGCCGGCGTCGTGCCGCGCATGCGTCGGTTCAAGGTGAGCGGGCTCTTCTACTCGGGCATGTACGAAATCGACAACGGGCTTGCGCTGGTGAACCTGGCCGACGCGCAGCGCGTGTTCCGGCTGGGCGACCGCGTCACGGGAATCCGGCTCCAGGTCCGCGACCCATACGAGGCGCCGCAAGCCTCGCGCGACGTGGCGCGCGCGCTCGGCGGGGGACTGTGGGTCGAGGACTGGACGCAGCGGCAGGCGAACTTCTTCCGCTCCATCGAACTCACGAAGCGGATGATGTTCTTCATCCTGCTGCTCGTCGTGGCGGTCGCGGCGTTCAACATCGTCTCCACGCTCGTGATGGCGGTGAAGGACAAGCAACCGGACATCGCGATACTCCGGACGCTCGGCGCGCGGCCGGCGAGCGTGCTCGCGATCTTCGCGACGCAGGGCATGGTCATCGGACTCGTGGGCACCCTGGGTGGGGTCGCGCTCGGAGTCCTGCTGTCCCTGAACCTCGAGTCGCTGGTGCACGGGCTCGAGCGGGTGCTCGGCACGCGTTTCATGGATGCGAGCGTCTACCTCATGAGCGACCTGCCGGCGCGCGTCGAGGCCGGCGACATCCTGCTGATCGCGACCACGGCGTTCGTGCTCTGCTGCGTTTCCACTCTCTATCCCGCCTGGCGCGCGGCGCGCACCGATCCGGCGAGGGCCCTGCGACATGACTGACAGCGAGATCCTGAGTTGCAAGGACGTGCGCAAGCACTTCGACGAAGCCGGCCAGCGCCTCGAGGTGCTGGCGGGCGTAAACCTGGCCATCGCGCGCGGCGAACTGGTGGCGATCGTGGGTGCGTCCGGATCCGGAAAGACCACGCTGCTGCAGATCCTCGGCGGGCTCGACCTGCCATCGGCCGGCACCGTGCGCATCGCAGGGCAGTCGCTGGCCGAACTGTCCGACGCCGCGCGGGGCGTGCTGCGTAACCGGTCACTTGGATTCGTGTACCAGTTTCATCACCTGCTGCCCGAGTTCACCGCCCTCGAGAACGTCGCGATGCCGCTGCTGGTGCGACGTGATTCCGTCGCCTCGGCACAGGCCGAGGCACGCCGCCTGCTCGAACGCGTGGGCCTGGGCGGCCGGCTGGGCCACCGGCCCGGCCAGCTCTCGGGCGGCGAGCGGCAGCGCGCGGCCGTCGCGCGCGCGCTGGTGACGCGCCCGCAACTGGTGCTCGCGGACGAGCCCACGGGCAACCTCGACGGCGCCAACGCCCGCGGCGTGCTCGACCTCATGCTCGAGCTGAATCGGGAACTCGGGACCAGTCTCGTGATCGTGACTCACGCGATGGAAATTGCCGCGCGCATGCAGCGGGTACTGACGCTGCGCGACGGCCGGCTCGTCACGGGCTGAATCTGCGCGAACGCGCGCGATTCGCCCGACGCGCGCGCGGGGCAGGGCGTGCAGTCTGGTCGCCCGGGTCAGCGGAGCGCGCAGAGCCATGGTTTCGTCGGCGATCGCCTTCCTCGGTGGCGTCTGCACGCTGTTCGCCCTCGAGGTCCCGCCAGGGTTCGTCACCGTGGCCGCAGTCCTCGTCGGCGGAGCATCATTTGCGCTTGCGGCGCGGCGCTGGCCGCCGCTGGTGTTTGCGCTCGGGTTCGCCTGGTGCTGGGTCGAAGCCTCGGCGCGCATTGCGGGACGGCTCGACCCGGCGCTCGAAGGCCGCAACCTCGAATTTCGCGGCAGCGTCGCTTCGGTGCCGCAGGTCCTCGAGGGCGGTGTCCGCTTCAGGTTGGAGACCGAGCCCGCGCCGGGCATCCCGCCTCTCGTGGAGCTGACGTGGTACGAGCCCGCCTTCGTGCCCAGGGCGGCGGAGCGGCTGGGACTGGTCGCGCGGCTGCGTAGGCCGCGCGGTTTCTCGAATCCCGGCGGGTCGGACCAGGAAGCCCGCATGCTGCGCGAGAACATCGGCGCGTCCGGTTACGTGAAATCCGCCGTGAGCGAAGGACGCGACTGGCATGACATCCTGCGCGAACCCGTGCTCGTGGCCCGCGATGCGATTGGCGGCACGATCCGCAGCACGCTGGGCGGGCGCCCGTCCACGGGCATCGTGGCGGGGCTTGCAGTGGGGCTGCAGGACGCGTTGAGCCCGGAACAGTGGCGGGAACTCGCGCGCAGCGGCACCAGCCACCTGATGGCCATTTCCGGCATGCACATCGGGATGTTCGCGGCGGTCGCGGCCTGGGGCTCGACGCGCGTGCAGCGCTGGCGGCAACGGCGCGGAGCGCTCGGAGCACGTCGTGACACGGCGGCGCTGGCCGGGACCGTCGCGGCGTTCGGGTACTCGCTCCTCGCGGGTTGGTCGGTGCCGACGCAGCGAACCATGATCATGATCGCGCTCGTCGCACTGGCACTGCTCCTGCGGCGGCGGGTCGGGCCGGCCGATGCCCTCGCGCTCGGTGCGATCGCGGTGCTCGTGCTCGATCCGCTCGCACCGCTCGCCGTCGGCTTCTGGCTGTCGTTCGGCGCGGTGGCAGCGATCCTGCTGGCGAGTACAGGCGGATTGGCGCCGACCGGGGCCGTGCGGGGATTCGCCGAGGCGCAGCTCGCCGTCACAGTCGGCCTCGTGCCGGTGCTCGCCGCCAGCTTCGGCAACGTCTCGCTGGTCTCGGCGCTGGTCAACGTCGTTGCGATCCCGCTCTACACGCTTTTCATCGTGCCGGCGGTGCTGATTGCGACTGCCTGGGCGATGCTGCTGCCCGCCGCCGGTGCGTGGGCGCTGGGCGCAGTCGCCAGGCTGATCGAATTCACGTGGCCGGTGATATCGGGTCCGGCGGCCTGGCCACTCGCCACCTGGGGAGTTGCGGCCCTGCCGGCATGGGGATGGATCGTGCTCGTCGGCGGTGCGGTCGCTGCGATCGTGCCGCTGCCCGTGCCCGGGCGGGCCGCGGGCGCGGCGATGGTGCTCGCGATGTGCGCGTGGCGAGCCGGGCCTCCCGCGCCGGGCGCCGTGCATTTCGCGCTGCTGGACGTGGGGCAGGGGCTCGCAACGGTGGTCGAAACGCGGCGGCACGTACTCGTCTACGACACGGGGCCGATGTTCCGCAGCGGGACCGACACCGGGGCGCTCGTCGTCGAACCCTATCTTCGCAGTCGCGGCCTGCGGCAGGTCGATCTGCTCGTCGCCAGCCACGACGATGGCGACCATGCCGGTGGATCGGCGTCCCTCGCACGGCTGGTGCCGGTACGGAGTCTCGTCGCGAGCGGTCACGCCCTCGACCGTCTCGGCCGCGTGGAGCGATGCCGCGTCGGAGCACGCTGGACGTGGGACGGCGTGACGTTCGAGTGGCTGCACCCGGGGCGGGGGCTGCTCCCAGGGGACAACGACCGCTCGTGCGTGCTCCTGGTGCGTGCGGGAGGGCACGCACTGCTCCTCACCGGGGACATCCAGCACGACGCCGAGGCGCAGGTCCTGGAGCGTGGCCTGCCCGCGGGCGTCGAGGTGCTGGTGGTGCCGCATCACGGCAGCCGCACCTCGTCCGGGTCGGGACTGGTCGACGCGACGCGACCCCGGTGGGCGCTGGTGTCGGCGGGTCATCGCAATCGCTGGGGATTCCCGGCCATCACCGTCGTCGAACGCTGGTCGTCGGCCGGCGCGACGCTGCTCGACACCGCGAGTTCCGGCGCCATCGAATTCGAGCTCGCGCCCGGGCAGCCGACGTCGAATCCAGGCGAGTGGCGCCGGACGCATCGGCGGTTCTGGCAGGACCGGTGACGGCATCCGGTCGCGGCCCTCGCCCGCGATCAAGTATGATCCGCGGGCGTAGCGACAAGGGGTCAGAGCCAGGACATGTTCGAGATCGTGAAGGCCGGCGGCATCGTCATGGTGCCGATCATCCTGTGCTCCATCCTCGCGGTGGCCATCACGCTGGAGAGGCTGTGGACCCTGCGCGAACAACGGGTTGTGCCGGCCGAGCTCACCGACAAGGTGTGGAAGGCGGTCGAGAACCACGCGCTCTCGGAGCGCCAGGTCACTGTGCTGCAGCAGCATTCACCGCTCGGCCGCATTCTCGCCGCCGGCCTCGCCAACCGACACCGCCACCGGGAAGTCATGATCAGCGCGATCGAGGACGCGGGGCGGCACGTCGTCCACGACCTCGAGCGTTTTCTCAACATCCTCGGGACGATCGCGGCCATTTCGCCGCTGCTCGGGCTGCTCGGCACGGTCACCGGCATGATTCGCACGTTCAAGGCCATCACGCTCGCCGGGGTCGGCAATCCGTCGGCGATGGCCGGCGGCATCGCGGAAGCGCTGATCACGACGGCTGCGGGGCTCCTGGTCGCCATTCCGGCCCTCGTCGCCTATCGGTACCTGCGCGGCCGCGTGGATTCGCTGGTGATCCAGATGGAGAAGGAGTCCATCAGGCTCGTGCAGGCGATCGACCGCACTACCGACACGCCGACGCAGGCCACGAAGGACGAGGCGGCGTGAAGTTCCAGCCGCGTCGCACGGAGGAACCGGACCTCAACATGACGTCGCTGATCGACGTCGTGCTGCTGCTGCTGATCTTCTTCATGCTGTCCACGAAGTTCATCGACGAGGGACGCCTGCAGGTCAGGCTGCCGGAAGCGGGGGTCGCGCCCGATGCCGAATCGCTGCGTGACTCGATCGTGATCGAGGTGACCGCCGAGGGAGCCTACCGGGTGAACGGGCGCCCGCTGGTCAACAACAGCGCCGACACGCTTGCGGCGGCGCTCGGCAAGGCGGCGCAGGGAGACCGAGCGACGCCGGTGACCATACGTGCGGACGCACGCGCCATGCACCAGTCGGTGGTGACAGCCATGGACGTGGCCGGCCATGCCGGCTACCGCCAGATCAACATCGCTACGGTCAACGATGCGCATCAAGGCGGTTAGCGACCTGAAGCCGGTCAAGGATCCGAGCTTGCGGCTGAAGCCGGGCGCGCTGCACACCTACCGGCGGCTACTCGGCTACCTGCGCCCGCACCGCGCCATGTTCGCGGTCGGCGTGCTCGGCATGGTGATGTCGGCGGCCTCCGACGCCGGATGGGCGGGCTTCATCAAGTTCTTCCTGGACGGGACCTTCGTCAACAAGGACCCGCGCATGACCTGGCTGGTGCCGGTCTCGCTGGTCGGCCTGTTCTTCTTCCGTGGCGTCGGGGACTTCCTGCAGACCTACTGTCCGGGTTCCGTGGGTCGGCACATCGTGAAGACCCTGCGCGCCCAGCTGTTCGACAGGTACCTGCACCTGCCCGTCAGCTTCTTCGACCGCGAGGCCTCGGGCGCGCTCCTGTCGCGACTCACCTACAACACCGAGCAGGTCGCCCAGTCCACTACTGACTCGATCACAGTGTTCATCCGCGACACGCTGACGATCTTCGGGCTGGTCGGCTACCTGCTGTGGCAGAACCCGCGCCTGACGCTGGTCAGCCTCACGGTCGGTCCGTTGATCGCGTTCCTGATCCGACGCATCAACCAGATGTTCCGCCGCTACAGCCGACGCATCCAGAACTCCATGGGCGACGTCACGCGCGTCGCCAAGGAGGCGATCGAGGCCCCGCGCGTGGTGCGGGTCTTCAACGCCCAGGGCTACGAGACGGAGCTCTTCGAGGTGGTGATCGAGCACAACCGCCGGTCCTACATGCGGCTCATGCTCACCAAGGGCCTGAGCAATCCGATCGTGATGCTCATTGCCTCGAGCGCGATGGCCGGCGTGCTGTACGTGGCGACCCAGGACGCGATGAAGGGCAACATGACGGTCGGCGCCTTCACGTCGTTCATCGCGGCGCTCGGGCTCGTCACTGCGCCGCTGCGCCGGATCATTAACGTCGCGGGGCCCCTGCAGCAGGGCATCGCGGCCGCCCAGAGCATCTTCGAGGTGCTGGACACGCCGGTCGAGGACCCCGGCGGCGACCGTCCCATCGCGCGCGCCCGCGGCGAGGTCGAGTACCGCGACGTGACCTTCCGCTACCCGACCGGCGCGAGCGACGTGCTTTCGGGCGTGAGCTTCAGTGTGCGCGCGGGCGAGACGCTCGCCATCGTCGGCCGCTCGGGCAGCGGCAAGTCCACGATCGTCAACATGCTGCCACGCTTCTACGACGTGGCCGCCGGCAGCGTGCTGCTCGACGGGCACGACGTGCGCGAGTACGGGCTCCCGGACCTGCGCGCGCAGGTGAGCCTCGTGAGCCAGGACGTGGTGCTCTTCAACGATACCGTGCGACGCAACATCGCCTTCGGATTTCCCGCGAGCGACGCGGAGATCGAGGCGGCGGCGCGCGCGGCGCGCGTCACCGAGTTTACCGACGCGCTGCCGGCCGGGCTCGACACCGAGGTGGGCGACCGCGGCGTACTGCTCTCCGGAGGGCAGCGCCAGCGCATCGCCATCGCCCGCGCCATGCTGCGCAACACGCCCGTGCTGATCCTGGACGAGGCGACCTCGGCGCTCGACACCGAACTCGAGCGCCAGATCCAGGAACAGCTCGACCAGCTGATGCACAGTCGCACGACGCTCGTGATCGCACATCGATTGTCGACGGTCGAGAAGGCGAACCGCATCCTGGTCATGGACGGAGGGCGCGTGATCGAGACCGGCACGCACGAGGAGTTGCTGGCCCGCGACGGCCAGTATGCGGTGCTCTACCGCATGCAGTTCAACGAATGAGCGCCGCTGCCCGCCTGCAGGAGCTCTGGTACGGCCCTGCGTGGCGGAGTCTGCCGCTCTGGCCGCTGGCCTGGATCTTCGGTCTCGGCGTCGCCACGCGGCGCGGCCTCTACGCGGCTGGCCTGCTGCGCGGCCACAGGGTCGGCGTACCCGTCGTCGTCGTGGGCAACCTCACCGTGGGCGGGACGGGCAAGACGCCGGTGGCCGCGTGGCTTGCCCGCCAGCTCGGCATGCGGGGCCACCGCGTCGGTGTCGTGCTGCGCGGATATGGCGGGACGCATTCCGGTCGTGTGCGGGTGGTCACGGCGGACGCCGATGCCCGCGAGGTCGGCGACGAAGCGCTGCTCCATGCCCGGTCCAGGCCGCACGTGGTGGTGATCGGCGCGGACCGGGTCGCGGCGGCGCGCCGGGCCGGGCAGGAGGGCGCGGAGATCGTCGTGTGCGACGACGGCCTGCAGCACCTGCGGCTCGCCCGCGACTACGAGATTGTCGTCGTGGATGCCGACCGTGGATTCGGCAACCGGTGCCTGCTGCCGGCCGGACCGCTGCGGGAGCCGGCAAGCAGTCTCGAGCGAGCGGATGCGGTCGTCGTGACGCGGCGCGGTGCCGGCGGCGGCTCGCGCGTCCAGCCGCGGCACCCCTTTTTCGCCGAGGCGAGGCTCGCGCCGGGCGCGGCAGTGAATCTGCTGTCCGGGGAGAGGCGGGATCTCGGGAGTTTCCGCGGGCCACGCCTTCATGCAGTGGCGGCGGTGGGCAATCCACAGGCGTTCTTCGACGCACTGGGCGAGGCGGGACTCGACGTCGTGGCGCACCCGCTGCCGGACCACGCGCCGATCGATCCGGCGGCCTCGTGGCTTCCTGAGGAAGCTACGGTCCTGATGACCGAGAAAGATGCCGTAAAATGCGTGACGTACGCGCGGCACGGCTGGTGGTATGTGGAACTCGACGTGAGCGTCGAGCGCGGGACCGCCAGGGACTTGCTCGCCCTCGTCCTCGAACGCGCCGGATTGACCGGTGCCGGAGTCAAGCTTGGATAGCAGACTGCTCGACATACTCGCGTGCCCGGTGTGCAAGGGGCCGCTGCAATGGCACCGTGACGTGCCCTGCCTCGTCTGCCGCGCGGACCGGCTGTCCTTTCCCGTGCGGGACGGGATTCCCGTGATGCTGGAAGAGGAGGCGACCAGGCTCGCGTCGGACGACGCGCTCCTGAAGGACTGACGGTGGCGTTCCACGTCGTCATTCCGGCCCGCTACGCGTCGACCCGGCTGCCAGGCAAGCCGCTGCTCGACATCGGCGGCCGGCCGATGATCCAGCGCGTCGTCGAGCAGGCCTGCGCGAGCGGCGCCGACCGGGTCGTGGTCGCGACGGACGACGCGCGCATCGCTGCAGCCGTCCACGATCCTCGCAGTCCGGGCGCGGTCATCGCCTTGATGACGAATCCCGACCTGCCCTCGGGCACCGACCGGGCCGCAGCCGTCGCCGGGAAGCTCGGCTGGGACGAGGCCACGATCGTGGTGAACGTCCAGGGCGACGAGCCCTTCCTTCCGCCGGCGCTGATCGACCAGGTCGCGGAGCTGCTCCGGCGCGACGAGTCTGCGGGGGTCGCGACCCTCGCGACGCCCGTACGGTCACTCGAGGAGTTCCTGGACCCGAACGTCGTGAAGGTCGTCACCGCGGACGATGGTGCTGCGCTTTATTTCAGTCGCGCACCGATTCCCTGGACGCGCGACGGTGCGCCGGAGGGCGCGGGCCAGGGCCAGTTCGGCGGAGCCATGCGGCACGTCGGCATCTACGCCTATCGCGTCGGCGCGCTCAGCCGGATCACGGGTTTGCCGCCGTCCGGCCTCGAGCTGCGCGAGAAGCTCGAACAGCTGCGGGCGCTCGCAAGCGGAATTCGCATCGTGGTCGGAACCTGCCGGGTGCCGCCGCCTCCGGGCGTGGACACTGAGAAGGACCTCGCGCGGGCACGCGAGCTGGCAGGCGGGCAGGGCAGGGAATCTCCCGGAGGAATCGCATGAACCAGGTTCTGCTTACCGCATTCGGCGTTACGCTCACTCCATGGAAGCTCGTCGGCTACGTCGGCGTGATCCTCTTCGCGGGCCGGTGGTTCGTGCAGATGCTGTACTCGCGGGCACACGGCAAGCCCGTCGTGCCGACCGTCTTCTGGCTCATGAGCATTTCCGGGAGCCTGCTGCTGCTCTCCTACTTCACGTTCGGCAAGAACGACTCGGTCGGCATCCTCTCGAACCTGTTCCCTGCCGCGGTCGCGGGCTACAACCTGTACCTGGACCTGAGCCACAAGCGCTCGCTGCGCGAGTCGCAGTCCAGCGGCTGAGGCGGCGCGTCACTCGCCCGGGAGGCTCGCGCGCGACCGCAGGCGCAGGGTCGTCGGCGACCTCACGAGCCCGCGAATTTCCACTGGCGTGAGGTTTCGCCAGCGGCCGAGCGGCAGTGCGCCGAGGCGCACGTGCATGATGCGCACGCGTTGCAGATTGCGCACCGTGTACCCGAAGTACTCGCACATGCGCCGGATCTGGCGGTTGAGTCCCTGGGTGAGCACGATGCGGAAGGTGTTGCGCCCGACCTGGGTGAGCGTGCAGGGATTGGTCACCGTGCCGAGGATGGGCACGCCGCGCGCCATTCCGGCAAGGAACTCCGGCGTGAGCGGCCGGTCCACCGCGACCACGTATTCCTTTTCGTGTTCGTGCTCGGCCCGCAGCACGGTGTTCACGACATCGCCGTCGTTGGTAAGCAGGATCAGGCCCTCGGAGTCCTTGTCCAGGCGGCCGATCGGGAATATGCGCTCCTGGTGGCCGACGAAATCCACGATGTTGTCCGGCACGTCCCGGTCGGTCGTGCACTCGATGCCGACGGGCTTGTTGAGTGCGAGGTAGACGCGGGTCGGCCGCTCGCGGAGCGGCTTGCCGTCCACGAGCACCACGTCGCCTTCGGCGACCTGCGTACCCAGCACGGCGCGCGTCCCGTTCACCGTCACGCGGCCGGCCTCGATCCACTGGTCGGCCTCGCGACGTGAGCAGGCGCCGGACTCTCCGAGGAATTTGTTGAGGCGCACGGGCCGTCAGCCCCCCGAACGCCGCGCCACGTAGCCCAGCTTCGCCAGTTCGGCGACGAGCGTGTCGCGGTGATCGCCCTGGATCTCGATTACGCCTTCGTGGACGGTGCCGCCCGAGCCGCACCTCTTCTTGAGGCGAGTGGCCAGTTCCTCCAGCGCCGGTCCCGTGAGCGGAACGCCGGTGACCACCGTGACGCCCTTGCCCTGGCGTCCCTTGGTTTCCCGGCCGACGCGCACGACGCCGTCTCCCTTCGCCATCATCGCAGAACCCTGCGCGGGCTTGCTGCGCCTGCAGCGGCACTCGGTAGCCGGTCGCGCGCATTCAGGGCATAAACGGCCCTGGCCGGTGGAGTAGACGAGTCTCGAGTTCGACATGAAAGACTACCCGCGCGGCGCCACTCGGTAGATCGCGCCGGCGTAGTCGTCTGCGACGTACACCGCCCCGTCCGGGCCCTCGGCGACGCCCGCGGGGCGGCCGATGACGCCCGACTCACCGAGGAAGCCGGTCAGGAAGTCGCGCTCCTCGATGGCGCCGTCCTGGCGCCAGTGCAACGACACGACCTTGTAGCCGTCCGGCACCGAACGGTTCCACGAGCCGTGCAGCGCGACGATCGCCGCGCGCTCGAATCCCGGTGGCCGCGACGGCGATCGCAGGAAGACGATGCCGAGCGGGGCATTGTGAGGACGGAATCCGTGCGCCGGCGGCCGAGCCGTCGCGAGCAGCGGTTCGTGCCCGGTGCCCAGGTCGGGATCGAGCGCGTTGAAGCCGTTCACGTACGGCCAGCCATAGAACGCACCGCGTTCGATGCGGTTCAACTCGTCGGGCGGGAAGTCGTCGCCGAGCAGATCACGCCCGTTCTCCGTGGCATACAGGGCGCCGTCCCAGGGCGCCCAGTCGAAACCGACGCTGTTGCGCAGGCCGGTCGCGTAGATCTCGCCGTTCGCGCCGTCGGGCGTGAAACGCATCATGGTCGCGCGGCGCCGGTCCTTTTCCTCGCAGACGTTGCAGGTCGATCCCTGCGAGAGGTAGAGCATGCCGTCGGGGCCGAACCCGATGCTGCGCGTGACGTGGTTTCCGTCGGCCGTGAGTCCGGTGATGATGTGCTGGTAGCGGCCGGTGATCGCGCCCGTCTTCTCGTCGAAGGGCGCTCGGCCGACCGCGGTCTTCTCCGCCACGTAGAGCCATCCGTCGCGGATGGCGAGCCCGTGCGGCCCGTCGAGTTCCGTGAGCAGGACGCGGCGTCCGTCCGCCAGTCCGTCGCCGTTGCGGTCGGATGCAAGCAGCAGGACCTCGCCCACGCGCGTGCGCGCGACGAGGAGGTCGCCCACGCTCGTGAAATGCAGCCAGCGCGCCGTTGGTAGGTCGGCGGCGTACAGTCGGGCGCAGGAATCCTGGCGCAGCGCGCAGACGGGTGGCAATGACGTCGGCGCCCGGCGTCGCGACGCCCCGGCCGGTCAGCGAGTGGAGCAGCAGTCTCGTGTCGCCGATCTTCAGCGGACCGAGCCACGCATAGGCGAGGATGCCGGTGATCGCAAGCATGAGCGCCAGGGTCAGCGCGACCATCGCGCGCCTGATGGATCCTGGCATTGGACGGAAGGATGGCATGTGTACGATAAATGGTAGCAGGAACGCGGTGGGGCTCATTGCAGGTGTGACGACTCAGCGGGCCGGATACCGTCGGGAACCATCGATGACGCAGGCGGTCCATCGTGCATCGGGAGCGTAAGATGCGAGTGGCCGAGCCGGGAGATGAAGGACCCGGCGCCAGCGATCTGATCGCCACCGGCAGTCAAACCTGAACCAGGAGAGTAATCATGCGAGCCCTGTTACTTGCCGCACTGCTGGCGGCCATCCCGCTCAGCTCGATGGCCGACGGTGGAGTCGTCATCAAGATGAACTTCGTCGATGGAAACGGCATCGGCGCGAATGCCGGCACGGTGACGGTCACGGAGTCGAAGTACGGGCTCGTATTCACGCCGGAGCTGGCCGGGCTTCCAGCGGGCCTGCACGGTTTTCACGTCCACGAGAACCCGAGCTGCCTGCCGGGCGAGAAGGACGGCAAGAAGGTCCCGGCGCTGGCCGCGGGCGGGCACTACGACCCGCAGAAGACGGGCCAGCACGGATTCCCATGGGGCGACGGCCACCTCGGTGACCTGCCGGCCCTCTATGTGAACGCCGACGGAGTTGCCAACCAGCCGGTATTGGCCCCGCGCCTCAAGCTGGGAGACCTCGCCGGGCACGCCCTGATGGTGCACGCCGGAGGCGACAATCACGCCGATCACCCGGCTGCGCTGGGCGGCGGCGGCACGCGCATGGCCTGCGGCGTCATTCCCTGAGGTCGCCCATGCTGATCGTTCACCATCTCGAGACCTCGAGATCGCAGCGCATCCTGTGGCTGCTCGAGGAACTCGGCGTTCCCTACGAACTCAAGGTGTACCGGCGCAATCCGGCCACGCGGCTCGCGCCGCCGGAACTCAAGGCGATACACCCGCTCGGCAAGTCGCCGGTGATCACGGACGACGGCGTGGTGATCGCGGAATCGGGCGCCATCATCGAGTACCTGGTCGAGAAATACGGGGCGACGGCCAGCGGCGAGCTGTCCAGGCTCGAGCCACCCGCAGGCACCGCGGAGCGACGGCAGTGCCGCTACTGGATGCACTACGCCGAAGGGTCGCTGATGAACTGGCTGGTGATGAAGCTCGTGTTTACGTCGATCCCGAAGCAGCCAATGCCGTTCTTCGCGCGGCCCGTCGCGCGCGCGTTGTGCGCGAAGGTGCAGGCGCAGCTGGTCGATCCGAACCTGCAGGCTGCCACGGCGTTCATCGAGGGCCACCTGATGCGTCACCACTGGCTTGCGGGCCCGGACCTCTCGATGGCGGATTTCCAGATGAGCTTCGCGGTCGAGGCGCTGCTGTCGCGCGCAGCAGGCGCCGATGCCTGCCCGCGCCTGCGCGAGTACCTCGCGCGGATCAGGGCGCGCCCCGCGTATCAGCGCGCGGAAGCGAAGGGCGGGCCCGTGATCATGGCGGCGTGAGGAGCGCGCCCGGTTCAGCGGCGGTCAGTCGGTCAATCATGGCAGCCACAGGCACGTACTCGATTCTGTTCGTCTGCATGGGCAATATCTGCAGATCGCCCACGGCCGAAGGCGTATTCAGGCGGCTGGTGGCAGAGCGTGCGCCCGATCTCGGAATCGAGATCGACTCCGCAGGCACGCACGACTACCACGTGGGTGACCCGCCGGACCGGCGTGCGATCGAAGCGGCATTGCGCCGCGGGGTCGACATCCGCAGCCTGCGGGCGCGCATGGTCGAGGAGACGGATTTCGAGCGGTTCGATCTCGTGATCGCCATGGACCGGTTGAATCGCGAGACCCTGCTCGATCGCAGCCCCACGCAATACAGGGACCGCGTGCGCCTGTTCCTCGAGTTCGCGCCTGCGATCGACGAGGAAGACGTGCCTGACCCGTATTACGGCGGGTCGGTCGGATTCGAGCGCGTGCTCGACCTCGCCGAGGAAGCCTCGATGGGCCTCCTCGACGAGGTGCTGTCACAGTCGCAGCGGTAACCGCCGCACAGCCTCAAGGCTCGTTGCGCGGCGTCTCGCGGGTAGCGTCGTTCGGCGGCGCGGGCGTCCATTCCTGGACGTCGTGCGGGGGCCGAACGACCGGCAGCGCCGGGGGCTCGAACCTGACGGGCTCGGGCCGGTGCTCGAAGTCGAAGGCTCCCGCGCGTGGGGCCGGGGTCTCGGGCGGCGCAGCCGGTTGAGCCTGCACCTGCGGTGCGGTCGCCGCTGCGACGAAAGGCGCCGAAGAAGATTCCTCACGCACCGGCCGAGGGTGCTCCTGCCACTGGGACTGCGACTCGGGCCGTGGCGGCGTCGCCTCGGCCCGGGCATCCGCACGCTGATGGTCCGATGGCGTCGCGGACGAATCGTCCGGGCCCGCGGCCTCGCCGCGCGGCTCGCCGCCGGCGTGGGCCTCGCCAGGCTCCCGACGACGCCGGCGTCCGCCGCGGCGTGAACGGCGTCCGCCGCGCTCGCTGCGTTCGCCCTCTGGACGATCTCCCTGCTCGGGACGCTGGCCTTCCGGCTGAGCCTGGGCCTCGGCACGCGGCTGTTGCTGCTGCTGCTGCTGTTGCTGCGGCGCGGGTGGTGCCGCCGCCTCCGCACGCGGCTGTGACGCCTGCGCCTGGGGCGGTTGCGGCTGGCGCTGCTGCTGCGCGTCGGGGCGGCGATCGCGCTGGCCACCCTGCTGCGACTGGTCCGGCCTGCGGCCGCGCTCATCATTGCGATCACCGCGCTGCTGGTTGCGTTGATCGTTCCGCTGGTCGCCGCGCTGTTCATTGCGCTGTCCGCTGCGCTGCTCGGGCCGTCGGTCACGATCGTTGCGGTCAGCACGCTTCTCGTCGCGGTTGCGGTCCTCGCGCCCACGCTCGTCACGCCGCCCATCGCGGCGGCCGCGCTCGTCGCGGTCGGGTGAACGGTGGCGGTCGCGATCCCGGTCGCGCTCACGTTGACGATTCGGGTCCTCGCGTCCACGCGCCCCATCCTTCGCGGGCTCCGGCGCACGCTTGTCGCCGGCGAGCCAGCGCCACAGGCGCACGAAGACGCCGTCGCGCGGGCCGTACTGCGGCACGGCAGCAGCCACGGCGGGTGCGGCGGCGTGCGGCCACAACCGGCTCGGGAGCGGGCGGCGGGGCCGGCGTGCTCGGCACGACGGTCGTGACCGCGGGCACCGGCGGAGGCGGTGCCTTCTCCTCGGCGGCGATGGCGTCGAGGTCGATCTGCGGCTGCACCGCCATCTGGTGGCTGATGACCGAGAACTCGGGCAGGTCGGCCTCGTCGTCGCGCACGCGACGCAGTTCGTAGGCCGGCGTCTCGAGGTAGCGGTTCGGGACGAGAATGACGTCCACTTCGCTGCGGCTTTCGATGCTGTTCAGCCAGTCGCGCTTCTCGTTCATGAGGTAGGTCGCGACGTCCACCGGCAGGTGGGCGATGACCTTGGCCGTGCGGTCCTTGCGCGCTTCCTCGCCGATCAGGCGCAGGATCGCGAGCGCCAGCGACTCGACGCTGCGGATCACGCCCATGCCGTTGCAGCGCGGGCAGGTGATGTTCGTGGACTCGCTGATCGAGGGCCGCAGGCGCTGGCGCGAAAGCTCCAGCAGGCCGAAGCGCGAGATGCGCCCGATCTGGATGCGGGCGCGGTCCTGCTTCACGGCGTCGCGCAGCCGGTCCTCGACTGCGCGCTGGTTCTTCGTCGACTCCATGTCGATGAAGTCGATGACGATCAGGCCGCCCACGTCCCGCAGGCGCATCTGGCGGGCGATCTCGTCCGCGGCCTCGAGGTTGGTGTTGCAGGCGGTCGTCTCGATGTCCGTGCCGCGCGTGCTGCGCGCCGAGTTGATGTCGATGGAGACCAGCGCCTCGGTGTGGTCGATGACGATGCTGCCGCCGGAGGGCAGGGTCACCTTGTGCGAGTACGCCGACTCGATCTGGCTCTCGATCTGGTAGCGCGTGAACAGCGGGACGTGGTCGTCGTAGTACTTGAGCTTGCGCAGGTTCCCCGGCATGAAGCGCTGCATGTAGTCCTGCGCCTCGGCGAAGATCTCCTGCTTGTCGACCAGGATCTCGCCGATGTCGTCGGACAGGTAGTCGCGCAGCGCGCGCAGGATCGCCTTGCTCTCCTGGTAGATCAGGAACGGGGCAGGGCGGCCTTCCGAGGCCTGCTTGATCGCGTTCCAGATGTCGACCAGGTTATTGACGTCCCACTGCAGCTCCTCGGGCGTGCGCCCGACGCCGGCCGTGCGCACGATCGCGCCCATGCCGTCGGGGATCTGCAGGTTGTCCATGGCCTCGCGCAGCTGGTCGCGGTCCTCGCCCTCGATGCGGCGCGAGACGCCGCCCGCGCGCGGGTTGTTCGGCATCAGGACCAGGAAGCGCCCGGCCAGGCTCACGAAGGTCGTGAGCGCCGCACCCTTGTTGCCGCGCTCTTCCTTCTCGACCTGGACGATGATGTCCTGGCCTTCCTGGATGAGCTCGCGGATGCCGGGACGGCCGCCGCCTTCGCCTTCCTGCGGCTTGAAGAACTCGCGGGAGATGTCCTTCAGCGGCAGGAAGCCGTGACGCTCCGCGCCATAGTCGACGAACGCCGCTTCGAGGCTGGGTTCGACCCGGGTTATCCGGCCCTTGTAGACGTTGGCCTTCTTCGTTTCCCGGGAAGGGATTTCGATATCAAGGTCATAGATTCGCTGGCCGTCCACCAGCGCGACGCGCAACTCCTCTTCCTGGGTTGCGTTGACGAGCATTCTCTTCATCGGTCCTCGCTACATACGAGATAAGGACCGTGAACGCCCGGGCGGGTCGTGCCTTAGGCCTACGGAGAGGTCTTGCAGCGGCTTCTGTCATGCGGCTGTTGCTTTTGCGCCTGCGCTCACTCGGAGCGCGGGACGTTCGACCGAATCCTGGTTGTCTGGCATCGATCCCGCCGCGGTTCGCGTCGGCCCGCTGCCCGCCGGGGCTGCGGCACCTGCGCGTGTTCACGGCAGTGCGATGGTCTGAGGCATCAGAACCAACTAAGATGCGCGCGCCTCGGACGTTTTGGTCCATGGTCGCGACGCGGGTTTGGCGCTCGTCAGTCCGCAGATGCGGACCGGCAGCGCTTCGACCGTGACTCTAGCAAGCGAACGTCGGCAAATCAATGGCTTACGAGAATCGAGAGACGGGAGCCGACGGTTCGGCCCAATCCGGCGGCGTCCAGTACGTTGAAGCGGGCGAGGGCGACCATGGCCAGCGCCTCGACAACTTCCTGGTCCGGATCCTGAAGGGCGTCCCCCGGACCCACGTTTATCGCCTGCTCCGCAAGGGTGAAGTCAGGGTCAACAGCAAGCGCGCGAAGCCTGACCAGCGGGTGGTCACTGGCGACCGCATCAGGATTCCGCCAGTCCGTCGCCCTGAACCAGGGGTGGGCACGACCCATGCCCCGAGCCGGTCGCTGCAGGAACTGCTCACCGCAGCCATCCTGTACGAGGACAACGACCTGCTGGTGCTGAACAAGCCTGCCGGCATCGCGGTGCACGGCGGCAGCGGCATGTCCCACGGCGTCATCGAGACGTTGCGGCACGCGAGGCCGGATGCGAAGGAACTCGACCTCGTCCATCGCCTCGATCGAGACACCAGCGGCTGCCTGATCGTGGCGAAGCGCCGGTCGGCGCTGCGCGACCTGCACGCTCAGCTGCGCGAAGGGTCCACGGAGAAGCTGTATCTCGCGCTCCTCTGCGGCACGTGGAACCTCGGCCAGAAGCGCATCGAGCTGCCGCTCGCGACCGGCGAGCGGCGCGGCGGTGAGCGTCACGTCGCGGTCCGCGGGCACGGGCAGGTGGCCGTGAGCACGTTCCGGCCCGTGGAGTTTTTCGGCAACTTGGCGAGCCTGGTCGAAGTCGCGATCGACACCGGCAAGACTCACCAGATTCGAGTTCACGCGGCGTATGCGGGGCACCCCGTGGCGGGCGACGACAAGTATGGGGACCGGGAGAAGAATGCCGTGCTGCGGCAGTACGGGTTGAACCGCATGTTCCTGCACGCGGCGTCGATCGGCGTGAACCGGCCGGGCTCGAAGGAGCCGCTGCACGTGAGCGCGCCGCTGGGTGAGGACCTCCGGGCCGTCCTCGACGCGCTTCTCAAGGCACCGGGATCCCCGCGCGGCGAAGCGCGCCGCAGAGCCAGATCAAGGGCAGCCCGGTGAGCCCGGTCGGGTCCAGGGACTCGATGCTTTCGAAGAGCGATATTCCGAGCGCCTCGGCCTTGAATCCGCCCGCGCAGTCGAGCGGGTTCTCGGCGGCCACGTAACGCTCGATCTCCTGCTCGCCGAGGTCACGGAATCGCACGACCGTGCGGTCCACGTGGGATTCGTCCACGCCGGCCCCTGCATTCGAGACGTGCACGGCCGTGAGGAACACGACTTCGCGTCCCGAGGACTGGCGCAGTTGCGCGACGCAGCGCTCGACGGTACCGGGCTTCCCGAGCACCTGCCTGCCGAGCACCGCGACCTGGTCGGACCCGACGACGACGGCTCCCGGACGCCTCGCGGCGACGGACTCGGCCTTTAGCCTCGCGAGGCGGCAGGCGAGGTCGAGCGGTGCCTCACGGACCAGTGGCACCTCGTCCGTGCCCGGGGAAACGCACTCGAATGCGAGGCCGAGCCGCTCGAGCAGCGCACGTCGATACGGCGAGGTCGAGGCGAGGACCAGCCGCGGCCGCGACTCGGTGGTCACACAGGGCTCCGGCTCGCGCTCTGGTCCTTGAAAAACAAGGGTTTAAGCTCGCTACGTTTTGACATGGGGTGGGTGCCTCACTATTATACGCGGCCCATGTCGCCAGCCCGGATCGGATCAGGTCAATGCGGTCGAACTGGCGGGGCGCTCGGCCACGCTGGAACGAACGCTTGGCCTCACGCAGATGCCGAGGCTGGTCGAGGCGGGAGCGCTCGACGGGACGCGCGTGAGCGCAGTGCTGGTCTTCGGCAGGTTCGAGGGCCGGCCGACGATCGACCTGCGCGTGGAAGGCAGCGTGCTGCTGCCCTGCCAGCGGTGCCTGAAGCCCAGTGAGTGCCGCATCGACGACGCGGCACAGTTGATGCTCGTCGCGGACGACGCCGTGGAGGCGCCCGGCGGATACGAGGCGGTGCCCGGCGACGCCGAGCGGCTGTCGCTGAGGGACCTGATCGAGGAACAGACGCTGCTCGGCATCCCGCTGGTGCCGATGCACGAGGACGAGGCCGGATGCGGCGAGGCCGCGATGACCGGCGCCGTCGTCGAGGCGGATTCGACGGCGGACGAAAGACAGAGACCCTTTGCGAACCTGCGGGAAATGCTCGGCTCGGGCGAGCGCTGACCCGCGACAGGAGAAGAGATCATGCCAGTTCAGAAGAGCCGCAAGTCGCCCTCGAAGCGGGGCATGCACCGGTCGCACGACGGCCTCACCAAGCCTGCGCTTTCGGTCGACCGCACGAGCGGCGAGACCCACCTGCGCCACCGCATCACGCCCGACGGTTTCTACCGCGGCAAGAAGGTGATCGAGAAGCCTGCGGCCGACGAAGGCAAGGAATAGTCCTGACCGCCCGAGCATGAGCGCCGGGCTCATCATCGCCGTGGACGCCATGAGTGGCGACCACGGCGCGGAAGTCGCCGTTCCAGCGGCGCTCGACGTCCTCGCTGAGACTCCTGACCTGTCGCTCCTGCTGGTCGGGCGCGGCGACGTGCTGCGCCCGCTGCTCGGCGCCGCCGTGCCCGCGCGCTGCTCGATCGTCGAGGCGAGCGAAGTGGTCGCGATGGACGAGCGCCCGCAGGACGCCCTCCGGCGCAAGAAGAATTCCTCCATGCGGGTCGCCATCAACCTCGTCGAGCGAGGGGAGGCGGCGGCCTGCGTTTCGGCCGGGAACACCGGCGCGCTGCTCGCGACCGCGCGCTTCGTGCTCGGCATGATCCCCGGCATCGACCGTCCTGCCATCGTTTCCGCCGTGCCGGCCGCGCACGGCCACACGGTGATGCTCGACCTGGGCGCGAATCCCGACTGCAGCGCGGACAACCTCGTGCAGTTCGCGGTGATGGGCTCGGTGATTGCATCGGACCTGCACGGCATCGAGCGCCCGCGGGTGGGGCTGCTCAACGTCGGCGAGGAAGACATCAAGGGCACGGACGAGATCCGCGAGGCGCACCGGCGCCTCGCCGCCGCGCCGATCAACTACACGGGCTTCGTCGAAGGCGACAAGATCTTCTCCGGCGACGTGGACGTCGTGGTCACCGACGGCTTCACGGGCAACGTGGCACTCAAGTCCATGGAAGGGCTGGCGCGGTTCATCGGCGCGACGATGCGCGAGGAATTCACGCGCAACCCGTTGCGCAAGGTGGGCGCGCTCGCGGCGATGCCGGTGCTGAACGCGCTCAAGAGGCGGCTCGACCCGGGTGCGTACAATGGCGCGAGCATGGTCGGTCTCGCGGGCGTGGTGATCAAGAGTCACGGCGGCGCGAATCGCGATGCATTCGCGAACGCCGTGCGTGTCGCGCTCGCCGAGGCGCGCAAGGGCGTGCCGGGGCAGATCGAGGAAATGATGGCCCGGGTCGCCGCCGTGGAACAGCCGCCGCCGCAGGCCTGACGCCCGCCCGCCGCTATTTCGCGTGGCGCCGGCGCATTCTCGCTGCAAGCTGCACGCGCCGCCGTTCGAGCCTGGGGTCCGTGGCCGCCGAGGCGCGTTTCGCGCCGACTCCGCGCGCCAGAGATTTCCGGAAGCGGACGAAGTCCTGGTAGGCCTCGATCTCGTGCCGCAGTTCGTGGGACACGAGCTCGATCATGACGGCGTCGTCCAGGAACCCGATGCCCGGGATGTTGTCCGGGATGAGGTCTTCGGGGTCGCAGAGGTAGGCGAGGGCGGCGAGCACCGGGCCGCGCTCCCGGTCGGCGAGTTTCCAGCCCGCGTCCGTCACCATCGCGAGCAGGGTCTCGAGCTTGTCGAGGCGCACCGCCACGAAGTCGGGAAGCGTCGACGACTGCAGCGCCGCGGCGAAGTCTTTCGCCGCGGCGAGAATGTCCTCGTCGTCCGCGATGCGCACGGCGTCGTGCGCCTTGCGCAGTTCGCGGCGGAAGTGGCGGAGGTCGCGCTCCGAGAGTTCGATCGTGATCCTGAAGGCCATGGTCTTCCCCCTGCGCCGGGCAGGCTACCGGCCGGACCACCACGCGGTCAACGCGGCGCGCCTGCAGCCGTTAGAATGCGCCCCTGCATGAAAAGGTTGCATCCCATGTCGCGTTTCCTCCCGGGCGGAGCCTGGTCGCTCGCCGTCCTGGCCGCCTTGCTCGCGGCCGGCACGGCCTGCGCCGCCGAATACCTGCTGCCCACGAACGGCGACAACGTCATCGGCCGGAATTCCACGGCGGTTGCCGAACGCGCGGACACCCTTTTCGATGTCGCGCGCCGCAACGGTGTCGGCTATGAGGAGATCGTCGCCGCAAACCCGGGCGTGGACCCATGGCTGCCGGGTGACGGCACGGAGATCCTGATCCCTGGCCGTCTCATCCTGCCGGACGCACCGCGCACCGGGATCGTCGTCAACCTGCCCGAGCACCGGCTCTACTACTACCCGCGTGCGAAGAAGGGCGAGGCGCCCGTCGTACGCACCTATCCAATCAGCGTCGGCAAGATGGACTGGAAGACGCCCATCGGCACGACGCACATCGCCTCGAAGCAGGCGCTGCCCAGCTGGTACCCGCCGGCGTCAGTGCTCAAGGAGCACGAGGAACGCGGCGACCCGCTGCCGAAGGTGGTCCCGCCCGGGCCCGACAACCCGCTCGGCGAGTATGCGATGCGCCTCGCCATCCCGGGCGGCTCCTATTTGATCCACGGCACCAACAAGCCTGCGGGCGTCGGCATGCAGGTGACCCACGGCTGCATCCGCCTGTATCCCGAGGACATCGCGGAACTCTTCCCACTGGTGCCGGTGAAGACGCAGGTGAACCTGATCGACCAGACCAACAAGGTTGGCTGGCAGCGCGGGACGCTGTACGTCGAGCGGCATGCGCCGCTCGAAGGGACCGACAATCCGGCCGACATGGACCCGGCGAATATGGACGCGCTGATCACGGCGGCGATCGCAGGTCACAGCGTCGAGGTCGACTGGCCGGGCGTACGGCGCACGTACGACCAGGCGACCGGCGTGCCCGTGCCGCTGTCGACGCCCGTGCGCGCCGCACTGCGCTGAGCGGGGTGCTACGCTCTTCCTCGTTGCCCAGACGACAGGTGACCAGGCGAAACTCATGAAACTCGAAAGGCGGTTTCCGCAGCAGCGGGTACTGATCACCGGCGCCAACAGCGGCTTCGGCAAGGCCATGGCCATGCATTTCGGCCGCAACGGATGGCGCGTGGCGGTGACTGGACGCAGGCCCGATGCGGTTCGGGCCGCCGCCGAGGACGTACGCAGGACCGGCGCCGCCGAGGTCCTCGAGATGGTCATCGACGTCGCGAAGTCGGAGGACTTCGAGGCGGCGGCGCGGCGGGTCGAGGAGCAGTGGGGCGGCCTCGATATCCTGGTCAACAACGCCGGCATCATGGATTCCGCCAAGCTGCACGAGATCACGCTCGAGCAGTGGCACCGCATCGTGGACATCAACTTCTGGGGTGTCGTCTACGGCTGCCATACATTCGTGCCGATGTTGATCCGGCAGGGAAGCGGCTACGTCCTGAACATGGCGTCCTCGGCGGGCCTCTTTGCCCTCCCGGAGATGGCCCAGTACAGCGTGCCCAAGGCGGCCGTCATCGCACTCTCGGAAACGATGAAGGCGGAGCTGACCCGGTACGGAATAGGCGTGACCGTTTCCTGCCCCGCCGCGTTCGCATCCGACCTGCTGAAGGAAGGCATGGACGTGAATCGCAGCGTCACGCTGCGTTCCCTGGACAAGGATCAGAAGACGGGACGACACACGTCCGAGAGCGTGGCTGCGCATGCAATCCGCAACATGGAGCGGAACCATCTCTACGACATCGCGCACGACTCGATGGAGTTTCTCTGGTTCGTGAAGCGACTGATGCCGGAGACGATCTATCGGCTGTTCGCGTGGATGTACGCGAACAAGAAGTGGCGCTTCAAGGATCAGTGAGGGCCCGCCACGGGCAGGACGCCGGCGAAGTGAGGTCCTGAGCGACACCCCGAAAAGAAGACGCCGCGGGGTTGCCGCGGCGTCTTCGCTCGAACTGCGAGTAGTCGCTGTGCGATTACTTGCCCATCGACTTCTGGAACGCGCGATCGATCTTCTCGCTGTTCGCGTCGCAGCAGGCCTGCGCAGCCTTGGCAGCCGAACCCGCCTGGTTGGCAGTGTTCTGGGCAGCAGCGGCGGCGTCGGTGGCAGCCTTGGCGGCAGCAGTTGCGGCATCGGCCGCAGCCCTGGCGGCGGCCGCATCCTGCTGCGCGGCCTTGATGCCGGCGTCGGCAGAGGCGACGTGCTCGTCGAACTTCGACTGGCTCACGCAGCCGGCGAGGGCAGCGGCAGCGGCGGCAACGGTCAGGACCTTGGCAATGGCAGTCTTCATGGTTGTCTATTCCTTGGGAGTGACGGGGGTTATCAGAGCCAACTGCGCCCGCCCGGAAGCCCGGAACGCAGGTCTGCAGTCGTGCGTCGGTGATGCTACCCGATCGCATGCATATGTAAAAGTTAAAGCTACGAGTACACGAAAGCCTTACGCGGCACTTGCATTGCGACCAGTAGCTGTATATAAAAACAGCTACTGTAAATAAACACAGGAACCGCCATGGACGACCTCACCCCGCGCCAGCGCCAGGTCCTGCGCTTCATCCAGGACGCCGTGATCGAACACGGCATGCCACCCACCCGCGCCGAGATTGCCGAGGCGCTCGGCTTCAAGTCGGCGAACGCGGCCGAGGAACACCTGCGTGCCCTGCAGCGCAAGGGTGTGCTCGACCTGCGGCCGGGGACCTCGCGTGGCATCCAGCTCCGCGATTCCCTGCGCGAGCAGCTGGGCCTGCCGCTCATCGGCCGGGTCGCCGCCGGCCGGCCCATCCTCGCCGAGGAGAACATCGAAGCGCATTACCAGATCGATCCACAGCTCTTCCAGCCGCGGCCCCATTACCTGCTCAAGGTTCGCGGCATGAGCATGAAGAACGCCGGCATCCTCGACGGTGACCTCGTCGCCGTGCATCGCACGCCCGAGGTGCGCAACCGGCAGATCGTCGTGGCGCGGCTCGAGAACGAAGTGACCGTGAAGCGCTACCGGCAGGAAGGCACGGTGGTGTGGCTGCTGCCCGAGAACCTGGACTTCGAGCCGCTGCGAATCGACCTCAAGCACGAGTCGCTGATCATCGAGGGTGTGGTGGTCGGCGTGGTGAGGCAGGAGGCAGGCAGGGCGTGAGGTCACCGGTCACCGACCACTAGCCGCGTCTTCCCATGGCCCTCGACGATCTCCTGCGTCAGCACCCCGAGCTCTGGCGTGCGCAGGAGCAGGGCGGAACGACGACGGCGCCGCGCGGCCTGTCCACGGGATACGCCGCGCTCGACCGCTGCCTGCCGGGCGGCGGCTGGCCACGCCAGGGCCTGATCGAAATCCTCGCGGACCGCTGCGGCATCGGCGAACTGAGCCTGCTGATGCCGGCGCTCGCCGCACTCGGCCACGATGAACACGAGCAGGGCTGGCTCGCCTGGATTTCGCCGCCCCACCAGCCTTATGCGCCGGCACTCGCCGCGCGCGGCATAGACCTGCGCCGTCTCCTGATCGTGCGCGCGCAACCCGCGGAGTGGGCCATGGAGCAGGCGCTGCGCTCGGGCGCCTGCAGCGCCGTGATCGGCTGGGCCGCGTTCCGCGACCGGCAGGGCCTGCGCCGCCTGCAACTCGCGTCGGAGCAATCGCGCAGCATGGCAGTGCTGTTTCGCACTCTCGCCGCCGGCAACGAACCGTCTCCCGCGGTGTTGCGCATCGCACTCGAGGCCGGCCCCGGCGGCCTCGAAGCGCGCATCCTGAAGAGCCGCGGCGGACGGCCGGCGACCGTGCAACTCGGCTGGCTCGACCCAGCGGCGCACGCCGCCGCGCACTGACCATGTCCATGCCCCGGAGACACCGGGCCACGCCCGGAGCCATTCCATCTCCCGCGCTCGCGCGGCCCCGGCTGCGGCCTGCGCCGCCGACCGGACGCGGACCCGGCGAGCCGGCGAGTGCCGTCGTGACGGGCCGCGAACTCTGGCTCGCGATCCACCTGCCGAACTACGTGCTCGAGTCGCTGCGCCGGCGTGTCACGGCTGCGGATCCCACCGCTGGCCGCGTGCCCGGTGCGGCCACCGTCGTCGTGGATGTGGAGGATGGGGGCAAGGTGGTCTGCGCCTGCGACGTTGCGGCAGCCGCGGCCGGCATCGTGCGCGGCATGGCGCTCAACTCCGCGCTCGCGCTGTTGCCGGGGCTCTCGGTGCAGGCGCGCGAAATTCCACGGGAGCGCGCCCTGCTCGAGGCCGTCGCCGCCTGCGCGGGGGATTTTACGCCGCGCGTCGCGCTCGAGCCGCCTGACGGCGTGCTGCTCGAAGTGCGCGGCAGCCTGAAGCTCTTCGGCGGGGTACGGAAGCTGGTGACCAGCGTGCGCGAGCGCCTGCAGTCGGTGTGCGTCGAGCCACGGCTCGCGATTGCGCCCACCCCGCTCGCCGCGCTCTGGTTTTCACGCACGGGCGAGGAGGTCGCATTGCGAAGCATGCAGGGCCTCGCGAGCCGTCTCGCGCCGCTGCCGCTCGCGTGCACGCGCTGGCCGGCGAAGAGTCTCGAATCACTCGCCACGATGGGCGTGCGCACCGTCGGCGATTGTCTCAGGCTTCCGCGTGACGGCTTCGCCCGCCGGTTCGAACCGGGGATGCTGCGCGCGCTCGACCGTGCCGTGGGCCGCGCGCCCGACCCGCGCGCCGCGTTCGCACAGCGGGAGCGTTATGCCGCGCGACGGGAGCTCGAGCCCGAGGTCTCGGATACCGACCGCCTCGGCCGGGCGATCGCCCCGCTGCTCGACGAATTGTGCGGGTACCTGCAGGCCAGGGGTTGCGCGGTGGACACGCTCGAGTTCCGGCTCGCGCACCGCGATGCGCCGGCGACCCGGGTGCGGCTGCGGTTCACCGAGCCTGCGGCGCGGGCGGAGCGCATGGCGGGACTGCTGCGCGAGCGGCTCGCGCGCACGGAACTGCCCGGTCCCGTGCGCACCGTGCGGCTGCGGAGCGGACCGCTGCTGCAGGCGCGGGAAGAGGCCGGCGACCTCTTCGCGCGTGACCGGGGCGCTGCGGCGGAAGTGCCGCAGTTCGTCGAGCGCCTGCGCGCGCGCCTCGGCGTGGACGCCGTGCACGGCATCCGGCTGGTGCCCGAGCACCGGCCCGAAGCAGCGTGGGCAATCGGGGACATTCTCCTTTTTTCCGCTCCACTGCCGAAACGGGCAGGCAAGGTGGGAACGGGAAAAAGGCGAATGTCCCCTGTCACTGCCTCCCGACCGGAAAGGGTGAATATTTCCGGTCCCCCGCATTCCCGGCCGCTGTGGCTGCTCGCGGAGCCCCGGCCGCTCGACGGCCTGGAGCGGCCGCACTACGAGGGACGTCTCGAGATCGAGGATGGCCCGGAGCGCATCGAGTCGGGCTGGTGGGACGGCCGCGACGTGCGACGCGACTATTACGTGGCGCGCAGCACGACCGGCGTGCGCCTCTGGGTGTTCCGTGAGCGACGGGCAGGGGGGCGCTGGTTCCTGCACGGCGTGTTCGGCTGAGCACCCGGGGTACTGCCGACGTGAGCACGACCGGACCGACGCGATGAATTACGCCGAGCTGCACTGTCTCAGCAACTTCAGCTTCCTGCGCGGCGCATCGCAGCCGGAAGAACTCGTCGAGCGCGCCGTGGTACTCGGCTACGAGGCGCTCGCGATCACCGACGAATGCTCGGTCGCGGGCGTGGTGCGCGCGCACGTCGCGGCCCGTGGGCGCCGCCTCAAGCTCATCGTCGGCAGCGAATTCCGCCTGGTGGACGGGCTGCGCTGTGTGCTGCTTGCGACCAGGCGCAGCGGATACGGGCAGCTCTGCCGCTTGATCACGCGCGCGCGGCGCGCGGCGCCGAAGGGGGCGTACCGGCTGGAGCGGAGGGACTTCGAAAGAGAAGCGGATAGTGAGCAGCGGATAGCGGATAGCCAGAATGCCGAGACATCGATGGCGCCGCTTTCTTCACTATCCGCTACCCGCTATCCGCTAACCGCTTTCCCCGGCTATCCGCCAACCGCTTCCTCCGACCTCCTGGCCCTCTGGTTGCCCGCCGACCTGCCCGACCCCTCCGAGGCCGAATGGCTCGCCGCCGTATTCCCCGGCCGGCTCTGGATCGCCGTCGAGCTCCTCACCACGGGCCGCGACCGCCGGCGGCTCGAGGCGCTGCAGGCGCTGGGTGACAAACTCGACCTGCCGCTCGTGGCTGCGGGCGACGTGCACATGCACACGCGCGGCCGCCGCGCGCTGCAGGACGTGCTCACTGCGACCCGGCTCTGCACCACCGTGGACCGCGCGGGCTATGCGCTGCACCCGAACGGCGAGCGGCACCTGCGCCCGCGTGCGCGCCTCGCGGAGGTCTATCCGCCCGAGCTGCTCGCGGCGACGCTCGACGTCGCGCGGCGCTGCGATTTCTCGCTCGACGAGCTGCGCTACGAATATCCGCGCGAGGTCGTGCCCGAAGGCGAGACGCCGTCCGGCTGGCTCCGGAAGCTCGCGGAGGAGGGCGAGCGACGGCGCTGGCCGCAGGGCACGCCCGCGGCTGCCGGCGCGCTCATCGAGCACGAACTCACGCTGATCGCGGAGCTCGGTTACGAGGCGTACTTCCTCACCGTGCACGACATCGTCAACTTCGCGCGCAGCCGCGGCATCCTCTGCCAGGGCCGGGGTTCCGCGGCCAACTCCGCCGTGTGCTACTGCCTCGGCATCACCGAGGTGGACCCGGCGCGCATGTCGCTGCTCTTCGAGCGCTTCATTTCGCGCGAGCGCAACGAGCCGCCCGACATCGACGTGGACTTCGAGCACGAGCGGCGCGAGGAAGTGATCCAGTACGTCTACGCGAAGTACGGGCGCCACCGCGCGGCGCTGACCGCGACGGTGATCTGTTACCGGCCGCGGAGCGCCATCCGCGACGTGGCGAAGGCACTCGGCCTCGATCCCCTGCAGGTAAGCACGCTCGCCCGGTCCATGCAGTGGTGGGATGGGTCGAACATCGACGCAGGGCGCGTGCGCGAGGCGGGGCTCGATCCCGAAAGCCCGGTGCTCGCGCGCGTGATTGCGCTCGCCCGCGCGCTGCTCGGCTTCCCGCGGCACCTCTCGCAGCACGTCGGCGGCTTCGTCATCGCGCGCGACCTGCTCGAGGAACTGGTGCCGGTTGAGAACGCGGCAATGGAGGATCGCACGGTCATCCAGTGGGACAAGGACGACCTCGACGCGCTCGGCCTCCTCAAGGTGGACGTGCTCGGGCTCGGCATGCTGGCCGCCATCCGCCGCGCCTTCGTCATGGTCGAGGAGTTCCGCGGCACGCGGCTCACGCTCGCGAACGTGCCGGCCGAGGATCCGGCCGTGTACGCGATGATCGGCCGCGGCGACACCATGGGCGTGTTCCAGATCGAGTCGCGCGCGCAGATGGCGATGCTGCCGCGCCTGAAGCCCCTGAATTACTACGACCTCGTGATCGAGGTGGCCATCATCCGCCCCGGGCCGATCCAGGGAGATATGGTGCACCCATACCTCCGCGCGACGAAGCGGGCTCGAGCCCGTGAGCTACCCGAGCCTGGAAGTCGAGGACGTGTTGAAGCGCACGCTCGGCGTGCCGATCTTCCAGGAGCAGGTGATGCAGCTCGCGGTCGTGGCCGCGGGCTTCACGCCGGGCGAGGCCGACCAGCTGCGCCGGGCCATGGCCGCGTGGAAGCGCAAGGGCGGGCTCGGCCACTTCGAGGACCGCCTCATCCGCGGCATGCGCGAGCGGGGTTACGCCGAGGAGTTCGCGAGGCAGATCTTCCGGCAGATCCTCGGATTCGGGGAGTACGGCTTCCCGGAGTCGCACGCCGCGAGCTTCGCGCTGCTCGTGTACGTGTCGGCCTGGCTCAAGCGCCACGAGCCTGCGGCCTTCACGGCGGCACTCATCAACAGCCAGCCGATGGGGTTCTACGCGCCGTCCCAGCTGGTGCAGGACGCGCGCCGGCACGGCGTCGAGGTGCGGCCGGCCGATGCGCTCGCGAGCGACTGGGACTGCACGCTCGAGCGGCGCGAGGACGGCACGGCAGCGCTGCGCCTCGGGCTCCGGGTCGTGAAGGGCCTGTCGCGGCAGGCCGCGCTCCGTCTCGTTGCGGCGCGGGGCGAGCGCGGCTTCGAGAGCGTGCAGGATCTCGCCGAACGGGCAGGACTCGACCGTCGTGAGCTGGGCTGTCTTGCGGCCGCGGGCGTGCTCGGGGGCTTCGCGGGCCATCGCCACCGCGCGGCCTGGAACGTCGCGGGAACGGAGACACCAATGCCCCTGTTACCACGGCCGCGCATCGCCGAGGGCCTTCCCCTGCTGCGTGCGCCGCGCGAGGGGGAGGACATCGTCGCCGACTACGCGCACACCGGGCTCACGCTGCGGCGTCATCCGCTCGCGCTGCTGCGCCGGCGGCTCGAGGCGCGGGGGATCGTGACCGCCGAGCGCCTGCGCGGGATGCAAAACGGCTCGACGGTGCGCACGGCCGGACTCGTCATCACCCGGCAGCGGCCGGGCAGCGCACAGGGCGTCACCTTCGTGACGCTCGAGGACGAGACGGGCTACGTCAACCTGATCGTGTGGCGGGACGTCGCCGAAAGGCAGCGGCAGGCACTTGTCGGCTCACGGCTGATGGGCGTGGCCGGGGAGCTGCAGCTGGAAGGCGAAGTGATGCACGTGATCGCGCGCCGGCTGGTGGACCTGTCGCGCTGGCTGGGCAGGATCGCTGCGCCATCGCGGGATTTTCACTGAATCCACAAGGGCTGGCGACCGGCACGGATGGTCAGGTTCTGCGAGGCAGCGAGCGCCTGCGAGGTGGCCAGCACTCGAGGGGACGTCAACTCTTGCGGGGTGGGCGGCCGTCGCCAATGTCGTAGTCGTCGAAATCGCTCAGGAGTTCGGACGTACGTTTCTGCTCGAGCATCCGCTCGAGCCTGCGCCACGCGGGTTCTTCCACGTTGCGTGCGGCGCCGCGCTTGCGCTTGTCTAGATCCTGCATCAAACGGTCCACGTCGAGCGCGTCTTCGCCGCCCGCGACGTCGTCGTCCTCTTCTTCGAACTCGTCTGACTCGGGCTTCTCGGCCATTGCGGGACCCGGGAGCTTTCCTTGGTGCGATTTGCGGCCTCTTATACTTCGCTCGCCCCGCACGGGCAAGGCCGGTGCGGGCTGGTCAGTGCAGGAGGCTCGACATCCGGCGGCGGTAGCTCGCCACGAGCTCGTGGCCCTCGCCCAGCACCGCGAATGCACCGACCATGCTGCGCCGCGCGAGTTCGTCGCCAAATCTGCGGTCGCGGCGCATGAGCTCGAGCCACTCGGCAAGCGCGGTGGCATAGTCGCCGGCGGTTGCATGGTGCGCTGCAATAGCGTGGCGCGCCCCGTGGTCACCCGGGTCGGCGTCGATGGCGGATCGCAAGGCCGCGAAGTCCGGCCGGGCGACGGCTGCCTCGAGGAAGCCCGCGCGGGCGCGCAGCGCCGCCAGCACGGGATGTGCCGGGTCACTGGCGGCGAGGCGGTCGATCGTCGCGCGGGCAGCCGTCGCGTCGCGGGCCTCGAGTTGCGCCCCTGCGGCATCGGCGAGCGCCTCGGGACCCTCCCGGTCCCCGTGGCTTGCGGGCAACAGGTACTTGTCCAGCAGCGCCCGGATCGATGCCTCGGGCTGGACGCCGACGAACTGCTCGGCGGCCTTGCCGCCGTGAAACAGGATCACCGTCGGGATGCTGCGGATGCCGAACTGCGCGGCGACCTGTGGCTCTTCGTCGGTGTTGACCTTGGCGAGCGCGAATCGGCCGCCATAGTCGTCGGCGATGCGATCGAGGAGCGGCATCAGCGTCCGGCAGGGCCCGCACCACGGCGCCCAGAAGTCCGCCAGCACGGGTCGCGTCGCCGACGCCTCGACGACCGACGACCCGAAGGTCGCGGCCGTCGCGGAGAACTTGAAGGGTGTCCCGGTCATGAATCCGCCTGGCTCCTGAAGGGGCCCCGATTGTCCAAAGGGGCGGCAGGGCGGGCAAGGCCGGAATGCACGCATGAGGATAGCCGGTCGCAGGGCGGCACGATTCGCTAAGATTCGCGCTTACCTCGCACGAGTGCCGAAGCCATGTCCAGCGCATCCCGCGACGCCACGACCTCCCGTTTCCTGTTCCCCGACGTCGAGGATTTCCTGACCCCCGTCGGCCGGGCGATCAACGAAGATTTCCTGGCGGACGAAGAGTCGGTCGTGAGACGGCTGGCCAACGCGGCACGCATGAGCCCGGCGGATTCCGCGCAGGTGCAGGCGACGGCGGCGCGCCTCGTGCATGCGGTGCGCAAGGCGCCGGCGGCCAAGTCGGGACTGGACGCGTTCCTCCGGCAATACGATCTGTCCTCGCAGGAAGGCGTGATCCTGATGTGCCTCGCCGAGGCGCTGCTCCGGATCTCCGGACGACGAGACCGCGGACCGCCTGATCGCGGACAAGCTCAAGGCGGGCGACTGGGCCAGCCACCTGGGCGACAGCCAGTCGCTGTTCGTGAACGCCTCGACCTGGGGGCTGATGCTGACCGGGCGCATCATCCGGCTGGACGCGGGCGACATCGCGGCGCCGCAGGGCGCCATCTCGCGCGTCGTGGGACGAATGGGCGAGCCGGTCGTGCGCACCGCGATGCGGCAGGCGATGCGCATCATGGGGCACCAGTTCGTGATGGGACGCAGCATCGCCGAGGCGCTGGACAATTCCCTCAAGGGCGACAACCGCCGCTATCGCTACACCTTCGACATGCTGGGCGAAGCAGCACTCACCGGCGCGGATGCCGACCGCTATTTCGAGGCCTACGGCAGCGCCATCAAGGCGCTGCACGCGCGGGTCGGCGAGTACGCCGACTTCGAGGCGCGCCCGAGCGTCTCGGTGAAGCTCTCCGCCATGCACCCGCGCTTCGAGCGCGCGCATCACCGGCGCGTGCTCGCCGATCTCGCGCCGCGGCTGGTGGAGCTCTGCGTCGCCGCGCGCGACGCGGGCATTGCCCTCACGCTGGACACCGAGGAATCCGAGCGGCTCGAGCTCACCCTCGAGCTGCTCGAGGCCGTGTGCCGCTCGCCACGGCTCGACGGGTGGACGGGTTCGGCATCGCCGTGCAGACCTACCAGAAGCGTGCGCTTGCGGTTCTGCGCTACGTGATCGGGCTCGCGCGCGACACGAAGCACATACTGCACGTGCGGCTGGTCAAGGGGGCCTACTGGGACGCCGAGATCAAGCGCGGGCAGGAACGGGGCCTGCCGGGGTATCCGGTGTTCACGCGCAAGCCGAACACGGACGTCTCCTATCTCGCCTGCGCGAAGCTCGTGTTCGACGAGGGCCGAGAGCTGTATCCGCAGTTCGCGACGCACAATGCGCACACGGTCGCGGCCGTGGCGCAGATGGCGAAGAACTCGGGGCGCGAGTTCGAGTTCCAGCGCCTGCACGGCATGGGCGAGGACCTCTATGCCGGGGTCACGAGCCCCGAGGGGCTGGGCGTGCCCTGCCGCGTGTACGCGCCCGTGGGCGAGCACGAGGATCTCCTGCCGTACCTGGTGCGACGGCTGCTCGAGAACGGCTCGAACACCTCGTTCGTGAACCGGATCGTCAACGAGGACGAAGCGGTCGAGAGCATCGTGGCCGACCCCGTGCAGACCGTCGACGGCTACCCCCAGGCCGCGCACCCGCGCATCCCGCAGCCCGTGGACGTCTACCAGCCGGAGCGCCGCAATTCCCTGGGGCTGCACCTCGCTGACGGCGCGGTGCTGCGTGAGCTCGCAGACCGCATGGAACACGTCTCGCGGCGTCCGTGGGTCGCGCGACCCTGCATCGCGGGCAAGGAGCTGGACGGGCCGGAAAGATCCGGTGCGCAATCCTGCCAACACCGCCGAAGTCGTGGGCTCGGTCGTGGCGACGAGTTGGCGACGCGCAGGTGGACGAAGCCATCGGCATGGCTGCGAGGGCGCAGCCCGAGTGGGACGCTGCGGGGCCGGAGCCCCGCGCCGCGGCGCTCGATCGTGCCGCGGACCTGTTCGAGCAGGGCACGCACGAACTCGTGGCGATGTGCGTGCGCGAGGCGGGCAAGACCGTGCCGGACAGCATCGCCGAGGTGCGCGAGGCCGTCGATTTCCTGCGCTACTACGCTGCGCGGGCGCGCGAGGACTTCGGCAGGCCTTTGCGCCTGCCGGGACCGACCGGCGAGAGCAACGACCTTTCGATGGCGGGCCGCGGCGTGTTCGCCTGCGTGAGCCCGTGGAACTTTCCGCTCGCGATCTTCGCGGGCCAGGTGGCTGCGGCGCTCGCGGCAGGCAACGCCGTGATCGCAAAGCCCGCCGAGCAGACGCCGCTGGTGGCGGCGCAGGCGGTGCGGCTGCTGCTGCAGGCCGGCATTCCGGGCGAGGTGCTGCAATTTCTGCCGGGCAAGGGCTCCGTCGTGGGTGCGCGCGCCGTGGCCGACGCCCGCGTCGCGGGCGTTGCGTTCACCGGGTCGAACGAGACGGCCCACCTGATTCACCGCAGCCTCGCGGCGCGCGAGGGCGCGATCCCGGTGCTGATCGCGGAGACGGGCGGGCTCAATGCGATGATCGTCGACAGTTCGGCGCTTCCGGAGCAGGTCGTGATCGACGCTGCTCTGTCGGCGTTCAACAGTGCCGGGCAGCGCTGCTCGGCGCTGCGCATCCTCTGCGTGCAGGAGGACATCGCGCCCAAGGTGAAGCGGCTGCTCGCGGGCTACATGAACGAGCTCTTCATCGGCGACCCGGCGATGCTCGGCACCGACGTCGGCCCGGTGATCGACGAGCCGGCGCGCGAGATGCTCGAGGCACACGCTCGCAGCATCGTGCAGGGAGCCGCCTGGCACCATCGCTGCGAACTCGGCCCGGCGACGCGTTCGGGCAGCTTCGTCGCGCCGCTCGCAGTGCAGATCGAGTCGCTGGGCGTGCTCGAGCGCGAGGTGTTCGGGCCGATCCTGCACGTGCTGCCGTACCGGGCCCGCGATCTCGAGGGCCTCGTCGATGCGATCAACGGCACTGGCTACGGGCTCACCTTCGGTATCCACAGTCGCATCGACAGCACGGTGCGGCGCGTCGCCTCGCGGATCAACGCGGGCAACGTCTACGTGAACCGAAACATCATCGGGGCCGTGGTCGGGACCCAGCCCTTCGGGGGCTGCGGACTCTCGGGCACCGGCCCGAAGGCCGGTGGGCCGCGGTATCTCCACAGGTTCGCGCACGAACGCACCCTGACCATCAACACCTCGGCGGTGGGTGGCAACGCGTCGCTGCTGGCCATGGAATAGCCTGTGAACCTCAGCGTCCTCGACATCTTCAAGGTCGGAATCGGGCCGTCGAGTTCGCACACGATGGGGCCGATGAACGCGGCCCGCGCATTCGTCGAGGATCTCGCCGCGAGGGGCGAGCTGGATCGCACGGCGCGGCTCGGCGTGCAGCTGTACGGGTCGCTGGCGCTGACGGGCAAGGGCCACTGCACCGACCGGGCGATCCTGCTGGGCCTCGAGGGGCAGCGGCCGGACAGCATCGACGCCGCCGCCATGGAACCTGCACTCGAGCGGATCAGGACCACGGGGCGCCTGCGACTGGGGGGGACGCACGAGATCGAATTCGACGAGCCGCTGGACCTGCTGTTCCACCGTGACCAGTTGCTGCCGCTGCATCCGAACGGCATGCGCTTCACGGCCCTGGCGGTGAGCGGCGAGGTCCTGCACCGCGACGAGTACTACTCGACCGGTGGCGGGTTCACGGTCCGCGCGGCGGAATTCGGCCACGCGCGCGAGGACGGCGGGCGGGTTGCCACGCCGCACCCTTCACGTCTGCGCGGGACCTGCTGCAGGCCGCCCGCGACCACGGGCTCGAGCTTCACGAGCTCGTGCTCGCGAACGAGCGCGCGTACCGGAGCGACCTCGAGACCCGGGACGCGCTGCTCGGCATCTGGTCGGTGATGCACGCCTGCATCGAGCGTGGCTTCGCGAGCAGCGGGCTCCTTCCGGGCGTGCTCAAGGTTCGCAGGCGAGCCGCGCGACTGCAGCGCATGCTCGTCGAGTCGGCGGTGGCACGGCCGCTGGACGCGATGGACTGGGTCAACGCGTTCGCGCTCGCGGTCAACGAGGAGAACGCGGCCGGCGGCCGCGTGGTCACCGCGCCGACCAACGGTGCCGCCGGCATCGTTCCCGCCGTCATCGCTTATTACCGTCGTTTCGAGGCGGGTGCGAGCGACGAGGGCGTCGTGCGACTTCCTGCTGGTCGCGGGTGCTGTCGGCATGCTCTACAAGTGCAATGCGTCGATCTCCGGTGCGGAGATGGGCTGCCAGGGCGAGGTCGGCGTGGCCTGCTCCATGGCGGCAGCAGGACTCGTCGCGGCCCTGAACGGCACGAACGAACAGGTCGAGAACGCCGCCGAAATCGGCATGGAGCACAACCTCGGCCTCACCTGCGACCCGATCGCGGGGCTGGTGCAGATTCCCTGCATCGAGCGCAACGCGATGGGCGCCGTAAAGGCGATCAACGCGGCGCGGCTCGCGATGCGCGGAGACGGGACTGCACAAGGTGTCGCTCGACCAGGTGATCGCTACGATGCGCCAGACCGGGCACGACATGAGTGCGATCTACAAGGAGACGAGCCAGGGCGGACTCGCGGTGAACGTGCCGGAGTGCTGAGGAGGCGGTTAGTGATCCGCGGATAGCGGATAGCGGATAGTAAGAACGGATGGCGGTCAGTGGACAGGGTGGAGCCGATCGATGGAAAAGCAGAAGCAGGTCGTGGTCGTCACGGGGGCTTTCGGCGTGCTGGGGACGGCCGTGGCGCGCGTCTTCGCGAAGCGCGGCGCGCAGCTCGCACTCCTCGACCTGTCGCAGCAGCCTCCGACGGCGCTGCAGGAGGAATTCGGTGCCAGGCACCTGTTCCTCGGCGGGGTGGACCTGGGCGAGGTGGAATCGAGCCGCAGGGCCATGGCCGCCGCTGCGATGCGCTTCGGCGGCATCGACGTGCTGGTGAACGTTGCCGGCGGATTCCAGTGGGAGACGCTGCACGAGGGCTCGGTCGAGACCTGGGACCAGCTCTACCACATGAACCTGCGCACTGCGGTCGTGGGTTGCAAAGTGGCGCTGCCGGCGCTGATCGAGCGCGGCCGTGGCAGCATCGTGAACATCGGCGCCGGTGCCGCGGCGGGCCGCGCGGGCGCGGGACTGGGCGCGTACGCCGCGTCCAAGGCCGGAGTGCTGAAGTTGACCGAGAGCCTGGCGGAGGAACTCAAGGACCGCGGCATCACGGTGAACGCGGTCCTTCCGTCCATCATCGACACGCCGCGAAACCGCGCGGACATGCCGGACGCGGACTTCACGCGCTGGGTGAAGCCGGAAGCGATCGCCGACGTCGTGGCGTTCCTCGCATCCGACGCAGCCCGGGCCGTGACCGGGGCCGCGATCCCGGTCGCCGGGCGTACCTAGGCCAGGTTCCGGGGATAGTCGAACTCGACGTCCTGTCCGCTGCCCCAGTCGAGCTCGCTCCAGTCGTCGAGCGCGAAGGTCGCCGTAAACACGGCGCAGGTCGGCATGTTGTCCATGCGCTCCCCCGCCGACAGCCGGTTCGCGAAGTCCGTGATGCCCGGATTGTGTCCAAAGACCATCAGGTGCGGTGCGTGACCGCCGAGGTCGCGGACCACGGCAAGCAGGTCGGCGGGGGAGGCGAGGTAAAGCCGCTCGTCCTGGCCCACCAGGCTCGCGGGCACCTTGAGTTCGCGCGCCATGATCGTGGCCGTCGTGAGCGCGCGCACCGCCGGGCTCGACAGGATCATGTCGGGGCGCAGCTTCCGCGCCCGCAGGCGCCGCGCCATTTCCGGCGCGTCGCGCTGTCCCCGGCGGTTGAGGGGCCGGTCCCAGTCCTGCTGGCCCGCGAACGGCGTATCTGACTTTGCGTGGCGCACCAGCGTGAGGCGTTTCATGGCGTACGGACCTCCACCTGCCCGTCGACGACGCGGGTCTCGTAGCAGCGCACCGGTTCGTAGGCGGGCGGCGACAATGCACGGCCGCTGCGCAGGCAGAAGCGCGCGCCGTGCCGGGGGCAGATGACCTCGGCGCCCTCGACCTGTCCGCCGGCGAGCCCGCCGCCGTCGTGCGTGCACACGTCCTCGACCGCGAGGAATTCGCCGTTCACGTTGAAGACCGCGACGAACACCTCGTCCACCTCGGCCGTGGCGTAGTCGCCCGGCGGGATGGATGCTGCGGGGGCGACCTGCACCCAGCTCACATCATCCCCGTCTGCAGCCGCGCGGCTTCCGACATCATCGACTGGTCCCAGGGCGGGTCGAACACGAGTTCCACGTCGGCACGTTTCACGGTCGGGATGATCTCGACCTTCTCCCGCACGTCCTGCACCAGCACGTCGCCCATGCCGCAGCCCGGCGCGGTGAGTGTCATGGTCACCGCGACGACGCGGCCGTCCGGCTCGGAGGTCACGTCGCAGGTGTACACGAGCCCGAGGTCCACGACGTTGATCGGGATCTCCGGGTCGTAGCAGCCCCGCATCTGCTGCCAGGCGAGCGCACGCACGTCCTCGTCGTTCGCGTTCGGCGGCAGCTGCGGCACGTCCACCTTTTCCTTGCCGAGCGCGTCGGCATCCTTGCCCGCGATGCGGAACAGGTTGCCCTCCACGTAGACGGTGAAGCTGCCGCCGAGGGCCTGCGTGATGAACCCCTGCTGGCCTTCGCGTAGCTTCACCGCCACGCCCGCGGGCACGATGATCGCGTCCACGTCGCGGGTGAAGGTGACCGGTTCGTTGTCCTGTCCGTACACGGCGGGCTCCCTGGTTACTCGGTACGCACGGGCTCGGTCTGCCGGTGCAGGGCGGCGTCGAGCGTGTGCCAGCAGAGGCTTGCGCATTTCACGCGTGCCGGGAACTGCCGCACGCCGGACAGGGCGCCCAGCTTGCCGAGGCCCGCCACGTCCACGTTCGCATCATCCTGCGTCAGCATCGCGTGCATGGTCGCGAACAGCTGCTCGGCCTCGGCCACCGACCGGCCCTTCACGCTCTCCGTGAGGAGCGAGGCGGATGCCACCGAGATGGCACAGCCGGTGCCCTGGAAGGATACGTCGCGAATCACGCCGCCCTCGAGCCGTACGTAGAGCGTCAGCCGGTCGCCGCACAGCGGGTTGAACCCCTCGGCGTGGCAGTCGGCGTCCGGCATCGCCCGGAAATTCCGTGGATTGCGGTTGTGATCCACGATCACGTCGCGGTAGAGGTCGTTCAGGTCCATCAGCCGAGCATCTCCTTCGCGACGCGGAGCGCGGCGACCAGGCGGTCGACCTCCGCACCGGTGTTGTAGAAAGCGAACGACGCGCGGGCCGTCGCCGGGAGGCCGTAGAAATCCATGATCGGCATGGCGCAGTGGTGGCCCGTCCGGATCGCCACGCCCTCCATGTCGAGGATCGTGCCGAGGTCGTGAGGGTGGATGCCTCGCAGGGTGAACGAGACGACGGCGGCCTTCTCCGGTGCCGTCCCCACGATCTCGACGCCATCCACGGCGGTGAGGCTCGCCGTGGCGTACTCGAGGAGCGCCTGTTCCGCCGCCGAGATCCGCTCCAGGCCGAGCTCCGCGAGGTAGTCGATGGCGGCGCCGAGCCCGATCGCGCCGGCGATGTGCGGCGTGCCGGCCTCGAATTTCCACGGCAGGTCGTTGTAGACGGTGCGCTCGAAACTCACGGCCAGGATCATGTCGCCGCCGCCCTGCCACGGCGGCATCGCGGCCAGGAGCGACTCGCGGCCGTAGAGCACGCCGATGCCGGTGGGACCGCACATCTTGTGGCCGGAGAAGCAGTAGAAGTCGCAGTCGAGTTCCTGGACGTCCACCGGCAGGTGCGGCACCGCCTGGGCACCGTCGAGCAGCACGGGCACGCCGCGCCGGCGCGCCTCGGCGATGAAGCGCCGGACCGGCACCACCGTCCCGAGGGCATTCGAAACGTGCGTGAGCGCGAGCAACCGCGTTCGCTCACTGAGCAGCGACCGGAAGGCCTCAAAGTCCAGCTCGCCGGTCCGCGTCATCGGGATCACTCGCAGCCGGGCGCCCGTCTGCTCGCAGACCATCTGCCAGGGCACGATGTTCGCGTGGTGCTCCAGCCAGGAGACCAGGATCTCGTCGCCGGGCTGCAGGCGGGGCCGCGCGTAGCTCTGGGCGACCAGGTTGATCGCCTCGGTCGTGCCTCGCACGAAGACGACCTCGCGCGTCGAGCGCGCATTCACGAAGCGGCGGATCTTTTCGCGGGCGCCCTCGAAGAGGCTGGTGGCCTCCTGGCTGAGCGTGTGCACGCCGCGGTGGACGTTGGCGTGCGTGGTCTCGTAGTAGCCGGACACGGCGTCGATCACGCGTTGCGGGCGCTGGCTGGAGGCCGCGTTGTCCAGGTAGCAGAGCGGCTTACCGTGCACCTTGCGGGCGAGCACCGGGAATTCGCGGCGGATCGCCTCGACGTCGAGCGGCGGCCGGGCGAGCGCGGCTGGGGCGGCGACGCTCATGCCGGCGTCTCCAGGATCCGTGCGAGTCGGTCGTCGAGGATCGAGTGCACGGCCGCGGCGAAAGTGGGAAGGTCCATGCGCGAGAGGACGGCCCTTGCGAACGCCCGGGTGAGCACGCCACGTGCCTCGACTTCCGCCAGGCCGCGCGACCTCAGGTAGAAGAGGGCGGCGGGATCGAGTTGCCCGGTCGTCGCGCCGTGGCTGCACTGCACGTCGTCGGCGTAGATCTCGAGCTCGGGCTTGGTGTCTATCTCGGCCCCCGGCGTGAGCAGCAGGTTGCGGCTCACCTGCCGCGCGTGGGACTTCTGCGCTCCGGGATGCACCACGGCCTTGCCGTTCCATACCGCGCGGCCCCGTGAGGCCGCGACTCCGCGATAGTCCACGAGGCTGCGCGTGCCCGGCGCAAGGTGGTCTACGCGAATGTGGGCGTCGAGGTGCCGTGCGGCATCGGCCAGGAGCAGCCCGTTCAACTCGGCGGCCGCCTCCGGGGCGGCGAGCCGCGCATGCAGGTCGAGCCTGGCGAGCGAGCCGCCGAGGCTGGCATCGTGCACTGTGAGCAGTGCCCGTTGGCCGACGGTTGCCTCGATGCGCTCGATGAAGAAGGTACGTGCCCCCTGCGCCTGCAGGCGGTAAATGCGCAACGAAGAATCCGCGCCCGCCTCGATCTCCACGAACGAGTTGACGAAGCGCTCGGCCGCGTCGTCCCCCGAGTGGTGAATGACGACTTGCGCCGAGCAGCCGCGCGCCGCTCGAACGAGCAGGCGAGGGTGGCTCATGCTCGAGTCGCCGCTGGCCTGGAACGATATGTGCAGGGCTGCCTCGGGACGGGCTCCCTCGGCGATGTCCACCACCAGTGAGTCGGCACACATCGCGGAATTCAGCGCGGCGAAGCGGTCGGTGCCGCCCCCCGTCGGGACGCGCAACAGCGCACCCTGCGGCTCGCCGTCGCCGAGGGCCTGCGCCAATGTGCGGACGCGGATGCCCTGCAGTGCAGCCGCAGCGGCGCCCGGCTGCTCCAGCACCCGTCCGTTCACGACGAGCACCTGCGGGCGCGCGATCGGCGTGGGCGCGTGGTCGAGGTCGGTTGACCGCGCGGCATCGGGTGCGTCCGCAAATTGCCGGGACTCGAGGCGGCGCAGGCTCGTGTATTTCCAGGCCTCGTCGCGCGGCGCAGGAAAGCCGAGCTCGGCGAAGCGGGCGAACGCAGCGTCGCGTGCCGCCGCCGTCCCGCCGGCCGCGGGCCGGGCGGACTCGAAGGCCGCCCGATACGAAGCGAGCCTGTCGGGGAGGGCGGCGGCGTTCATGCGGCGCCGGCCTCCTCTCTGATCCAGTCGTAGCCGCGGCGCTCGAGTTCGAGCGCCAGGGTCCGGTCGCCGGTCCGCAGGATCCTGCCGCCCGAGAGCACGTGCACCACGTCCGGGGCGATGTAATCGAGCAGGCGCTGGTAGTGCGTCACCAGGACGATCGCGCGGTCCGGGCTGCGCAGGCTGTTCACGCCGTTCGCGACGACCCGCAGGGCGTCGATGTCGAGGCCCGAGTCCGTCTCGTCGAGCAGCGCGAGCCTGGGTTCGAGCACCGCCATCTGCAGGATCTCGTTGCGCTTCTTCTCGCCGCCGGAGAAGCCCTCGTTCACGCCGCGGCTGAGGAAGCTCTCGTCCATCTGCATGAGCTTCATCTTGTCGCGCACCAGCGCCAGGAACTCGAAGGCGTCGAGCTCGGGCTCCCCGCGCTGCTTGCGCACGGCGTTGAGTCCGGCCTTGAGGAGATAGGCGTTGTTCACGCCCGGGATCTCCACCGGGTACTGGAAGGCCAGGAAGAGGCCGGCGCGCGCGCGATCCTCGGGTTCCATGGCGAGCAGGTCCCGGCCGAGGTACTCGACTGTGCCGCGGGTGACTTCGTAGCCCGCGCGGCCCGCGAGCACGCTCGCGAGCGTGCTCTTGCCCGAGCCGTTCGGCCCCATGATGGCGTGCACCTCACCGGGGCGGACCTCGAGGTCGATGCCCTTCAGGATCTCTCGTTCGCCGATGCGGGCGTGCAGGTCGCGGATCTTGAGCAAGTGCTTGTCTCCGGTCGTTCCGTCAGCCGACGGCGCCTTCCAGGCTCACGGACATCAGGTTCTGCGCCTCGACGGCGAACTCCATCGGGAGTTCCTTGAACACCGCTTTGCAGAATCCGTTCACGATGATGTTGACCGCGTCCTCCTCGGACAGGCCGCGGCTGCGGCAGTAGAAGAGCTGGTCGTCGCCGATCTTCGAGGTCGTGGCCTCGTGCTCGACGACGGCCCCGGGGTTGCGGATCTCCATGTACGGAAACGTGTGCGCACCGCAGCGGTCGCCCATCAGCAGCGAGTCGCACTGCGTGTGGTTGCGCGCGCCCTCGGCCGACGGGAGGATCTTCACGAGCCCGCGATAAGTATTCTGCCCGCGACCCGCCGAGATGCCCTTCGAGACGATGGTGCTGCGGGTGTTGCGGCCGATGTGGATCATCTTGGTGCCGGTGTCCGCCTGCTGGCGGTGGTTGGCGAGTGCGACCGAATAGAACTCGCCAACGGAGTTGTCGCCCGTGAGCACGCAGCTCGGGTACTTCCAGGTGATGGCGGAGCCCGTCTCCACCTGCGTCCAGCTGATGCGGGAGTCCGCGCCGCGGCACTCGCCGCGCTTGGTGACGAAGTTGTAGATGCCGCCGCGGCCCTCCTCGTCGCCCGGATACCAGTTCTGCACCGTCGAGTACTTGATCTCGGCGTTCGCCATCGCCACGAGCTCGACGACCGCGGCGTGCAGCTGGTTCTCGTCGCGCATCGGCGCGGTGCAGCCCTCGAGGTAGCTCACGTGGCTGCCCTCGTCGGCGATGATCAGCGTGCGTTCGAACTGGCCCGTCTTCGCCTCGTTGATGCGGAAGTACGTTGACAGCTCCATCGGGCAGCGCACGCCCTTCGGCACGTAGACGAAGGACCCGTCGGTGAACACTGCCGAGTTGAGCGTGGCGAAATAGTTGTCGGTGTACGGCACGACGCTGCCGAGGTAGCGCTCGATGAGCTCCGGGTGCTCCCGCACGGCGTCGGAGAAGGGGCAGAAGATGACGCCGGCCTTCGCCAGCCTGCCTTTGAACGTCGTGGCCACCGACACGCTGTCGAAGACGGCGTCCACCGCGACGCCGGCGAGGCGCGCCCGTTCGTGCAGGGGCACGCCGAGCTTCTCGTAGGTGGCCAGGAGCTTCGGGTCGACCTCGTCGAGACTCTTCGGGCCGTCGGTCTTCGACCGGGGCGCGGAGTAGTAGGAGATGGCCTGGTAATCCATCGGCGCGATGCTGAGCTGCGCCCAGTCGGGCGGCTGCATGGTGAGCCAGTGGCGGTAGCTGCGCAGCCGCCAGTCGAGCATGAACTGCGGCTCGCCCTTCTTTCGCGAGATGAGCCGGATCACGTCCTCGTCGAGGCCGGGCGGCACCGTGTCCGACTCGATGTCCGTCACGAAGCCGTGCCGGTACTTCTGTCCGACAATCGCGTCGAGATCCTGGTTGGTGTCCGTCACGGGCCCGCCCCTCACGTCCGTCCGCCCGGGCGCGCGGTGGGCGTGCGTCGCACGACCCCGGCGAGTTCCGGCCGCCACAGCGCGACGGCCTCCTGGCCCGAGAGCTGTGCCAGGGAGATGCCGTCGAGCGAGCGGCGAATGGCGGCGTTGATGCTCTGCCAGGAGCCGCCCGTGCTGCAGACGGTTTCGATGTCGCAGGCGCTGTGGTTGCCGCTGCACTCGGTGATCGCGACGGGCCCCTCGATCGCGTCGATGATGGAGGCCGCGCTGATCTCGCGCGCGGGGCGGGCCAGCTGGTAGCCGCCGCGCGCGCCGCGTACCGAGGTCACGAGACCGGCGTGATGGAAATGCTTCAGGAGCTTGCTCACCGTCGGCAGGCCCAGTCGCGTGTACTCGGCCACCTCGGCCGCCGTGTGGCGTCGGCCAGGAGGCGTGGCGAGGCAGGCGAGGATGACCGTGCCGTAGTCCGTGAGCTTGCTGATGCGCAACATGGGGTCGATTCCTGAATTGGTACGATTTTAGTCCTGATAGTGCCGGGAGGCAAAACGAGGGGGGAGCCGGGCCCGGGTGACCGGCCGTCCGGGTTGAACCTGATACAATCCGGCCGGTCGAAACAGGCGTTCACGGCGTCCGCCGGGCGCATCATTCGGAGGATCATGGGTAGACAGCTGGGCCATCCGGCCGGCCGCGGCGCAGTCGCGGGAGGTGACAACGTCGCCGTCCTGTGCGGCGTGAATTACGCCGTGGACCACAAGCCGGTCCTCCGCGGGCTCGATGTCGAGTTCCGGCGCGGCGAGGTCACGGCGATCATGGGTCCGAGCGGCACGGGCAAGACGACGCTCCTGCGGCTGATCACGGGACAGATCCGGGCCGACGCCGGGACCGTCGTGGTGGACGGGCAGGACGTTGCCGGTCTCCGGCAGGCGGCGCTCTACGCGCTCAGGCGCCGGATGGGGATGCTGTTCCAGAACGGCGCGCTCCTCACCGATATCGACGTGTTCGAGAACGTGGCATTCCCGCTGCGCGAGCACGCGCGGCTGCCGGAGCGGCTGGTGCGATCGCTGGTGCTCACCAAGCTGCACGCCGTGGGGCTGCGCGGCGCGGCGAAGCTCATGCCTCAGCAGCTCTCGGGCGGCATGTCGCGGCGTGTCGCGCTTGCACGCGCCATCGTCATGGACCCGGACATCCTCATCTACGACGAGCCCTTCGCGGGGCTCGACCCGATCTCCATGGGCGTGGTGATGCGGCTCATCCGCTCGCTGAACGACGCGCTCGGGATCTCGAGCATCGTCGTCTCGCACGACGTGCGCGAGATCGCGCAGATCGCCGACCAGAGCTACATCCTGTCGGAAGGCCAGGTGGTCGCGAGCGGCTCGCCAAAGGAACTGCACGATCATCCGTCGCCGATCGTCAGGCAGTTCATGGAAGGGCTCGGCGACGGCCCGGTTCCGTTCCACTACCCGGCGCCCGACTACTACGGCCAGCTGCTGGCCGCGGGCAAGGCTGCCCGATGAGTACGGTGAGCGAACTGAAGGACGCGACGGCCGACTTTCTTGAGCGCGCGGGCGCCCTGACGCGCTTTTCCAGCCGGCTGCTGTGGATCACGCCAGCGGGCTTCCTGCGTCCACGGCTCCTCGCCCAGCAGGTCTACAACGCCGGCGCTCTCTCGCTCGCGATCATCATGATCAGTGGGCTGTTCGTCGGCATGGTCATGGGCCTGCAGGGACACGACCTGCTGGCGCGCATCGGCTCGGAGGAGTCGCTCGGCACCGGTGCCGCACTCACGCTGCTCAAGGAACTCGGGCCGGTGGTCACCGCGCTGCTCTTCGCCGGGCGCGCGGGCACGGCGCTCGCCTCGGAGATCGGCCTCATGCGGGCCACGGACCAGCTCACCGCGATGGAGATCATGGCCGTGGACCCGATGAAGCGCGTGGTCCTGCCGCGCTTCCTCGGCGGCGTGATCTCGATGCCGCTGCTCACCGGGATCTTCGTCATGGTGAGCATCTTCGGCGTGCAGCTGATCGGCGTGCAGTACTTCGGCATCGACCGCGGCCAGTTCTGGTCCGAGATGCGCAGCTACGTCGAGCTGTCGGACGTGAGCGAAGGTCTCATCAAGGGGCTCGTCTTCGGCGTCGCCTGCAGCCTGATCGCGGTGTTCGAAGGCTACAATGCCGAGCCCACGGCCGAAGGCGTGGGCCGCGCAACGACCCGCACCGTCGTCGTCTCCGCCGTGGCGACGCTGGTGCTCGACTACATCGTCACGGCCCTCCTACTCTGACCTCGAGGCGACCATGCGGAAGAACCGCGCCATAGACGTGTCCACCGGCCTCTTCGTGCTGCTCGGAATCGCGGCCATCGTGTTCCTTGTGACGCAGATCTCGAACCGGGAATTCACCTCCCACGGCAACGCCTACAAGGTGGTCGCCCGATACGAGAACGTCGGCGGTCTCAAGGTCGGCGCGCCGGTGAAGGTGGCGGGCGTCACCATCGGGCGGGTCGAGGACATCGGCTACGACATGACGGTCTTCAAGGCTGTCGTCACCATCGACATCGACACGCGCTACGACCAGATTCCGAACGACAGCTACTTCAACATCTTCACGGCGGGGCTGCTCGGCGGACAGTACATCGGCATCGAGACCGGTGGCTCGGAGGACTATCTCAAGGACGGCGACCAGATCGAGTTCGTTCAGAACGCGATCGTGCTCGAGAACCTGATCAGCAAGTACCTGTTCGGCCAGGCCATCAAGGAGACGCCCCCGGGGCAGGCGCCCGCGGCCGCGACCGGATCGCCGGCAGACGCCGGCAACAAGTGAGGCGGTCATGATGCGTACGATTCTTCTGTCGTTCGTCGCTGCGCTCTCGGTCACGGGTCCGGCCGGTGCGGCCGATGCGCCGCCCGTTCCCGGACCGGGGCCCCAGCTGCTCATCGAGAAGGTTTCCCGGGACCTGCTGCGCGAGATCGACGCCAACCGCGCCGCGCTCGCGAAGGACCCGGCGAAGCTGCGGGCGCTGGTGGACAAGATCCTGCTGCCGAGCTTCGACGCGGATTACTCCGCGCGGTTGGTGCTCGGCAAGTACTGGCGCACCGCCACTGACCAGCAACGGCAGCGCTTCATCGACGGGTTCGTCCAGTCCATGATGCGCAAGTACGGCAACGCGCTGCTCGAGTTCACCGCGGATCGGATGGTGGTCCTGCCGTTCAAAGGCGACCCTGCGGCCACCAGCGCCACGGTGCGCACCGAGGTGAAGCGGGACAACGGCACGCCGGTCCCGGTCAATTACTCGCTGCACGCGACGCCGCAGGGCTGGCAGGCCTGGGACGTAACGATCGAGGGCATTTCCTACGTCAAGAATTTCCGTACCGACTTCGGTTCGGAGATCGAGGCCAGGGGACTCGACGCAGTGATCCAGCGCCTCGAGACGGAAAACGCCGCTCCGGCCGCGCAGCCGGTAAAGGCGAGCGGCAAGGCGGGCTGAGCGTGCCGCAGTTTTCGATCGAACGCCTCGCCCCCGATCGCCTGCGCGCTGTCGGCGAGCTTGGCTTCGCGACCGCGGCGCAGGCGCTGCGCGCGGGCCTGGAGCAGATCGTTCGCGACGGCGAGCAGGTCGTTGACCTGTCGGGCGTCACGACCGGCGACAGCGCGGGTGTCGCCGTGCTGGTGGAATGGATCTCGGCCGCGGCGACGGCGGGTGTGGCGCTGCGCTACGAGAACGTGCCGCCGCAGATGCTCGCGATCGCGCGGATCTCGGACCTCGAGGACCTGCTGCTCAGGGCCTGAGGCGGTCGCGCACCCCCGGCGTCAGGGCTGCGGAGGGACCGGTTCGGCGGCCTCGTCGCCGCCTGAATCATCCAGCATTTCCTCGTCCAGCGGTTCCTCCGGCGGATTGCCGTCGTAGACCAGGAACTGGCGCCGCTGCAGGTAGCCGTTGCGGAGGAACGCGTACTTGTCGTAGACGCCGTCGAGCGTCTCGTCGAGCGGCAGGAGCCTGGCACGGGTGTCCACGACCGACAGCCCCAGCGACACCCAGCGCGCATTGCCGGGGTCGAACCAGTAGAGCGGCTTGAGGAACGTGTCGGCGACCCGGGACGGCAGGTCGCGCAGCGTGGACGGGCCGAGGAGCGGCACCATCAGGTATGGGCCGGCCGGCACGCCCCACTTGCCGAGCGTCTGGCCGAGGTCCTCGTCGTGCTGCGGCAGGCTCGCGCCCGAGGCTACGTCGAGCACGCCACCCCAGCCGAGCGTGGTGTTGATGACGAATCGCAGCGTGTCCTGTCCGGCCGCCAGCAGCTTGCCCTGCAGCAGCTGGTTCACGGCCGTGCCCGGAGTGCCGAGGTTGTTGAAGAAATTGCCGACGCCCGTCTGGAACCATGGAGGCGTGTGCTCGTGGTAGGCGACCGCGACGGGCTTGAGCGCCGCCCGGTCCAGCGAATCGTTGAAGCGATAGATGCCGCGATTCATCGGCTGCAGGGGATCGGCGGGGTCGCGCGCGCCCGTCGTGGCACAGCCCGCGAGGGACAGGGACAGGATCGCGATCGCCGGCCGGCGCATCCAGTTTCGATCAGCCGCAGGCATCCCGGTCTCCATGACCACTACGTGCACCGGCTGGGATTCTACAGTGGATCGTCAGCCATTCGGGTTCCGGCCGCCGCCGGAACCCTGGGGCTGCTCCGTCCTTTGCCGGTCGCGCGGCAGCGCGTCGCGCAGTTCCTTGAGTCGCGCGGCGTAGCGCGCCCTCTGCAGCTCGCCGATGCCCGGTACCGACAGGGCGAGTTCCAGCTGATTGACGGCGAGGGGCAGGTCGCCACCCATGATGTGGTACTCGGCCATGTACGAGTAGGCGTCCGCGACGTCGCCGGCCGCATTCGCGGCCATCGCGGTCAGTCGGATCTGTTCCTGGGTCGGGGGGACGTTGTTGAAGAGGTCGAGCAGCACTTCGTGCGCGCGCTTGGGGCGGTTCGCCTGCAACAGGGCCTCCGCATAACGGACCGTGACCGGCACGTTGCGGGGCGACAGCACGCGTGCCCGCTCGAGTACCTCCATCCCGGCCTTGGGCTGCCCCGAGGCAATGAGCGACTGGGCGAGCGCGGTGTGGAACTGCATGACTTCGGGGTGCGTGGCCACCAGGCGCTCGAAGATCGGGACGGCGTGCGCGGCATCTCCACTCACGAGCTGGGCAAGCGCCTTGCCGTAGACCTGCGCGACGCTCGAGTCGGGCTCGCCGCCGATGAGCGAGGCGTAGTACGTGCGCGGGTCCTGGCCGGCCGGCGTCGTGAGTACCCGGATGCGCTCGCGGGTGACGGCGTAACTCATCGAGTCGTGGGTCGCCACCGGCGCGTACTGCGCGGCGCGACCCTTGGATTCCGCGATGCGCGCGCTGGTGACCGGGTGACTGCGCAGGAGTTCCGGCACCTGGTCCGGGCTCAACTGCGTCCTGCGGCCCATCTCCTCGAAGAAGGCCGGCATGGCATTGGGATCGAACCTGGCGTCCGCCATGAGGCCGATGCCGACGCGGTCCGCCTCGTACTCGTTCTCGCGCGTGAAGTTGATCTGGGCCTGCGCCGAGAGGCCCTGGGCAGCCGTGATCGCGGCCATCGTCATGTCCGATCCGACGCCCGCAATCGCCCCGAGCAGGATGGCGGCCAGCGTGGCGGCGGTGGACACGAGGTTCGTGCGGTTTCCGGCCTCGATGCTGCGGGCGATGTGCCGCTGCGTGACGTGCGACACCTCGTGGGCGAGTACGCCCGCGAGTTCGCTCTCGTTGCGCGTGTCGAGCAGCAGGCCCGTGTTGATGCCGACGAAGCCGCCCGGCAGTGCAAAGGCGTTGATCGAGCGGTCGTTGACCAGGAAGAAGTTGAAGTCCCGGTTGCCCTGGTTCGTCACGCTCGACAGCCGCAGTCCGAGCGTCTGGATGTATTCGTTGGTCTCCGGATCCTCGATGATGCGCCCCGACTCGCGGAGCCCCCGCATCACCATCCGCCCGATCCGGTACTCGTCCTCGATGCTCAGCGTCTGCTGGGCGGCCGTGCCCATCTCGGGCAGCTGGTCCTGCACCTCGGAGGCAAACAGGGGACCGGGGAGGGCGAGCCACGCGGTCAGGGCGAGGCCAGCCAGCCCGGCTCGCCAGCGACGGTGCAATTCGACGTTCATGCGGGGCTTCGACCGCCCGGAGGCCAGCTCGGTTCCACGCGACATGATCTGGCCGTCGTCAGAGCATCTCGGACGCGACATCCGCCAGCCTCGAGCGCTCGCCGCGCATCAGCGTCACGTGGCCGTAGTGGGCCCAGCCCCGGAAGCGGTTCACGACGTAGGTGAGCCCGCAGGTGGTCTCGGACAGGTACGGCGTATCGATCTGCGCGATGTTGCCGAGGCAGACGAGCTTGGTGCCCGGGCCGGCGCGCGTGACGATGGCCTTCATCTGCTTCGGGGTCAGGTTCTGGGCCTCGTCCAAGATGATGTAGCGGTTGAGGAAGGTCCGGCCGCGCATGAAGTTGAGCGAGCGGATCTTGATCCGGTTGCGCAGCAGGTCGTTCGTGGCCGCGCGGCCCCAGCTGCCGCCCTCCTGGCTCTGCGTCAGGACCTCGAGGTTGTCCATGAGCGCGCCCATCCAGGGCTCCATCTTTTCCTCTTCCGTGCCCGGCAGGAAGCCGATGTCCTCGCCGAGCGGGATCGTGACCCGGGTCATGATGATCTCGCTGAAGCGGTTGGTCTCGAGCGTCTGTGCGAGGCCCGCCGCGAGCGTAAGCAGGGTCTTGCCGGTGCCGGCGGGCCCGAGCACGGTCACGAAGTCGATGTCGGGATCGAGCAGCAGGTTGAGCGCGAAGTTCTGCTCGCGATTGCGCGCGCTGATGCCCCACACGCCGTGGCGCTCGCGGCGGAAGTCGCGCACGACCTCGATCACCGCGGAGTCGCCCTCGATCCGGCGCACGATGGCCTCGATGCCGTGCTCGCCGCCCTGGTAGACGAACTGGTTCGGCGCCCAGTTGGCCACGACTTTCCCGCGCATGCGATAGAAGGCGCGGCCGTGCTCCTGCCAGGACTCGAGGCTCCGCCCGGCCCGCTCCCAGAAGTTTGCCGGCAGTTCCTCCATCCCGGTGTAGAGGAGGTCGGCGTCCTCGATGGTCTTGTCGCTGTAGTAGTCCTCGGCGTGCACGCCGATGATCGCCGCCTTGATGCGCAGGTTGATGTCCTTGGACACCAGGGTGACCCGGGCGCGCGGGTGCTCCCGCTGCAGGGCGACCGTGTGGGCGAGGATCGCGTTGTCGGCCCCGTGGCCCGGCAGCGTGTCCGGCAGCCCGGTCGTCATCTGCTTGGTCTGGAAGAAGAGCCGCCCGGTCGGTGGCTTCTTGCCGCCATTTACGTACTTCGCAGGCGGCAGCTCGAGGCCGCGGTCGATCTGCTGCTTGGTGGAGTTCGCCATCAGCTCGTCGAGGAACCGGCTCACCTGGCGCACGTTGCGCGCGGCCTCCGACATGCCTTTCTTGCCCGCGTCGAGCTCCTCGAGGACGATCATCGGGATGAAGATGTCGTGTTCCTCGAAGCGGAAGATGCACGTGGGGTCGTGCATCAGGACGTTGGTGTCGAGCAGGAATATGCGGCGCAGGTCGGGCTTCTTCTTGGACGGCAACGGCGGACTCCGGTGGACGGCGAAGGAGCGGAGATGGAGCGGGGAACGAGTGGAGAGGGAGCGGAGAGTGGTCAAAGCTCGCGCGCGGCGGCGAGCACCTCCTCCGCGTGCCCGTTCACCTTGACCTTGCGCCACTCCCGCCGCAGGACGCCTTCGGCGTCGATCAGGAAGGTGCTGCGCTCGACGCCCATGTACTTCCGGCCGTACATGCTCTTTTCCTTCCATACCTCGAAGAGCCCGCAGGCCTTCTTGTCCTCGTCGCTCAAGAGCTCGAAGGGGAAGCCGTATTTCGCCTTGAACTTTTCGTGCGAGGCGAGGCTGTCGGGAGACACCCCCACCACGACCGCCTTCGCCTTGCGGAAAGCGTCATGCAGGTCGCGGAACGCGACGCTCTCGCTGGTGCAGCCCGAGGTGCTGTCCTTGGGGTAGAAGTAGACGACGATCGTCCGGCCCCTGGCTTCCGAAAGCTTCCAGGGCCGGGCGCCGGTCGAGGGGAGGGTGAAGTCCGGGACTTTCTTGCCGATGGCAGCGGTCTTCTCAGCCATGTCTGCTCATGCCTTGAGGGGCTCCAGGATCGCGTCCAGGTTCATGTTGTCGCAGAGGTCCATGAACTCCTCGCGCAGCGCCGCGACGTGAATGCGCGTCGGGACGAGCACGACCATGTACACGGAGAACATCGGCGCGCCGGTGTGCGCGGCGGCGTAGGTGCGGGTGGAAATGTCGCTGATGTCGATGCCGCGCGAGGAAAAGAAGCCGGCAAGCGCGTGCAGCACCCCCGGCTGGTCGAGGCAGACGACGTCCACGGTGTAGGACACCATGTCGGTCCGCGGCGGCCGGACCTCGGTGCGGCGGCTCGAAATGGTCAGGCCGGAGCTCTCGGCGAGCTTCGCGAGCTCGCCATCGAGCTTGGTCATGGTGTGCCAGTTCCCGGCCACCAGCATGAGCATGGCGAACTCGTTGCCGAGCGCCGTCATGCGGCTTTCGAGGACGTTTCCGCCGCAATCGACGACGACACGGGTCAGGTCGTAGACGAGCCCGGTGCGGTCACTGCCGATTGCGGAAATCGCGATAAGTTGCTTCATAGGTTTCCGTGGGTGAGTGTAGCGGGGAGCGCGCGCCGCGTACACGCGCTCTTGCCTTGCCTCGCGCGACGGCGCGGGCATAGCATCGTCGGTGGACTCGAGAGAGGCAGGAATGTTCAAGGGCAGCATCCCGGCACTGGTCACGCCGATGCACCAGGACGGGGCGGTCGATTTCGGCGCCTGGGAGCGGTTGATCGATTTCCATCTGGAGTCGGGTTCCGACGCCGTGGTCGTCGGCGGCACGACGGGCGAGTCCCCGGCCCTCGAGCGCGCGGAACTCGAGGACCTGATCCGCAGCGCCCGGCGCCGGATCGCGGGCCGGATCCCGCTCATCGCGGGCAGCGGCACGGCGGGCACGGCGAAGAGCGTGGCGCTGTCGCGGGCGGCCGAGGCTGCGGGCGCGGACGCGCTGCTGGTCGTCACGCCTTACTACAACCGGCCGACGCAGGAAGGGCTCTACAGGCACTTCACCACCATCGCCGACGCCGTGAAAATTCCGCTGATCCTCTACAACGTCCCCGGGCGGACGGCCTGCGACCTGCTGCCCGAGACCGTGGGACGCCTGTCGGAGCACCCGCGGATCGCAGGGATCAAGGAGGCGACCGGCAGCGTGGAGCGGGGCGCAGAGGTGCTCCGGGTTTCGCGCCCCGGTTTCATACTGCTCGGCGGGGACGATGCCACGGCCGCGCCGCTGATGCGGGTTGGCGCCTGCGGTGTGATCTCGGTGACCGCCAATGTCGCTTCGACGGCGATGCACGAGATGTGCGCCGCGGCCCTGCGCGGCGCGCACGACGAGGCCGCGCGGATCGACGCCACGCTGGCCGGGCTCCACGAGAAACTCTTCGTCGAGCCGAACCCGATTCCGGTCAAGTGGGCCGTCCACCGCATGGGACTCATCGGGCCGGCGATCCGGCTCCCGCTGGTGCCCCTGACCGAGGCGAACCGCCCGGCGGTTGAGGCCGCGATGCGCGCGGCAGGCATCGAACTGCGCTGAATGCGGCGGGACTTTCCGGCAGCAAGCCGAACGTGTAGGCTCTCCGCCCCTTCGAACGGAGAGGTGGCCGAGTGGTCGAAGGCGCTGGACTGGAATTCCAGTTACATCTCAACGGGTGTACGTGGGTTCGAATCCCACCCTCTCCGCCACGAATCGCAACGCCCCGCAAGGGGCGTTTGCGTTTCCGGGGTCCTCGGCGCGGATTCCTGGTGCACGGAACTTCACCTATTGCGGCAGGCCCGCCGTCCGGTAGATTTCTCGGGATCACCCCAAGGAGCCCTCCATGCCCCTCGTCTCAATGCGCCAGCTGCTCGACCACGCGGCCGAGCACGGCTACGGCCTGCCGGCCTTCAACGTCAACAACCTCGAACAGGTCCGCGCCATCATGGAGGCGGCCGACGAGACCTGCAGCCCGGTCATCATGCAGGGCTCGGCCGGCGCGCGGAAATACGCCGGCGAGGCCTTCCTGCGCCACCTGATCCAGGCCGCGATCGAGGCCTATCCGCACATCCCGGTCGTGATGCACCAGGACCACGGCCAGTCGCCCGCCGTGTGCATGGGCGCGATCCGCTCGGGCTTCTCGAGCGTGATGATGGACGGCTCGCTGATGGAGGACGCCAAGACGCCCTCGTCCTACGAGTACAACGTCGAGACCTCGCGCAGGGTCGTGGATTTCTCCCACGCGATCGGAGTGACGGTGGAGGCGGAGCTCGGCGTGCTGGGTTCCCTCGAGACCATGCGCGGCGACAAGGAGGACGGGCACGGCGCCGAGGGCACCATGACCCGCGAGCAGCTGCTCACCGATCCCGACCAGGCGGCCGACTTCGTGGCGAAGACCCAGTGCGACGCGCTCGCCATCGCCATCGGCACCTCGCACGGCGCCTACAAGTTCACGCGCAAGCCCACCGGCGACATCCTCGCGATCCAGCGCATCAAGGAGATCCACGCGCGCATCCCGAACACGCACCTCGTGATGCACGGCTCATCGAGCGTGCCGCAGGAGTGGCTCGAGATCATCCGCAAGTACGGCGGCCAGATGAAGGAGACCTACGGCGTACCGGTGGAGGAAATCGTCGAGGGCATCAAGCACGGCGTGCGCAAGATCAACATCGACACCGACATCCGACTTGCCATGACGGGTGCCATCCGACGTCACATGTCCGAGAAGCCCTCGGAATTCGATCCACGCAAGTTCCTCGCGGACGCGCAGAAGGCGGCGCGGGACATCTGCAAGCTCCGCTACGAGGCCTTCGGCTGCGCGGGGCAGGCGGCGAAGATCAAGCCGCTGTCGCTCGAGAAGATGGCGGAGCGCTACAGGAAGGGCGAGCTCAACCAGATCGTGCAGTAGGGCGTGCACGCCGCCCGGACTCTTGCGGCGATCGTCCTCACGTGGGTGTGCGCCTGCACGCCCGCGCCGGAGCAGTTCGACGGCCGCACGATGGGTACGACCTGGAGCGTCACCGTCACGCGACTGCCCGAGGGCGTGACTCGCGAGGCACTGCAGGCGGTCATCGATAGCGTGCTTGAGGAGATCAACCGGCACCTCTCGACCTACGATCCGGCGAGCGAGATCTCGGCGTTCAATGCGAGTCGTTCCACCGACGCGATCGAGGTGTCTCCGCAACTGCGCGAGGTCGTCGCGATTTCGCTCGAGGTCAGTGCCGCCACGGGTGGGGCATTCGACATAACCGTCGGCCCGCTCGTGCGGGCCTGGGGATTCGGCAGCGGGCAGGGCGCGGCCTTGCCCGCGGTGCCGCCAACCCTCGACACGGCGCCGGCAGCACTGGACAGGATCCGTGAGACCACCGGCTACCAGAAGCTCGAGTTGCCGGCCGGCGTGCACACGCTTCGCAAGGTGCTGCCGACGCTCGAACTGGACGTGAACGGAATCGCGCCCGGCTACGCGGTGGACCTGATCGCCGAGCACTTCGAAGCACTCGGCGTGCGGGACTACCTCGTGGAACTGGGCGGCGAGCTCCGCGCCCGCGGGCGCAGCCCCGGCGGGAGCCCGTGGCGCGCGGCGGTCGAGGTGCCGTGGAGTGGCGAGCGCAGGCCCTACACTCTGGTCGAACTCGACGGCATGAGCGCCTCGACGTCGGGAGATTACCGCGACTTCCGTATCGTCGGCGGCCGACGCGTGTCGCACACGATCGACCCTCGTACGGGAGCGCCGGTCACGAACGGGCTCGCCTCGGTCTGCGTCCTGCTTCCATCCGCGGCGCGTGCCGACGGCTGGGCGACGGCGCTCATGGTCCTCGGGCCTGAAGACGGACTGGCACTCGCGCGCAGGTCGGGCCTGGCGGCGCTCTTCATCGAGCGGGACGCGTCGGGCCACGGATTCAGTGAGCGCTCGACCCCGGAGTTCGAACGCTTGCGCCGCGCGCTCGACTGACCGCTATTATCGGCGCATGGCGGAACCCCCGATCCGGCTGCGTCGACGCCCGCACCTCGCGCCGCTCATGGTGCCGCTGCTGTTCGTTCTGTCCGCGGGCGCGGGCGTCTTCTGGATCAGCACCTGGGCGCGCACGACGGTCGTGGTCATGCTGCGGCATGCGGAGGCGGAGACCGATCCCACAGGCGATCCCGACCTGAGTCCGGCTGGGGAAGCGCGTGTCCGCGGGCTCGGCCAATATGTCGCGGGCGTCCTCGCCAGCGGGAAAGTGGACTACCTCTATGCGGGCGACACGCGTCGCGCCGAGCAGACGGCGGCCCCGATCGCGAACCAGTTCCAGTTGCCGATCAATCTGCTGGCCCCGAGTGACTGGGACGGGCTTGCGAGCCGCATCAAGCGGGAGCACCGCGGCAAGACGGTCGTGGTCGTGGGGTATTCGAGCACCATCCCCGGGGTGCTGAGCCGGATCAGCGCCACGGACGTGGCCATAGCCGACGATGAGTACGACGCGATCTACGTGGTCGTCATGCCGAGCCTGGGTTCGGCGCAGCTCTTCAAGCTGCGCTACGGGCCGGCGGTTCCAGTCGGCGCAGCCTCTGGCAAGTAGGTCGCGCGGCGCCGGATCGACCGTTACCGGTCTGTTAAGAATATCACGTAACTGTTTGTATTCATTAAGCGAGGTTACTTCCTGGCGCCTGCCTCGATGGCCTTCTTCACGAACGCCTCGTGCGCCCCGATCCGCAGGTCGGCGAGCACCGAGTCCTTGATCTTGCCGTCCGCACCGATGAGGTAGGTGCCCCGGCGGACGCCGAATCCCAAGGGACCGTCGAGGTCGTAGGCCTTGACCGCCTTCTTGTCGGGATCGGCGAGCAACGGGAAGGTGAGGTCGTGCTTCTCCGCGAAACGCTTATGCGACGCGACGTCCTGCGGGCTCACGCCGACCACGCGTAGCTTCGCGCGCATCAGGTCCTGGTGCAGGTCGCGGAAGCTGCAGGCCTCTTTCGTGCAGCCCGGCGTGAAATCCGCCGGGTAGAAGTAGAGGATCAGCGGGCCGTCCGCGAGCAGCGACTTCAAGGTGTGCTTGCGCCCCTGCTGGTCGGCGAGTTCGAATTCGGGTGCTTTCTGGCCACTTTCGAGCATTGTCATTCTCCCCTGGCGCTCACGACGGCGCCCGACATGTCCACTTCCATCACCACGTATCCCGCGTCCTGCATCCCGCACTGGCGGTACGTTTCCTGGGCGCGCTCGTTATCTCGCTCGACGTAGAGCCGCAGGCCGCAGACGCCGGGATCGGCCTTCGCCAGGTTTTCAATGTGCTGGTAGAGGGCTCGGAAGACGCCCAGGCGCCTCGCTTCAGGCGCAACGTAGACGCTCTGGAACCACCAGAAGTCGCCGCAACGCCAGTCGCTCCACTCGCAGGTGTACATGGCCTGGCCGACGACCTTGCCATCGACCTCGGCGACGAAGTACCGGCCGTGGCCGGGTGATTCGAACACGGCGCGGACGCCGCGCTCGACCGTGGGCCGATCGAGGTGCTTGTGCTCGGCCTCGAGCGCCATCGCGACGTTGCCGTTCACGATGAACGTAATGTCGCGGGCCTCGGCCTGTCGGACGGTGATTTCCATCAGGCGATCATACAGGCGCGGCTTCCGGTTGCGGGCAGGCAGGCCGGTGCTACAATGCGCGCCCTTTCGTGGGGCGGTAGCTCAGCTGGGAGAGCGTCGCGTTCGCAATGCGAAGGTCGAGGGTTCGATCCCCTTCCGCTCCACCACCATTCGACGGCCGGGTCCCAGACCTGGCCGTTCTTCTTTTGGCGGTGCCGTCGCTGGCCGATGACGGCACCGCGCCGGTAAACTGCTGATCGCGCGCCCCGGTAGCTCAGTGGATAGAGCGACCGCCTCCTAAGCGGTAGGTCGTCGGTTCAACTCCGGCCCGGGGCGCCAATCCCCCCCGAGTGGGCGCCTGTCAGGACGCCGAGGCTTCGGACGCCCCTCAAGGGCTAAGATGGCGGCAGGCGACAGCCGGACGAGCGGCCCGATCCCAGGTCGCCCAGGGTCGAAAACCGGCACGTCGAGAACGAGGGCCCGGTGCGGATGGATCCGACGCACTTAGTGCGTGAGCTTCGCCGCCGCGGTGTGTTCCGGGGCGCGGCGTTCTATGTCGTCGCGGCCTGGGTGACGTTGCAGGTGAGCGACCTGGCCCTGCCCGGCCTTGGTCTGCCCGAGGCCGCGATCCGTTTCGTCTGGATCGGTGCCTTCCTCGGGTTCCCGCTCGCGCTGTTCTTCAGCTGGCGATACGAATTCACGCGCGACGGCATCGTTCGCACGCCACCGTCCTCGGGCGAAGCAGTCGATACGCGGCTGCACGCGCTCGATTACGCGCTGCTCGCCGCTCTCGTGGCAATCGCCGGTGCAATCGCCTATGGGGTCGTGGGACAAGTACGCCGCGCTCACGCCCCGATGCAGGCGTCGTTGGCTCCGCCGCCCGAGGGGCGCATCTCGATAGCGGTGCTGCCGCTCAGGAACGCGTCGGGCGACCCCGAGCAGGAGTACCTGAGCGATGGCCTGACCGAGGAGCTGATCGTGCAACTCGGGCGGCTGCATCCCGAGCGGTTGGGCGTGATCGCGCGCACCTCGGCCATGCGCTACAAGAACACGGAAAAGTCGGTAACCGACATCGGACGTGAGCTCGGCGTGGGGTACGTGCTCGAGGGCAGCGCGCTGCGCGAGGGCGGCCGGGTACGCGTGACGGCTGAGCTCATCCAGGCGAGCGACCAGACGCAGCTGTGGGCCGAGAGCTACGACCGCGAGCTGTCAGGGATCCTGGAACTGCAGCGCGACGTGGCGCGAGCGGTTGCGAAGTCGCTGGCGGTCAAGTTGCTGCCCCGGGAGCAGGCGCGCCTCGCCGCGGTCGGGTCCGTCAACGCCGAGGCCTACGATGCCTATCTCAAGGGCTCGCAGTACTGGATCCGGCTGGGGGCCGCCGACCTCGACGCGGCGGAGAAGTACTTCAACCTGGCGCTCGAGAAGGATCCGCGCTTCGCACCTGCCTACGTGGGGCTGACGTGGGTGTGGGTTTGCCGCCAGCAGATGGGTTACGTCCGGCCGGGCGAAGCCGGGCCGAAAGCGAAGGCGGCAGTGTCGAAGGCGCTCGAGCTGGACGACGGCTATTTCGAGGCGCACCTCGCGCTGGCCGACGTCCTGACGTGGACCGACTGGAACTGGGCTGCGGCCGGCAGCGAGTGGGAGCGGGCGATCGAGCTCAATCCGGGCTACGCGGATACGCGAGCCTACTACTCCCACTACCTGCTGATTACGGGTCGTCCGGAGGAGGGCCTCAAGGAGATCGAGACCGCGTTGGGCATGGACCCGTTCAACGTGATCTTCCAGGGGTTCTACGCGGTGGCGCTCCTGTACTTCGAACGGTACGACGACGCCCTGGAGGTGACGCGGAAAATACTGGAAGTCATGCCGGACAATCCCTTGGGACTGTCGGCGCAGTGGTGGGCTTACGAACGGGAAAGGGATGTATGAAGAGGCGTTCGCTTCCGCGAAAGCCATTGGCGGTTCTACGATGGCCCGGACCCGGGTGGGGTCCTGGATCGTGTTTATGCGGCCAACGGCTATGCCGCCGCGATGGGCCGGGCCGCAGAGCTACTGGTCGCGCGTTCCCGGGGCAAGTTCGTATCGCCGAGGGCAATCGCGGACTTGTACGTCTCGGCCGGCGACCGCGAGCAGGCCCTGGCGTGGCTGGAGCGCGCCTACGAGGCGCACGATCCGGACATGCCCTATCATTGGCTGGCCGTCGTTCGACTCGTTGCGTTCCGAACCCCGTTTCAAGGACCTCGTCCGCAAGATGAACCTGCCGGAGTGACGGTCCCGGTCGGGCGCCAGCGATCCGCGCCGAGCGCCGGATCCTGGCTTGTCCTGCGCGATGGCCTGAGGGCCCCGCATGATACGGGTGGCGTCTGCCATGGACGTGCCCGGAACGGGCGCAACGGCCTACCTGGCCGGGAAGCGCCTTACGCCGGCTTTGCGCGCGGCCCTGGCAAGGTCCGTGTCGAGCGTGGCAAGCGGTACTCCGGTACGCAGCGCGAGTTCCAGATAGGAGGCGTCGTAGGAAGACAGGCCATGGCGACGAGCCAGGTGCAGCGTGTCGCTCAGCGACTTGGGAAAGGTCGCATCGTCGGAGTGAATCGGTGCACTGCCCAGCATTTCGAGGAATGCCTCGCTCTGCGCTTCGGACAGAAGGCCTTTGGCTTCGGCGCGCGCAATGACGTTTCCAACCTCGAGTCCCCAGGAAACCGGGACTTCAGCTCACGTCGCGGGATCCTTGAGCGCCTCGAGCACGGCCGCAGCGTAGGCGCCATCGGCAGGCTTCGGGTCCGTCAGCAGCCAGGACATCGTGACGGAGGCGTCGAGGACGAAGGCAGTCACTCCCGGCCGTCCTCGATGAGCGCCCTGACGTTGGCCCGCCGCCCGGCCTTCACCGGATTGTCGCGCATGAAGGCCTGGAACTTCTCAATCGCGCCGCAGGCATCCGCGGTACGCGCCGCCGTGCTCGGCAACAGATCTGCGATCGCTTCGCCGCGGTTGGTGATCGTGAAGCGCCGGCCAGCCTTCACCTGGCGCAGCAGCTCGGGTAGGCGGGTCTTGGCATCGTAGGCGCCGATTTCGGTCTTCATTCGCACGGTTCTCCTGGAGGAACCTAGTCGATAGACTGGTTTATCTGGATGCAAACGCGGTAATTGGGGTCCGCCGAGCCCAATGGCGATTGGTCATGGACGCTCCTCCCTGGTTCCTCGAGGAATCCGAGCCGCTGACCCGCGCCTGTCAGTCCACCCGGTGCAGCGCCGGCAATCGCCACCTGCCCTCAAGAGCCTCGGGCTTCGGCAGGTACAGGCGAACAACCAGGTAGAAGTCGCGCTCACCGCTGGGCAACCAGTTGCTCTCCAGGTCCGGCCCCGGGGAGTCCTTCTGGACGTAGAGCGTAATGCCGCCATCGGGATCACGCTTCAGGTTGCTGCGATCGCCCAGCGAATAGCGATTGATGGGATTGTCGACGAGGTTGAAATCCATTCCATAGGCGGTCAGCGACCAGAACGCATTCACCGGCGGCAGTCCATCCTTGGCAAAACGCAGCGTGTACTTGTGCGCGCCGCTCAGGTGCTCGCCATTCGCGTCGTAATTGGCCAGGGGATACATGGATTCGATCGGGTCGTTGGCGACGATCCCCGCCAGGCTGACTGTACCAGCACGGCCAATGTAGTTTCCCACGAGGCCGTAGCGTCCATGCTCCGCGGGAAAGTAGCTCCAACCATTCACCTCGGTGACGTCTGCGAACTTGGTGGCGGCGCCGGTCACCATGCGCCTGCCTGCCTCGAGAGCGCGGATCAGGCCGCGACGCGTCGCCTCATCGGTCTTTTCCACGTCCTGGCCTGGGCCAATGCCGATCCTGGCGAACATGCCGAGAAGGACAGCGTCACGCGCCGGCGGCGGATTTTCCGTCATGGCTCGATTGATGGTCCTCCAGTCGGCCAGCGGATCGTCCTTGCGCGGATAGGGCGGCCACACGTCGCGATTCTCGGGAGCCTTGGCGCCGGGCTTGCCCCACAGGCTGAGCGGCGTCAGCTTGAACTGGGCCTGTAGCTTGTAGACGGTTTCGAGATCTCCCGGTCCAGCCACCATGGTACGGACGAGAGCGAAGAACATGGGCGTAGGCGAGGGCGCTACGGCCTTGACGCCCTTGGGGAGCGTCCCCTTCCAGTTCGGACCCGCAATGGCGTAGTGACCGCCCTGGCCGCCGGTCGCCCGCGTGCCGATGTAGTCGAAGTTGTCGGCATCGAAGCCCGCCAGTTCGATGGACCAGTACCGGTCCTTCATTGCCGGCATGGAAATGATGATGGGCTCCTTGCTGACATCGATCCATGCCACGGAATAGAGCGTGTCGTTGTTGGGACTTCCTCCATCTCGGTAGGTCGCGTCGGTCAGGTGCCGAGCGTGCCAGAACGTGTTCATTGGCATCGACGCCGTGCGGTCGTTTCGGGGCGGCTGCGAAACCCAAAGCCAGCGCAGCAACTGGTTGTAGTACCAGGGGAACGCGAAGACATAGGCCTGCACCCCCAGGGTGTAGGCGTATTCCTCCTTCCAGTTCTCGTCACCGGCAACGCCGGTAATCCGCGATACGGCGCCTTTGGGTGTTTCGTCGGCCCCGGCAGGAAGTGCGCCGCTCATTGCCAGCACGCCGACGGCGAGACCGGCACATGCGAGGCACGCGGTTGTTCGCTTCAGGATCGACATCAGGATTCTCCTTGGGCCACGCGAGGGCTCCCTGGCGCTTGTGCCGAGAAGACGTGTCCGGCTGTTATCAGCTGAGAATCGTACTCCAGTCGGTCGGGCGCCAATACCAGGCGGAAACATGATCCCGCAGGCGTCACGCGCGGCGAGTGAGGCTCACTCCGGGAACTCGTTTGGCACCGGCGGAGGGGGCGGACAGCTGCCGAGGCACTCCCGCGGGTCGGAAAGGAACCTCCACCGGATTCGAGCAGAAAAGTGCCTGCCGCGCCGGGGCGCCGGATCTCGGACGGCCGGCGCCTACACATTCCCTGTTCCAGTCATTCCGTCCTTAGGAGCAGAATCGAGGCAGACAGAAGGGAGCGGCGGTCATGGGCCTGAGAACATTCCTGGCGGAACTGCGGCACCGTGGCGTACTCAAGGTCGCGACGGCCTACCTCGCCACGGGCTGGGTGGTGCTGGAAGGCGTCAGCATCCTGTTTCACAACTTCGAGGCCCCGCATTGGGTGCTGAAGGTGTTCAGCACCCTGGTCGTACTTGGTTTTCCGCTGGCCTGCCTGATCGCCTGGGGATTTGAAGTAACGCCGCAGGGCGTGCGTCCCGTGCCGCCGGCAGGATCCACTTCTCCGGCGACACCGGGCAGGGCCGATCCATTCCTCGCGGCACTTCTTCTCGTGGTGTTCGCGCTCGTGACCGCGAGTCTCGCGCTCCACTGGCGGGATTCCACACGCGAGGCTGGGGCGCGACCGTCCGTTCCGGTCGTCGTCGTCATGGACACGTCGGCCCCGCACGGCGTTTACGACCAGGACACGCGTGACAACAGTGGGACGAACGCCGACGTCCTGAGTGAGATCTTGCGAGACCTCCCAATCGTCATACACAAGGAGACCGTGGGCGCGACCTGGGACAGGGAGGACCAGGTGCTCAAGCAGAGTCCGAACCTCATCCTGATTCATCGTTCCGCGTTCTTTCATTCCATGAACCAGGAACTCGGATTCGGTTATCCCGGCGAGCCGGGATTCGACGAGGTGCGGGTGCGGCGGCTCTATGAAATCGCGCAGAACAAACTCTGCGCCTTCCTCGGTTTCCTGGGCCAGGAAGACCCGGAGACCCTGTTCCTCGTTTATGGCCGGGGCACTGGGGGCGACTGGGACGACGAGCAGGACAGGATCAATTGGGTCGAGCGTCTGGAAGGGAGATTTCCCTCACTGAAGGGTCGGGTGACCACCGTTGCCGTCCCGGGCGGTGTCGCCCAGGGTTCGCTGCACGACGAGAAGACCCGGCAGCTCTTCCGCCAGCGGGTGCAGGCGTTGCTGGGTCTGAACAAGGCCAGCCCGACCTGAAGCCCGCCGCTTTCGGTAAACTAACCGACCTTTGCGCAGGCCCGGCCGACCGGGCGAGCGACGCAACGTCGAGCACCGACCCACGATGAGTGAATGCGAGGCTACGCGGTCGTCCACGCCGCTCGCGGCGGGCAACGCTCCCTACGTCGAGGAGATGTACGAGCGTTATCTCGCCGACCCGCACTCGGTGGACACCCGCTGGCGCGACTACTTCGGCGCCATGGGTGGCCTCGGATCCGACGTGGCCCACGGCCCACTCGTCGTGGATCTCGCCCGGCGTGCAAAGGCGCGTCACGCGGCAAAGGGCGCAACGGCTGTTTCGGCTGTCCCGGCCGGTGCCGAAGGTCCTCGGGCTCGATCACCTGGGCTTGACCGAGGCCGATCTCGACACCGAGTTCCACACGGGCAGCTGCAACGACGCGATCAAGCCGCGCCTCAAGCTGCGGGAGATCATCGCGCAGCTCAAGCACATCTACTGCGGAAGCATCGGCGCGGAATTCGCCCACGTCTCGAACGAGACCGAGCGCCTGTGGCTGCAGGATTGCTTCCAGGTCGGACGCGTCCAGCAGCACTACTCGCCGGAGGCGAGGATGAACGTCCTCTGGGGCCTCACGATGGCCGAGGGACTCGAGCGCTATCTTGCGACGCGCTACCCGGCGCAGAAGCGTTTCTCGCTCGAAGGCGGCGACAGCCTGATCCCGCTGCTCGAGGACCTGATCCAGACCAGCGGGGCACACGGTGTCGAGGACATCGTGATCGGCATGGCGCACCGCGGCCGGCTGAACGTGCTCGTGAACGTGCTCGGCAAGGTGCCCGAAGCGCTCTTCTCCGAGTTCGAGGGCAACTACGACCTCAAGAAGCTCAAGGGCTCCGGCGACGTGAAGTACCACAAGGGCTACTCCTGCGACGTGCGCACGCCCGGCGGCAACGTGCACATCGCGCTCGCCTTCAACCCATCGCACCTCGAGGTCGTCAACCCGGTGGTCGAGGGCTCGGTGCGCGCGCGCCAGGAGCGCCGCGGCGACGCCGCGGGCGACAAGGTGATGCCGGTGCTGATTCACGGCGATTCTGCATTCGCCGCACAGGGTGTCATCCAGGAAACGCTGCAGATGTCCCAGGCTCCGGGCCTCGGGAGCAACGTACACGCTCTGGAACCACCAGAAGTCTCCGTTCCGCCAGTCGCCCCAGACGCCAGGGCATTCGAGGAGCGGATCCTGCGGGAACAGGAGTCTCGAGCGGCATACGGCTGCAACGTCAACCTGACCCTAGCCGAGGTCATTGACGCCTATGTTGCGTCGGATGAGTACGCCGCGCGCCCCCTCCGGTCCGACCGACCGATCGGCCTGCCACGCCCACTGGAAGAAGCTCTGGGGCCGACTGGAGGCTGGCGAGCCTCAACCGGGCGGTCTACCGGCACGAGGCTGACCTGCTCGCCAAGGGCGACGGAGTTCTGCGGCTTCGGCGCGATCGAGCTGGCGATTTCGACCCAGCCGCCACCCTTCGCCTGGAACACGTTGACCACCTGCACGTAGCGATCAGCCAGCAGGCGCACCGAGGCCACTTCTGGGAGCCGGCGGCTGCGAGCTTATCCTGATTGCCGCCATCGTCGTCCAACCGTAGTGTTTCCTCATGGCACATGCTCACGATGTTGAGTTGGGCGGATACCCGGCAGTAGGCGGGTGGCGCGGGGCCATGGCCATTGCCGGCCTGCTGCTGGCGGGCGCCGCCCAGGCCGGCGAGCCGGACCTCGCCAGGGCCGAGCAACTGCTGAAGGAGGGCCAGGCGGCAGAAGCCGTGGCGCTTTTCGAGCAGGCTCTCGAGGCCGACCCGAGTTCGGTCGGTGCGCATCTCGGGCTTGGCCGCGCCCTCTACGCGTCAGGTGAGTACGCGCGCGCGCGGATCGAATTCGAGTCGGTGCTGAAATTCGGCAACCTGCCGCGCGACATGCAGAGCCAGACGGAAGTCTATGACAAGGCGGCCGCGGACTACCTTGCCGGCCGGCGTTGGCAGCCGTTCTATTACGCCGAGACCGGTATCGGCAACTACCGGGAGAATGCCTCCAGCTCCACGGACATCTTTGGCGGCGCCGGCAATAACGATACGTTCCTGCCCGTGCGCGTCGGCGGTGGCGTGAACGCGAGCTTGGGCGAGCGGTACTCGTTCACGGGCACGCTCGATTACCGCTTCCGCTGGTACGACGACAGTGACCGGCGCAACGACTCGGACCTGCGCTGGAACGTCAATCTCAGTCGCCCGGTGGACGACGACAACCTGCGCTTCGGCATGCGCGGCCGCGTCAGCTATCGCGGCGACAGCCAGTACCGCAACGACTGGGGCGCGTTCGCCGATTATCGCATCGGGTTTGGCGACAACGACCAGGTCACCATCGCTGGCGAAGTCCGCGAACGCAGGTACCCACCGGGGCCGCTGCGCAGCCGCACTCGCGACATTGCCGAACTCACCGCCAGCTGGACGCACTCGCTGCCGAATGGCCGGACGTCCTTCACGTTCGGCGGGCAACTGACGCAGGAATGGGCGACGCAGGAACGTCCGGACGGGAATGCCTCGTTCTGGGGCGTCAACGGCGAAGTCGACCATTCGTTCGGCGACACGCTCGACGGGCTTTTCTGGTGGTCCTACGTCAACGAGTCCTACGACGACGAGCGCCCGGACTTCAGCACGGACGCCGGCCTGCTCAAGGCCCGCAACGACGACCTGTGGAATTTCGGCGCCAGCCTGGTCTGGGGCTTCGCGCGCGGCTGGTCGCTGCGGCCCACGTTGGAGTACAACTGGGAAGACAGCAACATCGACGAGCTGGCTTACAGCTCGACAGAATACTGGCTGACGGTCCGCAAGTCGTTCTAGGCAGCAGCCAGGCTCATTTAGGTTCGTCGGGTACCGCCGGATCCCGGTTGACCAGATCGGCGTCGTGCAGGTCGCGCTTGGATTCCTTTACGACCCGCGTGTTGATCGGACGGATCGTGTCGATCCTGCACATGCCCAGGCTACCCGCGCCGCCACGTCTCTGGACTACTACGCTGTCCAATCCCGCCGCGACCCGGTCATTGCGAGTGGTGAGACCGATCGACGACGCGACGGCCATTTCGGGACATTGATTCGCCAGCTCCAGCAGGAATCCCTGGTTCATGCTGGTCCAGGCCGTCAGCGCGCTGTCGCCAAGTGCTCGCCAACCCCACAACCGCGCGGGGCTGTGGAAGCTGCGGACGGGCTCGCCTGCGTTCGCTCGATAGAACTCGAGTCGCTCGGCTGGAGTCGTCCGGGGCGGCGTGGCGCAGGCAGTCACGAGGGCCAAGGCACCCAGCAGCGTCAAAGTCCTGCGCACGGACATTTCCCTGTTTCCTTCTGCCAACAAGGGTTTTGGCGACCATTGACTGGCAGGGACATAGCCATGGTCGAAGGATGGGTGCGCCATTGCACCGCTGAGGCAGCTTACCATTCGCACTCGAGGTCCGCAGCAACCCGGGGCAGTCGAGACGCCAGTCGCACTTCAGCATTTGGCACACTCCAGGAACGGCATTCATGAACAGCTGCTCCACCGCGGACGTCGTGAACGAAGAGAAGACCTCCCGGCTGCCGATGATGTCGCGCACAACGGCGACACCGGAGCAGGGCGGCTACCCAGCCACAAGCCCGACGACGTCCCGGATTGATCCTCGGGCGGCCGCGTCTCGCGCAGTTTCGCGCTCCGGGGAATCCGCGTTAATATCAAAACATAAGTGTCCATTGCAAGATCAGGGAGACGACATGCGTTACGTCTACATGGCGCTCATTGCCATCCTCGCCGCCATTATCATCCTGTTCAAGTTCCAGAATCTGGAGTCAGTCACCGTCTCGTTGTTCTCGGCAAGCGTCACGATGCCGGTTTCGGTGCTGGTCCTGCTCGTCTACGTCCTCGGCATGCTCACCGGCGGCTTCCTGCTCGCTCTATTGCGTGCCTGGGTCCACGGCGCCACTCGGCGCTACTAGGCTGCACAGGGCATGGCGACGCGCACCCGCTACATCGTAGGGTTCACGGTGCTGAGCGTGCTAGCGGCCTTCCTGCTGCCGGCCATGCCCCAGCCCGTCTGGTACCACGATTTCGCTGATCACCGGGAGATGCTCGGGGTCGCCAATTTCCTCGACGTGGCGTCCAACGCGGCATTCGTGCTGGCTGGACTCGCTGGCTTTGCTGTCGTCCTGCGGCCACGCACGGAGTTTGTGTCGAACAGTGAGCGCTGGCCGTACGCGGTGTTCTTTGCCGGCATCGTGTTGACCGGGCTCGGCTCCGCCTATTATCACCTCGTGCCCGACAACGAGCGGCTGTTCTGGGACCGCCTGCCGATGACCATCGCCTTCATGTCGCTGATCGCCGCGCAGGTGGTCGATCGCATCGACACCAGGAAGGGGCTTGCCCTGCTGGTGCCGATGCTGCTGGTGGGGGCGGCATCGGTCCTCTACTGGCGGGCGACGGAGCGGGCGGGCGCGGGCAACGTCATGCCTTACGCCGTGCTGCAGGGATACTCGGTGGTGATCCTGTTCCTGATGGCGCTGCTGCAGCCCTCGCGCTACACGCGGGGCAACGACATCTACTGGGTATTCGCGGGATATGTGCTCGCGAAGCTGCTGGAAACGTTCGACCGGCAACTGCTTTTACTCGGCCACGTGGTCAGCGGCCACACGCTCAAGCACCTCGCAGCCGCCTTCGCTGGCCTGGTAGTTGCCCGCATGCTGTTGCTGCGCAGCCTGCAGCCGCAATCACCTGGCGCTCGCCTCAGCGACGTTGCGCCTTGATGGTGCGCCCGTCGCCGGTCTTGAGAAGCAGGGCGCTGTCGGCCGCGATTGAGAAGTTCTGCACGCCGCCGAGCGCGTCGAGGAACCTGCGTTCCTGGTCCATCAGCGCCGCGTCGCACATCATCATGGTGCCGGCCACCTCGGAAATGGCGAGTCCTTCCCCCGACAGCGTGTAGGCGCTCGTGAAACTGTTACAGGAGGCGTGACCCGAGATCCGGCCGTCCGGCGTGAAATTGAGTGTTACCTTCGAGCCGCCAACGAGCGGAGCTCCGCCGATTTCCACGACCGGCCACTCGGCGCCCTGCAGCAGGGACGCGGGTTCGCCGCCGCAGCCGGTCAGGGTCTTCCCCCCGACGACCACGGTTACCGACTGCGGGTGCGGCATGCCGCTCATCGAATCCACGCACAGCTGGTTGACGATCGTCGCCGTCAGCTCTCCCTGGTCGGTGCGGGCGACGTACTTCGTTGTCGCGTTCGAGACCTGGGCTGTCGGCGTGGCCGCGACCAGTCGGTCCTGCCCGAAGTTCGTCAGCAAGGTCATTTCTGCGCTGCCGATGTCCAGCCGCCAGCTGGGCTCATTGCCGGTGGCGCGGAAGGGCGTGGGGGCCGTTGACGGCGATTGAGCCTGTGCGACCGCCGGGGTCGCAGTGGCGCTGCCGCGGGAGGTGGCGCAACTCGCCAGCGCCGTCGTCAACGCAACACAAATCACCGCAATCGTCAGCACACGCAACATGACCGGACCCTCCGTGCCTGGATGAAAATCCTGACTAGCCTGGCAGCAATCAATCTAGCAGCGGCTCGGGGGAAAGGGGAACCGAGACGATGTTACCCGGGACCGAGTGGCTCACCCGGCCGCGCGATCTTCCGCCTCCGCCAGGTCACGTTCGAGGAAGAAATTGACGAATGTGCGAATCGCCGCAATGGCAGCAAGCTGCCCTATTTCATCCCAGCTCGGTGAGAAGGCGGTGCCGATGATGTCGGCAGCAAGCTGGAAGGTCAACCCCGCGACCAGCCAGCGCGCATATTGAACGTAGCCACTGCGGAAATGGTGGCCAGTCGCCGACGGGGCGACCATCGCGCGCAGGCTGCGTACGAAGGCCTGGATGGTCCCGAAGGCCACGACCAGCAGCGCCATGACCTGAATGATCGTGACTACGTTGAGGGCGATGACAGTCAGCCAGTCTTTCATCAAGTTCTCCTGTATCGCTCAGGACTGACGGAGCTTCGAGCAACGGGTGCGCAATGGCTCATGGTGGCCGTCGCTGCGTTCGTGACTCCGCGGCGACGTAGCCTCAGCGCTTCAAGCCCCATTCATGGAGTTTCTTCGCAGCGGTGCCGAACTGACCCAGCTGGTAGACGGCTGCGCCTGCCGGCGAGAATGTGAACGACTCAAACGGTTCAGCGAGCATCTTGTCGAGGTAACCACGGGGCGCAACGCCCGTGGTGACGTGCGGGTCGAAATGCTCGCCGGACGATTTCGGCACAAATGTCGCAACGTAGTCGATCAGAAGCGGGTCGATGACGGGATCATCCGGCGTCGTTGCAAAGGCGTCCGAGAGTCCGGTCGGCATAGTGAACGGGGCCACGGCATCAATCAAGTTCTGCTGCAGCTCGCGCAACTCAGGAGTCGGCCTGGCGACAATTCCGGCCAGTCCAATGGGGCCGCTCGGGATGTAGTAATACTTGAAAGCCTCTAACTGCAAGCCGAGCACATTGGTGCCCGCGAAAACCTTGCCGGCGGCAGCATAGATCTTGTCGAGGTCCGCCGTGCGAACGAAACGCTGCAGGAGCGTGACGTGGGGGCGGTGCGTCGCATCCAGCGGGAAACCCTTCGGGAAAACCTTGAGCAGACGGGCGTTGTTGGCTTCGCAACGCTGGAGCATCGTGGCGTCAGGCTCCAGCAGGATGTTGATGGCGGTGACCGAGTTCGGCTCGAACGGGAAGACCTGCGTCCAATCGTCCTTCATGCTGACGACGGTCCAGCCGGCTCTCTTCGCCTGCTCGTAAAGAGCCGGCGTGAAGGCCCCGAGCTGGGGCGTGGGCAAGCCCTGTGCCGGGCCGTATGCGTATTCGCGTGCCGCGTCATCGTGCAGCACCAGCAGTCCGAAGCGCGCGCCGCCGCTGCCCATTGTGTATTCCAGCATCTGCTGGTCACCGACGGAGTTGCCGAAGGCTGCAGTGGGCGCGCGACCGATGTGCTGGTGGATGGTGACTGGCTTGCCGGCCTTGTCATTGTTGAAGTTCAAGTGCGGCAGGCGCATTAGAACCGGCTTTCCGTCGCGCAGCTCGAATTTGGTCTTGATGCTGCTGCCAATGACCTGCTCGGGTGTGACGCCGTAGATGCGCTCACCCCATTGGCGCACGAACTCGATGCCGCCGCCCGTGACGATGTAGTTCCTGAACCCGTTGGCGCGCAGGTAAGCGAGCAGCTCGAGCATCGGCTGGTAGGTCATTTCGGTGAAGAGCCTGCCGATCTTCGGATGCCTTGCCGTGGCAATCCAATCCTCCACGATCCGCCCGAACTCCACGGTGGTCATGCCCGCGTGGGTGGCCATGACTATTTCGAGCAGCGCCTCGTCACCGCCGGCGATCGTGGCCTTCAGATCCCCCTTGAGCAGCGAGGCGAACGGTTCCGTGGTCTTCCATTCGGGGTGCTGCGACTCAAGGGCCTTCACACGGTCGAGTGCGAAATACACTTGCACGGGAACCGGCGTCTCGCACCAGAGTGTCCCGTCGTTATCGAAGGTGGCGATCCGTTCGGGGACGGGGACAAAAAATGGCGAGCCTTCCTTCGTCACCTTCTCGACGAAGCTGAAGATTCCCTGCTTCGCGGGCCCGTCGTTCCAGGACGGAAGAGGGTCGGCGGCCACGGCCACTTTTGCGAGCGATGGCGGAGCAATGGCAACTTCGGGAAGCGGGTCTTTCGTCATGGCAATTTCCTGGCCATTGATGATGTCCTGCAGCGGGTACACCCCGGCCCGGCCGCAGAGCGCTTCAGCGGCAGTTGCTGCAACTCGAGCCTGTCAATCCGGCGCCTGCGCCCACCGCTCGCGCCACCAAGGCGGCGTCCGGGACAGGTGCCTGGTGTTTTCGAAATGAAATCCGGGCGGACCCCCATCGTTGCATCCGATGGGGGTCCGCCGCGGGTCAATGGCTGCCGCCGCCGCCCGCGTCCTCCAGCGACCGCATTACCGCGTCGAGGTTGAATGACGCCGGCTTCTGCCGCGGCGGAAACTTCTTGAAGTTCTCGATCTGGTGCGCCACCGCCGCCTGCATCCCGTAGATGATGTAGGCGTGGGAGATGACCCAGTCCCAGTACGTGTTCGAGTTCTCGTCGGCCCGCTCGAAGGGATCTCTCCGCAGGTGGAAAATCTTCGGCGCACGCAACTTGACGAAGGGCTCGAACCAGCATTGCAGCGTCTTCGCCCGCTGTTCCATCAGCACCACCTTCCAGTCCTGCAGCCGTATCGCCAGGATCTCGCCGTCGTCGCTGATGTAGAAGTGGAAGTTGCGCGGGCTTTCCTTCACCTCGCCCGTCAGGTACGGGAGCATGTTGTAGCCGTCGATGTTGACCTTGTAGGTCCTGTTGCCGATCTTGTGGCCCTTGAGCAGTTTCTCCTTGATGTTCGGCTCACCCGCGGCGGCGAGGAACGTCGCCAGCCAGTCCTGGTGGGTGACGATGCCGTTCAGGACAGTGCCGGCCTTGAACTTGCCCGGCCAGCGCACGAACGCGGGCACGCGCCAGCCGCCCTCCCAGTTGGTGTTCTTCTCGGAGCGGAACGGCGTGATGCCCGCATCCGGCCAGGTGTTGTAGTGCACGCCGTTGTCGGTGGAATACATGACGATGGTGTCGTCGGCGATGCCGAGCTTGTCGAGCTTGTTCAGCATCTTTCCGACGTTCTCGTCGTGCGCGACCATCACGTCGTTGTAGTCCCCCTGTCCGCTCTTGCCCTTGTGCTTCTCGGCGCAATGGGTCCGGAAGTGCATCGCAGTCGTGTTCCACCAGACGAAGAAGGGCTTGCCCGACTTGTGCGCATCGTCGATGAAGCGCAGGGCGTGTTTCGTTGCCTCGTCGTCGATGGTTTCCATCCGCTTCCTGGTCAGCGGGCCCGTGTCCTCGATCTTCTGCCCGCCCTTGCCGTTGGCCCAGCTGTGAATGACGCCCCTGGGTCCGAACCGCTTCCTGAACTCGGGGTTCTTCGGATAGTCCGGGTCTTCGGGTTCTTCCTCGGCGTTCAAGTGGTAGAGGTTGCCGAAGAACTCGTCGAATCCGTGCATGGTCGGCAGGAACTCGTCCTTGTCGCCGAGGTGGTTCTTGCCGAACTGGCCGGTGACATAGCCGTGCGGCTTGAGCAACTCCGCGATCGTCGGGTCCTCTTTCTGCAGCCCGACGTCGGCGCCGGGCATACCCACCTTGGTCAACCCGGTGCGGATCGGGTTCTGGCCGGTGAGGAACGCGGCGCGGCCTGCGGTGCAACTCTGCTGGGCATAGTAGTCGGTGAAGGCCACTCCCTCGTTGGCCACGCGGTCGATATTGGGCGTGCGGTAGCCCATCTGGCCGCGGCTGTTGTAGCTGATGTTCCACCAGCCCACGTCGTCGCCCCAGAGGATCAGGATGTTCGGTTTTTTCGCTGGCATGGTCTTGTCCTTTCAGTGATGACACGGATTCCGGGACGCCTGGAAGCAACCCGGTTCGAAGAAATCTACGACCCTTGCTCCGCCGTCGGTTCGCGATCGACCCGGCTGAAGGCCGAAGCCGGGCTCCTGTCGCCGTGGCAGAAGCGGAACTTCCTGCCGCTGCCGCAAGGGCAGGGCTGGTAAGCACCTCGCCGGGCATCTTCTGCGGCAACCGAGGCCATCACGTCGGCCGGCGGGCGGTTCTGGCGCAGCAGTTGCACCATGACGTTGAAGGTCGGCCCGGTGTGAGTGAAGAACAGCTCGAGGCCCGGGCACAGGTAGTTCTGGCCAGGCTCGCCGTCGCGCGACAGCGCGAACCGGTCTTTGGGGCAGCCGCCATTGCACCAGTTGAGGACCTTGCAACCCCGGCACTGGGCCGTGAGCGTGTCGCGCTTGTCCTGGCCGAACTTGCGCTGCGCGGGCGAGGCCACCAGCTCGAGCATGTGGGTCTCATGGATGTTGCCGAGCTTGTACTTCGGCTCGACGAAGTGATCGCAGGAGTAGAGGTCACCATTGTGCTCCAGCGCCGGGCCGTAGCCGCAGGTGGGCGCGTGGATGCAAAGCAGGTGGCGGCCGAAGAATGCTTCCAGCGTGACGTCGAAGAGCTGTACGTACACCTGGCCCACGTCGTGGCGCACCCACTCCTCGAAGATGTCGATCAGGAAACGGCCGTATTGCTCCGCCCCGACCGTGCGCTCGGTGACCAGGTTGCCGGTCTGCGTGTAGAGCAGCCGCTTCTTGCCAGCCTGCTCGCTCCAGCCCTTGTTGGCGATGTCAATCGTCTGCTCGGTGGCGCGCTCGATGATCGGGATGAACTGTATCCACTTCGCGCCCAGCTCGTCGCGGAAGAAGCGATAGACCGTGCGGCCGTGCTGCTGATTGGCGGCGTTGACGGTGCACAGGATGTTGAAGTCGACCTCGTGCTTGCTCAGGTACCGCCAGCCGCGCATCACCAGGTCGAACGTGCCCTTGCCGCGACGGTCGACCCGGTAGGTGTCGTGCAGCTCGCGCGGGCCATCCACGCTCAGGCCGACGAGGAAGTTGTGCTGCTTGAAGAACACGCACCAGTCGTCGTCGATCAGCAGGCCGTTGGTCTGGAAGGTGTGCTGTACGGTCTGCCCCGGATGGCGGTGCTTCTCGACCAGCTCGACCGCGCGGCGAAAGAACTCGAGCTTCATCAGCGTGGGCTCGCCACCCTGCCAGGCCACGGTGACCTCTGGCGTGCGGTGCGACTCGAGCAACTGGCGGATGTAGGCCTCGAGCGTGGCCTCGGACATGCGGTGCTTGTCGTTCGGGTACAGCGATTCCTTTGACAGGAAAAAGCAGTAGGTGCAGTCGATATTGCAGGTCGAGCCGCTCGGCTTCGCGAGCAGGTGGAAGCCCGGCGGACCGTTCACTGGCGGCGGCATCATCGCGGCGGGGTTGTCTGCGACAGTCACTATCTCTTTCCGGTTGCGGTGTGGTGGTGGTTGCCGATGAGTCAATCAGGCGACTTTGTCACTTGATTCGCAGCAGCACGGCAAAGAAGGCAAACATGCCAACCAGGACAAGCACGAACGCCACTGCATAGAGCGGCGTAATCCTGCCTTCCTTGGTTATGCCGGCAACCGCAGCATAGCCGTCGCTCCACAGGTAGCGAATCGTCCGCCGATACTCAGCGGCCGCATAGACTGCCGACATTACGCCGCACAGGATGAGCGCGAGACCGAGGAACCACGCGCCGCGCGGAAAGCGGATGTTGGTGATGTCGGGATTGCCATAGACCCTGAAGGCGATCTGGAAGATCGCGAACCCGAACCCGGTCAGCGAGGCTGCCGTGCGCAGATAGGCCATCATCGTGCGCTCGACCGCGAGCCGCGTGCGCAGCCAGGCGAAATGGCTTTCCGCCGTCACGCGGACTTCGAAGCGATTGGAATGGTTGTCAGGCCGGTCGTCAGTCATTGTCTCGCATCCTCGTAAGGCGATTTCGCCGGCGTGTCGCGGGTCGACACGAATGGCGGCGGAAAAGTGGCGGGGGCAAGAGCATACATGTCAATTCGCGCCCGGCGCCGGGGGTGCGGTTGGGCGGCCGAGCCATGCGTTGGCTTCCGCCACCGCCTGGTTGAGCCCGGATCCCAGCTGCGGCGTTTCCAGGTAGACGTTTTCTGCGCCGACCACTTGCAGAATGCCTGTCTTGGCGAGCTGGGCGCGAACGGCCGGATCGACCCCGACCAGCATCAGCTTGCAATCGCGCGCATGCAGTTCTTTGCAATAACGCTGCAACACGGTCACGAACGTGCTGCCGATCTCGCTCTTGCCCCGCAGGTTGATGGCCACTACGGCACGGGTGGCCTGGCCGACCAGTGGCAGCATCTCTTCCAGGTTCTTGGCCGCAGCGAAGAACAGGCTGCCGTAGACATGCAGAAGCGTGAACTGGTGGCTGGGCAAATCCCTCGGCACCGGCTGTTCCAGCGGAAACCCTTCCGGCTGCAGCACCCATTGCTTGACGACGACCTTGTTCGACTGGCGAAAGACATGGAGCACGATGCTCAATGCCATGCCGAACAGTACCGCAAACTGCAGCGGTACCACCAGAGTGGCGAGGAACGTGACGAGCATGACCACTCGGGAGATACGGCCTGTCTTCCATGCAATCACTGCCTCGGACACACGCAGGCCCTGGAAGCCCGCCACGATCAACAACGCGGCCAGCGCGGGCATTGGCACGCGCTCGACCAGCGGTGCGGCCAGCAACACGATGGCGGCCACGAACAGGCCGACGAAGATGTTGGCCCATCGCGATCGCGCGCCGGCGCCCAGGATCAGCGCCGTGCCCGATACGGAGCCGCCGGCCGGGATGCCGCCGACCAGGCTGGTCGCGATGTTCGCTGCGCCCTGGCCCAGAAAGTCCCTCGAAACGTCCGGGTAGCGCCCGTCGGGATTGGGGGTGCCCTGGCTGACGCCTGCACCCTGCACCAGGCCGATGATGGCCACCGAGAATGCAGGCAGCAGCAGCGACAGGAAGAGTGACGGCTCAGGAACCGCCAGTCCGGGCAGGGAACGCGGAATCGATGCAATGTCCCCGACCGTCGGCACCATGGCGAAGGAGGCGGCCGAAGACATCGCTGGCAGGCTCAGCACGCCCAGCAGGACCGTGGCAATGGCTATGGCGATGATGAAGGCAAAGCGCTGCAGAGATTTTATCCTCAGCAGCAGTACGATCAAACCCAGCGTGAGGCCGCCAATGGCACATACGCGCAGGTCGACCTGGTTGATGCGCAAGAGCAGGTCCAGCGCTTGGGCGACCCGGTTCGAAAAGGCGCTTGTGTAGCCTGTCAGGTCGCTCAACTGGCCCAGGATGATCAGCACCGCCACGCCGTTGAGAAAACCAGTCATGACTGCGTTGGAAACGAAGCGGGTCAGGAAGCCCAGTCGGAACAGGCCTGCCAGCAACTGGATCACCCCGACTAGCATGACCAGCACGGCCAGCGCTTCCGCCCTCTGCCCGGCCGGGACCTCGGCGAGCACGACACCTGCGGCCACCGACAGCGCAGCGGTGCTGGAAACGTTCATGAAGGCCGAACTGTTGAAGATCGCGCCGACAGGCACGGCAACCATCAACGTGAAGATGCCAAACAGCGGATTGACGGTCGCCAGCAGCGCATGGCCCATCGCCTGCGGCACGTTCACCACCGCGAACGTGAGCGCGGCAATGAGGTCGGACGGCAGATAGGTACGGTCGGGCTTCAGGCGTTGTGCCGTGTCGCGAATCTGTTGCATGCGCGGGTTCACGGTCATCACCGCTCGAACGCGAACCGGATCATCGAAGGTCGCGCCCAGGTCCGCGGCTGAACCACCGGCGCGCGGCTCGGGCGATCAGCCCGCGCAGCAACAGGTAGGGAACGAAGGCAAGCACGAGCGCGATGATCACGGCCTCGGCCGGGTGGAAGGTTTTGAATTCGATTGCCTGGTAGATACCGTCCATCACCAGCCCCAGCAGGATGATGCGCGCGGTGGCCACCAGGGCCTCGTTCAAGCGAACTAGGCGCTGCGCCGGGTCGGTGAGAGCGCCCACGAAGAAGGGACTGCGCCCGGTTCGGGCGTCTCTGACCCCATCGCGCCACGCGGCGATCGCCGCCATGGTCGGCTGCAGGAAGAAGCGGAAGAGCATCGGCCCACCCGGACGATCGAACAGGTTCTGCCAGAGGCGCGCGCGAACCTCCGCCGAGAAGCCGTACCAGACCAGGCCACAAACGACGAAAGTGGCCATCAGCACGACCACCAGTCGCGCCAGACGAACCTGAGACTTCGATGCCTGCTGTGTCATCTTCCCGCTGCCGCCTCTACTGCGTTGTCAAGCATACGTCGAAGGCTGGTCATCCTGGAGTGTCGTTCAGCGAGGAAAGAGCAACGTGAAGCTGAGCCGGAAGCCCCAGCCGTGCGGGCCACCGTCCGGGACGTCCGCCCAATAGCGCGCCACTGCACCCACTTGCACCAGCTGGCCTCCGACCCTCAGGATTTGCGCTACACCGCCATTGATCGGCACCCGCCATTCATGGCTGTCCCAGTCATAAGTGCTTTCCGTGTTCAGCGAAAACGTCGTCGCGGTGGGCGTCGTGTAGGTCAGGAACGGCTGCAGGAACGTCGCGTTGACGTTGTCGCGGCGGCTGTTCCCCGCAAACGACCAGATATGGTTGGCGAGCGCGCCCAGGGTCCATGGGCCTTGCTGCCTGATCACGACGCCGGTCGGGCCAGCGCCCCACTTGTCGGTGGTCAGCAGGTCGTTGGAACCGGTTGGCAGGAGAAGCACCGGACCTGCGCCCCAGATCAAACCGCCCGCGGTCGGAGCTTTGGGCGAGAAGAACACGCTCTGCACGATGTCGCCGATGCCGGATTGAGTCCCCGCGCCTGGAAAGACTTCGTCTTGCCACACCACGGGCAGGATGGTGCGCGAGATGATGTTCCAGTCGGCGTTGAGATCGAACGGCACCACGGGCTGGACGTTGAGCAGCCAGCGCTCTCCGTCTCTTGCGGGCCCTATGTCCTGCTCATAGTTGAACTGGAACGGCACGCTGATGAGGGCGGCCACCGGATTGGAGAGTTCCATGGCCAGGGCCTCGTTCGTCTCGGCCTGGGCAGGGGCAGCGAGGACCGTAGCCACGACGAACGTCAGGACGCCGAGTTCCCGCATCGAACTGCGACAAAGACAAAGATCAGGGTAACCCATGGCCAGTCTCCGGTGAGGTCGAATGTATGGACACATCCGCCTCATTGTAAATGATCGAAACGCGGCCGGGGACTGGGCTTGGGCATGGATCGATGCACATGTCTGGCTAGCACGCTGGATTCGACGCCGCCTGCAGCGCGAACGCTATGCTGGCCAGCAACTCGCGATTGGAAAAAGGCTTGTGCAACACGCGCAGGCCGCCTGCATCCAGGGCGCTGCGGTCGATCGCAGCGTCTTCGCTCGCGGTGATAAACAAGACCGGCAGCTGCACGCCATCGGCCTGCAGGCGTGTCTGCACCTGGATCCCGGTCAACCCTGGCAGGTGCACATCGATCAGTGCACAGTCGGGCATGCAATCGCCGAGTGCCGCCAGGAAGTCTTCGCCGGATGCATACGCCAGCACCTCGTAGTCCGCCAGGCGCAACATTCGGCCCAGCGCCACGAGCACCGACGCTTCGTCATCCACCAGGGCGATACGGGTCCGGGACATTTCGCCGAGAACCGTAACCCGCCGCGGCCCGTTGCGGAACTGGTCTTTGGCATAGTTCGGCCGGTTACAGCTCCAGCTGCGCCGCAAGGTGCATCAGTTCGGCAACGGTGCGCGCCTGCATGCGTTCCATGAGGCGGGCGCGATGGAATTTGACGGTAGCTTCTGCGATGCCCAGCTCGCCGGCAATCTGCTTGTTGAGTTTGCCGGAAGCGAGCCCCGCCAGTACTTCGCGCTCGCGAGTAGTGAGACTCGCATGGCGTTTCCGCAGCGGCCTGTCGTCGTCCCTCGCCAGGCGAGCCAGCGCATCCTGGGCCACGGCGGCTTGCACTGCGGCCAGCAAGGTTGCGCCCGCAACCGGCTTGGTCAGGAAGTCCACTGCACCGGCCTTTACAGCCTGGACAGACTTCGGGATGTCGCCGTTCCCGGTCAGGAAGACGATCGGCAACGGCGCGCCAGCCTCGGCCAGGCGGCGTTGCAGCGCCAGCCCGTCGAGCCCGGGCAGGTTAATGTCGAGTACCAGACAGCCCGGCGCGGATGCGTCATGTTGAGCGAGAAAGTCCTCCGCCGATTCGAACAGGGCTGTCTGAAAGCCGTGTTCGCGCAGCAGCCGCGCCTGGGCCTTCAGCACCGGCCCGTCGTCGTCGACGAGGAAGACCGTCGGCACGCTGGGGTTTGCAGTCATGGTGATACCAGCACTGGCAGCAGCGCGCAGAACACCGCGCCGCCCTCGGACGCGTTCGTTACGGCCAGGCTGCCTCGGTGCGCCTCGGCAATGGAGCGGCAGACCGCCAGGCCCATGCCCATGCCAGCGGCCTTGGTGCTCCAGAAGGGCTCGAACACCTTGCCCAGCGCCTCTGCAGGGACGCCCGGGCCCCGGTCGGCCACGCAAAGGCTCACGGCGCCGTCGCGCAAGGCGGTGTGAATCGTCAATACCCGTCCGGTGTCGGGCAATTTGTCCATCGCGTCGGTAGCATTGACGATCAGGTTCAGCAGCAATTGCTGCAGCTGTACGCGGTCGCCGGCGATCGGTGGCAACGCCGGCGCGGGATGCGTCACCAGGGTAACGCGGCGAGTCGTCAGAATGCTGCGGGTGAATTCGAGCGTGTCGCGAACCAGCTCGTTGACATCGAGCGGTTCGAACATGGGTTCGCCGCGCTTGAACAGTACGCCGAGCCGGCGAATCACCTGGGCGGCGCGATGGTCTTCGGCCACGATGTCCGCGCAGATCTCGCGCAGCTCGGGCAGGTCGACAGGCTCGCGCTCGAGCACCTTCTGCGCTGCCTCGGCATTGCCCAGGATGGAAGCCAGCGGCTGGTTCAACTGGTGTGCGATCGACGCGGAGAGTTGCCCCAGCAGCGAGACGCGCGTCATGTGATACAGGGCGGCACGGTCCTGCTCGGCCTGGACAGCGGTCCGCTTGCGTTGGGTGATGTCGATTGCGACGCCGAACAGCCGCGGCACCTGTGAATGATCGGCGCGCCCGCGCGCCGACTGCCAGCGCAATTCCCCATCCGGCGCCTCGATACGGTACTCCACTTCGAACTCTTCGTGTGTCGCCAAGGCGTCACGCAGTGCCGTGTCGACGACTACACGGTCCTGCGGCGAAATGCGCGCCAGCGTCTCGCGGAAGTCCGCAAGCCGATCGGACGCAATGTCGGCGTGTTGCGAGGCGGATACAATGCCGGCGGCCCGTACGGCGCCGCCGTCCAGGACCCATGGCGACAGACTGGCCGCGCGAGCCGCGAGGCGCATGTGTTGCTCACTCCGGGCCAGCGCGGCCGCAGTGCGCCGACGGCGGCGGCGCTCGAGCAACAGCGCGACGATGAGACCGGCCTGGAGCAGCATCGCCACGCCGGCGGTGAGCACCTGTCGGCGGTAGGCCTCCCAGAGCGTGGGTTCCTTGAAATGCACAATCGCGTCGACCGGAACGGCTTGCGGGGAAATACCCAGCGCTTCAATTGCCGCCAGTCAACATGCAGCGGCGTTGGCATCGCCGCAGGCAGCTTCAGCGAGGCCGGTGAAGCGCCATCGAGCAGCGCGAGTGCGGTCTGCGCACCCAGGCGCCCCGTCTCGTAGAGGGACGCCATGCGGCCGCCGACGATGCCGGTGCCGATGAAGGTGGAGAACGGCCCGTACACTGGCACCGACGATGCGACTGCGATGAGCCGAGCGACCTCGCGCGGCGTGAACGTGCGCCCGCCGCCATCGCGGAAGAAGCCGGGGGTGAACACGATTGAAGCTGCCGGTAAATCGCGCAACCGTTGCTGCAGTTCCTCGATCGGCAAACCGGCCAGGAAGTCGATCGAGAGCCCGTGCGGCAGGCTGGCGGCCTGGGCGCGCATTCGCGCCTCCCATTCCAGGTCCCACGGGCTGGTGCCGGTCACGACGACAAGACGGCCCGCAGCCGGATGCCAGCGCAGCGCCTGTTCTACGGTGCCGACGAAATCGTAGGTGATCGGCGTGCCGACCGCGTCCGGCGGCAGCGGCGGCATCGATTGCAGGTACGTCGATGCAACGGCCATGTGCACGATCGGGACCTGCGCAAACAGCTCCGCCCGGTGGCGGAGCAAGAAGTCCATCGCCTCGTTGGCCGCGGCGATGATGACTTCCGGCGGGTGCGCTGCGTACTTCTCGCGCAGGTAGTTGACGAACGTTCGCTCGTAAGACTCGCCGCTGAATCTTGGGTTGTCGAGGAACTCGGCGGATACCGCGACCGGGAGATCGGGGCGAGCCGCGAATCCGTCGGTCAGCCCGCGATCACCGTCGATGTTCCCCGGCAGCAGCCGGCTGAACGAGTAGAGCACCAACACGCTGTGCGGTGTCGCCGCCGGGGCGGGCGGGCTCACCGTCAGCAGGCAGACCAGGATCAGCAACGCGGGCGAGAACAAGCGGCGGCAGACGCCGCCCAGCGCCGCAAGCACGGGAAATCGACTTGCTGTCGCGCTGCCATCAAAGCCGAATTCTGCTCGCACGCTCAACGGGGAATGCTTTCCTGGAGTTGGGGCCACGAAATTAGGCTGCGGCACCGCGAGGCTCAAGGCCAAGGGGGGCGCGGCGTTGAAACCGCGGACCTTGGCCGTGCTAGTCTAGTCCAAGCGCCTGATAACATGGGATAATGCAGAATATCCCTGACCACGCTGCACGCGAGTCACCACCACCCTGGAGCATCGACATGATCCGCTTTCGCACTTTGCTGCCACTATTGCTCGTGCTGTGTGCGACGACCCTTGCGGGTTGCGCTAGTACCCGACCCGCCCCCCCGGATGAATGGGATGGCCTCGTCCGGCAGACGGGTACACGGCTCGGCGCGGTCTTCGTCAGGCCGGATGCCGAGATCGTTGGCTACAGAAGCGTGATGATCGACCCGGTGGAAGTCAGTTTCGCCAGGAACTGGGACCCGAACCGCGGCGGCCGCAGCCAGCTCAACCGGCTCGATGCCGGCGACATGGCGGCGATGCAGGCCGGGGTGGCGGACTTGTTCCGCGAGACCTTCCGCGCGGAACTCGAACGAGGCGGCTACCAGCTCGTCGACGCGGCGGGTCCGGACACGTTACGGGTCACTGCGGCCATCGTCGACCTGTACGTGACCGCGCCCGACACGATGTCGCCCGGCCGTTCGCGCACGTACACGGCCAACACGGGACGCATGACGCTCGTCGCTGAATTGCGCGATTCGATGACGGGTGAACTCCTCGCGCGTGCCGTCGACGCACGGAGCGGCCGCTCCAGCGGAACCTGGCAAGTCACGAACAGGGTGACGAACACCGCGGATGCACGGCGCGCGATGGGAGTCTGGGCGACGGCGTTGCGCCAGGCCCTGGACGAGATGTACGGCCGGGCCAAGGCCAACTAGGCGTTGCTGCCCGCCGGGCCGGCTGCAGAGCCGGCCCGGGTCAGAACCGGTCGTTGAGCGTCACGCCGAGGCCGACCGTCGTCTGACGCCAGTTGTAATCGATCATGCTTTCGCCGTAGCCGGTGAACACCTGCAGGTAGCCGCGCAGCGGTCCCAGCAGGGGACGCGTGGCCCACGTGAATTGCGCTGCGCCCTTGCCGGTGCTCAAATTGCCGCGACCCATCAGCGTGAAGCTGTTGTCGCGCCACTTGTAGATGCCCGTGACCTCGCCGTAGCCGTAGTAGTCCAGGATGTCGGGATTGTCGTCTTCGTCATCCGGAGGATTGATGCGGGTCCAGGCCCGCGCGAGCAGGACGAAGTTATCGCGTTCGAAACCCGCCTCGACGAACAGCCTGTCCCAGCTGCGGGAGATCGGGTCGGAGCGCCCGTTCGACTGGTGGTTGTACCCGAAATTGAGCAGGTTCCAGTGCATCCCGCCGACGTCGATGCCGGGGCGGAAGCTGCCGAAGATTTCCGGTTCGTAGTTGGTTTCCCTGAATGGACGCGACATGTCGGGGCTGTACAGCTGCCACAGGCTCAGCTGCGTGTAGGCAAACCACAACCCCCAGCGATGGTCATCCGTGGTGGCCAGACGCCCCTTGATGCTCAGCTGGAACTTGGCCTCGACGTGCTGGAAATCGCCTTCCTCCGCGAATTCATCCAGCAGGGGCTGATAGGGCTCCGTATTGACGTCCGTCGTATAGCGGCCAAACAGAATGTAGTTCGGCCGGTAGAGCCTCACGTAGGCCGGCTTGGAGTCGGGCAGAAAGCCCCAGGCCGCGTCGATCAGCGACGCCGGTCCCGGCGCGACCGGAACTTCGCCCGTTGCGGGCCCCGGAGCGGCAGGCGGCGGTGGCACCGCCGCGGCAGCCCCGTCCACGTGCACCGCGGCGCCGATTTCGCGGTCGAAGCACGCGAGCCGTTCGGCGGTGTCCGCTATCTCAAGGCACGCTGCGCCAGGCGTCTCTGCGCTCGCGACACACGGGCCGACCGCCGCGCCCGCCAGGACCACGACCAATCCTGGCAGCTGCGCCAGGCGTCTCTGCGCTCGCGACACACGGGCCGACCGCCGCGCCCGCCAGGACCGCGACCAATCCTGGCAGCCGCGCCCGGCGCCGGCCTGACGACGGTTGCACGCGAGTCGCTCGTCAGAGCTGCAGGCGGGTGATGCGCGATCCATCGACCGTAACGCCCGCCATGATCCCCTGGTTCGAGAGCACGAAGCCGACGATTGGCTGCTGCGAGGTGGCGGTGGTCACCTGGGCGTTCGCTCCGACCGAGATCAGGGTGACAGTCGCGTCGACGCCTGCAGTCCAGCCCCTGCTTTTCTCGAATCGCGCCAGTGCGTCATCCGTCATGAACAGCAGGAATACCGCCGTGGACTGGGCGCCGGCTTGCAGCCCGAACGAACCGCCCGTCGTGCGGTGATAGCTGACGGTCCGGCCGCCTTTGCGCAGTGCGCCGTCGCCCCGCCATGCACCGAAGACGAACCCGGCCTCGAGCACTGACGGGAACACCAGCACGCCCTTCGCGCTGCGGACGAGCTGCTCGGAACCAGCGGCCTGCTGGTACAGCCTGGCAAGGGCGTTGTCGACGCCGGAATCGATGTTCTGGCGCCGGGTTGCCGGGTCCCCTGCGCTCGGGCCGGTCGTCGTGCAGCCCGTGGCGAGCACCAGCGTTGCGGCCAGCGCCGCGATGAAATGTCTCTTGTTCATCATTAATACCTCATTCCAAAATAAAACGCAGGGAGGCCGGACGTCCGGCCTCCCACGATTCCCAGCCCGCGGATTCGCCGGCCCCTCTTGGATCAGTCACCGCACAGCAGTCGCATCCGGCGCTCGGCGCGGTCGAAGTCCGCGTCCGTCGTCGCATTCAACAGCTGGTCCTTGGCGCCAACGCAGGCGTCCGCCTCCGCCCTGGCGTTCGCCGGTACCGCCGTGTTCGCAGCAGCGTTGCAACGTGCGTCATCGACGAGGCGAATGTTGTTGAACTGTCCGCGCTCGACCGACACGCAATCGCCGACGCGCATGCCGGCCTGCTCGGTCGTTATCTGGATCGTGTTAGTCCCGCCGAGCAGGACCGTGTACTGGAACCCGGTCGATGATCCCGCAGCGCCCGCCAGACGGCCGCCGACGGCTGCGCCGCCGACGCCACGCAAGGCGCGATTGCTGCGCGACTGACCGGAGCCCGACGCGACGCCGAGGGCACCGCCGACTAGCGTTCCGGCGGTCTGCGCGCCCTGATTCTGGATGTCGACCTGGCGCACCGCCGTGATACGGCCATAGGTCACCGTCGTTTGTGCATTGGCTTCACCCGCCACGAGGACGCTGCCCAGCAGGGCGATCGAACCGACAAGACTCCATCGCATGTTCATTGCTATTGCTCCTGAGTTTTTTCGAAGGTAAGTTCGGCCACTAGCGCATGCGTCGCCGCGCGATGCGTGCCTCACTTCAGTACAATAGCAGCACAGTCGGCATCGAATACAGTGCGCTAGCCGGATACGTGCATCGATCTATACCAAAGGGTAGGCCCCGCCTGCATCGAAAACGTTTATCATTTACAATGCGGGGTTTCCGCTCATCTACGAAGACGCGAAGGGCAGGAACTACCAGCATTGCGACCGGACGCAGCAAGGTCCCCTCATTGGCGTTGCCATCTTGTTTTGACCCGGAGCCAGACGGATGAAATCGACTCATGCCTTCTCGTTAATTCTGGCGTTGGGCGCCGGCGCCGCGGCGCCGCTCGCATCCGCGATCGAGCCGATCCCGCAGACCCCGGGCTGGCGAGGGTTCGTGGTCGGCGGCGCGGGATACACCGACCTCAAGAGCAACTTCGTGGCGGGCAACGGGATCCTCGACATCGGTCACGACACCATCAGTTCCATCTACGACGCTCCAAAGACTGACAGCACCTGGCACCCGCTCTTCACCGGCGAGATCAACTACACGTTCGAAGACCAGTGGCAGGTCTTTCTCGGCACCTCGCTCGAGGACGCGGTGACGCTGGATGGCGTGACCCAGTTCGGGGTCCGCAAGGACATTGGCGCGTCCGGGGTCCTGCAGGGTGGCTACCTTTTCAGCGGCATACCCACCCAGACCTGGGAGGATCCGTATGCGGAAGGCGTCAAGCGCAAGGAGACCGATCGCGACTCCAATGGCTTGCGCCTGCAGTGGGACCGGGTCATGGGTTCCGCATTCGAACTGACGTTCTCCTGGCGCGACATCTCCATCGAAAAGGAGCGCGGCGGGCAGGGTGTAACCAGCGTGTCGTGCGATGTCGCATGCCAGGACCTGCTGCGGCGTGACGGTGACCAGTACTCCTTCGACGTGTCCTACCTGTTCAAGCTGGGGGAGGGTTCGCGACACCTGTTGCGCCCGATGATTCGATACACGATCGACGATCGCGAGGGCGATGCGATCAGCGGCGATTCGTACCGTCTGCAGCTGAGCTACGTGTTCCTGGGCCAGGGCTACACGGTCGCGAGCAACGTCATCTTCGGCGGCAGTGGCGAGGACGCGCGCAATCCGCTCTTCGGCGTGACGACGGACTCCAACCGGTACGCGGTCGATACGACGCTGTTCTACCGGCTGCCGGCCGAGAGCGGACGCTGGCAGGCAGTGGGCAGCATCCTCTGGGGCAAGGACGATTCCAACGTACGGTTCCACGACAGCGACGTGTTCAACGTCAGCGTCGGCGCGATGTATCGCTTCGGAGGCCGGTGACGCACGTTACCGGCGAGTCGCGGCGCTGCGCTTTCACCCCGCCGCCGATCTTCAGCGGTATCTGCGCTTGGTTGTGGACGGTTTCACCACGAGCTTCGAGTGACGCAATCAGGTCCTACATCGCCTGCGGTTTGTTCATCCCGAAGGCGCGCCTCGTACCGGGGAGCATGATGTAGATCAGGATCAACCCATTCAGGATGAACGAGAGCTGCACGTCGGCGTACGAGCCATTGCCGATGATGACCAGAAGTTCGACCATGAGATTGAAGACGGTGACGACGGCCAGGAAGATCCAGGCCTGCGACTGCATATTCCACAGCATTTGAGCGAGCCAGCCGTAGACCCAGGCCATCAAGGCGAACAGGAAGGCATGCCAGAGCACCCCCGGCACATTGATCATTCCGAAGATCAGGCCGAAGAACCTCAGGGCGGCGAAGGTCGAGAGCACGGCGAGGACGCCGGCCAGTACGGCAAGTACAGTAACTCCAAAGGGCCTTTTCATTACATTTCCTCCTGGGTAACAAGGGGTAACGCGCGTGACCTCGGACGAGCGCCATGCGCCCCAACATGGAACATGGTTTATTATAGGCCCCTGACGCTGGCTTGCTGCCGAAGATTACGCGACCATCCTGCATGGTCGACCGGTAGGTGGTCTGCGCCCAGCGCGACACAGCCCAGAGCAGGGCGGCGGCAGCGGCGACACGCCACGGCCTCGACATGGCCCGCGGAACGCGCGTCTTAAACAAATGGCCGTCGACCGGTACCGGGAACGGCTACGATCTTCCACAGCAAGCGGAATCAGAACCTTGTCGAACTTGTTGTAAAGGGGCTGTCCCTTTTCCATCGCTGGCAATGAAAGGCCCAGGGAAACCGGGGCCTTTCATTTTCTGGGTGATCAGCCGCGTTTCCTGGTGCGTCGGCACTTCCGACAGGCGCTACCCTCTGCTGACCTGCTGCTTCGGTCCCGACACGGATGTCGGCCGTCTCATCGCACTTCGGCGGCGCCAGCTGTTCCCACGGGGCGCGGGTCTACCGTCGTCGCCGTCCCGAGCGCACGGCGCTCTACCGCCTCGTACAGCAGCACCTCGCGACCTGGTCGAGCACGTCTTCCCAGAGGTGCCCGTACGCTAATGGGTCGTGACTTTCCCGAAGCGGCTGCGCTACTTCCTGCACCGCCCGCGTTCGACGCCGGGATCGCCTTCGATTTTGATCAGCGCACCCCGGGGGCTCCAGCGTCGATCAGGCCCTGAACTGATCACCCGACCCGCCGCGCCGTCAGGGCACGCACGCGCACTCCGCTGCACGGAAATGGCCGTTTGGACTTACCATCCGTTGCCAGGACCTGCTGCGGCGGGACGGCAATGTGTACACCTTCGACGTGTCCTACCTCTTCAAGCTGGGGGAGGGTTCGCAGCACCTGTTGCGCCCGCTGGTTCGCTACACGATCAACGACAGCGAAGGCGCGGCGATCAAGGGCGACGCGTACCTTCTGCAGCTGAGCTACGTCTTCCTGGGACAGGGCTACAGCGTTGTCAGCAACGTCGCCTTCGGCGGCAGCAACCAGGACACGCGCAATCCGCTCTTCGGCGTGAAGACGAACTCCAATCGCTACGTCGTCGACTCCACGCTGTTCTACCGGCTGCCGGCCGCGAGCGGACGCTGGCAGGCACTGTGCGGCATCCTCTGGGGCAAGGACGATTCTAACGTCAATTTCTACGACAGCACCGCATTCAACGTCAACGTCGGCGTGATGCATCGCTTCGCAGGCCGGTGACGTCCGTTACCGGCGAGTCGCGGCGGTGCGATCACCAGCCGAAGTCGTTGATCGTGCCTTCCTCGATCGGTCGTCCCAGTCCGAGCACCAACTGCCAGTCGCTGGTGGTGGTACCGGCAAGTGACAGCGACAGCGGGCCGAGCGGCGTGCGGCCGGCCAGCACGAATGCCCCGGAATAGATCGGCGACGCGTTGACGCCGTCGATGCGGCCGCTCATGTCCGCAGCGGTAAACGTCAGGCCCGCGAAGATCGACTGGCCGAAGATGTAGCTGATGTCTGCGATCCGCCACAGGTAGGACGCCTGCGCGCTCCAGTACCCCGTCCCGCGCAGTTCCCCGATGCTGAGCCCTGGCAGGCTGACCGGGCCGCCGAGGCTGAATGTGTCGTACAAGGGCAGCGCGGTATCGAACGAGGACCCGCCGCTCACTCGCAGATAGCCGACGTTGCGTTCCAACGGCAGCGCGACAGTTGCCGTGCCCTCGAAACGGTCATAGGGTGCCTCGGCTCCAAGCGCTTCCTCGCTGCGGAAATACGTCATGCGGGCGACCATGCCGCGCTGCCAGAGCACGTCGCGGTCGCGCGAGTCGAAGGTGAAGCTCGTCGAGAGGCCGCCATAGCCCTCGGCCGGGATGTCGGGCAGGTCCAGGGAACCGATTTCCCGGGTGGCCGACTGGACGCCGGAGCGGACGCCCGCACGCAGCTCGGCTCGCCTGCCGAAAACGTGTCCCGCGTCGAGGTAGCCCCACGCAGAAGAGAACCGATAGCTGGTCACCGCGTCGCCGTCATCGTAGAGGTCCTCGAGGGATCGCTGCGCTATCAGGCCCGGCTCGACGAACCAGCGATGCGCCGCGTCGACTGGCTGGTAGAGGGAGGCCTCCAGGCCCGAGGTTCGACCCAGCCGTACCGATCCGCCCAGCTCTCCGCCGCGGTCGTTGACCCATGTCTGCAGGTAGTCGGCGCCTATTGTGAACGCCGTGTCTTCATCCGTGCCGATATAGAAGCCGAGATCGAATCGGACGATGTGCGGGCCCCAGGATTTCTCCAGCAGATGCACGTCCAGGGTCGATTGACTCGGGTCCCCGGACAAGGTGTAGGCCACGCGCTCGAAGTCGGAGAGCGCAAACACGGCGTTCATGCGCTGGGCAAGCTGGCGCGAGTCGACCACGTCGCCGGCCTGCAGGCCGAGCGTCTGCCCGATGAATTCCGGATTTGCCCGCTCGAGTCCGACGAGGTTTACGGCCGCCAGCGTGACCTTGTCCCTCCCAGGCCGGGACGCCGTTTCCCGCCAGGCCAGGTACTCGTCCTCGGTCACCGAATACCGCATGAGATCGGCGCGATGCGCCAGTGCCGCTGCGCGCCCCTTCGGGATGGCGTCATCGACCCGGTCGAAAGACGCCGAACCGATGTCCCCCATCTCGATCACGATCTTCACGTCGGCGGGGCCCAGCGTATCGAGCTGCTGTCGCTCGTTGGCGCCAACGAGCACGTCGAGGGTGCGCGTCATCATCGTGAGCGGCGAGCGCAGGTCGTCAGCCGTGGGCGGGGGATTCGGCACCGCGACCGCGATGACCACGTCGGCACAGGTCTGCCGGGCAATGTCCACCGGGACGTTGCGTGTGAGCCCGCCGTCCCCGAGGATGCGGCCGTCCATGCTCACGGGCGAGAACACGCCGGGCACAGCCATGCTCGCCCGAAGCGCGAGCGCCAGGTCGCCGCGATCGAGGACGACCATCTCGCCGGTCTGCATGTCGGTGGCTACGGCGCGGAAGGGAATGGGCAACTGGTCGAATTTCGTGATGCCGCGGCTGCGGCCCACGAGGTACTGGATCGTCAGGTCGACGTTCTGCGAGTTGATGAAGCCGGACGGCGCAATGAGGCGACCGTCACGCACGCCGAACTCAAGGCTGTTGCTGTAGTTGTTGCCGGCGAGCTTGCGGCGCATCGGCACCTGCGTGCGCAGTCCGCTGCGGGCAATGGCTTCCTGCCAGGAGATCGACCGGACCGCGGCGTCGAGCTCGTCCGCGCTTATGCCCGAGGCGTAGGTGCCGCCGACCAGCGCGCCCATGCTCGTGCCGACGATGCAATCGACAGGAATGCGCAGTTCGTCGAGTACATCGAGGGCGCCGACGTGGGCCGCGCCCTTTACCCCGCCGCCACCGAGCACGAGGCCGATGCGCGGCCGGGGTTTCGCCGGCACCTCCGCGGCGGCACCCTCGTCTGCACTCGCATGAGCAGGGAACCCGGCGCCGGCGACATACGCGCACAGGAGCATCGCTGCGAACACCCGGGGTCTGACGGCGCCTCCTCCTGGCAATTCTTCCCCTTGTACGGCGGCCGCACCTCCAAAGGGGAGAGCTACGGCGGCGTTTTCCCCTTCTACGGCACCTATAAGGAGCGCTTCGGCCGGGACCGGGGCGTTTTTTGCCTCTGGCCCCTGTATGCCAGCTCCGTCACCGAGGATACCTACCGCTACAGCCTCCTCTGGCCGTTTTTTTCCTACGCCACCGGGGGCGAAGAGGCCCTTACCTTCTGGCCTTTCGGGGGCAAAATTGTTAAATCCGGCGTCTATGAAAAATATTTCGCGCTCTGGCCCTCCATACACTACCAGCGCCTGAAGTTGGACACCGACAACCCCCAGACCATTAACTCGGTTCTCCCGTTTTATGCCTGGGAGACCTCGAACACGCACTCACGCAAGAGCATCCTCTATCCCTTTTTCACCCACTACCATCAGGACCAGGGCAACTATGACCAGTGGGACACCCCCTGGCCGTTTATCGTCCGGGGCCGGGGCGACAATTATTCCCTGCAAAGTTATTTTCCCTTCTATTATCACCGCCAGGAAGCCGATAAATCACGCTTCGCCATTTTCTGGTGGCTCTACGACCACAGAATCGACAACAGCGGCGGCACCTGGGAGCAGACCTACCGCTATCTCCTGTTCAGCACCTATACGAGCGAAATCGACGCCAAAGGAGACTGGCGGGAGAAAAACCGGCTCTGGCCGTTGTATTTCTCCACCTCCCGGCCGGGTTTCAGCCATTTCCACGCTCCCGAGCCGATCTTCATCCAGTCCCCCGGCTTTGACCGATTGTTCGGACCCTGGGTGTATCTCTGGAGCCAGGACCGCCAGGACACCTACCGCCAGGGCAAGGCCTTCTGGGGTATGTACCGCTGGCAGGAAGATACGGATTACCGTCTGTGGGAACTGAGCTTTCTGGCCGGCCGGGAAACCACGGCCACTACCAGCAAGTTTCGCCTGCTGTCCGGCCTCGTTACCTGGGAACGGGATGGCGCCCACCGCCGCCTGAAACTGCTGTATCTGCCTCAGGGGTTCAGTTGGTAAGGTGTTGGTCAGTGATTAGTGTTCTGTTGCCAGAAAAGGGTAGGGGTAAGAGAACGTGTGAATAATTAAGAAGTTTGTCGGCTAACAGGTGATATCAATTGCTCCCAATAGTATCCTTTATTTTGCCTTGCCCCTTGAGGGGATAGGGTCAGGGTGAGGGGTGCAGAGGATATACTTTTGTCAAGAACCATAAAAACTGGGGCCCAGGCCTCTCGCTTGGGCCGAATGCCTGAAGGGCATGCCATTCCAGCGGGAAAAATGTCATTTTGAGGGAGCAACTACCGGCGCAGGTCTATTTTTATCAAAATAATAATGTATTTTTTTATATAGATATCAATCTGTTATTAGAGTATTTTATCGTCTCCAGCTCAGTCCTCAACACCAGCCACGTTCCCGCCGCCTCGGGGGGGAGAGCAGGAAGGGGCCAACCACCCTAAGGTCACGTAGCCGCAAAATGGCGTTACCGGCCCGGGCTTCGGTTTTCCCCCCGGTGCTGCTTGTTCCTGCTCCGATTGGCACATATCCTCCCCGAATTCGTCCGGAAAGCCTATATCTTGCCGACTATCCTCATAAAAACGGCCCATACTTTTCCTTTCCGCTCCTGGGCCCGGCGTTACCGGTCCCCTGATCACGAATTGTCTTATGCAGCCATACTCCCGCCTTTGTTACCCTACTTTGCAAAAGCCATTCCACCCATACTTGCCATCAAAAGTTTGGTGGCCCAGGCTTTCCAGCCTGTGTGTTTCAACCTCGCGTCCAAACTCTCGTTTGGCCTCCGCCATACTCCGGGCAACCTGAACCTCTGGCAAAATCGCTGTTTTTGTCATCCTGAAC